>LNFI01000027.1 GCA_001464615.1 Sphingomonadales bacterium Ga0077557 | reverse complement strand
GCAGGCACTCGACCTTGGGATATCTCAGCCCCATGGACTTCGAGAAGCAGGCTAATGTAGCCTAACCTGGTGCCCGCAAAACCGGGTGCAGCTCATCGCGCCTTGACCACGACTACCACCACCCGGGGCTTCCCGGGGGGCTTGGGGTTGCGCGTCACCGGTTGACGTCCACGCTTCAGGCTTCACCCGGGAACGGGGGAGGCTGGCGTCGCTTTCTCGTTCTCCCCTTTCCCCTGACGCCCCTTTGTGCATAAGCGCGCCCATGCGACAGGAACGATCATGACAGAGCTTTACGCGATTACACTGCCCGACGGTTCGGTTCGGGAAGTAGCCCCCGGCACCACGCCTGCGGACATTGCGGCGGCGATCGGCCCCGGTCTCGCCAAGGCGGCGATTGCCGCGCGCGTCGATGGTGAGTTGCGCGATATCGGGCGGCCGTTTGAGGGTGACGCTCAGCTGGCGCTCGTTACTAGTCGCGACGAGGCCGATGCGCTCGAAATGGCGCGGCATGATTTCGCGCATGTGCTGGCCGAAGCGGTGCAGCAATTGTTTCCAGGCACGCAGATTACGTTCGGACCGTCGACGGACGACGGCTTTTATTATGACTTCGCGCCGACGGCCGAGCGGGGCCCGTTCACCGATGAAGATCTGCCCGCGATTGAGGAGGCGATGCGCGCCATCATCCGCGCCGACAAGCCGCTGCGCCGCGAAGTGTGGGACCGCGCGACGCTGATCAGCCGCTGGAAGCAGCAGGGCGAGACCTTCAAGGCCGAATGGGCCGCCGAGCTGCCGGGCGACGAGCCGCTGACGGTCTATTGGTCGGGCGAGGACTGGCTCGACATGTGCCGGGGGCCGCATCTTGCTTCCACGGGCAAGCTCGATCCCGACGCCTTCAAGCTGACGCGCGTCTCCGGCGCCTATTGGCGCGGTGACCAGAACAACCCGCAGCTGAGCCGTATCTATGGCACCGGCTGGCTCAACAAGAAGCAGCTCGCCGAGCACATGACGCGGCTCGAGGAAGCCGCCAAGCGCGACCACCGCCGGATCGGGCAGGAAATGGACCTGTTCCACCTGCAGAGCGAAGCGCAAGGGTCGGTTTTCTGGCACCCCAAGGGCTTCATCCTGTGGCGCCAGCTCGAGGCCTATATGCGCCGCCGGCTCGATGCAGCGGGCTATGCCGAGATCAAGACGCCGCAGCTGATGGACGTGCGCCAGTGGGAGCGATCCGGCCATTGGGGCAAATATAGCGAGAACATGTTCGCGGTGCCCGACGAGGTGCCCAATGCCGAAGGCGAAGGCCCCGTGCTCCACGGCAAAGGCGACATGATGGCGCTCAAGCCGATGAATTGCCCGGCGCATATTCTGGTCTTCAAGCAGGGCATCAAATCCTATCGCGACCTGCCGATCCGCATGGCCGAATTCGGCTGCTGCCACCGCAATGAACCGCACGGCGCGCTCCACGGCATCATGCGCGTGCGCCAGTTCACGCAGGACGACGCGCATATCTTCGTGCGCGAGGATCAATTGATCGATGAGGTGAAGGCGTTCTGCGATCTGCTCGATTCGGTTTATCGCGACCTGGGTTTCGACAATTATGCGATCAAGCTCGCGCTGCGCCCCGAAAAGCGCTTCGGTAGTGAGGAAATGTGGGACTGGTCTGAACAATCACTGCGCGACGCAGTGAAGGCCAGCGGACGCGACACGGCGGCGTATGGCTGGGAAGAACTGGAGGGCGAAGGCGCCTTCTATGCGCCCAAGCTTGAATTCCATCTGACCGACGCGATCGGGCGGACGTGGCAGGTTGGCACGATCCAGACCGATACGGTGCTGCCCGAGCGGCTCGATGCGAGCTATGTCGGCGCGGATGGCGAGCGCCACCGGCCGATCATGCTCCACCGCGCGATCCTTGGTACGTTCGAACGCTTCATCGGCATTCTGATCGAACATTATGCCGGCAAGTTCCCGCTCTGGCTCGCGCCGGTGCAGGCGGTGGTGGCGACGATCGTGTCGGATGCAGACGAGTATGCGCATGTTGTGGCGGCGAAGCTGGCGGCGGCCGGCATCCGCGTCGAAACCGATCTGCGCAACGAGAAGATCAACTACAAGGTGCGCGAACATTCGCTGGCAAAAGTCCCCAATCTGCTCGTCGTCGGCAAGCGTGAGGCGGAGGAAGGCACCGTCGCGCTACGTCAGCTCGGCAGCGACCGGCAGCAGATGATGACGCTCGATGATCTGGTGGCCATGCTGGTCAAGGATGCCACGCCGCCCGATCTTCGCTGATCGGGCCGCATCACCCTTTCGCATTCGCGCAAAAAACCCTATATAGACCCCTTACAACCACAGGAGCTTTACCCATACGTCCTCCCATGACCCGGCGCCCACTCGCGCCACCGCCGATCAACGGTCCGCGCTTTAATGAATTCATCGTCTCGCCCAAAGTGCGCGTGATCGATCAGGATGGCGAAAATCTGGGGGTGATGTACACCCGCGAAGCGATGGAACAGGCGCAAGCCGTTGGCCTCGACCTGGTCGAAGTGTCGCCCAACGCTGATCCGCCCGTCGCCAAGTTCCTTGATGTCGGCAAGTTCAAATATGAGGCCCAGAAAAAGGCCAACCTCGCCCGCAAGAGCCAGAAGACGCAGGAGATCAAGGAGATCAAGATGCGTCCCAACATCGACGATCATGACTATGATACGAAGATGAAGAAGGTGCTCGAGTTCATCGATGAGGGCGACAAGGTGAAGATCACGCTGCGCTTCCGCGGGCGCGAGCTGAGCCACGGCCAGCTTGGCATGGCGCTGCTGCAGCGCGTGCAGGCCGATGTAGTGGAAACCGCGAAGGTCGAAGCCTATCCGCGCATGGAAGGCCGCCAGATGCTGATGGTGCTCGCGCCCAAATAACGCCGGTTCGGCGGGCGGCGATTAGTCGCCCCCGCCGCCATCTCCTCCACCGTCTCCACCGTCCCCGCCATGGCCAGCATCGGCGTGGTGCTTGCCGTGGCCAGCATCACTGCCGATAAACGGCGCATCGCCGCCGCCATCGCTGGTGCCTTTACCGTTTTTGGGCGCCTTGTTGAGCCGACCCGCCATCGACGCCCCAAGCGCGATGAACACAGCGGCCAGCGCAATCCAGATGGCCACACCGGATTTGCTCTTCTTGTCATCGGCGGCAGCGACAAGCAGGAAGGTTATCGCGGGCAAGGCGATCAATGCGGCCTGCCGCCACATCGGCAAGATATCGCGGCGTATCACGTTCATATCACATTTCCCCCAACCCGTTTTCCCGAACAGAAGGTGCCGTGACTTTCCCGTCACGGATAGGGGTAATCTGGGGCGCTGCTCAATCGCTGTCCGTGCTTATGGTCAGCGCGGACAGGTCGCGCCAGCCATAGGCGGTCTCGGCGTCATGGCCGCTGCCGCGCTCGGCCACGATCTTCCCCCCCAGTCGTTCATAAAAGCCGCGCGCCGGGGCGTTGGTGGACAGCACCCATAACGCCATAGTGCGGTCGCCCTCGGCGATCAGTCGACGGGCCATGGCGCGCATCAGCAATCGCCCAGCGCCACGCCCCTGGCCGCGGCGCAGAATATAGAGCGCGGGCACCTCGCCCGTATAGCCCGCTGTCATCAGGGCGAGGTCGCGCTCGCTGGTGCACGCCCCAAAGCCAATGATGCCATCCTGTTCTTCGGCGACATAGACCCCGCGCGCCGTGCCCGCGCCGATCTGCGCACGCCACTGCGCGGTGCGCGCAGCGATGCTCATCGCCTCAATCTCTGCCTGCGAAAGCAAGCCGACATAGGTCTCCCGCCAGGCAGCGACATGCAGCGCGCCGATTGCTGCACTATCTGCCTCGCTGGCGCGCCGGACGCGCATTTCGGACATTATTCTACACTCGCTAACCGGCCCTCAGGCTGACAAATCCTGGGCTTCAGATTGGTCATGCGGCGGGCGGCTCCCACAGTTCGATGGCATTGCCCTCGGGGTCATGGATGCGCGCGAACTTGCCAACCGACGGGTCATTCCATTCCGCGCGCGTTTCGATCGCGATTCCGGCGGTGGAGAGCTGCTCAAGCATCGCATCAAGGCTCGCAACGCGCAGATTGAGCATGAACTGTTTATCCGCCGCAAAATAATCCGTGTCGTGCTTGAACGGCGCGAACACCACTGGCCCGCCTTGCGTCTTCCAGGTCCATTCATCGACCGGGCCGGTGTCCTCGGCCGCGCAGCCTGCGCCAATGCCCAGATGCTCACGGTACCAGGCGTTTAGCGCATCCGGGTCTTGCGCGCGAAAGAATAGCCCGCCGATTCCCAATACTGCCATGTCATCTTCCCCCCTGTTTTTCGCTGGCCCTAGGCGGCCTCTGCCCAGCCCTGTTCGTTGGCGGCTGCCCCCAGCAGGCGGCGTTCGATGGACCGCAACCGCTGGCTGCTGCTGATCTTATCGCCCAACAGGTCGGTCAGATAGAAGGTATCGACCGCGCGCTCGCCATAGGTCGCGACATGCGCCGAATGGATCGTGACCTTGGATTGGAACAGCGCCAGCGCCAGCCGATTGAGCAAGGCCGGTCCGTCACGCGCGTTGACCTCGACGACGGTAAACCGGTTCGACGCCTGATTGTCGATCAAGACGACCGGCGCGATTTCAAAAGCCTCTGCGCGGACGCGGGACAGAGGCTTGGCCTTGAGCCGATCTGCCAGCTTGCCGCGATTGGCGAGCGAATCCTCGATCGCCGTCTTTAATCGGGCCAATTGTTCGGGCTGGTCGAAGGGGCGGCCGAACGGGTCCTGGACCAGGAAGTTATCCAGCGCCATGCCGTCGCGCGTGGTGTGGATCCGCGCGTCGATGATGTTGCCGCCAGCGACATGGATTGCCCCGGCCGCGCGATAGAACAGCCCGGGATGATCAGCGGCATAGAGCGTGACCAGCGTTGCGCCACGCCCGGGATAGACTTGCGCTTCGATCGACAGCTGAGCGTTGCCAGCCCTTTCAATCAACCGGGCGTTGCTGGCCAGCGCATCATCGGGCTCTGCCACCCAATAAGGTTCGGGCAGCCGCGCGACCAGCGCCTTGAAGCGTGCTTCGTCCCAGCCCAAAGTCGCGGCGAGGGTCGCCTGCTTTGCCTCTATCCTTTCGCTGCGGCCCTTTTGCTTATGGCCAAGGCGCAGCACTTCTTCGGCGGATTCGTACAAATCCGTCAGCAACTGACGCTTCCAGCTGTTCCAGACACCGGGGCCAACGGCGCGGATATCGACGACGGTCAGCGCCAGCAGCAGGCGTAGCCGCTCCGGGCTCTGGACGATCTCTGCAAAGTCGAGGATCGTTTTAAAGTCGGAAAGATCACGCTTGAAGGCGGTCGCCGACATCAGCAAATGGCAGCGCACCAGCCAGGCGACGGTCTCGGTTTCCGCTGCAGACATGCCAAGCCGGGGGCATAGGCGCTGCGCCACCTCTGCACCCAGCACCGAATGATCACCACCACGGCCCTTGGCGATATCGTGCAGCAGCACCGCCACATAGAGCACCCGACGCGAGACGATCCGCTTCAGGATGCCCGCTGCCAATGGATGATCTTCTGCCAGTTCGCCGCGTTCGATCCGCGCGAGCAGCCCGATCGCGCGGATCGAATGCTCATCGACGGTATAATGATGATACATGTCAAACTGCATCTGCGCGACGACCCGGCCGAAGTCAGGCACGAAGCGGCCGAACACGCCCGCCTCATTCATCCCACGCAACACCGATTCCGGGTCACGCGGGGAGGTGAGTATGTCGAGGAAAAAGGCATTCGCGCGCGGATCGGTCCGAATATCGTCGGCCAGTTTTGAATCGCGCGCGGCCACGCGCATCGCCATCGGGTGGACTTCCAGGCCATGTTTGTCGGCCAGCCAGAAAATCTCAATCAGCCTAACAGGATCGCGCGCGAAGAAATCATCGCCGGGCAGCGCCAATCGCCCGCGATCGAGGATGAGGCCATTAAGCTTACGCGGCGATCGCCTGAGCAAGGGCAGCCCGAAGCGGCGGCCGCTGCGCGCGAATTTTTCATCAAGATGCGCCAGGAAAACGCCGGTCAGATCGCCGACGGTTTTCGCCTGCAGGAAATAATGCCGCATGAAGCGTTCAACCCGCGACTGCCCCGCGCGATCGGCATAGCGCATGCGCTCGGCGATTTCGCGCTGCACGTCAAAGGTCAGCCGGTCTTCCGCGCGCCCGGCGATCAAATGAAGGTGGCAGCGCACCGCCCACAGGAAATTTTCGGCGCGGTGGAACTGGCGATATTCGATCCGCGTCAGCAGCCCGGCTTCAACCAGTTCGGCGACGCTGCGGACATTATAGGCATATTTGCCCATCCAGAACAGCGTGTGAAGATCGCGCAGGCCGCCCTTGCCTTCCTTGATATTGGGTTCGACGACATAGCGGCTGTCGCCCATTTTCTGGTGACGCGTGTTTCGTTCGGCGAGCTTATCGGCGATGAACTGGCGCGCGGTGCCGGCCTGGACCTCTGCCTTGAAGCGGCGCGCGGCTTCGTCATATAGATCCGTATCGCCCCACACATAGCGCGCTTCAAGCAAGGCCGTGCGGATCGTCATGTCCGCCTTCGCCTGGCGCACCATCTCGTCAAGCGAGCGCGATGAATGGCCGATTTTCAGCCCCAAATCCCATAGCGCATAGAGCATCGATTCGATCACTTGTTCGGACCAGGCCGTCTGCTTCCAGGGCGTGAGGAAACCGATATCGACATCGGAAAATGGCGCCATCTCGCCGCGGCCATAGCCGCCAACGGCGATCAAGGTGATCCGTTCGCTCGTCGTCGCATTGGGCTTGGGGTACAATCGCTCGGTGATGAAATCATAGAGCAGGCGGATGATCTGATCGATCAGAAATGCCTGCGCTGCCGCTGCTTCCAACCCGCGCGACGGGTGCTCGTTCAACCGCCGGGCGATTTCGGCGCGGCCATCGGCGAGCGCCGAGGCAAGCAATCGCGTGGCGGTCTGGCGCATGCTGGCCGCGTCACTGGCGTCAAGAGCAGCTAGCGTATCAGCAATTGCGCGCCGATCGATAATCGTTCGGCGTTGCGGCAGGGAGTCAAAACGGCTGGCCATCGGCGCAAGCTACAGCCATTCGGCTGCCCGGTCACCTCCAGAACGACCGCTTTCGCTTCCAATATGCCCAAGCGGGTAGCGCGTTACCGCATAATTAACCATCGCGCCGCTAGGTTCATGGAATGTCAGCACTTATTCGCCAATTGCAGAAAATGCCGATGATCGGCCAGCTGCGCGCTGTGCGGGCGCTGTTTGCAATCGATGGGCTGAGCCGCGCGGATCGCGTCGCCGCGACGATGCGCATGGCGCTGCGCTTTGCGCCACTTAATCTGGTGACTGCAATCGGCATGGCGGCGCTTTACGCGTTCCGCGTCCAACAGCCGCTGATCCTGGTCGCAACGCTACCGATTATTGCTGCCGTGGTCGGGCTGATCATGCTGACCTGGCAGGATAGATTGCAACGAAGGCTGGCCGCACCGGATCAAGGGGTGCGCTTTGTTACTGGCTTTGCGCTGGCGATTGGACTGGCGTGGTTCGTGCTGGTCGGCGCGCTCAATATGGCGCCGCTAAGCGAAGACCGGGTGGGCCTTTTCTGCGTCAATGTCGCGGTGATCTGTCTGGGCGGCACGGTCTTTACGTTGCTGCCCGAAGCGGCGCTGATTTTCATGGGGGTGGTCGCCATCCGGCTGGCGATGGATTTGACCGCGATTGTTCCGGTGCCGGCTTTCTATGTCGCCGCGATCATCGCCTTTGTCGGCGCGCTGCAGACACTGGCGATCGGCCAGGCGCGCCTGTTTGCTGATCGCACGCGGGCGGGCATTGATCTCGCCGCGCTCGAACGACGCCGGATCGATGCAGAGCGCCGTGCCGCCGACGATCAGCGCGCGCTTGAACGCGCGCATGAACAACGCCGCATCGCCGAACAACAGCGCGCCGCTGATGCCCAGCAAATGGCGATGGCCGAACATGCCCAGCGGTTCGACACCTCGGTGGTCGCGGTGATTGCCATTTTGAGTGACGCGGCACGGGAGTTGGGCGGATCGACCGCAAAACTCACCAAATTGGGCGAGGCCAGCGGCACGCATGTATCGGCCGTGCGGACCCGCGCGCTGACGGTGACGCAATCCATGGCCGATGTGCAGCGCGCTGCGGGCGATTTGCGCGCGGCAATCGGCGCAATCGCGCAGGAAGTGACCGCGCAGGTCAACGCGACAGCCAGTGCCGAAACCGTGTCTGCCTTGGCGCGTGCCCAGGCCCGCGAACTGGCCGATAGCAGCGCGATGGTGCGCGGTATCACCGCCAAGATCGAACGCATCGCCCAGCGCACCAATACGCTGGCGCTCAACGCGCTGATCGAAGCGACGCAATCGGGCGAAGCGGGGGCGGCCTTTGCCGTCGTCGCTGGCGAGGTGAAGGCGCTGGCCGCGCAGACCCGCGCCGCCGCACTCGAAATCGGTGAACATATCGCCGATATGGATTCCAATGCGGGGGATGTCGCCGCCTCGGTGGATGCGATGGCCAATGATGTCGGCCGCATCGCGATTGGCGCGACCGACATCGCCCGTGCGATCGAAGCGCAACGCCGGGCAACGGACGGCATCCTCGGCGGTGTCGACGGCGCGCGCGACGGTGCCCAGAACGTCCAGGCCGATCTGCAGGCACTCGCCGATCACGCCCAGGCGGCGGTCGGCCTTGCCCATCTCATCGAACGGGTGGCCACCGACATCGGCACCCAATCCGACCAGCTGGGTTCGGCAAGCACGGCCTTTGGGGAGCGGCTGCGCGGGCGGTGATGCTTTTGTCGTTAGCGCTCGAGCGTTAGCCCCCGCGCGCCACCGCTTTTAATTTATACACTAGATCGAGCGCCTCACGCGGGGTGAGGGCGTCGACGTCAATTGCTTCAATCGCGGTGCGCAGGGGATCGCGGGCTTCCTCGACGATTTCAGCGGCGGCGGCGAATAGCGGCAGATCGTCCAGCCCCGCCGCCAGGCCGCCGGTCTTGGCGCGGCCCGCTTCCAGCTTGGCCAGGACCGACTTCGCGCGCGCGATCGTCACTGGCGGCAGGCCCGCCAGACGCGCGACGGCCAGGCCATAACTGCGATCGGCTGGCCCCTCGCTCACTTCATGGAGCAGCACCAGATCGCCCTTCCATTCGCGCGCGCGGACATGGTGGAGGGTGAGCGCGTCGCAGCGTTCGGCAAGCCGGGTCAGTTCATGATAATGCGTCGCGAACAGGCAGCGGCAGCGGTTGTCCTCATGGATCGCCTCGACCACTGCCCAGGCGATCGCGAGCCCGTCATAGGTGCTGGTCCCGCGCCCGACCTCATCGAGGATGACGAAGCTCTGCGGTGTCGCTTGGGCGAGGATCGCAGCGGTCTCGACCATCTCGACCATGAAGGTCGATCGCCCGCGCGCGAGATTGTCCGACGCGCCGACGCGGCTGAACAACCGGTCGACCAGCCCGAGTTTGGCCGATGTCGCGGGGACATAACTTCCGGCCTGCGCGAGCACCGCGATCAGTGCATTCTGGCGCAGAAAGGTCGATTTGCCGCCCATGTTGGGGCCGGTCACCAGCCATAGCCGGTTATCCGCCGACAAGCGGCAATCATTGGCGACAAAGCGCCCGCCCGCCTTGGCGACCGCCGCTTCGACGACCGGGTGCCGCCCGCCCTGAACATCGAAACAGGCGTGATCGACCAGGGCAGGGCGTGCCCAGCCGCCTTCGCTCGCGCGCTCGGCGAGGCCCGCCGCGACATCGAGCCGGGCGAGTGCATCGGCGGTCGCGGCGATTGCCTCTCGGTTGGCAAGCGCGGTGTCGGTCAGTTCCTCCAGATGCCCGGCTTCGGCGGCCAGCGCGTGCGCACCCGCCTGCGTCACCTTGAGCGCGACATCGTGGAGATCGGGTGCGTTGAAGCGGACCGCGCCCGCCATCGTCTGGCGATGCGTGAAGCCGCTATCGGGCCGCATCAGCGGATCGGCGGCGCGTGCCGGAACCTCGATATGATAGCCGAGCACGCCATTATGCTTGATCTTGAGCGCGGCAATGCCGGTACGCTGGCGATAGTCCGCTTCGAGTGCCGCGATGGCGCGCCTGCCGCCCGCGCCCGCATCGCGCAGGTCGTCGAGCGCGGCATCGAAGCCCGGCGCGATATAGCCACCCGCCGCTGCATCGATCGGCGGCGATGCCACCAGCGCGCGCGCAAACAGGTCGATCAGCGCGCCGTGTCCGCGCAGTTGCGGGGCGAGTTGCGCCAGCAACGCGGGTGCCCGCTCGATCCGCCCCAGCCGCTCGCCCAGCCGCCACGCCGCATCGAGCCCATCGCGCAACTGTCCCAGATCGCGCGGACTCCCGCGCCCCGCCGCGATCCGGCCCAATGCGCGGCCAATATCGGGCAGGGCGCGCAAGGTGCCGCGCAGGCTGTCCCGGAGGCCGGCGTCGTCATGAAACAACTGAACCAGGTCGAGCCGTGCCTCGATCCGCCCGCGATCCATCAGCGGCGCGCCGATATCGGCAGCGAGCAGTCGCGCGCCCGCGCCCGTCACGGTGCGGTCGACCGCGTCGAGCAGGCTGCCTTTGCGCGCGCCGCCAGTAGTGGCGGTCAGCTCCAGGCTCTCGCGCGTTGCGGCATCGATCGCCATCGCCTCGCTCGTCCGGGCAAGACGCGGCGGGCGGAGGAAGGGGAGCGATCCTTTGCCATTATGGTCGAGATAGCGAACCAGCCCCCCCGCCGCCGCCAATGCCGCGCGGGAAAAACTGCCAAAGCCATCGAGCGTCGCCACCCCGAACAGGGTCTTGATTCGTGCCTCACCACTAGCGCTGTCGAACTCCGCGCGGGGCCTGCGCCCGGTCGCCAAGTCTTCGAACGCGGTGGCGTCCGACGCGATCGTCTCGGCGGGCGCCAGCCGCGCGATATCAGCGGCCACCGACGCAGCATCGGTCTCGATTATCTCGAACCGCCCGGTCGAGATATCGGCAGCGGCAATCGCCACCCCGCCCGCTGCCTCGCCGATCGCCACGCACCAATTGGCGGTGCGCGCATCGAGCAGCGCTTCCTCGGTCAGCGTCCCCGCCGTCACCACGCGAACAATCGCGCGCCCGACCAATGTCTTGCCGCTGCGCTTCTTGGCCTCTGCCGGGCTTTCGGTTTGTTCGGCAATGGCAACCCGGTGCCCGGCCTTGATCAGCCGCGCGAGATAGCCCTCCGCCGCATGGACTGGCACCCCGCACATCGGGATCGGTACGCCGTCATGCTCGCCGCGTGCGGTCAATGCGATGTCGAGGCTGGCAGCGGCGATCTTGGCATCTTCGAAAAACATCTCGAAGAAATCGCCCATCCGGTAGAAGAGCAGGCAATCCTCGGCCTCCGCCTTCAGCGCCAGATATTGCGTCATCATTGGGGTGGGGGCGGTGCCGGTCATCGATCGGTTGATACAGCCAAGCATCCTATGTTCAAGGCGATGCGCGCCAGGGGTGGAAGAAACGGCATCGGCCCCGTAAAGACCGGGTATCAGCTGAAGGGCCAGCCATGACCGATGAATCGACCGTCCAGTTTTCCGAGCGTGAGGCGCTGCTGTTCCATTCGGAGGGGCGGCCGGGCAAGATCGAGATTATCGCGTCAAAGCCCATGGCCACCCAGCGCGACCTGGCGCTCGCCTATTCGCCGGGCGTCGCGGTGCCGGTGCGCGCCATTCATGAAAATCCGGCGGCGGCCTATGAATATACAGCCAAGGGCAATCTGGTCGCGGTGATTTCCAACGGCACCGCCATCCTTGGCATGGGCAATCTGGGCGCGCTGGCGTCAAAGCCAGTGATGGAAGGCAAGGCGGTGCTGTTCAAGCGCTTCGCCGATGTTGATGCGATCGATATCGAACTGGCCACCGAAGATCCCGATGCGATCATCAACGCGGTTGCGCTGATGGAACCCAGCTTTGGCGGCATCAACCTTGAAGACATCAAGGCGCCCGAATGCTTCATCATCGAACAGGCGCTGAAGGAGCGGATGAAAATCCCGGTCATGCATGATGACCAGCATGGCACCGCGATTATCGCCGCTGCCGGGCTGATCAACGCGCTGTTCCTCACCGGGCGCAACATCAAGGATATCCGCGTCGTCATGAACGGCGCCGGCGCTGCCGCGATTGCGTGTGCCGAGCTGATCAAGGCGATGGGGTTGCCACATGACCAACTGATCATGTGCGACAAATCCGGCGTGATCTATCAGGGCCGCGAGCATGGCGACATGAACCAGTGGAAATCCGCCCACGCCGCCAAGACCGATCGCCGCACGCTGGAGGAAGCGCTCGACGGCGCTGATGTGTTCATGGGCCTGTCGGCAAAGGGCGCATTGGCACCCGAATATCTGATGAAGATGGCGGCCAAGCCAATCGTGTTCGCCATGGCCAATCCCGATCCCGAAATCACCCCGCCCGATGCCAAGCGCGTTCGGCCCGACGTCATCATCGCCACTGGGCGGTCTGACTATCCCAACCAGGTCAACAATGTGCTTGGTTTCCCCTTCATCTTCCGCGGTGCGCTCGATGTGCGCGCGACCGCGATTAATAATGAGATGAAGGTTGCGGCCGCCAATGCGCTGGCCGAACTCGCGCGCCAGCAAGTGCCCGAGGAAGTGGCGGTCGCTTACGGCGTGCGCCACAGCTTTGGCGTCGATTACATCATTCCGGCCCCGTTTGATCCGCGCCTGATGGAAATCGTCCCCGTTGCAGTCGCGCAGGCGGCAATGGATTCGGGCGTTGCGACCAAGCCGATTCTCGACATGGAAGCCTATCGCCAGTCGCTCCGCGCGCGGCTCAACCCGACCACCTCGGTGCTGACGCTTGCTTATGAAAGCGCGCGCGCCAACCCCAAGCGCGTGTTGTTTGCCGAAGGCGAAGAGGAAGTCGTGCTGCGCGCCGCGATCGAGTTCAAGGCGGGTGGCTATGGCACCCCGGTGCTGGTGGGGCGCGACGACGTCTATGATCGCCTCCGCGCGCTCGGCGTCACCGATCCCGAGACATATGAACTGCACAACAGCCGCAAATCGCCGCTGGTCCCCAAGATGGTCGAGTTTCTCTACGAACGGCTCAAGCGGCGCGGTTATCTGCTGCGCGATTGCGAACGCATGATCAACCAGGATCGCAACATCTTCGGCGCGGTGATGCTGCAACTGGGCGAGGCCGATGTGATGATCACTGGCATCACGCGGCCCTATGCGCAAACGATGCGCGAGGTGCGGCGCGTAATCGATCCGATCAAAGGCCGCACCGCGTTCGGCGTGCATGTGATGGTCGGCGCCAAGCACACCGTGTTCATGGCCGACACCACGATCAACGAACGCCCGACGGCGGAAGAACTCGCCGACATTGCCGAACAAACCGCGCTCGTCGCCAAGCGCATGGGCCATGAACCGCGCGTTGCTTTCCTCAGCTATTCGAATTTCGGCAATCCCGAAGGGCGCTGGCTGGAAAATATCCGCAATGCGGTGTGCGTCCTGAACGATCGCCACGTCAGCTTCGAATATGAAGGCGAAATGGCGCCTGATGTGGCGCTCAACCCGCGCCAGTTGGCGAACTACCCCTTCGCGCGGCTTTCCGGCCCCGCCAATGTGCTGATCATGCCCGGCCTGCAAAGCGCCAACATCTCCGCCAAACTGCTCCGCGAACTGGGCGGCGATGCAGTGATTGGCCCGATGCTGGTCGGCATGGAAAAGAGCGTCCAGATCGCCCCGATGACGAGCACCGCGAGTGAGCTGGTCACGCTGGCGGTGCTGGCTGCCGGGGGGATTGCTGGGTGAATTCGCTCTAAAACGGGCTGAAATCGGACAACTGTTGACTCGCAATACGGGTACTCCCCGGCTAGCCTTTGCACTGTGACGGACACAGTCTGCACAATAGCTATGGGTTTAGGGGGGAAGGTGCGATGCAAAAGGTACAGTTTTCGGCGCTTGTGTTGATCGGGCTTTTGGCCGGTTGTGCGTCAACGCAGAAAGTGCTCGATAAGCCGCCAACCGAAGTCTTCCGGTCTGAGAAAAGCGTCAAGGAAGTAACGTTCTGCCTGTCGGACAAGAATCACACACCGGCGCTTGAACGAGACGATGGATCGCGCGTTGTATTGATCAAGAATGGCTATGGCGGTGTTTCGCTAGCTTTTTCGATTTTTCCGGATGGCACTGGCAGTCGCATCGAATATCGTAAGCAGTTCGGCACGATCGGGGGCATCTGGAAGCAGTGTGTCGGTCTGAAGGGCGACAAATAATTGCGGTCGACACCGACCACCATTGTAACGACAACGCCGCCTTGATCCTCGGCGTCCACTTGGGGTGATGCAGTGATCGGCCCGATGCTGGTCGGCATGGAAAAGAGCGTCCAGATCGCCCCGATGACGAGCACCGCGAGCGAACTCGTGACGCTGGCGGTGCTGGCTGCCGGGGGGATTGCGGGGTAGGGGAGGGGAACGGCGGCATTTAGCTGATTGATGGCAAAAGCCGCCGCTCGTTTTGACGCGTTGTCACCCCGTGTCGGGGCAGTGGATTTTGTAATTGTTAGCGCGATGGCGCGGGAGCGTTGGTCTGCGCCAATTCTTCAAACCATTTCAGCGCGGGTGCCATCGTCAGAGAAATGCTGGCCATGTGATCGACCGCTCCCAGGCTGTGCAAGCTGATATTGCCGCCGCGCCGCTTGGCATAGTCAAAGAATGCCTTGGATGACAATGGCGTCACGTCGATGTCGTTCTCGCCCGTATAAAGCCGGAATGGAGCGATCGGAGCCCAACGATAGGTTTCATTGCGATCCAGTCCTTTGGTGAACCAGTTATCGCCGTTGGTGCGCATGTCCTGCAGGAATTCGGATTGGAACATGTCCTCAGCCTTTGCGGGCAATGCAGCGCCGATCTCCCACATCGTCTTTGATCCATCGAACAGCTTGGGCACGCCATTGGCATAGGCTGGCTTCAGCGCCGTGCTAATCGGATAACCGTAAAAGTCTGCATAGGCCGATGCCCCCCAAGCCAAATAGCCCATGCATTTGAGGCAATTGCTCTCGACTGCCTTTGGCAGCGATGTCTTGCGCAGTTCATAGGGGCCGGCCACGCCGATCGAGCCTCTCAGCCGATAGTCCCGGATTGGGCGGCGGTCGAGTTCGCGGTGAACACCTGCAACCACCTGACCTCCTTGGGAAAAGCCCATCATGAAGAGGTTTGGTGACCAGTTGAGTTTGCGGTCTCTAGCGATCTGCCGCACCGCCTTCAGCATGTCGATAGAATCGTCAACCAGCGGTTTGGTGATGATATAGGGATGCGGTTCGTGCGATACGCCCAGGCCAATATAGTCGGGCAGGACAACATAATATCCGTTGGCGCCAAACACCGCTGCTTCGGCTTCCCCATCCGCACGATCTGGCTGTGAGGGAGATAATGCGCGGGTATTGGTCGTCCCGTGCAGATACATCATCACACCCTTGGGCTGCTTCACATTTTGCGGTGTCACGAACAGGCCAGAAGCCTTGATGGGCTTGCCCTTAAGGACAGTCCAATAGGTGACGCGGAACAGTTCGACGCTCTGCTTGGCCGTGATTTCGCCGGGGAACTCAGCCGCAATTTTCTGCAGGTTCGTCTGGCGAATGATGCCTAGCCGCTCAACCGATGCGATCGACCCGCGCTGCTGGGTCTTTTCGGCGTTAGCCGCGTAGAGCGGTTGGGTTGGCACGCCATTGGCCATGGTGGCCAAGGCGATAGTAAGTGCAAGGGACATGGTTTTCATCGTCGGTAACTCCTGTTGGAAACGATGTCCCCAACAAGCCCAGCGCGGCATACGCCGTCCCCCCAATGCCGGAAAATGCTGCCCAGTTTCGAATGTGGGATGATGTTTTCAGTTTTGGGCAGGAGGAGTGAGTGCTGCCATTCGAAAATCGGTCGGGGTTTGGCCGACAACATCCTTGAAAACCCGATTGAAAGACTGCAGCGACGCAAAACCGGAGTCGTAGGCGATCGCCAGAATTGTCTCTCGCGCGCGGTCACTATCCGCCAACGCAGCCTTTGCATGCGTCAGACGATAGCCGTTTAGGAACGACGCGAAGTTACGAAAGCCCATGCCGGCATTGATCAAATGGCGCAGCTGATGCGCTGGTACCTTTAGCTGCTCGGCAAGGCCGTCAATCGTCAGCCCGGGACGGAGATAGACGCGATCCTGATCCATCGCCTGCATCAACCGGCGATGTAGCGCCAGATCTTTTGGGTCGATGCGGGGCTCGTCAGCCACGGTTCGCGCCACGGGTTTAAACTGTAATCGTTCCGGGCTCACCCGCATCAGCCAGAAGAGAAGCCCCAACTGAACAGGGAGCACACCCAAGCCATTGCGAACGATCGAACCGAGTTGGGCGTTCTCTAGGTCTTCGGTGAGCAGCGATACAATCAGTGCCGCTAATGGCGCAAAGACCATCCAGAGGCGCACCGCGCGGCGATGTTCGATCAGGTCTGAACGGCGTTCCGAAAGCGCCACCCAGACGATGTGCCCAATCATGAAGACCGGGGGAATGCTGCCGAGCCTGTGCACTGCCGCGCTAAATGGCATCGCGATTCCCAGATACTCGACGAAGTAAAATGCCGGTACGCAGGCAAGGGCGACCAGCCCGATCCATTCCAGCGTAGCAATGCGAAAATCGTCGCGCAGCAGCGACAGGCAGAACCACCAAAGCAGGCCGAGATTGGGAATCCCGACCGCCCTTGCGACGATCAGCAAGGACGCCGGGATCACATCAGCGTCTGGCATGATGGTTACGGCAAGACCCATCAGGCTGAACAACAGCGCGATGAGCAACCGACCAGGCAAGACATGGCGCACATCGCGAATCGTCAGCATCACCCCGATGGCGAACAGCGCAAGGCTGCCAAACGCCAACATCCTGTCTATTAGGGCAAGAAAGCTTGGGGCCATTATCGAATGTCGTAGATTTGCGTCTGTCGTCGCGCAAGTGGAGGGGTACGTCAGATCGCCGACAGGTGACCAGGGGGATCACCCACAACATGAAAATGCGCTTTGCCGGGGCCTGCTGTCGTCTGCGGGTGGACGCAGTGGCTGGCCGTAACCAGCAGTCAATTTCCCAACCATGCCTCCAGTACAACATTGATTTATTTGACGTTCAGCCCCCCGACACGGCCCGGCAAGCCGCTGGCGTTTTCGGCGGTGGGCGGGATTGCGGGGTAGAAATTTCGCCAGTTTGCAGCTACATGACCATCTAGATAGTCAGGAGAGGGCGATGGAGACTTACAGCATTGCCGATGCCAAGGCGCGGTTGAGCGAGCTGATCGACCGCGCCGAAGCGGGTGAAACCGTGTCGATCACCCGGCGCGGCAAGCCCGTTGCGCGGCTGGTGGCAGAGGATCAGCCCAAAAAGCCGATCGATGTGGAGGCGATGCGAGCCGCGCGCGCGCTTTCTAAGCCCTATGTCGATCCCGATGGATTGTCTTTCGTCGAGCGACTGCGGCGTGAAGATTTGCTTTGACCCTCGTCTATCCGGATACGTCGGTGCTGGTCAGCGCCTATGTTGAAGAGGCATTTTCCCTGATTGCAGAGACATGGCTGATCAGCATTCTTCCAGGCGATATGGTAAGCAGCGCTTGGTGCGAAACCGAAATTGCATCAGCGCTCGCGGCCAAGACACGCGCCAGACAGATATCGTCCATAGAGCCACCACAGTTGCTCGGGATGATCACCGCCATGCTCCATGCAACCGCGCGATTCATCCCAATCAACAAACGTCATTTTGAATCGGCTGGCGATTTGCTGTCCCGCAGCGCATTGCCGCTCGGCAGTGGCGATGCGCTACACCTCGCCGTTGCTGCAGCAGCGGGCGCGACGCTCGTCACGCTCGACCGGCGGATGGCCGAGGCCGGGTTGGGCCTCGGCCTCGACGTCCAGTTGCTCGGTTAGGTTACGCGTCGATGCTGGTCCCCAGCGCGCCGTAGACCAGCCCGCCATCGACCGCGATCGTCTCGCCCACCACATAATCGCCCGCGCGGCTCGCCAGGTAGATGGCAGTGCCGGCCATGTCCTCGTCAACGCCGATCCGCTTGGCCGGAATGCCCTTGGCGATCGCGTCGCCATGGTCGCGCGCGGCCTTGTTCATTTCGCTGGCAAAGGCGCCCGGCGCGATCGAGGTGACGTTGATGTGATCGGTGATCAGCCGCGCCGACATCCGCTTGGTGAGATAGATCAGCGCCGATTTTGACGCATGATAGCTGTACGTCTCCCACGGATTGAGCCGCAGCCCATCGATCGAGGTGATGTTGATCACCTTGGCGGGCTGGCCTGCACTAGCCCCGGCCTTCAGCGCTTCGTGCAGCGCCTGGGTCAGGAAGAAGGGGGACTTCACATTCAGGTCCATCACCTTGTCCCAGCCTTTTTCAGGGAAGGTCTCGAAGCTCTCGCCCCAGGCAGCACCCGCATTGTTGACGAGGATGTCGAGCTTGTCGGTGTGCTCGGCCAGCTGTGCGGCAAGTGCCTTGCAGCCCGCGACGGTGGAAACGTCCTGCGGCAGCGCGATGCATTTGTCGCCGAGTTCCTTGGCCGTCTCGAAACAGGCTTCGGCTTTGCGCGAGCTGATATAAACGGTCGCGCCTTGGGCGATAAAACCCGCCGCGATCATCTTGCCAATGCCGCGCGAGCCGCCAGTGACGAGCGCGATCCGGCCATCGAGCCGGAAGAGGTTGGTGGTGTCCATGTGATGTTCTCCTGTTTTTAGGTGACGCGCGGCGCTGGCATCAGCCCCCGCGCTTGATTGTCTCTCTGGCAATGATCAGCTGCTGGATCTGGCTGGTGCCCTCATAAATGCGGAATAGCCGCACGTCGCGGTAGAGCCGCTCGATCCCGTAATCGGCGATATAGCCCGCCCCGCCGAAAATCTGCACCGCGCGATCTGCCACGCGGCCGACCATTTCGCTGGCATAATATTTCGACGCCGCCGATTCCATCACGACGTCCTTGCCCGCATCCTTCGCGGCGGCGGTCTCCAGCACCAGCGCGCGTGCGGCCAGCGCTTCGGTCTTTGAATCGGCGATCATCGCCTGTATCAGCTGATGCTCGGCGATCGGCTTGCCGAACTGCTTGCGCTCGGTCGCATAAGCGACACAGTCAGCGATCAGCCGTTCAGCGACCCCGATGCACACCGCCGATATATGCAACCGCCCGCGATCGAGCACGCGCATCGCGATCTTGAAGCCTTCGCCCTCGGCACCCAGCATATTGGCCGCTGGCACTTCGACATCATCCATGATGACATCGGCGACCTTTGCGCCCTTTTGCCCCATTTTCTTTTCCGGTTCGCCGATGCTGAGGCCGGGCAGGGTGCGGGGCACGAGAAAAGCGGAAACGCCGCGCCCGCCAGCTTCCTCGCCGGTGCGGGCCATCACCGTGAACAGATCGGCCTTGTCGGCATTGGTGATGTAGCGCTTGGTGCCCGACAGGCGGTACACGTTGCCGTCCTTCACGGCCCGCGTTTTCACCGCGCCGGAATCGCTGCCGACATCGGGTTCAGTGAGCGCAAAGCTGGTAACGATGTCGCCACTGGCGATGCGCGGCAGCCAGGCGGCCTTTTGTTCGGGCGTGCCGGCCATCACCAGCCCCTGGCTGCCGATGCCGACATTGGTGCCAACGGCTGATCGGAAGGCGGGGGTGGTGCGGCCAAGCTCAATCGCGACGCGCACCTCCTCGCTCATCGTCAGGCCAAGCCCGCCATAGTCCTCGCCAATCGACAGGCCAAACAGGCCGAGCGCGCGCATTTCGTGAAGGATGTCAGCGGGGATCGCATCGTCGGCCTCAACCTGCGCCTCAATCGGGCGCAGCTTTTCGCTGACGAAGCGGCGCACTGTATCGATCAGCGCATCAAAAGTTTCTGCATCAAGCGCCACGGCCCTCATCCTCTTGATATTTTGACTATCCGCTATCGCAGCCGCTGCCTCGCCGCAAGTCGCCCAAACCCGAAATTCCAAAAGCAAGTGACGCGCCCTTGGAGGATCGCTATCGTGGCCATCAAAATAGCAGAGAGAGGATCGTTGTTGATGCGCTTTTCGGGCAAGCGTGCCGTCGTTACCGGCGCTGCATCGGGCATTGGACGGGCAACAGTGCTTCGGTTGGTCGATGAAGGGGCGG
This sequence comes from Sphingomonadales bacterium Ga0077557, assembly GCA_001464615.1. Taxonomy (GTDB): domain Bacteria; phylum Pseudomonadota; class Alphaproteobacteria; order Sphingomonadales; family Sphingomonadaceae; genus Sphingomonas. Next base: position 113,972 of record LNFI01000027.1, on the reverse strand, counting down.
AAGTCTGGGCGGGTGATATTGACGAAGTCGGCGGGCTGGAGCTGGCGCAAACCTCCAATGGCCGAATCCATTTTCAGCGTACCGATGTTACGAAAGCGGCCGATATCGAAGCGCTGATCCTGGCCGCAGAGGCAGCGGGCGGGATCGATATTCTGTTCAACAATGCCGGGGCGGGTGGCGCGCGCGCCAAGATTGATGCGATCGAGCCCGATGAATGGGATGATACGCAAAATCTGCTGCTGCGCTCGGTCGCGCTTGGCATCCGGTATGCGGCCCCCTTGATGGCCGCGCGGGGTGGCGGGGCGATCGTCAACACCGCGTCGATCGCGGCACTGCAGACCGGGGCAGCGCCGACCGCTTATTCGGTCGCCAAGGCTGGTGTCCTGCACCTGACCAAGATGGCGGCGGCGGATCTGGCCCAGCACAAAATCCGCGTCAACGCGGTTTGCCCGGGGTTCATCACCACCAACATCTTCACCAGTGCGCTGGGGATCGATGGCGACAAGCGCGTTCAGGCCAATGCCGCGATCGGATCGATCGCCAACCTCGCCCAGCCCCTGCAATATGCCGGCCAGCCAGAGGATATCGCCGCCGCCGTTGCCTATCTCGCCAGCGACGATGCGCGCTTTGTTACGGGCACGCATATTGTTGTCGATGGCGGCATGACGATCGGCCCGCGCCATAGCTGGGACCCCAAGGTGCCATCGCTGTTCGCGATGCTGGAAGCGTTTCGGTGAGCACAACCATCGCGGTGCCCGCCGCGCGCAAGCTGCCCGCGCGCAGCAAATTGGCATTCGGCTTTGGCTCAATCGCCTATGGCATCAAGGATAATGGCTTCGCGACTTTCCTGCTGCTCTATTATAACCAGGTGATTGGCCTGTCGGCGGGCGCGGTCGGCATTGCGATCATGATGGCGATGGTGATCGAATCCTTTGTCGATCCCGCCGTCGGCTTTCTGTCGGACCATACCCGCAGCAAATGGGGTAGGCGGCATCCCTGGATGTACGGTTCGGCGATTCCCGTCGCGATCGGCTGGCTGTTGTTGTGGAACCCGCCCAGTGGCTGGAGCCAGACGGCGTTGCTCTTCTATTTGTTCGGCAGTGCCCTGCTGGTGCGGATTGCGCTGTCGACTTTTGAGATCCCCGCAGCGGCGCTGGGGCCAGAGCTCAGCTCCGATTATGACGAACGCACGCGGATCTTCTCCTATCGCTATCTGTTCGGCTGGGTGGGCGGGCTCGGCATGCTCTCGCTCGCTTATGCGGTGTTCCTCGTGCCCGATGCGACGCATGCGGTGGGGTTGCAGAACGGCCCCGGCTATGGCCGCATGGCGTTGCTGGGGGCGATCCTAATGGTCGTGTCGATCCTGGTTTCAGCGGCGGGGTTGCATCCGGAAATCAAGCATCTGCCCAAACTCGCCGAAAGCGATGAGACGGTGTCCGACCATTTCGCTGCCTTTCGGCAGACCGTGGCCAATAAGGGCTTCATGGTGCTGATGATCGCCGGGCTATGCGCCTATACCGCGCAGGGCATCTCCTTCGCTTTGTCGAACTATATGTACCAATATGTGTGGATGATGCAGGGCAGCGACTATCAGTGGCTGTCGTTGTCGCTGCTGATTGGCGTGGTGGTGGCGTTTTTCATCACGCCGCGTCTGACCCGCGTCGGCGACAAAGGGCGCGTCGCGATGCTGTTGTCGGCTGGCAACGCCCTGCTCGTCGTCAGCCCCTATATCCTGCGTCTGATGGGGGTGTTCCCCACGCCCGAATCACCGCTGGCGTTGCCGCTGCTGCTGGTGATCTTCGGGGCAAACACCATGTGTGGCGTCGGCGCTTTCATTCTTGGCGCATCAATGCTGTCCGATGTGGTCGAAGAATCCGAAATCCGCACCGGGAGAAGGTCTGAAGGGGTGTTTTTTGCCGGCAGTTTTTTCGTGCAGAAGATGGTCGGCGGGCTCGGCATCTTCATGGCCGGCGTCATTCTGGCGATAGCGCAATTTCCGGCATCGGCCCAGCCCGGGCAGGTGCCGATCGCCACTGTTGACCGGCTGACGCTGATCTTCATCGTCCTGTTGCTGCTGTTCTACGGGCTGGCGGCGTTCGTCTATTCGCGTTTCCCCTTTGGTCGGGCCGACCATCAGGCGCGGCTGGCGCAGATGGGGGCAACGACGGGCGGGTAAGGGCGGGGCGGGCCGGTTCCAGCGCCGGTCAGGACCTTTGCGCGCGTCGGTACCTGGACAATGCTCGGCCTGAGCGCGCGCGCAATGGCTGGGCTGGGCCTGTCGCAGCCCTTCATGCTGCGCGCGCCGACCGGTCATCGCCCCCTGCACACGGTTCGTCCTAAAAGGTTCCCTTCGACCCGTCGCATGGGTTTTCATCGGCGCGCGGGTCTGCTTTGGCAGGCTTAACGAGCGTAGAAACACTTCGGGGGCTTCGTGACATTCAAGACTTTGGCAGCGCGATTCGCGCTGGTGTTATCGTGCGTCTTGATGACGGCGACCCCGGCCATGGCCGGGCGGCTCCAGTGCGTACCCTTTGCGCGTGAGATGTCCGGCATCGACATTTACGGTAATGCCAAGACTTGGTGGTCGCAGGCGGAAGGCCGCTATGCCCGCGGGACCACGCCAAAGATTGGCGCGGTGCTTGCCTTTGAAGCGACCGGTAAAATGCGGCTGGGCCATGTCGCGATGGTCAGCCAGATCGTCAGCGACCGCGAGATTTTGTTGACCCATGCTAATTGGTCACGCCCCGGTGGGATTGAACGCGATGTGCGTGCGATCGACGTTTCGGTGGCGGGTGACTGGAGCGAAGTGCGTGTCTGGTATGGCCCGCTGCGCGATCTTGGCAAGTCGGCCTATCCCGCCAAGGGCTTTATCTATGCCGCGCCAGCACTGCAGGCCACGCCGCTTGATGGTGGTGCCTCGAACGCACCGGTCACCATCGCCGCCAACGCCCTGACGACGCCAGTGATCCTCGGTCTGCTTGGCACGCCAGCTTTTTGATCGTTCGGTTTAGCTGATGCACCGCCCCGGTTAGTGGCGGAGCGGTGCGATCTATGGCCTGCGGATCAAGCAGCCTTGTGTTGGGGGTGGAAAGTCATCGCCACGCCGTTCATGCAATAACGCTTGCCAGTCGGCGCCGGGCCGTCATCAAACACATGGCCAAGATGCCCACCGCAGCGGCGGCAATGCACTTCAATGCGTTCAAAGATCAGGCTGCCATCGACCCGTGTGGCTACAGCATGGGGCAGCGGCTGCCAAAAGCTTGGCCAGCCCGTGCCGCTGTCAAACTTGGTCGTCGATGAAAAGAGCGGCAGCGCACAGCCAGCGCACGCAAAGGTCCCGGTGCGCTTTTCATGATTGAGCGGGCTGGTGCCGGGATATTCCGTGGCTTCGTGCCGCAGCGTGCGATAGGCGGCCGGCGAAAGCTTCGCCTTCCACTGGGCATCGGTAAGTTGATATTCGAATCCAGCCTTTGCCGATGCGGGCGCAGTGCGCCAGCCAAACAGCGCGGCGGCGGCGCTGCCAACAGCGGCAAGGGACAGGAACTGGCGGCGATCAGTCATCTTCGGGGCTCCCTACAGGTGCGATACCCTGGATACGGGTGAATGCCGCCGGCGGTTACGATGCCGCCGCAAAAACGCCGATTGATCAATATTTGCTGATCGTCACCGGCAATTTGCGATAGCCATGGACGAAGCAGGCCGCGACCCGCTCCGGCTCGCCCGTCACGTTCACGCGCATCCGGCGTTTGGCCATTTCCTCCAGCAGCACGCTGATCTGCAACTCGGCGAGCCGGGCGCCTACGCAGCGGTGGATGCCGTGGCCAAAGGCAAGATGGCGACGGGCATTGGGGCGATCGACTATGATCTTGTCGGCGTCATCGCCAAAGATGCTTTCGTCGCGATTGGCGGAGAGATACCACAGCGCCAGCTTGTCGCCGGCCTTGATCTGCTGGCCCTCCAGTATCGTGTCCTGTGTGGCGGTGCGGCGCATATGCGCGAGCGGCGTTTGCCAGCGAATAATTTCCTGGACGGTGTTCTGAATCAGCGACGGATCAGCCTCCAGCTTGGCGCGCTGATCGGGGAAGAGGTTGAGACCATAGGCCGCCGCACTCATCGAATTGCGGGTGGTGTCGTTACCGCCGACGATCAACAGGATCAGATTGCCGAGAAACTCCATCTGATCCATTTCGGCCATCGCGTCCGAATGGATCATCATCGAAATCAGGTCGGGCGTCTTTTCCTTGCCGACCTTTTGATTCCACAGGCCGGTAAAATAGGTGGCGCATTCGTGGAGATGCTGGAGGCGGACCATCCGCTGCGCTTCATCCTTGAACAGCTCGATATCGCCCGCCCAATCCGACCACAAAGTCAGCTTGCGTCGGTCTTCCCAGGGGAAATCAAACAACAAGGCAAGCATTTGGGTGGTCAGCTCGATCGATACGGTATCGACCCAGTCAAAATCCTCCCCCCAGGGCAGCGAATCGAGGATTTCGGCGGTCCGCAGCCGGATATTGTCGGTCATCCGCACCATTTCGCTGGGCGTGAAGGCGGGGGCGACGGTGCGGCGCTGGCCGGTATGTTTGGGGCGGTCCATCGCGATGAACATCGGCATCTTGACCGCGCCCGGCATGGTCTCATCGAAATCGGCCAGCGTGATGCCGCCGACTTCGGAGGAATAGAGATCAGGCAGCGATTCGATCTCGACGATCGGCTTGTAGGTCGAGATCGACCAGTACGGCCCGAAATCGCTGTGCGGGACATAATGGACGGGCGATTCGGCCCGCAGCTGGCGAAACGGCGCCTGCCAGACATCGTCGCGGTAAAGCTCGGCGCGGCTCACATCGAGTGGATCGATCGCGTCTGAATGCGTTGGTGCGGGTGCCAAGGTTGCCATGGTGTCTCTCCTATTGGCGCACCTCACTACTAACTTACATTCGTGTCAATAGCGTACCCGCCATCCTTTCGCGATGCGCGCCGAGCGAACAGCGCAAAGGGCTTGCGGCCGCTACCCGATTTGAGCACGCCGCGCCGAAACGCGCCGGCACCCACCCAGATCGTGATCGACACCCAAAGCAATTGCCAGGCAAGCGCGGCGAGATGCGGCCAGATTTCCGGCTTGTTGCCGGCATGGGCAGCCATCGCATAGGGCGAGCTGAGCGGAAAAATTTCGGCCAGCAGCGCAATTAATGTGCCTGGATCGGCGGCGGCACTCGATGCCAAGCCGAACATCGCCATCTGGATGATCGTGATCGGCAGCGACAGCATCTGGATTTCGCGCATCGTCGATGCCTGGGCGCCTACCCCCAGGAAAACCGCGCCCAACAACATATAGGCCATGGTGAAATAGGCGCAGAATAGCAGGATGAACACCGGCATGCCCACCGCCGGGGCCAGCCCGCTGAGCGCAGCGCCGCCACCCGGCAGGAACGTGCCGATCTGGCTGATCAGCGTCCCCCAAAAGGTAACAAACAGCACCGCGACGCCAAACATGCCAAGCAGTTTGCCAAGGAACACCGATTCGAGCGGAACGGCGGCGGCGAGAATCTCGATCACCTTATTGCTGCGTTCCTCGGCCATTGTGCCCACGGCCTGGCCGGACAGGAACAGGGTGAGGAAGAAAATCCCCGTCACGCCGATCAGCGCCGCGGCATTGTTGCTCGATCGCGAGACGATGCTGGGTTTGATCACGGTCCTGGTCGCGACGCTGAGCGGTCCTTCTCCGCCGGACGCGCGCTGCCGGACCACGATTTCGGCGAGCTGGGTGAGATAATCGGCTGATCGGGTGCCGCGCTCGATGTGCAGAATTTGCGGCCGATCAAGCGGGCCATAAAGCACTGCAATCGCATCAAAGTCCTTGGCTTCAAACGCCGCTTTCGCGCGCTTGGCAGGATCGTCACCCGCAGGCTCAGCGGTCAATGCTGGCGGGGCATCGCGGTCACGGAACAATCCGCGCAGCTTGCCGTCAGCGGCCAATAGCAGCTTGCCGTCAGTCGGGGCGACAAAGGCGATGATTCGCGTCCGATCGGCTGGGCCGCGCGCCAGCGTCGATCCGCCAAGTGCGCCAACCGTGGCAAAGCCGATCAGGAAAAGCGGCGACAGCAGAAACAGCAGGAACAATGGCGTGAACACCGTTGCGGTGAAATCGCGCCGCGCGATCGTTAGTGTCTGGCGGATGAGGCGGCCCCGATTGGTCATCTTGCGCTCTCCAGGGCGGCTGGCCCGACAATTTTGACAAAGGCATCGTGCAAGCCGGGCCGCTCGATCGACAGCCCGGCAATGCCGTGACCGGCCTCGATCAGTTTGACGAGCAGGGCTTCAATGCCGCTGTCGGGCATGATGAACTTCCAGCCGCTACCCTCGCGCATGGCATCGGCAGGCAGCAATGCGGGCAGTCCGGGGCCGTCATGCTGGGCAACATAATGGACTTGCTGGGGCAGCATCCCGCGTGCTTCGGCGACGGTGCCTTCAAAGCGGCGCTTGCCGCCCGCGATGATGGCCAGCCCGTCACACAGCCGCTCGGCATGGCTCATAATATGCGTGGAAAACAGGATCGTCGCGCCGCGCGTCCGCTCGGCGATGATCAGCGCTTCAAGCCGCTCCTGATTGACGGGATCGAGCCCGGAAAAAGGTTCATCAAGCACCAGCAGATCGGGCTGATGGACCACCGATCCAAGCAGCTGGACCAACTGGGCCATGCCCTTGGAGAGTTTGCGAATCCTTTCATCGACGGCATGGCCTAGGCCGGCTTCTTCCATCATCGTTGCGGCGCGCTTGCGGCCTTCGCGCCAATCGAGCCCGCGCAGCGCGCCCATGAAAGCAATCGCCTCGCGCGCCTTCATCGCCGGATAGAGGCCGCGCTCTTCGGGGAGATAGCCGATATGGTCGCTGGCCTCGCGGGGACGGGCATAGCCAAGCAAGCTGCGCTTGCCTTCATCGGGTTCGATGATGCCCAGCAGCATCCGCAGCGTTGTTGTCTTGCCTGCGCCATTGGGCCCAAGCACACCATAGATCGCGCCCTTGGGCACCGCGATATCAACTCCGTCCACCACGCGTCGGTCGCCAAACCGCTTGACGAGCCCGGTGGCGCTGATCGCCAGTTCGCTTTTCAAGAAAATCCCCTAACGAGTAGACGCGGCATGATCGGGTGTGTTTATCGACCCTTTCCGCCGATGGGTAGCGGGGAAGGATGAACGAAAACACGTCTTTCGCAGCAAGGGTAAAGACAAAGGCCGCCGATCTTGGTTTTGTGGCGTGCGGAATCGCGCCGGCATCGCTTGCGCCCCATACCACGGAACGCCTGCGCGCCTGGATAGCGGATGGCGCGCATGGCGAGATGATCTGGATGGAATCGCGGGCCGATCAACGCGCCCAACCGCGTGCGTTGTGGCCTGCGGTCAACAGCGTGATCGCGCTGGGGATGAGCTATGCACCGGCCACTGATCCGTTGGCGCTGGCGGGGGCGGGGGATCGCGGCCGGATCTCGGTCTATGCGCAAGGCGGCGATTATCATGATGTGGTGAAGCGCGCGCTGAAGGCGCTGGCGCGCTGGATCGTCGAGACAGCGGGCGGCGAGTTGAAGGTCTTTGTCGATACCGCCCCGGTGATGGAAAAGCCGCTTGCTGAAGCAGCCGGGCTGGGCTGGCAGGGCAAGCACACCAATCTTGTCAGCCGCGATTCGGGGAGCTGGCTGTTCCTGGGCGCGATTTACACTACGCTGGATTTGACGCGTGATTTGCCGGGCGATGACCGGTGTGGCAGTTGTGACGCCTGCCAGCGCGCGTGCCCGACTGACGCCTTTCCGGCCCCCTATCGGCTCGATGCCAGGCGCTGCATTTCGTATCTGACGATCGAGCATGCCGGCCCAATCCCGCATGAATTTCGTGGGCCCATTGGCAACCGCATTTATGGCTGCGACGATTGCCTGGCCGTGTGCCCCTGGAATAAATTTGCCGAAGCCGCCGCCGCCAATATCGCCTTTGCCCCGCGCGCGGAACTTGCTGCCCCGGCGCTTGCCGATCTGCTTGCCCTTGACGATGCCGGTTTCCGCACCGTCTTTGCCGGTTCGCCGATCAAGCGGATCGGGCGGGACCGGATGATGCGCAATTGCGTGATCGCAGCGGGGAATAGTGGCGCGCCGGCATTGCTACCGGCGGTGATTGGCTTGCTCGACGACCCGGCACCGATCGTTCGGGGGGCGGCAATCTGGGCGCTGTCGCGGCTCGATCACGGGCAATGGACGCGCGAACTTGCCGCGCGTCTGGCCACCGAAAGCGATCCCAGCGTCAGGCAGGAATGGTTATTTGCCCCCATCGCGGCGGGTGAGCGCGGCAACGCATGACGCGCGATCGATCGGGCTGCCATCGGGCTGTCGCGAATCGATATAGGTGACCACCGGCATCCCGGCGCCTTTGGGATAAAGATAGGCATCGAGCACACAGGCGGCCCCAGTGAACTGCAATTTGCGGCCATTGCCTTCGCGCACATCGGCATCGGGCTGGCCAAAAAGCGATATCAGCGCCGCTGCATCACGACCGACCACGCGATCAAGCCCGGCGACGATCCGGATGGTGGTTGGCACTGGCGTGGTGTCGGGCCGTGCCGAGATACCGCTGCCGCTGGTGGCGCAGCCGGCCAGCGCCAAGGGCAGCATCGTCGCCATCATTGTTCCGCTCGCCAGCCGCCGCATCATGGCCCTTTCCCGATTGTCCGGCCGCCAGCCGAACCACGAAGCAGGCCAGGCGGCAAGCCCTGTCGGCTCGGCTGGGCGCGGGACAGTTGCGTATCGCCGCGTCGCCTTCTACCGAGCGCGCTAGTCTAGACCGTCCGGAGACCAGAGTGACCCAACCCCGCTATGATGTTGTTGCGATCGGCAACGCGATTGTCGATGTGCTTGCCCATGCCGAGGATGCCTTCCTTGCCGAGCATGGCCTGGAAAAGGGCGCGATGCAGCTGATGGAGCCCAGCATTGCTGAACGCCTGTACAGTGCGATGGGCCCGGGCATGGAAGTGTCGGGCGGGTCGGCTGCCAATACGCTCGCCGGGATTGCCGCACTTGGCCATCGCTGCGCGTTTATCGGTCAGATTCGCGATGACCAGCTCGGCGCGGTGTTCGCGCATGACATTCGCGCGATGGGCATTGATTTTGATGTGCCTGCGCGCAGCGAGGAGCCACCGACCGGCCGCTGCTTGATCCTGGTCTCGCCCGATGGCCATCGCACGATGAACACCTCGCTAGGTGCCGCGCATTATCTGCCGCGCGAAGCCGCTAAGCCGGAGCTGATTGCCGATGCCAGCTATCTGTATCTCGAAGGCTATATGTGGGACCCGCCGGAGCCACGCCAGGCGATCCTGCTCGCGATCAAGGCGGCACGGGCGGCCGGGCGCAAAATCGCGCTGACGCTGTCGGTGACCTTTTTCATCATGCAATATCGCGCCGATTTCCTGAAGCTGATGGACGACGGCCTGATCGACATCCTGTTCTGCAACGGTGAAGAAGCTGCCTGCCTGCTCGAAATGGAGGATCCGGAAGCCGCCTCGATTGCACTGGCGGCGCGGGTGCCGACGTTGGTCGTGACGCACGGCGCGGACGGCGCGAGCGCGTTCAACCACGGTGCGCGCGTCGATGTGCCCGCCGAGCCGATCGACAAGGTGGTGGACACCACGGGCGCGGGTGACCTGTTCGCGGCCGGCTATCTGGTCGGCCAGATTCGCGGGCTGTCAGCGGTCGACAGCCTGAAGCTCGGCGCGATCTGTGCCGCCGAGATTATCAGCCATGTCGGCGCGCGGCCGATGGTCGACCTCAAGGCGCTGGTGGCCGAAAAGCTGGGCTGATCCGTTACAACTGCGACGGACATGAAAAAGGGCCGGGGAGCGATCCCCGGCCCTTTTTTCGTGGGTTATGACGCTCGCTGATCAGGCGAGCGGCAGGTCTTCCGGTGCCTCGACGATCCCGCGGCCCACATGGCTCGCGCGGTAGCTGTAGCCGTAATAGATCAGCATGCCGACCGCGCCCCAGATCGGCAGAACCAGCATCGCCTCGAACGGCAGGTTGAAGAACAGGAAGATGCAACCCGCGATCGTCGCCGGACCGATCAGCCAGAGCGCTGGCGTCTTGAAGCTGCGCGGGCGATTGGGCTCGGTCTTGCGCAGCATCATCACCGCGATCGCCACCATCATGAAGGCATAGAGCGTACCCGCATTGGCGATGTCGGCGAGCTTGCCGACCGGCAGGAAGGCAGCGGCAAACGCCACCGCGCCGCCGGTCAGCGCGGTCACGACATAAGGCGTCTTCCACTTCGGGTGGATCTTCGACAGGCCTTCGGGCAGCAGCCCGTCGCGCGACATCACGAAGAAGATGCGCGTCTGGCCAAACAGCAGGATCAGGATGACCGAGGGCAGGGCGACGAACGCTGCGATGCCCAGCAGATTGCCGACCGTGCCGAAGCCGATCTGGCGCAGCACATGCGCCAGCGCCTCGTTCGAACAGACCAGCGCCCCGCTATACTGCGGCAGCGCGCACTGGCGGGCGAGCTCTTCCGATCCGGCGGGGAAGGGGATGCCATTCGGGCCCATGATCGGCTGGCCACCGATCGTGCCGATCGCGCCAGCCGCGACCAGAATGTAAAACACGGTGCAGAACAGCAGCGATCCGATCAGGCCGATCGGCACGTTGCGCTGCGGATTCTTGGTTTCCTCGGCCGCCGTCGACACCGCGTCGAAGCCGACATAGGCGAAGAAGATCGTCGCCGCCGCGCCGACCGCGCCGACACCGCTGCCGAAGCCGCCGAAGATACCGGCGGGCAGGAACGGATTGAAATTGGCGGTCGAAAACTGTCCGCTTGGCAGTGTCAGGACGATGAAGGCGGTCAGGGCGGTGACCTTGATCAGCACCAATACCGCGTTGACGCGCGCCGATTCGGTCGTGCCGATCATCAGCAGCCACGTCACCAGCAAGGCAATGACGACGGCGGGCAGGTTGATCAGCCCGCCGGGCGCGCCGCCCAGCGCAAGCGGAGCGGACGCAAGATAGGCGGGTAATTCCATCCCGAAAAACTGTTTGAGGATGGTGCCGGTGAAATACCCCGACCAGCCGACCGAAACCGCGCTGGCCGCCACCGCATATTCCAGGATCAGCGCCCAGCCGACCGTCCAGGCGAGCAACTCGCCCATTACGGTATAGGTGTAGGTGTAGGCCGAGCCCGCCACCGGCAGCATTGATGCGATCTCTGCATAGCAAAGCGCTGCCACGATGCAGATCGCGCCGGCAATCGCGAAGGCAAGCATCAGGCCGGGCCCGGCCTTTTGCGCGCCCGCCGCGGTCAGTACGAAAATCCCGGTACCAATGACGCAGCCAATGCCGAACAGCGTCAGCTGGAACGCGCCCAGCGTCCGGTGGAGCGATTTTTTCTCGGCTGTCGCCAGAATGGCGTCGATCGATTTGGTTCTGGCGAATTTCATCTGTGTCGGAACCCCCCCAAGGGATGGCGGGCCATGATTGGCCCTGCTGGTCATGCCAGCGAACCTAGAGCCAAAATCTACCCTTGCAATCCCCAAATGTCTCAGCCGTGTCTCGCCAGCATCGGCCCCAATTTGCGTCCCGCGAACAGATGGACGTGCAGGTGCGGCACCTCCTGATGCGCATCCAGTCCGGTATTGGCGAGCAACCGGTAGCCCGGCGCGACCAGCCCGGCGGCGCGCGCCACCGTGGCGACCGCGCGGACGAACCCGGCGATTTCGGCGTCGGAGGCTTTCGCGCTGAAATCATCCCACGAGACATAGGGCCCGCGCGGGATCACCAGGATATGGGTCGGTGCCTGGGGGTTGATGTCGTGGAAGGCGATGGCGAACGCATCCTCATATACGCGCTTCGACGGGATTTCGCCGCGCAGGATTTTCGCGAAGATGTTCTGATTGTTATAGGGCTGGGTGGCGTCGATTGGCATGGGTCAGGTCCTATTTGCCGTTCGTCCTGAGTAGCGGCTGAGCGAAGTCGAAGACGTGTATCGAAGGACCTGCCCCAAACACTGTCCTTCGATACGCCATTTCGACAAGTGCTCAATGGCTACTCAGGACGAACGGGTGTTGGCAAGCGCGCGGCCTTTTCATCGATGCCTGACACGCCTTCGCGGCGGCGCATTTCGGCGCGGATATCGTCGAGGCTCAGCCCCGCATCGGCGAGCAGGACGAGCAAGTGGAACATCAAATCGGTCGCCTCGCCGACGAGCGCTGTTTTGTCATTGCCAAGCGACGCGATGACGGTTTCGACCGCTTCCTCGCCCAGCTTTTGCGCGATCTTGGCGCGCCCGGCGGCGAACAGCTTGGCGGTGTAGCTTGTCGTTGGGTCCGCGCCCTGTCGGCTGCGGATCACCGATTCGAGCGTGGTGATGAAGTCTTCGGCCATGCACTAGTGGCTGGCCCAGCAACGCCTTTGCGTCAATCCTTCGCTTGGCCGCCGCGCGTTTTGGCAAAGCGCGCCCGCATCGCGCGACGAACGACCCACACACCTGCGGCGGCCATCACGAACAGGGCGACATCCGATAACTCGGGCGCGGTGCGTGGTGTCGCCCGGCCGGCGTGCGCGGCAAGGGCGGGGGTCGTCACGAGCAGGAGCAGGGCAATGCGCATGGACATGGCCATAGCGCACCAGGAGTTAAGCGTTGCTGACCGGCGTGCGCACCGGCACCCCCGCCGCCGCGAGTGCTGCGTGCGCATCGGCAATGCTCGCCTCGCCGAAATGGAAGATCGAGGCGGCGAGCACGGCACTTGCATGCCCCTCGGTGATGCCCGCGACCAGATCGCTGAGACCGCCAACGCCGCCCGATGCCACCACCGGCACCCGCACCTGATCGGCGATCAGGCGAATGAGGGCGAGGTCATAGCCTGATCGTGTCCCGTCGCGGTCCATCGACGTGACGAGCAATTCGCCCGCGCCGAGCTCGGCCAGCCGCAGCGCGTGTTCGACCGCGTCGATCCCCGTCGCGCGCCTGCCGCCATGGGTGAACACCTCCCAGCGCCCAGCTTCGACCTGCCGCGCATCGACCGAGGCAACGCAGCACTGGCTCCCGAAGCGGTCGGCAATGTCCGCCACCACTTCGGGCCGTGACACGGCGGCGGAATTGACCGCCACTTTGTCCGCCCCCGCCAGGAGCAGCGCGCGCGCATCCTCCGCTGTCCGCACCCCGCCACCGACCGTCAGCGGCATGAAGCACACTTCGGCCGTGCGCCGTACGACATCGAGGATCGTGCCCCGGTCCTCATGGCTCGCGGTGATATCAAGAAAACAAAGCTCGTCCGCGCCCGCCGCATCATAAGCGCGCGCCTGCTCGACCGGGTCGCCAGCATCCTTCAGATCAACAAAGTTCACGCCTTTGACGACGCGGCCATTGGCGACGTCGAGACAGGGAATGACGCGGGCACGGACGGTCATAATTCCTCCCCGGAACGGGGAGGGGGACCGGCGCAGCCGGTGGAGGGGGCTCTCCACACGCGCAGCGTTTGTGGCATCCCCCCTCCGTCAGCCTGCGGCTGCCACCTCCCCGTGCCGGGGAGGAATGGCTTTAGCCCCTTCACGCCGCTGCCGCCACGCTCAGTGCCGCCGCCAGATCAAGCCGCCCGTCGTACAATGCCCGCCCCGTAATCACCCCCTCAATCCCGTCGCGCGCATGCAGCGCCAGGATGTGGATATCGGCGATGCCCTTCACCCCGCCGCTGGCGATCACCGGAATCCGCACCGCCCGCGCCAGATCGACCGTCGCCTCGATATTCGCGCCCTTCAGCATGCCGTCGCGCCCCACGTCAGTGAACAGCAGCGCCGCGACGCCCGCATCCTCGAAGCGTCGCGCCATATCGACGACCTCGACCGTCGAGACATCGGCCCAGCCCTTGGTCGCGACCATGCCGTCCTTGGCATCCACCGCCACCACGATCCCGCCCGGAAAATCACGCGCCGCCGTGCGTACCAGCTCCGGGTTCTCTAGCGCCGCCGTGCCGATCACCACGCGCGACACGCCCAGATCAAACCAGCGCTCGATCCCGGCCCGGTCACGGATGCCGCCGCCCAATTGGACATGCCCTGGAAAGCGCTCGACAATTGCCTTCACCGCCTCGCCATTGACTGAGGCACCGGCAAAAGCGCCGTCTAGATCGACGACGTGCAGATACTGCGCGCCCTGATTGGCAAAGATCATCGCCTGCGCGGCAGGATCGTCGCCGTACACCGTGGCGCGGTCCATATCGCCCTCGGCAAGGCGGACGACCTGACCCGCCTTGAGGTCGATGGCGGGAAAGACGATGAGGGTCATAAATCCTCCCCGAGCTTGCTCGGGGAGGGGGACCGTTCGCGAAGCGAATGGTGGAGGGGCCAGAGCGCTTGGCAGGCGGAGGATAGCCCCTCCACCACGCTGCGCGTGGTCCCCCTCCCCCAGCCAAGCTGAGGGAGGAATTTATGGGTTACGGCCGCCATGCCAAAAACCTCTCAAGCAAGGCCAGCCCGTAGCGCTGGCTCTTTTCGGGGTGGAATTGCACCCCCAGCATATTGTCGCGGCCGATCGCCGCCGTCACTTGGCCGCCATGCTCGGTCGTGGCGACGATGCCTTCGCCCGCCCGATCGCTTTCAAAACCAAAGCTGTGGAGGAAATAGGCTTCACCCGGCTCAATCAGCGGGTGCGGCACGGCAGGCACAACATCGTTCCAGCCCATATGCGGCACCTTGGCAGTGGGATCGGCAGGGGTAAGCGGCCGCACCTTTCCACGAATCCAGCCAAGCCCGGCATGCGTGCCGAATTCCTCGCCCGCCTCCGCCATCAGCTGCATGCCAACGCAAATCCCCAGAAACGGCACCCCGCCGCCGAGTACACGGACATTCAACGCTTCGGTCATCCCGCGAACGGCGCGCAACGCGCTGGCGCACGCGCCATAGGCGCCGACACCCGGCAGCACGATCCGGTCGGCACAGGCGACCACCCCCGCGTTCGAGGTGATGTCGATCGACGTAGCGCCCGCCGCCTTCAGCGCGTTCGCCACCGAATGGAGATTGCCCGCGCCATAATCGATCAGCGCGATCCGCCCGCTCATCTACAGACTGCCCTTGGTGCTCGGGATGCTCCCGGCCTTGCGCGGGTCGATCTCGACCGCCTCACGCAGCGCACGCGCCAGCCCCTTGAACGCGGCTTCGGCGATGTGGTGGTTATTGCTGCCATAGAGCGTCTCGACATGCAGCGTCAGGCCGGCGGTCTGGGCAAAGCTGTGAAAGAAATGCTCAACCATCTCGGTGTCCATCTCGCCCAGCCGCTTCTGCGAAAATTCGGTCTTCCAGACGAGAAACGGCCGCCCGGAAATGTCGAGCGCCACCCGCGTCAGCGTCTCATCCATCGGCGACAGCGCATCGGCATAACGCCGGATGCCGCGTTTCTCGCCCAGCGCCTTGGCAATCGCCTCGCCAATCGCCAGCCCGGTATCCTCCACCGTGTGGTGTTGGTCGATATGCAGGTCGCCCACCGTCTTCACGTTCAGGTCGATCAGCGAATGGCGGCTGAGTTGTTCCAGCATATGATCGAAAAAACCGATGCCGGTGGAAATGACATAAGCGCCGGTCCCGTCGAGGTTGACGGTTACATCGATCGCGGTTTCGCTCGTCTTGCGGCTGATGGTGGCGGTGCGCATCGCCCCCCCATAACGTTTCGCGGAGGTCATGCAATCTTGACCGGGGGGGAAAGGGCGCTAGTCCAAGACTCATGACCGATGGCCTGCCCGATAGCTTGATTCCCTATGACGAAATCGTCCAGGAGGCGCTGCGTGCTGTGGTCGGCCGCGTGCTCGGTTCGGTCGCCGAAAATGGTGGTTTGCCCGGCGAACATCATTTCTACATCACCTTCAAAACGCAGGCCCCCGGCGTCGATATCCCGCAGCGGCTGATCGAGCGTTTCCCCGATGAAATGACGATCGTGATGCAAAATCGCTATTGGGATTTGCTGGTCGATGATGAGCGGTTTTCGGTTGGATTGAGCTTTAATCAGGTGCCGTCGAAGCTGGTCATTCCCTATTCGGCGATTACCGGCTTTCATGATCCGGCGGTCGATTTCCAGCTGCTATTTCAGTCCAAAGACGGCCCCGAAGGCCCCGAACCGCATGAAGAGGCGGAAAATGATGCGGTCGTGACGCCAGTCGAGGACGGATCGAACGTCGTCTCAGTGGATTTTAAGCGGAAAAAATAAGTCGCTCTCGCAATGAGACGGATAAGCTAGCCCATGACCGACACCCGCACCGAAACCGATTCCTTCGGCCCCATTCAAGTCCCCGCCAGCGCCTATTGGGGCGCGCAGACCGAGCGCAGCATTGCCAATTTCCCGTTCGGCGAACGCGAGCGGATGCCGATTGGTATCATCCACGCGCTCGCCATCGTCAAACAAGCGGCGGCGCGGGTGAACCGCCAGCACGGCTTGCCCGCCGAGATCGCCGACGCGATCGAGGCGGCGGCAGCGGAAGTGGCGAGCGGCAAGTTCGACGACCAGTTCCCGCTCGTCATCTGGCAGACGGGCAGCGGCACCCAGACCAATATGAACGTCAACGAAGTAATCGCCGGCCGCGCCAACGAAGTGCTGATCGGTGCGCGCGGCGGGAAGGCACCGGTGCACCCGAACGATCACGTCAATATGAGCCAGTCGTCGAACGACAGCTTCCCGACCGCGATGCACATTGCAGCGTCGCTGGCGGCCACGCGTGATTTGCTGCCCTCGCTTGATCGGTTGCGCGTCGCACTCGAGACTAAGGCGCAGGCCTGGGGCGAAATCGTCAAAATCGGGCGGACGCATATGCAGGATGCGACGCCGGTCACGCTCGGCCAGGAATTCTCCGGTTATGCCAATCAGGTCTATCGGTGCGGGCGGCGCATTGAGCCGGCGCTGGTTGCCGGCACGAATCGCTTGGCGCAGGGCGGCACGGCGGTTGGCACGGGGCTTAATGCGCCAACCGGCTTTGCCGAAGCGGTGTGCAAGGCGATTGCCGATATCACCGGCCATCCGTTTCACCCTGCCGAAAACACCTTTGAAGCGCTCGCTTCCAACGACCCGCTAGTCCACCTCTCCGGCGCGCTCAACACCCTCGCCGTATCCCTCACCAAGATCGCCAACGATATCCGCCTGCTCGGCTCGGGTCCACGTTCGGGGCTCGGCGAACTCAGCCTGCCGGAAAACGAACCCGGCAGCTCGATCATGCCCGGCAAGGTCAACCCTACCCAGTGCGAGATGCTGACGATGGTCGCGGCCCAAGTCATCGGCAACCACATGGCGATCACCGTCGGCGGGATGCAGGGGCATCTGGAGCTCAACGTTTTCAAACCGATGATTGCCGCCAACGTGCTGCGGTCGATCGATCTGCTGAGCGTGGGCATGACCAGCTTTGCCGAACGCTGCGTCGATGGCATCGAGCCCAATCGCGCGCGAATCGCCGAACTGCTCGATCGATCGCTGATGCTCGTCACCGCGCTGGCGCCTGAAATCGGCTATGACAATGCCGCGAAAATCGCCAAGCACGCCCATGCGCATGGCCTGACGCTGAAGGAAGCGGCGCTCGCGCTTGGCCTGGTCGATGCCGCAACCTTTGATCGGCTGGTCCGCCCCGAATCGATGGTGTGATCACCGCTGGAACAAAACGCCCCGCCGGTGCGCTGAGCGATATCCAACGGGAGAGATCAGCCATGATGACAACGACAACAGGGGCATTGGTTGGCGGGGCGATAGGCAGCGTCAGCGGTGATCGCGGCGCGGCTGCCGGGGCAATGATCGGCGCTGTGACCGCCAATGTGCTGAGCGTCGCTCTGCCGGTTGCGGTTACCTATGCGGTGGGCTGGGCAGTGCTGCAGGGCGCGGCCGGGCTGACGAGGCGCCTTCGCGACGATGCCCGTCTCGTTTACTGACCCCGCTTGTTTGCTGACTGGGCGCTGATGGCTTGACGCAAGGGTGCTGCCCGCGCCACTAGCGGGCATGGAAGCTGCCGATCACGATTTGCATGGGTTTAAACGTCGCGGCGTGTTGTTTGTTTTGTCCTCGCCATCGGGCGCTGGCAAATCGACGATCGCGCGCAAATTGCTCGAAAATGAGCCCGATCTTGCCATGTCGGTCTCCGCGACCACCCGCCCGATTCGCCCCGGTGAGGTCGATGGCAAGGATTACCACTTCGTCTCGCTCGAAAAATTTCGCGACATGGTCGCCGCCAACGAATTTCTCGAATGGGCGCACGTCTTTGGCCATCGCTATGGCACGCCCAAGGCGCAAGTGAACGCCATGCTCGCGGCGAGCAAGGACGTGTTGTTCGATATCGATTGGCAGGGCGCACAGCAATTATTCCAGATCGCCGGCGGTGATGTCGTCCGCGTTTTCATCCTGCCGCCGTCGATGGAGGAATTGAACGATCGCCTGATCCGCCGCGCCACTGACGCGCCCGAGGTGATCGCCGCCCGCATGCAGCGCGCCAACGCCGAAGTCAGCCATTGGGATGGCTATGATTATGTGCTGGTCAACGACGACGTCGATCGCTGTTTTGACGATGTGAAGACGATTCTCGCCGCCGAACGGCTCAAGCGATCGCGCCAGACCGGGTTGATCGGGTTCATCCGGAAGTTGATGAAGTAACGGGCGGAGGGCGATGTTGGCGATGGTACCTGGCTCGCTTCGTCGCGTGGCCGTCCGATCGACCTCGCATTGCCTGTCCAACGACCTGAATCGCAATGACACCTTTAGAGTCCGATGACTTTGGATTGGACCAAGTCGAAGGGCATGCGGAGCGCGTGGGCTTCGACTTCGGCCATATTGGCCGAAGTTTATCCTGAGCGCCTGCCTTGCAGGCAGTCGAAGGGCTCAGCCCGAACGGGTATGAGGTTGAAGCGACCTAACGTCAGCACGCTCTAGAGCGCAAGGAGCGGTTTCGGCCTACGCTTTGCTAAGCGGCGAACCTGCTTGGTGTATTGCTTAAGTAATACAGATTGAGTATGCTCCCTAAAAGGAGAGGGGCATGCTTCAGAAGTTTTGCGTATCGCTGATCGCTGTGCTGGGGTCGGCTGGCATATTGGTCCAGGCGTTTCAGCCCGTTTCGGCGGCAGAATATCGGCCGACATTTCGCCCCGATCGCTTGAAAGGGCCACCCGCCGGCAAGCCGAACGAGGTGCTTGTGCTGGGTACGCCGCATCTTTCGGGTCTGCCAGAGAGCTTCAAGCCGGCGATGCTCGCCCCGCTGCTCAAGCGCCTCGCCGATTGGCAGCCGACCGAAATCGCCACCGAAGACGTGTCGGGGCTGCAATGCGACAGCCTGCGCCGGTTCCCATCGCGCTATGCCGAGTCAGTCGCGGATTATTGCCCCGATCCGGCGCTCGCCCGTCAGGCCACCGGGCTAGATGTGCCCGCGGCCAACGCCGAGGCCGAGCGGCTGCTTGCCGCGTGGCCGACGTCTCCCACCCCCGCCGAGCGACGCCATCTGGCCGCTATCTTCCTCGCCGCCGGGGAGCGTGGCTCTGCGCTGGTCCAATGGCTCCGGCTTCCACCAGCCGAACAACATACCGGCGATGGGCTGAATGACGATCTGGTTGCTGCGCTTGAAAAGGCTAAAGGTCGGCGCAACGAGAGCAATCTTGTCGCAGCCGCGCTTGCCGCCCGGCTCGGGCTGGATCGCGTCTGGAGCGTTGACGATCATTCGGCGGACAGCCCGGCACCGGCGGACGAAAAGGCCTATGAGGCAGCGATCCTCCATGCCTGGGACAACCCCGTCACCAAACAGCGGCGCGCAGAAGGTGAGCGGCTCGATGCCGGGCTGGCGCAGCCCGACGGCGTGCTGGCGATGTACCGTGCCTATAATGATCCGGCAGGCGCGATGCTGGCCTATCAATCCGATTTCGGCGCGGCCTTCGTCGAAACGTCGCCACAGGCGTTCGGGCGAAATTACCTTGGTTATTGGGAAACACGCAATCTGCGGATGGTTGCCAATATCCGCGATATACTCGGTCGCCGCCCCGGCGCGCGGCTGCTGACAATCGTCGGCGCATCGCACAAGGGCTATTATGAGGCCTATCTCAACCAGATGCACGATGTGAAACTGGTCGATGCGCGGATCGTGCTGCGATAGCCGCGGCCTTAGCTCGATCACCCGTCATTCGGGCAAATCGCCCAAATAGAAAAAGGGCCCGGTCGCCCGAGCCCTTTTCCGTTAGTCAGTAATCGAAACGCTTAGTCGCGGTCGCCCGTCAGAAAGGCAGGCGCGAATTCAGGCGCAGGGCCGTCATCGCCGCCACCCGAACGCTCAGGGCGTGGGCCACGACCTTCGCCGCGCGGACCACGATCGCCACCGCCGTCACGACGCGGACCGCGATCACCGCGCCCTTCGCCTCTGGGACCACGGCCACCATCGCCATCGCGACGCGGACCACGGTCACCACGCGGACGATCGCCACCCTCACGCGGTTCACGCGGCGGGCGGGTATCTTCCAGCTCGGCACCGGTTTCCTGATCGACGACGCGCATCGACAGGCGAACCTTGCCGCGCGGATCGATCTCGAGCACCTTGACCTTGACTTCCTGGCCTTCGCTCAGCACGTCAGCGACCTTCTCGGTCCGCTCGTTGCGGATTTCGCTGACATGGACGAGACCGTCCTTGCCGCCCATGAAGTTCACGAACGCGCCGAAATCGACGAGATTGACGACCTTGCCGTTGTAGATCTTGCCGACTTCGGCTTCCTCGACGATGCCCTTGATCCAGGCAATCGCTGCCTCGATCTGCGCGGTGTCGGACGAGGAGACCTTGATGACGCCTTCGTCATCAATGTCGACCTTGGCGCCGGTGGTGGCGACGATCTCGCGGATCACCTTGCCGCCGGTGCCGATGACGTCACGGATCTTGGTCTTGTCGATCGTGATCGTCTCGATGCGCGGTGCGTGAGCCGAGAGTTCCTCACG
Organism: Sphingomonadales bacterium Ga0077557; assembly: GCA_001464615.1. Classification (GTDB taxonomy): domain Bacteria; phylum Pseudomonadota; class Alphaproteobacteria; order Sphingomonadales; family Sphingomonadaceae; genus Sphingomonas. The sequence goes on along the minus strand of LNFI01000027.1, from coordinate 93,036 downwards.
GGTGTGGTCGAGCGCCTTGGCCATTTCGCCCAGGATGTGCGCGCGGCCTTCCTTCGCCTGATGCAGCGCGACGCGCATGATTTCTTCGGTGATGCCGGCGATCTTGATGTCCATCTGCATCGTGGTGATGCCTTCGGACGTGCCCGCGACCTTGAAATCCATGTCGCCGAGATGATCTTCGTCGCCGAGAATGTCGGAAAGAACTGCGAAGTCCTTGCCTTCCAGGATCAGGCCCATCGCGATGCCGGAGACCGGGCGCTTCAACGGCACACCGGCATCCATCATCGACAGCGAACCGCCGCACACCGTCGCCATCGACGACGAGCCGTTCGACTCGGTGATGTCTGACAGGACGCGGATCGTGTAAGGGAATTCCTCCATCGACGGCAGGATCGGGTGGAGCGCGCGCCAGGCGAGCTTGCCGTGGCCGACTTCGCGACGACCCGGCGCACCGAAGCGGCCGACTTCACCGACCGAATAGGGCGGGAAGTTATAGTGCAGCAGGAAGCGCTCGTAGGACAGGCCGGTCAGCCCATCGATCATCTGCTCGGCTTCCTTGGTGCCCAAGGTGGTCGTGCAGATCGACTGGGTTTCGCCGCGCGTGAACAGGGCAGAGCCATGCGCGCGGGGCAGGAAGTGCACCATCGCCTCGATCGGGCGGATCTGCGTGGTGGTGCGACCGTCGATACGGGTACCGTCCTTGAGGATGGCGCCACGGACGATTTCTGCCTCAAGCTTCTTCATCAGCTTGTTAGCGGCCATCTGGTCCTGCGGGCTGGCATCGGCAAACGCCGCCTTTGCCTTGGCACGGGCTTCGTTGAGGAGCCCCGAACGCGCCGACTTGTCGGTCACCTTATAGGCGGCGGCAATGTCCTTGCCGATCAGCTTCTTCAGCTTGTCCTTGGCAGCCGAGAGATCAGCCTGTTCGGCCATTTCCCAAGGATCCTTGGCAGCCTGTTCGGCCAGATCAATGATCGCATTGGCGGCTTCACGGCACGCCTTGTGCGCGAACTGAACCGCGCCGAGCATCACGTCTTCCGACAGTTCCTTGGCTTCGGATTCGACCATCATCACGGCCGCACCGGTGGCAGCGACGACGAGATCGAGATCGCCTGCCTTGATCTGATCAAGCGTGGGGTTGAGGATATATTCGCCGTCAATATAACCGACGCGCGCGGCACCGATTGGCCCCATGAAAGGCACGCCCGAAATGGTCAGTGCAGCCGATGCCGCGACCATTGCGAGGATATCGGGCTCATTTTCGCCATCATAGCTGAGCACCTGGCAGATCACGTTGATTTCGTTGTAGAAACCTTCCGGGAACAGCGGGCGGATCGGGCGATCGATCAGGCGGCTGGTGAGCGTTTCCTTTTCGGTCGCGCCGCGCTCACGCTTGAAGAAGCCACCGGGGATGCGGCCGGCAGCCGAATATTTTTCCTGATAGTGAACGGTGAGCGGGAAGAAATCCTGGCCCTCCTTCACTGACTTGGCGGCAGTCACCGCGCAAAGGACGACGGTTTCGCCGAGCGTCGCCATCACGGCGCCGTCAGCCTGGCGGGCAACGCGACCCGTTTCCAGCGTGAGGGTCTTGCCGCCCCACTGGATGCTTGCAGTTTTCGTATCGAACATGTGATTTCCTTCAACGCCAACCGCCAGATGCGATTGGGGCCTATCTGCGGACTAAGCCGGTCCGCGCGGTCTGGGGTCTTTCGTAACCCCGGGGACGGTCAGCCGAATTGCCTCGCGTCCAGTCATCCCGCCATTTGCGGAAATGCGAAAAGGGCGACCCGAAGGCCGCCCCTGTGATTACTTGCGAAGACCCAGCTTCGCGATCAGATCGGTATAGCGTTGGCCATCCGAATGCCGGAGATAATCCAGCAGCGACCGGCGCTTGTTGACCATCATCAGCAGCCCACGGCGCGAATGATTGTCCTTCTTGTGATCCTTGAAATGCTCGGTCAGGTTGCGGATACGCTCGGTGAGGATCGCGACCTGAACTTCGGGGGAGCCGGTATCGCCTTCGGCGCGGCCATGTTCCTTGACGAGCGCGTCCTTGCGCTCTGCAGTGATCGTCATTCAGTTTTCCTTCGACATCGTCATAGGTTGAACCCGCGCACGACCCGAACCTCTCGGTCGGTTGCCTCCACCAACGCGACGGGAATATCTTCCAGCATCGCAAAATAGGGGCCATCGTTCACGGCAATCCCGATCAACACCCGCCCCTGTCGGAGCAGCCCTGCCTGATCGGGGGTGAGGGATAGAGCCGGGATGTCGTCCAGCCCCGCCCTCAGTGGCAGGAGTTTGTCTTCAAGACCGCGCGCATTACTGAGTTCCGCCAATTTGTCCAGCGATATCGCGTGCGACAGGTCGAACGGCCCGGCCTTTGTCCGGCGCAGCATCGTAACATGGCCAACCGTGCCGAGTGCCAGCGCGATGTCGCGCGCGAGGCTGCGAATATAGGTGCCCTTGGAGACATGGGCGGTGAGGGTGATTTGCTCCAAATCCTCCCCGGGACGGGGAGGGGGACCATTCGCTCCTTCAGCGAATGGTGGAGGGGGCCCTCCACCAGCGCTGCGCTCGCGGTGAACCCCCTCCACCATCGGCTGCGCCGACGGTCCCCCTCCCCGTGCCGGGGAGGATTTTAGGGAATGAATCGTCACCCCCCTGCTCGCCAGCACCACATCCTCCCCCGCCCGCGCCAGATCATACGCCCGCTCGCCATCCACCTTCAGCGCGGAGTAAGCCGGCGGCACTTGCTCGATCGGCCCGGTGAAGCGCGGCATCACCGCCTCGACCTCGGCCAAAGTCGGCCGCACATCGCTCTCAGCAATCACCTTGCCCTCCAGATCGAGCGTATCGGTCTGCACCCCGAACCCGATCGTGAACTCATACACCTTGTCGCTGTCGAGCATCCGCCCGGCGAGCTTGGTCGCCTCCCCGATCGCGATCGGCAGAACGCCCGTCGCCAGCGGATCGAGCGTGCCGCCATGCCCGACCTTGAACTTGCCATAGCCGCCCTCGCGCAAGGCCCGCTTCACCGCCGACACGCCCTGTGTCGAGCCAAGCCCCAGCGGCTTGTCGAGGATGATCCAGCCGTGCACTGCCGCTCAGCCCTCAGCGGCGGCGAGCCGTTCCGTGAAATGCTTTCGGCACAAGGCGACATAGCGGTCGTCGCCGCCGATCTCGGTTTGCGCGCCCTCGGCCACCGCGTTGCCGGCACTATCGACACGCAGGTTCATCGTCGCCTTGCGCCCGCATTCGCATACCGATTTCAGTTCGACGAGATTGTCGGCAATCGCCAGCAACGCAGCACTACCGGGGAACAACTTCCCCCGAAAATCAGTGCGCAGGCCATAGGCGAGCACCGGAATGCCATCGACATCGGCCAGCTTCGCGAGCTGCGCGACCTGTGCCTCACTCAAAAACTGCGCCTCGTCGACCAGCACGCAGGCGACTGGTGCGTTGGCATGTTCAGTAGTGACGATCGCGGCGAGATCGGTCGCCGCATCGAAAGCTATCGCCTGCTTTTCCAACCCGATCCGCGACGCAATCGCCCCCATCGCCGCCCGCGTATCAATCGCGGCGGTGAACAGCATTGTCCGCATCCCCCGCTCGCGATAATTGAAATCGGCCTGCAGCAGGTTGGTCGATTTGCCCGCATTCATGCTGGCATAGTAGAAATACAGTTTGGCCATCAGGCGATCCAGGTAGGTGCAGTCGCGACCAGCGTCCAACGTTTGTTTCGATACGCAAACGCGTAAACCGAGCCCGAACCGCACAGGCCGCCGCAGGTCGAACCGGTATCGACGAAGGCGACGTCTTCAACGTAGACCGGCTTGGCGAACCAAAACTTCGTCTCACAGGATTTCGGCCAAGGCTTATATGGCGGCTCGCTCGCCTTGGCGGCATTGATCCGCAATATCGCCCGCGCTGACGCATTGGCCAGCGTGTGCTCCAATTCCGAATTGACCCGGCTATCCTGGCGATCCTGTTCTTTCGGAGGATGCCAATTCGTGTATCCGCCGCGCAAATGCATCCGCATCGCGAGCAGGTCCAAGTCGCTCATGGTCGACGCGTGTTCAGCGAAGGTGTGTTCGGGCCGGCGAAAATCGACGCAGTTGGTGGAGTCGCCTTTTGTTACGCGCAGCAGCGCCGCGTCGGGCACTTTGACATCCCACTTGCTTATGTACCCGCGCGCAAGGTCCAAATCGGTCAACGGCGGCGGCGGAGCATGTTCTGACAGCCGCCGAGTATTAGGCCGATGAGGAGCAAAATCGCAGACGCCGCCACCGAACTGTACGATCGTGCCTCATCTGGTCGAGAGCTGAACATTCAATCCGTCGGGTTCGGTAGAAGGACGAGCTCGAGATCGCCGTTTGCAAGCGTCTTCCAATAAGCACGTTCGCCGCCGCGTAATCCAAGTGATCGGCGCAATTCGGCTGGGAGCGTGATCCTCCCGCGGATCGACATGCGGATCGCATATTTGGAAACATTCATAAGCCAGGTCCCATTCGCAAGGGTGACTGTATCTAGCTTACTCGGAATCGAGATCCTGCGCCACATGCGGCGCGCGCAGCAGCGCGTCGATATGGCTGCCCTCGTCGAAGCTTTCGTCGGGCAGGAATTTCAGCTTGGCGGCATATTTGGTGTTCACCCGCCGCGCGACTTCGCTCTGCAGATACGCGGTATTCGTGCGCAGCGCCTTCAGCACCACCGCCTCCTCCTTGCCGAGCAAAGGCTTCACGAACGCGGTCGCGTGGCGCAGGTCGGGCGACATGCGCACTTCGGTCACGGTCACCATGTGCTTGGCAAGCGTCTCATCATGCACGTCCCCGCGCGCGAGAATGTCGGACAGCGCATGGCGCACCTGTTCCCCCACGCGCAGCAGGCGGACGGAGCGGGTTTCGGGAGTGTCGGTCATAGGTCAATCATCAGGTTGAATGTCCTGGCTTTCGACGCGCAACGCATCAGCCAATGCACGCCAAACTGCACGGGTACCTTGACGTTGCCCCTTTTCAAGTTTTGAAATTGTCGATGCATGCACGTTGGCCAAGCGGGCAAGCTCAATACCTGAGACGCCGCGATATTCTCGCCATACTTTCAGAGGATTTTCACCCTCCAAAATACGATCCACCATGGTCGCTGGAAGATATTCTTCACCTTCCATCCTGCGCTGTTTCGACTTATCGGCTGCCGCCTCGTCGGCCTTGTCTTCGACAATTTCAATCAGCCGCTGATAGTCTTCAATTGGCAATATGGCCATTTGCCGACCAGCAATTTCTACAATCTGCGCAGTCATTCTTTCACCTCATAGACTGACCCTCGCGGCGCTATCTCATCTATCAGCACCATGCCGTTCTCGACGCGAAATATCACTCGCCAATCTTGCACCCGAAGCCGATAGCCGTCGCGCCCGTTAAGCTTTTTGACGTTGGCGGCGAGCGAAGCAGGTTCGGTCGCAAGCAAGTCGATCTTCTGCCTTATGAGCGAGCGCTTATTGCTTCGCCTAAGCGACCGCAGCGCCTCATTGGAAAACTTGATTTCCACGCTGTGGCATACCAGGTCAACCTCGCCTCAGCAAGCAAATTACCAAATCGGCTATACTGCGACTATGTCGTGCAGCCGAAACGGCTACAACGTCCGCTCGCGCAGTTCGACTTCGTAGGTTTCCAGGAAGTCGCCCGGCTTGATGTCGGTATGGCTGGCAAAGGTCACACCGCATTCCAGGCCGGCGCGCACTTCGGGCACGTCGTCCTTGAAGCGCCGCAGCGACGCGATTTCACCATTATAGATGATCACGTCGTTGCGCGTGATGCGGGCCTTCAGCGCCTTGCGGATAAAGCCATCGACCACCAACAGCCCTGCCGCGCGGCCATGCTTGCCGGCCGGGAAGACCTCGCGGATTTCGGCGCGGCCGACGACCGTCTCGAACGCCTCAGGGCCAAGCTCGCCCGCCATGCCGGCCCGGATTTCGTCGATCAGGTCATAGATAATGTCGTAATATTTCAGCGCGACCTTCTGCCGCTCGGCGATTTCGCGTGCCTTGGCATTGGCGCGCACGTTGAAGCCGATGATCGGCGCGCCGCTGGCACCCGCCAGCGTCACGTCGCTCTCGGTGATGCCGCCCACGCCCGAATGCAGCACGCGGGCACGGATGTCCGCGGTGCTGATCTTGTTGATCGACGCCACGATCGCCTCGACCGATCCTTGCGTATCGGCCTTCACCACCAGCGGATATTCGATCGCCTGCTTTTCCTTGAGCGCGGAGAACATCATCTCCAGGCTGGCAGGGGCCGAGGTGGTGCGCTTGCTGGTTAGCACGCCCTGGCGATATTCCGCCACTTCGCGGGCGCGGGCTTCGTTCTCGACGACCTGCAACGGATCGCCCGCCATCGGGATGCCCGACAGGCCGAGCACCTCGACCGGCATCGACGGGCCGGCTTCCTTGATCTGGCGGCCCTTGTCGTCGATCAGCGCGCGGACCTTGCCGCTTTCGGCACCGACCACGAACACGTCGCCGACCTTCAGCGTACCGCGGCTGATCAGGATGGTCGCGACCGGGCCACGGCCCTTGTCGAGCTTGGCCTCGATGACATTGCCCTCGGCCATCCGGTCCGGATTGGCCTTCAGCTCCATCAGCTCGGCTTGGATCTGGATCTTCTCGATCAGTTCATCCAGCCCGGTCTTCTTGAGCGCCGACACTTCCACGTCCTGCACATCGCCGGACATTTCCTCGACGATGACTTCATATTGCAGCAGCGCCTCGCGCACCTTTTTGGCGTTCGCCTCGGGCTTGTCGATCTTGTTGATCGCCACGATCATCGGCACGCCCGCCGCCTTGGTATGGCTGATCGCCTCAATTGTCTGCGGCTTCAGGCCATCATCGGCGGCTACTACCAGGATGACGATGTCGGTAACATTGGCACCGCGCGCGCGCATCTCGGTAAAGGCCTCATGGCCCGGCGTATCGAGGAAGGTGATCTGCGACTTGTCCTTCATCGTCACCTGATAGGCGCCGATATGCTGGGTGATGCCGCCGGCCTCGCCACGCACCACGTCGGTCCCGCGCAGCGCATCAAGCAGGCTGGTTTTGCCGTGATCGACATGGCCCATGATCGTCACGACCGGGGGCCGTGGCAGCATCTGGTCTTCGGTGTCCTCGCCGGTGTCCAGCGCCAGATCGATGTCTGAGTCGCTGACACGCTGGATGTTGTGGCCGAATTCGGTGACGAGCAGCTCGGCGGTGTCCTGATCGATCGTCTGTGTCATGGTGACGGGCATGCCCATCTTGAACAGCGTCTTGACCAGGTCCGCGCCCTTTTCCGCCATGCGGTTGGCGAGTTCCTGGACGGTAATCGCTTCCGGCACGATCACATCGCGGACCTGCTTGGCTTGCGCCTCACGCGGGCCGCCGAAATGGCGCTTTTCCTTCTCACGTGCACGCTTGAGTGCAGCAAGCGAACGCGCGCGCGCGCCGTCACCATCGTTGAGCGCCCGGTTGACGGTGAGCTTGCCCGACTGGCGACGATCGTCGACGCCCTTGCGGTCGCGCGCGGGGCGTGCGGGCGGCTCGGACGGGCGCTTGGAGCCCGGTGCCGATGATGGGCCTGCATTGCCCGATGCGGGCGCGGGTGCGGGCGTAGCGGACGATGCGATCTCTGGCTCTGGCTCGGGCTTGCGCACGGGCTGCGGCCGTTCCGGACGCGGCACCGGCGTGAAGCGACGCGGTGCAGGCATGCTGCTGTCCAGCGTCAATTCCATCGGATTGGCGGCTGGCGCTTCTGGCGTGGGAGCGGGGTCGGCGGCCACGACGGGTTCGATCGGCGCCGATTCTGCGGCTGACTCTGGGGCCGCGACATCGATAACCGGTTCCGGCGCGGGCGGCGCATTGCGCGCTTCCTCGGCACGGCGGCGTTCTTCCTCAAGCGCTTCCTGACGCTCGCGCTCTTCGCGACGACGCGCTTCCTCAAGCGCGTTCATCCGTGCTTCGTCGGCCTCGCGCAGCAGCTTGGCCTGAAGTTCCTGGCGTGAAAGCAGGCTGTCGCCCGCCTTGCGCGCTGCACTTGGCGGCGGCGGCGCAGGGGTGACGGGCGCTGGAGCGGGGGCAGGGGCCGCGATAAAGGGTTCGTCCTGAACGACAGGCTCGGGCTCACCCGGCCGGCGAAGGACGCGGCGCGACTTCACCTCCACCACCACGGTGTTGGAACGGCCATGGCTGAAGCTCTGCTTCACCTTGCCGGTTTCGACCGTGCGCTTGAGGCCCAAAGGCGCGCGCATGCCCAGTTTCGGCTTTTCGTTGTCGGTATCGCTCATCAGGTCGCTCAAAGTCCTCAAATATTCATGTCGGCAATTGCCGCATCATCGTCAGCCGGTCCGGATGGTTCGCCGGAAAGGTCGCCAGAAATATCGGCCCCATTTTCAAACGCCGATGCGCCCTGCGAGGCCGTTTCGCAAGGCGCAGACTCCTGTTCGGGTCCGATAAAGTGCAGCCAGCGATCAAGCGCTTCGCTCAGTCGCCGGGCAGCGCCAGGGTCGGTAAGGCCGATATGTACCACGTTTTCGCGGCCCAGCGCCACGGACAATATAGGGCGCGCCAGCGGGATTACCATTCCACGCAAGCCCCCGCCCTCTTCATCGCGGCCAATGCGCCATGCCTGATCGAGTTTGCGGGTGCCGTCGGCGCCCGCATCGCTGGCATGCAGCAACATGTGCAATTTGCCGCTACGCGCCGCCTTTTCAATCCGTTCGCCGCCGATCACGATGCTGCCCGCACGCGATTCGAGGCCAAGCCGATCGAGCACCGCCCTTTCAAGCGCCGTCGCTATCGCGCCGGGCAGATCATCGGGGAGGCGGAAATCGTTCGTCTTGAACGCGCGGGCCAGCGCGCCTTTCAGCTTGCCCTTGGCCATCGCGGTTTCAATGCTGACACGCGGCACGCCAATCCACGCCCCGCGCCCGGGCGCCTTGGCCCGCACATCGGGATGGATCATGCCATCGGGCGCGAGCGCCAGCCGCACGAGATTCGCACGCGCCGCCCGGTCGCCGGACAGGATGCAGCGGCGGATGGGATCGGTCATCGCTCGCCTCCCTGGTCAAAGGAAGGACAAGCCATGCCGCCCGGTTCTGTCTGAAGCCCTAGCGCCTCATCGGGGGGGAACCGCATGCGCGTCCTCCCTGGGTGCAGCAACGGGGGCATCGCGATCAGCAATTAATTGCCCACCGGCGCCGTAATTTTCGGTCGAGACTTCCTCGATCACGATCTGCACCGCTCCCGGGTTCTTGCCCAGTCGATCGACCAGCGAGCGAGTCACGTCGGCGACGATCCCCGCTTTTTGATCGCGCGTGGCTGAACCCGAAATGCGGATGCTGACGAAGGGCATCAGGCGTCTTCGCCCTCCGCAGCAGCGTCCGCTTGCGGGCCGGTTTCCTCATCCTCAAACCAGTGCGCGCGGGCGGCCATGATGATCTCATTGCCCTGATCTTCGCTCAGGCCGTACTCGGCGAGCACGCCACCCTTGTCTTCGGGGCGCTTATTGTCGGTCTCGACACGGCGGCGCTGCTCCTGGCGCTTCTTCTGCACCAGTTCGTCAGTTGCCAGATCGGCGAGATCGTCGAGCGTCTTGATCCCGGCCTTGCCGAGCGTGACCAGCATCGCCTCGGTCAGATGTGGCATAGCGGCAAGCGCATCCTCAACGCCCAACTCACGGCGCAGCGTGCGATTGGCTTCTTCGCGGCGCTCAAGCGCCTCGGTCGCGCGGTTCTGCAGCTCGGCCGCAAGATCTTCGTCAAATCCTTCGATCGAGGCGATTTCATCGACCTCGACATAGGCGACCTCTTCCAGCGCACCAAAGCCCTCGGCAACCAGCAGCTGGGCGAGCGTCTCATCGACGTCGAGTTCGTTCTGGAACATTTCCGAACGCTCAACGAATTCCTTCTGGCGCTTCTCGCTGGCATCAGCCTCGGTCAGGATGTCGATCGCCTTGCCGGTAAGCTGGCTGGCAAGCCGCACATTCTGGCCGCGACGGCCAATCGCAAGCGAGAGCTGATCGTCAGGCACCACAACCTCGATCCGGTCCTCTTCCTCGTCGATCACGACGCGGCTGACCGATGCGGGCTGGAGCGCGTTGACCACGAAGGTCGCGGTATCGGGCGACCAGGGGATGATGTCGATCTTCTCGCCCTGCATTTCCTGCACGACGGCCTGAACGCGGCTACCCTTCATGCCGACGCAGGCGCCGACCGGATCAATCGACGAATCATGCGAGATCACGCCGATTTTGGCGCGCGAACCGGGATCACGCGCAGCGGCCTTGATCTCGATGATGCCGTCGTAAATTTCGGGCACTTCCTGCGCGAACAGCTTCTTCATGAAATCGGGATGCGCGCGGCTGAGAAAAATCTGCGGGCCCCGGTTTTCGCGGCGGACGTTCAGGATCAGCGAGCGGATGCGATCATTGACGCGCACCACTTCGCGCGGGATTTGCGCATCGCGGCGGATGACGCCCTCGGCGCGGCCAAGATCAACCACGACATGGCCGAACTCGACACGCTTGACGACGCCCGTGATGATCTCCCCCACCCGGTCCTTGAATTCCTCGAACTGGCGGTCGCGCTCGGCATCGCGGACCTTCTGGAAAATCACCTGCTTGGCGGCCTGGGCGGCGATGCGGCCGAATTCGATCGGGGGCAGCGGATCGACGATATAATCGCCGACAACGGCACCGGCCTGAAGCTTCTGCGCTTCCTTCAGGTTCACCTGCTTGAAATAGTCATCAACCGCTTCGACCACTTCGACGACGCGCCACAACCGCAAGTCGCCGCTTTGTGGATCGAGCTTGGCGCGGATGTCGTTTTCGGCGCCATAGCGCGCGCGCGCGGCGCGCTGGATCGCGTCTTCCATCGCTTCGATCACGATGCCGCGATCGATCAGCTTTTCCTTGGCGACGGCATCCGCAATCGCGATCAGTTCGGCTTTGTTGGCGGAAACGGCAGAGCCGCCGAGGGCAGTGGCCATGAATATCAGTCCTGTTCTTGCGTGTCGGGTTCGGCCATGTCGGCCGCAGGTTCATTGTTATCGTCTTCGAATTCGTCTGCGCCGGCCGTGGAAAGCGGCGCAGTCGCCGCCAGCAGCCGGTCGGTAAACAGCAATTTGGCGTCCGCGACCTGATCAAAGCCGATTGTCATCGCTTTGTGCTTTTTTACGTCGATCGTGATCTTGTCGCCGTCGACGCCGACGAGATCGCCGGTCAGCTGTTTGCGTCCATCGATCGGCTCGACCAGGTGGATGCGCGCCTCATGGCCTTTCCAGACATCGAAATCGGCAAGGCGCGTCAGCGGGCGATCGATGCCCGGCGAGCTGACCTCAAGCCGGTACGCTTCCTTGATCGGATCGCGGCCGGCTTCCTCAAGCGCGTCCATCACGTCGGAAATACGGCGCGACAGCTCAGCGCAATCATCGATGTTGAGCTGGCGGGTGTCGGGCCGCTCGGCCATCACCTGCAGCGTCAAATCGCCCGCCCCACCAAACATCTTGACGCGCACCAGATCAAAACCCAGCGCACGCGCCTCGGGCTCAATTAGTTGCGACAAAAGCTGGGCGACATCCGCCAAAAACATTCTCCAGATAAGCGACCGCGCCGCCGGGCCCGGTGGGGTCCAGCCTCTGCAGCGTTACCGATGTAGAGAAAGCGCATGGGCGATATAGGCGGAAGCCGCTATGCTGGCAAGCATCCAAGCGCGCAGCAGTGCGTTTGCGGTTTTTATCCTGTTTCGGAGAGCCTGATGCGTCCTTTTCTTGTCCTGCCATTGCTGCTGATATCCTGTGCAGGCGTGGCCCAGCGCAACAGCCCGTCAACCTCGACGGACAAGCCCTTCACCGAAACCGTGATCGCCGATTTCGACGCGCCCTGGGCAATGACTTTCCTGCCCGATGGCCGGATGCTCGTCACCGAAAAGGACGGGCGGCTGTTGCTCGTCTCCGCCGATGGGAAGGAACGATCGGTGGTGAGCGGCACGCTGCCGGTCGATAGCGCTGGGCAGGGCGGGTTGATGGACGTGGTGCTCGCGCCTGGCTTTGCCACCAATCACCAGGTCTATTTCAGCTTTTCCGAAAGTGGGGAGGGCGGCAAGGGCGTGGTGCTGGCGCGCGGCGTGCTCGCTATTCAGCAGGTCCAGTGCATCCGGGCACCGTGCCCGCCGATTGTGCGGCTCGACAAGGTAGAGATACTCCACCGCGCGACGCCCTATGTGCCCGGCAACGGCCATTATTCAGGCCGCATCGCCTTTTCGCCCGATGGCCAATATCTTTTCTACACCAATGGCGAGCGCCAGAAATTCGATCCCGCACAGGATATGACGGTCACGCTCGGCAAGGTGCTGCGGCTGACGCTGGAGGGGAAGCCAGCGTCCGGCAATCCCTTCTACCCCGAAACCCCGGTCAAGGCCGCCATCTGGTCCTATGGCCATCGCAACCTGCTGGGGCTCGCCTTTGATGCGGACGGGCGGCTATGGGAACAGGAAATGGGGCCAAAGGGCGGCGATGAGCTCAACCTGATTGAACCCGGCAAAAATTATGGCTGGCCGCGTGTATCCAATGGCAGCCATTATGACGGCCGCGATATTCCCGATCATGCGCCGGGGGATGGCTATGAACCCCCCAAGGTTTTCTGGAACCCCGTGATCTCGCCGGGTGGGTTAATCATCTATTCGGGCAAATTATTTCCAGCATGGAAGGGCGATGCTTTTATCGGTGGGCTGTCGAGTCAGGCGCTGGTCCGGGTCGACCTGAACGGCGCGAGCGCGAAAAAGGGCGATCAATGGGACATGGGCGCGCGCATCCGTGAAGTGGAACAAGGGCCGGATGGCGCGATCTATGTGCTGGAGGACGGCGATGATGGGTCGCAGGGGCGGCTGATCCGGCTGACGCCAAAGGAGTAAGCTCATGAAGCGTGCACTGCCATTATTGCTCACCGTCAGTCTCGCCGCGTGCAGCGGATCGGGAGGCTCGGGAAGTACGGGCGGGACCGGCAGCGTGCCGATCGTTTCCCCGGCACCGAACCCAACGCCGACCCCAACCCCAACGCCAACCGCGACACCCACGCCCACTGCTGCGGTTCAATCACAGGCAATCGCGACCTTCACCTCGCCCTGGGCGATGACCTTCCTGCCAGATGGCCGGATGCTGGTGACGCAGACCGGCGGCGTGCTTCGGCTGGTCACCCAGGCAGGTGTTCTGTCAACCGTTACCGGTGTGCCAACGGTTGCCACCGGCGGGCAGGGCGGCTTGCTCGACGTGGCGATCGATCCTGCCTTTGCCTCCAATCGCAGGGTGTATCTCAGCTATTCGGAAAGCGGCACCGACGGCGCCGGGCTTGCCGTGGCACGCGGTACGCTCGCGGCCAATGATGCCTCGCTCGAGAATGTTAGCGTAATCTGGCGGCAAGCACCGAAGGTCGCCAATGACACGCGGCACTTTGGCGGGCGCATCGCATTTTCGCCCGATGGCTTCCTGTTCGTCACTGCGGGCGAGCGGCATCAGGGCGCGCCGGCGCAGGATTTGGCACAGACGCTCGGCAAGACAATTCGCCTCAACCCGGACGGAACGATCCCGTCGACCAACCCCTTTTTCGGCACCGCCGGCGCTAGGGCCGAGATTTGGGCGCTTGGGCAGCGCAACCAATATGGCCTGGTATTCGCGCAGGACGGCCGATTGTTCGAAAGCGAGATGGGGCCGGCCGGTGGCGATGAGTTCAACCTGGTCACCCGCGGTGCCAATTATGGCTGGCGGATCGTCTCCGAAGGCGATGATGGCGAGGTGCTCCCCCGCCATTCGACCCGCCCCGAATTTGCTGCGCCGCTGGTTAGCTGGACCCCCGTCATCGCGCCAAGCGGGATGATCCAATATACCGGCACGCGTTTTATCGGCTGGACCAATGATTTCATCCTCGCTGGATTGGTGTCACAGGGTCTGGTCCGTGTGCGCGTGACCGGATCGACCGCCGCTGAAGTCGCCCGCATCCCGCTCGGCGCGCGCATTCGCGAAGTGGAGCAGGGGCCGGATGGAACGATTTGGGTGCTGGAGGACGGGGCAAGCGGCAGGCTGCTGAGGCTCACCCCGCAATAGTGGGTTGGGCGGTTTTTTAGGTTGGCCTCGCCACGCATCCCGTCAATCCCGGCGCGGGCGTGCAGTGACGAGAATGATGATTGTGGGCAATGACGCCCGCATATCGCGCTTACTCTAACCCCCGCCCCACCCATTTCCCCTTGCGCCTGCTCGTCAAATGAAACCGCCCGCATCGGTCACAGCGATAGGGAAACAGCGCCAGGCCCGCCGTTTGTGCCGCCGTCACCGCTGCCTCGGCGGTGGGGTAGCGCTTTTTTCTGACGCAGGTGCTGAGCTTGGTGCGCAGGGCCGGTCCTCCTTGGGGCGATCGTGTTTTCTTCCATTGCGCAACGTCGAAAGCGTCCGCCCGGTCTGTGCCTGCGCAATATGGCCGGTTTCCCGCACGTTCCGGCACTTTATCCCTGTCTATTCCCCGCCGAGCGCCTCGATTCGCATCGTCGCCTCGGCCACCCCAGGATTGGCAGCACTGCCCGTCATCGCCTCGAACACATCGCTGAGCTTGGCATAGCGCGTGCGGGCATCGCGCCACAGGTCGATCGCGCCCGCGATATCGCCAACCGCTTCGGCCTGGCACGCCGCGCAGCGCACCGCGTTGGCGATGTCGAGCGGCGGCGCGTCGGGCACTTGTGCGTAAAACCACAAAGCCTGCGCGCAATCACTTTCCGCCTCAGCAGCACGGCTCGCGCCGATCAGCATATCGGCGCGGTGGCGCAGCGCATGGGCGAGTGCGAGCGGATTGGTGCCTTGGCGCAGCATTTCAATCGCCACGCTTTGCTGCGCAATTGCGGTGCCCAAATCGCCCGCCGCGCGCGCTGCCCGCGCGGTTTCGAGCAGCACCGCGATCGCCCTCATCCGCGCACGATCAGATAGTTCATCCGCGCGCTGGCGATGGGCCGGGTGCGATCATCCTGCCAGGCATGCGCCTCAACATTGGCGACCCGGTTGCCAAGCCGCGTGACAATGCCCCCGGCGCGGGTTTCCTTCTCGCGGCCGCCACGCATGAAATCGATCGTTACGTTGATCGGCTTGATCTGAACGTCATCGCCATTGCTCTCTTCGGCCAGCGCATGCTGGAGCGAGGCGATTGCCGCCATTTCGAGCAGCCCGCCAATCGCCCCGCCGTGCAAAAAGCCGGGGCGGCCCATCACGTCCACCGCAAAGGGCATCATCAGCAGCGGCGGCCCGCTGTCAGCGGGTTCGATCACCAGCCCGAGCAGATCGGCATAGGGCGGCAGCGTCATGTCGACGGCCCTGTCGGTAGGCCCGTCATCATGAACATGCCGGCGACATGCGCGAGCGGATTGGCCGGATCGCCATCGTGCGCCATGCCGCGCACGAACGAGATGTTGCGCGTGGTGCGATAGCATTCGCCGCGCCCGATCACCGTTTTGCCTGGGGTTGCCGGACGAAGATAATCGATCCGCAGATCAAGCGTGGCATGCGGACGAAACTGGCCGAGCCTGGTCCACACCGCCAGGCTCGTCGCCTGGTCCATCATCGTCAGAATCGGGCCAGAGGCGATCACGCCGGTGGCCGGGTCGCCGATCAGAAAGGGCGCATAGGGCAGTTCAAGCTCGACCCAATCGGGCCCATGGCAACGATAGCGCACGCCAAGCCGCCCGCCATGCCCGCGCCCGCCAAAGGCGAAAAAGGCCTCGGGGTTGAAAACTAATGGGGCGGCAGGGGCAGTCATGATCGCGCGTCTATACATGCCCCGGCCAAGGTGCAAAGCCCGGTCGCATTGGCGGCATCCGATCTTGCCCGTTGCCGCCGGGCGGCGCGCCCGATAGCGTGGCGCATAACCATATAGAGGAGAGGCGGATGCACCCCAGCGTCCATGCAGCGCTAACGCCTGATAAAGCAGCGCTGATTGTTGCCGAAACCGGCGAGACGATCAGCTTTGGCGCGCTCGACGCGCGCTCAAACCGGGCCGCCCATCTGTTCCGCGCGCACGGGTTGCAGACTGGCGACACGATCGCATTGTACCTCGACAATATCCCTGAATTTTACGACATCGCCTGGGGCGCGCAGCGGGCCGGGCTGTTTTACGTGTGCATCCCCAGCAAACTCACCGCGCCCGAAGTTGAGTATATCGTCCGCGATTCAGGCGCGACGCTGGTGATCGCCTCAGCAGCCACCGCTGCTGTCGCCGTAACGCTGACAGAACCATTGGCGGATTGTACCCGGCTGATCATCGGCGGCGCGATGGCGGGTTGGCAGCCCTGGGCAGAGGCGGTCGCGGCCCTGCCCGATACGCCGATTGCCGATGAACGCGCCGGCATCGATATGCTCTATTCGTCCGGCACCACTGGCCGGCCCAAGGGCGTGCGGGTCGCGCTGCCGCCCGAACCAGCAATCGCCGCGCCGACGGTGCTGACCATGCTCGCCCAGGGGCTCTACCGGCTCGGGCCCGACAGCATCTATCTATCGCCCGCGCCGCTCTATCATGCCGCACCGCTGCGCTGGTCGATGACGGCGATGCGGCTGGGCGGCACCGTGGTGATGATGCAGCATTTCGATCCCGAAGCGGCGCTGGCCGCGATCGAACGCTATCAGGTCAATGCCAGCCAATGGGTGCCGACGCACTTCGTGCGGCTGTTGAAGCTCGATGAGGCGACCCGGGCGCGCTATGATCTGTCGAGCCTCAAGGTTGCTATCCACGCCGCCGCGCCCTGCCCGATCCCGGTGAAAGAGGCGATGATCGCCTGGTGGGGCCCCGTCCTCTACGAATATTATGCCGGATCAGAAGGCAATGGCCTGACGACGATCGACTCCACCCAGTGGCTCTCCCACAAGGGATCGGTCGGGAAGGCGGCCTATGGCGCGCTGCATATTTGCGACGAAGGGGGCAATGAGGTGCCGCCAGGGACCGAGGGCCTTGTCTATTTCGAAGGCGGCGGGGTGTTCGAATATCATAATGATCCCGCCAAGACCGCCGAGGCAAGGAACGCGCAGGGCTGGACCACGCTGGGGGACATTGGCCGGGTGGATGAAGAGGGCTATCTCTACCTCACTGACCGCAAGAGCTTCATGATCATTTCGGGCGGGGTGAATATCTATCCGCAGGAGATCGAAAACCGGTTGATCACGCATCCGCGCGTGGCCGATGTCGCCGTCATTGGCGGGCCGTGCCCCGACATGGGCGAACGCGTGATCGCGGTGGTGCAGCCCGTCGACATGGCCGAAGCCGGGGAGGGCCTCGCGGCCGAACTTACGGCCTGGTGTCGCGCCGAATTGTCGGGCGTGAAGACGCCGCGCCAAATCGATTTCGCAGCAGAGCTGCCGCGCGCGCCGACCGGCAAACTCTATAAGCGGCTGTTGCGCGATCGCTATTGGGGTGAGATGAGCTCACGTATTGTCTAACCTTACCGTCACCCCGGACTTGTTCCGGGGTCCACCGTGCGGCAAGTATCGCCACTGGTTGGCTTGCTGCATCGTGGGCCCCGGAACAAGTCCGGGGTGACGAAAGAAGGAATGAAATCTGATGGAAGACCGCGTTCGCATTACCGTTACCGATCATGTCGCCGACGTGAAATTGATTCGCAGCGAGAAGATGAACGCGCTCGATTCCGCGATGTTTCAGGGCATTGCCGACGCAATTGAGCAGCTCGCCGGGATGGCCGATGTGCGTTGCGTAGTGCTTTCAGGCGAAGGGCGGGCGTTTTGCGCGGGTCTCGACATGGCGAGCATGGCCGCAGGCGGCACCGGCACGTCGCTCGCGGATCGCACGCATGGCGATGCGAATCTGCCGCAGCACGTCGCCTGGGGCTGGCGCACCTTGCCGATGCCGGTGATCGCTGCCGTCCACGGCGTTGCCTTTGGCGGTGGCTTTCAGATCATGTCAGGCGCCGACATCCGCATCGCCAGCCCGCATACCCGGTTTGCCATCCGCGAAGTCTATTGGGGTCTGGTGCCCGATATGGCCGGCATCGCGCTGTGGCGCGGCATTGCGCGCGACGATGTGCTGCGCGAACTGACCTATACCGCGCGCGAGTTTGAAGGCGCGGAGGCGCTGGCACTGGGTTTCGTGACCAAACTCGCCGATGATCCCTGGGCCGAGGCACACGCGCTCGCCAAGCAAATCGCCGCGCGCAATCCGGAAGCGGTGCGGGGGTCCAAGAAGCTGTTCAATCTGCAGCCCGATCTGGGCAGCGCGGCCATCCTGCAGGCCGAAAGCGATGTGCAGCTGGGCGTCATCCGCCGCCCGAACCAGATCGAGCAAGTGATGGCGAACATGGAAAAACGCGCAGCGGTTTTCGTCGATTAGAGCTTGATGACGTTAGGTTGATTCAACCTAACACCCGTTCGGGCTGAGCGAAGTCGAAGCCCAGGTGCTCCGCATGCCCTTCGACTTCGCTCAGGGCGAACGGGCTATGGTTTTGTCCAATCCAACGTCATCACATGCTAGGCACCCTGCACCTGCCACCGCTCCAGCGCCGCGCGGAAGGCATCGGGCAGCGCGGTCGCGCCGTCTTCGCTGCTCATCACCACCACCGTGTCGCAGGTTGCTATCGCCACGCCATGCTGGAGCGCTGTCGACAGGATCGTCCAGCTGCGCGTGCCGATCGTCCCAATGCCGCTCATCACCTCGACATCGGCGGGGAAATGCCCTTCGGCGAGGTAATTGATCACCACTTGCGCGACCAGCCAGCGTTGCGTGCGCCACCCCTCCAGCCCGACAGTGCGGTTGAACTTGATCCGCCCGGTTTCAAAGATCGCCGCCATGCCGACATTGTTGATATGGCCTAGGACGTCCAGGTCCTGAAAACGGGTCTGGACGCGCTCGGTATGCGGGTAAGCGGCGGGGTCAAGCCGCCAGGGATCGGGCCGGGCCATTGATCGCCCCCGGTCAGAGTCCGGCGGCGAACAAGTCCATCTTGCCGATCTTCACGCCCTTCATCCGCAGGATCGCATAGACCATCGACAAGTGGAAATAGATGTTGGTCGTGCCGAACACCGTCAGCCACTGGGCAGCCGGCAGGGTGGGCTCCATCGTTTCGCCGAGCTGAACCGTCAGCGGCACGTCATCGCGCCCGGCGAACTGATCAGCGGTGATCGTGGCCAGGAACGCCTTGGCATCGGCAATTGCGGCCCGATAGGCGGCAAGATCGAGATCGGCGGTGACTGGTTCGGGCACCGGCAGATCAGCGACGCGCGCTGTCCAGGAGCGGGTGAAATTGATGACGACCATCAGCTGGAAGCTCAAAGGGTGCATGTCATCGGCAAGCCGCCAGCCGAGCATGTCTTGCTCTGACACGCCGTTGGTGATGGCGAAATCTGCGCCCTTGGTGAGCAGGTGCGCCGCGGCGTCGAGCTGACGGCGATAGAGATCGACGAAGGAAAAAAGCGATACGGTCATGGGGGGAGGCTCCTTGATTAGTGACGCGACCCGGCAGTGCATGCCGGGTCGTCGGACGGGGCCGCGGCCCCGCCGTTCGCGCTTGGGCGAGTCAGCGCGCGCGCCCGCGCGCTGCTGCCCTGCGCGTCAGCGTGGTGCCATCCGGATTGCGCCGTCGAGCCGCACGTCTTCGCCATTGAAATAGCTGTTTTCGATCATCGTCAGCGCCAGATGCGCATATTCCGGCGGTGCGCCGAGCCGCTTTGGGAACGGGACGGATGCTGCCAGCGCATCCTTCACATTCTGCGGCGCGCCCTGCATCAGCGGGGTTTCGAAGATGCCAGGCAGGATGGTGTTGATGCGGATGCCTTCGCCCATCAGATCGCGCGCGATGGGGAGCGTCATGCCGACGACACCGCCCTTGGAAGCGGAATAAGCGGCCTGGCCGATCTGGCCGTCCTCAGCAGCGACCGAAGCGGTCATCACCATCGCGCCACGTTCGCCGTCTTCTTGCGGTTCGAGCGTGAGCATCCCGGCAGCGGACTTTGCCACGCAGCGGAAGGTGCCGACCAGGTTGATCTGGATCAGCCAGTTGAAAGCTTCCAGGCTGAAATGCTTGATGCTGCCATCTTCCTTGGAACGGCTGGCGGTCTTCATCGCATTGCCCGTACCGGCGCAGCAGACCAGCACGCGTTCCTGGCCATGCGCTTCGCGCGCCTTGGCGAAACCGGCGTCGACCGATTCTTCGCTCGTCACGTTCACTTCGCAGAAAATGCCGCCGATTTCAGCAGCGACGGCCTCGCCCTTGGCGGCCTGCATGTCGAAGATCGCGACCTTGACGCCCTTGGCCGCAAGGGCGCGGGCAGTGGCGGCACCAAGGCCAGAAGCACCACCGGTGACAACGGCGGCAGTGGTTGAATCGAGTTTCATGTGTGTTCCTCCAAGAAAAAGCCCCTCCCCTTCAGGGGAGGGGTTTGGGGGTGGGGGCTGTCCACAAGCGCTGCGCCAGGGGGATGGCCCCCACCCCAACCCCTCCCCTGAAGGAGAGGGGCTAAATCGGTTAAAGCCGCTCGATGATCGTAACGTTGGCGATGCCGCCGCCTTCGCACATCGTTTGCAGGCCGTACTTGCCGCCGCGCGCCTTGAGCGCATGGACGAGCGTCGCCATCAGCTTGGTGCCCGATGCGCCAAGCGGGTGGCCGAGCGCGATCGCGCCGCCATTCACGTTCAGCTTGGCATGGTCGCCACCGGTGTGCTTCAGCCAGGCGAGCGGCACGGGGGCGAAGGCTTCGTTAACCTCATAAAGATCGATATCCTCAATCTTCATGCCTGCCCGCTTCAGCGCGCGGTCGGTCGCGAACAGCGGTTCTTCGAGCATGATGACAGGATCGCCGCCGGTCACGGTCAGATTGACGATGCGCGCGATGGGGGTGAGGTTGTGCTCCTTGAGCGCCGCCTCGCTGACGATCATCACCGCTGATGCGCCGTCGCAAATCTGGCTGGCATTGGCGGCAGAAATCGACCCGCCTTCCTGCAGCAACTTGACCGACGAGATCGATTCGAGCGTCGCATCATAACGGATGCCTTCATCGGTGCGGTGCATCTCCATGCCCTCGGGCGTCTCTACCTCAATGCCGATGATCTCGTCATCGAACGCGCCGCTTTGCGTGGCGGCGATCGCGCGCTTGTGGCTTTCGAGCGCGAAGGCATCGAGCTGTTCGCGGTTGAAGCCGTGCTTCTTGACGATCATCTCGGCGCCCATGAACTGGCTGAACATGATGCCGGGATATTTCTCCTCGAGGCGCGGCGACTTATAGTTGCCCATGCCCTCTTTCATGTGGAGCATCATCGTCGAGCCCATCGGCACGCGCGTCATGCTCTCCACACCGGCGGCAATCACGATATCCTGCGTGCCCGACATCACCGCCTGAGCGGCAAACTGCATCGATTGCTGCGAGGATCCGCATTGACGGTCGATCGAGACGGCGGGGACGCTGTCGGGCAGCTTCTTGGCGGCGAGCACGGCATTGCGGCCAATCTGGCCCGCTTGCTGTCCGCCCTGCATCACACAGCCCATGATGACGTCGTCGACAGCCGCGCCATCAATGCCGGTGCGCTCGATGATTGCATCGAGCACAGCGGCGGCCATGTCTACAGGGTGGGTGCCAGCGAGTTTGCCGCCGCGGCGGCCTCCGGCGGTGCGGATTGCGTCCACGATATAGGCGTCGGGCATGCCATTCTCTCCATCAGCTATTGCGATTTGGAGCGCGTTGTTGCGCAAACCGAGCGGACCGGCAAGGGTAGTTGGTAACAGGAATGTCAGTAACAAGGGCCTCAGCATGAATGTAACGGATGCCGTAGCGGCACGTCGATCCGTTCGCGGATTTCTGGACAAGCCAGTCGATCCCGCGCTGGTCGAACGACTCGCGCAAACGGCTGCACGAGCGCCGTCTGGCGGCAATTTGCAGCCCTGGCATATCGATATTTTGTCAGGCGAGTCGCTCGCGGCCCTGAAGCGGGTCATTGCCGAAAAACAGGATGCGGGCCTGATGGAAGCGGCAGCCTACGACATCTATCCGCGCGAATTGAGCGTGCCCTATAAAGATCGGCGCTTTCAGGTCGGTATGGCGCTCTATGCCGCGATGGGCATCGAGCGCAGCGACAGCGAGGCGCGCAACCGCGAGTTTCGCCGCAACTTCCAGTTCTTCGGCGCGCCCGCCGCGTTATTCTGCACGGTTGATCGACGAATGGGTCCGCCACAGTGGAGCGACCTGGGCATGTATCTGCAAAGCTTCATGCTGCTCGCGGTCGAGGCCGGGCTGGCGACATGCGCGCAGGAATGCTGGGCGATCTATCCCGATACCGTTGACGCTTTTCTCGGTACGCCGCCGGAGCGGATGCTCTTTTGCGGCATGGCGATCGGGTATGAAGACGAAAGCATCCCCGCCAACCGGCTACGCGCCGAACGCGCGCCGGTGGGGGAGTGGTTGACGGTCAGGGGGTAGGATTAAAGCCCCTCCCCTTCAGGGGAGGGGTTGGGGTGGGGGCAGTCCCAAAGCACGTCGGTCTCGGTGAGACTGAAAGTCCCCACCCCCTGCCCCTCCCCTGAAGGGGAGGGGTGAAAGGAGGCTTACGCCGACGCGCGGGCACCGCCGCCACCGCCACCGCCGCCACGGCCGCGTCCACCGCGACCACGACCGCCACCGGGGCGACCCTGGCCATTGCCGGCGGGACGACCCTGGCCTTGACCCTGGCCGTTACCAGCCGGACGGCCCTGACCCTGACCAGCAGGGCGAGCTGCCGCTGCTGCCGGATTGGCGACCGTGCGCGGGGCACCGCCAGCCGGCGCAGCACCCGCCGGGCGCGCACGATGCGTCGCTCGCGGATGAGCAGGCTGGCGGTTATTGCCGATGTCACGACGCACCCGCTCTGGCGTGTCAGACACGCCGGTTGCGGCGCGCGCTGCCTTCAGCCGTGCGCCTTCAGCCACAAAGTCCGCTGGCAGCTGGCGATGTTCGATCTTCTGCTTGGTCAGCTTCTCGATGTCGCGCAGATAGCTCTTCTCGTCCTCCGCGCAGAACGCGATCGCGACGCCTGATGCGCCAGCGCGCGCGGTGCGGCCGATGCGGTGGACATATTGCTCGGCCACATTCGGCAGCTCAAAGTTGATGACATGGCTGACGCCCGACACGTCGATGCCGCGCGCAGCGATGTCGGTCGCGACCATGATCTTGACCCGGCCCGATTTGAACTCGGCGAGCGCGCGTTCACGCTGCGGCTGGCTCTTGTTGCCATGGATTGCGTTGGCGGGAATGCCGTTCGCGCCCAGCAGCTTCACGACGCGGTCGGCGCCGTGCTTGGTGCGGGTGAAGACGAGCACGCGCTCAATCTCGGTGGTCTTGAGGATGATCGTCAGCAGCGCCTGCTTTTCAGCCTGCTGGACGAAGGTGACATATTGCTCGACGCGCTCGGCGGTGCTGGCGACGGGCGTGACCGAGACCGTGACGGGATCGTCGAGGAACTTGTCGGCCAGGTCGCGGATCGCCTTGGGCATTGTCGCTGAAAAGAACAGGCTCTGGCGCGTCTTGGGCAGCAATTGCACAATGCGCTTGAGCGCATGGATAAAGCCCAGATCAAGCATCTGATCGGCCTCATCCAGGACGAGGATTTCGATATCGCCGAGCGTGACAAAGCGCTGCTCGATCAGGTCGATCAGGCGGCCCGGCGTGGCGACGAGAATGTCGACGCCATTTGCCAGCGTATTGCGATCCTTGCTCACCGAGGTGCCGCCGAACACGGTCGCGATCGACAGCTTCGAAAAGCGGCCATAATCACGCGCGCTCTGGGCGATCTGGCTGGCGAGTTCGCGGGTCGGGGCAAGCACCAGCATGCGGCAGGCACGTGGGCGGACATGCTCGTTCGCAGCGACAAGGCGCTGGATCGAGGGGAGCATGAAGGCAGCGGTCTTGCCGGTGCCGGTTTGCGCAATGCCGAGCAGATCGCGGCCCTGGATCAACGGCGGGATCGCCTGGCGCTGAATGGGGGTCGCTTCGTTATAGCCTTTGTCGGCAAGCGCGCGCTGCAGGGACTCGTTGAGTCCGAGATTTTGGAAGGACATGGTATTCTTTCGATAAATGCCAGCATCCCGGGCCTTTTCAGGGCGCACGGGGAGGCGGGCGGGGACAAAAATGTCGCGCCCCGCGTGATGTGGGAAGCTTTGGGTTAGAACCGAGGCAGAGCCGGGGCGTTACGCCCGATCACGCTGCATAATGCCTCGCTGTGCAGCTTCTTTGCATGCTGCATTGCAAAATGTCAATCCCGGATGGTTTCCGAGCTGTCTTGGGCTGCCTTGGTTTGTCGGGCAGCGTTCAGAACATGCCTGGCACGTCACGCTGCGCCGGGCTCGGGGCGGCAGGGGCCAGCAGCTCTGATTTGGCGGCCGTGGCGCTTGCCGATTGCGGTCCCTGGCCGCCGCCCACACTGCCGGCAATGGCGGTGCAGCTGTTGCCAGCAAGATAGTCGAGCGCTGCGCGCACAGACGCCTCGCGCGGATCGCCCAATGGGAAGCTGATATCGTCATTGGCCCGGCAACTCGCCTGGACCACGTTGGCCAGCCCGTCGAAATAATCGCCGCGCCGATCGGCATTTTGGGTGGCGAAGGCGACAACGCGCAAGCGATCGTCGCAGATCGCGCGATCCAGTCCGATCTGGCCCACTGGTTTGCCGAACGTGTTTGACCCGATCAGGCCGACATTGGCGCGCAGATAGGGAATGAAGGCGTTGGTGACGAGTTCACTGGCCGACGCAGTCGATCCGGTGCCGATAAAGGCAATCCGGGTTGGCGTTATCGATTCGGGTTGGGGCCGGAACAGCCGGGTGGAGTTGTTTGCCGATTTCTCGCTGCGAAAGCTGGTGATGCTGAACACTTCCGATGTCGCGCGATTGGCACCCAGCAGATCGCCCATCAGTTCAGCGATCGAGACCAAACCGCCGCCATTATAACGAAAATCGATGATGATGTTGGTAATGCCCTGCGTCCGGAATGTGGCAAACGCCTGGCGCAGCGCCGGATCGGCGGTCGAAATAAAGGTCCGTAAATTGAGATAGCCAACCCGGCGCCCGCCATCGTTGATGATTTGCGCGCCATAGCGGCTGGATACCGGCGTCAGCGCAAAATCGGTCTTGGTGATCGTCACCTCGCGGGTGCCGCCGGCGTCCCGAATGCGGAGCAGGCGGCTGGTGCCTACGGTGCTCGGGCCAAGCGCGTTGGTCACGCCATTTACACCTTCGGCGGCGATGATGGCGCTAACGGTGCGCAGGTCGCTGGCCGTGGTACCGATCGCTAGAATTTCAGCGCCCCGGTCAATCCCTGCACCGAGCGCCGCCGTCCCTTCAAAAGATTCGGCAATGAAGATGCGTTGCCCGGTCGAATCCGCGATCAGGCGGAAACCGAAGCCGGCGGTGGATCCGGCGTTGATGAACGCGTTCTCTTCGGCAATCGATGTCAAAAAGGTGAAAAACCGGTCGCGCCGTTGCGCGCGGGCGGTGGCTGTCAGCGCATCGACATAGGCGGATACCGATGCAAAGGGCGTGGGATCGAGGGACGCCGGCAGCGTTTCGGGGAACAGATACCATTCGCGCAATTGCGCCGCCGCCCAATCCTGGCGCTCACGCAGCGAACATCCAGCAGTTGTTGTCGGGGTTGGCGTGCTGACCGGTACAGGCGCGACAGCGGCAGCGCTTGTGCTGCCAGCATTGCCGCCGCTGCCGCCACCACTGCATGCGGAAAGCATCGCCAACACGCTGACCAGCGCGGTTGCCCGATGCCGCACCATACGCAAATTCGCCATTCTATCTTGTCCTGCCCAATCGATGCCCCTGCATCGCTTCGATCTCTGCCAATTGCAAATGGCTGACTAATCTCAATTTTGCCGGTGGCCAAAAAAGCCTATCGCTCATAGGCCTTGGGCAGCGCCCCTTCCTGCGGCTGAAGATAGCGCTTTAGCAACAGCGCCTGGCGCGTTTGCAGGGGTTGTTTGACGCCGCTGATCCATACCGACAGCGCAGCGGAATCAAGCTCGAGCGGATCGCCCGACCAGATCACGACATCGCCCTGCCGTCCGGGCTTGAGCGAGCCGATATCGCCGCCCAGTCCGACCGCTTCGGCGGGGACGGAGGTGATCGCGGCAAAGGCCGCATTCCAGTCAAGCCCGGTCGCGCCGGGCACCTTGCCGAGCGCGACAAGATTACCGGCATATTGTTTTTCGAGCCGTGCCTGCCGCGCTTCATTGTCGTTGATCGTGCCGATGGCCACCGTCACGCCAGCTGCCTTCATGCGCCCGACATTGGACTGGGTCGCCGCCAGCGATTCAAAGGATTCGGGCAGATCGTTCAGCGCGCTGGCGATCACCGGGATCTTGGCGGCGGCAAGCTCGCTGGCAATCGTCCAGCCTTCCGACACACCAACAAAAACCATGCGCAGTTGCGGCATCGTCTTTTTGATGTCGATCAGCGCCAGCATGTCAGACGCGCGTTCGACATGGATCAACAGCGGCATTTTACCCGTGACGACTGCGCCCAAAGCCTCCGCATCGGCGCGCGTCAGCAACGCGTCCTTGCCTTGATCAGCATAGCCTTTGGGATTGCTGGCATAGGCACGCGCCTGGACCAGCGCATTTTTGAACATGGCCAGCGCCGCCGGGCGGCTGCCCCCTGCCGCACCCGCGCCGCCTTCGCCATATTCCATGAATTGGAAGGCGTGTGGCGTGCTGATCGGATTGGTGTCCGCGCCCAGATCGATCACCGCGCCGAGCCCGGCAAAGATCGATCCGCGATTTTCCGGGGCAACAATGGCGCGAGTCACCCCCTCTGCGCGGTTGAGCGGGATTGAGCTGGTGTGCGGATTGACTGCCGGCGCGATGTCGATCGCTGCATGGAATGGGCTGCCGCTGGCACCGGCATCGTTGGTCTGATCGACACCATCGACCTCAACAATGCCCATCCGCGTGAAGCCCGCGACAATGCCGGGCGTCACATACCGCCCACCGGCATCGATCGTCTCGATCCCCGCTGGCACGGCGACCCCCGCGCCTGCCGCAACGACCTTGCCGTTGCGCACGACGACAGTGCCGCCGTCAATCGGCGCCGAACCGTCCCCGATGACGAGCCGGGCGTTAGTGATCGCCACCGACTGAGCGGCGGCCGGGGTGGCCAGAATAGCGGCGGTGAGCAGGAGCAGATGCTTCACTTGGTGTCTCCCGAGCCTGGCTGGCCGAGTTCGAAATCGGATACGGGGCGCAATTTCGGATTGTTGGCGTCATAGAGCAAAGCGCCATCGATCCAGACCTTTTCGGGCCGCGAATAGACGCTGAATGGGTTGCCGTTCCACAGCACCAGATCAGCCATTTTGCCGGCCTTCAGGCTGCCGGTCTTGTCGGCAATGCCCAGCGCCTTGGCGGGGTTGATGGTGAGCCAGGTCCAGGCGGTTGCGTCGGAAATATCGATGCCCGCGCGGCGGCCGGCGGCCAGCGCCTTGGCGACTTCCTGGTTCAGCCGCTGGATACCGTTGGCATCATCGGAATGGATCATCCCGCACGCCCCCGCCTTCTGCAGCAGCGCCAGATTTTCGCTAATCGCGTCATAGCTTTCCATTTTGAAGCCCCACCAATCGGCCCAAACAGCCGCGCAAGTGCTATTGGCCTTCAGCAGATCGCCGATCTTGTACGCTTCAACGGCATGATGGAATGCAGTGACCTTATAGCCAAATTCCTTGGCCATATCCATGACGATGGCCATTTCATCGGCGCGGTAGCAATGATTCTGGACCAGAATTTCGCCGTCCAACACGCCGCGCAACGTATCCATCGCGATATCGCGGGTCGGGGGTTCGCCGCCGTCCTTTTCATATTTGTCCCAGCGGCGCTTATACTCAGCCGCGCGCGCCCAGGTCTGGCGGTCGACAGCGATATTGCCCATCCGGGTCGATGGCTGGCGACCCTTGCCGCCATAAACGCGCTTGGGGTTTTCGCCGCACGCCATTTTCAGGCCATAGGGTGCGCCGGGGAATTTCATCCCCTGTTCGGTGCGGGCATAAACATTCTTCACCACCACCGATCGGCCACCGAACAGGTTCGCTGATCCAGGCAGGATCTGCAGCGTGGTGACGCCGCCATTGGCGAGCGCCCGGCTGAAACCCGGGTCCTGCGGCCAGACGCTATGTTCGGCCCAGACATCGGCGGTCACCGGGCTGGTGGCTTCATTGCCGTCAGAATTGGCCTGGACGCCGGGGGAGGGGTAGTCGCCCAAATGGCTGTGGATATCGATGATGCCGGGGGTCAGCACCTTGCCGGTGCCGTCGATCACCGTCGCGCCAGCGGGGGCAGCAATGGTCTGGCCGATTTCGACGATCTTGCCATCAGCGAACAGCGCCGATGCCTTGGTCATCGTACCGCCTTCACCGTCAAAAATCGTCACATTGGTGACGAGCGTCGGCACGCCGGGATAGGCTTTGTAGGTCGAAGGGAAGGGATCGTGGCTATAGCCCTTGCCCAAGCCAGGGCCGGATTTGGCCGGTGCGCTGGCGGTACTCTTTGGCTTGGCATCGCCGGTGGTCGCACAGGCGGAGAGCAAGGATGCGCCCAACAGTGCCGAAAACAACAGGCGTGGCCGCGCTGGCAAACTCCGGTAACGCATCGATTTCCCCTTTTGCGCCTTATCGGCGGCTGTTCACACCATTTCGAGATCGCGGTCCCAAGTCAACGGCTTGCCCTGGGGATTGGACTGCTGCGGGATGATCGACCCCGCAGCAAATCCCGGGTGACGGAACCGAGAATGAGGCGGCTTTAAGACCAGCCCTAAAGCGACCGCCCGATCAGCTCCTTCATGATCTCATTGGTGCCGCCATAAATCCGGCTGACACGCGCGGCGCGCCACATGCGCGCAATCGGATATTCGTTCATATAGCCAGCGCCGCCATGGAGCTGCAGGCACTTGTCCATCACTTCCCATTGCAATTCGGTATGCCACAATTTGGCGGCGGCGCCCTCAGTCGGCGTCAGTTCCTTGGCAAGGTGGCGCTTGATCGCCCAATCGAGATGCGCCCAGCCGACCTGCAATTTCGATTTGAGATCGGCCAGCACGAAGCGGGTGTTCTGGAAATCGAACACCATCCCGGCAAACGCCTTGCGCTCCTTGGTGAAGGCAACGGTGTCATCAAACGCGCGCTGGGCCGATGCCTGGGTCCCGATGGCAATCGACAAGCGCTCCTGCGGCAGCTGACTCATCAGATAGATGAAGCCCTTGCCCTCTTCGCCCAGACAATTGGTCATCGGCACGCGGACATCTTCAAAGAATAATTCGCTCGTATCGGCGGCGTCCTGGCCAATTTTGTCGAGCTTGCGGCCGCGCTTGAAGCCCTCGCGATCACTTTCAACCAGGATGATCGACATGCCCTTATAAGCGGGCTTCGCATCGGGATCGGTCTTGGCGACGACCAGGATCAGATCGGCATTCTGGCCATTGGTGATATAGGTTTTGGACCCATTGATGACGTAATGATTGCCGTCCTTTTTGGCGGAGGTGCGGATCGCCTGCAGGTCAGAGCCAGTGCCCGGCTCGGTCATCGCAATCGCGGTGATCGTCTCGCCCGATACAAGCTTGGGCAGCCACTGCTTTTTCTGTTCTTCCGAGCCATATTGGACGAGGTAATCGCACACGATATCGGATTGCAGCGTGAACCCGGCGGGCACGCCCAGATAGCTCATTTCTTCGTCAACAATCGCGTTATACCCAAAATCTAGGCCAAGCCCGCCATAGGCCTCTGGCACGGTTGGGCAGAGCATCCCGATTTCACCTGCATCGCGCCAGAATTTCTTGGGGACGATCCGATTCGCTTCCCATTCATTGACATTCGGCACGCCTTCTTTTTGCAGGAAGCTGCGCACCGTCTGGCGGAACGCCTCATGATCTTCGTTATAGGCGAAGCGGCCGGGGAGCGTGTCGAGCATGTCAGTCCTCTCTTGAAACCTTTCGCCCAAACTGCGGTGGCGCGGCGACGCGGTCAATAGCGCCGTTGGGCCTATTCGCTGGCCTCGACACGCTGGTTCAGGCGAGTAAGGTCAGCAAAACAAGAAAGCGCAGGAGAGACTATGAAACTGGCCAGCCTTAAAAAGGGTCGCGACGGGGCATTGATCGTCGTGTCCCCCGATCTCGCTTGGTATGCCGATGCCACGCATATCGCCCCCACCCTGCAGGCGGCGCTCGACAATTGGGATCGGCTGCTGCCCGATCTTAAGAACCTGTCGACCGACCTGGAGCATGAAGCGATCCCGATGCGGCGCTTTCACGAACACGGCGCGGCGGCACCCCTGCCACGGGCGTATCAATGGGCCGATGGCTCCGCTTATGTGAACCATGTTGCGCTGGTGCGGCAAGCACGCGGGGCGGAGATGCCCGACAGTTTCTGGCATGACCCGCTCATGTATCAAGGCGGATCGGACGGCTTTTTGGGCCCGCGTGACGCCATTCCGCTGAAGGATGTGGCCTGGGGCTGCGATCTCGAAGCCGAAGTCGTGGTCGTCACCGGCGATGTGCCGATGGGCGCCAGCCGGGATGAGGCGCTGGCCGCCATCCGGTTGGTCGGGCTGACCAACGACGTATCGCTGCGCAACCTTATCCCCGGTGAACTGGCCAAGGGCTTCGGCTTCTTTCAATCGAAACCGGCAAGCGCCTTTTCACCCGTGTTCGTCACGCCCGATGCGCTGGGCAGCTGGTGGCAGGACGGCAAGCTCCACCGCAAGCTGATGATCGATCTGAATGGCAAGCCGCTCGGCAGGGTTGATGCAAGCGTCGATATGACCTTCGATTTTGGGACGTTGATTGCTCACGCAGCAAAGACGCGCGCGCTTGGTGCGGGCACCATCATCGGATCGGGGACCGTGTCGAATCGTGGGGTGGATGGTGGGCCCGGCAAGCCGATTTCGGATGGCGGTGCGGGCTATGCCTGCCTGGCCGAATTGCGCACCGTTGAGACAATTTTGGGCGGTGCGGCGGCCACGCCGTTCTTGCAACCTGGCGATTCAGTGCGGATTTGGGCCGAAGACGATCGGCATCATCCCATTTTCGGCGTTATCGAACAGTCTGTCGTGGCAATCTGATCGGCGCTCAGCGGCCGGCGCGCGGGTTTTTCCAAAACGCGCGTGCCACCAGCGCCGCTGCAACATAAACCGAATAGAGCGCCAGCGACGGGAGCAGCAGCATCGCCGATCCGGCCAGGATGACCATGCCGATGACCGCATCAATAGCGGGAACGCGAACGGTGCGGGCTTTGGTGCGGTAGATCGGCTGCATGTGCATGTCGCGGCTCCTGTCTCGGTGAGCATAATGCACGATCCGGGTTAATGATCCCTGACGATTGCCGTGTGTGATTTGACGGTTGCCGATCAAAGATTCAGTGATAAATTGACACATAACCTGCCAATAGAGGACATTATCGCGATGATCGAAGCCAAGCGCACCCCAGATGAACGCTTTGCAGCGATTCCGGATTTCGATTTTCCGGTCCATTATGTTGATGATCTGCCGGGATATGAGGGGCTGCGCAGCGCCTATGTTGATGCCGGGCCCGCCGATGCAGACCGGGTGTTCCTGTGTCAGCATGGCGAGCCCAGCTGGAGCTTCCTCTACCGACGGATGATCCCGGTGTTTCTGGAAACCGGCGCGCGGGTGATCTGCCCCGATTTTCTGGGCTTTGGCCGCTCCGACAAGCCGGTGCGCCAGGAAGATTACAGCTTTGATTTCCACCGCAATTGGTTGATCGCGCTGATCGAACGGCTCGACCTAAAGCATGTTACGCTGGTGGTGCAGGATTGGGGCGGGCTGATCGGGCTGACCTTGCCGGTCGCGCCGGGCATGGCCGAACGGATCGATCGGCTGATCGTGATGAATACCGGCATCGGCACCGGCGCGCCTCCGGGTCCAGGCTTCATGATGTGGAAAACCTATGCGATGTCGACCCCTGATTTGCCGATCGGCGCGCTGATTGCACGCGGCACCCCGCACCTGACCGCAGCGGAGATCGCTGCTTATGACGCGCCCTATCCCGATGCGAGTTACAAAGCGGGGGCACAGATTTTCCCGGCATTGGTGCCGATTGAGCGTGATATGCCGGGCGCGGCGATCGGCAGGGCGGCAAGCGAATTCTGGTCGCAGCGCTGGAACGGGCAAAGCTTCATGGCGGTCGGTGCGGCTGATCCGGTGTTGGGGCCCGTCCAGATGGAGGCGCTGCGCAAGCAGATTAAGGGGTGTCCTGAACCGATGATTATTGAGGACGGGGGTCATTTTGTCCAGGAATGGGGTGAACCCATCGCGCGGGCAGCTATTGCGGCATTTGGTGGTCGCTGACCCCTCGCCATTGCTGTTGAAATTTTATAACAAGGTGCCAATAAGCGAGTCCCGGACTGTCTGGGAACTCGCATTGGAGAGACCATGTCTGGCGATCCGCCGCGCGCCAATTTGCAACCGCTTTCGCTGCACGTGCCCGAACCAAAGTTCCGGCCGGGGGATGCGGTGGATTTTGTCCATGTCGATGTGCCGCCAGCGGGCAGCGCGGCGCGCCCCGATACCGCGGCGCGGCCCGATAGCTTCACGGAGCTTTCCTATACGCTGATCCGCGTGCTCGATGATGACGGGCAAGCGGTTGGCCCCTGGGATCCCAAATTGTCACCCGATATGCTGCGCCGTATGCTGCGCAGCATGGCGCTGGTCCGCGCGTTCGACGAACGCATGTTTCGCGCCCAGCGGCAGGGCAAGACCAGCTTTTATATGAAATGCACAGGCGAAGAGGCGATCGCCGTCGCCGCCGCGCATGCGCTTGATTATGAGGATATGTGTTTCCCTTCCTATCGGCAGCAGGGCTTGCTGATTGCGCGGGGCTGGAGCCTCGTTGACATGATGAACCAGATCTATTCGAACCGGGGTGATCGGTTGCAGGGCAAACAGCTGCCGATCATGTATTCGGTGAAGGAAGCGGGGTTCTTCTCGATCTCGGGCAACCTCACCACCCAATATCCGCAGGCCGTCGGTTGGGCGATGGCGAGTGCGGCCAAGGGCGATACCCGAATCGCCGCAACCTGGTGTGGCGAGGGATCGACGGCGGAGGGCGATTTTCACTCTGCCTGCACCTTTGCCAGCGTCTACCGTGCGCCAGTGATCTTCAACATCGTCAATAACCAATGGGCGATCAGCAGCTTTTCGGGCTTTGCCGGGGCGGAATCGACGACCTTTGCGGCGCGCGCGGTGGGCTATGGCATTGCGGGCTTGCGCGTCGATGGCAATGACGCGCTTGCCGTGTACGCCGCAACCCTATGGGCGGCAGAGCGCGCGCGCACCAATCAGGGGCCAACGCTGATCGAGCATTTCACCTATCGTGCCGAAGGGCATTCGACGTCGGACGATCCTGGCCAGTATCGCTCGGCAGGGGAACCGACCGCCTGGCCATTGGGTGATCCGGTCAAGCGGCTGAAGGACCATTTGATCGCGATTGGCGAATGGGATGAGGAGCGGCACGCCGCGCAAGACCTTGAACTGGCCGAGACGGTAAAGGCCGCGCAGAAGGAAGCCGAAAAGAACGGCATTCTGGGCCACGGCCTGCACCAGCCGCTCGAAGGCCTTTTCGATGGCGTGTTCGAAGAAATGCCCTGGCATCTGCGCGAGCAGCAGGCGCAGATGATCGCCGAGGAAACGGCAAGTGGCCGACCATGGGCACTGAAGTGAGCAGCGCTTTTCTCGGCGGCGCAGCCGCAAAGCACTTTTTTGACTTCTTCCTCCGCGGCTCCGCGCCTCCGCGCGAACCAACCTGCTTTTTGTGCGCGCGGAGGCACAGAGGCGCGGAGAAAAAGATTTTTGGGGCCGCTGGCGCGGTGGGTGTCTCGTCATGACCGAATCCACCACGCGCATGAACATGATCCAAGCGATCAACTCCGCGATGGATGTGATGATGGATCGCGACCCCGATATTGTCGTGATGGGGGAGGATGTCGGCTATTTCGGCGGTGTGTTCCGGGCGACCGCTGGCCTGCAGGCGAAATATGGCACGCGCCGCGTGTTCGATACGCCGATCAGCGAATGCGGCATCATTGGTGTCGCGGTTGGCATGGGGGCGTATGGCCTGCGCCCGGTCCCCGAAATCCAGTTCGCTGATTATATCTACCCAGCGCTCGACCAGTTGGTGAGCGAGGCGGCGCGGCTGCGCTATCGCTCGGCGGGCGAGTTCACCGCGCCGATTACGGTTCGCTCTCCTTTTGGTGGCGGGATCTTCGGTGGCCAGACGCACAGCCAGAGCCCCGAGGGCATTTTCACCCATATCTCCGGTGTGAAGACGGTGATTCCGTCAACGCCCTATGATGCCAAGGGGCTGCTGATCGCGGCAATCGAGGATAATGATCCAACGATCTTCTTCGAACCCAAACGCATCTATAATGGCCCGTTCGACGGCCATTGGGACAAGCCGACGCAGAACTGGTCGCAACATCCCGCAGGCGAGGTGCCGACCGGCTATTACAAGATCGAGCTCGGCAAGGCGAAGGTTGTGCGCAGCGGTGAGGCACTGACGGTGCTTGCCTATGGCACGATGGTCCATGTCGCGCTGGCGGTGATGGTCGAGGCGGGGGTCGACGCCGAAGTGATTGACCTGCGCACCCTCGTCCCGCTCGACATTGAGACGATCGAGGCATC
The DNA here is from genome assembly GCA_001464615.1 of Sphingomonadales bacterium Ga0077557. Lineage (GTDB taxonomy): Bacteria > Pseudomonadota > Alphaproteobacteria > Sphingomonadales > Sphingomonadaceae > Sphingomonas. The sequence continues at coordinate 58,345 of LNFI01000027.1, read as the reverse complement.
AGTCAAGAAAACCGGCCGCTGCATGATCGTGCATGAAGCGACACGGACCAGCGGTTTTGGCGCGGAACTTTCGGCCCTAGTGCAGGAGCGCTGCTTCTATCACCTGGAAGCGCCGATCGAGCGCGTCACCGGATTCGACACGCCTTATCCGCATAGCCTGGAATGGGCCTATTTCCCTGGGCCGGTCCGGATCGGCGAGGCACTCAAAAAGATCATGAAGGACGCATAATGGCTCGCTTCACCTTCAAATTGCCCGATATCGGCGAAGGCATTTCGGAAGCCGAAATCGTCGCCTGGCACGTCGCTGTTGGCGACCGGATCGAAGAAGATCAGCAGATCGCTGACATGATGACCGACAAGGCGACCGTCGAGATGGAATCGCCCGTGTCAGGCGTGGTGGTCGAGCTGGCGGGTGAAGTCGGGGATCAGGTGTCGATTGGTGCGGCTTTGGTGGTGATCGAAACCGAGGGGGATTTGTCGGCGGAAGAGGCGCCGGCGCTCGCGCCCGTCACCACCGAGCTAAAGGCGGCCCCGCCAAGTGCCGAGCAGACCGAGGTCGCCGAGCAATATGGTGCTGAGAATCCTGGGGTGCTTGCGGGAGGGGACGGGGGTGGGCCCGTGCCACAAACGCAGTCATCGCCTGCCAAAACCGCGCTCCCACCTCCAACCCCTCCCGCAAGCGGGAGGGGAGTGGAGAAAATCCTCGCCTCGCCCGCCGTCCGTGCGCGTGCTGCCGATCTCGGCATCGATCTGGCCGACGTGAAGACTGACAGCGACCGCGTCCGCCATGCTGACCTCGACGCCTATCTGCGCTATGGATCGGGCGAGGGCTATCACGCGCCGCGCGCCAGCCGCGCCCGCGCTGACGAACCGATCAAGGTGATCGGCATGCGCCGCAAGATCGCCGAGAATATGCAGGCGGCGAAGCGCCACATCCCGCACTTCACCTATGTCGATGAAATCGACGTCACCGCGCTTGAAGCGATGCGCGCCGACCTGAACGACAATCGCGGTGCTCGCCCCAAACTCACTATGCTGCCGCTGCTGATCGCGGCCATCTGCAAAGCGATCCCCGATTTCCCGATGATCAACGCGCGCTATGACGATGAGGGCGGGGTGGTTACCCGCCACGGCGCAGTCCATCTCGGCATGGCGACGCAGACCCCCGCCGGCCTGATGGTCCCGGTGATCCGCGATGCGCAGGACAGGAATGTCTGGCAATTGGCGAGCGAGATCGGTCGCCTGGCTGAGGCTGCGCGCACGGGCAAGGCCAAGGTAGAGGAATTGTCGGGATCGACGCTCACCATCACCTCACTCGGCCCACTTGGCGGGATTGCCACGACACCCGTCATCAACCGGCCCGAAGTCGCGATCATTGGCCCCAACAAGATCGTCGAGCGGCCGGTGTTTGTCGGCGATGAGATCGTCCGTGCGAAACTGATGAACCTGTCGATCAGCTGCGATCACCGCGTCGTCGATGGCTGGGACGCAGCGAGCTTCGTGCAATTGCTGAAGAAATATCTCGAAACGCCAGTGTTGTTGTTCGCCGACTGAAATTCGTCACATCCCGCGGCTAAGGTGATGCGATGCGGTTTGATCTTCTTCAGTCGATCAGTCTGGCGGGCGAGTCCAGTGTCCCCAATGACGATCGCGTTGGCACCGGCGATGCGCTCGCCTGGGTAATCGATGGCGCGACCGATCTTGGCGATCCGGGATTGCTGGGCAGCCGGGGCGGTGCTGCCTGGATTGCGATGGAGGCCAATGCTGCCTTTGCAGCTGCTGGCGATGCCCCGTTGATGGCCGTGTGCAAGGGTGTGTTTGCGCGGCTGTCGCGGCGTTTTGATGCGGTGTGCACGCGGGCACCGGCGTCGCGCTGGGAATTGCCGAGTGCCGCCTTTCTGGTCGCGCGGGTGACGGCCGAGGGGCTGGAGCTTGGCTGGCTCGGTGACTGCTCAGTGCTGATCCGGCGCGGCACGCTGGTTGAGCGGATTGGTCCGCCAGCCGAACGGGGTGACGAATCGGCTCGTGCCGCCCGCCATGCCGGGCATGAGCTTGCCCAAAAACCCCGGCCAGCGTCGATCATCGACAGCCTTCGGACCTCGCGCGAACGCCCAGGGCGGCAAGTTCTTGGCGTCGAACCGGAAGGCGCGGACATGGTCAACCTGGCCATCGTCCCCGTTGCCGTGGGGGACGAATTATTGCTGATGACGGACGGCTTTGCCGCGCTGGTGGATGGCTATGGGGCGATGGACGAGGCGGCATTGATGGCGGCGGTGGCGGCAGAAGGGCTGGCCCCACTTGCCACCAAATTGCGCGCGATCGAAGCGGGCGATGCCGAATGCGTCCGCTTTCCGCGGTACAAAATCTCGGATGATGCCTCGGCGCTCTGGGTGCGGGTCGTCGCTTAACCTTCGCTGTGGGTCCGTCCGCGCTGCACGGCACCTGCCGCCTTGCGCGTTACCCAGCGCGGCGTGAAACGGGTTGCACTTGCCATCACCCTGTTCATCAAACCCGGAATTACGACCGGGCGATTGGCCTTCAACGCGGCCAGGCCATCGCGCACCACTGGCTCGGGCGCCGTGGCGAAGCGCCGGAAGAAGACATCTTCCATTGCTGCCGCTTCGAAAAATTCTGTCCGCGTCGGCCCGGGACACAAGGCCGTGACATGCACGCCATGTGGCTTGACCTCTTCATGCAGCGCTTCGGAAAAGCTCAGCACAAACGCCTTGGACGCATAATAGACCGCCATCCACGGCCCAGGCTGAAAGGCGGCAGTAGAGGCGACGTTCAATATCCCACCGCGCCGCATCTGCAGCATGCCGGGCAGCACCGCGTGGCAGAGCTCGATCAGCGCCCGGCAATTCACATCGATCATTTCAGCCTGCGCCGCACCATCCAGCGCCGCGAAATCACCGCGCGCGCCAAAGCCGGCATTGTTGACCAGCAGGTTCACCGCCAGGCCTTGTTTGGCGATATCCGCCATCAGCCCGGCAACCGCACCTGGCTGGGCAAGATTGGCGGGGATGACGTGCGCCTGCGTCCCAAAGCGGTCGCGGATTTGCTGGGCGAGCTGATCGAGCCGGTCGCTGCGCCGTGCTGTCAGGATCACATCATGCCCTTGCGCCGCCAGCGCCAGCGCAAAATGCACGCCCAGCCCGGCGGACGCGCCGGTGACCAGTGCCATATCCGCCATCTTGCTGCTCCACTTGCTGTGCCCAAATACTATAGTGGCAGGATAACTGATTAGGGAGAAGGCGGATGCGGCGCGACGTGGAATTCAGCAATGCCGCCGGCAATCGGCTTGTCGGGCGGCTGGAAATGCCGCCGGGCCGGGTCCGTGCCGTCGCCCTTTTTGCGCATTGCTTCACTTGCACATCCAACAGCCACGGCGCGCGCCGGATCAGCGTTGCGCTGGCGGCACACGGCATCGCCACGCTGGCGTTTGATTTCACCGGGCTTGGCAAAAGCGAGGGTCACTTCGCTGACAGCCATTTTGCGGCCAATGTCGGTGATCTGGTGGCAGCAGCGGGCTATTTGCGGGACAATGTTGGCGCGCCCGCGATTCTGGTTGGCCATTCGCTGGGGGGTGCAGCGGTGATCGCCGCCGCTGAGCAAATCCCGGAAACGACGGCAGTCGTGACGATCGGCGCGCCGTTTGATCCGGCGCATGTCCTCCACCAATTGGGCGATCAGGTCGCGCGGGTGCGTGCCGAAGGGCAAGCCGAAATCACAATTGGCGGCCGCCCGTTTGAGGTTTCAAGTGCGTTTCTGGATGCTGTTGAGGGGCATGATCAGGCCGGGCGCCTGGCGCGGCTGAAGCGCGCCCTGCTCGTCATGCACGCCCCGACCGACGCGACCGTGGGGATTGAAAATGCCGGCGAGATTTTCACCGCCGCCAAACATCCGAAAAGCTTTATCTCGCTCGATGGTGCGGATCACCTGCTTACCCAGGCGGGGCCGGCTGCCTATGCCGCCGCAATGATTTCGGCCTGGGTCGAACCTTATTTGCTGCCGCCACTTGCCCGTGATGCGCCAGATGAAGGGCATGTTCGGGTGACGTCCACTGAGGCCAAATTCACCTCGATTGTCGATTCATCAGGCCACAGCTTCCTTGCCGATGAGCCGATTAAGGCAGGGGGGGCGGATCTTGGGCCGACGCCCTATGATCTGCTGCTGTCGGGGCTGGGGACCTGCACCGCGATGACCATCAAGCTCGTCGCCGATCGGGAAAAAATCCCGCTCGACGGGGTGTCGGTATCGCTCAGCCATAGCCGCTGCCATTCGGAGGACTGCCTGGCGACCGGCGAGGGCCGCCCCAAGATCGAAGTGATCGAGCGCGCGATTACGCTGAGCGGCAATTTAAGCGAGGCGCAGCGCGCGCGGTTGCTGGTGATCGCTGACAAATGCCCCGTCCACCGCACGATCGAATCGCACCCGGTGATCAAGACTCGGCTCGTCTAATCGCCGGGTGCTATCGCTTGCGCTCGATCAGATCGAACCGGATCCGCACCCAGGCACCCAGTAGCTGCTTGCCGCCCTTGCGCGGCGGGCGGACCTGGAATTGCCAGGATGCTTCGCGCACGCCGCGGGCAAGGCCGGTGCCGGGCGGGCTTTCGCCGAGCAGCACGCAATCAACCACCTTGTACCGGGGGGCGGTCTTGCAAGCGATCAACGCCGATCCGCCGCGCAGCCCTTTGGGCAAGTAAAAGGCCATCTGCGCCTCGGTTGGCTCGCGATACCATTCGGCATCGAAGAGCGGTTCGCCATTGGGGCCAGTGCCGGCAACCTGACTGTCATCGGCCGAATCGCCCTCTGGCGCGGCATCGGCAACTTCGGCGCGGGTCGATTTGATCTTGCCGATATCGGCAGCGATATATTGCTCGCGGGTTAGCGTCAGCAGGCCGGGAATCGGGCCGAGCGGGGTTGGGGGCGGCACGGGCGGGCTTGGGGGCGGTGGTGGCACCGCCTTGGTCACCTTGGCGGCGCGCTTTTTCTGCGGCGTTTTCTTGGCCTCGTTTTTCTCGGCGACTTGCGTGATGGTGAAGGTCTTGGGTTTGCCATCGCCACCCGGCACGCCAAATTTCGGCGGGCCTAGGGTCAGCAGGACGATGACCACCAACAGCTCGACCGCAACCGCCAGCAGGAATCCGATCGCCCGCCGCCGAAGCCGCGCGCGATCATCATCCCTGGCTTCTTCAACATATGCGGAACGCATCGGCGACTCGCCTTGGGGCAGGCGCTCCAAGGCGCGCAAATTGCTCTAATGGCCTGTTGCGGCGCGGAGAAGGCCTGTGTTGGTGCGGGTTAGGCGATTTCGAACAAGCCCGCAGCGCCCATCCCGCCGGCAGTGCACATCGACACCACGACATAGCGCACGCCACGCTTGCGTCCCTCGATCAGGGCATGGCCAACCAGCCGACTGCCCGTCATCCCAAAGGGATGGCCAACCGCAATCGCCCCGCCATTGACGTTGTACTTTTCGGGATCGATGCCCAGCGTGTCACGGCAATAGAGGCACTGGCTGGCGAACGCCTCGTTCAATTCCCAAAGCCCAATATCAGCGACCGACAGCCCGGCGCGGTCGAGCAATTTGGGGATGGCGAAAACCGGGCCGATTCCCATTTCATCAGGCGCGCAACCTGCCGCCTGGAATCCGCGGTAGATGCCCAGAATTTCCTTGCCCTCTGCCACGGCGGTTGCGCGGTCCATCACGATCTGCGCGCTCGCGCCGTCCGATAGTTGGCTGGCATTGCCTGCGGTAATGTTGGTGCCGGGGCCAGTGAACTGGCCGCCGGGCCAAACCGTCTTCAGGCCCTCCAGCGCGGCCAAAGTCGTGCCGGGCCGAATGCCTTCGTCCTGGCTGACGGTGATCGTCTCAGTGCCGGTCTTGTTGCCCTCCTTGTCGAACAGGGCGCGTTCAACGGTGATCGGGGCAATTTCTGCGACAAAGGCGCCCGTTTCCAGCCCGCGCGCGGCGCGCTGCTGGCTCATGGCCCCATAGGCGTCCTGGGCGGCGCGGCTGATACCATAGCGATCGGCGACGATCTCGGCGGTTTCGATCATCGGGATATAGGCGGCCGGCTCATGGGCGATGACCGACTGGTTGATATAGCGCGGCGCGTCCTTGGTCACCGTCATGCTCACCGATTCCATCCCGCCGGCCAGCGCCACATCGGCCTCGTTACAGATGATCGTCCGCGCGGCGAGCGCGACGGCGGTCAGCCCTGATCCGCATTTGCGATCGAGCGTGAAGGCGGGCACTGATTGCGGCAGCTGCCCGGCAAAGATCGCCATCCGCCCAGCATTGCCGCCTTGCGTGCCCCATTGATTGCCGACGCCCCAGAACGCCTCGTCAATCCGCGCCGGATCGATACCGGCGCGCTCGATCGCTGCATTCATCACATGGCCGGCCAGCACGGGTGCTTCGGTGGCATTATAGGCGCCGCGATAGGCCTTGCCGATCGGGGTGCGGGCAGTGGCGATAATGGCGGCTTCGCGCATGGCAAATTCTCTCGCAGACAATGGTGTTGCGATCGAATGGCGCATCGGCCCGTGCTTGTCGATGGGGAGTGTATCCCATAACGAGCGGCGCGACCCTTGGGGGAAATCGCGCCGCCCGACAACCTGGGAGGCCCCGAAAGGCAGGTCGTGGTTGCTTTTTCGCGGCGCAGCGAAACATGGTTACAACTGGGTAAGAAAAATTCTATCGGCATGGGCTGGCGACCGAATTGTAACCTTCCGCGCGGATGAACCGAATGGCGTTATCAGGAACACGGCGAGGGATGAGCGAGGAACAGCTCAAGGCGTTGATGGTGCGCGGGCTCGATGGAGACGCCGCCGCCCAAAACGCCTTGCTGACCGCGATGCTGCCTTTGTTGCGCTCTTTCTTCGGTCGCCGCTTGCGCGGTGCCGGTGATGATGTCGAGGATCTGGTGCAGGATACGTTGATTGCGATTCACACAAGGCGCGCGAGTTACGATCGCGACCGGCCGTTCACGGCCTGGGCCTATGCGGTTGCGCGGTACAAGATGATCGATCATTTCCGGCGCACGAAGAACAACGTGTCGTTCGAAGGACTTGAAGAGATATTGATGGCGGAAGGATTCCAGGAGGCGGCGTCCGCACAACTGGATGTCGACAAGCTGCTGGAGGGTATTTCCCCCAAGCAGGCCAAGGCGATCCGCCAGACGAAGATTGATGGGTTGAGCGTTGCCGAGGCTGCCGAAAGCGCTGGCATCAGCGAGGCCGATGTGAAGGTTTCCGTCCACCGCGGGCTTAAGGCGCTCGCTGAACGACTGAAGGGCAAGTAATGCGTAGCGAAGATCTGATCCAGTCCCTCAGCGCCGATACCCGCGCGATTTCCCCCTATGCTGCCGAACAGCGGCTGGCGATCGGGCTGATCGGTGGTGGGCTGGCCGCGCTTGCCGTGATGGTGCCGTGGATGGGCTTTCGGCCTGATCTGCCCGGCGCGATGATGACCGTCGGCTTTGCGATGAAATGGGCCTATACGATTTCGCTGGCGCTGCTCGCGCTGGTCGCCACGCTGCATGTCGCCCGGCCGGATGCGCCGCGGATGCGCCATGCCTGGTTGCTCCTGGTCCCGTTCGCGCTGCTCGCGGTCGCTTCGATTGTCGAACTGTCCGAAACACCCGTTGGCGGCTGGCTGCCGATGTGGTTGGGCGGCAGCTGGCGTGAATGTTCGGCGCGGGTCGCGATGCTGTCGCTGCCGGTGTTCGGCGGCATGCTCTGGGCATTCCGCGCGCTTGCGCCGACAAGGCTGACCGCAGCGGGGGCAGCGGCCGGGCTAGTCTCGGGCGCCTGCGCCGCGACGATCTATGGGCTGCATTGCCCCGAAGTATCGGCGACCTTTGTGCTCACCTGGTATACGCTGGGCATGGTGCTGGCAGCGGGCGCGGGCGCGCTGGTGGGGCCGAAGCTGCTTCGCTGGTAGTAAACGGCGCGCCTTGGCGCCCGGTTACACCATCCGCGCCGCGATTGTTCTAAGCGCAACAGCCAACGCATCGACCTGATCCAGCGTCGTAAACAACGCCGGCGTAATCCGGACGCAACACCCTGCCGCGACGCCGACGCGGTGAACCGAAAAAATGCCAAACTCGTCAAGCAGCTGCTTGGCGATCGCGATATTGTCGGCCCGTGATCCTTTCCCCTTGAATCGAAACGACGTGATGCCGCCGGATAGCCGGGGGTCTGCGGGCGTCAAAATCTGCAACGCGTCGACCTGGCGCAGCGGTTCCACCCAGCGATTGCGCAACAGCTTCAGCCGCGCCGCGCGCGGGCCGGCCCCGATTGTCTCCTGGAAGGCGATCGCATCGGGCACAGTCAACTGAGCGGCATAATCAGGGGTGCCCGTGTGAACGCGCGCCTGAAGATCGTCTGCTTCGCCTCCCCCGTTGGCGGGATCGACATCGATATCGCGCACCCGCGTTTTGCGGACATAAGCGACGCCAACCCCCAATGGCGCGCCCATCCATTTGTGGAGGTTGAACCCAGCAAAATCGACGCCCAGGCCGGGGAAGGAAAAGTCGATTTGGCCCCAGCTATGCGCGGCATCCAGAATGACATCGACGCCTTTTGCCCGTGCCAGCGCGGTGATCTCGCGCACCGGCAGGACAAGCCCCGTCCGGTGGCTGAGATGGGTGAGCAAAATCAACTTGATCCGTGGATTGGCCTCCAGGGCCTGCGCATAGGCATCGATCAGCCCCTGCCAGGTCGCGGGCTCGGGTAAGGCGATGCGCGTGACCTCGACACCGCGCCGCGCGCGCAGTCCTTCGACATAGCCCTGCATGCTGTCATAATCGAGATCGGCGTAGAGCACAGCGTCGCCGGGGCGCAGCTTGGTATAGCCCTCGATCAGCGCGCGCAGCGCTTCGGTTGCATTGCGGGTCAGCGCGATCTCGTCTGTCGCCACGCCCAACGCTGACGCGACGCGCGCCCGAACCGCGAGCAGATCCTGCTCCATCGTCCGCCTGGCGTAGAAGCTATTCTCGCGATTGACCCGCTCGATTGCGCGTTCATAGGCGGCGAGCACCGGACGCGCCATGATGCCCCAATTGCCATTCTCTAGCTGAATGACTTGTGAGGTGACGTCGTATTGCGCGGCGACGCTGGCCCAATAGGCCTCATCATCGGAACGTGCCGCACCACCCCTGGGGAGGGCGGCGGCGCGGGCAGCGAGCGGAAACGCCACCGGGCCCATCATCATGTTGCGGCGATTGATCGACATGATGGTTTTTCCAAACGGATCGTGGAGCGTGCAGCCTAAACCCCCGCCCCCCAACCGTCCATGCATCGTGCGCCGCTCAATTTTTTGCGCGCCCTGTAACCACCCTAGCGGCCCCCGCGAATAGGGTAGCATGAGGCAGCCAGATGGCCTGCTTCTCCAGGACACTCAGGAGCCTATCATGCGTACCATCCTCGCTGCTTCGACTGCTCTCTTCCTCGCTGCCTGCTCGGGCGCGACGGCGACCCCTTCGGCGCTTGCTGGTGAGGGCGAAGGCGCCGGTGCACCCGCAACCACAGTCGCCGCCACTGGCGATGCCGCCCACCCAACCGTCATCGAACTTTATCAAAGCCAGGGCTGCTCCTCCTGCCCACCGGCGATCAACGTGGTCAACAAATATGCTGACCGCGCCGACGTCATCCCGCTGACTTTTTCGGTCACCTATTGGGATAATCTTGGCTGGAAAGACACCTTCGCCAGCCCCGCCTTCACCGCGCGCCAATGGGATTATGCCCACACCGCCGGTCGTGGCCAGGTCGCGACGCCGCAGGTGATCGTCAACGGGCGTGACGCGGTCCTCGGCAGCCGCGAAGGCGAGTTGAACCAGGCGATTGCGCGTAACGCCAACTCGGCGGGCCCGGAAATCGACGTGGTCGGCAACCAGGTGACGGTCGGCGCAGGCAATGGTGGCGCAACGGTGTGGGCGGTCAACTATGACCCGCGCACGGTAGAAGTAGCAATTCAGGCCGGCGAAAATGGCGGCCGCACGATCCCGCATCGCAACATCGTCCGCCAGCTGACCAGCATCGGCCAGTGGCAGGGCCGGGCGCAGAGCTTCACGCTCCCCGCAGCGCCTGCTGGTTTGAAGACCGCCGTGCTGGTGCAGCAAGGCAAGGGCGGCGCGATCATCGCCGCACGCAAAATCTAATCTTCTCCTCCCTTCCTGCGCCTCCGTTTTCCCCCCTTTGCGGGGGCGCAGACCCGGAAAGACCGGGACCCGCCCGTCGCCCCCTCCCCTGGGGCGGCGGGCTTTTTTTGCTTGGGGGGCAACGACCGCCCCATGTTTCACAAGCCCGTCACCCCGGGCCTGACCCGGGGTCCCGCTGCCTTGCCCGGTCGAAGAAAAGCGGGACCCCGGATCAAGTCCTGGGTGACAGTGGAGTATTTCAGAAATCGCCCAGTTGTGGACATTCAGTAGTTGTGTCCTAACTACTGGATGGCCGCTGCACTCACCGATCTCTCGCTTTCCCTCGAGCAACTAAGTGGTTGGAGCGAGGGGAACCCGGACGATGCTCCGACGCCCATGATTGCGGCGATCCAGAGGTCATGGAAAAAACCACTGCGAGAGCTAACCGACGAAGAAATTGGTCGGCTTTTAGTCCAGCACTATGGGTACCCTTACCTGCTCGATCTGGTCTGGCCGAAGCTAGAGCATGACCCGTTGTTCGAAGGCGGCTACTATCCGGGAGACGTGCTGTCGAACCTGATTAGGGCCGAGCCAGGCATCTGGGCTGACCGGCCTAGCTACAAAGCGGCGCTCGAACACCTCTACCGACGAGCATTGGAGCGCTCTACTGACGAGGTTCAGGCATTTCGAGAAAGCCTTCGCCTGCCCGATTCCAAATCTCCCCCAAACTGAGCGAACGACCCCTATCCACCAATTCCGGCCGGCGAAGTCCTCCTCACCCCGCCCGCTTCACCCTCACCAACGCCACATCGAGCGCCGAGAGAAACCGCGACCGGTCGGCCTTCCCGAACGGTGCCGGTCCCCCAATCACGTCGCCACCGGCGCGCAGATCGGCCATGATCGCGCGGGTGGCGATGGCGCTGCCGATCGAGCTGGTGGTGAAGGGCTTGCCGGTGGGGGCGATGACGGTCGCGCCTGCCTTCAGGCAGCGGTCGGCGAGCAGGATGTCGGCGGTGATAACGATGCTGCGGGCGTCCGCTCGTTCGGCGATCCAGTCATCGGCGGCGTCGAAGCTGTCGTTCACCACCACGCGTTCGACCATCGGCCCCACCGGCACGCGAAAGGCGCTGTTGGCGACGATCGACACCGGCACGCCGTGGCGATCAGCGACGCGGTAGATTTCGTCTTTCACCGGGCAGGCATCGGCATCGACTAGGATGCGCATCGCGGATTACTTCGGTCGAAACGCCGGTTTCGGACGCCCACCCGGACCACCCGGACCACCGCGCGGCGGGCCGCCGGGGCGTGCCCCTGGAGGACCACCCGGCCTGCCGCCCGAAGGCTTGGCCGCATAGCGCTTGACCGGCGGGCCGCCGCGCTTGTGGCGGTCGTTGCCGCCCTCGGCTGCGGGGCCCGTCGCCGATGCCTCGATCTCGACACCACCGTCATCGTCGCTGCCACCGGCAGTGCGCTTCAGGGAGTCCTTGAACTTGGCCGCGGCGGCGCGCGGAATCTGGAAGAAGGTTTCGTTCGCGCCGATCCGGATTGCGCCGATCTCATTCTTGGTGATGTGGCCGCGGCGGCAGATGAGCGGCAAAATCCAGCGCGGATCGGCATTCTGGCGGCGACCGATGCCCATCTTGAACCACACAGTATCCTCAAAGCCGGCGCGGTGGCCGTCGGCACTGCCATGTGGCTGTTTCTCGCGGTCGATCAATTCCTCGGGCGCGGGCATTTTCGCGCGGAAGGCGCGGACCAAGGCCGCCGCGATTTCCTCCGGTGTGCGCTCGGTCAGCAGGCGCTGTGCCAGCTCGCGGTCGTCCTCGTCGATCTCGACGGGTTCGAGCAACTGGGTGATCAACCGCTCGCGATCATTCTTGCGGATGTCCTCGCTCGATGGCGGGTTGATCCAGTCGGCGTTGATCTTGGCGCCTGTCAGCATCCGCTCGACCATGCGGCGGCGCGGATAGGGGACGATCAGGATCGCGGTGCCCTTTTTGCCCGCGCGACCGGTGCGGCCCGAACGGTGCTGAAGCGCCTCGGCATCGCGCGGCAGCTCGACATGGATGACCAGGCTGAGTGTCGGCAGATCGATCCCGCGCGCGGCAACATCGGTCGCGACACAAACGCGCGCGCGTTGGTCGCGCAGCGCCTGCAAAGCGGCGTTGCGCTCGTTCTGGCTATGCTCGCCCGACAGCGCCACCGCGCCGAAGCCACGCTCGGTCAGCCCGGCATGAAGGTGGCGGACATTGTCGCGCGTTGCGCAGAACAGCATCGCGGTTTCGGCTTCGTGGAAGCGCAGCAGATTGACGACGACATTCTCGATATCGGCAGGCGCGACAGTCACCGCCTGATAGCTGATATCGCCATGCCCGCGATCCTCGCCAACGGTCGAGATGCGCAGCGCATCGCGCTGATAACGCTTGGCGAGCGCGATGATCGGCTTGGGCATCGTCGCCGAGAACAGCAATGTGCGGCGCTCGGTTGGCGTCGCGTCGAGGATCTGCTCCAGGTCTTCGCGGAAACCCATGTCGAGCATTTCGTCGGCCTCATCGAGCACGGCGACGCGCAACGAGCGCAGGTCAAGCGAGCCGCGCTCGAGGTGATCGCGCAACCGGCCCGGCGTGCCAACAACAATATGCGCGCCTTGCGAAAGGCTGCGGCGTTCCTTGGCCGCGTCCATCCCGCCGACACAGGTCGCGATCCGCGCGCCGAGCTTGCCGTAGAGCCACATCAGTTCGCGGCTGACCTGCAGCGCGAGTTCGCGCGTCGGCGCGATGACCAGCGCAAGCGGCTCGCGGATAAAGGGCAGCGCGCCATTCTCGTCGAGAATCTCGCCCGACATCGCCATGCCGAACGCCACGGTCTTGCCGGAGCCCGTTTGCGCCGAGACGATCAGGTCGCGGCCCAGCGCTTCGGCCTCGATCACCTGCGTCTGCACGGGGGTGAAGGCAGTATAACCACGGGCGGTGAGCGCTTCTGACAGAAGCGGGGGGAGAGCGGTGAAGGGCATGGACGTCCAATTGGGATGCGCCGCAAAAGGGCGGCTGGGCGGGTCTCGGCAAAAAGGACCGGACGAGCGAGCGGGCGATGCGCCATAACTGGCCCCGCGTCAAGTTTTGCGTAGCCCGTTGCCAGGGCGGGGGCGGGGGGATAGCCTGATGCGTCGGCCAGTTCAGGGCCGTTTGGGGCACCCGATGGTCTATATCCTCCTCAACCTGATGCCCATTCTTGCCGCGGCTGCGCTGGGGCTGAGCATCGATGCGGCGCACCATCTGCTCGTCGGCTGGGGCGCAAAGCCGCCGTCGCGGGGGTTGATCGTGCTGGCGGCGCTCGCGCAGTTCTGGCTGGCGTCGATTCTGGCGGGCGCGCTGATCCTAGCGCCGGACAAGGCCAGCCCGTGGATCATGGCGGTGGGCAGTGCCGTGGTGATCTGGGCGGGCTTCGTGCTGCCGGTGTTGGCGGTGACGCTCAGCTATCGCGGGCTGGAGCCGCGCGTGGTGATAGCCGATGTCGTCCACTGGCTGATTGTGATGGTCGCGCAGGCGGTGCTGATGAAGAGCTGGGGGCTGGTGCCGCCGCCGGGTTGAGGGGTGGTGGAGGGCGGCGTGGGGGATGACCGCTCAAACCCGTTCGCCCTGAGCGAAGTCGAAGGGCACGCGTTCCGCCTGGCCTTCGACTTCAGCCCTTCAGGCTGAAGCCAGTCCTGAGCGCCTGCCTTGGCAGGCAGTCGAAGGGCTCAGCCCGAACGGGGAGGTAATGGGTAAAAGGAGACCAAATCATGCAACACCCAACTCCCGATCCCATCCGCCCCGGCCAGGAAAGCGTTTGGGATTATCCGCGTCCCGCGATTGCGGCGCTGACCGACGCTCATTTGCGCATTCTGTTCGACGGGAAGCTGCTGGCCGAGACGCGAAACGGCGTCCGCACACTTGAGACGAGCCACCCGCCCAGCTATTATTTCCCGCCCGCCGATGTTGATCCTGCGATGCTCGCACTGGCCGGCGGCTCGGCGAGCATGTGCGAATGGAAGGGGCAGGCGCGTTATTTCGACGTTGTCGGGCCGACGAAGCGGGCACGCCGCGTCGGCTGGGCCTATCCCGCACCCACCCCGAACTTTGCAATGCTGCGCGATCACATCGCCTTTTATGCAGGCCCGATAGACGCCTGCTTTGTGAATGGTGAGCAGGTGACACCACAGCCGGGCGGCTTCTACGGCGGCTGGATTACCAGCGCAGTCGCGGGCCCGTTCAAGGGGCCACCGGGGACTCAGTTCTGGTAGCCGGAGCGCTCCAGCCCGGCGCTGGGGCGGCAGGCGTGGATCAGGCCGGGCGCGCGGCCGATGGCAGCGAAATGGTCGAGCGATGCCTGCCTCAGTGCGGGTAAACGGTCTTGCCGAGTGAGCGCAACGACGCAGCCGCCAAAGCCGCCGCCCGTCATCCGCGCGCCGCCGACGCCGCCGGTTGCTGCCGATAGCGTCGCGGCGAGCTGATCGATTTCGGGCAATGTGATCTCGAAATCATCGCGCATTGAGGCGTGCGATTCGGCCATCAGCGCGCCAATCCTGGTCCAGTCGCTCGCGGCGAGCACGGCGGGCATCGCCAAGGTCCGCGCATTCTCGGTCACGACATGGCGCGCCCGGCGAAAGGCAACCGGGTCGAGCGCGGCTTCGCCCGCCGCCAGCGTCGCTGCATCCAGATCACGCAAAGCGCCGATGCCGAAATGCGCCGCCACCGCCTCGCACGCCGCGCGGCGCTCATTATAGGCGCTGTCGACCAGCCCGCGCGTGATGCCCGAATGGACGATCAGCACGGCCATATCGGCGGGCAGCGGCACCGATCTGGCCTCAAGCGACCGGCAATCGATCAGCAGCGCCGCGCCCGCTTCGCCGCGCGCGGAGATCAGCTGGTCCATGATCCCGCAGGCACAGCCGACAAAATCATTTTCCGCCGCCTGGGCGATCAGCGCGAGGTCGGTTGGGCTGAGCGCGCGCTCGATGTCGAACGTCGCGCCCAGCGCCACGCCGAGCGAGGCGGAGGAGGAGAGGCCTGCCCCCTGCGGCACGTCGCCCGCAATCGCGATCCGCATGCCGCCGATCGCAATGCCGCGTGCGCGGAACACGCCCGCCACAGCGCGAACATGGGTGCGCCAGCCCGGTGCTGCCTCGTACGGCGCGGCGGGATCGAACCGGTCGGCCTCGCCATAATCAGCGCTCACGACGTCGATCATCGCGTCGGAAGCCGGACCAACGGCAACCGCCGTTCCCCGATCGATCGCGCAGGGAAAAACGAAGCCGTCATTATAATCGGTATGCTCGCCGATCAGATTGACCCGGCCGGGCGCATAGCTCAGCCGGACAGGGGCCTCGCCATAGGCCGCGCGATAAGCGGCGACGGCACGCTCTTTGGGCCCCGTCATGCCAGCACATCCGGCACCGCGCGCAGCATCGCGGCGGCGGCTTCGGGCGTCAGGTCGCGCTGCGGTTCGGCGAGCATTTCATAGCCAACCATGAACTTGCGCACGCTCGCCGAGCGCAGCAGCGGCGGATAGAAATGCGCGTGGAGCTGCCAATGCGTCACGTCGGCATCGCCAAAGGGCGCGCCGTGCCAGCCCATCGAATAGGGAAAGCGCGTGGCGAACAGATTGTCATAGCGCGCGGTCAGCCGGCGCAGGATATCAGCCAGGCTGTCGCGCTGATTGGGCGCGAGATCGGGCATGCGCTGCACGCCGAAACGCGGCAGCAACAGCGTTTCGAATGGCCAGCTCGCCCAATAGGGCACGATCGCCAGCCAATCGTCATTGGCCGCAACCTGCCGCTCGCCGCCCGCTTCGCGCGCCGCGAGATCGACCAGCATCGGGGCGTTGTGCTGATCCCGATAGCTGCGCTGTGTCCTATCCTCGGTGGCTGCCTCATCTGGCAGATGCGCCGTCGCCCAGATTTGCCCGTGCGGATGCGGGTTCGAACAGCCCATCATCGCGCCCTTGTTTTCGAAGACTTGCACCGATCGATAGGTCGCGCCCAGCGCCGCACTTTGCGCGCACCAGCAATCGATAATCCCGCGCACCGCCGCCTGCGACAGCTCGGGCATCGTCAGCGCATGATCGGGCGAATAGCAAATCACTCGCGCCACCCCGCGCGCCTGTTCGGCAGCGAAGAGCGGGTCTTCGGTTGCGGCCTCTGCGGTACTGGGCAGCATGGCGGCGAAGTCGTTGTCGAAAACGAAGGTGCCGGCATAATCGGGGTTGCGATGGCCGCCGGCACGTTCATTGCCGGGGCAGAGATAACAGCCTGAATCATAGGACGGCCCCGTGCTCCGGTCGGGCGCATCCTCCTGACCCTGCCAGGGTCGTGCCAGCCGGTGCGGCGAGACCAGCACCCAGCGCCCGTTCAGCGGGTTGCGCCGTCGGTGCGGCTGGTCAGTCGCCAGCGTCACGCCGTCGCCCGTTTCCAGCCGACGAACTCAGCCCGCCGCCCCAGCGCAAAGCGATTGACCGCCAGCGCGAACAGCACCGAACTCACCAGGGTGATCACCATGAAATCGATATAGTGCAGCGTCACGATCCCCGCCGGTTGCAGGCCGAAGCTATAAACCGCGTAAAGCGCCACGCCCCAAACCACGCCCGACGTTGCTGCACTCGCGCCGACCCCCCTAAACATCAGCCCGACGACGAAGGCGGACAGGATCGGCATCGACGACAGCCCGTTTAATTGCTGCAGCAGATTGATGATGCTGGTCGCGTTCTCATAGACCGGCACCAGCAGCACCGACGAAATCGTCACGATGATCGTCACGATCATGCTCAGGCGCCAATTATCGGCAGCTTCGCCGAAAAACGGTTTGTGGAAATCGACCGCATAGAGCGCGACGGTTGAATTGAGCACCGCGCTGGTATGCGCGATCACCGCCGCGGCGATCATCGCCGCGAAGGCACCCGACAGCCAGCCCGGCAGCACCTGCGCGACCAGCAGCCCATAGGCTTTGTCGCCGACATCGCCGATCAGCTTGAACGCCACCACCCCCGGCACCGTGACGATGATGGGGATGATCATGATGCGGATCGCCGCCGCTGCCAGCACGCCCTTTTGCGCCTCACGCACCGTCGGCGCGGTCATCGCCTTTTGGGTGATGTTCTGGTTCGTCGACCAATAGAAGATCTGGATGAAGATCATGCCGGTGAACAGCGTGTGGAACGGGATCGGCGAATCCGGCCCGCCAATCATTGATGTGCGCTCTGCCGGCACCCCGCCGAACAAGTCATAATTCACCGCCGCCAGCGCCAGAACGACAATCAGCACCGCAATCGCCAGCACGCCAAAGCCTGAATAGGTGTCCATCACCGCCACCGCGCGCAGGCCGCCCAAGATGGTATAGGCCGCGCTGATCACTGCCAGGATAATCGCAAAAACGATCAGCGGCGCGCCGTCGCCGAACAGCGATTCCAGGAACAACGCACCGCTATACAGCCCTGCCGGCAGGTAGATCAGGATGTTGCCGAACAGGAACAGCGCCGAAATCAACATCCGAACGCTCCTTGTATCCCCCTTATAGCGCCGGTCGAGCAGCTCGGTGACGGTTGTGCAGTCGTTGCGATAATAGATTGGCACGAAGATGAAGGCGAGAATCAGCAGCCCGATAAAGCCCGAAATTTCCCACCAGGCGAGCAGCAACATCTGGTTGCCGTTCATGCCGACGAGCTGATCGGTCGATAAATTGGTGAGCGTGATCGATCCCGCGACGAACACCCAGCTTAAGCCCCCGCCCGCCAGATAGACGTCCTTCTCGCTACCGTCGTGCCGGGCGCTGCGTACCTTCAGCCAGGTCGCCAGGCCAATCGCGGCGAGCAACAGGATCGCCACGCCCATCTGGACGCCGCCATTCAATGCCATGCCAACCTACTCCCCGCGCTGATTTTCACGCGACCATAGGGGCTAGCACCTTGCGTGCAAGCGCGAGCGTGGCAAGGGTTACCGGATGGAGAGTCCACAGCGCATAGACGGCACCGCAATCACGATCGTGTTTGATGCATTGGCCGGTGCGCCGCCGTCGCTGCTTCATGTCGACGGCAAACTCCCCGACGACGAAGACCTCCACGCGCTGCGGCTGGCGGTTCGCCCCAAGCGGCACGGGTCGCAGCCTGATGTCCCCGATCTCGCGACGATCTGGCCGCAGCTGGGTCGCGGTTATTTGGGGTTGCCCGCCATGGCACTGCGTCGCGGCATGGCTGCCTTGCCCACCAATCTAGTGCTTGGCAGCGGCGCGCGGATTGCGGATCGATCTGCGCATATCGCGCTGGAGGATTTGGTCGCCGGGCTCCGCGTGCTTGTCGATTGGCGGATTGGTGCGGGTGATATCATCCGGGCGAGCGCGACGATCATCAATGCGGGAGATACCCCGCTTGCCATCGACCGCCTTGCCAGCATCGCGCTGCCGCTGCCCGGCTGGGCGACGTACGCGACGCGCTTTCACGGTCATTGGGCAGGCGAAATGCATCAGGTGACTGCGCCGATCCCGCATGGCCGAAGCGGCGGAGAGTCGCGCGGCGGGCGGCCGGGTTTTGGCGGGGCCAATTGGTTGATCGCGCATGACGGCGGTTTCAGCGCGGATCATGGCCGTGCCATCGCGCTTCATCTCGCCTGGAGCGGCGACCATGAAACCGTCATTGAGCGCGATGCCGATGGGGCGATTCTGCAAATGGGTGCGCGGTACGATCCGGGCGAGATCATCCTTGCCCCCGGTGCGCGCTTCACGACCCCCGATGCGGTGCTGGCGATTGTTGATGGTGGGCGAAATGAAGTGCGTCGTGCCCTGCACACGCATGTGCGATCCGATGTGTTAACCGGTCGCGCCAATTGGGGCCCCCGCCGTGTCCATCTCAACAGCTGGGAGGCGCTCGCCTTCGACATGAACGAGGCGAGCCTGATGCGGTTGGCGAGCGACGCCGCCGCGATCGGAATCGAACGCTTTATCGTCGATGATGGCTGGTTCACCGGGCGGCGGGACGACACCACCAGCCTCGGCGATTGGACGCCGGACTCCCGGCTATTCCCGAACGGTCTGACCCCGTTGATCGATCATGTCACAGCACTCGGCATGGATTTCGGCCTGTGGGTCGAACCCGAAATGGTCAGTCCGGACAGCGATCTGTACCGCGCGTATCCCGATTGGTGCCTGCATCGGCCCGGCGTTTATCGCCCGACGCAGCGGCACCAATTGGTGCTCGATCTGGCGAAGCCCGAGGTGAGCGACCATCTGTTCGGTGTGCTCGACGGGCTGCTTTCGGTGCATCGCATCGCCTATCTCAAATGGGATCACAACCGTGAGCACTTCCCCAATGACGGTGCTGGTCACAACCAGACGCTGGCGCTCTATGCGCTGATCGATCGGCTCCGCGCCGCGCACCCAAATGTTGAGATTGAAAGTTGCGCGAGTGGCGGTGGGCGGATCGATTATGGCATGCTCAGCCGCTGCCACCGCGTCTGGCCGAGCGACAATAATGACGCGATCGAACGCTTGCGCATCAACCGCGCCTGGAGCCTGTTCCTGCCGCCCGAGGTGATGGGCAACCATGTCGGCCCCAGCCCCAACCCGATCACCGGGCGCATACTGCCAATAGACTTCCGCGCTAAGGTCGCGCTGTTCGGGCATATGGGGGTGGAGGCCGATCCGGCGGCGATGAGTGACGCTGACCGGGCAACGCTTGCCGCGCATATCGCCTGCTACAAGCAGTATCGCGATCTGCTGCACAATGGCACCCTCTACGAAATCGCCTTTGACGACCCTGGCCTGTTCGGCACGCTGATCGAACGGGATGGCAAGGCGCTGGCACTGGTCGCGCGCGCGGACATGGCAACCGATTACAACGCAGGACCCGTCCGTTTCCCGGGGCTGCCAGCCGATCGCCGCTACATCGTCACTTTCCCGCTCGCGGGACCAAAGCCACCAAATGGCGTTGCGGGTCAGCTGCTCAGCGGCCGCCTGTTGCGCGACACTGGCCTAGTGCTGCCGCTGTCGCGCCCGGCAACCGCCTGGCTGGTTGCGTTTGACCAAGAGGATGAACCCGCATGATGCGCCTGGGCTGCTGCTATTATCCCGAACATTGGCCCGAAGAGATTTGGGCCGATGACGCACGCCGCATGGTCGAGATGGGTCTGACGCGCGTACGGATCGGCGAATTCGCCTGGAGCCGGATCGAACCGCAACCCTGGCGCTACGACTGGGGCTGGCTCGACCGCGCGATTGATACGCTCCACGCCGCCGGGCTTGGGATCATCCTCGGTACGCCCACCGCGACGCCGCCCAAATGGCTCGTCAACAAAATGCCCGACATGCTGGCCATCGATGCTAACGGGCAGGAGCGGCGCTTTGGCTCGCGGCGGCATTATTGCTTCTCGCATCTCGGCTATCGCGGCGAATGCGCGCGGATCACGGCTGCGCTGGCGGAGCGCTATGGCAACCACCCCGGCATCGTCGCGTGGCAGACCGACAATGAATATGGCTGCCACGATACGATCGTCAGCTATTCAGAAAGCGCCGCGCAAGGCTTCCGCCGCTGGTTGGAGCGCCAATATCAAGATGTGGCTGCGCTCAACACTGCCTGGGGCAATGTCTTCTGGAGCCAGGAATACCGGTCCTTCGCCGAGATCGATCCGCCGCATTTGACCGTCACCGAACCCAATCCGGCGCATGTCCTCGATTATCGCCGCTTCGCCTCCGACGAGGTCGTGACGTTCAACCGGCTGCAGGTTGATCTCCTGCGCAGCGGTTCGCCGGGTCGCGATATCGTCCATAACTATATGGGCTTCTTCACCGAATTCGATCACCACGCCGTTTCTCGCGATCTCGATGTGGCGACATGGGACAGCTACCCGATCGGCTTTCTCGAACAATTCTGGTTTGGGCGCGACGACAAGCTGCGTTACGCGCGGCAAGGCCACCCCGACATCGCCGCCTTCCACCACGATCTCTATCGCGGCTGCGCCAAGGGGCGTTGGTGGGTGATGGAGCAGCAGCCCGGCCCGGTGAACTGGGCCGCGCACAACCCAGCACCACTCCCCGGCATGGTCCGGCTCTGGACGCTGGAGGCAGCCGCACACGGCGCGGAACTGGTCAGCTATTTCCGCTGGCGACAGGCCCCGTTTGCGCAGGAAATGCACCATGCCGGGCTGCTCCGCCCCGACAGCGTCGACGATGTCGGCGCGCATGAGGCGCGGGCGGCGGCGGGCGATCTGGCTATGCTGGGCGATCTCGGCGCGCCGCCCAAATCGGTCGCGCTGCTGTTTTCCTACGAAGCCGCTTGGCTGTTCGAGGCGCAACCGCAGGGACGCAGTTTTCGCTATATGGAGCTGGTCTTCGCCTTCTACTCGGCACTTCGGCAGATGGGGTTGGATGTCGATATCCTGCCGTCCGGTGCCCCGCTCGACGGCTACAAGCTGGTCGTCGCGCCGTCACTGCCGATCCTCGATCCGGCGCTGACCGAACGGCTGACGGGGCTGGGCGTGCCGGTGCTGTTCGGCCCGCGTAGCGGCAGCCGAACGCGTGACTTCCAGATTCCGGAAGGGCTGCCACCGGGGCCGCTGCGCGATGTCCTTCCGATCACGATCCCCCGCGTGGAATCGCTCCGCGAGGGGCTGGTCGAGCAAGGCGATGGCTTTACCGTCGCGCGCTGGTTCGAGCATGTCGAAACCGCGCTCGAGCCCGAGATCGCAGTGCGAGACGGACGGGGCATCGTTTATCGGCAGGGCGCGCTGCGCTATCTAGCGGGCTGGCCCGATGCGGCACTGTTAGAACGGCTGCTGAGCATGATGGCGTCAGAGTCTGGCGTTGCCGTCACAACGCTGCCCTGCGATATTAGATTGCGGCGGGCAGGTGATATGACCTTTGCTTTCAACTATGGGCCAGAGCCGGTCGATATCACCGATTTCGTCGGCGCGCCGCTGATCATCGGTGATCGGTTGCTGCCCTCTACCGGCGTCGCCGCGTGGCGCGATTGAAGGCCGGGCTATCGCCTGACCCATAAACATGCTTCCTTCGCGGTCGGGCTTTCGGGGGTAGCGTACATGACCACGCAATCACGACCATTCGGCTTCTGGACGGCAACCGCGCTGGTCGTTGGCGGGATGATCGGCTCGGGCATTTTTGTCCAGCCAGCGCAGCTTGCGCCGTTCGGCTGGACGGGGGCGGCCGCTTGGCTCGTCGCCATTCCGGGCGCTTTGCTGTTGGCCTATGTCCTTTCCCGGCTGACGGCTGCGCGCCCCGATGCGACCGGCACAATTGCCATCGTGGCGGAGGGGCTGGGGCCGTTACCAGGGTTGCTGGTCGGCTGGAGCTATTGGGTCGGCATCTGTTCGGCCAATGCCATCATCGCGTTGACGGCGGTACGCTATGGCGCGCAGTTTTTCCCCGCGCTCACCGCCACGCCGCTCGCCACCGCGATGGCGGCGGCGGCATTGATCTGGGCGCTGACCGCGCTCAATTTTGGCGGGGCAAAGGGGGCTGGCCGGTTTCAAGTGCTGACGACGGTGCTGAAATTGCTGCCGCTGGTGGCGGTCGCGGCGATCCTCGCTGGCCTGTCCGTGGTCGATCCGGCGCGGTTCTCGGCTAACCCGCATACGCCGTTTGATGCGGGTAAGTTCACGATGGTGCTGACGCTTGCCTTTTTTCCGCTCGTCGGGTTCGAATGCGCGTCGCTGGCAGCAGAGCGCGTGCGCGATCCAGCGCGCAACGTGCTGCGGGCGACCTTGGTCGGCACGCTGCTGACGGGGATCTTATACATCATTCTGTGCAACGGCATCGTGCTTGCCTTGCCCGAAGCGATGGTTGCTGCGTCCGATGCGCCGATTGCGATGTTTGTCGAAAATTTCTGGGGGCGTGGCGCCGGTCTCGTCATTGCTGCCTTTGCGTCGATCGCGGCGATAGGGTGCCTTAATGGCTGGGTGTTGATGCAGGGCGAGCTGCCGCTGGGCATGGCCCGCGCTGGCATAATCCCGGCGGTTCTGGGGCGGACTACGGATCGCGACGTGCCGATCATCGCTATGCTGCTGTCGAGCGCCGTCGCCAGCCTGTTGGTGCTGTCGGGCGCGATTCCCGGCATGACCGATGTGCTCACCTTCATGTTGCAACTAACGACGGCGGCGACGGTGTGGTTCTATTTCGGTGCCTGCGCTGCGGCACTGGCGTTTGGCATCGTTCGCCCGCTTGCGGTGGTCGGCATGGCGTTTTCGGCCTGGGTGTTGTGGGGATCGGGCATGGAGGCGCTGCTGCTCAGCATCGCCTTGATGCTGACCGCGCTGCCGCTCTATTGGCTGCGCTCAGGCCGCCGCCCGCTTACGAAACAACCGGCCTAGAATCGTCCGGTCCTTCAAAATCTCGCGCGCGGCATTGTGCCCCGGCGCGCCCGTAACACCGCCGCCCGGATGCGTGCCTGAACCGCACATATAAAGCCCGGCAATCGGGCTACGATAATCGCCATGCCCCAGCACCGGCCGCGCCGCCCAAAGCTGATCAAGGCCCATCTTGCCGTGGAAGATATCGCCGCCGATGAGGCCGAACTTGCGCTCGAGATCGAGCGGCGAATGGATCTGCCGCGCGATGATGCTCGCTTTGAAATTGGGCGCATGTTGGGTGACGCAATCGATGATGTGATCGGCCGCCGCCTCGCGCGCGTCATCCCATGACCGGCCATCCGGCAACTCGGGCGCAAATTGCTGGCAGAACAGGCTGGCGACGTGCAGTCCTTCAGGCGCCAGCGAATCGTCGACGGTCGATGGTAATTTCATCTCGACAATCGGTGCCTTCGACCAGCCAAAGGCGCGCGCATCGTCATAGGCCTGGTCCATATAGTCCATGCCCGGCGCGATGATGATCCCGGCGGTATGATGCTCGGCCTTCTCTTTGCCCGGCAGCACCGTGAAATCGGGCAGTTCCGACAGCGCGACATTCATCCGGAAGGTGCCCGACCCGGTCTTGAAGTTATCGATCCGGCGCTTGAAATCGGGCTTCAGGTCGCTCCCCGCAATCAGCTGGCGATAGAGCAACGCCGGGCCGACATTGGCCGCGATGATATCGGCAGCGATCTCCTCGCCCGATTCGAGCTTTACACCGACCGCCTTGCCGCCATCGACCAAAACATGCGCGACCGGCGCTTCCAGGCTGATCTCGACGCCATGTTCGACGCATGCCTCGGCCATCGCCTTGGTGATCGCGCCCATCCCGCCGACACTATGCCCCCAGGCGCCCTTCTTGCCGTTCACTTCGCCGAACACGTGGTGGAGCAGCACATAGGCGGACCCCGGCGTGCTGACGCCCGCATAATTGCCGACCACCGCATCAAACGCGAAGGCGGTCTTGACGTGATCGTCCTCATACCAGCCATCGAGGAAATCGCGCGCGCTCTTGGTGAACATGTCGAGCACATCGGCCTGCGCATCGACGCTCATCCCCGCCAGCTTGCGCCCCTGCGATGCGGCGCTCAGCAACGCTGGGATGCCACCGCCGGCATTGGGTGGGGTCTTCAAAGACAAATCGCGCAGTACCTCGGCCACCCGCTCCAGCGCTTCCTCATAAGCGGGGAAGGTATCGGCGTCCTTTTGCGAGAAGCGCGCGAATTCGGCTTGCGTGCGTGCTGTGCCGCCGCCGAGTTTCAGATAGGTATCCGGAAAGGGGAAGAAATTGCTGATCGTGCGTTCGATGATGCGAAAGCCGCGATCGTGCAGCTTCATGTCGGCAATCACTTGCGGGCGCAGCAGCGACACCGTGTAGCTCGCGGTTGAATTGCGGAAGCCGGGGTGGAATTCCTCGGTAACGCAAGCGCCGCCGATGATGGCGCGGCGTTCAAGCACCCGGACCTTGAGCCCTGCGCGCGCGAGGTAAAAAGCGCAGACAAGCCCGTTATGGCCGCCGCCGATGATCAGTGCGTCGTATTTTTTGGTCATGGGGGGAGTGGTGCCGTGACGGGCGGGAATTGTCGAGAGGGGGATGTCCGGCCAGCCACACCTTCATCGTCAACCTGGCCTTGTGCCGGTGTTGGGTCGCCGTTGTTATTTATTAAAAAGGGTGAGCAGAATATTTTGAGCAATCACCTCTGCCGTGCATCGCGAACTTTAACAGGAAACAATGTTTTGCCGCGACATCATCACTTTCGCTAGTTTTGTGGCATTGCTGGTATCGGTAGCAAGTTTCTTGACCTCGTTTGCGACCACCGCGAATCCGCGACCGGCATCACCTGCGCGCGCCGCTTCGATGGTGGCGTTGAGCGCAAGAAGGTTTGTCTGTGAAGCGATGACGCTGATCGTTGACACGATCTCTGCCAACTCATCCATCGTTGTCGCCAGTGTATCCCGTTGCCGTTGAAGCTCATCTTGAAAAAGCCGTGCTTTATCATAGGCAGCAGTCACGTCGGATGCGATCTTTAGTATCCGCTCTGGATACCCATCGTCGTTCATGACCGGATTATATGTCGCCTGTAGATGGACGACGCGACCGGCATTGCCGAGACGACGATATTGTCCGGTTTGCGATTCACCCGCACCAATCGATCGCCAGAAGGCGGCGTATTCTGGCGACGCCGTGTATGTCGGCTCGCAGAACATTCGGTGATGTCGCCCTGCGATCTCCGTCAGGGAATATCCCATCGCGTCAAGAAATGTCGCATTCGCCCATAAGATGGTACCGTCGAGACCGAATTCGATGATCAGTTGAGAACTATATATCGCTTTCCATGCGGCATCCGTCCGCCTCTTCTCAAAATCGGAAGGCAAAAATGTCGCTGGTTCGACCATGTGCCACGGGTTAGGCCGAAGTTGGTTAACAACAACCTTAAACGCCCACGAGTAAGCGCTTCGCCGGGCGCAACGATCGCTCACTCAGGCTGCCGATTGGGTCAGCGATGGTCCGTATTCAGGCGCATTGCGGATCGGCCGCTATCCGTAGCCCCCCCCCGCCGCTACTTCATCAGCACCAGCTCTTCGGCCATGGTCGGGTGCAGGGCGATGGTCTGGTCGAACGCGTCCTTGGTCAGCCCGGCCTTTAGCGCGACGGCGGCCAACTGGATGATCTCGCCCGATTCCGGCCCAATCATGTGCAGGCCCACCACGCGATTGGTCGCGGCATCGCACACCATCTTGTACAGCGCGCGCTCGTTGCGGCCAGCCAGCACATTCTTCATCGGCCGGAAATCAGAGGTATAGACCCGCACTGATCCATATTTCTGCTTGGCCTGGCTTTCGGTCAGCCCCACGGCACCGATTGGCGGGTGGCTGAACACCGCGCTCGGGATACAGCCATAATCAACCCGGGTCGGTTTGCCCCCGAAGACCGTGTCAGCAAAGGCCTGGCCTTCGCGAATTGCTACCGGGGTCAGCTGCACCCGGTTGGTCACATCGCCAACCGCATAGATGCTGGGGATGTTGGTCTGGTTATCGTCGTCGACCTTCACTGCCCCATTTTCAAGCAGCACGCCTGCAGCCTCCAGCCCCAGCCCCGCGATATGCGGCACCCGGCCGGTGGCAAACATCACGCAATCCACCGTCATCGGTTCGCCGGTGGTGAACTCAACCAGCATGCTGCCATCGTCGTTCTTGGTGATCGATTTGAACACGGTGTTGAACCGGAACTGGATGCCCTTGCCCATCGATATTTGCAGCAGCCGGTCGCGGATCTGCTCGTCATAGCCGCGCAGAATGGCGTCGCTGCGATTCACCACCGTCACCGCGCTGCCGAATTCGTGGAAGATGCCGGCGAATTCATTGGCGATATAGCCTGCACCCGCGATCAGCACGCGTTTGGGCAGGGTGGGCAGGTGGAAAACCTCGTTGGAGGTGATCGCGTGTTCGCTGCCGGGGAAGTGCAGCAATTGCGGCGTCGCGCCGGTGGCGATCAGGATCCGGCCAGCCGTTACCGTCTTGCCGCTGCCCAGCCGGACCTCGTTCGGGCCAGTGACCTCAGCGCGGTCGAGGATAACCTCGACGTTATGGCTGTCGA
Source organism: Sphingomonadales bacterium Ga0077557 (assembly GCA_001464615.1). Taxonomy (GTDB): domain Bacteria; phylum Pseudomonadota; class Alphaproteobacteria; order Sphingomonadales; family Sphingomonadaceae; genus Sphingomonas. Next base: position 31,218 of record LNFI01000027.1, on the reverse strand, counting down.
GCGTGGTCGTATAGGCGGCGTTGAGTCGATCGACCTCGGCCAGCACATTGTCGCGCAACCTTGGCCAATCGAAAGCGCAGTCGGGCACATCCCAGCCAAAGCGGCGGGCATCGGCCAGATCTTCGGCAAAATGCGCGCCATAGACGAGCAGTTTCTTGGGCACACAGCCGCGGATCACGCAGGTGCCGCCGACCCTGAATTCCTCGGCAATCGCCACTTTGGCCCCGTGCGCGGAGGAGACGCGCGCCGCCCGCACACCGCCCGAACCGGCACCGATCACGAACAGGTCATAATCATAGGTCGTCATAGTCGTTCCTTGAAGACATCACCCCAGCAACTACTGGAGCTTCGGGCCGGATGAATTGCCAGCGCTCGCTAGCAGCAAGATGATCGCGGGATGGATTATCCGAATGCGCGCCGTATCAGATCGGTGGTGGACGCATCAAAGTCCAGCCCGCCGCTGCCCGCTGCCTTGGCCATTTCCTTTCCCAGCTCGACGCCGAACTGATCGAACGGATTGAGGCCGAGCAGCACGGCGTTGGCAAAGGTGCGATGTTCATAAAAGGCAATCAGCGCGCCGAGCGACCGCGGATCGAGCGTCTCGATCAGGATCGTCGCGCTCGGGCGGTCGCCCGGATAGGCCCGCGCCGGATCGGCATCATTGGCGCGGCCCGCCATCAGCGCGGCTCCTTGCGCAAAGCAATTGAGCAGCAACTGGCGGTGATGCTCATCATCAAGCGCGTCGCCAGGCTCGGTAACGGCAACGAATTCCACCGGCACCAGATGGGTGCCCTGATGGAGCAGCTGGAACACCGCATGCTGGGCATCGGTGCCAACGCCGCCCCAGGTGATTGGTGCCGTCTGGCGCCCAATTGGCTGGCCATCGATCCCGACGCTCTTGCCGTTCGATTCCATTTCGAGCTGCTGCAGATAGCTCGGCAACAGCCGCAGCCGCTCATCATAAGCAAAGGTGGCGCGCGTCGCGCACCCCTTTACCTGCGTGTAAAAAAGGTCGGCGAAGGCGGCGAGCATCGGCGCATTTTCATGCGCTGCAGCAAGTCGGAAATGGCGATCCATTTCGCCGGCCCCTTCGAGCAATTCTTCAAACGCTGCCCAGCCAAGCGCCAACGCTGCCGGAAACCCGATCGACGACCAGAGCGAATAGCGCCCGCCGACCGATTCAGCGAAGGGCAGCACCCTGGTTTCATCAATGCCCCATTCCACGGCTTTGTCGGGCGCTGCAGTCAGCGCGATCACGCGGCCATAGGGGTCTTCGCTACCGCCTTCGCGCATCCATTCGAGCGCGCTTGACGCGTTCAGCAGCGTCTCGGTGGTGGTAAAGGTCTTTGATGCGATGACGAGCAGGGTCGCTGATGGATCGAACCGCGCGAACACCTCTTCCAGCGCGCAACCATCAACATTGGAGATGACCGCCACTTCATAACGATCTTCATCGCGCCCCAGCGCGTCGATCAGCAGATCGGGCCCCAGCGCCGAACCGCCAATGCCGATATGCAGGATGTGTGCGATCGGCCCCAGTGCTTCCATTTCAATCGCGTCGATCAGCGCGCGCATTCGGGCGTGGAGCAGGCCCGCGCGGGTGACGCTGTCTGCAGCGCCTTCGCCGCGTTCTGCGGTATGTTCAGCGGCGCGGCCTTCGGTGATGTTGACGGCATCGCCCCGGAACAGCGCCTCGCGCTGGCCTGGCAGGTCCTGCGCCCGCGCCAGCGATTCGAATGCGGTCAGCACGTCTGCGGTCAGATGCGTCTTTGACCAATCAAAATGCAGCCCCGCCACATCGATGCCAAGCCGCGCCACCCGATCGGGATCAGCGCCGAACAGCGACAGCAAGGGGGGTGGATTGAGCGCCTCAATCAGATGCCAATCGGGGGCAGACATCGGCATTTCTCCAGGTTGGCGCCAACGGCAGCGGGGTTAATCGCGGCTGGCCACATAATCGGGCAAAGCCGCACAAAGCCCTGCCAATGCTGCTCTAGCGTCCCAATTCAGCGCCTGCCACCCGAAACACCCGGCTTGACGCCGCAAGCGCACCCAAGCAAAGCCGCCCAATGACCGATGTCGCCAGCACTGCCAAGATGCCAACGTCATTGCGCGGCGAGACGCGCGAGACGCTGTCGTTCCTGCTCAAACTGGTGATCATCGTCGCAATCTTTCGCAGTTTTATCTTTTCGCCGTTCAACATCCCGTCCGAATCGATGCTGCCACGGTTGTTGGTTGGCGACTATTTGTTCGTGTCGAAATGGAATTACGGCTTTTCGCGCTATAGCCTGCCGTTCAGCCTGCCGCTGATTCCGGGACATATTTTCGCGCGGCTCCCTGAACGCGGCGATGTCGCGGTGTTCAAGGCGCCGCCCGGCAATGGCGAGGATTATATTAAGCGCGTGATTGGTCTGCCCGGCGATACGATCCAGATGCGCCGCGGCCAGCTCATCCTGAACGGCGTGGCGGTGCCCAAGCAGCGAATCGCCGATTTCATCGTGCCGATTACCCCCAATTATACCTGTTCTGCGGAATTTCAGGATAGCGACGATGGCAAGCCGATCTGCCGCTATGCGCAGTTTCGTGAAACGCTGCCCAGCGGCCGCAGCTATAATGTGCTTGATCGCGGCGACACCCCCGCTGACAATACAAGCCTGTTCATCGTGCCGGCCGATCATGTCTTCATGATGGGTGATAATCGTGACGACAGCGCCGATAGCCGCTTTCCGCCGGTCGTCGGTCAAGGAATTGGCTTTGTCCCGACCCGCAATCTGGAGGGCAAAGCGGTGGTGATGTTCTTCTCCACCAATGGCACCGCCAATTGGTTCCTGCCCTGGACCTGGTTCAGCGCCGCTCGCTGGGGGCGGATTGGCGGCGGCTTTTGAACGACACCGCGCTTGGCGGCTGGCTCGAACAGCTGCTTGGGGCCAAGCCGAAAGACATCGCGCTCTATGATCGGGCGCTGACGCATGGCAGCCAGGCCGCCGCGAACTATGAGCGGCTCGAATTTCTGGGTGATCGCGTGCTCGGCCTGATCATCGCTGAATGGCTGTTTGAGCTGTTTGGCGACGAACCAGAGGGCCAATTGTCCAAAAGACTAAATGCACTGGTTACCGGGCCGGTCTGTGCCACGGTCGCGCGCGCCAATGGCGTCGCGCCTCGGCTCAAGCTTGGCAAGCAGGCGCGCGATGATGGCGCGGCCGATAGCGATAATGTGCTGGGCGATGTGATGGAGGCGTTGATCGGCGCGCTCTATCTTGACCAAGGCCTGATGGCGGTGCGCTTGGCGGTGCGCCGGCTGTGGGGCGATCGGGTGACGATGCAGGCGCGCGCGCCGCAACATCCCAAATCGGCGCTGCAGGAATGGGCTGCCGCGCAAAATCGCCGCCCGCCCGAATACACCATCATTGATCGGTCCGGCCCTCACCATGCGCCGGTCTTCACCGTTCGGGTCAGCGTCGGCAAACTGGCGGAAGCGAGCGCAAGCGGCACGTCGAAGCAAGAAGCAGAGACCGCAGCAGCGGCGGCATTGATGGCGCAGCTTGAGCCCTGATCATCACGACGCCCTTGTCCCCGCATCCGCGCTGGCGCAAGAGCAGCCCATGAATGAGAACGAACAATCCTGCGGCCTGATTGCTGTTGTCGGTGCCCCCAATGCGGGCAAGTCGACGCTCGTCAATGCACTGGTCGGGCAAAAGGTCGCGATCGTCAGTCCCAAGGCGCAGACGACGCGTACCCGGCTGATGGGTGTCGCGATTGAGGGCGATACCCAGATTTTGCTGGTCGATACGCCCGGCATCTTCGAACCCAAACGTCGGCTCGATCGCGCGATGGTCGCCGCCGCCTGGAGCGGCGCGGAGGGGGCGGACGTGATCGCGCTCGTCGTTGACGGCAAAGGCGGGATTGGCCCCAAGGTCATGGCGATCGCGGAGGGATTGAAGCACCGCCGCGAACCCAAATATCTGGTCCTGAACAAGGTCGACATCGCCGAAAAGGAACGCCTGCTCGGCCATGCCAAACGCCTGAACGATGCCGTGCCGTTCGAGGAAATCTTCTTCGTCAGCGCGAGTACCGGCGACGGCCTGCCCGAACTCAAAAGCGCTTTTGCCAAGGCGATGCCCAAGGGCCCCTGGCATTTCCCCGAAGATCAGGTCTCTGACGCCACCGAACGGATGCTGGCGGCAGAAGTGACGCGCGAGCAACTCTACCTCCAGCTCCACGCCGAGCTGCCCTATGCGAGCGCGGTCGAGACCGAGCAGTATAAGGAGCGCGAGGACGGATCGGTGGAGATCCACCAGCAGATCCTGGTTGCCCGCACCACCCAGCGCGCGATCGTGCTCGGCAAGGGCGGCCAACGCATCAAGGAAATCGGCGCGCGCGCCCGCGCCGAGCTATCAACCCTGATGGGGCGGCCGGTGCACCTTTATCTTCACGTCAAGGTAAAGGAAAATTGGGATGATGACCGAAGTGTGTACCGCGACATGGGGCTGGACTGGGTAGAATGACGAAGAGTGTGAAGGCGGCGATCTATCAAGCAGCGCCGGTGCCGTTGTGCATCGATTATGGCATTGCGCGGCTGATCGAACAGGTTGGCGATGCGGTTGATATCGGCGCGGAGCTGGTGGCGTTTGGTGAGACCTTTCTGGGCGGCTATCCGCTCTGGCTCGACGAAGCGCCCGATGCGGCGATCTGGGACCATAAGGGCACGCAGGCGCTGCATTCGATCATCCTTGATCAGGCGCTGCGCAAGAATGATCCGCGCCTCGCCCCGCTGCAGGCGTTGGTCGATGCATCGGGCATCATCGTCTGTGTCGGCGGGCATGAACGGGTGCGATCGACGATCACCAACACGCAATATATCTTTCGTCCCCATTTGCCGCCGGTGCTCCACCGCAAGCTGGTGCCAACGCATGGCGAACGGATGATCTGGGGCCGGGGCGATGGATCGACGCTGGAAGTCCATGAAGCCGAATGGGGTAATCTCGGCCAGCTGATTTGCTGGGAGCATTGGATGCCACTGGTGCGCGCGGCGATGCATCATGAAGGGGAGGCGGTGCATGTCGCTTCCTGGCCCACGGTGCGTGAGGTGCATCTCGTCGCATCGCGCCATTATGCGTTTGAAGGGCGCTGTTTCGTGCTGGCAGCGGGGACGATCCAGGATCGCAGCGAGCTGATCGAGGGGCTGGAGCGAGTTGGCGGCGATGTCGATGCGCGCGCGCTGATCATGGGCATGCCCGAAGGTCAGCTGCAATTTGGCGGCAGCGCGATTATCGGGCCGGATGGCATCATCATCGCCGAAGCAATGGAAGGTCCCGATTTGCTGGTCGCCGATCTCGATCTTTCGGCGATCAGCCGCGGCCTTGCCTCGCTTGACACCGATGGCCATTATTCGCGCCCCGATGTGTTTGAACTGCGCATCGATCGCCGCGCCCGCACGGGAGTCGCCAACGCCATCGACGGCCTCGCCCCGCGCACTCGCCGCAAGAGCGACAAGTCGGCGGAATAGGGCGTGAACCTATCGGGGCGGATAACCGGCGGTGGGTGGATGGCGGTCGGGCGGGTTTTAGCCGAGGACGGCATTAAAGCCGACACTGTTCCAAGGAGCGCAGGGTGACCGTCGACAAGATCGCGCTGTTTGAAACCACGAAGGCCCTTTGGCCAGCAACTGTGCGGGTGTCCGACAACCCCCAGGCGACTCACGACATATATCGGGCCAATGAGGAGGCGTTTTCGCCAGCCGACAACTGGCCGCAACTGGCCCTCTGGGCCTTTCATCAGGCACTGGTGGATCATGAAAAGCGAGCGCTGGCCAAGGGCCTGCCACTTCACCCCCACGAGGTTGCCTTTAATGAATTTGATACGTGGATGCGGGCGAACCTAAACGGCGATGACTGCTGGCTGGAAGAACGAGCGGAATATGAAAGTAGTTGATCCTGACAGTGCCCTGCTGCCTCGCTGAACGACCGTCCGTAATCGGGAAGAGCGATGGCAGTCAGGAAAGTCGGAGATTGGGGCGAAACCGGCCAATCCTTTCCTACAATAGCGAGTCCTGCTACACGTCCCTCGCTCTTTCACACCGTCGACCGTTTTAGCTTCGCAATTGCGAAGCACTGCCCGCCTCGCCAAAGGGCTGCCCCCTGACGACTATCTGGCGAAACCATCGCACCAGTGCGAACATTCGTGAACATTCGCATCCAGACCCAGCCTGAACCCCAGCCTCAATAAATGTCCGCTCGCAGACCAGTCGTCGGATCATTTGAATGGCGCAGTGTGGGGCGTTAACGGAACGGAGGTCTGTCAATCTCTGACCAAACCCAGCATTTCATCCACCCAGGCCGGCACCAGGGCGCTCGCTGCGCCAAGCCGGGTTTCGTCGAACAACCGGCTCCCCGCCGAGGGCTCCAGGTTGAGTTCGAGTGTCTGCGCGCCATAGGCTCGCGCCGTCTGGACAAAGCCTGCCGCTGGATAAACACCACCCGATGTACCGATTGAAACGAACAGCGCGGCTTTTGCCAGCACCCGTTCGATTTGATCCATCCGATAGGGAATTTCGCCGAAAAAGACGATGTCGGGCCGAAGCGCCGCCGCCCTACAGGCAGGGCAATCGCTGCCGGGCGGCAGCGTCCCGGTCCAGCCGCGCCGCGCGCCGCAAGCGGCACAAAGCGCTGATTGTAGCTCCCCGTGCATGTGGAGCAGCCGCGTCGCCCCGGCGCGTTCGTGCAGATCATCGACATTTTGCGTCACGATCAACAACTTGCCCGGCCAGTCAGCATCAAGCCGCGCCAGCGCCTGGTGCGCTGCATTGGGCACAACGCCAGCAAGTGCGGCGCGGCGATCATCATAGAAACGGTGGACCAGCGCCGGATCACGCGCCAGCGCCTGGGGCGTACAAACATCCTCGACGCGGTGACCTTCCCATAGCCCGCCCGGCCCGCGAAACGTTGCCAGGCCGCTTTCGGCGGAGATGCCAGCGCCAGTGAGAATCACGATCGTCGAATGGCGGTCCATGCGTGTTTGGTAGCTGGACTTACCCTTGAAGGCCATGCGCGCGATTTTTGGGAAATAGGGCAATAAGCCCCCTGTTTTCCTCTGCCGCTTTCTGCCATTTCGCAGGCCTGGCCGACGCGATTGATTCTGCAGCGCCTGGCGCGTGGCGGGTGTTTTTCGCAGTCCTCAACGAACGATAATCGGAGCATCTTGGTGACGGCGATCGGAATCTACGGCTGCGCAGGGCGCATGGGGCAGGCTATCGCGCTGATCTTGCCGGAATATGGTGCAGGGCTTGCTGGCGGTATCGATGCCGGTGAGGATCCGGCGCCGCTTGCTGGCCTGGCGGATGTGCTCGTTGATTTTACCGTGCCGGGCGCGTTGCCTGCTAACCTTGCCGCCGCGCGCAAGGCGGGGACGCCGATTCTGATCGGCACCACCGGCATTACCCAGGCGCACCGGGCGATGATTGCCGAAGCGTCAGAGGAGATTGCGGTGCTGCAAACCGGCAATACCTCGCTCGGCGTGACGTTGCTCGCCCGGCTGGTGCGCGAAGCGGCCGCCCGGCTCGACATCAGCTGGGATATCGAAATTGTCGAAATGCATCACCGCGCCAAGGTGGATGCCCCATCAGGCACCTCGCTGATGCTGGGCGAGGCTGCGGCGGCGGGCCGGGGCGTGGCGTTGGGCGATGTCAGCGTGGTTGGGCGGGCGGGGCTTAGCGGCGATCGCGCGGAGGGCACGATTGGCCTGGCCAGCCTGCGCGGCGGCACCGTCGCTGGCGATCATCAGGTGATCTTTGCCGGCAATGGCGAACGGATCGAGCTTGGCCACCGGGCGGAGGATCGCGCGATCTTTGCGCATGGCGCGGTTACAGCGGCACTGTGGCTGGCGGGCAAACCTGCCGGGCGCTATTCGATGGCTGAGGTGCTCGGGATTTGAAGAAGACCGATATCGTCGAATTTTACGCGCGGCTCGCCGCGGACAACCCGCACCCTGAAACTGAGCTTGAAGCGGGTAATGCCTATCAATTGCTGGTCGCCGTCGTGCTGTCTGCCCAGGCCACCGATATTGGCGTGAACAAGGCCACCCGCGCGCTGTTCCAGACGGTAAAAACGCCCGAAGCCATGGTCGCGTTGGGGGAGGCGGGTCTTAAGGATCACATCAAGACGATCGGCCTTTTCAACACCAAGGCGAAAAATGTCATCGCGCTTTCGGCGGCGCTGATCGCAGACCATGGCAGCCAGGTGCCACCAGACCGTGATGCGCTCGAAGCACTGCCGGGCGTCGGCCGCAAGACTGCCAATGTCGTGATGAACGTCGCTTTCGGTGCCGAAACCTTCGCCGTCGACACGCATATCTTCCGGGTCGGCAATCGGACTGGCTTGGCACCGGGCAAGACGCCGCTGGCGGTTGAAAAAAAGCTAGACAAGGCAACGCCGCAGCCGTTCCGGCTTCATGCTCATCACTGGTTAATCCTGCACGGACGATATGTCTGCAAAGCGCGCACGCCCGAATGCTGGCGGTGCGGGGTCAGTGATCTGTGCGCGTTCAAGGCAAAGACGGCCAAGGCCAAAACTGCTGTGGTCGGGAAACAGCGATTACCGCAACCGTCTGCGCCAGCGCGTGAGGAGTAAACAGATGCGTCGCCCGATTTCCACCCTAACGGCCACCGCGCTGACGATCGGTGCGGGGATGGCGCTGTGGATAAATCACAGCAGTGCCCGTGACCGGGTCCCGGCAGCGACGCCGATTGGCAAGCCCGAATTCTGCATCCCGCATCGCCAGATCACTGAATCGCTTGTCCGCAGCGATTCGGTGATCGATTTCAAGATGCGTGGCGGCAAAGTCTATCGCGTGACCATCGATGGCGGCTGTCCGGGATTAGGGTTTGAGGGGCGCTTTGGCTATTCGACCTCGCTCGACAGGCTTTGTGCCAGCGACATCATCACCGTCCTTTATGTCAGCCCGATCGCCAGCGGTGCGCGCTGCGCGCTTGGGCCATTCCAGCCAGTGACGCTTGCGCCAGCCGAGAAATAGCGCTGCGGAAAAAATCTGGCCTTCTCGTTAGGGCTTTGCTAGGCGCTCAATTCCAGGCACCCGTAGCTCAGCTGGATAGAGCGCTGCCCTCCGAAGGCAGAGGCCACACGTTCGAATCGTGTCGGGTGCACCAGTTTTCCGTCGTTTGCGCTCCACCCGGTTTCGTGGACACCAAGATAAGGTGTTTTTGGAACCGGAGCTTGGTGCAACGATGGAGGTTCAGCCGGAACCTCGGCGATAGCGCAGCGCGCAGAAAAACAGGTCCTCTTGGCCAAATGCCGCCAGTCCAGCGATTGACCCATCACCATGAACCGCCAATGATCTGCCGATGATCGGGCGACCATCCCATGCGCCGCCTTCGATCCGCCCGACATTGCTGGCAGCGGCCACGGCGACGCCGCATTGACGCGCCAAGCTGCCATAGGCGCTGCGCCATTCGCCACCATAGGGCGTGATCACCTCGTCATGATCGTCCGGAACAGCCCATGCTGAGGGCGATAGAATGATTTCAGCGCCCATGGCCGCCAGCGCTGCGCCAATTTCGGGAATCAGCAGATCAGCACAGATGGCAATGCCAACTCGGCCGATCGATGTGTCAAAAACCTCCAGCTTGGTCCCGGTGGTGTAAAGCGATCGCGCAAAGTCCAGTTCGTTGATCTTGCGATGCTGGCCAATGATGGTCCCGTCGCGGTCGATCAGAATGGCGGCGTTGTAAATTTGGTCGCCAGCACGCTCGCTGAGTCCGGCCGTCAAGACGATGCCAGCGGCGCCGGCGCGCGCCGCAAGCAATGCTGCTCTGGGGCCGGGGATCGGTTCAGCGCCTGAGCGTGCAGCGTCGCTAGCCCAGCCGAAATCGAGGCATTCGGGGAGGACGAGCACCTCCGCGCCTGCCGCCGCTGCCGCATCGATGGCCGCCAGCGCCCGCCCGATATTTGCATCGACCCTCCCCGGCTCGACAAGAATCTGGCCGAGCGCGACCCGGACGCAGCGGCCGTTCATTGGTTCATCGCCGAGGAAACAGGCCGACAAAGATAGACAGGCCCAACCGCTCGTCCCCAATGATCGCCGTTTGGCGGTCGATCGTCACGGGTGGTTTCCCTCGGCCCCCGACAGCCGGAGCACGCCGCCCCGCATCAGCGCACGATAGGCGATCGTCCGGGTCAGCGGTTCGTCATTGATCACGCTGCCGCCCTTGCCCGGCGCGATCGCAAGCGTTTTGCCGTTCGGCAGGCTGACCGTTGCGTGCGCGACCAGCGGTTGCCCCAGCACAAAGTCGCCGCTCGTCGGGTTGGCGGGGTAGAAGCCGAGCGTCGCGAAGATGTACCAGGCGCTCATCTGCCCGCAATCATCGTTGCCGACGATGCCGTCGGGGGTGTCCTTGTAAAAGCGCGTCGCGATTTCGCGGACCAGTTCGGGGCCGCGCTCAGGGCGGTCGGACCAGGCATAGAGCCAGGCGATGTGGTGGCTGGGTTCGTTGCCATGCGCATATTGGCCGATCAGCGCCTCCTGCCCAAGGAATTTCGATTCCTTGCCAGGAAGCGAGAAGAAAGAGTCGAGCATCGTTGTAAATGCCGCACGCCCGCCCATCGCCGCGACCAGGCCATCCACATCGTGCAGCGCGGGCGTCCAGCTATATTGCCAGGCATTGGCCTCGGTATAATCGCCGGGGTTGTTGAGTGGCGAGGTGGCGGTGAGCGGATCGAACGGCGTGCGCCAAGCACCGTTGCTGTCCTTTCCCCGCGCGAGCTTTGTGTCGGGGTCGATGAGCGCGCGATAGCCGTTGGCACGGGCGCCGAATCGTTTTGCGGACTCGGCGTCGCCCAGCATCGCCGCCATCTTCGCCGTGGCGGCGTCGCCGATCCCCGCCTCTAACGTGCGGGAGACAGCCTCATTCGATAGCTTGTCGGTCGGGTAATAGCCGTAGCGATCGAACAAGCTCCAGTCCGATTGGGCATGGTCGGTCGTGGATGTCGCGCGCATCGCAGAGAGCGCTTCCTGGCCATCAAACCCGCGAAACCCCTTGGCCCAGGCATCGGCGATCACCGGCAGCGCGGGATCGCCGATCATCGTGTTGGTCTCGCCACCCCAGATCGGCCAAAGCGGCAACGTGCCCGCGGCCTTGGCATGATCGAGCAGAGTCAGGACGAAGTCATCGACTCGCTCGGGGATCAGCAGTGTATAAAGGGGGTGCGCCGCGCGAAACGTATCCCACAAAGATAGCGTCGAATAATAATGGCGCCCGCGTGCCTTGGCGATCTGCCCGGTCGGCCCGCGATAGCGCCCGTCAGCGTCGGAGATGATGCTGGGCTGCAGGAACAGGTGATACAGCGCCGTGTAGAAAACCCGCTTGGTGCGCGCATCGGCATCGATACGGACGCGGCTGAGCAGCTTTTCCCATTCGGCATCGGCGGCACGCGCCACGGCGTCGAAATCCCAGCCCGGCAGCTCGGCAAAATTGGCACGCGCACCCGCGACATCGGTGGTCGACACCGCGACCTTTGCTTGCAGTACGGCGTGCTCACCCAGATCAAAGCCAAGCAGATAACGCGGCGCCTTGCTCGACGGCAAAGGGCGGACTTCGGCAACCGGATGGTCGAATTCCAGCGCGAAGGCGATCGTCCGCTTGGTCCAGTTGGTTGCGGTGATGCTGCCTTCGGCGCCGGTTGTCGTCGTGCGCACCGATGCCGTATCGACCGGCTCCTTGGTCAAGAAGCGCAAACGGTGTTCGGTATCGACCAGCACCCACACCCGCCCGGCGCGGGCGAAACGATAGCGGTGGAGGGCGACACGCAGGCCGCAAGTGAGCTCCACCGACGCACCATTGTCGGCTAGCTTGACCGCATAATAGCCGGGCCGTGCGACTTCGCTCGCCTTGTCATAGTGACTGGCCAGATCGTCGCGCGGGTCGAGCACCGGCTGCAGCAGGATATCGCCGAGCTCGGGAATGCCAGTGCCGCTCGCGCGCGTCTGCGAAAACCCCATGATCTTCGGCGCGCGATACTGATAGCCGCTGGTGAAGTCCCAGCCGCTACCGGCATTGTCGGGACCAGGCTGAACCATGCCGAAAGGGCGGCTGGGCCCGGGAAAACAGTGCCCGGTGCCGTCCGTGCCGATGAACGGATCGACGAAGCCGGTCAGCGCGCCCGACACCGGCGCGCGCGCGAGTGCCGGCAGGGCAGGGATCGCCATTGCCGCGCCCAGCACGCTGCGGCGATCGATAATCATGCAGTGGCCCTACGATACAGCACCGGATTGCCGGGCGTCTCAATCACCGCACCGACGCTCGCACCCGCGCACCACTTCGCCCAATCCTCGCGTTGCTGGGCATTGGTCGGCTCGGCCAGCGTCATCTCGGCATCCATATAGATGACCGTCATCACTGATCGCGGTGTGGCCGATACATTCGGCCCGGCGCGGTGGAACAGCCATCCGGCATGAAAGCTGACATCGCCCAGGTCAAATGGCGCGTCGACAATCGGGTAGTCTTGCGCTTCCATCGCTGCGGTGATCGCCGCCTCGCTTTCGTCCGAGATTGGCAAGTCGCGACCGAGCGCGCTGTGGTGGCTGCCGGCGTAGAAGGCGAGCGGCCCCATCTCGCGCGGTACCGCCTGAAGCGGGATCCACGCGGTCACACAGCGATCGGTCGCCATCGGCCAATAATATTGGTCGGCATGCGCAGGCGTGATGCCACCGCCCGGCTCCTTGTAGAGCGATTGGTCATGATAGAGCCGCACGCCGCCCACTTCCATCAGCTCAGCGGCGATCCGGGCGAGCGTCTTGCCGAAGACAAAGTCGCGCACGACCTGGCTTTCCTGCCATAGGTTCATGACCTGCAGAAAGGCGCGGTCATAGGTGGTGCGCTCGGCCAGCGGCAACGTCTGGGTGTTGAGCGCGATCGTCAGCCGGGTGATTTCGCGGCCATAGTGATCGAGCACCTCAGGCGGCAGCACTTGTTTGAGATGGACGAAACCCTGTGCGCGGAAGGCGTCAATCGTCGCGCGGTCGAGCGGATAGGGGCGATCCAGATCGTTGGTGAGTGTCGTGGTCATGTCGGCAGAATAGGCCATCATCGTTCCCGTTCGAAGCGCCGCGACTGGCGGCCTTTGGGTGAAAAACTGTCAGGATGTTGTCTGTGGTTGGTCATTCGCCCGGCACCGCGAGCACAGCGCTGTCCGGCGCGATCATCGTCGAAGCGGGATCAGCACCGATCGCGACCAGCGTTTGCCAGCCGGTCAGCAACCCGCCATCAATTGCTTCATCGCCGAGATTGAACACGCACCGCACGCGCTGCATGCCTGCCATCCGATCGAACGCCAGTAGCGGCCCGTCGCTGTCCAGCAGTTCCAGCGCACCATATCGCAGTGCTGGATGCGCACGCCGCAGCGCCAGCAAGCGCCGCGTCAGATGAAGCGTCGACGCGGGATCGCGCTCCTGCACCTCAACGGCAAGGGCCGCATGCTCGGCGCTGATTGGCAGCCAGGGTTCGTTGGTCGAAAAGCCAGCATGGGGTGCCGCTTGTGACCATGGCATTGGCGTGCGCGCGCCATCGCGGCCCAGCGTCAGCGGCCAGTTCTTGATCGCCTCAGGGTCGCGCAGCCGATCGAACGGGATCGTTGCTTGCGGCAGGCCGAGCTCCTCGCCCTGATAGACAAAGGCATTGCCGCGCAGCGTCAGCAGCAACGCCATCGCCAGCCCGGCAGGCAGCGGCGCGCCCTTGGCCGATTGCCAGCGCGAAACCACACGTGGCGCATCGTGATTGGAAAATGCCCAGGACGGCCAGCCCTCACCGGGGGCACCCGACCATTGCGCGAGCGCCGAGCGGACCAGATCGGCGGAGAGGCGCGGCGCCGACAGGAAGGCAAAGCTATAGGCGCTATGCAGCCGCTGATCATCGGCGGTATAGCTTTTCATCTCAGTTCGTGCCCATTCGCCGCCGATCTCGCCGACCAGAAACGCCTTGCCGCGCGCCTCGGTCAGCGCCCGCAACCGCCCAAGAAAGGGCAGGATTTCGGGCTGGGACTGATTGTGCAAATGACGCTGAAAATCGAACGGGCGGGTGCGCGTGCCTTGGGTCGGCGCCCGCGGGGGATTATCGCTCAGCGCGCGGTCATGCATCGCATAGTTGATCGCATCGAGCCTGAACCCATCAACGCCGCGATCAAGCCAGAAGGTCATCACGTCGAGCAGGGCTTTCTGCACCGCCGGATGATGGCCGTTCAGCTGCGGCTGTTCGGGCAGGAAATTGTGCATGTAATATTGTCGGCGGCCGGCATTCCACGTCCAGGCCGGGCCACCGAAGACCGATTGCCAGTTGTTGGGCGGTGATCCGTCGGCGCGCGGATCGGCCCAAACATACCAGTCGGCCTTGGGATCCGCCGCGCTCGATTGGCTCGCCGCGAACCACGGGTGCTGGTGGGACGTGTGCGAGAAAACGAGATCGACAAGCACCCGCAGGCCCAGTTCATGCGCCCGGGCGAGCAAGGCGTCGAAATCGGCCAGCGTGCCGAACATCGGGTCGACATCGCGATAGTCGGCGACGTCATAGCCATAGTCGCGCATCGGCGAGGTGAAAAAGGGGGATATCCATATCGCGTCCACGCCGAGCGAAGCGACATGGTCGAGCCGGGCCGTGATACCGGGCAGATCCCCCACGCCGTCGCCACGCGTATCGGCAAAACTTCGCGGATAGATCTGATAGATGACCGCGCCCCGCCACCATGGCGGCGCTTCGGCGCGGGAAACGGCGGCGGTCGTCATTCGGTATCCTCGTCCTACCGCGCTGTGGGGCGGTTGACGGTCATAATCACGCCGCCAGCTGCATTGTCTTGCGCAAGCGGACTGACAACAAAAAGCTGATAGTTTTTGGCAGAGGACATGGCAGTCTGCAGGCCGGACGGCGCGCGCATCGGTAGCTATCGTGTTGGCATCGCGTGGCCTGGCAATCGATCAGCGTCGCCATAGGGGAGTGGGAGTTTGATGGCGTCGGCTGCGCTGCAATCGGCCTATCGGCAAGACGGCTTTGTCGTTGTGCCCGGCCTGCTGAGCGCCGCCGAGATCGCAACGCTGCACGCAGAGACCGGCGCCGTGGCTGGTGAAGATGTCCTGGCGATTCATTTCCCGCACAAGCTATCTCGGGTATTTCGCGCGACGATGCGCCATCCCGCGATCGTCGAGGTCCTCACCGCGCTGATCGGGCCCGACGTCAAAGCGATGCAGTCGATGCTGTTCGTCAAGCCAGCGGGCAAGCCTGGGCAGGCGTGGCATCAGGACGAGCATTTCCTGCCGACGCGTGACCGGTCTTTGTGCGGCGCGTGGATCGCGCTCGACGATGCGAGGATCGACAATGGCTGCCTCTGGGCCCATCCGGGTTCGCACGCGCCGGGCATCCTCTATCCGATGCAGCCGCACGGCGAAGACCGTTTCGACGTCAGCGCGGAAGCCCAGGCATTCCCCTATCCACGCGAAGGCGGCGTGCCGATCGAGCTGGCGGCGGGGGGCGTGGTGTTCTTCAACGGCTATCTGCTCCACCGATCCTTGCCCAACACGACCGCGGGCACGCGCCGGGCGCTGGTGATCCATTATATGAGCGCGGCGTCGCTGCTGCCGTGGAACCATGACGGCCACAGCCCGACCGAGGATTATCGCGACATTGATCTGATTGCTGGCACCGATCCTTATGCGTGGAAGGGGATCGCCGATCTGTCGCGCCCCTTCATCCGTGCCGAGGTCGCCGCCTGATGCTGGCCATGCAACGTGACCGGACGCCGGCCTTTTATCTGCTGATCAGCCTGCCCGCGACCGCGATGGGCTTCGCGCTGTCGGTCCAGATTTCGGTGCTGAGCTGGATGCTGGCGACCCGTTATGGCCTGAAGATCGACGAAATCGGGCTGGTCTGGGCGGCGGGGCCGCTCGCCGGGATCGTCGGGCAAGTGCTGGTCGGGGGCTTGAGCGACCGGATCTGGGTGTGGGGCGGTCGACGGCGGGTGTTCATCATCGGCGGTGGGGCGATGGCGGCGCTGGCGATGCTGCTGCTGCCGCAGATCGGGGCGATTGCGCATGGGCTTGGGCTGCCCGGCGTGTTCGGCGTGGCGATCACCGTGGCGCTGGCGCTCGACCTGGCCGTCAATGTCGGATTCAACCCGACCCGCGCGCTGATCGCCGATGTCACGCATGAGGGCGCGGAGCGGACGCGCGCCTATAGCTGGATGCAGGTCGTATCGGGCAGCTTCGGGGTCGGCGCTTATGCGGTCGGCGCGATCTTCGGCAATGATCTGCTGATCTATGTCGCGGTTGCGCTGGTGATGGCATTCGGTGTGGTGCCGTCGCTGTTGATTGCCGAGCCCCGCCCGGAGGCACCGACCGCCGCGTCTCCTGCCACCAGCCGGAGCCTTTCGCTGCCAACGATCGCTTGGACGCTGTCGCCGATCTGGGCCTTGCTGGTCTATGATCTTTATGGGCTCAGTGCGCGCGTGCTTGGGTTGGCTGAAACCGGCTATGCGGCCGAAGCACTGTGCGCTGCCGCGACGCTGGGGCTCGTCGTCCACGCCTTCATCGCCCGGCCCGATGGCGACAGCGCGTTTCGCCGCACGGTCGCCGCCAGCGCGTTGTGCTGGCTCGGGGTGCAGCCGATCTTCGTCTATATGGTCAGCTTTCTGCAGCAGCGGATGCCGATGCTCGATGCCGCCGCGCTTGGCCAAACAACGTCGATCGCCTTTCTCGCGCTCAATGCCGTCGCCGCCGTCGCGCCGATCGGTCTCGGCGCAGTCGCTCGGCGTTTTGGCCCTATCCCTGTGCATGTCGCAGCGGTTGCGCTGATGGCGGCGGGTTGCTTTGGCGTCTGGCTGTTCGCGCAGTCACCTTGGCATCTTTATGTCCTAATGGCGGTGTGCGGGATCGGCTGGGGATCGATCGTCAGCCTGCCGTTTGCGATCATGTCAGAACGCGTCGATGCCACGCAAATGGGCCTGTTCATGGGCCTTTTCAATTTGTCGGTGGTGCTTCCCCAGCTCGTCACCAGCCTGGGCATTGGACGGTTCGTCGCAGTCGTCGATGACAAGGGGCTGGTGTTCGCGCTGTCGGGCGGATTTCTGGCGCTATCGGCATTGCTCTGGTTTTTCACGCGTGGCGCGCGCGTGCCATGATGAGGAGGATATCGCCTGTGAAATCGACCCTGATCGCCCTTGCCGCCTTGCTCGCCGCAGCGATTGCGCCGCCGGCTATTGCCGCCCCGCGTCCCGCACCGGTGGCGGTCGATCCGCTCGACGATGCCGTCGTCTACCACATCTTCCAGCGCAGCTTTCGCGACAGCAATGGCGATGGGCACGGCGACTTGAACGGCATCACCGCCAGCCTGCCCTATCTGCAATCATTGGGGGTCACGGCGATCCTGCTGACACCGCTTTATCCCAGCCGCGTCTATCACAATTATTTCGCGACGAGTTTCGAGGGGATCGACCCGGCCTATGGCACAATTGACGATTTTCGCCGGCTGGTCGCTGAGCTGCACAAGCGGGGCATGAAGATCTTCCTCGACATGGAATTTCAATATCTGGCTGAGGGGCACCCGTGGTGGACCGCTGCGCTTGCGGATCGTGCGTCGCCCTATGCCGATTACATGCTGTGGGACGACCGCGCGAAGGGCGTCGCCGAGGAAGGACCATTCGGGCTGCGCGAGATCATCAATTTCAACAAGGATACCCACGGCGTGACGACGGTCGCAATGAAGGCGCCCGTCGTGCGCGCCTATTTCGATCGTTACCTCCACGACTGGGTCGATCCCAACCGTGATGGCAAGGTGGACGACGGCGTCGATGGATTCCGGCTCGATCACATGATGGACGATCTCGATTCGAAGGGGCTCTTGACCGACCTGTTCACTGAATTCTGGAAGCCCGCCTTTGACAAATTGCGCCGCGTGAACCCGCAACTGGTATTCGTTGCTGAACAGGCCGAATGGGCGGATTATGGCGAGGGCTATCTGAAGCGCGCCGATACCAGCGCGGTCTTTGCCTTTCGCATTCACGAAGCGATCCGCAAATTTGACAAGGCCGCCTTGGTTGCGGCGATCGACCGCACCGCTGCGATCACCCCGCCCGGCAAGCACCAGTTCGTGTTCGCCGAAAACCATGACGTCAGCCGAATTGCCTCCGACCCCGAGATTACCCCTGAAAAATTGCGCACGGCGGCAGCGCTGGCGTTTTTCCTCAAAGGCACGCCGATCCTGTATTACGGCCAGGAACTCGGCACGCGCGGCGCGATCGACAAGGGCTATGACAGCGATGAGAGCGGCATTCCGGTGCGTGAGGCGTTCAAATGGGCGGCGGTCGATGCCGCCCCCGGCCAGGCAATTTGGTATCGGCGGCCCGGCGAACGCTTCTGGGACCAGCGTTATGCCCGCGATTATGATCGCGTCTCGGTCGAGGAGCAGACCGGCCAGCCGGGATCGCTGCTGACGCGCTATCGCGCATTGGCTGCGCTGCGCCGCGCCCATCCGGCGTTGCGCACCGGAACTCAGCGCGTGCTCGATAGTGCACCCGGGCTGCTCGTGGTTGAGCGCAGTGGCGGCGGTGAGCGGTTCGTGATCGTGTCCAATTTGACCTCGGCGGTTAAGCGCTACGAAGGGCCCGGCGCGGGTTCGCCGGACATGATCGGTGGCGGCACGGCGAGCCTGCACCCATGGCAGACCATCCTGTTGCGCTTGCCAGACACTGGCGACTGACTTGTCGCGCTTCGCGCAAACTGTCATGAATTTGCATGATGGTGATGCAACCAATCTGCGAACCGGTCGATTTGCCGCTCGGCCTGACAGCGCTGGTGGCGCAAGTCGCCATGGCGGCTGGGTCGCCCCCGCCCGCACGGTTGCTGCATTTTCATGATGTTGCCGAAATCGTGCTGTTCGGTAACACGCACGGACGCCTGTTTTGCGCAGGCGAGAGCTTCGCGATCCGGCCCGGTTCGGTCGTGTTCGTCCCCAGCATGTGCTATCATGATTATCTCTTTGATGACGGGCCGAAACACTGGACGCTGATTCAGATCGAGCCTTATCTGGTCGAACAATTGGCCCGACAGGGCGATGGTGCCACGCTCGCGCGCCCGCTTTGCGTTGATCCCGACAACG
The DNA here is from genome assembly GCA_001464615.1 of Sphingomonadales bacterium Ga0077557. GTDB lineage: Bacteria > Pseudomonadota > Alphaproteobacteria > Sphingomonadales > Sphingomonadaceae > Sphingomonas. The sequence continues at coordinate 12,074 of LNFI01000027.1, read as the reverse complement.
CAAGCGGGGGGCGATTGCACATGCTCGCCGAATGGCTGGCGGAAACCGCGCGCACCAATGCGGCCGATCCCATAATCGACCGGATCGTTGGCTTGATCCTCAGCGCGCTGGTGCGCCTGCCGACCGTTGCTGGGGAGCCGAGTGCGGACACGGCAAGCCATTTGTCGCGCTTTCTGCCGGTGGTCGAACGGCTGCGTCAGGCCCCTGGCGGGCGACTGACGCTCGGCGAGGCGGCCACGCTGTGCCACGTGTCGCCCGCCTATTTCTCGCGACGTTTTGCGGCGGTGTTCGGCTGTGGCTTTGCCGATTATGTAACGTCTTACCGCTTGCACGTTGCCTCTCGCCGGATCGCGACGACGGCAACGCCCTTGTCAGAGATTGGCTATGATCTCGGCTTTTCATCGCATTCGCACTTCACCGCGCGTTTTCGCGAGCGCTTCGGAATCGCCCCACGCGAGTATCGCAAACGCCTGGCGCGCGCCTTGGCTTAGAGTCCGATGACTTTGGATTGGTCCAACCCAAACCCCGTTCGCCCTGAGCGAAGTCGAAGGGCATGCGAAGCGCGTGGGCTTCGACTTCCGCCATATTGGCCGAAGTTTATCCTGAGCGCCTGCCTTGCAGGCAGTCGAAGGGCTCAGCGCGAACGGGTATGGGGTTTAAGCGACCTAACGTCATCATGCTCTAGCAAGCTTTGAGGGCCCAACCACCCAAGTTTCTCACCGATTGACACATCAAATCTATATAGGTAGAGTTTGATCATGGTACGTCGCGCGCATTCATCCCGCCAAGCTCTTTTGGTCCTTGAAGCCCTGTTGGCTCGGCCAGACCAATGGCGGCACGGCTATGATCTGCTGCAAGAGACGCAGCTCAAGTCCGGCACACTCTACCCGTTGCTGATGCGCTTGGCTGATGACGGACTCCTCGAATCCGAATGGCGCGCGCCCGTTCCGCCTGCCCGCGCGCCGCGTCATGCCTATCGGCTCACCCCCGCAGGGTGCGCCTTTGCGCAGGCGCTGCGCCTCCGCACCGATGGGCGCGGGCTTGGTTTGGTCGGGGTGACGGGATGAACACTGATCGTCGCGCTTTGGCCTACACGCTCATCGGCTGGTGCGCTGCGCTGCTGCCCGCCGGTCGCGCCTCCTGGGCTGCTGCGATGAAAGCCGAACTGAGCGCTTTTGAGGACGGGGATGCTGCCCTCTCATTCGCCGCTGGCTGTGTCTGGGGCGCTATCAAGGAAAGGACGTTGACGATGAACTTCGCTGTGCAATCGGTTCGGTTCGCCGCGATCTTGGGGATGGTGGCGCTTGCCCTCATCGCTGCCATGACAGCGGGACGCATGGCGAATGTCCAGGCGCCGAGCGCCTTGGTTTTCGGCCTGACATCCGCGCTATTCGCGACGGGGGCAGTCTGGAGCTACCTGCGGGGACCTCTGGCGTTGGTGCAGGCCGCCAGCTCGATGATCCCCTTTTACATCATCGCCTATGCCTTTGTGTTGTCGCAGAAAGGCATTGCCCCCGAATGGGCAAACGCAAGGCTGTATGAGGCTCTCGCCGTCGAAGGCATTGTGATCTGGGCCGCCCTCTTGGCTGGCGGCATCTTTATGCTCCGCGTTGGAACGCTCTCCTTCAATACACGGAAGTGAATTGGGCCATGAGAGAACGGCACGCTTATGCGGTCTGGACTGGCGCCGTCCTGTTAACGATCACGGCATTGTTTCACTTCACCGGCTATTTCGAGATCCCCGCTGCTCGATCCGACGCGGGATTGCCCAGTTTCTTTGACGCTTCGCTTCGGCCCCTTTGGCTGTTCGCCAGCCTCCATTGGCTTCTGACAGCCGCCATATGCGTCTTGGTGACTAAGGCCGAGCCAGCTATCGCTCGATCGATCCTGCTTAGCTGCGCCGCAGTCGTGATCCTGGATGCGATGCTGCTTTACTGGTTCATTGGCCCCTTTATCGGCGAAGCCTTGCTAGCGGCTGTGGCGCTGCTGATGGTGATCGGCGCTTACCGATCTCCCACCGGTGTCAAAGCCCAAGGGGTATGAGACCAGCCGAATGATCGGCGTTCTACCCGGCGGCACCCAAAATCCGCGATCTTATCGCGCGGCGATGCGCGCATCGATCGGGCCATAGCCGCCGCCACCCGGCGTTTCGATCACGAAAACATCGCCCACCAGCATGTCGGTGCGTGCCGACGAGGGGAGAATTTCCACCCGGCCATCGGCGCGTTCGATTGAACTGCGACCGCAGGCGCCATCCGCTCCACCGGCCAGCCCGAACGGGGCAATGCGGCGACGATTGGCGAGGATGGTGGCAGTCATCGGCTCGCGAAAGCGCAGGCGGCGGATCGTGCCATCGCCGCCGGGCTGCGCACCATCCCCGCCAGACCCTTGGCGGATCGCAAAGCGCTCGACCAGGATCGGGAAGCGTTGTTCGATTACTTCCGGGTCAGTGATGCGGCTGTTGGTCATATGCGTCTGCACCGCCGCCGTTCCGGGAAAGTCGGGGCCCGCGCCTGATCCCCCGGCGATCGTTTCGTAGTACTGCCGCGTGCCATCGCCGAAGGTGAAATTATTCATCGTCCCCTGCGCCGCCGCCATCGCCCCGAACGCCCCGAATAGAGCGTCGGTCACGACCTGGCTGGTCTCAACATTGCCCGCGACGACGGCAGCGGGCCATGCGGGGTTGAGGATCGAGCGTTCGGGCAGCACGATCTCAAATGGCGCCAGGCAGCCATCGTTGAGCGGGATCGGCTCATCGACCATCACCCGCACGACATAGAGCAATGCCGCGCGCGCGATTGAGGCGGGGGCGTTGAAGTTATCGTCGCGCTGCGCGCTGCTACCGGTGAAATCGACGATCGCGCTGCGGTTTGCCTTGTCGATTGTGACGCTGACCGCGATCACCGCGCCATTGTCCATTGCATAGCTGAACTGGCCGCCCTCGATCCGATCGAGCAGCCGACGCACCATTTCCTCGGCATTGGCCAGGACATGGCCCATATAGGCCTGGACGACGGGCAGCCCGTGCTCGGCAACCGTTGCCCGAAGTGCTTCGGCGCCGCGCGCGCAGGCGGCAATCTGTGCCCGGATATCGCCGACATTCTGGTCGATGTTGCGCGCCGGCCAATCGCCCGAGCCGAGCAGCGCGCGCAGTTCCGCTTCGCAAAGCCGTCCGCCATCGACCAGCAGGAAATCCCTGATCAGCACGCCTTCGTCTTCGATACGGCGGCTGTCGGCGGGCATTGATCCCGGCGTGGTCCCGCCGATATCGGCCTGATGCCCGCGCGCGGCGACATAGAAAGCGGGCATGTCGGCTTCAACAAACACCGGCATGATGATCGTGACATCGGGCAAATGCGTGCCGCCGTCATAGGGGTCGTTGAGTGCATAGACATCGCCCGGCCGCATCGTCCCGCCGCGATTGGCGATGATCGTGCGGATGCTCTTGCCCATCGATCCCAGATGCACCGGCATATGCGGTGCGTTGGCAATCAGCTTGCCGCTCGCGTCGAACAGCGCGCAGCTAAAGTCGAGCCGCTCCTTGATATTCACTGACCAGGCGGTCTGCTGCAGCGCCACGCCCATCTGCTCGGCGATGCTCATGAACAGATTGGCGAACAACTCGAGCCGCACCGGATCGACCTGCGTGCCCGCCGCCACCCGATTTTCGCGGCGGACGACGCGGTCGAGAATCAAATTGGCCTGCGCGTCGATCGTCGCACGCCAGCCCGGCGCGACAAAGCTGGTGCCGGAGGCGTCGACGATGATGATCGGCCCCATCGCCGACCAGCCGACCGGCAGACTCGCCCGGTTGAACAGAGTCGCGGCAACCCTTGCGCCGTCGATATGTAGGTCGATGGGTTCGGCCACTGGCTCCCCCAGACCAGCGGCAAATTGCACCGACGCGGCTGTCGATCGGCCAATCGCTTCGGCCTCGCCCGCTTCGATGATCAGCGGCGTGTCGGGATCGAAAAAGCCGAATCGCGTCGCGTGGGCGTCGGCAAAGCGTCGGCTCAAATCCGCAAAGGGCGCTGCATTGATCGTCAGCGCCGAATCCGCGCCAATATAGCGCACCCGCAGCCGTCGCTCGACGCGATCGATCGCCACCGCCTGCTCGGCCAGCGCTGATGCCGCGTCTGCAGCCAGCCGGTCGAGCACCGCCACGACCTCGGCCTCGCGATCGATCGGCAGGGCGATCGTCGCCTCGCGCACAACGCGGTGCGCGGCCATCCCCATGCCGAAGGCGGAGAGCACCCCGGCAAGCGGATGGATCATCACCCGGTCGATTCCCAGGATATCGGCGATCGCGCAGGCATGCTGCCCGCCAGCGCCGCCAAAACTCGCCAGTGCATAGCGCGCCAGGTCATGCCCGCGCTCGACCGAGATGGTGCGGATCGCGCTCGCCATTGCGTCATTGGCGATGTCGATGAACCCGGCGGCGAGGGCTTCGGGTGTGGATCCGACCTCATCCGCCAGTGCCGTGAGCTGTGCACGCACCACTTCCAGGTCAATCGGCTGATCGCCTTTGGGCCCGAACAGCGACGGAAAATGCGCGGGCTGCAGGCGCCCCAGCAACAGATTGCAGTCGGTAATCGTCAGCGGCCCACCGCGCCGGTAACAGGCCGGTCCCGGATTGGCCCCGGCGGATTCCGGCCCGACGCGCAGCCGCATGCCATCGAAGCGGCAGATTGACCCGCCGCCCGCCGCGACCGTTTCAATCTGCAGCATCGGCGCGCGGACGCGCAGCCCCCCGACAATGGCCTCGCCGGTCCGCTCGAGTTGACCGGCATGGTGCGAGACATCGGTGGAAGTGCCGCCCATATCAAAGCCGATAACGCGTTCGATCCCGGCCAGCCGCGCGGTCTCCGCCATGCCGACGATGCCGCCTGCGGGGCCCGACAGGATCGCATCCTTGCCGCGAAAGGCGCCTGCGCTCGCCAGCCCGCCATTGGATTGCATGAACAGCAATTCGGTATCGCCCAGCGCCGCAGCAACGCGGCTGACATAGCGATCCAGCACTGGCGACAGATACGCATCGACCACGCTGGTCTGGCCGCGCCCGATAAGCTTGATCAGCGGGGTAACCTCATGGCTGACCGAGACATGGGCAAAGCCGACCGCACGGGCGATCTCGGCCAGTCGGATTTCGTGCGCGGTGTGGCGATAGCCATGCATCAGCACGATCGCGAGCGCGTTTAGCCCGCTTGCGAACGCTTCGGCCAGGGCGGCGCGCGCAGCCGCTTCGTCGAGCGGCTGGAGCACCTCCCCCTCGGCGGTCACCCGCTCGTCGATCTCGATTACGGCGGCATAGGCCTGTTCGGGCAGCACGATATGCTTGGCAAAGATATCGGGCCGCGCCTGATGCCCGATCCGCAACGCGTCGCCAAAGCCGCGCGTGATCGCCAGCAGCGTTGGCTCGCCCTTGCGTTCGAGCAACGCGTTGGTGGCGACCGTCGTGCCCATCCGGACCATGTCGACATCGGCAATCGTCGCCCCGGCGGCGGCCGTCATCCGGGTGATCCCCTCGACTACGGCATCGTCATAGCGCGCATCCTGCGACAGCAATTTGGCGGTGCGGATCTGGCCGTCGGGCAACCGCGCGACAATGTCGGTAAAGGTGCCGCCGCGATCGATCCAGAACTGCCAGCCGGTGTGCGCCATCGGGCCCCTTTGCCAATGTTGGCGGTTAATGCAAAGTCAGCTGGGCAAAATCTCCGGGGCAAAGTCTGCTGGGCAAAGGGCGCTGGCTTGAATGGGCAAGGCCGGTTAGGCTCGGGCCGATGGGCAGGGGCGAACAGGTCGGGGCGATTTCATAAATGCTGGTGCTCGCCGGTATCGCGGTGATCGCGCTTGGCTTTTTGTTGCGGTTTAACCCGCTGCTCGTGGTGGCGGTGTCGGCGCTGGTGACGGGGCTCGCCGCCGGGCTCGATCCGCTCAAGATCCTCGCGGTCTTCGGCAAGGCGTTCAACGACAATCGCTTTGTCAGCGTGGTCTATATCGTTCTGCCCGTGATCGGTCTGCTCGAACGGCACGGGCTGCAGGCGCGCGCCGCCGCCCTGGTCCGGCGGCTGCGCGGCGCCACGCCTGGCCGATTGCTGGCGCTCTATCTCGTCTTTCGCCAGTTCACGGCGGCGCTTGGTCTGGTTTCGATTGCTGGCCACGCACAGACCGTACGCCCGCTCGTCGCGCCGATGGTCGAGGCCGCGGCCGAGACCGAGGCTCCCGGCGCGCATGATCCGGAAAAACTGCGCGCGCTGTCAGCTGCCACCGACAATATCGGGCTGTTCTTCGGCGAGGATATCTTCATCGCGATCGGGTCGATCTTGCTGATGAAGGGCGTGCTGCAGGGCTATGGGATCACCGTTGAACCGCTGCAGCTGTCGGTCTGGGCAATCCCCACCGCGATCGCGGCGCTGTTGATCCATGGTACGCGGTTGTTGTTGCTTGATGCCCGCGCAAAGCGACGCCGCGCATGATCGGGCTCAATCTTGTCTATTTGGTCGCGGGCACAACCTTTCTGGCCTTTGCCGTGCTTGGCGCGAGCGGCAGGCGCTGGAGCAATGCCGCGTTCCATCTCCTGCTCGCGATCAGCCTGTTGCTGGGCGATGTCATTGGCGATCTCGGTAATGGCTTGCTCGTGATCGTGCTGATCGCGGTCGCTGCCTCCGGCAGGATGCGCGCCCGCCGCACCGACGATATCGTCGCCGTGCCGCCACGCGGTTCATGGCTGTTCGCGCCCGCGCTGATCGTGCCCGTAACCGCGCTGATCGGCACCCTGGTGTTCAAGCAAATCCCGACGATGATCGATCCCAAACAGGCGACGCTGGTCGCGCTTACCGTTGGCGTGCTGTTCGCGCTCGCCACCTGTTACGCTTGGCTAAGGCCAGCCCCCGCTGCTCCATTTCGCGAAGGGTTGCGGCTAATGGACGATATCGGCTGGGCAGCGGTGTTGCCGCAAATGCTCGCCAGCCTGGGTGCGGTGTTTGCTATTTCGGGCGTGGGCGAGGTGGTCGGGGGGATCGCTGGACAGGCCATTCCGCAGGGCAGTCTGATCGGTGCGGTGATCGGCTATGGGCTTGGCATGGCGCTGTTCACGATGGTGATGGGCAACGCCTTTGCTGCTTTCCCCGTGATGGCGGCGGCGATCGGTCTGCCGCTGCTGGTGCAGGCGCATGGGGCTGATCCCGCCCGCGTCGCCGCGATTGGCATGCTTGCCGGGTTCTGCGGTACGCTGATGACCCCGATGGCCGCCAACTTCAATCTCGTCCCCGCCGCCTTGCTCGATCTCAAGGATCGCAGCGGCGTGATCAAGGCGCAGATCCCGACCGCGTTGCCGCTGTTGGCGTTCAACATCGTGCTGCTCTGGCTGGTGATCCGATGACAATCCTCGACGCGGCACTCGCTGACCGGTTCGCCCGGCTAACGCTTGGTCATCTCGGCCAGGAATATCCGCACAAACTCGATCAAGTGCTGAATGGCCCCGCCGACGTGGCAACCCCGGCTGCGCTGCATCCGATTTTCTACGGCAGCTTTGACTGGCACAGCTGCGTCCATGGCTGGTGGCAGATATTGCGTCTGGCGCGGCTATTCCCCGATATGCCCGTCGCTGCTGATATTCGCGTCCGTGCCGATACGATGCTCACCGTCCAAAAGGTCGCGGTCGAAACCGCCTATCTCGCGCGGCCAGGCAGCGCTGGGTTCGAACGACCCTATGGCTGGGCCTGGGCGCTGACATTGCATGGCGAGGCGATGCGGCACGATGATTCCTTTGGGGCACCCTGGGGGCCGGCGCTGGAACCGCTGGCGCGCGCCTTTGCAGCGCGATTCACGGCGTTCCTGCCCAAGCTGACCTATCCGATCCGCACCGGCACGCACGGCAACACCGCCTTTGCCCTGCTGCTCGCGCATGAATGGGCAGGCGTTCATGATCTAGCGCTTGCCGACCTGATCGTGGCGCGAGCGCTTGACTGGTTCGCCGATGACCGCGGCTGTCAGGCCTGGGAGCCGGGCGGGGATGAGTTTCTGTCATCGGCATTGAGCGAGGCGGCCTTGATGAGCCGAGTGCTTAATCACTCGCAGTTTACCGTCTGGTTCGGCGATTTCCTCCCGCATCTGGCGCTAGGCCAGCCAGCAACGCTGTTCACCCCGGCCCATGTTTCTGACCGCAGCGACGGCAAGATCGCGCATCTCGACGGGTTGAACCTCAGCCGGGCGTGGTGCTGGCGGATAATCGCCGCGGCGCTGGGTGATCAGCATCCAGTCCACGCCATCGCGCAGCGTGCGGCAACGCACCATATCGCCGCCAGCCTGCCGCATATCGCCGATGATTATATGGGCACGCATTGGCTGGCGACCTTCGCCTTGCTTGCCCTGTTGCCGCCGCCATCGGTGTAGGTCAGGCGCCACAGCCGCGCCTCAAAACGCCCGGCGCAATACCCGCACTGAAGGGGGCAATGAGGACCATTCCCGATTTGGCACACTGCGCTTTCGATGACCCAGCATCGAACAATCGTCATAAGCTGTAGCCATGATCCCGAGGGGGTACCCTATCCTTGCTTGCCCTGAAGGTACGGAATTCCCGGATTGAGTGAGCTAATTTGATCAACAGGCAGGTTTTTTTCGATGCGAGCGGCACGCGTTCGCGGTGGACGACTCGCGCCCTGATTTTTGGCTATCTCGCCCTGTTTGGCCTCATTGCGATTTTTTCAGCGACCGTCTTCGATCTACCGAAGCCCGATCCACTCTCGCTGTCGCTGCAAAACGCCCGGCCGCGGTCGTCAAAGCCATTGCCGCCGGGCGCTATGCCCGATCTGGGCAGCGCGATACCCGTGCAAGCGCCGCCCATGCTGGCGCCCGTTCGGGTTGCTCGATCGGCGGCGCCAATCCGGATCGGCTTCTATGTCCCTTGGGATGATAACGGCGCCGCGTCGCTGGCACAGAATAGTGGCCAATTGGACTGGGTCGTCGCGGGGCTCATTTCTGTGGTGGGGCCGAGGCACGAACTCAACGTTGCTGCCGATGAGCGGCTCAATGCCGCGCTGGCGGGCGCCAGGCGACCCGTCGCGCTCTTCCCGATGGTGCAAAATGCGGTTGAGGAGGATTGGGACGGTAACGGCGCCGCCGCGCTGCTGGCCGATGCGGGCGCCCGCAACACGTTACTCGATCAAATCAGCAACCCGCTTGCCGATCTGGGTGCCGCCGGGGTGGTGTTCGATTTTGAGGAGCTGCCCCCAGCGGCGCTGCCGGATTATCTGCGCTTGATCGAGGCGGCAAAGGCCCGTTTTGCAGCCCGCAACTTGCAGGTGGTTGTCGTGGCACCGCCAGATAGTTCCGATTGGCGGCTCGCAGCGCTTGCCCGCGTTGCTGACAAGGTAATCGTCAAAGCTTTTGACGAACATTCGGCCAGCAGCGGCCCGGGGCCGATCGCCAGCCAGCGCTGGTTCACCGCCCAGTTGATGCGGGCACTCTCCGCCATCCCGCCGGACAAACTGATCTTGGCGGTCGGCAATTTTGGCTATGATTGGGGTGCCAAAGGCGATGCAGCGCCCATCTCGGTCGAAGAAGCCTGGCTGATCGCTCGCGACAGCATGGCGCCGATTAACTTTGACCCCCGCACCGGCAATCCCGTGATTGCCTATGAGGAGGATGATCAACCGCACACGGTTTGGCTGCTGGACGCCGCGACGGCGTGGAATCAGATGAAAGCGGCTTATGCGTCCGGCGCAGCGGGGATTGGCATTTGGCGCCTCGGCACGGAGGATGGCGGGATATGGCGGGTCCTGCGATCGCTGGATCGGGATACACCGCCCGACATTGCTGTCCTTCGATCAACCTCCAATGTCGATGTCGAGGGTCGGGGGGAAATCATGCATATCGCCGCGGTCCCGACGAACGGTCGCCGGGCGCTGACCATCGACCGCGATAGCGTGATCGTCGATGAACGCTATCTCAGGCTCCCCACGCCCTATGTTATCCGTCGCACGGGCGATCATCCGAGCTATGTCGTGCTGACCTTTGACGACGGGCCCGATCCGGTCTGGACGCCGCAGGTGCTCAACATCCTGAAAGAGAAAAAGGCGCCGGCGACCTTTTTCGTGGTCGGTCAAAATGCGCTCGGCCAACGCGCGCTGCTCAACCAGATCGTTGCCGATGGCCATGAGCTCGGTAATCACAGCTTTACCCATCCCAACATCGCCAATGTGTCGGGGGTTCAGGCGCGGCTGGAGCTGAATGTGACGCAGCGTCTGGTCCAGGCCTATACCGGGCGATCGATGCGGCTGTTCCGCGCGCCCTATTTCGGGGATGCCGAGGCATCGACGGCGGGCGAATTGAATGCCGCCCTGATCGCGCAGGAGAGCGGCTATACCAATGTCGGGCTCCATGTTGACCCCCAAGACTGGCAGACGCAGTCGGCTGACGAGATCGTTCAATCGGTCATTGCGCAAGTCGAGGACCGTTCGGGCGACGAGACCCGTCAAATCATCCTGCTGCATGATGGCGGCGGCGATCGGCGCCAGACCATATCGGCGCTGCCCAAAATCATCGATGAACTCCGCGCGCGTGGGTTTCAGTTCGTCAGTGTGGCGACACTGGCCCGGTTAAGCCGCGAAAATACGATGCCTCCGGTCGTTTCTGGGGAGATGATCGCGGTGCAGGCCGATACCGGGCTGTTTATGCTGTTGTCGGCATTGGGCCAGGCACTGACCTGGATCTTCCTCGCCGCGATCCTGATTGGCATGGCGCGCGCCCTGATCATGACCAGCCTTGCCTTTCTGCAATATGACCATAGCCGCCACCAAGCGCGGCCGCCGATCGATCCATCGCTGCTGGTGACGGTGATCATTCCGGCCTTTAACGAAGAACGCGTCATCGAAGCGGCGGTGCGGCAGGTGCTGGCCAACCGCGACGCGCATATTGAGGTTTTTGTCGTCGATGACGGATCGACCGATGCCACGGCAGCGATTGTCCGGGCCGCCTTTGGCGACGATCCTCGGGTTCAGCTGATCTCCTTGCCCAATGGGGGCAAAGCAAAGGCACTCAACCATGCCATCGGCCTGGCCCGTGGCGAAGTGTTGATCGCGCATGATGCCGACACCTTGTTTGGCACGGATACCATCGCTCGACTTGCACGCTGGTTCGCCGACCCGCGGATTGGCGCGGTTGCGGGAAATGTGAAGGTTGCCAATCGGGTCAATCTGATCACGCGCTGGCAGGCGATCGAATATGTCACGTCGCAGAATCTGGAGCGGCGGGCGTTGGCGGCGGTCAACAGCATCACCGTTGTCCCCGGCGCCGTGGGGGCGTTCCGGCGCGCGGCCCTGGCGCCAGGCTATCCCGAAGACACGATGGCTGAGGATCAGGACCTGACCATCCGGATCCAGCGCAACGGATGGAAAGTGATCTATGATCCATCCGCCATGGCCTGGACGGAGGTACCCGAAAGCTTTGGTCTGTTGGCCCGTCAGCGGTTTCGATGGGCATTCGGGACGCTGCAATGCCTGTGGAAGCACCGGTCAATCCTGTGGACCTTCAAGCCAATTGGCTTGGCCCTGATCGGCATTCCCCAGGCGTGGGTCCTGCAGATCGGATTTGCCCTGATTGCGCCGCTGATTGATCTGCTGCTTGTCTTCAACATCACCTCCGCGCTCGTCCAATGGCTCCAGCATGGCGCTGGCGAAGTGCGCGTGGAGGTGGCCGTCTTGGCGCTCTACTGGTTTGGCTTCACGATTATCGACGCGCTGTGTGGCTATGCGGCCTATGCGATGGAGCCGCGTCGCGAACGCTGTCCGGTCTTGTTGCTGATCGCCCAGCGGCTCGTCTATCGCCAGTTGATGTATTGGGCGGTCATCCGCGCGATCATGGCGGCGCTGCGTGGTCCTTCGGTGCGGTGGGGCAGGCCAAAGCGCCGGGGGCAGTTCGGCATCCGCCGTCAGCGGTTGTTCTTCCGGCGCGTGAAATCAATTTGAGCAAGTGGCGACTAGAGTCTGTCCTGATTAGATTGAGGCGTATCCGCTGTTTCGGAGGTAGCTTGCGCATTCGTGTGGCGGGAAGGTGTCGAGTAGCGTTCCGATGCG
>LNFI01000026.1 GCA_001464615.1 Sphingomonadales bacterium Ga0077557 | reverse complement strand
CTGATCATGGCGACGCAGCGCCCCTCGGTCGATGTCATCACCGGCGTGATCAAGGCCAATCTGCCGACGCGAATCAGCTTCCATGTCACCTCAAAGATCGATTCGCGGACCATCCTGGGCGAACAGGGCGCCGAGCAGCTGCTGGGGCGCGGCGACATGTTGTATATGCCCGGCGGCAAACAAATTGCGCGCGTCCACGGCCCGTTCGTGACCGATGACGAAGTCCAGGCGGTCGCCAATCACTGGCGCGGCCAGGGCCAGCCCGATTATATCCAATCGGTGACCGAAGAGCCCGAAGACGGTTTCGCGCTTGATGGGGCGCCCGATGGCGAGGATTCGGCTGAGGATCAGCAGTATCGCAACGCCCGCCAGCTGGTCGCCGAGAGCCAGAAGGCATCCACCTCCTGGCTGCAGCGCCAGCTGCGCATCGGCTATAACAGTGCGGCACGGCTGATCGAGCGGATGGAGAAGGACGGGCTGGTTTCCAGGCCCGATCATGTCGGGCGGCGCGAAGTGCTGATGGATCAGGAAGGGCGTCCACTATAGGACGCTGGCCAATGCCGATCTGCCAATGCGGAACCCAGATGGTTCACGACCAGTTCAACGCTGATGGCCGATGGCAGCCACAGATTGCCGCCAGGCTGATTGCCGGAGATTGATGACGTGACCCTAAAGCCCCTTTTTGCGCTGCCCTTGCTGCTGGCGGTCCCGGCTGCCATTGCCGCGCCTGCAACCGGGGAGCTGGCGCAGGTGCAGGATCATTTGCGCGCCGTCGACAGCATGACCGCGGATTTCGCCCAGACCGATCGCAACGGCAAAACCCTGGGGGGCGTGCTGACCTTGAAAAAGCCCGGCAAGATCCGTTTCCAATATGAAAAGGGTGTGCCAATCCTGATCGTGGGCGACGGCAAGGCCCTGTGGTTTCTGGATTATTCGGTCCGACAGAAGCAGCGCTGGCCGATCGGCAATTCGCCGCTGGGCGTGTTGCTTGATCCGAGCAAGGACGCAACGCGCTTTGCCAAAGTGCTGCGGGGCGGCGATCCGCGCACGATTTCAGTCGAGGCGCGCGATCCGCGCCATCCCGAATATGGCCAGATCACCCTGTTTTTCCAGCGCAACCCCGCCGCGCCAGGCGGGCTGATGTTGCAAGGCTGGATAGCATTGGATGCGCAGAATAATCGCACCACGATCCGGCTGTCGCGCCAAGTGTTCAACGGCGCTGTCGCCGACAACGCCTTTCGCTGGCGCGATCCGACCGCCATAGGGGGCCGCAACTGAATTTCTGACAGCCCGATTTTCATTCATATTGGCGACAGCTTTGCCACGCTAGAGGGGAATGGCGAATGAGATCAAGCCGGGATTTCCCCCCTGTTACCCGGCTCCCTATCTCATTCTGCCTGCGTGACGAACGCTAGGTCGGCCCTCGTTCCATGCCCCCGGAGCGAGGGCCTTTCCTTGTCCGGCGGAAACACTTCAAGGCCAACACCAGAGCGGGCTAGCGAAGCCAATAATGCGAGGCTACATCGCCGCATGGCCGACACGATCAAGATAGCTTCCTGGAACATCAATTCGGTGCGATTCCGAATCGATATCGTCACCCGATTCCTGCGTGAGGCGATGCCCGACATCCTGTGCCTGCAGGAAACCAAGGTGATGGATGGAGACTTTCCCGAAAGCGTGTTTCACGCGCTCGGCTATCGCCATATCGCGCTGCATGGCCAGCGCATGCACCACGGCGTGGCGATCATCAGCAAACACCCGTTGGCGGCGGACGAACGGTTTGACTGGCAGGCGAATCGTGAAGCGCGTCATATCGGTGTGCGGCTGGCCAACGGGCTTCGGCTGGAAAATGTCTATGTGCCCGCCGGTGGTGACGTGCCTGACCGCGATCTCAACCCGAAATTCGGCCAGAAGCTGGATTTTCTGGAGCGGATGACGGGCTGGTCGGAATCGTGCACGGGGCCGACCTTGCTGGTAGGCGATTTCAATATTGCGCCGCTCGAGTCCGATGTGTGGAGCCACAAACAATTGCTCGACGTCGTCAGCCACACGCCAATCGAGGTCACGGCACTGGCTGATCTGCAGGCGGCGGGCGACTGGATTGATCTGGGGCGGCAATTCGTGCCGCCACCGGCGCGGCTCTATACCTGGTGGAGTTACCGCGCAAAGGATTGGGCGGCATCTGATCGCGGTCGGCGGCTTGATCATATGTGGGCGAGCAAGGATGTGGCGAGCGCCGCCACGGCGCACCATGTTTTCGAAGAAGCGCGCAGCTGGCTGAAACCATCGGACCATATCCCGATCATGACGGAATTCGCGCTGTGAGCGCACGGAGCGTGGCGCAGGCGATCGATTCGCTGCGTCGCGGCTGGCCGATTGCGATCCGGTCCGACAGCGGTGTTCTCGCCCTGCTGGCGATCGAGACCGGCGATGCTGCGCGACTGGCGGCATTCGATCCGCGGGGCATCGCCCCGGTACTGATCTCGTCAGGGCGTGCCGCGACGCTCAAACTCGCCAACCAAGCACCGGCAGCGGCACCGGAATGCCCGGTGATGGTCGAACGCGTTCCCTGGCTGGATTTTGATGCCGCCACCGCGCTTGCCGATCCGCAATTTGATCTGCTGACCCCGCTTAAGGGCCCCTATCGCGCCCTATCAATCGATAACCGGCCGGCGGCGGCGGCGGCGCTGCGGTTGGCGACCTTGGCCGGCGTGCTGCCCGCGTTTTTTGCGATTGCCGACGGCAGTGCCGATCTGGAAATATCGCCAGCGGACATCGACGAGCATGAGGATGCCGTCCGGCTAACGATCGCCGCGCGCGCGCACTTGCCCGTTGCCGGTGCCGAATCGGCAGAGATTGTCGCCTTTCGCACCCCGGAAATGCCCGGCGAGCATGTCGCGCTGCTGATCGGCGCGCCCAATGGCGCTCTGCCGCTGGTGCGACTGCATAGCGAATGCCTGACCGGCGATGTGCTGGGCAGCCTGAAATGCGATTGCGGACCACAACTTGACGCGGCAATCGCTGCGATTGCCGCCAGCGGCTGGGGGATATTGCTGTATCTGCGCCAGGAAGGCCGGGGGATTGGCTTGATCAACAAACTGCGTGCTTATGCGCTGCAGGATCAGGGGTTTGATACGGTAGACGCCAATACGCGGTTGGGCTTTGCCGTCGATTCCCGCGATTTCGCAGTAGCGGCGCGCATGCTGGCGCTGCTCGGCCAGCGATCAGTGCGCCTGCTGACGAATAATCCGCAAAAGGTCGCCCAACTCGAAGCGGCTGGCATTACTGTCATCGAACGCGTCCCGCACAAACTGCCCGCTAATCCGCATAATGAACGCTATCTGGCCACCAAACGCGACCGCACGGGTCACGAATTC
Organism: Sphingomonadales bacterium Ga0077557; assembly: GCA_001464615.1. Taxonomy (GTDB): domain Bacteria; phylum Pseudomonadota; class Alphaproteobacteria; order Sphingomonadales; family Sphingomonadaceae; genus Sphingomonas. The sequence continues at coordinate 29,062 of LNFI01000026.1, read as the reverse complement.
TAGCTGTTTTTGGCGGCCAGGGCGGCTTCGAGGTCGACAATCCGCGCCTGCAATTCGCTCACCAGGGTCGCGACATCGGCAACCGCCAGCTTGCGCGGGATATGCTGTGGGCAATTCACATCCCACACCTCGACCGTAAAGATGATGGCCTGTTCAGGCCGCGCCTTATAGCCTTCGGGCATCAGCTGCGCGATGATCGCCGGATCGCGGGTGGTCGTCGCGCTCCCCCAGATCTTGATCCGACGCTGATTGGCATAATCCATCAAGAACATCGTCGCCCGGTCATTCTCAGCCAGGTTACCCGTCGAGATGAACTGCTGATTGCCCTTATAGTCGGCAAAGGCAAAACGGTGGCGATCAAGCACCGTCAAGAAACCCGGCGGCCCACCGCGATGCTGGATATAAGGCTGGCCGTCGGCACTGGCGGTGCCGAGATAGGCACTGTCGCGCGACTCCAGCCAGGCGGCAAGATCGGCGTCGATTTCGGTGCGGAAGCCGCCCCGCGCCGCCATCTTGGCATAGCCGTCGCGCGATCCGCGCTCGGTCTGGATCGCCTTCACCGCTGGGCTGAAGAAAATGTCGCTTGGGGTCTCAACATGCATGGGCTGGCTCCTGACCGTATCGGAGCAGTTTAATCCTTCCGTTCAGTGCGGAGAATTACGGAATCTGGCCAGAACCATTCACCGTAGCGGAATAATGAGATTAGTTGATCAATGGATTGGCGCGGAGCCGATCGACGGCAAGATCGACAAAGCTGCGCACCGTCGCTGACGCGCGGCGGCCTTGATGATGGACGATATGGATCGGCAGCGGCGGTTCCTCATCCGCCGCAAGCACGGTTTGCAGCGTGCCCGCCGCCAGCGCGGGGGCGATTTGATAACTGAGCAAGCGCGACAGACCCCATCCCGCCAGCACGGCGGCGATCGCCCCTTCGTTGGTCTGGCAGCGCAAGCGTGGCTCGACCTTGACTGACCGGCCGCCCGGGCCGCCAAAGCGCCATTCCAGCGCGGATGCCGACGCCGTGGCCGCGACGATCCGGTGACTGGCCAGGTCGCCCGGCTGGGTGGGGCGCCCATGGCTGTCGAAATAGGCCGGGGTCCCGCAAATCACGCGCCGAACCGATCCCACCCGGATCGCACTCAGGCTTGAATCGGGCAAATTGCCGATCCGGACCGCGACATCGATCCCCTCCTCGACAATATTAGTCACGCGATCGACGAACAGCGCGTGGCCAATGACGGCGGGATAGAAATCGAGATAGTCGAGCAGAATCGGGAGTACATACATCTCCCCGAACAGCATCGACGCCGTCACTACCAATGATCCGCTGGGCGTTGCATAGCGCCCCGCCGCCGCGGCTTCAGCATCAGCGATTTCGGCCAGGATGCGCCGACAATCGGCAAGATAGCGCTGGCCCGCCTCGGTTAGCTTGATCATCCGCGTGGTGCGGACAAAGAGCCGGGCGCCAACATGATCCTCAAGCATCGCGATCGCGCGCGTCACCGCTGGGGGGCTCATATGGAGCTGACGTGCAGCGCCAGCGAATCCGCCGACATCGGCCGCCGTAACGAAGATTTTCATGGCTTGCAGCCGGTCCATTCATTCCTCTTTCGGCAATAATATCTTGCGAATTGTCGCCATTCTATCGCGCAGCCGAACTGATTACCACGCTGCCATTGCTTTGGAGAATCGCTATGTCCCGTCCGCCCCTGCCGCCCTTCACCGCGCAAACCGCCGCGCAAAAGGCGCGCCTTGCCGAAGATGCGTGGAACAGCCGCGATCCTGCACGCGTCGCGCTCGCCTATAGCGAAGACAGCCGCTGGCGGACGCGATCCGATTTTTTCACTGGCCGCGACGCGATCATCGATTTCCTGACGCGCAAATGGGCCGTTGAGGTCGATTACCGGCTGGTCAAGGAAGTGTGGGCGTTTACCGATAACCGGATCGCGGTGCGCTTTGTCTATGAATGGCATGACACCAACAACCAGTGGTGGCGCAGCCATGGCAATGAGCAATGGGCATTTGATGCAACCGGGCTGATGGTTCGGCGCGAAGCATCGGTCAACGATGTCGCGATTGCAGAAGCAGACCGGCTGTTCCGATGGACACTCGGCCCGCGCCCGGCGGATCATCCCGGGCTGAGCGATTTGGGGCTCTGATCACGTCGAGCGCAGCGATGCCCTTTTGCAGGCGTGCCTTGTCGAAAAAGGTGGTGCGGCCGAGAAGACTCGAACTTCCACGGGCTTTCGCCCACAACGACCTCAACGTTGCGCGTCTACCAGTTCCGCCACGGCCGCACGTGAAACACCACCGGCCCATTTCTTGGATAAAGGGCCCGGCAGCAGGTAGACGCGGGGCCCTAGCAAAGCGGGTGGGTGCTGACAAGCGGCATATCTCGCGCTGCGGACAGGCTGTTGCGGGCTATCGGTAGCGGTCAGCGTCGCTTAGAGCGATCAGCATGACGCCTGCTGATCGCTTACCATTGGAAACGCGCCGCTTGCTGGCGTTGGCCTGGCCCGTGGTGATGACTAGCCTCAACTGGACATTGCTGCATGTCACCGATGTCGCGGTGGTCGGTTTGGTCAGCACCGACCAAGTGGCGATCCTGAGTGCGAGCCGGAGCCTTAGCTTCATTACCATTGTCGCCGGGCTGGGTTTTTCATCAGGGATCCTCGTTTTCGCCGCGCGCGCCGATGGTGCGGGCGAGCTGGCCGCCAGCGGGCGGGTCCTGCGCGAAGGGCTGATCCTGGCATTGGGGCTGGGTAGTGCGCTTGGCCTGATCCTCTATTGCTTCGCCTCCCCCCTGCTGCTGGGGTTGGGGGTCGCCCCCCGGCTGGTGCCCGAAACGGCGGGGATTATTCGGGTGCTGGGGCTATCCTATCCGCTGCTGATGATCATCATTGCGGTCAGCTATTTTCTGGAAGGGATTAGCCGCCCCGGCCGGGTGATGGTCGTCAACCTGGCGATCCTTCCCTTCAACGCCGTGTTGGCCTGGGCCTTATCCGGCGGGCATTTTGGCTTGCCGGTGCTCGGGGCACTCGGCGCGGTCCTCGCCACGGCGATCGCCTATGGCATTGGGGCCGCCGGGATGCTGCTGGCGGTGTGGACCTTGCCGCGCGCGTCGGCGCGCGGTGTTCGCGATTTCACCATGCTCGCCTGGGCCGGCGTTGGGGCCGGGGCGTGGCGGCTACTGCGCTTTGGCATCGTACCGGCGATTGCGTCGGGACTCGAACTGGTCGGGTTCGCGGTGTTGATCGCGCTATCGACGCAGCTTGGGGACAGCGTTGCCCATGGCTTTCAAATCGTCTTTTCGATCCACAATGTCATCTTCTCGATCGCGCTTGGGCTGGGGTCCGCTGCTGGCGTCCGGGTCGGCAATGCGGTTGGCGAAGGGCAGCCAGCCGCCGCGATTCCACGCACGCTGATCGCGGTGACGATAGCGTCAGTGGCGATCGGGCTGATCGCGCTGCTGCTGGTGCTGGCCGCCGGACCGATCGTCGCGCTGTTCCCGGCGACCGCTGCCGTCCATCACGTCGCGCTGGCGATGCTGGTGATCTGGGCGCCGTTTATCATATTTGACGGTATTCAGGTGGTGCTGGTCTATGCGCTGCGATCGCTTGGCGACCAGGTCATTGCGGGCATCAACAGCATCATCGCCTATTTCCTGGTCACCGGCGGGCTTGGCCTGGTGCTGGTGCAAGGCGGTTGGGGGCCCACTGGGCTAGTGCTCGCCTCGGGCATCGGGATGGTTGCCGCCGCCCTGCTCCACGCGGTCCGTTTTTATGCGATCAGCCGACGGGTCCGCGTTCAAAAGTGAAATCGAGCCGCTTGGAATTGGCGGGCACATCGGTTTGCGCACTGTTGAATTCGATCGACCCACCGGGTGCCAGCATCCGGCGTTCGGGGGTGATCGTCCAACTGAACACCACCCGCGAATTGCTCGATTCGCCATCGCGCAGCTCAGCGCGAATATCGGGAACGGCCTGGCGGGTGTTTGATTTGTTGATGATCCGGCCGCTCACCGCGAATAACTCAGTACCCGTTGGCAGATCGCGCCGGTCGATCGGAAATTGTTCGATCACCAGGGGACCATCCTTGGTCGGCTGGGTCAGGCCCATTTGCGTCGCAAAGCCCGGCGCGCCCGAATAGAGGATCGCCCCCACTCCAACCAGCATCGCAACGCCCGCAGCGACCGCGGCCACCGTCTGGCGTCGCGCCGGATTGCGCCGCGGACGGAAGGGTGGGCGGTGCGCAAAAGCATCGAAATCAGCACTCGTCGGCGCGCCAGCCGCTGCCGCAATCGGCGCCGCGCCATCGGCTGGCCGCGCCCGCACCGGGGCGGACGGGGGCAAATCAGCTGCAGATTCGGCGCGGGTGACAAGATCGAGCGGGGCTGGCGGCTGAAACCAGCTATGTTTGCAACTGGCGCAGCGCACCGTGCGACCATCCGCCCCAATGGCCGCATCGGGGACCAGATACCGCGTCCGGCATTCGGTACATTCCAAGATCATGTCGATACGTTTCGTTGTTTCAGGACCACCCAAGGCCACCAACTTTTTTCCAGTGGGAATTCTAAGCACGTTGCTGGCCAAACTGGCAAGCAGAAGCTTTGCAGAAACATGCCGCGCGGCCCGCTTTGCGCCGAGTTGCCCGTCCACCGCGCTTGAGCCGCCCGCCGGGGCGTGCGATGGCTGCGGCAGATCGGGTCAATCATCGAAAGCGGAAACCGCGCCGCCATGGCGAATATCGTTCATTTCGACAATGTCGGGCTGCGTTATGGATCGGGGCAGGAAACGCTCACCGATGTCAGCTTCACGCTATCGAGCGGCGCCTTTTATTTCCTCACTGGCGCCTCTGGCGCTGGGAAAACATCTTTGTTGAAGCTGCTCTATCTGTCGCAGCGCCCCAGCCGCGGGTCGATCAAGCTGTTCGGCGAAGACGCTGGCACGCTGCCGCGCAGCCGCCTGCCCGGCTTTCGCCGCCGCATCGGCGTGGTTTTTCAGGATTTCCGGCTGCTGCCGCATCTTTCAGCTTATGACAATATCGCGCTGCCATTGCGGGTTTCGGGCGTGCCAGAGGCCGATGTCGAGGCGCCAGTGCGCGAAATGCTGGCCTGGGTTGGCCTGTCGGACCGGGTCGAGGCCAAACCGCCGACATTATCGGGTGGCGAACAACAGCGGGTGGCGATTGCCCGCGCCGTGATTGGCCGCCCCGAAATTCTGGTCGCTGACGAGCCAACGGGCAATGTCGATCCCGATATGGCCGAACGGCTGCTGCATTTGTTCGACAGCCTTAATCGGCTGGGCACCACCGTGGTGGTGGCAACGCATGATTTCCATCTGCTTGGTCGCATCCCCAATGCGCATATGATGCGGCTCGATCGCGGGCGATTGCTTGATCCGACCGGTTCACTGCGGCATCCGCCCGGCGGCCAATCATGAAGATCCGCATCATCACCCCCGCCGCCGATCGCCGCCTGCTCGATGAAAGCAGGCGGACCCGATCGATGATGTGGATCATGGCGATCATGTTGTTTCTGACCGTGCTGGCGGCGGCGTTCGGGCTGGGCACGCTGGCAGCGGCATCCGTGCTCGATCGACAATTGGCCGGGCGACTGACGGTGCAGATCGTCGAAGCCAATGAAGCAGTGCGCGAACGCCAGGCGGGCGCTGCGCTTGCAGCAATCCGCCAGATTCGCGGCGTGACCCGCGCCGATCCCGTCGATCGCGCGCAACTCGCCGCCCTGCTGCGGCCATGGCTGGGCGAAGACGGCACCGATCCCGATTTGCCGGTGCCAGCGATGATCGATGTTCAGCTAGGCGCAGGCAGCGCTGCGGCGATCGACCGGCTGACGGCCGCCATCCACGCCATTGCCCCCACCGCCCGGATTGATCGGCATGAAAGCTGGATGTCGCCGGTCAGCAATTTCATGCGGCTGATGGTTTGGCTGGCGCTGGGGCTAGTGCTGCTGATGGCAGGCGCCACCGCCGCTGTCGTCATTCTGGTCGGGCGCGCCGGGCTCGACACGCACCGTGAAACCATCGAGGTGCTGCATATGCTTGGCTCCACCGATATGCAGGTCGCGCGGTTGTTTCAGCGGCGCATTGCGCTCGATACGCTCTATGGCGGGGTGGCAGGGACGGCGCTGGCGATGCTGACGATCAGCATCATCGGCAGCCAATTGTCGGGGCTTGGATCGGATTTGCTCAGCGGCATTGCCCTTTCCGAACGCGATTGGGTGCTGCTCGTCGGCCTGCCGATCCTGTTTGCGCTGCTGGCGACGGTAGCCGCACGATTCGCGGTGCTCGGCGCGCTCAGGCGATTCCTGTGATCCGGCAGATAGTGGGGCTGACGGCGATTGCCTGGTTGCTTGGCTTTGCCTGGTTCATGCTGACCCTGCCCGGCCCGCTCGACAATCGTCACACCGATGCGATTGTGGTGCCGACCGGCGGCCCGGGACGGATTGATCGCGGGATTGCGCTGTTGAAAGCCGGCGCGGCCAAGCGAATGCTGGTGACCGGCGTCGATCAAGGGGTGCGCCCGATTGATCTCGCCATCGCCTATCGCACATCGCCCAAGCTGTTTGCCTGCTGCATTGATCTGGGGCGTGAGGCCGTCGATACCCGATCCAATGCCGAAGAAACCCGCGATTGGGTTCGCCGCCACGGGTATCGATCAGTTCGGTTGGTCACGGCGGACTGGCATCTTCGCCGCGCCCGCCTCGAACTCACCTCCGCGCTCGGCACCAAGGTCGAGGTTGTGGGCGATGGCGTCGCCGGCGCGCCGCGCTTTTTGCTGCTGCTGGCGGAATATCACAAATATTTGGTTCGCCGGGTTGCCCTGGGCCTGGGGATCGGCACGTGATCAATCAAATACGAACCTGGGCATTCACGCTGCTTTTCTATCTGGGATCGGTGCCGATTGTTGCGGCGACGCCGATTACCGCGCTGCTTGGCCACCGCGCGTTCATGGCCAATGTCCATCTGTGGTCGCGTTTTCATCGCTTTGCCGCGCGGGTCACCCTGGGGATCACCACCCGCTACGAGGGCGGCGTGTCACCCGAACCCACTTTTTACGCCGCCAAGCACCACGCGATGTTCGAAACGCTGGAGCTGTGCCGGACGCTGGGCAACCCGGTATTTGTGATCAAGCGGGAGCTCGCGGCAATCCCGGTCTGGGGCTGGGCAGTGCAGCATTATGGCGCGATCGTCGTCGATCGTGACGCCAATGCCGCCGCGCTCCGGCAGATGATGCGCGAGGCCAAGGCAGCACTCGCCCAGGGCCGGTCAGTCATCATCTTTCCCGAAGGGACGCGGGTAGCGGCCGGCGAGAAACCACCGCTGCGATCAGGCTTTGCCGGGCTTTACCGGGTGCTGGGGCTGCCGGTGGTGCCAATTGCGATCAATTCGGGCGATGTCTGGCCAAGGCAAGGCGCCAAGCGCCCCGGCGTCGTCACCTTCCGCTTTGGTGAGCGGATTCCGGCAAAACTGCCGCGCGAGGAGATCGAGGCACGGGTGCACGCGGCGATCAACGTACTGGATTAAAGGATAGGGTCGGCTGTCGCCCTTACCTGTTCCGCCGCCGACTACGGCTTGCACATGGGCCGTCCGTCGGGCGTCAGTCGTGGCGTCATGCTGCCCCTCTGCCGACGCTCCCATAACAAATACTGGCATCCGGTTTCCGGATCGCGCCAAACGCGAATCTCCTCGCCGCCCGCCCTTCGGCTGCGAACCTTGCCCTCAACGGTGGTTGCTTTGATCGGCGCGGTCTCCAACGACGCGCTCAATTTATCGCACCCAGCGAGGAGAGCGGAACCAAAGAGACAAAACGCCAATGCCGCTCGCGTCATTTTTGAAGGGTCCATCTGCCAAAAGGGAGCGACCAAGGGTAGAAAAGCCTCACGGTTAGTCAAGGGCAGTGCGCCCTGCGGGAATCGTGCTTGATGGTCGGAATCAAATTGGCTCGCAACAGCGGCTATGGTCGCCCGACCATTGATGGCTGTCGGCCTTCCACCATTCAGACCCCCACCCTATTCGTGCGCCCGCCCGAAATCAGGCGCGGCATCGTCTTGCCCCTGTTCAATGATGCTCCGCCGCACCGCGCGGGTGCGGGTGAACAGATCGAATAGCTCATCGCCCTTGCCCCAGCGGATCGCGCGCTGGAGCTGGGAGAGATCCTCCGAGAAACGTTGGAGCATATCGAGCACGGCTTCGCGGTTCGACAGGAAGACATCGCGCCACATGGTCGGATCGGAGGCAGCGATGCGAGTGAAATCGCGAAACCCGCCGGCCGAATATTTGATCACTTCGGACTGAGTCACTTCTTCGAGATCTGAAGCGGTGCCGACGATGGTATAGGCAATAAGATGCGGCAAATGGCTGGTGACTGCGAGCACACGGTCGTGATGATCGGGCGCCATCAGCTCAATGTTCGCGCCTAGGCGCCGCCAGAATTCGCTGACCCGCTCGGTCGCGGCCTCAGCCATGCCGTCGATTGGCGTAACGATACACCAGCGCCCCTGGAACAGCGTCGCAAACCCGGCTTCCGGGCCCGATCGCTCGGTACCCGCCACCGGATGCGCGGGGACGATGATCGCGCTGGGCAGCCCCTCGACCAGCACCCGTGCGACCTCTTCCTTGCAGCTGCCGACATCGCTGACGATCGCGTCAGCGGGGAGATCGGCGCGGATCGCCTCTGCCACGGCGGCCATCGCCCCAATCGGGACGCACAGGATGACGAGATCGGCATCAATCACCGCCGCGCCCGCTGTATCAGCAATATCGTCGCACAGCTGCAGCCGATCGGCCACGCGCCGCACATCGGGATCGGCATCATGCCCGGTCAGCCGCACCGTCGGCATGTTCGCGCGAACCGCATGGGCGATTGACGAGCCGATCAGCCCGAGCCCGATGATCGTAATGCGCGCAAAGGGGAGCATCAGCCCGCAGGCTCGAGGATATCGCGCAGTGCGGCGGCGAGCCCGCGCGTCTCCGCCTCGGTGCCGATCGTCATGCGCAACCCGTGCGGCAGGCCCTGCCCCGGCAGCCAGCGGACGATATAGCCGCGCTCCATCAGCCCTTTATAGGCAGTCTCGGCGGTGACTGTGCCTTCGAACAACACCAGCAGGAAATTCGCCTTGGAGGGCACCGCACGCAGGCCAAGATTGCCCATTGAGGCGACTTCATCCGCCAGCCAGGCGCGCCACTTGGCATTATGCGCCCGCGCCGACGCAACGAAATCGGTATCACCGAGCGCCGCGACCGCCGCCAGCTGGCCCGCCGTCGTGACGTTAAAGGGCAGGCGGATGCGGTGCATCGCTTCGATCAGCGGCGCAGCGCCATAGCCCCAGCCAATCCGCTCAGCGGCAAGGCCATAGATTTTCGAAAAGGTGCGGGTGATCAGCACATTGCTCTCGGTCATCGCCAGCGCGAGGCCGGCGTCATCCTCTTCAGCGTCGATATATTCGGCATAGGCCTGATCGATCACCAGCAGCACGTTTTTGGGGAGGGCCGCGTGCAGCCGGGCGATTTCCGCGCGCGGGGTGAAGGTGCCGGTTGGGTTGTTGGGATTGGCGAGGAAGACAATCCGGGTGCGATCGGTGACGCAGGCGAGGATTGCGTCGACATCGGTCGCGTAATCCTTATCGGGCGCGACCACGGGGGTGGCGCCGACGCGGCGCGCGGCAATTTCGTAAACCGCAAAGCCATAATGGACGAAGATCACCTCATCGCCGGGCCCGGCAAAGGCGCCCGCCGCGAGATGGAGGACATCGTCCGATCCGGTGCCGTAAATGACGCGATCGACATCCAGACCATAGGTCGCGGCCACGGCGTCACGCAGGATCGTCGCGCCCGGATCGGGATAGCGATCAAGCGAGCGGTCCGCCGCGTCAAAGGCGGCGCGCGCATGCGGGCTAGTCCCCAGCGGATTTTCGTTCGCGGAGAGCTTGACGAGCTTACGCCCATCATCGGCGGTGGAGCGGCCGGGGACATATGGCGCGATGGCCATGACCCATTCTTTAGGGGCGGGAGCGGACATACGCCGCGCATAGCCGCTTGGTGCTTGGATTGACAAGGAGAACGCCCCGGCCCTAGCGCCCGGACCATGTCGGACGACCAACGTTTCGGGCTCAGCCGCTCCATCACCCTGCCAGGGCCCTTGCCGCTCGACGGTGGCATTGCCCTGTCGCCGGTGGATATCGCTTATGAAACATACGGCGCGCTCGATGCCGACGGCAGCAATGCGATCCTGATCTGCCACGCGCTGACGATGGACCAACATGTCGCCTCGGTGCATCCGCGCACCGGCAAGCCGGGCTGGTGGTTGCAAATGGTCGGGCCCGGCAAGCCAATTGATACCGACCGGTATTTCGTGATCTGTGCCAATGTGCTGGGGAGTTGCCTAGGTTCGTCGGGACCCGCCAGCATCAACCCGGCAACCGGCGCGCCTTGGGCGATGAGCTTTCCCGTCATTACTATTCGCGACATGGTCCGGGCGCAGGCGATGCTGCTCGATCATCTGGGTGTCAGGTGCTTGCGCGCCGTCGTGGGCGGGTCGATGGGGGGCATGCAAGCGCTCAGCTGGCCCGCGACCTTCCCTGATCGCGTCCGCGCGGCGGTGGTGATCGCCTCTACCGCGCGCCACACCGCGCAGAATATCGCCTTTCACGAGGTTGGTCGGCAGGCGGTGATGGCCGATCCGCGCTGGCAGGGGGGCGATTATTATGCCAGCGGCGAACCGCCCATAGCTGGCCTGGCGGTCGCGCGGATGGCAGCGCACATCACCTATCTTTCCGAAGCAGGGCTCACCGAGAAATTCGGGCGGCGCCTACAGGCGAGGGAGGCCAAGAGCTTCGGCTTTGACGCTGATTTCCAGGTCGAAAGCTATTTGCGACACCAGGGAATCAGCTTCGTCGATCGCTTCGATGCCAATAGCTATCTCTATATCACCCGCGCGATGGATTATTTCGATCTGGCCGAGGAACATGGCGGGATGCTGGCCAGTGCATTTCGGGCCGCGTCGGCGCGGTTCTGCGTCGTCAGCTTCGATACCGACTGGCTTTACCCGACGGCCGAATCGCGCAGCATCGTCCATGCGCTTAACGCCAGCGGTGCGGCGGCAAGCTTTGTCGAACTGTCGAGCCCCTATGGACACGACGCCTTTCTGCTCGAATCACCGGAGCTGAACCGAGTGGTCGATGGCTTTTTGCGGTCAGTGGCATGACGCTGCGCCCCGATCTTGCGATCATCGCGGCCAATGTGACGCCCGGCACCCGTGTGCTCGATATCGGCTGCGGCGATGGCGATTTAATGGCTGCGCTGCGTGATACTCAGGGTGTCGATGCGCGCGGGCTTGAGATCGATGCCAGCAATGTCGCCGCCGCCGTCGCGCGGGGGTTATCGGTGGTGCAGGGCGATGCCGACCGCGACCTTGCCGATTATCCGGATGCCAGTTTCGACTATGCCATCCTCAGTCAGACGCTGCAGACCGCGCGCGCGCCTGATGTTGTGCTCGATCATCTGCTGCGAATCGGCCGCCAAGCGTTCGTGTCGTTTCCGAATTTTGCGCATTGGCGGGTGCGGGCGTCCTTGCTCTGGGGGGGGCGGATGCCCGTGACGCGGCTGCTGCCCGAGCGCTGGTACGACACGCCCAACATCCACCATGTCACGATCGACGATTTTCGCGCCTTTGTGAAAGAGCGCGGCGTGACCGTGGAAGGCGCGTGGTTCTTATCGGATGGAAAGGCAACCACGTCGGCAGCGGCAAATTTTCTTGCCGAACATGCGGTGTTCCAGCTCCGTCGATCAGATTAAGACCGACCCCATTGGTCAGTTGAGGCTGTCAGCATCAGGATCAATCGTCGCGATCAGCCGCCGACCCGCGCGGCGCGCAAAGGCAAGCGTTTCGCGTTTTCGGGCGGAGGCGGACAACGGCGTCGTAAACGCCTCGCGCACAATCACAGCATCATAACGATCGGCAACGATAACGCCGGTGCGTTCGGGGAGAAAAGCGGGGCCAGCAAGCGGAGTGACATCAAAACCGGTGGGCACGGCCCAAAAATACCGATCACAATGCGCCAGATAATCACCCCATTTGCCGTCGCCCAGCAAATCAGCGCGTGATGTCTTGATTTCGACAATGACAATCCCACCACGGGCATCAATCGCCATCAGATCGGCGCGGCGTCCGCCATCCAGCGCGACTTCGCTGATCGCCACCAAATCATGTCTGAGCAGCAAGCGAGTGACACCGCGCGCCACATCTGCTGCGCAGAGCGCGACCGCCAAGGATTCATGCGGGGAAGCGGGGGATAGTTGATCAACCATCCCCCGCCCCTAGAACATTACACGAACAAGCAAAAGAGCATTTGCCCCTGCTGCATGTCGCTTAGCGATAAAAGATATGACCGCCGATGGCGGCGACCCGAGTCAACCGCCAGCCTGGCGACACGCGGCGGGCATGGAAGTAAAGCGCATTGCCAGCCGGGCCGGCCCAGGCCTTGTCGAGCGCGACCTTGGCGACAGCAAGCGCACGACGATAATGGGCATTGTCGCGCGCAATGTTGGGCATCCGACCACCGCGCATGAACGAAAATTGGCCCGGCTGCTTGACCACCGAGCAGATCGAACTCGGGAAACGGCCCGAGACGCTGCGGTTCATCACCACTTGAGCGACCGCAAGCTGCCCGGCCAGCGGTTCGCCCTTGGCTTCGAAGTAAATCGTCCCCGCCAGGCAGGCGAGATTTTCATCGACCTTGGCCGGGAGCGACTGCGCCTCGATCGCCGCAGCAAGCGACGCATAGGATGGCGTTTCAGTGACAGCCTCATTGGCGGCGTCGCTGTCAAGCGTCGGCTGCTGTCCATTGTCGGTCGGCGCAGTGTCCTGCGCGGTGGGCGATGGAACCAGAGTCAAAAGCGGTACGTTGAGGGGGGTAGATTGATCGTTCGCCGACAATGAGGTCAGCGTAACCGATTTGCCGGGTTCAATTGCGAAACCCGGGCTGCCCGATCCAGCCAGGCTGGCGGCACAGAAAACCGCAATGGCGATCGCGGCACGAATAGAAAACTTCATTGAAACTGCTGATTATGCGGTTGGCGCGCGGCGATGATCGCCAACGATGGCACCATCCCGGGCTTACCCCCCGACTGCGTCACCGACAGATATCGCACATCTGCACAGCACAACGCTGATTTCGAAGTGCCGCGCTTTCATTGTGCAGCGCAAAATAGTCAACCCAGCCCGATCGTTTCAGCGGCGAACCGTTCTGCATCCGGGATATCCAGTTCGATCACCCATAGATCAGGGTCGCGGGCGCGGCGTCGTTGCCAATACGCGCCAATCGCCTGGGAATCATCGGTCGATCCGTCCGCCCCGGCGACCCCCACGGGCATCAGGCGCACCGTGCCGGTTGGACCCATGGTCCGTTCTAAAATATTGAATTGTGTGCCTTTATTGCAGGTGACCACCAGGATAGCACCGGCCTTCTGATCGCCCTTGGCAAGCACCATTGCCAGCCCGCCCGCATCGTTTACCCGCCGTAAAAGCGCCCCAACCACGGTGGCGCTCGGCAACCGATCGCTCATGCCGGCCGGTAGCCGGGCAAGCTGGCGAGCGGAATGCGCGAGCGCATGAAGGTGCCCGTGCCCCGCGCGACCTCCTCGCCGGCAGAATCGATCAGCCGGGCGTCGGCAATCAGCACCCTGCGCTGGCCGCTGATCCAGCGCCCTTCGGCCGTAACCATGCCCTTGGTCAGCGGACGGGTGAACAGCAGGTTGAAGGCCGTTGTCAGCAGGAAACGATCCGTGACCAAACTATTTGCCGCGTAAAAGGCGGCATCGTCGAGCATTTTGAAATAGCTGGTGCCATGCGCCGCGCCGCCGGCGTGATAATAGCGCGAATCAAGCATGAATTCGATTCGCGCGATGCCGGTTTCCGGGATCGTCAGGTGCGAATCGAATAGCCGGTTGATGGGCGCGGCGTCATAGAGCGATTCGAGCGCCCGAAAATGCGCCTGGGCACCCTCGGCTAGGGGCCGCGGGTCAGGCGGCATCACGGCCTTCGTCCCCGGTCCAGAGCGCATAGAGCGCGTCAGGCGAACCGGCCCCGCGCAATTTGGCAACAAAACCACGATCACGCAGCCGCCGCGACACCCGTGCCAGCGATTTGAGATGATCGGCCCCCGCATCAGGCGGCGACAGCAGCGCAAACACAATATCCACGGGCAAATCGTCAATCGCCTGGAAATCAATCGGCTGCGCCAGGCGGGCAAAGACACCAACCACCCGCGTCAAGCCATCGAGCTTGCCGTGCGGAATCGCAACGCCGCCACCAAAACCGGTCGACCCAATCCGCTCCCGATCCGCAAGCGCGCTGACAATCGCCTTGGCATCAAGGCTATAGGAGTGCGCTGCTGCCTGGCCAATATGGTGCAACAACGCCTTTTTATTGGCGGCGGCAACCTGGTTGAGCACCGTAGCGGGCAGCAGCAAATCAGTGAAATTGATCATCATGGTTCCAGGTCACAGCACCGGCGGCGCCAAGGGCGCACGATGCGAAGACCGGGCCGCATAGCCCTGTTTGGGCATCAGCGAAAGCGTCAGCTGCCGCGTTGCGGTTCAACCCAGCCGATCGTGCCATCACCTCGCCGATAGACCATGTTATAGGCGCCGGTGCCGCTATTGCGAAACAACAAGGCGGTGGTGTTGCGCAGATCAAGCATCATCACCGCGTCCGACACGCTGGCATCAGGAACATCAACCCGCATTTCGGCGACGATAACGGGGAAATCCTGCACCTCAGCTTCGGCGTCGCTTTCACGGAAAAGCGTGTAGCCGGCATTGTCGCCAATCCTGTCACGGCCACCCCCCATGTCAGCGCCATTGACGGGTTCAGGGCCATTGACGACCTGGGCACTATGGCGATCCTTCAACCGGCGCATATAGCGGCGCAGTTGCTTTTCAATCTTGTCGGCCGCGCCGTCAAAGGCGAGATGCGCCTCCATTGCATCGCCGCGCCCTTTCAGCACCAACCCCTGCATCACATGCGCTACAATGTCGCAGGTAAAGCCATTGTCATGCGGCCCGCGCCCAAGGGTGACATGGGCGGAAATCGCCCGGGCAAAATATTTCTCCGCTATCCCCTGAAGCCGATCCTCGACACGTTGCCGCAGCGCGTCGCCTGTATCGACCTGATGGCCGGAAACGCGGATGTCCATGTCTTTCCTCCTCAATTAGGGCAGCGGGGAACCGACAGCCCGTCAATAATCGTCACTGTGTTTCCAACGGCCCCCATAGGGGATTGTTCACGCCTTCCAGGAATTGGCTGTGTCGCGCTGCCTCTTCAATGCTGACCGCAAAGATGCGCTGGGGCCGGACGACGCTGCGCGATGCATCAACGGGCGGCGCGGCGTGTTCGACCATCTCTGACACCAATGTCAGCCCGATCTGGCGGCCACCGGTCAATTCGACATAGACTTGGGCGAGCAACTGGGCGTCGAGCAAGGCACCGTGCAAGACACGGTGGCTGCGATCGATTCCAAAGCGCGTGCACAGCGCATCGAGTGAATGTTTTGCACCGGGATGGCGGGTGCGTGCCATCGCCACGGTATCGATCATCCGGCTGAGCGACAGCATCTGCCGACCACACCGCTTTAGTTCGCCGTTCAAAAAACCGAAATCAAAGCTGGCATTATGGGCCACCAAGGGGCTGTCCCCCAGAAATTCCAGCAAGTCATCGCAGTTTTCGGCGAACAGCGGCTTATCGGCCAGAAAGGCGTCGCTCAGCCCGTGGATCGCCTGAGCCTCTGGTGCCATTGGCCGTTCGGGGTGAAAATAGGCGTGGTAGGTCTGGCCAGTCTCCACGCGGTTGAACAGTTCGACACACCCAATTTCAACCAGCCGATCGCCATTGGAAAAACTGAGGCCGGTCGTCTCGGTATCAAAGACAATCTCGCGCATAAGCGATGTTATTCACCCCTTGAGCGCAACAGGCAAGCGATGACCGCATCGACGGCTGATCGCGTTTCCTCAATCGGCACATCAGTGGCGATCACGAAATCGGCGCGGGCACGCTTTTCGGAATCGGGTGTCTGGCGCGCCAATATAGCCGCGAAACGATCCGGCGACTGCCCTGGTCGAGCGAGCACGCGATCGCGCTGTACGTCATGCGCCGCCGATACCACGACGATCTTGTCCACGCGCTGCTCACCGCCGGTTTCGAACAGCAGCGGAATATCGAAAACGACCAATGGCGCGGCCGCATTCGCCTCCAGAAACGCTGCGCGTTCAGCACCAACGGCGGGATGCACGATCGCCTCCAGCCGCTGCATGGCCGCATCGTTGCCAAAAACAGCCGCGCCCAACCGCGCTCGATCAACCCCATCGGGGCCTGTTGTCCCAGGAAAAGCCGCTTCAATAGCCGGAATCAGCGCACCGCCCGGCCCCTGCAGCCGGTGCACCGCGGCATCGGCATCGAAAACCGGCACGCCCTGATCAGCGAACATCGCCGCTACCGTCGATTTGCCCATCCCGATCGATCCGGTCAGCCCGATGGTGATCATGAAAGCAGTGCCCGTAGCGATTCATCCTCATCGCGCGGTGGTTCGATTCCGAACAGGATCTCGAACGCCAAGGCCGCCTGGCTGATCAACATCTCCAGCCCATCAACGCTATCGAGGCCGCGTGCGCGCGCGGCTTTCAACAGCGGCGTCTCAAGCGGCGCATAAACCAGATCATAAATGATGGCATCCTCTGGCAGCGGATCAAGATCGATGACGAGTGGCGGCTGGCCGACCATGCCCAATGTGCTGGCATTGACCACCAAGTTCGCAGGCGGCAGCGCGCTATCGAGCGGCAATGCTGCCCCCTTCAGCCCGAACCGCGCCAGCAATGCGGCAGCTTTGAGCACATTTCGATTCAAAACCGTGACCGGACCGACGCCCAGCCGCGACAGCGCAAACAGCACCGCGCGCGCCGCACCGCCAGCGCCGATCACCACGATGGGCGCCCCGGTCAGGTCGACCTCAGCAATCGGCGCATAAAAGCCGGCAGCATCGGTATTCGTGCCAAAGCATATGCCTTGTTCGTCGCGGGCAACGGTATTGATCGCGCCGATGGTCGCCCGGATAGTGCCTGGATCGGCGACATGATCGAGCGCGGCGACCTTATGCGGCACGGTAATGTTGCACCCGCGCCAGGCTGGATCGGACCGACGCGTCGCGAAATAGTCAGCAAGGCCGTCGGGCAAGACGTGGCAGGCGCGATAAGCCGCATCATGCCCCAGCGCCTTCAGCCAAAAACCGTGAATAATCGGTGATTTGGAATGGCCAATGGGATCGCCGATCACCTCTGCATAGGGCTGAGTCATAACGGCAATGCCCCCCGCAGCCGCAGATATCCCAGAACGGGGACTAACGGCATGCCCAGAATCGTGAAGTGGTTGCCCTCAATCCGATCGAACAACTGCACGCCAAGCCCCTCAATCCGAAAACAACCGACGCACCCGGCAATCGCCGGCCATTCGTGATCAAGATAGGCATTGATCGTCGCGGGCGACAATGATCGGACGGTCAGGCGTGCTGCTTCGACGATGCGCCATACCGCCCGACTTTGTTCGGCGATCACCGCGGCACTGATCAATTGATGCGTGCCGGCGGACATTGCCATTAGGTGCTCTGCTGCCTGTTCCCGGCTGACGGGCTTGTCGAGAATCCTGCCATTGGCCAGCACCATGAGTGAATCGCTGCCCAGCACCAACGCGCTGGGATTGGCCTGCGAGATTTTCAGCGCCTTTAATTCAGCAAGGGCATCGGCGATGTCGCGCGCCGGATTGCCCGCAGCCTGCAGCGCCGCTTTGGTCGATTCCTCATCAATATGCGCGGGCAGGGCCGTATAATCGACGCCTGCTGCATCAAGCATGGCGCGGCGTGAGCTGCTTTGTGATGCGAGAATCAGCGTCATTCGTTTGAGATCCGATCATTGACCAAGGCGATGATCGCAGCCGCCGTTTCCTCGATCGAGCGGCGGGTGACGTCGATCACTGGCCAACCATTGTCGGCAAACATTCGGCGCGCAAAGGTGACTTCATGCGTGACGGCTTCGGGATCGACATAGCTCGTTTCCGGCGCCTGATTGAGGGACAAGAGGCGGTTGCGGCGTACCTGAATCAACCGATCAGCACTGGTGGTAAGCCCGACGACCAACGGATTTTTGAGCGTGAACAAGGCGGGGGGCGGGGGTACTTCAACCACAATCGGGATATTGGCGGTCTTATAGCCGCGATTGGCGAGATAGATGGCGGTTGGCGTTTTGGATGATCGTGACACGCCAGCCAGGACGATGTCGGCCTCCTCCCATTCCTCCGACCCCACGCCATCGTCATGCGCAATGGTATATTGAATCGCCTCGACCCGCGCGAAATAGGCCGCATCAAGCATATGCTGGCGGCCCGGGCGCGCCTTGGCTTGTTGGCCGAGCAACCCCGACAAGGCATCGGTGACCGTATCCAGTGGCGCCACCGCCGATAGGCCAAGCGCGCGACATTTGGTTTCCAGCGTGCGCCGCGTTTGCAAATTGACCAGCGTAAACAGCACTAGCCCCGGATTTTGGGCAATTTCCTGAATGATGCGTTCAAGATGCGCTTCGCTGCGCACCATCGGCCAGAAATGGCGGATCGTTTCGACATCGTCATATTGGGCAAGCGCTGCCTTGGCGATATTCTCCAGCGTTTCGCCGGTCGAATCTGACAGCAAATGGACATGAAGCCGCATCAGCGGGGGGAGTCTGTGGAAAACATAGGCAAAAATGCTAGCGCAACCCGCTGCCAGCGCCAAGCGCCAGCGCGGCTGTGGATCACCGCCGATTGCTCCACAAAACTATCGACAGGCTGGCAATCGATCCACATGCTGTGGATATGGTGCATGATCTCTTCCCGTATAAGGGTATTTACGCTGATTGGCGGCACGCGCCTGTTGGCATTATCGGGATTGCGCCATAAGCCCCGCTATCAACGGTGCCATCACATCAACATCCTTTTATAGATTCTTTCTTTATGAAGAACGGGAGAGAGACGCTGTCTGATCAAAAGCCATTGCTGGCAACGTTACGCGGGGAACGCCAGCCGATACCGCCGATCTGGTTGATGCGTCAGGCCGGTCGCTATTTGCCCGAATATCGCGCGTTGCGGGCAGAAAAAGGCGGATTTCTGGATCTTGTCAACGATAGTGATGCCGCTGCAGAGGTCACCATTCAGCCGCTCCGGCGCTTTGGTTTTGATGGGGCGATCCTGTTTTCGGATATCTTGATGGTTCCATCGGCAATGGGACAGCATCTCAGTTTCGGGGCTGGCGAAGGGCCTGCACTCGCACCCCCGCTGATCGATACCGCTCTGGCGGCGCTGCAAGCTGTCCCTGAGCGGCTGGATCCCGTCTATGCGACCGTGCGCAAAGTTGCAGCGATGCTTGATCCCCAGACGACGTTTCTCGGCTTTGCGGGCAGCCCCTGGACGGTTGCGACCTATATGGTCGCTGGCCATGGCAGCAAGGATCAAGCTGAGACCCGGCGTTTTGCCTATCGTGATCCCCAGGCCTTTGGCGAGATTATCGATGCCATCGCCGCGCTGACGGTTGACTATGTCGGCCGACAGATTGAGGCAGGCGTCGAAGCGATCCAGCTTTTTGACAGCTGGTCCGGCAGTTTGTCGCCTGCACAGTTTGAACGCTGGGTGATTGCCCCAAATGCCGCGATTACAGCGGCACTGCATGCCCGCTATCCCGATACGCCCGTGATTGGCTTCCCCAAGGGCGCAGGCGCCAAACTTGCGGCCTATGCGCGGGAGACGGGGGTTGATGCGCTTGGCCTTGATGAGACGCTTGATCCGGTCTGGGCCAATGACACTATTCCCGCTGGCATGCCGGTGCAGGGTAATCTTGATCCGCTGGCGTTGATCACCGGAGGCGAAACGCTCGAGATCGCCATTGATCGGGTGCTTGCCGCCTTTCCCGAGCGGCCTCATGTTTTCAACCTTGGCCACGGCATTTTGCAGGATACGCCGATCGCCCATGTCGATCAGTTGCTGGCGCGCGTGAGGGGACCGAAGCTATGATCGGCTGGCTTGGTAATGCCTATTTATGGGTGAAGGCAGCCCATCTTGTTTTCGTGATTTTTTGGATGGCGGGGCTGTTCATGCTGCCGCGATTTCTGGTCTATCATCAGGAAGCGGCGCCCGGCTCTGCCGAGGCCGCCCTTTGGGTTGAGCGCGAACAGAAATTGCGCTCGATCATTTTGACGCCGGCGATGCTGATCGTCTGGGTGCTCGGTTTGGCTTTGGCCGCGCAGCTTGGCCTGTTTAGCGGCGTGACTGGGCTTGGTTGGTTGCATACCAAACTGTTGCTGGTGCTCGGCCTGACGGGGTATCACGGCTATATCACTGGCTATTCGAGAAAACTTGCTGCAGGAAAACAGGCGCTTACCGGTCGACAGCTGCGTCTGTTGAACGAAGTACCCGGCGTGGCCGCGGCGATCATTGTGGTGCTGGCCATCGTCCAGCCTTTTTGAAGCTGACTTGACTTGAGCGACGGTGGCGCTTACCCCGCCATCAGTCACCACGCGCGGTTTCGTGCCGTGCGTCGGCCCTTCCTCCCAGCATCGTCGCGTTTTCGTTTCGCAGACTGACGCTCCTCCCCAAACCGTTACGACCGGAACGCTCGCCATGCATCTTGCAGACCTGAAAAAGAAGAAACCAGCCGAGCTGGTCGAGATGGCCGAATCGCTGGGCATCGAGAGTGCATCGACGCTGCGCAAGCAGGATTTGATGTTCGCCATTCTGAAAATTCAGGCGGAGAATGGCGAACAAATCATGGGGCTGGGGACGATTGAAGTCCTTCCCGATGGTTTTGGCTTTTTGCGGAGCCCGGAGGCCAATTACCTGGCCGGACCGGATGATATCTATATCTCACCCAATCAGGTGCGCAAATTCGGTCTGCGTACGGGCGATACAGTCGAAGGCGAAATTCGTGGCCCCAAGGATGGTGAGCGCTATTTTGCCCTGGTTCGGCTTACCTCTGTTAATTTTGATGATCCCGATGCAGTTCGTCATCGCGTCAATTTCGACAATCTCACCCCGCTTTATCCCGACGAGAAGCTGACGCTTGATCCCCAGGATCCAACGATCAAGGACAAGTCGGCGCGGGTTATCGATATTATCAGCCCGCAGGGTAAGGGGCAGCGCGCGTTGATTGTTGCGCCCCCGCGGGTCGGTAAAACGGTCTTGCTGCAGAACATTGCCAAGGCGATTACGGATAACCACCCTGAAGTGTTCCTGATCGTGCTGCTGATAGACGAGCGGCCCGAGGAAGTGACCGACATGCAGCGCAGCGTGAAGGGCGAAGTGATTTCTTCGACCTTTGATGAGCCAGCCTCACGCCATGTCCAAGTCGCTGAAATGGTTATTGAAAAAGCCAAGCGGCTGGTGGAGCATAAAAAGGATGTCGTCATCCTGCTCGATTCGATCACGCGATTGGGCCGTGCTTACAACACCGTGGTGCCGTCATCGGGCAAAGTGCTGACCGGTGGTGTTGATGCCAATGCGTTGCAGCGGCCGAAGCGCTTTTTCGGTGCCGCGCGTAATATTGAGGAAGGCGGGTCGCTATCGATCATCGCCACCGCGCTGATCGATACCGGCAGCCGGATGGACGAAGTGATCTTTGAAGAGTTTAAGGGCACCGGCAATTCGGAAATCGTGCTTGATCGCAAGGTGGCTGACAAGCGGATCTTCCCGGCGCTCGATGTCGGTAAATCGGGCACGCGTAAGGAAGAGCTGTTGGTCGATAAGGGCAAATTGTCCAAGATGTGGGTGCTGCGTCGGATCCTGATGCAGATGGGGACGATCGATGCGATGGAATTCCTGCTCGACAAGATGAAAGATTCGAAGACCAATGAAGATTTCTTCGATTCGATGAACCAGTAATCAATCGGGGTATTGGCGATGTTGGCGCTGCTTGCTGTTGAACCGATGTCGCTACAGTATCTGTGGACGCACATCCTTGCTGATTTTGCTAATTTCGGCTCGGCGTCCGCGTTAGCTGCTTTTGGCACCGTCGTTCTGCTCGACGTTGCCTTAGCAGGCG
This sequence comes from Sphingomonadales bacterium Ga0077557, assembly GCA_001464615.1. Lineage (GTDB taxonomy): Bacteria > Pseudomonadota > Alphaproteobacteria > Sphingomonadales > Sphingomonadaceae > Sphingomonas. Next base: position 6,939 of record LNFI01000026.1, on the reverse strand, counting down.
ACAATGCCATCATCGTCGGCGCCTTAGCAGCAGGACTCCCCGCAGCGCAGCGCAAACAGGTTATCGCGATCGGTATTTTCGCCGCACTGGTGCTGCGCATTATCTTCGCGGTCGCGGTGCTCTATGGGCTTGAGAGCTTCAAGCATTATGGCCTGGTGTTCGGCGGTGGCCTGCTGCTGCTCTGGGTTGCCTGGAAAATGTATCGCGAGCTCCGGCCACATCATAAGCATGATGCGCAGGATGAACTGGGCGGGATTCGCCCGCCGAAGAGTTTTCTTGCCGCCGCCTGGGCGGTGGCTGCCGCCGATGTGTCGATGAGTCTTGATAATGTGCTGGCGGTTGCGGGGGCCGCGCGCGCGCATCCTGGCATCATGGTGGTCGGGCTCATCTTGTCCGTCGCACTGATGGGGGTCGCCGCCAACATCATTGCCAAATATATTGAACGCTATCGTTGGATCGCCTGGGTTGGCCTGTTGGTCATCGTCTATGTCGCTGGCCGCATGATTTATGAAGGCTGGTTCGATGTTGAGCCGATGATGCGGGCGGTTCTTTAAAGCAGGCGATCGGTTGGTTGGCGGCGATGGCGTTGCTCATGCGCCAACAGCCATTGTTTGGTGACTGAGCCGCCGCCACCTGAATAAGCCCCGATGGCACCACCGGCATTGACGACGCGGTGGCACGGCACAATGATTGGCAAGGGATTGCGCGCGCAGGCCTGGCCGATCGCACGCGGGCCGGAGCCAATTTTTTGAGCAAGCGCACCATAGCTCATGACGTCACCATAGCCGATCATCATGATCCCGTGCCGTAGCGCCGTGCCGCGGTCGCTGCCCAGCGGCACCAAGGGCAGATCGAATTCGTCGCGCTCGCCAGCGAACCATTGTTCAATCTGGATCGCGGCGCGGCGCACCGCATCTGACGTTCCACGTGAAACGGGCTGGCCGGTCTCAATAGTGATGGAGGCGATTGCGTCGCCAAGTGCTGCCACCTGAACTGTGCCGATCGGCGTTGCGATACTGGCGTGATCAAGCGCATACATGCCATGCGTTATGCCGAGCAGCACAGCGTCGCTCAAGCAAAGTTGGACAGGCCATGAAAATCAACGTTGAAGTCGAATGCACGCCAGAAGAAGCCCGCCGCCTGATGGGGCTGCCGGATTTTTCGCCGGTGCATGAAAAATATATCACCGCGCTGACCGATTCGATGGATGGCCATATCAAGCCGGAAATGCTCGAATCGATGATGCGGAGCTGGGCGCCGATGGGTGAGGCGGGGATGAATTTCTGGCGCCAATTATTCGATGGATCGACCAAGCCCAAGGGCTGAGCCGATGACGGCTGATATGTCCACGATCTTTGCCGTCGCAAGTGGCGCACCGCCGGCAGCGATTGCGATCATGCGGATCAGTGGCCCTGAGGCACTGGCAGCGGGCTCGTTGATCGCGGGAGTGTTGCCGCCCGCGCGGCAGGCGGGGCTGCGCAGCTTGCGCCATCCGCTGAGCGGGCTGTTGCTCGATCGCGCCATTGTCATTGCCTTTCCTGGTCCGGCGAGCGCGACGGGTGAGGATATGGTTGAGTTCCACCTCCATGGCGGCCGCGCCGTGATAGCAGCGGTTGCTGATGCGCTGCAGGGCGTGGAGGGGCTGCGGCCCGCTGTCGCTGGAGAATTTACGCGGCGCGCCCTGATCGCGGGGCGAATCGATCTGGCGGGCGCCGAAGGACTGGGCGATTTGCTGACGGCGGAAACCGAGGGCCAGCGACGGGCGGCGATGGCGGCTGTTGAGGGCGTGGTGAGTCGCGCGGTTGCGGGCTGGTCATCGCGACTGGTGATGATCTCGGCCCAGGTCGAATCGATATTGGATTTCTCCGATGAGGATGATGTCGATGAGACGCCGATCGATGCGATCCGCGAATTGGTGAGTGCGTTGGCCGGGGATCTGGCATCGATTCTCGCTGTCCCGCCCGTTGAGCGGCTGCGCGATGGAGTCCGGCTGGTGCTGGCAGGGCCGCCGAATAGTGGCAAGTCAACGCTGTTGAATGTGCTGGTTGGGCGTGAGGCCGCAATAGTGTCGCCGATTGCCGGCACGACGCGCGACCGGATTGAGGCCGCCATCATCCGGGATGGCATTGCCTATGTGCTGACTGACACGGCGGGGCTGGCGGCGGCGACCGACGATCCTATTGAGGCGATTGGGATTGAGCGCGCCCGTGAAGCGATGGCGTCAGCGGATATTCTGGTTTGGCTTGGCGATGACTCGCCTCCTGTCGGCGGGGTTTGCCCAACTCTATGGCTTTGGCCACGCGCTGATGAGCGCCCGCTGCCGCCACCGGGCCGCCTTGCGATTTCCGCGCGTACGGGAGATGGCTTGGCGGCTTTGTGGACGGCTATTGCCGAGGCGGCCGTGACGCTGTTGCCGCGCGAGGATCAGATCGCGCTGAATCAGCGACAGCGATTGTTGTGCTGCGATTGCCATGAGGCGCTTGTCCAGGCAGCAGGGGCGGATGACTTGCTGATCATCGCTGAGCAGCTTCGCCGTGCGCGGTTGGCGCTCGACCAGATTACCGGCGCTACCCATGTTGAAGCGATGCTTGATGCGCTGTTCGGGCGATTCTGCATCGGCAAGTGATGTTTCACGTGGAACGCTTTTGACTCGCGCGCCCGCACCACTTAGCGGACATAGCCTATGGATTATGATGTCATCGTGGTGGGTGGGGGCCATGCGGGCACCGAAGCGGCAGCCGCGGCTGCGCGAAGAGGCGCACGTACCGCATTAGTCAGCTTTGATCCCGCGCGGATTGGCGCGATGTCCTGCAATCCAGCGATTGGTGGGCTCGGCAAAGGCCATTTGGTGCGCGAGGTTGATGCCTTTGACGGGCTCATCGCGCGGGCGACCGATGCTGCCGGTATCCATTACCGGATGCTGAATCGCAGCAAGGGGACAGCGGTTCAGGGACCACGAGTCCAGGCCGATCGTCGACTTTATGCGCAGGCGATCCAGCAGATGCTGGCGGACCAGGATAAGCTTGAAATCGTCCCTGGAGAGGCCGCTGCTCTGCGCGTTACCGGCGGGAGGCTTCACGGCGTTGTACTGGCGGATGGTCGTGAGCTGACGGCGCGGGCGGTTGTGCTCGCAACGGGGACCTTTCTGGGTGGCCGCCTGTTTTGCGGGGAAAGCCGGGATGAGGGCGGTCGCTGGGGCGAGCGCGCCGCGACGACGCTGGGGGAGCAGCTGCGTGGGCTCGATCTCCCAATGGCGCGGCTAAAGACGGGAACGCCGCCGCGGCTGGATGGGCGGACGATCAACTGGGCGGTGCTCGATGAGCAGCCGTCGGATTCCGAAGGCTGGACCATGTCGCCGATGAGCGGCACGCGCCAATTGCCACAGCTATTCTGCGCCATCACCCGCACCAATGCCACGACCCACGACATTGTCCGTGGCGCACTTGATCGCTCTCCCTTGTTTAGCGGAGCGATCGGGGCAGCGGGTCCGCGTTATTGCCCCTCAATCGAGGACAAGATCCACCGCTTTGGCGATCGTGATGGTCATCAAATATTCCTGGAGCCAGAGGGTATTGATGATCATCTGGTCTATCCCAACGGCATTTCAACATCATTGCCAGCCGACGTGCAGCAGAGGATGATCCAGTCCATCGCCGGGCTTGAGCAGGCCAAGATCGCGACGCCCGGCTATGCCGTCGAATATGACCATATCGATCCGCGTGCGCTTGATCCCTCGCTCGAGCTCAGGGCGCTGCCGGGGCTATTTTGCTGCGGCCAGATCAATGGCACGACGGGATATGAAGAAGCGGCGGGGCAGGGGTTACTGGCCGGGCTTAATGCCGCTGGTCATGCGCTTGGGGCTTCGGCGGTCATTCTTGATCGGGCGAGCAGCTATCTTGGCGTCATGATTGATGATCTGGTCCTTCATGGCATTACCGAGCCCTATCGCATGCTGACGGCGCGGGCTGAATATCGCCTGCGGTTGCGGGCGGATAATGCCGAGACACGGCTCGGTGGGATCGCGGCCGCAGCTGGGAGCTTGGGGCCTTTGCGTCGTGCTCATGTCGCCGCGCGGGAGGCTGCGCGGTCGGAGATCGGGCTGGCGCTTCAGGAAGTGCTCCCAAGCAGAATGCTCATCGCGCGCGGCGCGGCGATTGTCGATGATGGGGCGCAGCGATCCGCCTATGACTGGTTGCGGTTTCCGGGCGTTACAATAGCGCAGGTGGCCCCTGCTGTTTCAGCCTGTTTCGATCCTGCGCTGGTAGCAGAAATTGTCGAAGATGCTCGCTACGCGCCTTATCTAGAGCGGCAGGATAGTGAGATTGCACAGCTGCGGCGGGATGAATCGATGATACTCCCGCGATCGCTGGATTTCGCCGCTATTCCTGGGCTGTCGATTGAGATGGTCGAGCGGTTGACGGTGGCGGCGCCCGCGTCACTGGCAGCGGCGGGGCGGATACGCGGGATTACGCCCGCCGCCTTGTCGGCGATATTGCTGCATGCCCGGCGGATCGCGGCATGACCGAAGACGATGCCAGGGATTGGGTCCGAACGCATTTTGATGTTTCACGTGAAACATCGCTTGCGAGCTTTGCCGAGCTGATCACGGCGGAAGCTGGCATACAGAATCTTGTTTCGGCATCGAGCCTTGATGCGTTGTGGACCCGCCATATTGTCGATTCGGCCCAGTTGATTCCGCTCGCCGCCAAACACCCAGGTCCATGGATTGATATCGGCAGCGGCGCTGGTTTTCCGGGGCTTGTGGTGGCGGTGTTGAGCGACCGGCCTGTGACCTTGATCGAGCCCCGCCGCAAGCGGGCGCAGTTTCTGGAAGCGGCGGTTGGTACGCTCGGCCTAGGCAATCAGGTGACCGTCGTTGCGGCGCGTGCAGAGCAATATCGCGGCATTGGGGCGGTTATTTCCGCGCGGGCGGTTGCCGCACTCCCTGAATTGCTGGCGTCAGGCGCGCATTTGTCCACAACAAAGACACTCTGGTTGTTGCCAAAAGGGCCACGCGCGTCGGAAGAGGTGGAAGCTGCCCGCCGGACGTGGCATGGATCGTTTCACGTGGAACAGAGCATTACCGAACCAAGCTCGCTGATCATCACTGCAAAGGGTATCGCCCGCCGATGAAATGCATTGCGATTGCGAATCAGAAGGGTGGCGTCGGCAAGACGACGACCGCGATTAATCTCGGCACCGCGCTGGCGGCGACGGGGATGCATGTTCTGCTGATTGACCTTGATCCGCAGGGCAATTGTTCGACCGGGCTGGGCATTAACCGCGCTGATCGAGACCGCTCTTCCTATGATCTGTTGATCGGGGAGGCTGCGCTCGAGGACAGCTACATCGCCACCCGCGTGCCCAATCTTGATATCGTCCCCGCAACCGTCGATCTTTCGGGCGCGGAAATCGAGCTCGTTGAATTTGATGAACGCACCCACCGGCTCGACAAGGTGTTTTCGCGCGCGGGCGATCGTTGGGATGTGGTGCTGATTGATTGCCCGCCATCGCTTGGGTTGCTGACGATGAATGCAATGGTCGCCGCGGATTCATTGCTGGTGCCACTGCAATGCGAATTTTTCGCGCTTGAGGGGTTAAGCCAGCTGCTCAACACCGTCGAGCGGATCCGCACGCGTTTCAATCCCGGCTTGTCGATCCTGGGTGTTGCCCTCACCATGTATGATCGCCGTAACCGCCTGACCGAGCAGGTTTCTGAAGATGTCCGCGCGGTATTGGGGAAGGTTGTTTTCGATACGGTCATTCCCCGCAATGTCCGCTTGTCGGAAGCCCCCAGCCACGGACTGCCCGCCCTGATCTATGATCACCGCTGCCCGGGCTCGGAAGCGTATATTGCGCTCGCCCGCGAATTGATCGCGCGCTTGCCCAAGCCTGCACCCAGGGATGCCCAAGCCGCATGACCGAGGAAGCCACTACTGCAACCGTGCCGTCCATGCGCAAGGCGCGGCCTGGCCTCGGCCGTGGTCTGAGCGCATTGATGGGCGATATCCAACGCGAAGAGCCCGTCGCCCCCGGTGCTGTGACCACGCCTGGTCTGCGGATGTTGCCGGTTGGTTCACTGACCCCGCACCCCGGTCAGCCGCGCCGCCGCTTTGACGAAGCAGCGCTTGACGAGCTTGCCAATTCCATCGCCGCGCGCGGGCTGATCCAGCCGATCGTGGTCCGCCCGCTGGGCAAGGGGTTTCAAATCGTCGCCGGCGAACGCCGCTGGCGTGCCGCGCAGCGCGCGAGGCTTCATGAAGTCCCTGTGATCATTCGTGATTTCGACGACGCTGAGACACTCGAAGTGGCGCTTGTCGAGAACATCCAGCGCCAGGATCTGAACGCCATCGAAGAGGCGGAAGCCTATGCCCGGCTGGTGGGCGATTATGGCCATACCCAGGAAGCGCTGGCCAAGATCGTCCATAAGTCGCGCAGCCATGTCGCCAATCTGATGCGCTTGCTTGAACTTCCCGCGCCGGTCCAGACGCTGGTCGTCGAGGGTCAGCTGAGCATGGGCCATGCCCGCGCGATGATCGGGGCAGCGAATGTCGAAGCCCTGGCGCGCGACGTGATCGCGAAGCAATTATCGGTGCGCGAAACCGAAAAGCTGGCCCGTGCCGCCAAGCCGTCGACGGGTCGAGGAGATCGATCAGCTGATCAAGGGCCCAATCACGATATTGCCGCGCTGGAAAATCAGCTCGCCGATCTGCTCGGCTTGTCCGTCCGGATCGCATTCAGCGCAAAGGGCGGCACGCTGACGCTTGGCTATTCGACGCTCGATCAACTCGACATGATTTGCCAGAGGCTGAGCGGCGACAAGCTCTAACGCATGATGACGTTAGAGTCTGTCCTGATTAGATTGAGGCGTATCCGCTGTTTCGGAGGTAGCTTGCGCATTCGTGTGGCGGGAAGGTGTCGAGTAGCGTTCCGATGCGT
>LNFI01000025.1 GCA_001464615.1 Sphingomonadales bacterium Ga0077557 | reverse complement strand
TGTCATCTTCCCAGCATACGCGGAACGAAATGATCCGATCCGGTTCTGCGATCCGGCGAAGAATCTGATAATGGTGATAGGCTTCTTTGTCGGCGATAAATTCGTAAATGTCCTGTGCAACTTCCTGCACCGCCTGGATAAATTCTGGCTGTCCTACATTACGTTTCTTTACGCCTTCCATGAAGACGGAAAGATCAACATGATCCGTTGTAGCCATTATCACTCCCCTAATCCAAACAAAGACAAATACTTGTACGAACTTTGGCGCAACATTGCTGCTGCCGAGTCGCTCTATATTGCCTTGGCCTGGGCGGCTTATTTCCTTAGATTTCCGGTCTTGGCTAGGGGGGGAGCGCTCTTTTGGGTATCTTGGTCAGCAACCTTTAACTAACCTACTAAAAACAAATAAATTATTCCGTTTACGCAACGCCTTGGTCGCCCAATGGCCAAAAACGGCGTCAAATCGGGGTGCGGGACGGCTGAATTTGTGGCAACGGGGGCGCGCCGGGCGCCTGCAAGCCACGATCAAGCTGGGGGCCCGGGCAGAGTTTGAAGGGGGGAAGAACACATGAAAGCGTCCGATCTGTTCGTCAAATGCCTGGAAGAAGAAGGCGTTGAATATGTGTTCGGCGTGCCCGGCGAGGAAAATCTCGATTTTCTTGACAGCCTGTCGCGATCAACCTCGGTCAAGCTCATCCTCACCCGTCATGAACAGGGCGCTGGCTTCATGGCCGCGACCTATGGCCGCCATACCGGTAAAACCGGCGTCTGCCTGGCGACGCTTGGGCCGGGGGCAACCAACCTCGTCACCGCCGCTGCTTATGCCAATCTGGGTGGGATGCCGATCCTGATGGTCACCGGCCAAAAGCCGATCAAATCGAGCAAGCAGGGCCGCTTCCAGATCCTCGACGTGGTCGACATGATGCGCCCGATCACCAAATATACCCATCAGCTCGCCTCGTCCGACAACATCCCGAGCCGCGTGCGCGAGGCGTTCCGCCTGGCCGAGGAAGAAAAGCCCGGCGCGACGCATATCGAATTTCCTGAAGATATCGCCGACGAAAAGACCGAGAGCCTGCCGCTGAAGCGCAGCCTTGTCCGCCGCCCGACCGCTGATCCCAAATCCGTCCGCGCCGCCGTCGCGCGGATCGAGGCGGCGAAATCGCCTGTGCTGGTGATTGGTGCCGGCGCGAACCGGACGATGACCAGCCGGATGCTGATGCAATTCATTGAAAAGACCGGCATCCCGTTTGTGACGACGCAGCTCGGCAAGGGCGTGATCGACGAAACCCACCCCAAATTCCTGGGCTGCGCGGCACTGTCATCGGGCGATTTCGTCCACCGCTCGATCGAGCATAGCGACCTGATCATCAATGTCGGCCATGACGTGATCGAAAAGCCGCCTTTCTTCATGCGCCAGGGCGGCACTGAGGTGATCCATATCAGCACCAACACCGCCTCGGTCGATCCGGTCTATTTCCCCTCAATCGAGGTGATCGGCGACATCGCCAATGCGGTCTGGCAGATCAAGGAAGACATCATGCCGCAAGGCGCATGGAATTTCGATTTCATGACCAAGGCGCGCGCGGCCGAAGTGGCGCATACCGCCTCGCTCGATGGCGATGCCCGCTTCCCGATCTTCCCGCCCTATCTGGTCCGCAAGATCCGCGAAGCAATGCCCGCCAATGGCATTATCTGCCTCGATAATGGCGTCTATAAAATCTGGTTCGCGCGCAACTATGCCGCGCGCCAGGCGAACACCGTGCTGCTCGACAATGCACTGGCGACAATGGGCGCGGGGCTGCCCTCTGCCATGGCATCGGCAATGGTCTATCCGGATCGCAAGGTGATGGCGATTTGCGGCGATGGCGGCTTCATGATGAACAGCCAGGAGATGGAAACCGCCGTCCGCCTGAAGCTTAACATCACCGTGCTGATCCTCAACGACAACAGCTATGGCATGATCCGCTGGAAACAGGCCAATATGGGCTTTGAGGATTTCGGGCTTACCTATGGCAACCCCGATTTCGTCAAATATGCCGAAAGCTATGGCGCGATCGGCCACCGGGTTGAGAATGCAGACGGGCTGCCCGCTTTGCTCGCGCATTGCCTCGACACGCCGGGGGTGCATCTGATTGATTGCCCGGTCGACTATTCGGAGAACGACCAGATCTTGAACAAGGACATCAAGCAGCTCAGTGCCGCCGTCTGATCCCATAATCCCCGCCCGGCACCGGGCGGGGGAGAGGCTTACCCGATGACTCAGCTCCAGTCTGTCTATCCGCTCTATCTGAACAACAAGGCGGCCCAGCCCAACACCGATCTCGCGGTGACCGACAAGTTCACCGGCGAGGTCGCGTTTCGCGTGGCGCAAGCCGATGCGGCTACGATCAACGAAGGCATCGCCGGGGCGGTGCGTGCGGCCGAGCCAATGGCACGGCTGGCGGCCTATGAACGCCAGGCGGTGCTCCAGCACTGCGTCGATCGCTTCAAGCAGCGCTTCGACGAGCTGGCCTATGCGCTCTGTGTCGAGGCCGGCAAGCCGATCAAGGATGCCGAGGGCGAAGTCACCCGCTTGATCGACACTTTCCGCATTGCCGCTGAAGAATCGGTCAGGATGACAGGCGAGGTGCAGCCGCTGGATATTTCGCCGCGCGCGCGCGGCTATCAGGGGATGTGGAAGCGCGTGCCGATCGGCCCGTGCAGCTTCATTTCGCCGTTCAACTTCCCGCTCAACCTGGCGGCGCACAAGATTGCGCCGGCCATCGCGGTGGGGTGCCCGTTCGTGATGAAACCGGCGAGCCGCACACCTTTGGGCGCGATCATCATGGGCGAGATTCTGGCCGAGACTGATTTGCCCGAGGGCGCCTTTTCGATCCTGCCAGCCCACCGCGATGGCGCTGACCTGTTTACCGAGGATGATCGGCTGAAGCTCTTAAGCTTTACCGGATCGCCCGGTGTCGGCTGGGATCTGAAAGCCAAGGCCGGCAAGAAAAAGGTCGTGCTCGAACTCGGCGGCAACGCGGCGGTGATCGTCGATCATGATGCCGATCTCGACGATGCAGTTGAACGGATCATCTTCGGCGCCTTCTACCAATCGGGGCAAAGCTGCATCGGCGTGCAGCGGATTATCATCCATGCCGATATCTATGATCGGTTGCGCGACATGCTGGTGGCGCGGGCGGCAACGCTGGTGGCGGGCGATCCAAAGGACCGCACGACCTTTATCGGCCCGATGATTTCAGAAGGCGAAGCACGGCGACTCGATGGCTGGGTGCAGGACGCCGTAGCGCGCGGCGCGCGGCTGTTGTGCGGCGGCAAGCGGACCGGCGCGATGCTGGAGGCGACGTTGCTTGAAAATGTCAGCCGCGATGCCACCGTCTACCGCGAGGAAGCGTTTGGCCCGGTCGCGATGCTCAGCAGCTTCACTGATTTCGATGCCGCGCTCGACGAAGTCAACGACAGCAAATTCGGGCTGCAAGCTGGCATTTTCACCCGCGACCTGTTCAAAGCCTTGCAGGCATGGGACAGGCTGGATGTCGGCGGCGTTGTGATTGGCGACGTACCCAGCTACCGCGTCGATAACATGCCCTATGGGGGGGTGAAGGATTCAGGGCTGGGTCGTGAGGGAATCAGATTCGCGATGGAGGATATGACCGAGATCAGGAATCTGGTCATCCGACGGCGATGAAATTGGCGGAAAACCGCTAAATCATCGAAGAGACGGGATAAAATTTACTGTTCGACCGGGCAATATTGGGGCAACATTAGGCGCTCGGTTGCACGCGTCCGAGGGACGGCGTCGAGACATTCAGTCCGGCGATGAAGGGGGGAACGCTGCATGATTTCGGGGGAACCCATCGGCGCCAGGCGCTTGGCCAGGCAGCTTGCGCCAGTGCTTGTGCTGGTATGTGCGATTCTCGCGCTGTCGATCGACGCCACCGGGTCGCGCGCTGGCGCCGCCTCGGCCGGGCAGAGCGCGAGCTTTGAAGGGGTCGCCAGCTGTGCCGGATCGACCTGCCACGGCCGGATGGAAGCCGATGGCGCCGTGGTCCGCCAGGACGAATTGATGCAATGGCAGAACCCCGCCAGCCAGGGCGGCGCGCATAGCCGTGCGTTTTCGGTGCTGCTGGGCGACCGGGCGCGCCAGATCACCGCGACGCTGGGGATGGGCGAACCGACCAGCGCACCGGCCTGTCTCGGCTGCCACGCCACGCCCACCAATGGCGCCACCGGCGCGCGCTTCCTCACCAAGGATGGCGTGAGCTGCGAAGCTTGTCACGGCCCTGCCCTTGGCTGGATTGCATCGCATTATGCAGTTGGCGCGAACCATGCCGACAATGTCGCGCGCGGCATGATCCCGCTTGAAAAAGCCAGTGTCCGCGCCGGTCTGTGTCTGGATTGCCATTATGGCAGCAAGCGCCCCGGCCAGTTTGTCACCCACCGGATTATGGCGGCCGGCCACCCCCGGATCAGCTTCGAACTCGACCTGTTTTCCACGCTGCAACAGCATCATAGCGAAGATGCCGATTATGCCGCGCGCAAGGGCCGCACCGACAATCTTCGGCTTTGGATGGTTGGCCAGGCAATGGCCGTCAACCGGGCGCTGACTCTCTATGCCGATCCGGGTCTGGGCAATGAGGGCGCGTTCCCTGAATTCTACTTCCTGGATTGCCATAGCTGCCACCGGCGCATCTTTGATCAGGAAGACCGGGTAAAGACCTGGGAGGCCAATCCCGGTCGACCAATACCGGCGGGCATGCCGCCCTTTAACGACGAAAACATGATTCTGTTGTCTGCCGCCGCGCGGGTGACCTCGCCTGTATTGGCGAAGCGATTTGATACCGATGTCCGCGCCTTCCACCTCGCCATGGCAACCAACCGCAGCCAATCGGCAACCGCTGCCACCCGGCTGGCCGCAACGGCAACCGCGCTTGCCAACGCCTTGTCGGCACAAACCGGCTCCAGCGACACGGCCTTTGCGATCGTTGATTCGATTGCCGGGCCAGCATCAGCGCCGCGTTTCACTGACTATGAAGGATCAGTGCAGGCAGTGATGGCGATTGATTCGCTGCTCAGCGCGCTCGTCAAACAGGGCCGGATTACGATTGGCGCCGCCGCAGGCATCCGCGCCGATATCAACCAGGCTTATGCTGCCGTGCGCGAGCCCAATGGGTATCGCCCACCCGCCTTCCGCACCGCGCTGGCCAGCGCCGTTCGCAGCATCAGGAGCCTGCGCTGATGCGTGCCCGCTTTGCCACTAGCCTGATTGCAAGCACCGCCCTGATCATCGGATCATGCAGCGGGGGCGGCGGATCCAGCACTGCCGTACTGCCGCCGACCCCGTCGCCATCGGCATCCCCGACGCCATCGACCTTTTATGCCGTGCCTGCAGCCGAAGCACTGAGTATCGCCGACGTCCAGACCGTCATCGCCCGCGCTGCTGCTGAAGCACGCGCGCGCAACCTGCCCGCCGTGATCGCCGTCAGCGACCGGGTGGGCAACATCTTGGCGGTGTTTCGGATGACCGGCGCGCGCGCAACCGCCTTGACCAGCCCGGCCGGCAATGGCGACAGCAAGGACGCGCAGAATCTGACAGTGCCGGCCGAAGGCGGCGCCATCGCCAAGGCGGTGACGGGCGCTTATCTATCGAGCGGGGGCAACGCATTTTCCACGCGTACCGCAAGCCAGATCGTCCAGGAGCATTTCCCGCCGGCGCCTGGTGCCGTTGGGCTCGAAAGCGGGCCGCTGTTCGGCGTGCAGTTTAGTTCGCTACCCTGTTCTGATTTGGTCGCCCGCTTCGGCACGCCGGGCACTGGCGCGTTGATCGGCCCGAAACGGTCACCGCTCGGCCTGTCGGCCGATCCAGGTGGCTTCCCGCTGTACAAGAACGGCGTTGTCGTTGGCGCGATCGGCGTGATGGCGGACGGCGTCTATGGCTTTGATTCTAACATCACTGATATCGACAATGATCCCGAGGAAGCGATTGCCCTGGCGGGCACGGTTGGCTTCGAAGCCCCCGAAACCATCCGGGCCAACCGGATTTCGGTCGACGGCACACAGCTGCGCTATACCGATATCGATTACCCCGCCTTGATGACGGCCAGCCAAACGCCAAGCTTTGCCGCGACAGCACCGGCGCTCGGCAATCTCGTTAGCGTCATCGGCTATTTCGGCGTTCCAACCCCGGCGATCATTGCCGGCACGGCCTATGGCACCGAAGCATCAGGTATTCGCGCCGCCACCCCGGCCGAATTTGCCAATCGCGATGCGTTCATCCTCACCAATGGATCGGGGACAAGTCGCTTCCCGGTGCGCGCTGGAACGGATGCGGCGGATGTTGGCCAGGCACTGACATTGGCTGAATCGAATGCGATCCTGGAAGAAGCCTTCCGGATCATGACCCGTGCCCGCGCGCAGATCCGCATGCCACTCGACAGCCGGGCGCAGGTAACGATCTCGCTGGTCGATAGCCGCGGCCAGATTCTTGGCGTGGTGCGCGGGCCCGATGCGCCCGTGTTCGGCACTGATGTGTCCTTGCAAAAGGCCCGCACCGTTGCCTTTTTCTCGCATCCGCGCGCCGGGACCGAACTATCGGCTGATCCAAGCGCCGATGTGCGTCAATATGCGCCAGCGTTCCTCAGCTTTCTCGGCAATCAGAACGCGCTTTCGGGGCAGATTGCCTATGGTGACCGCACAATCGGCGTCCTCGCCCGGCCCTATTTCCCCGATGGCGAAGTCGGTCGCCCAAAAGGGCCGCTGTCGCGCGATATTGCCCAGTTCAACCCCTTGTCGACCGGGCTGCAATCGGCCCTGGTGCTGACCAATCTGGGGCAGCATCTCGGTTTTGTCACCGGGGCGCTCTCCACCGACACACCAGCGCGTTGCACCTTCATTCCCGATGCGGCGCCGGGCCAGAACCGGCTTCAAAACGGTCTTCAGATTTTCCCCGGGGCAATGCCCATCTATCGCGGGACACGGATGATCGGCGCGATCGGTATTTCGGGTGACGGCATCGATCAGGACGACATGATTTCGTTCCTTGGCCTGCACAATGCGGGCGTTCGCCTTGGTGGGTTCGGCAATGCCCCGATCCCCATGCGCGCTGATCAGATCTTGATTCCCGTTGGCAACCGGCAAGTTCGGCTGCGCTATGTCGGCTGCCCGTTTGCCCCGTTCCTCGATACCGCTGAACAAAATGTGTGTCAGGGGCTGTAAATGGCAGTCATGCTCTTCTTCCCAATGATCACCGCTACCGCTCCTCAGGGAGCGGCGGTGACGATCAACATCCCGCTGGAGCTGCAGGCCGAACAATCGGTGACGGCAGTGCGGGTGGTGCCCGAAGAGAAGGCGCAAGAAGCAAAGCATGATTCGGAACGCGACCCCGCCGAATTGATCGACGGCCGCAAACGGCCCGGCTTTGAAAAGGCGCTGCCCGACCCGATTACCCAGAAAAATCCCGGTGCCGTCCGCGCGCCCCGCCCAGAAGCTTTTCCGACCGACCAGATTCCGCTGCCCGATCGCTGGCGGCTGATTGAATCACTGGGCGTCGTGAAGGAGCGCTGGTTCGATCCCTATCATCAGAACACGCTAAAGGGTGATCGCCCGATCAACCTTGAGAAGAATAAATGGCTGCCGCTGCACGGCGATGACTGGTTTTTCACGCTCAGCGCGGTCAGTGATTCAGTGATCGAACCGCGCACCTTCCCGATTCCGGTTGGCGTGCAGACGACCGCGCGGCCTGGCAGCCTCGACATTTTCGGCGGGGACACCAGCTATGTGTTCTCGCAAACCTTCATTATCGGGGCATCGCTGGTCAAGGGATCGACCGCGTTCAAGCCGCCCGAAATCGAATATCGCGTCGCGCTGGCGTTCAACCTCAATCATGTCACGGTGCCTGAACGGCGCGTGCTGTTCGTCGAACCGAGCAAGGGCACGGTCCGCACCGATGCCTTTGTCGGGGTGCAGGAACTTTTCGTTGATTATCACCTGCGCAACACGTCGGATCGCTATGATTTTGAATCGATCCGTGTCGGCATCCAGCCCTTTCAAACCGACTTCCGCGGCTTTTTGTTCAACGATCAGCAGCTCGGCGTCCGGTTTTTCGGCAATCGGGACAATAACCGATTTCAGTTCAATCTGGCGGCGTTCTGGCGGCTGGAAAAAGATACTAATTCAGGGCTGAACAGCGTCGTCAAACGCCCGCGCGATGATTTTGTCTTCGTCGCCAATGTCTATCGCCAGGATTTCCTGCTGCCGGGGCTGACCAGCCAGATCACGGCCGTCTACAATCTTAACCGTGAAGGCGGCCGGATTGAGGTGGACACCAATGGCTTCCCGGCGCGGCCTGCGCTGCTCGGCAATTTGCGCGGGCGCGATTATGATGTGGTCTATCTTGGCTATAATGCCGATGGCCGGATCGGGCGGCTCAATCTGACGACATCGGTCTATGGTGCGCTCGGCCAGGACCGGAACAATTTCTTCACCGGCAAACCAGCCCAGATCAGAAGCTATTTCGGTGCCGCCGAACTCAGCTATGACCGCGACTGGATCCGTATCCGCGCGTCGGGCCTGTACGCCAGCGGGGACAACAAGCCCTTTGACAATGTCGAAACCGGCTTTGACGCGATCTTTGAAAACCCGATTTTTGCCGGCGCCGATACCAGCTACTGGATCAGGCAGACGATTCCCTTCGCCGGTGGCGGCCGCGCGGTGGCGATTAATGGTCGCAACGGCATTCTCAATTCGCTGCGGTCGTCCAAGGAACAGGGCCAGTCCAATTTCAACAATCCGGGCACTGCGCTGGTGGGCGTCGGGATTGATTTCGATCTGAAGCCAACGCTGCGCGTGTCGGTCAACGCCAATCATCTGTGGTTCGCCACCACTGAGGTGCTGCAAACGCTGCGCGTTGAAGGCAGCATCCCCAAGTCGATCGGCTATGACCTGTCATCAGCGATCATCTGGCGGCCCAAGGCAAACCAAAATATCGTCGGTCGCTTGTCCGGTGCTGTCCTCCTGCCGGGCAGCGGCTTTCGCGACCTGTTCACCAATAACAATCGGAATCGAGCGTATTTCTCGTTTCTGGCCAACATCATCGTGAGCTATTGATGCCAATACGCGCTGCTCTCTCCGCCCGGGCCGCAGGCTGGCTGTCGCTAGTGATGGCAGCGCTTATGCTGCCGGCCGCAATTCTTTACGCCAATGATGCCGAAAAGCCGGTGGCACGCGTTTATCTTGATACCCCGCCTGCGCCGATGAGCCAGACGGCGGCAATGGTCGCCAGTAAATCCGAAGGCTGCTATTCCTGCCACACCCGCACGGACGAACCCTCAATGCACGCCAGCCCGGCCGTGCAATTGGGTTGTACCGATTGCCATGGCGGCAATGCGACGATCATCGGCGATCCCAGCCATGGTTTTAGCGATGCGTCCTATGTCACCGCGCGCGATCAGGCCCATGTGTTGCCGCGCTTGCCGCATAGCTGGAATTATCCCAGCTCGGCCAACCCCAAGCGCAGCTATACGCTGCTCAACAAGGAAGCGCCCGAATATATCCGCTTCGTCAATCCCGGCGACTACCGCGTCGCGCGCGAAGCCTGTGGCGCTTGCCATATCGAAACGATCGAAGCCGCCGAGCGCTCGCTCATGGCCTCAGGCGCCATGCTCTGGGGCGGGGCGGCCTATAATAACGGTGTTGTCCCGTTCAAAAACTACATCTTCGGCGAAGCCTATACCGAGGAGGGAGAGCCGGCCAAGATTGTCTCGCCGGGATCGCCCCCAGGCACCGTGTCCGATGCTGAAGCCAAGCGCGGCGCGCTGGCGGCGCTGTATCCCCTGCCCAGCTGGCAGGTGACACCGCCGGGTGACGTGTTCCGCGTCTTCGAACGCGGCGGGCGCAACATCAACACCAATTTCGCCGAGGTTGGCCTGCCCAATTCGCTTGGCCAGATTCAGCGGCTGGAGGAACCCGGCCGGCCCGATCTGAAGCAGTCGAACCGGGGTCCGGCAACCGGCTTGCGCGTCGCCATCCCGGTGCTCAATATCCACAAGACTCGCCTCAACGATCCGCTGATGTGGTTCATGGGCACCAATGAACAGCCCGGCGATTATCGCGGATCGGGCTGCACGGGGTGCCATGTCATCTATGCCAATGATCGCGAACCGCGCCACAGCCTGATCTATGCACAATTTGGCCGTGACGGACAAAGCGCGAGCGTAGACCCGACCATCGCCGCCAAAATGGCGGGAAGCGGCGACCATGGCGCGACCCCCGGCCATGGCGAGGCCAAGGGCCATGGCGCTACCAAGGGCGCTGGGGCAAAGAGCGACGGCCATGACGCTGGCGGCCATGATACTGGCGGCCATGGCGGGTTGGTCCAGCCGGGCGACCATGCCAGCGCCCCTGGGGGCGATCACGCTGGCGGCCGGGCGGGCACCAAGGAAAGCGGGCATCCGATCCGCCACAGCTTTACGCGCTCGATCCCGACATCGCAGTGCATGAGCTGCCACATGCACCAGCCCAATATCTTCCTGAACAGCTATCTCGGCTACACGATGTGGGATTATGAATCCGACGCGCCGTCGATGTGGCCCAAGCAGCAGAAATACCCGACCGCCGCCGAAGTCCGCGAGATCAACGATCGCAATCCGGAAGCTGCGGCCACGCGCGGCAAATGGGGCGACCCTGATTTCCTGCGCAATGTCTATGATCTCAACCCGACGCTGAAAGACACGCAGTTCGCTGATTATCACAGCCATGGCTGGAATTTCCGCGGCATCTTCAAGCGCGACCGCGAGGGCAATCTGCTCGATGCCGATGGCAAGATCGTCGCCAATGACGATCCTGAGAAATGGCGCAAAAAGGGGGAACCAAAATTCGTGCCCCCCGGCACCAACCCCGGCAAGGCCGTCCATCTCATGGATATCCATGCCGAAAAGGGCCTGCAATGCGCCGATTGCCACTTCGCCCAGGACAGCCATGGCAATGGCCTGATCTATGGCGAAGTCGCCAATGCGGTGGAGATCGGCTGCAAGGATTGCCACGGCACGGCAGACGCCTATCCAACGCTGCGCACCTCGGGCCCTGCGGCGCGGCCGAGCGGCAGTGATTTGTCGCTATTGCGCAATCCCGATGGCCAGCGCCGGTTCGAATGGGTCCCAACCGAAGGCGGACGCCGCAAGCTGATTCAGCGCTCGCTGGTCGACCCCAAGCTCGAATGGGACGTGCATCTGGTCAAGGACAGCGTCGATCCCGCCAGCCCCTATTTCAATGCCAAGGCAGCGCGCGCCAAGCTGATGAGCAAGCTCGGCGGCGAAGACGGCAATTTCGCCTTTGGCCCCGGCATTCTGCCCGCCGATCGCGCGCATGGCGAGGATTCGGTTACCTGCTTCACCTGCCATCTGAGCTGGACGACCAGCTGTGGCGGCTGCCATTTGCCGATTGAGGCCAATTGGAAATCCAACAGCCACCATTTCGAAGGTGAGGAAACGCGCAACTTTGCGACCTATAACCCGCAAGTTGCCCGCGATGATCTGTTCCATCTCGGCAAGGGGATGTCGAACCGGGGCGGTGTAACCACGCCGATCCGGAGCACTTCTGCGCTCGTGCTGTCGTCCACCAATGTCAGCCGCGAACGGATTTATATCCAGCAGCCGCCGATCAGCGGCATTGGCTTCTCTTCGCAAGCCTTTGCGCCGCATTTCCCGCACACGGTTCGGACGACCGAAACCAAGACCTGCAGCGACTGCCACATCTCGAAGAGCGATGATAACAACGCGATCATGGCGCAGGTGATGCTGCTTGGCGCCAATGCTGCCAACCTTGTTGGCTTGAATGCCTGGACGGGGCTGCAGGGCGGTTTCGAAGCGGTGCGCGTGACTGAATGGGACGAGCCCCAGGCAGTGATCGGGTCCTATCTGCAGCAATATGCCTATCCGGATTATTGGGATATGCACGTCAATCGCAACAAGCGCGAACTGAAGAACTGGGTGCGCGGCAAAACGTTCGACAAGAAATTGTCCGGCGAAACGCGGCCGATGGAGGAATTCCGGAACATTGTGCAGGGAACGGCCGGGGCCGTGAACTGCCTGCAATTGCGCGGCGAATATATGTATGTTGCCGAAGGGCGCGGCGGGTTCCGAGTGTATGACGTGGCGTCGGTTGCCAATAAGGGCTTTTCCGAACGCATCATGACCGGGCCCTTCTCCCCACTTGGCCATGACACCCAGGTCACCTCAAAGAACGCGACGTGTATGGCCTTGCCAACGGGCCAGGCGATCAACCCGCTGCGCAGCACGCCTGAGCTGCGCAAGATCAATCAGGAACAACCCTTCCTGCCGATTTACAGCTATGCCGCCGTCACCGATTCCGAGGAGGGCCTGATCCTCGTTAATGTCGATACGATGGCGGATGGCGAGTTCCGCAACAACTTCCTGAAGCGGGCGGTCACCTGGAACGACAATGGTGTCCTAAAGGGTGCGCGGCATATCATCCTGGCCGGCGAAATAGCCTATATCACGGCGGATGTTGGGCTGGTGGTGGTCGATCTCAGCGATCCGCTCCACCCGAAGCTGGCAGCGGTGCGGCCGATGACTGACGCGCGGGCAAGCACAATCCAGTTCCGCTACCTTTGGGTAACCGATGCAGAGGGGGTGAAACTGTTCGATGTCACCCAGCTGCGTAATCCAGTGCCAGTACCGTCCGGCACGATCCCGCTGGCCAATGCACGCCGGGTCTTCGTCGCACGGACCTATGCCTATATCGCTGCTGGCAGCGACGGATTGGTGATTGCCAATGTCACCGCGCCGACCCGCCCGGTCATCTACCAAAGGGTCACCTTGGACGGCGCGCTGAACGATGCGCAGGACGTAACCGTGGGCAACACCAATGCATCGATGTTTGCCTATGTCGCTGATGGCCGTAACGGACTGAAGGTGCTGCAACTGACGTCGCCGGCAAGCCAGCCCAATTTCTACGGCTTCTCGCCCCAGCCCAAGCCCGAACTGATCGCCTGGGCAAAGACGCCAACGCCCGCGCTGGCGCTGTCAAAGGGCCTGGAACGGGATCGCGCTGTTGATGAAACCGGCGGTCAGATCGCCGTCTTCGGACGATTGGGCGCGCGCCCCTTCACCCGCAGCGAAATGGAAAAGCTGTTCCTTACCAGCCGGGGCACGCCATATAAGGTTAGCGACGATGTCGATATGTCCGCCTGGCGGCCACCGCTAAAACTGCCGGGGAAATAAGGGGGGTCGGCGCGCGCTGTCCCCCGCCGCATCGCCCGCCGGGATAGCCCGTTAAACCGCGCTGCCTTTCCTGCGTAGGCTGATGTGCGCCACGTTGGACGGCCGCCCCGCCCATTGCGACCATGCGAGGCGGCAACCTGAGGCTTGCCGGCCTCAGGTCGTACCATCAGCTAATCCTGGCATTACGGGCACCAGCGAATAGGATCGAGGGATAGGGTACCAGACAGCGGGAGTTGGTATTGGCTCTTAAACCATTACCTTAGCTGCCATGAGGATGGACGCGATAGACGAGAGCACGCGCGCAGCGATTCTGCGCCTGACGATAGCCGAGCGGGAATGCCTCAAGCGCTGCCTGAACCATCAGACGGCGAAGCAAATGGCCATCGATCTTGGTATCTCGCCGCACGCTGTGGAGAAGCGGTTAAAAATGGCCCGCGCCAAGCTGGGCCTGTCTTCTTCGCTAGAAGCGGCCAAACTGGTCGAGTCGGTGGACCAGTGCGGTCGGCTGGGACCCAGCTCGTCGGACCTTTCGCCAGCTCATGCTGGGCCCGATGAAGGTGGCGCCATTGCCGCCCCGCGAAACGAGACCGCGTGGATGACCCGGCGGCACCTTGTTTTTGTGGTCTCAGGAGCAATGCTAATGATCTTCGTTGCAGCAGCAGCCCTACTCATAGTGGTTCAATCATCTGGCGCCATTGAGGGCCAGGCAACCCCGTCAGCAAGAGTCACATCTGTATCACCAACGGCCCAAAGCTCGGTGCCGACTGCCGGCACTGAGGCGGCCTTGCGGCGTCTTGTCGCCGGTCTGGCAAGCGGCTCGCCTGACTATGATAAACTCGCGCCGCGGTTCGCCGACGTTGTCCGTAAGGACCTGCCCGTGACGCATCCCCTGTTCAAATCGCTGGGCGAGCTGAAGTCGATCACCTTCCGCGAGCGTGGCCCGTTGGGCGACGACGCCTATAATCTGGTGTTCGCCAATGGCGAGGTATTGATGTCAGCGGCGCTCGACGCCGATGGCAGGATGGTCGGCGGCATTCTCCAGCCGGGGTTTAAAGTCGCTGCTGGCATGGTGCCGACCGTTGGCACCGAGACTGCCTTGCGGCGTCTTGTCGCCGGTCTGGCAAGCGGCTCGCCCGACTATGGCAAGCTCTCTCCACAGTTCGCCGACGTCGTCCGAGGTGACTTACCCCTGACCCATCCCTTGTTCAGATCACTGGGCGAGCTGAAGTCGGTGACGTTTCGCGGGCGCGGCCCCAGGGGCGATGACGCCTATAATCTGGTGTTCGCCAATGGCGAGGTATTGATGTCAGCGGCGCTCGACCCCGAAGGCAGGATGGCCGGCGGCATTCTCCAACCAGGCAAGCCGCCAGCGCGGTGACGGCGAGGGCGGGATGACTTTGAACGTCCGCCTTCCATGGCGGGTTCTCCGGGCCGCAGTTAGAGCAACGTGCTTGAGGTTTGAATCGCCACCCCGTTTGTCCTGAGTAGGGCTGAGCTTGTCGAGGAGCAGCAGGTCGGATCGTTCCCCGGACGATCCTGAAACATGCGGGGCATGTTTCACCTGATCACTTCGACAAGCTCAATGGCTACTCAGGGCAAACGGATCATATTTTCAGAACGATGCTCGGGGCTACACGTGCCGAACGGCCGGGAGTGGGGCGCGATCCGCCGGGCGGCATGCGCCCCTGAGTTGAACGTTTAGATACGGCGCTGCGACTCCAGAACCGGATCGTGCTAGCGTCCTGGAGTATTAGGACCGACCTATATGGTGGCTCGCGTTGCTACCGCGTGATGGTGTGGCCACCGCTAACTTCGAGGGCAATCAGCGCCCCTGCCAGCACAATGACCAGGAGGATGAGGACAATCCTGACCCGACGATGGCGCTGCTGCAGGTCAACGTCATAAGCAACGACATCAATCCAATACCGATCAGCGCCTTCTCGCCTAATGGTCCCGCGCTCCAGCATCCTTTTAAATTGCCGGCCCTCAATGGCGTTGGATGGGGTGAAAGCCACGGCCCGATCTGCACGAACCGCATCTTCTGAAAAGAAATGATGTTGAATGTCGCGCCTCGCCCGGGCGATCAATGCTGCAGCGGCTGTGGCCATGAAATCCCCCGTTCGACGACACCCTACCTATCACAGGCCGACAGTCGAAAGCAGAGGATAAAAGCACACCCGTTCGGGAAGCTGCCGAAATTCTAACTTTCGATACCGTGATCAGGCCCAGGGGCTCCTTTGCACAAACGGAGCAACGTAAAATCTCCCCGCGCGAGCCCAATTACCCGCCGCGTTCCTCGGCCAGATGGCGGACCAGCGGCTGCAAATTGGCGTCGAACCGCGCCAATGTGCCATGCGGCTCGGCGGTGTCGAACAGGCTGACCAATTGGCCGTCATGCCAACGGTGCAGCGCATAGCCGGGCGGATCGGCAACGATCATCGGCCGGTCATCGGGCGTCTCCGGATCGATCGGACGCAGATCAAGCGCGAGTTGCGCCGCGCTGGCCGGGCAGACCGTCACCGTCATCCCGTGCCAGGAGGCGGCGATCGGCCGGTGGAGATGGCCGCACCAGATCGCCCGAATCTGATCGTGCCCGGCAATCGCCGCACGGAAACGGCTGACCCAGGGCTCATCCGCGCCGCCAGACATCCAGGCGATGCCCGCGTCTATCGGGGGATGATGCATCACAATCACCGTCGGCGTGGTGCGATCTGCGTCAAGCTGGGTCCGCAACCAGCGCGCCCGCGTCGGGCAAAACGCGCCGCCATGGCGGCCAGGCTCAAGCGTATCGAGCACGATCAGCCGCAGGCCGTTCAGCTTAATGCAATAGTGCACAAAGCCATCGCGAAACGCCACCTGGGGGAAATACCGGCTGAAATGCCGCCGGTCATCATGATTGCCCATGCAGGGATAGACCGGGAACGGGCAGCGCGCCAGAATCGCGGCCAACCGCGCATAGCTTTCCTCATCACCGCGATCGGTAATGTCGCCCGTGACCATCAGCAAATCGGGTCGGTTGGGCCCATCGATCAGCGTCGTCAACACCTGATCCAGCCGCTGGCGATTGGGTTCATCTGGCGTGTTTGGCACAAAACCGATGTGCAGATCGGTAATCTGGGCGATCAACACGTCGGGCAATCCCTAATTGAGCGACGCGGTATCACCCGGTCGCGGTCGGATCAGCATCGGGCTTGCCGCCGCGCCGCCTTGTTTCGGTTTCCACGGCGCATCCTCTTTGCCGTGATAGCCATGGCACATCGCGCAGCTTGACGGCACCTTGGCTGCCGATGCCTCGCCGCCATGGCAACTCCGGCAGGATTTCAAATCCGGGACCAGCAAGTCGGTCGCCTTGGCAGAGCTTGCCGCCTTGGTATGGCAGCTCGCGCAGGTTTCGGTCGAATGGGCGTTATGATCGAACCAGCCGTGCATCATATAGCGAAGGGGCTGGTTGACCGGCACGACTGACCAATCGGGCGATCCCGCCCCCGGTGGCTTGACCAAATGGCAGTCATAACATGCACCGCCCGGCGAGAAGACCGCCCGAACTGCCTTGTCTCCCGTCGATCCCCGCGCGCCAACCGCACCGAAATAGGCATTATACACCTGGCCCTGCGCATAGGTGCCGGGACGCCGCCGTTCCATTCCGCCCAGGTTGATCGGCCGCGCCGGGCTGGTCGATCGATAAAAGGCGCGCAAATCGGCCGTCATCTGGGCCGTGTCACCGTGCCGCAGCGTCCGCACCGTCCCGCCGATGTTGTCAAAGGCCAGGCTGTGGCAGGCCTCGCAATTCTTCTCCATGTCGACCGGCTGAAACCGCACCCGATCGGCAGTGGGGGTGTGACAATCAGCGCAAACCAGCGCGTCGCCATAGCCCTTGCTCGCCTTCAGGCTGCGCGCCATCGCCGCCACCCCGCCGCGGGTGTCGAGATGCAGCTTATGCGTGAATTTCAGCCCGCTATCGTCCTTCGGCATGCTATCCAGCGAGGCGCGCGCCATCACTGGCTTCTCCCCGGGCACCATCGCGATCAGCGGCCGGAACTGCGGATGCTGCGTGCCGAAATCACCGGCATTGGGCAATTTGGTGTCGGTCAGCCGTTGGTTGAGCGTGCTGTGGCAATCGCTACAAAATGCCTGGGCCGTGGCCGGCATTGGCCCGGCGCCTTCATGTTCGGTGTGGCAGGCAACACACGACCCCGGGCCTTCCTTGCCAAATGTCTTGGCGACACTGGCCAGAATCTTGCCCCCGAAACCGGGATTCTCGCGTGCCTTGGCGAGTCTGCCCGGCGGGGCATGATCATGAACGTCCTTGTGACAGGACTGGCAGGTTTCGTCGCGAACCGACACGAACGCCTTTTTGTGGCAAGCCTCGCAATTGCCCTCCAACGCGTGATGCGCCTGGCTGAGCGGGCCGCTTGTCCAGGTCGTGTCGCTGGCAGCTGCATAGATGGTGCGCGCCGGCTGATGCTGCTTCTGAAACGCCGCCCAAACCGGAATGGCCAGAAAGGCGAACAGGACTGACAAAGCGAGCACCCAGGCGGTGCTGCGCTTGGCCGGCACCAGCCCGCGCAACGAAAATGCCTTGGTCTCGTCGCGTTCTTCGGCGGCCTTGGAAATCGCGGCCACGCGCTGCACGGTCAGGACAATGGCACCGCCGATGTCGCGCGACATTGCGATACGGTGGCCGCCAACCGAGATATCGCCGCCCTGATCAGGGTCGACCACCGCCTCTTTGCTGCGCCGGCGGCCCACCAGGAATCCCGACGACCCTGTCGCCGTGACCAGCACCCGTCCATCGCTGCTGTGCTGGATATACAGATGTTCGGGATCAACGCCCAAATCGGGCAGGGCGATGTCATTGGTTGCCGCGCGGCCGACCGTGACGACATCGCGGGCCGCCTGGGCATCGCGAATGATTTCACGGCCATCGGCGGTCGTGCTGATGCGCCGGATCAGGAAAGGTTTCATGCCGAAATCACCAGTAGAAAAAGACGCTGACGACATGCGCAGTGAGCGCGGCGATCAGGATGAAGGTCACGGGCACATGGATATAGAGCCACAGTTCGAGCAGCGCTTTCAGCCGCAAATGACGCCGCATTTGGCCAAGCGCCGCCTGTTTGCGATCGAGCAGCTCATCGACTCGCTTGATCGCTGGGTCGCTGCCATCACTCTGATCGGCCGAAATTTTGCGTACCGTGCGATAGGCGCGCTGGGTGGCGCAGCGCCGGTCGTGACCGGTCAGGCGCACCCACAGCCCGCCGCCAAACGGATCCTGCTCGAGCGAGCCGAGCACCACGCGCGACAGCTGGGCATCGAGCGGCTGGGCGGCATCATGGAGCTGCCGATCGACCGCGCGGATCGATTCCAGCATCTGCCCCTCGGTCATCGACTGGCGATTGTTGCTCAGCGCTGACGGGATGGTCGCATAGGCACTCACCCCCCAGATACCCGACAGGATCACCACCATCATCAGCGCATAGGCCAGCGTGTGAACGTTCCAACCCAGCTGAAAACCCGTGTGTAGCGTCGCGATGACGATCAGACTAAGCCCAAGATAGACATGCGCGCTGGTCCACGCCTTAAGCGACCAGCGGCCGCTCGTCATCGCGCGTTTGCGAATGCCAAGCATCGTCAGCCAAAGGATCAGCAACAGCCCGATCGTGCCAAGCGTATAGCCATACCAGCTGCCGCCATTGGGCCGCGGCCGAATGTCGACAAGCATATAAGTGATCAGCGCGGTAGCCGACAGCACCAGCGACAATTTGAGCCACCGGAATCCTGCATAGCGCAGAAATCCTTCATGCTCAGTAGTGCCCTGTTGGTGCCGCGGAGCGCGGGCGGCAGCGCGACTAGCTATGACCGGTCCTCCTCTTGCAACCCGGCAATGGTCAAGAAACTTTCCGGCGCGATCCGGATCGCCGCGCCCGTCGGGCAGGCGCGCACACAGGCTGGTCCGCCCTTGATTGACGAGCACATGTCACATTTCACGGCTTTTTTGGGCACGTCGACGCCAGGCGTGGCATGTTTGTAGCGCCATTTCTTCGATGGCTCGCCCGGTCCAGGGCCCTTGCCAAACATCATCCAGCTCAGCAGGCTCGGCTTGACGGGCGGCCGCGCCTCCATTCGGATCACGCCATAGGGGCAATTGCGCTGGCAATTACCGCAGCCGATACAGCTGTCTTCAATAAAGACCTCGCCGTTCGAACCACGCTGAATCGCATTGGGGGGGCAATCGGCCATGCAATGCGGGTGCTCGCAGTGCCGACAGCTGGTCGGCACATGGAGATGGGCATAGGTTTTGCCGGCTTCACGATCGAGTCGCGACAGGCCTTCATGGCTATCCGCACAGGCTTTTTCGCAATTGTCGCAGCCAACGCACAGCTTCTCGTCGATGAGCAACACGTCGGTCGCCTCGCCGATGCCATTGTCGACCAGAAAACGCGCGGTTTCGGAATGGACGTTGAACACCGCCGAATGGCTGTCTTTGCGGCTTTCGACAAAGGCATGGACATTTTCCGTCCCGGCCATGTCGGTGCGGACCTTGTCCATGAGCGCGGGTTTGGCCGCAAGCAGCCGCGCAAACGCCGCCCCTTGCAGCTTGATGACTTCGGATTTGACCGCCGCGCGCACTGTTTTGGTACGCCGCCCGCCATGAATCAACGACAAGGCACCGACATAGGTGCTGGCCGGCTGATAGGACAGAAATACCGGTTTGCCCGCGACATTCTTCTCGACGATCATGCTGCCGATCCGGATCACGAACACATCGTCGCTGGTGTCGCCTTCAGTGATAATCGCTTCACCGGCGCGGACATTGACGATCTCATGCGTGTCGAGCACCTCGACCAGATCGCTGGCCAGCAGCCCCGATTTGAACATCTGCAACAATTGCCGCTCAACCGAGATGCGGGTAACCGCGCGCTTGGCCGCAGGCACCGACGCCATCAGCTTCAGCGCCGCGGTACGCGACACTTCAACGATCGTACAATCCGTGCCCGCGCGCACCGTGGCACCCCGGCGACGGCCCGAAATCAGGCCGACTTCCCCAAAAATCGATCCTTGCGGGATCGGAATGGTGATCGACGGATCGGCTGGGTTGACCTCAACCAGCACTGATCCCTGCGCGATACACAGCAGCGACGATCCCGGCTCGTTGCGCTTGATGATGATTTCCCCGGCCTTGTAGGGCCGCACTTCGGAATCAAGCACGAATTCGCGCATCTGCAGCGGCGACAGGTCGTTCAAAATCGTGATGTTGGTACGCAGCAGTTCAAGCCATTCATCGACTGACCGGCGTGATTTCTTGAACGCTTCGAACTTGGCTTCCAGCAAGGGCTCATCGGCGGGCTTCAACGTCGTATTGCCGTTGATGAACTCGATGACGTCATAGCCCTGATTCATGCAGTGCTTGATCAGCGGATACCCAGCCAGCGCGCCAATCACGAAGATGCCAGCCTTGGTCGATTCGAATTCAGGCGACAATTTCGGGAAGGCTTCGCGATCAGCACTGGTGAATTCAATGCCGCAGGATTCGATAAAGGCGCGCGGCGCGGCTGATCCCATGCGCGCGATGATCCGGTCGCACTGAATCGTTTCGGTGCCGTCGCGCGTTTCCAGCAGCAATTCGCCTTCGCGCACTTCGCCCGGCGTCGTGTTCAGCCGGACGATCACCCGCCCCTGATCAGACGCCTCGTTGAGCAATTTGACATTGGCGCTTTTGGCGCGGGCAAAATCAGCCGACCGATTGAGGATGGTGACGACATTGCCCTGGGCCTTGTCCGCGGCCAGACCCAGCGCGTTTTCGATCCCCGCATCGCCCGACCCAATCACGGTGATATGTTCGTCGACATATTCGCCGGGGTCATCGAGCTGATATTGGACATGCGGCAATGCCGCGCCCGGGCAGCGCATCAAATTGGGATTGCCCTGGGTGCCAATGGCCAGCACCACGCATTCGGCGTTGATCACCGTGCCATCGGTGAGCGCCAGCGCGAAATCGCCCCGGTCACCGGTGATTGCTTTTACTTCGCTGCGATAGCGGACATTGACCTTATTGCCGACGGCCTGTTCGTCCCAGGTTTTCAGGATGACTTCGCGCTTGCCGGCATCAAAATCGAGATCAGACCGCAGCACCAGCTTGGCGGGCGTGGCCATCACATGTTTGCCCTTCTGATACTTATAAATCGTATCAGAAAGGTGATCGGTCTTTTCGATCAGCACGTGCGACAGGCCGAGCTGTGCGGCACGCGCAGCAGCACTTAACCCGGCGGGACCCGAGCCAATTATCGCGACTCTAACGCGATCCGCCATTGTCTATGTCCCCCATTTAGCGACCCAGTGGAGCCCCCGCTCCCAGGCCACAGCAGAAATGCGCTTTACCGCAACTGGCCATTCACTACCATGCAAGCTACGTCGCGTCACCCCTGATGGGCACGCGCAATGGGTGAGTGATGGTTACGAAAAATAATCCCGTAGTAAGAGGACAATGGGTGCTTCTCGCGGCCGGTTTGGCCCTGATTTTGGCCGTCGGTTATTCGGTAATGCGGCAAAAAAGTACCGAATCAGCAGCGCCCCCAATCGCCAAAGCCGGCTCGATTCCGACTCAGGGCAATGACATAGAATTGCTGCAGGCGCGCGCCCAGGCATCGCCTGGTGACGCCAATAACTGGGCTACCCTTGGTGATGCGCTGTTCGCCAAAGGCCGGTTTGATGAAGCCATTGTCGCGCTGGAAAAAGGCAGCGTCGCAGCGCCCGATCGCGCCGATATCTGGTCAGCGCTGGGCGAGGCACACGTGATGGCGAGTCCGCGTGATCCGATGCCCACAGCGGCGTTGACGGCGTTTCGCAAAGCGCTGACGATCGATCCCAAGGATCCGCGCAGCCGCTATTTCACCGCCGTTGCGCGCGATCTTCGCGGCGAGCATCAGGGCGCAATCGATGATTGGCTCGCGCTTTTAAAAGATACCCCGCCCGGTGCGACATGGGAAAATGATCTCCGCCGGACGATCACGCAGGTGGCCAAGATCAACAAGATCGACGTGACCGAAAAACTGGCGGCATTGGCACCGACGAGCAACCATCCCGCCATGCCCAGCGGCCTGATTGGCGGGGCGGCCATTCCGGGACCGTCAGCCGAGCAGATTCGCGCTGCTGCCGCCCTGACGCCAAGCCAGCAGGATTCAATGGCGCAGCAGATGGTCAGCCAACTGGAGGGCAAGCTGCGCGCCAATCCCGGTAATCTTGATGGCTGGGTCATGCTGATGCGCAGCCGCAAGACCTTGGGCGAAGAGGCCAAGGCATCGCGCGCCCTGGCCGACGCGATCGCGGCGAACCCAGCGGCGGCGGCACGGTTGCAGAGCGAAGCGGCGGCGTTGGGGATTGCGAAGCTTTAGCGCTGCAATATCGTCGATGATGGCTCCGCCCAGCCTTAGCTGGGAGGCACGCTGGAGCGGGCGAAGGGATTCGAACCCTCGACCCCGACCTTGGCAA
>LNFI01000024.1 GCA_001464615.1 Sphingomonadales bacterium Ga0077557 | reverse complement strand
ATGCGGTGCTGCGCGAACAGGCCGAACACATGGATGCACCCGACCGGTGCTCATCGCTGCAAAAAATGCTCTTGCACCGCAGGGGTCGTCCACACATGCTTCCGCTTTGGTGGCTAGGGTCCGTGTCTGCTGCGCGTAGCCTTTGCGGCGAACCTGTACACTCCACCCGGCTGAACGCTTGGTAATCGTTGCAATACCCAATCCCGCTGTGTTGGATTTGTGTTGAGCGGGTATCAGGGCTTAGTCATGGACCCCGTGCGGGTGCACAAAGCCCGGCTAAGCCAAGGCTTTCAGGGCGTTTTATCCGGGGAAAAATGGTGGGCGTGGCAAGGATTGAACTTGCGACCCCTGCGATGTCAACACAGTGCTCTACCACTGAGCTACACGCCCACGAAAGCGCGTCCTTAGCGGGGGTGGCGGTCGGGCGCAAGCGCCGTTTCGCCCTGGCTCACTGTCCGCGCGTCGCTTTATCCATTTCAAACATCCGATCGACCTCCAGCACCAGGTCGCGCAGATGAAATGGTTTCGACAGGACGCGTGCCTGCGGCATTGATTTGCCTGCGCGCAGCGTGACAGCGGCAAAGCCCGTGATGAACATGACCCGCAGCTCTGGACACATCTCGCTCGCCTTTTGCGCGAGTTCAATGCCGTCCATCTCGGGCATGACAATATCGGTAAGCAGAAGATCGAATGGCTCGGTCTCCAGCAAGGGAATAGCGGCAGTGCCGCGATCAACCGCCGTAACCGCATAGCCCGATCGTTCGAGCGCACGCGTCAGATATTCGCGCATCACGCGATCATCCTCGGCCAGCAAAATCCTGATCATGACCGGCTTTCCATTGTCCCTGTTGCGCCCACCTTATGCGCCAAGCCCTTAATATTTTCCAGCCAAGCCGAGATAGTTCGTATCGGGTTGATTGCAGCCGCCAATCGGTCGGCCTAGGCTCTCACCTCATGTCGCGCAGCGCCCTTTCAGCCAATTGTCACGGTCCGGTACCGCCGCAAAGCCCGGTGATCCTGTCGGTGCCCCATGCCGGACGTGACTATCCCGCAGCGTTGCTGGCGGCGATCAGGGTGCCCGTTACCGCGCTGTTGGCCCTGGAGGATCGCCATGCCGACCTGCTCGCGCTGGCGGCGCGCGGCGCGGAAACCGCGCTGATCCAGCGCCCCGCCCGCGCCTGGATTGATCTCAATCGCGCCGAACATGAAAGGGATCCCAAGCTGGATGACGGCGCTGATCTGGCCAGGCAGCCGGCCATGTCGGCAAAATTGCGCAGCGGCCTGGGCCTGATCCCGCGTCGGCTGGCTAATGTCGGGGAGATTTGGGGCAAAAGGCTGAGCGATGCCGACGTGACCGCCCGGATCGTTGCCGATCACCGGCCCTATCATGGTGCCCTCGCCGATCTGCTGGCAGCGGCGCACGCTCGATTCGGCGTAGCGGTCTTGCTCGATATTCATTCGATGCCACCAATCGGTCCGCCGGGAGAAGCCGCGCAGATCGTTTTTGGCGATCGTTTCGGCAAATCGGCAAGGCCGCGCTTTGTCGCAAGGCTGGAGGCAGAGGCGGAGGCTGCGGGCATCGCCCATGCACTCAACTCCCCTTATTCGGGCGGGCATATCCTAGATCGCCATGCCCGGCCAGCGGGCGGTATCCATGCCGTGCAGATCGAATTTGACCGTAGCCTTTATCTCGACTCTGTGCTCGAATCGCCGGGGCCTGGCTTTGCCGCCACGGCGGCCTTGCTTCGCCAGATGATCGCCGCCGTCACCGACGAGGCAATCGCCAGCACCAGCGCCCTGGCCGCCGAATAAGTGCCTACAGCCCAATAAAAAACCACCCCGCGCAACGGATGCGCGAGGTGGCCAAGGTTCAGGGAGTACCCATCTGAAAGATGGGTGGCGCAACCCGGTGAAAGGGGGGGAACACGGGGCCGCGCCTCACCAATATAGGTTTGGGTTCGCGGTGCTACAAGCACCAAATTGGGTTTTAACGAACCCCCTTATAATGAACGACTTAGGCAGCCAATACCGGCGGCGGGGTCTTGCCCTGCTCCGCCTGCATCTGGAAAATCTCCCGCATCTGCGACAGCGAGAAAAGGTGCGCATAGAGCAAGGGCAGCATGCCCGATTTGGCCATCTTGCGGAGCTGATCGCCGCGCAGGTCCATCAGCTTTTCTTCATTCACCATCTGGAAGCCGCGATAGACATAGGGCTGCGCAACACCATCAGCCTGGATGCTGACTTCACCGTCCATCAGCAATTCGGACTCGGTCAGATCGCGCATAAATGCTGCCGTCCGGGCACCGGCCTGTTCAAACATCTCGTTGAACGACAGGATATTCTTGGTCGTCTCGGTCGGCTGGCCATCAGCGAACAACGCCTCGCCTTCATCAAACTTGCCGATCGTGTCGGAGGTTGGGTCGAAGCACAAGGACAGTTCCTCGGCATTCGGGGTCAGCTTGGCGAGCATATAGGGGTAACGGCGGATATAGGCCGGCACGTAGAAATTCGGCAGGTTGATCTTGCCCTCTGCGTCGACAAACACGTTAACGCCCTCGTTCAGGCCCATCAGCGCCAGCGGAATGGCATCGGGGCCCGTCGAAAAGACGATCGGCATGAAACGCTGAACCAGCGCGAATTCGTCAACGGTCACGGGGATGGCATGCTGGCCAATCAAAAAGGGTGCCGTCATCGCTGGACGAATGCGATAATCGGCATGCGCCTGGCTCGAAAGCGGTTCGAGCGAATTGTAAAAAAGCGGGAGTCCCTGCGGGGCGCTGGCCATCATCATCTCCGTCAAAAAAATAGATACAAGCCGAATGGCGAGTTGGCGCCGCCTCTATGGTGCCCGGCGCGCTGGCGCAAGCGCTACGAGCTTGCCGGGATTCATGATCTGTCCCGGATCGAGCGCCAGCTTGATCGCGCGGAGCATCCCCAGCCGGGCGGGCGAGGACAGCCGTTCCAACTCGTGCAGCTTCATCTGGCCGATCCCATGTTCAGCAGAAATAGACCCGCCTGCCGCGACGACAAGATCATTGACGTAGGGCGTAATCAGCACGGCCTGTTCAGCATACCATGTTTCGGCATCGACATCTTTAGGCGCGCGCACGTGAAAATGCACATTGCCATCCCCCAAATGGCCAAAAGCACCGGCGCTGGTACCGGGGAAACGCGCTTCGACTGCACGCGCGGCGGCGATCATGAAACCGGGCATCCCTGCCACGGGCACCGAGATATCATGCTGCACGGCCGGACCACTGGCGCGTTCCGCCGCCGAGATCGAATCGCGCAGCCGCCAAAATGCGTCGGCCTGGGCCTCGCTGGCGGCAATCACTGCATCAGCGACCAGACCATCACCGATCGCGCCAGTCAGCAGCCGCTCCACGATGGCGGCCGGCGATTCGGCATCAGCAGCAGTTGCCACAGCCTCGATAAGGACATGCCAGGGATGCTGGCCCGTCAACGGCGCGCGCGCGCCGGGCACATGGTCGATGACGAGCTGCAGCGAGTGATCCGGGACGATTTCAAAGCTTTCGATGCAATCGGTGGCGGCTTCCATCCGCCGCAGCAGCGCCAGCGCATCAGCCGGATTGGCCACCCCCACCCATGCCACCGCGCGCGCGCTGACATCGGCCACCAGCCGCAGCGTTACCGCCGTGATGACGCCCAGCGTTCCTTCTGCGCCAACCAGCAACTGATTCAAATCATAGCCGCGATTGTCTTTTTTCAGCGCGGTTAGCCCGTCATGCACCGATCCATCGGGCAATACTGCCTCAACGCCAGCGACCAGCGCGCGCATCGTGCCAAAGCGCAAGACCTGGGTGCCACCGGCATTGGTGGACGCAAGCCCCCCAATCGTCGCGCTGCCACGCGCGCCAAGTGTCAACGGGAAACGCCGGTGCTGTTCGTGGACGGCATCATGCAGATCGGCAAGGATAACCCCCGCCTCGGCCACCGCGAGATTAGCCCCGGCATCAATGTGACGAATGCGGTTCATGCGCCGCAGCGACAGGATCAGCGCCGATCCATCGCTAGGCGGGGTCGCGCCCCCGACCATCGATGTATTCCCACCCTGCGGCACCAGCGGCACCCCGGCTTCAGCCGCAGCAGCCACGATCATGGCGACGTCGGCCGTCGTCGCTGGGGCCAGAATCGCCGCGGCCGCGCCATGATATCGTCCGCGCCAATCCACCAGCCAGGGCGCAATATCATTACCGTCGGTGATCACCACCTTGCTGCCAAGGCGATCCTTCAGGGTCTCGATCAGGGAAGTTTGCGCGGCGGTCATTTCCCACGGGTCTTAGCATGATGCCCGCCGCCGTCCATCGCGCAGCGCGTGGAATCACGACCGGACTTTCTGCCGAAGCGACGCACGGCAGGGTTCGCTGGCCAAGAAACTGCTTATGGGCAGATGACTATCCGCTGAAATCGATTCAGGACCAAAAACAAAGCCTAGACGTTATCAATACGCCATAATTCGCCGGCCATTTTAAATTTGGCAACTTATTGGACCACCGAATGACAGATGCTGACCCTCCCAAAAAAGCATCGGCGCTTCGCAAGCGTGCGCTATCGCGATGGGATAATGAGGGTGGCGCGATTGCATCGCCACCCGCCAACGGCAATGTCGGTGCTCCCGCCCCGTCGCCGGGGCGCAGGCCAGACTGAGCTGCGGGCAAGTTGGCGCTCCGGCGAAGAGCTAACGGGCGGCCAGCCATGTCGAAAAAATCGCCGCCAATTCATCCGCTGTTCAACCATCTGGGTTAACAGCGTTGCTTCTCATGATGACTGTCCTGCTCTCCCCCGCACTCATGCTGCTGTTTGCTGCACCGATGCCCGAAAAAAGCGGGCAGGCGAGGCAGACGGTTCAATATGGCATTATGACCTATCGCCAACGCATTGTGATTCGCGTGCCCAAGCTGCCCGATTCACCGCGCGTGCCTCAACAAATCGCGGCGTCGCCGATCCGATGGAAAGAGGTGAAGGCCGATAAATGCCTCGCGATCACATCGATAACGGGTGTTGCCGTCAGCCGGACCGAAAGTGTGGATTTCCTCACCATCGAGGGCCGCAGGCTGCGCGCCAAATTCGACGATGATTGTCCAGCGATCGATTTCTATGCCGGCCTGTATATCCGCCGCACGCTTGATGGCATGATTTGCGCCAAGCGAGATGCCATCCGATCACGATCGGGCGATTCCTGCCGGATCGAGGCGTTTAGGGAATTGCGCCGCAAGCGCTGAAACCGATCGGGCTTTCGGCCTGCCCCAAGGCAAATCTTGACATTTGGGGCGGAATCCGCAACCGCCACTATTGCTTTCAGGCCCGCTGCCAGCGGACCCTTTTTCCGGACACAGCATGACCTTTGCCGATCTCGGCCTATCTGACGAACTTCTTCGCGCAATCGAGGATTCGGGCTATACTGTGCCCACCCCCATCCAGGCGAGCGCAATCCCCTCGATCCTGATGATGCGCGATATGATCGGCGTTGCGCAGACAGGCACAGGCAAGACCGCGTCCTTCGTGCTGCCGATGATCGATATTCTGGCCCAGGGCCGCAGTCGTGCACGCATGCCGCGCTCACTGATCCTCGAGCCAACGCGCGAACTTGCCGCGCAGGTCGCCGAAAATTTCGAGAAATACGGCAAATATCACAAGCTTTCGATGGCGCTACTGATCGGCGGCGTCTCGATGACCGACCAGCTTGCGGCGCTTGAAAAGGGCGTTGACGTGCTGATTGCGACCCCCGGCCGCCTGATGGATCTTTTCGGTCGCGGCAAGATCATGCTCAATGGCTGCTCGCTGCTGGTGATCGACGAAGCCGACCGGATGCTCGACATGGGCTTCATCCCCGATATCGAGGAAATCTGCACCAAGCTGCCCAAGCAGCGCCAGACCCTGCTGTTTTCCGCGACCATGCCTGCCCCGATCAAGCGGCTGGCGGACAAATTTCTTGAAAACCCGAAAATGGTCGAAGTCGCTCGGCCGGCCACCGCCAATGTCAACATCAAGCAATGGGTGGTTTCGGTCTCGGCATCGAAGAAAAAGGACCGGCTGCGCGAGCTGCTCGGCGCCGAAGATGTCAAGACCGCCATCATCTTCTGCAACCGCA
The DNA here is from genome assembly GCA_001464615.1 of Sphingomonadales bacterium Ga0077557. Taxonomy (GTDB): domain Bacteria; phylum Pseudomonadota; class Alphaproteobacteria; order Sphingomonadales; family Sphingomonadaceae; genus Sphingomonas. The sequence goes on along the minus strand of LNFI01000024.1, from coordinate 39,157 downwards.
AGACGACGGTGCGCGAGCTCAACAAATCGCTGCAGCGCGGCCGCTATCGCTCCAGCGAAATCCATGGCGACATGGAACAATCGCAACGTATCGCCGAGCTTGACCGGTTCAAGGCAGGCGATGTCAACATCCTGGTCGCGTCTGACGTCGCCGCGCGCGGGCTGGATATCAAGGGCGTGAGCCACGTCTTCAATTATGATGCGCCTTGGCACCCGGACGATTATGTCCACCGCATCGGCCGCACTGGCCGCGCAGGGGCGACGGGTGTTGCCTTCACTTTCGTCACGCCCGACGATGCTGAGAATATCGCCAATATCGAAAAGCTGACGGGGCAGAAAATCGACCGTTTCGCCAGCGAAAGCGGACCTGTCGACAGCCCTGCCGACGAGGATGAGCGGGCACCACGCAAGTCCCGGCGTAAGCCCGCCGCCAAGGCTGCCGCCAAGCCCGAACCTGCGGCGCCCGCGGCCGCGCCAACATTCGATGATGATCGTCTGATCGATGCCCATGCCGAACGCGCGCAGCCTGCCGCACGGCCAGCGCGCGCTGCGCCGAATTCGGCCCCAACGGCAACGGCCAAGCCAATGCCGCCAAAGGCCAAACCAGCGCCGGCCCGAACGACGGCGATTGATGACGGCGACGATGATGGCGGCTGGAACGGCCCGTTGCCGGATTTCCTGCGCGCCAAGATCAGCTGACGCACGCTATGTCGGGCATTGTCGAACGCGTACCGATTCAGACGATCGACAGCCCTTGCATCAATATCTGCGCCATCGATCCGGCATCCCAGCTCTGCACGGGCTGCGCGCGGTCGCTGCACGAAATCGCTGGCTGGACGAGCGGCAGCGCTGAATGGCGCGCCAAGGTGATGGCTGCGCTGCCAGCGCGGCGACAGGCGATGATGGGCTAACAGCCCCGTCAGGCCGTGGCTTACGCCTCAGCAATCAGCGCCAAATCAATTCCCTTGGCGCGGACATAGGCATCGCGCGAGACCAGTCGAGCGATATAGGCCTCGAACGCCGCACGCTTGGGTAGAGTACCGAACTGCACGCCCCAAATGACTTGCGATCCGACATAGACATCGGCGGCGGTAAACCGGTCACCCGCGATATAGGGCGATGCCGCTACCGCCTTTTCGAGCACATCAACCGCGAGATCGTAATTGCCGTAACCGGCCATTCGCCCTTGATCATCGGTCGGTGCAAAACCCATTGCGCGGTTCGTGACCGCTTGTTCCAGCGGCCCCGCGCCAAAAAACAGCCAGCGATAATAGTCAGCGCGCTCGGCTGGCGTAGGGGCAAGCCCGGCATCGGGGAAAGCTTCGGCAAGATAGGCGCAAATCGCCGCGCATTCGGTAACGACCTGTCCGTTGTGCACGATCGCCGGCACCTTCCCCATCGGATTGATCGACAGAAATGGCTCCTGCTTCATCGTCGTTGCGTAATCGAGCAGGACAGTTTCATAAGACGCCCCGCTCTCTTCAATAGCCCAGCGCGCAATCTGCCCGCGCGACATTGGATTGGTGTAGAAGGTCAAAATACCAGCCATGGCGACTCCCCCCTTTTTCAGAACAGAAAAAGAACAGATCGGCGCGCTGGCGTCAAGCCTTGTGCGGCGCGCGATACCACCAGACGCCGTCGATCACATCCTTGACGGCGCGCCCTTCGACCTCGAGCCTGCGGAGATGCGCCAGCGCCTCACCAGTCGCCATGCCGTAGACCTCAGGGCCGATCGCGCGGCGGAACAGCCGCCCGAAACAATCGACCGCCCGTCGCGGCGCTTCGGCGATGAACACAGCAAGTTCATCGAGCCGATCGCGATGCTCCCGGTCGAGCGCGTCGAGCCGGACATGCAGCCCCGAAAACACGTCGCCATGCCCTGGAAGCACGATCAGATCATGCGGCAGCTTCTTCAGCTTGGCGATTGAATCGAGCCACTCGCCCAAGGGATCGGCTTCGGGCTCAGTCACGCCCAGCGAGACGTTGGAGCTGATCCGCGGCAACACCTGGTCGCCCGAAATGAACAGGCCGCGCGCTTCATCGAACAAGCAGGCATGTTCAGGCGAATGGCCTGATCCGGTGACGATCCGCCAGGGCCGCCCGCCGATCATCAGCGATTGGCCATCGACAATCCGCCTAAAGCCAAGCGGCAGCGGTGTGATGATCCGGCGAAACCCGCTCCACCCGCGTGACATGCCGCGCGCCATTGGCTCCTCACCCCAGCCAGCCGCGCGCCACATCGCGATCATTTCCGCCGGCACGGCATCGCGTGCATCGGCCGCAAGCATCCGCGCGGTCAGCCATTCACCCCGCGTCATGATCAGTGGCGCATCGTGATGATCGCACATCCAGCCCGCCAGGCCGATATGATCCGGGTGGAAATGCGTGCCGATCACCTTGGTGATGCGCACGCCCGCCAATGGCCCCTTGCTGATCGCCTTCCACGCCGCCCGCGCCTCTGGCAGGTTCATGCCGGTATCGACCAGCGCCACGCCCGGCCCGCGATCATCATGATCGTCGATCAGCCAGCAATTAATGTGCTTCAACGGGCCCGGCACCGTCAGCCGCACCCAGCGCAGCCCATCGGCCACCGTCATCACCTGATCAGGTTCAGGGCCGACATGCCCGAACGGATAGGTCAGCCCTTTATGACTGGTCGCCACAAAGCTTTCATCAGCGACCAGCGCGGCATCGGGGGAGATGCGCGTCACGTCAGCGGCGCTTGAAGGGGTCCTCGAAGCCGCGCGCTTCCAGTTCAGTCTCTTCCATGCCGGCATTTTCCGCGTCACGGACGGCCTGTTCGCGCTGTGCGCGCAATTCGGTGATCAACGCGGCGCGGTCGCCTTCAAGGCGGTTGTCAACCGGGGCTTCGATGCCGGCTGCCTTGGCTGCCTTGGCGACGATGGCATCAAGTTCGCGCTGCGAACACAGGCCGAGCGTAACCGGGTCCTTCGGCGTGATATTGGCGATGTTCCAATGGCTACGGTCGCGGATCGCGGCGATTGTCGTCCGGGTGGTCCCGATCAGGTTACCGATCGCGCCGTCCGAAATTTCGGGGTGGTTGCGGATGATCCAGGCAATGCCGTCGGGCTTGTCCTGGCGCTTGGAAACCGGCGTGTAGCGCGGGCCCTTGGTCCGGCGGATCTGCTCTGGCCCCTTCAGAATCTTCAGCCGATAATTGGGATCCGCCTGGCCCTTGTCGATTTCGTCCTGCGTCAGCTCATGCGCGCGCAAAGGATCGCGACCCGTTAACTTGGTGGCGGCAGTATCGTCGGCAATCGCCTGAATTTCGAGGATATGCAGGCCACAAAATTCAGCAATCTGCTCAAAGCTGAGCGCAGTATTGTCAACGAGCCAAGAGGCGGTTGCATGCGGCATGAGCGGCTGGGCCACGGGAAACTCCTTAAAAACAGAAAGGGCCGCCCCGTTAAGGAGCGGCCTGTAATGCGGATGACTTAATGCGGATCGCCTGCCGGGGCAAGGCGCTTAACAGACACGACGATTTTGCCAACCCGCCATCAGGCGGCCATGGCTTCATCATCATCCAGCTGGATCGGGGCCAGTGCCTCCAGAAACTGGCGGGCGCTCGCTTCCCAGGTAAAGGTTCGGCCGTAAGCCGCACAGGCCGCGCGATCACGCGTCAGCGCGGCGGCGATCGCGACATTGAGATCATCATCCATCGCGCCGATATCCGCCTTCACGACATCGATGGGCCCGGTCACGGGGAAAGCGGCGACCGGCACGCCAGACGCCAGCGCCTCAATCATGACCAGGCCAAAAGTGTCCGTCTTGCTTGGGAACACGAAGACATCGGCAGCGGCATAGGCAGCCGCCAGATCAGCGCCGAATTTCGGGCCCAGAAAATGCGCTTCGGGATATTTCGCTTCAAGTGTCGCGCGCGCAGGGCCGTCGCCGACAATCACTTTGACGCCTGGCACACTCGCTTCGAGAAAGGCCTCGATATTCTTTTCGATGGCAACGCGGCCGACATAAAGCTGGATCGGCCCGCCCAGCGCACGGATCGCCGGATCGGGGGTGATGTGAGGGCCAAAAATCGACAAATCCACCCCGCGCCCCCAATGCCTGATCTTGTTCAGGCCATGCGTCCGCAGCGTGCGCGCGATTGAGGCGGTTGAGGCAAGCACGGCCTGCGCCGGCCAATGGAACCAGGTGATGTACCGCCAGATCCAGCCCGGATCGATGCCCGTTCGCGCCGAGACATAATCCGGAAATTGGGTGTGATAGGCAGTGGTGAAAGGAAAATCGCGCGACAGGCACCAGCGCCTTGCCGCCAGGCAGATCGGCCCTTCCGTCGCCAGATGGATCGCGTGCGGGTTAAAATCGGCGAGCATCTTGCCGACTGATGACGTCCGCGCAAAGGCTAGCCTGATTTCAGGATAGGTCGGACACGGCATCGAATAAAAATGTTCAGGGCTGATCACCAGCACCTGATGGCCCTGGCGCTCCAGCTCGGCGCGCACGGATTGCAGCGTGCGGACCACACCGTTGACCTGGGGGCTCCACGCGTCGGTGGCGATTGCGATCCGCACCGGCGTCAGGCCGCCATGGCCGGCATTGTGGCGAGTTCCCGCACTGCGATTTCGTCCGCCCAATGGAGCACTTCCATCCGACCGTCGAAATGCTCGACCAATGCGGTACAACCTTCTACCCAATCTCCGTCATTCCAATACTCCACACCTTGAATCATCCGGTGCTCTGCGGTGTGAATATGGCCGCAAACCACCCCATCCACGCCGCGCGCGCCGGCTGCATGTGCGACAATCTCTTCATAATTCGAGATAAACTCGACTGCGTTTTTCACCTTCGCCTTCGCGTGCTTCGATAGCGACCAATAGGGCAGGTTAAAGCGTCGACGAAACGCGTTGACCAGCCGGTTCAGCGCCATCAGCGCGTTATAGGCGAGATCGCCCGCATGCGCGAGCCACTTATGCGCCAGCGTGATCGCATCGAATTCATCGCCGTGCAGCACCAGCAATCGCCGCCCGTCGGCGGTCTGGTGGATTGCCTTGCGCCGGATCGCGATGCCGCCGAAATCCAGCCCGGAAAACTGACGAAAAACCTCGTCATGATTGCCCGGAATATAGATTACCTTGGTGCCGCGCTTGGCGCGCTTTAGCAGCCGCCAGACGATGTCATTATGCGCAGCCGGCCAGTAGAATTTCTTCTTCAGCCGCCACCCGTCAATGATATCGCCAACCAGATACAGCGTCTCGCTATCCACGTGATCGAGAAAATCGATCAGCATCTCAGCATTACAGCCACGTGTGCCTAAATGGATGTCTGATATCCAGATGGTGCGATACTGCTGCCGCCCACCAAATGTCCGTTCTGGGATGGCCGGTTCTGAATGCACGAAATCGGCGAAATCGGCCAACCCGCTATCGATCGAAAGCTGGGCAATATTCATGCGCGTAACCCCGCAACCATCCCTTGGTTGGTCGGCTATGCCCCGTTTATGTTACATTTTGAATCGTTGGGGGCCCGCGATTCATCAGTTTCGGCGGTTTTTTCGCCCCATGTTTAATCGAGAATCCCAATATAGCCCGGCACCCTCGGCACGGGCACGCGCCATGCCAAGTTGGCGCAGTTGCGCGGGGCCGATGCGCACGCATGGCCGGTCGGTCGCACCTGCGGGGCGCTTGCTACGGCCGGCCTTTCGATGCCCGCTTTTCGGCGCGCTGTTTGTCGGCGGCGAGCGTTGCGCGCATCATCTGTGCGTAGTCACCGTCGAGAAACCACCAACGGAAAAGCTGATCGCCGACAAAGCCCAGCACCCCGGGCAACCGCGTTCGGTTCATCTTGAACGCATAGGTCCAGCGGACGTGCGTCTCGCCCGTTAGCAGCTGGGTGCGGACAAAATCACCGACGGCATAGCTAATCGGGCGCGCAGTTGCCGAGGTATAGTTCCACACAATGTAGCGGAAACGCGCCTCGGTCGCGTTGGCCCGATTTTCGAGCAATTGCTCCATCAATGTCGAGCCATCCGACAAGCATACGATGCGGCGCGCGCCGGGAAAGTCGAACGCGCCGGGCGTCAGCAGCCTGGTACCCGTCACCGACGGCAAGTTCTTTTGCGGCGGAATGGCGTCTTCGAGCTTGGTTTCGGCAATCGACGCGAGGACGACGGGCAGCGGGGCCTTTATCCGAATGGTTTCCACGCGCGATACCAGCCGTTCCACCGGCAGCGGCGCAGGCGGCGGCGCCTTCGAATAGCCAACGGGCGGTACACATGGTGCCGCCACCGCTGGACCCGACACACCGAGCATTGCCAGCCACGTCATCAATCTCGCTCTCATCGCGCGCCCCTAATCGCCGACCATCGGATATTACGATGTTCGGATTATCCGATGGTCGTTGCAAATGTCAATCCCCCACTTGCAGGATCGCGGCGCCACGGGTTAGGCGGTGCCATGGCCGCAGCCCAGTCCCTCGTCGAAGAAGCACAAGTCGACGCCTTGCTTGCCGGCGTGATCGGGCTGTTGCGGCGGTTCAAGCTCGAACCCGGCTTGCTGGCGGACAGCGTCTATGCCGACCTTCACCACAATGACATTGGCCTGCTCACTCATCTCCAGCCGGGCGATGGGCGGCCCGTTCGGGTGCTTGCGAGCGAGTTTGGGGCGCCCGATTCCACCATCTCCTCCGCGCTGGACCGGCTTGCGCGGCGCGGGCTGATTCGCCGCGTCCCGAGCGAGACCGACCGGCGCAGCGTGCTGGTATCGTTGAGTGCCGAGGGCGAAGTGCTGGCAGACCGGCTGTTACAGATTCAGCGCGATAACTGCCGCGCGATGCTTGCGGCCCTACCAGCCGATGATCGCGCGACGCTGATCAGGCTGGCGGGTGTCATGGTGGCCGATGCCGCCGAATAGCGGCGCCGAGTCTCGCTAGATCGCGACATGCCCCGGCACCGCCGCGACCCGCGCCAGCCAAGCGATGACGTTGACATAGGGCGCGAGAGAGAAGGCGCCGCCTTCCTCGGCAACATGGGTGTAGGCGTAGAGCACAATGTCGGCGAGCGTCAGCGTGTCACCGACGAGAAAGGGCGTCTTCGCCAGTTGCGCGTCCATCAGCGCGAGCGCCGCCATCCCCGCGACTTGCTTGGCCATTAGCTGACCCTTTTGCGCATCGGACAGGTTCTCGGCGCCGACGAACGCCAGCCAGAAGCGCAAGGTCGCGATGTTGGGTTCGTGGTTATACTGCTCCCAGAACATCCAGCGCAGCATGTCGGCATGGTCGAAGCGATCAGCCGGAATCAGCGCCGATCCGTGCGCCAGATAGACGCAGGCGGCATTGCTTTCGGGCAGGAATTTGTCGCCGATCTGCAGGACCGGAATACGGCCATTGGCGTTGATGTCGCGCAAGAAGGCAGGCGTCCGCGTTTCGCCCGCGAGAATGTCATACCCCCGCCGCTCCAGCGCGATCCCTAAATGCGCGGCCGTAAGCCGAATCTTGTAGCAATTCCCCGACGGGGGATATTCGTGCAGGATCAGCGTGTCGGTCATTGCCCCACCCCCCCTTCAAGCGTGGCGGCGGACGCGGTCGTTGCTGGACCCGCAATTGCGGGCGGTGCGACGATCTTGGTCAGCGCGTCGAGCGACGATCCGTCCAGCCCCAGCTCCTTCATCAGTCCGTCGATCAAGGGCGCCTGCGCGCGGTAGCGGAGCGCCGCCGATACCGCCGAATTGGCAAGATTCTGGTCGCCGCCATCATGGCCGCCGCCATTGCCGCCCTGTCCGTTCAGCCCTTCGACCTGGACGATCTTGATGCTGTCGATCGCTTCGATCGGCTTGGCTGCCTCGCGGATGATTTCGGGCAACACCTTCAGCAGCGCAAGCTTGCTCTGCAACGACATGGTGTCGGACGACAGGATATTGGCGGCCTCGTTGACGGCGCGTTGCCCGGCCGCCTCGACCTCGAACCGGATTCTGTCTGCCTCGGCCTTCAGCTTTACCGCTTCGGCATCGCCTTCCGCCGTCAGGCGCTGCGCCTCAGCACGATCAGCCGCAGCCTGTTTCTCAGCCTCGGCCTGCACCTTGACGCCGATCGCGGCGCGTTCCGCCTCTCGCGCCGCATCGATCAGTTCGATGCGTTTTTGGCGCTCGGCAATCTCGGTTTCCCGCGCGGTGCCGACCTGTTCCTCGGCGGCGACCGCCTTGGCGCGGGCGCCATCGGCCTCGGCGCGCGCCTGACTTTCTTCACGGCTCTTGTTCTGGACCGCGATCTGCTGCTCCTGTCGGGCGAGTTCGAGCGCCTGGGTCTGCGCAATCTGCGCTTCCTTGACGGCGCGGTCAGCCTCGATCTGCTGGCTGTCGATTTGCTTCTTGGCCTCGATCCGGGCTTGCTCCGACTCCTGCTGGCGCAGCGACTGTTCGCGCGCGACCTCGGAGGCTTGCGCCGCGCGCTTCATCTCGATCTCGCGCTCCTGCTCCAGCCGCGCAAATTCAGTGTCGCGCCCAATCAGGAAGCTCTGGCGCGACGCTTCCAGATTCTTGGTCTCGATCTGGACGCGGGTATCCTGCTCAATGTCGTTGCGCGCCTTTTTGCGCAGCTCGATCTGCTCGGTCAGCTTGGTGAGGCCCTCGGCGTCAAAGGCATTATTGGCGTTGAAATGCTCGATCGAGGTCTGGTCGAGCCCGGTCAGCGACACGCTCTCCAGCTCAAGCCCGTTCATGGCGAGATCGACCGACGAGGCCTGCTGCACTTTCTGCACGAATTCACTGCGTTGCTCATGCAGTTGCGCCATCGTCATGCCGGCGGCGACCGAGCGCAGCGCATCGACGAACTTGCCTTCGACCAGCTCCTTCAGCGCATCGGGGTGCATCGTCCGCATGCCGAGCGTCTGCGCCGCGGTCGCGATCGACTGCGCATCGGGCTTCACCCGGACATAGAATTCCGCCTTCACGTCGATCCGAAGCCGGTCGAAGGTGATCAGCGCATCGGTGTTCTTGCGCTCGACCGCCAGCCGCACGGTGTTGAGATTGACGGGCATCGTTTCGTGAAACACCGGCAGCACCAGCGCGCCGCCGTTGATCACCACCTTTTCCCCGCCGAACCCGGTTCGAACGAAGCCAACCTCTTTCGACGCACGTTTGTAGAGCCGCGCGAGCATCAGGCCGATGACCAGCAGGACGATGAGGCCCACGCCAGGATAAACGACATAAGGCAGCACTGAGCCGCCCTGAGTCACCAGGTCGTTCATGTTGATTACACTCCGAGTTGCGGCAAGCGATGATCGCCGCGGGAAATGGCGCGGAACAGGTCGTTCTCGCGCCGCACGAGGAGGATCGCTTCGCCCTCCTCTAAGATTTGGTCGGGCGCATTGGGCTCGACCATCACGAAATGGGCCTGACCGTGGACATCCTCCACCCGTGCCCGGGCGGGCGACCCATGCGACGCGCGACCGGTGACGATCTGGCCTGTTTCGCCAACTAATGTGTCGAGCGAAACGGCGGTGGTGAAATCGCGCGGCAAAATGCGCGCGAGCCCGCGTGCGCTGAACCCTGTCAGCGGCAGTGCGGCAACCAGCGCCGCCGGCCCGGCAATCAACGGCGACAGAAACGTCCCAAGCCAGTCATGGCTCGCCTGTTCGATGATCAGCCCCGTCGTCCCGAACAGCGCCAGAAAAACGACGATCAGGATCATCAGCGGCAAGGTGCCGACACCAAGCCAGCCGAGCAAGTCGATCTCCGCATCGACATCGGCATCGACGTGCGCGTCGATTCCGAAGTGCCCGCCCAGACCAACCAGTTGAACCGCGCCGATCAACAGCATCAAAATCAGCGCCGACACAAAAACGACGCTCTCCGACGCACCCAGAACCGCAAACACGAACATTCTCCTGTTGCGGTCGATATTAGAAGGACTTGGGGTGGCGGGATAGCGGAATCGGATGGGGGGCGTACCGATTTTACGGGGCGGTGTTTGCGGTGACGGAGAAAAGGGGGAGACGGGGGGAGAGTAACGCTGCATGGCGGCCGTCGCCCCCGCGAAGGCGGGGGTCCAGCTAATCTTCCGGCGCGCCGTTCAATGTATCGAACAGGTCCAGCCAATCCGGATTCGCCCGCTCGATGAGCGCAACCTTCCAATCGCGCCGCCATTTCTTCATCGCCTTTTCGCGCGCAATCGCATCCTCGATCCGCTCGGTATATTCGGCGTAGACAAGTTGGGTCAGGTCGTATTTCTTGCAGAAGTCTGCGCCCTCCCCAGTCGCATGTTGGAAGGCGCGGCGCGAGATGTCGGCGGTGACGCCGATATAGATGGTGCCGCGATAGCGGTTGGACATGATGTAGACCCAGCCGCCCATTGGCACTCACCGGGCTGCGGAGAAAGGTAGCTGGCCCCCCGCCGTCGCGGGGGAGACGAAGAAAATATGAGTGGTCTTGTCGATCACTGCTCCCTCCCCGTCGCCCCTGCGAAGGCGGGGGTCCAGCTGCCCTCTTCAGCCCTCACCCCATGGTCAGCACAATCTTGCCGACATGGTCGCCCTCTTCCATCCGGGCGTGGGCAGCGCCAGCTTCGGCCAGCGAATAGGTCTTGTCGATAACCGGTTTCAGCTTGCCCGCTTCGACATGCGGCCAGACAACGCGCGCCAGTTCGTCCGCGACCATTGACTTGAAGCTCAGGTCGCGCGAGCGCAGCGTTGAGCCGGTTAATGTCAACCGTCGCCGCATCACCTCAAAGATCGGGATGGTCGCCATCAGCCCGCCCTGCACCGCGATCGACACATGCCGTCCGTCATCGGCCAGGCATTGCAGGTTGCGGGGCACGTAATCGCCGCCGACCATGTCGAGCACGACGGCGCAACCCTTGCCCGCCGTGATTGCCTTCACCCGATCGACAAAATCCTCGGTTTTGTAATTGATCGCGTGCGCTGCACCCAGCGCCAGGGCCGCTGCGCATTTGTCGTCCGATCCCACGGTGACGATCACGGTCAGCCCAAACACAGCGCCTAGCGCAATCGCCATCGTGCCGATCCCGCTGGTCCCGCCATGCACCAGGACCGTGTCGCCTTCAGTGGCGTATCCGCGCTCAAAGACATTGGTCCATACGGTAAACAGCGTTTCGGGGATTGCCGCCGCCTCGACCATCGACAGTGCTGGCGGCACGGTCAGGCATGTGCCGACAGGCGCGACGGCATATTCGGCATAGGCCCCGCCGCCGACCAAAGCGCAGACCGACTGGCCGAGCATTTCACGCTCCACACCGTCGCCAATCGCGACCACCTCGCCCGCCAACTCCAGCCCCAGGATCGACGGAGCGCCGGGCGGCATCGGGTACATACCCTTGCGCTGGAGCACATCGGGCCGGTTCACCCCGGCAGCCGCCACCTTGACGAGCACCTCCCCGGCCGCAGGTTGCGGCACGGGCCGCGATACCGGGAGAAGTACCTCTGGCCCGCACGGCGTCACCGGATCGATTGCAGTCATCGTGTCGGGAATCGCGGTCATCGAGTCCGTCGCCCTTTTTGGTTCTGCAGGAAAAAGCCCCGAAGCCCTTATTGACACGACCGCCGCGCGGGTCAACGTTGTGACGATGGAGCCCGACGAGCCTCTCGCGCGTCGGGCGGGCGATCCTCTGGATGCGCTTGCCCGGCATGATCTCGATCCCTTCTCGGTCGAGGAGCTAGAAGCGCGCATTGGTGCGCTGACGGCAGAAATCGAACGCACCCAGCGACATTTGCACCGCGCCGTTAACCATCGCGCAAGCGCTGACGCGTTATTCAAGCGGTGACGACACAATCGCCTCGGGGCCCGGCTGAGGCGATAATTTGTCAAGTGCTTGATGCGGGAGCGCTGCCTTCCGACATAGCTGGAAAGGGCCGCACATTGCTGGCGGCCCGTTTGGAGTAGACGATAATGCCTTCCTTCGCATCTGCCCTTGAGACGACGCTCCACAAGGCCCTTGAAGCGGCGACATCGCGCCGCCACGAATATGCGACGCTCGAACATCTTTTGCTGGCGCTGGTCGATGACGAGCATGCCAGCAAGGTGATGATCTCGTGCGGCGTCGATCTGGGCGAACTCAAGACCACCGTCGCGCATTATCTCGACACCGAGCTTGAAGCGCTGAAGGTCGAACAGGCGACCGATCCCTCGCCCACCAGCGGTTTCCAGCGGGTCGTGCAGCGCGCCATTCTTCACGTCCAGTCATCCGGCCGCGACGAAGTCACGGGTGCCAATGTGCTGGTCGCGCTGTTCAGCGAGCGCGAAAGCTATGCCGTCTATTTCCTGCAGCAGCAGGATATGAGCCGGCTCGATGCCGTCAGCTTCATCAGCCACGGCGTTGGCAAGGGCAGCACGCCGACCGAAGCTTCCACGCCAAAGGGTGCGGAAGAGGAAAAGCCCGCCAAGCAGGACAGCAAGGGCAAAAACGAAAGCGCGCTCAAGCAGTTCTGCGTCGATCTCAATGAGAAGGCGAAGAACGGCAAGGTCGATCCACTGATTGGCCGTCATGCTGAAGTCGATCGGACGGTGCAGATTCTCTGCCGCCGGTCGAAGAACAATCCGCTTTATGTCGGTGATCCCGGCGTGGGCAAGACCGCGATCGCCGAGGGCCTCGCGCGCAAAATCATCGAAGGCGATGTGCCCGAGGTGCTGAAGCCCGCCGTCATCTATTCGCTCGACATGGGCGCGCTGCTCGCGGGGACACGCTATCGCGGCGATTTCGAAGAGCGGCTGAAGGCAGTCGTCAACGAACTCGAAAAGCTGCCCGATGCGATCCTCTTCATCGACGAGATCCACACAGTCATCGGTGCAGGCGCCACCTCGGGCGGGGCGATGGACGCCTCCAACCTGCTGAAACCCGCGCTGTCGGGCGGCACGATCCGCTGCATTGGTTCAACGACCTACAAGGAATTCCGCAACCACTTCGAAAAGGACCGCGCGCTGCTGCGGCGCTTCCAGAAGATCGACGTCAATGAGCCGACAATCGAGGACACGATCAAGATCCTGACCGGCCTGCGCACCGCGTTTGAAGACCATCACAACGTGAAATACACGCCCGATGCGATTAAGACCGCGGTTGAGCTGTCGGCGCGCTACATCAACGATCGGAAATTGCCCGACAAGGCAATCGATGTGATCGATGAGGTCGGCGCGATGCAGATGCTGGTGCCGCCGAGCCGCCGCAAGCGGACGATCACCGCCAAGGAGATCGAACAGGTGATCGCGACGATGGCGCGCATCCCACCGAAATCGGTGTCAAAGGACGATACCGCCGCGCTCGCCTCGCTCGAGACCGATCTGAAGCGCGTTGTATTCGGCCAGAATGCCGCGATCGAGAAGCTCGCTTCTGCGATCAAGCTCAGCCGCGCTGGCCTGCGCGATCCCGACAAGCCGATCGGCAATTATCTATTCACCGGCCCGACGGGTGTGGGCAAGACTGAGGTCGCGCGCCAGCTCGCCTCGATCATGGGCATCCCGCTCCAGCGTTTCGACATGAGCGAATATATGGAACGCCACTCAGTCAGTCGGCTGATTGGCGCGCCTCCGGGCTATGTCGGCTATGATCAGGGCGGCCTGCTCACCGATGCGGTCGATCAACAGCCGCATTCGGTGCTGTTGCTTGACGAAATCGAAAAGGCGCATCCGGACCTGTTCAACATCCTGTTGCAGGTAATGGACAACGGCAAGCTCACCGATCACCACGGCAAGACCGTCGATTTCCGCAACACTATCCTGATCATGACCACCAATGCGGGCGCCAGCGATATGGCGCGCGAGGCGGTCGGCTTTGGCGCAATGACGCGCGAAGGTGAGGATGAGGAGGCGGTGAAGAAGATGTTCACCCCGGAATTCCGCAACCGGCTCGATGCGATCGTCCCGTTCGGCTATCTGCCGCCAGAGGTTGTTGCCCGCGTGGTCGACAAGTTCATTCTGCAGCTCGAATTGCAGCTGGCGGACCGGCAGGTGCACATCAATCTGGACGATGAATCCAAGGCGTGGCTCACCACCAAGGGCTATGACAAGCTCTACGGTGCCCGCCCGATGGGCCGCTTGATCCAGGAAAAGATCAAGCAGCCGCTGGCCGAGGAGCTGCTGTTCGGCAAGCTCGTCCATGGCGGTGAGGTGACGGTGAAGATGAAGGACAATGCGTTGGCGTTTGAGATTACGCCAGCAGCACCCAAAAAGCCGAAGAAAAAGGGCAAGGCAGAGCCCGTCAAGGCGAAGTGAAAGGCTCGGCGCGAGGGGGACGGGGTTCCCCTCGCGCCGATAAGCACTATCCTATGGTCGCATCTGTTGCGGCAAAGTGATCGCCGCACCGGCCCGGAACGTTGCGGGCAATGGCGCACCAGATTGTACCGCGCAGAAATCGACCAGACTGATCTCAGCGCCGACGCGGCAGCATAACTGTCTCAATTTATTCGCCTCTTCGTCACGACCGGGTCATCAGGAAGCCTCTCGCCGCGGCTAGAGGAGGCGCGTCACGCAGCAAATACTGCGGACAATCCCCCCTTCCCAGGAGATCACCATGTCGATCATGACTCATCGGCTGTCGGTTGCTGCCCTGCTCGCAGCTGCCCTTATCGCCCCCGCTTTTGGCCAAACTACAGGCGAGGATCGGCAACGCCTGATCATCGCATTCGACCCGGCCGATTTGATGACCAAATCCGGTCGCCTGCGTATAGAAGCACGGCTTGCCCGCGCCGCTGATCGGGTTTGCACGCCGGATGACCGTCCCAGCATCGCCGTTGGCCGGATTGATCGCGCTTGCCGCGACGCGGCGCTCAACGATGCTCGCCGTCAGCTCGCCCAACGCGTGGGCGCAGCGCAGGGGCGCGTAGAGGTCGCAGCGGTTGAGGGCCAGTCCGGCTCGCATTGAGCGGCATTGCCATACCGGCCCCGATGCTGCCGCGCAGCGTCGGGGCCATGGCGGCGCCCCAACCCGATTGTTGCCAATCTTTACCCAATCTTTGCCATAGCCAATGTATATCTGCTGGATGATCTTCCGCTCAGCCTATCGATTTTTGTCCCCCCTTTACTTGTTGATATTAATGGTGGGTATCGTCGGCTTGGCGAACCCGGCGGCAGCGCAAATCGGCCTGGGCAGCACCCCGCTGAAACTATGTATCAAGCCAGTCGCTTCGGGCGACGCGCCGGCCCGGCTTTTCCGATCGCCTGCTGCGTTTGATTGCAGCACCCCACAGACGCAATTTGGACGCGGCGATTTCTGGGTACTCGCCTCGCATTTGCCGATCAGCACCCGCGCAGCCACACCGCTAAGCGTGCGGACCGCCGCCATCTGGCAACGCCATTCGACGCTCTACGGCCGCTTTGCCGATGGCGCGATCGTGGCGCTACCGCTGGGTCGCGGCGATGTTTCGCGCCACCTTCAGCTTGGCGCCATTGTCGAACAGGCGATTCCTGCCCACCCTGCCCCGCTGGTCCAGCTGCTCTGGAAAATCGAAGGTGCATCCAATCTGCGCGGGATCGTGGTCGGGGCGCAGACCGCGACGCGCGAGGAAAGCGCGCTGAACAACCTGTTCATGGCGGCGCTCTACGCTGCTTTTGGCGGGTTATGCGTCGCTTTGCTGGTGCATAACCTGGCGATGTGGCGGGCGATGAAGCATGATTTCCAGATCATCTACTGCCTGATGGTCGTCACCTTGATGATCTACACCCTGTCATCATCGGGCGCTCTCGCATGGCTGTGGCCGTCCATGCCGGATATGGACCGCATCCGGATCAATTATCTGATGCTGTCTTCGTCGGCGAGCTTGGCGCTGCTCTTTGCACGCAGCTATTTCGAACCCCGCGTCTTTGCCGGCTGGATCGGCGTAGCGGTGCGACTGGTGACGGTTATGCTGATGACCAGCGGCCTGAGCTTCGCCCTGCTGGTCCCCTGGCAAGCGCTTGCCCTCCACAAATTCTTCGCCTTCTCGTTTCTGGCGATGGTCGCGCTGATCCCCGCCGTGCTGTGGCGGGCGTGGCGGACAAAGAGCAGCTATCTTCGGGTCTTCGCCATTACCTGGGCCGCGCCGATCATCTTTGCCGGGCTACGCGTGGCCAACAGCCTCAATCTCCTGAACTGGAGCTTCTGGGTCGATAACTCGACAATTCTGGCGATGACCAGCGAGGCGCTGTTGTCATCCTTGGCGATATCCTATCGCATCCGCATGCTGAGCCGCGAACGCGACGATGCCCGCGTTCAGGAACTTGCCGCCCGGGCGCTGGCCGATACCGACCCGCTGACCGGCCTGCTCAATCGCCGATCCTTTCTGGATCGGGCGATCGGACGCCAGGGCGATCATGTGCTGATGATTGCCGATCTCGATCATTTCAAAACGGTCAACGAGACGATCGGCCATGATGGCGGTGACGAGGTGCTGCGCGTGTTCGCCCGATCGCTACGGGCGTCATTGCCAGCAGAAGCGCTGGTGGCGCGGATCGGCGGCGAGGAATTTGCCATCGTTCTACCCGCCGGGGAGCCGATTGACGCCAATGCGATTCTCGATCGGTTGCGCGCAGAACGCATGCCGTTCGATCTGACCGTTACCGCCAGCATCGGCACTGCGGCTGGGCCGCTGACCAGCGAGATCGACTGGAAAAAGCTCTATCGACGCGCTGATCGCGCGCTGTTTGCCGCCAAAACCGAAGGGCGTGATTGCGCGCGCCACAATATGGCGCTTGCCGCTTAAGCATCATCTTGTGCCCGCGCCACGATTACGGTAAATATTGCGCCAGGAGGTCGATGCGCCATGCGTAATCGTCGTATTGCACTGGCTGGGTTTGTTGCGCTGCTGGCGATTGTATCGCTGCGGCACCCATCCGCTGATATCCGGATCATGACGCATGAGGCCGGTGACCGGGCCCCGCAGCAAGTGAGTGCGGCGGTCGACATTGGTGTCATGGCCGTGTCGCTGCTCGTCACCTGGACCGCCAAGCGCTTCATCTGAAGCAATCATCATTGATGACACTCAGGCTGGCTTGCACCGTTACGTGACGGTGCTTACACCCATGTAAATGATCGATTGCGAACCAGAAAATGCGTGGCGCCACGCCTATCGTCACCCCGGAGCCTGGGATCAGGCCTTTGCCCCCCTGTCGATGGTCGCGATGTTCGATTCGGCGGCCGCCAAGGGCGGCAAGGCCCCGCTGATCGATTTTCTCGGTCGGCAGTATAGTTTTGCCGAGACGCTCGACGGGGCCAACCGTGTGGCCAAGGGGCTGAAGGCGCTCGGCTATGGGCCGGGCGACCGGATCGGCCTGTTCCTGCCCAATGTGCCGCATTATCTCGCCGCTTATTACGGGATTTTGAAACTCGGCGCGACGGTGGTGAATTTCTCGCCGCTCTACTCCCCGGCCGAGCTTGCGCATCAGGTAGCGGATTCGGGCACCCGGGCGCTGTTCACCATCTCGGCATCCGCACTACTCCCTACTGCTTTGAAAGTATTAGAGGAAAGCGCGCTGGAACGACTGATCGTCGGGTCGGTAGCGGGCGCGCTGCCGCCAGGCAAATCGATCCTCTATCGGTTGTTCAGCCAAAAGGATGTCGCCAAAAAGCCCATCGATTCGCGCATCACTGCGTTCTCAAAACTGATCGATAATGACGGCAAGTTGCCCCCCGTGCCGATCGATCCGGAAAGCGATGTTGCGCTGATCCAATATACCGGTGGCACCACGGGCAGCCCCAAGGGGGCGATGCTGACTCACCAGAACCTCACCGCCAATGCGCGCCAGGTCAACGCGATCGACCCCGAACCCGGCATGGAGGACCGCATCCTGGGCGTGCTGCCGCTGTTCCATGTCTTTGCCAATACCTGTGTGCTCAACCGCACGGTGGTGTCGGGCGGGTGCATTGTGATGCTGCCGCGCTTCAATGCCGCACAAGCGCTGGCGGCGATCGGGCGAACGCGGGCAACATCGCTGCCTGGCGTGCCGACCATGTACCAGGCGCTTCTCGATCATCCGAAGATCGGCAAGACCGATTTTTCCTGCCTGCGCGTCTGCATTTCGGGCGGCGCGCCGCTGCCAGGTGAGCTGCGCACCAAGTTCGAACAGGTGACCAAGGCCCGGTTGGTTGAAGGCTATGGCCTGTCGGAATCGTCCGGGGTCGTGTCGGCCAATCCCTATCTGGGGGAGGGCAAGACCGGGACGATCGGCCAGCCGCTGCCCGCCACGCGTATCCGCCTGGTCGACAAGGAGAACCCCTCGCTTCCCGTCCAGGCGGGCGAACCCGGCGAAATCCTGGTCGCCGGGCCGCAGATCATGAAAGGCTATTGGAACCGCCCCGACGCGGACGCCGATGTGTTTGTGTTCGACACCGATGGCACCAAATGGCTGCGCACTGGCGATGTCGGCCAGATCGACGCCGATGGCTTCGTCAAGATCGTCGACCGGCTGAAGGACATGATCGCGGTTGGCGGTTTCAAGGTCTTCCCCAGCCAGATCGAGGCGGTGCTGTACCAACACCCGGCCGTGAAGGAGGCCTTAGTGATCGGCATCCCCGACAGCTATCGCGGCGAACACCCGCGCGCCTATGTCACGTTGAATGAGGGCGCCGATACGACCGGCGAGGCGCTGACAGCCTGGCTGAACCCACAGATCGGCAAGGTGGAGCAAGTCGACGCCGTGGTCGTGCGCGATACAATGCCCAAGACGATGATCGGCAAGCTGAGCCGCAAGGATCTGGTGGCGGAGGTGTTGGGGTAGCGGTTGCAGCATTCATGATGAACTGCGGTTGCAGTGTCGTAAATTGAGAGAATAAAGTGCAATATCGCTGTAATTTTGTCGCTGTAATTCATATTTGATAGCAAGTAGTTCAATGGTTTGGGGGACCGGACGATGGGAATGCGAACCTATATTGCCGGCTTGGCGCGCCCGGTAAGTTGGAACGACCTAGCTGATTTTTTGAGCAAAACGGTATTCGCTGCCGCCGCTGCTACGGTCGCGCTAGTCGCCAGCTGCCAGAGTGAGGCGCGGTCGGAGGCGCAAAGGCTCGTTGCCGCCGCCGAAAAGAAGCTGAGCGAGCAGGCTGCACAGTTCGCGGCAGATAAGAAGGACCTGCGAGAAGCACTATCGAGTCGGCGCGACGAGATCACCCTGTTCCTCGACTACATGCCGCGCAGCCGTTCTGATCCGCAGTGGTCCGTCAAAATCAATGTTCTCAGCTCGTATTGCTCAGAGGATCAGCGCTTTGAGATAACTCACGCTGTGAGCAAGGTGCTGTGCCAACAGGTTAGCAGAGCCGGCGACGCTGCCGCAGCCGACAACAAGGATGGAGCGTCCGAACTTGCCGCAGAGGCGGCAAGAACTGGCGATCCAGGGCGCTACTTAAATTCAACAATCGCTGAAACCCAAAATTCCGCCCTGGCTGCATCCGAGTCTGCCGTCGCCGCGACAAGCGACCGCTGGTTCGCGGTGGTAGCTTCTGTGCCGGGCAATCAACCAGAAGTGGCGGCACGCCTTGCAAAGGAGTTGAACGGTCGCTTGCAGCGTGCCGGTCTTCCGCCCAAAAACGCATCTGTTTATCGGACCCGCATCAGTAACAGCTTCGCAATTACCTCGGGCCGAGACAAAACGGAGGCCGAAGCGAAGGCGCGAGCGCGCATGCTGCGGCAGTCGGACGCTGTTCCAGATGCATTCGCACAGCGAGATCGCGGGTGGACCCGACTGACAGACCCGATCTGACATCGACCAGTATTAATGCGCAAACTAAAAGGTTGTTGTTATGGAGGATACTCGGGCTTAGTAATCAATCCTTTGAGACGTCCTACTGTCCGGCCATATATTTAATTTTAGCTTAACAATCACAC
This sequence comes from Sphingomonadales bacterium Ga0077557, assembly GCA_001464615.1. GTDB lineage: Bacteria > Pseudomonadota > Alphaproteobacteria > Sphingomonadales > Sphingomonadaceae > Sphingomonas. Next base: position 19,387 of record LNFI01000024.1, on the reverse strand, counting down.
TGTCGCACAGTTACGTTTTACGAGGAATTCGACTCTAAATAGCTAGAAACCAAAATGAAAAAATCCCCATTTGCGCATGAAACTCTCGAATTACGGAATTACGGTGAACGAATTACATTGACAGTATTACGGTTAAATTACAGTGACAGTGCACTAATTTAACTAGCGACATAAGTGTTGGTAGCATCAATACATGGCTTGTCTTGCCCGCTTTGCCCCCCCTGGAACGGCGTACCAAGTGACGCAGCGCGGCAATGGACGGCAATAGTGTTTTTTCTCCACTGACGACTAAGACGCTTACAGTAATTTGCTCGCGGTACAGTGCGCCGCGCATGGGGTGGCGGTGTGGTCGTAGGTGCTGATGCCCAGCAATGTTCGTCTGATTCTGGTGCCCGACCACCCCGACGCGTTGCGCGGCGCGCTGTCGAAGGTGCACCGCGCCTATGCCGGCCGCATCCCCGACAGCTATCGCGGCGAACACCCCCGCGCCTATGTCACCCTGAATGAGGGCGCCGATACGACCGGCGAGGCGCTGACAGCCTGGCTGAACCCGCAGATCGGCAAGGTAGAGCAAGTCGATGCCGTCGTGGTGCGCGACACAATGCCCAAGACAATGATCGGCAAGCTGAGCCGCAAGGATCTGGTGGCGGAGGTGCTGGGGTAGAGCGTTCCTCCGTCCCCTTTGGATCTGCTTTTTGGATCACGCAAAGGTTACCGGTAGCTGCAGGAACGTCTTCCCGGACGGCGATGGCGGCGGCAGTGCCCCGGCCCGAATATTGACCTGCAATGCCGGTAAAATCAGCGTCGGCGGCGCGAGCGTTGCATCGCGCGCGTCGCGCATTGCGACAAACGCCGCTTCAGTCACCTGGTTGCGCAAGTGGATATTGTTTGCGGCTTCATCGCCCACGCTCGTTTCCCATCGGTAATCACTGCGATCGGCAGGCAAATAATCATGACCGACAAAGACCCGCGTATCGGCGGGAAGCGCCAGGATGCGTTCGATCGATCGATATAGCGTGCGTGCATCCCCACCGGGGAAATCAGTGCGCGCGGTGCCATAATCGGGCATGAACATGGTATCGCCAACAAACGCCGCATCACCGATCAAATAGGTGATGCAGGCTGGCGTATGGCCGGGCGTATGAAGAATCTCCATCGCCAGCGTGCCAAATGGCAGCGTGTCGCCTTCACGCAGCAGAATATCGAACTGGCTGCCGTCGATCGGCACGTCATCAGCGTCGAACATCGGCGCGAACACCGTGAGAACCTTGGTGATGTCAGCACCGATCACCAGCCGGGCACCCGTCAGCCGGCGGATATGGTCACCCGCCGACAGATGATCGGCATGGGCATGGGTTTCGAGCACATAGGCCAGTGTCAGCCCCTGATCGGCAACCGCTTGCAGCACAGCATCGGCAGACCGTGTCGATAGCCTGGCCCCTTTTGGTTCGAAATCAAGCACGGGATCAATGATCGCGGCCACTTTGCTGGTCGTATCGACGACAAGATGGGTTGCCGTGAAAGTGGCGGGATCAAAAAATGTCTGGACGACCGGGTTCATGGCGGAAATCTCCTCTGACGCCATACATAAGAACTTGCTAAATTAGAATCAATGAATATATTGGTGACATGATTGATCCAGCGACATTTGACATCACCCGATTTCAAGAAAGTGCCGCAGCGGCCGCGCGGCTGCTCCGGGCGCTCGCCAATGAACGGCGGCTGATGATCCTGTGCCAGCTATCGAGCGGCGAACGATCTGTGGGGGAATTGCAGCCGCTGATCGGCCTATCGCAATCGGCCCTGTCACAGCATCTGGCCGTGCTGCGAAGCGATGGCCTTGTCGCCACCAGACGCGATGGACTGTCGATTCATTATCGGATTGCCGACCCTGCGGCAGCGCAGGTGATTGTGACACTTGCTGCGATTTTCTGTTCCAATGACGTGGAGAAACCCGATGTCCAAGACCTTGATCGCCCTGACGCCTGACGCCGTCGAGGAACGCGTTCGCCAGGGCCATGCCTTGTTGATCGATATCCGCGAGGATGATGAATTTGCCCGCCGCCATATTCCCGGCGCATTGTCACGCCCGCTGTCGCGGTTCGAAGCCGTGGCGTTACCTGAAATGGCGGGGACTGAAATTATCTTCACCTGCCGATCGGGGATGCGCACCGCTGCCAATGCCGATCGGCTGGCAAACCCGGTCGGCGGCAACGCCTATGTGCTTGAGGGCGGGCTGGATGGCTGGTCGCGTGCGGGCCTGCCGATCGAGGCCAATCACAAGGCGCCGCTTGAGATGATGCGCCAGGTGCAGATCGTTGCCGGATCGCTGGTCTTGCTTGGGGTTGTACTGGGCTGGCTGATGTCGCCCATCTTCTTCGCGCTTGCCGCCTTTGTCGGGGCCGGTCTGACCTTTGCCGGGATTAGCGGCTTTTGCGGCATGGCCAGATTGCTCGGCTTAGCGCCGTGGAATCGGCCGGTCGCGATTTAGCCGATGGACATCGGTGGCATTTCATACCCAGCGGCGATTATCGGTGGCGCAGTGATCGGCCTGTTGCTGTCGGTCTTCGGCGGCGGTGGGTCAGTGCTGGCGACTCCCTTGTTGCTCTACATCGTCGGCGTGCGCGATCCGCACGTCGCGATCGGCACCTCTGCGGCTGCGGTCGCGGTCAATGCCGCTGTGGGTCTGTTGGTGCAGGCGCGCGCGGGTCGCGTGAAATGGCCCTGCGCGCTGGTTTTTGGCGGTGCCGGGCTGGCCGGGTCGCTGGCCGGGGCCAATATCGCCAAGCAGATTGACGGCAGCCAGCTGTTGGTCTGGTTCGCGCTGGCAATGGCGCTGGTCGGCGGATCGATGCTGATGCCGCGCAAGGCCGATGGCGATGCCAAAGTGCGGCTGACGACGGCGCTGACGCTAAAGCTGGCACCGATTGGGGCGGTGACAGGATTGGCGGCGGGCTTTTTCGGGATTGGGGGTGGTTTCCTGATCGTTCCCGGCCTGATGGCAGCGACGGGGATGACGCTTGCCAACGCTGCGGCATCGTCGCTCGTCTCGGTGGTCGTCTTTGGCGCGGCGACAAGTGCTAGCTATGCGGCATCTGGCCAGGTCAACTGGCCGGTTTTCGTGGCGCTAATCATTGGCGGCGCAGGGGGATCGATGATCGCCATTCCGGTCGGACGCATGTTGGCAGAACGCGCGGCAACGGCCCGCACCACATTTGCCCTAATGGTATTGGCGACCGCTGCCTATGTCGCCTGGCGCGCTGCTTCTTAGCCCGGTTCCCGCTGTTCCATTGCACCTCAAAAACCCATCCACGTCTGCCATTGCCCTGCCCCCTTCCCCCTTGCGCGCCTGCTTGCTAAGGCCGCGCTCATTGCAACGCATCGGCCGTGCCGCGTGCGCGCGGTTTCCCCAACCGCCGCCGTGTCGACCCCGGGCCATCAAGGAAGGACCGCTTATGACCGCCATTGGACAAGACACGCTCGGCACTCGTGATACGCTGAGCGCTGGCGGGGCGACCTATAGCTATTACAGCCTGGCCAAGGCCGCAGCGAAGCTGGGCGATATCAGCCGCTTGCCCTTCTCGATGAAGGTGCTGCTGGAAAACCTGCTGCGCTTCGAAGACGGCAAGACTGTGACGCCCGAGGATATTCAGGCGCTGGTCGACTGGCAGCAGAACCCTCACGCGCCCGACCGCGAAATCCAGTATCGCCCCGCGCGCGTGCTGATGCAGGATTTCACCGGCGTTCCTTGCGTCGTCGATCTGGCGGCGATGCGCGATGCCATCACCAAGCTGGGCGGCGATGCGCAAAAGATCAATCCGCTGGTGCCCGTCCACCTCGTCATCGATCACTCGGTGATGGTCGATGAATTCGGCACGCCCCAGGCATTCGAAGACAATGTCGAGCTGGAATATCAGCGCAATAATGAGCGTTACGAGTTCCTCAAATGGGGTTCGAAGGCGCTCGATAATTTCAAGGTCGTCCCCCCCGGCACCGGCATCTGCCACCAGGTCAATCTGGAAAATATCGCGCAGGCGGTGTGGTCGTCCAAGGCGCCCGATGGCAGCATGATCGCTTATCCCGACACCTGTGTCGGCACCGACAGCCACACGACGATGGTCAATGGCCTGGGTGTGCTTGGCTGGGGCGTGGGCGGGATTGAGGCAGAGGCAGCGATGCTCGGCCAACCGGTGTCGATGCTGATCCCCGAAGTCGTCGGCTTCAAGCTGACCGGCACGCTCGCTGAGGGCATCACCGCGACCGATCTGGTGCTGACCGTCACGCAAATGCTGCGCGCCAAGGGCGTGGTCGGGCGCTTCGTCGAGTTTTACGGCCCCGGCCTTGATGCGCTGTCGCTCGCTGACCGGGCGACGATCGCCAATATGGCGCCGGAATATGGCGCGACCTGCGGCTTCTTCCCGATTGACGACGCGACGCTCACCTATCTGCGCCTGACCGGCCGGACCGAGGAGCAGATCGCGCTGGTCGAGGCTTATGCCAAGGCACAGGGCATGTGGCGGCTCGCCGATGCGCCCGATCCCGTGTTCACCGACACGCTCGGCCTCGATATGTCGACCGTGGTGCCATCGCTTGCCGGGCCGAAGCGCCCGCAGGACAAGGTGATCCTGACCCAGGTTGACGATGTGTTCAACGAGGACCTGTCCAAGGTCTATAAGCACGCCACCGAAAAGCGCGTCGCTGTTGCCGGCCGTGACCATGACATTGGCGATGGCGACGTCGTCATCGCCGCGATCACCAGCTGCACCAACACGTCAAATCCGTCGGTGCTGGTCGCTGCCGGGCTCGTCGCACGCAAGGCCAATGCGCTGGGCCTGAAGCCCAAGCCCTGGGTGAAGACCTCGCTCGCCCCCGGTAGCCAGGTGGTGACCGATTATCTCGACAAGGCCGGGCTGACGGCTGATCTCAACGCGGTCGGCTTCAACCTGGTCGGCTATGGCTGCACCACCTGTATCGGCAATTCCGGCCCGCTCGCGCCCGCCATCTCGGCGGCGATCAACGAGAATGACATCGTTGCCGCCTCGGTCCTCTCGGGCAACCGCAACTTCGAAGGCCGGGTGTCGCCGGATGTGCGGGCGAATTTCCTCGCTTCGCCGCCGCTTGTCGTCGCCTATGCACTCAAGGGCAGTGTCACCACCGATTTCGTCACCACCCCGATCGGCCAGGCGACCGATGGCAGCGACGTTTTCCTGAAGGACATCTGGCCGACCAATGCCGAAGTCCGCAGCGTGATGGACGCCAATATCGATCGCGGCATGTTCCAGGCGCGTTATGCGCATGTCTTCGCCGGCGACGCCAAGTGGCAGGCGATCGATGTCACGGGGTCGGACACCTATGTCTGGCGCGCGGGCTCCACCTATGTTGCCAATCCGCCCTATTTCGACGGGATGACGATGACCCCGGCGCCAGTCACCGACATTATCGAGGCACGGCCGCTCGCCCTGTTCGCCGATTCGATCACCACCGATCACATCTCGCCGGCCGGATCGATCAAGGCGGACAGCCCGGCTGGCAAGTTCCTGCAAGAGCATCAGGTGTCGAAGGCCGACTTTAACTCCTATGGCGCGCGGCGCGGCAATCATGACGTGATGATGCGCGGCACCTTCGCCAATATCCGCATCAAGAATGAGATGACCCCCGGCATCGAGGGCGGCGTGACCAAATATGTCCCGACCGGCGAAGTGATGGCGATCTATGACGCGGCAATGCGTTACAAGCTGGACGGCACGCCACTGGTCGTCGTGGCGGGCAAGGAATATGGGACGGGCTCCAGCCGTGACTGGGCAGCCAAGGGCACCAATTTGCTCGGCGTGCGCGCGGTCATCACCGAAAGCTTCGAGCGCATCCACCGTTCGAACCTGGTCGGCATGGGTGTGCTGCCGCTGCAGTTCGCCGAAGGAACCGATCGCAAGACGCTCGGCCTAGACGGCAGCGAAACCTTCACCATCACCGGTGTCGCTGACCTGAAGCCACGCCAGATGGTCGACGTCACCCTGACCCGCGCCGACGGGACCAGCTCGACCTTCCAGACGCTTTGCCGGATCGATACGATCAACGAGCTGGAATATTTCCTGAACGGCGGCATTTTGCAGTATGTGCTGCGCAATCTGGCCGCCTGAGCGCTGGTGACGGGCAGTTGTCATTGCGGCGCGGTGCGGGTCACGATCCCCGCCGCGCCAGACTATATCAACGAATGCAACTGCTCGCTGTGCATGAAGCACGGGGCGAGCTGGGGATATTTCAAGCGAACTGAAGTTAGCGTCGCCGGTGATCAGATTGGCAGCTATGTCCACCCGGGCATGGCGGAGCCATTTGTTCGGCTGCATTTCTGCTCGATTTGTGGCTGCACGACGCACTGCGTCGCAATCGACGATGCAACCGACTGGGCATGCATCAACACGAGATTATTTGAGCCTGAAGAAATGGCCTGTGTCGAAGTGCGTCACCCTGACGGGCGCGGCTGGGTACGCTGACCATGACTGCAACGCGGACCAGCATCGACACAATTAGCGAGCTGGACAATCCTCTCAATCGCTGCATCCTGCAGGTCACCATCACGAATTTGGCAGCGGTGTGAGCAACGCGCTTTCCGCCACCTGTCATTGTGGCGCGGTGGGGATCACGATCCCCGCCGCGCCTGACTATCTCAACGATTGCAATTGCTCGCTGTGCGTCACGCGCGGCGGGCTATGGGGCTATTTCTCGCCCGCCGACGTGACGATCAGCGGCGAGACACACGGCTATATCCGCGCTGACCTAAAGGAGGCGGCCCTAAGCACCCACTGGTGCGCGCATTGCGGGTCAACCACGCACTGGGCGGCGCTCGATCCGGCCTATGATCGCATGGGCGTCAATATGCGCCTGTTCGATCCAGCAGCCTATGCGCGCGTTGAAATCCGCCCCATCGATGGGCGAAGCTGGGAAGGCTGACGCAAAGTCGACATCGCTCAAGGGCGCTTGTAAATCACCTATGGGCAGGTTGACCTACTCTTCGCCCGGCTGCGGATAAACGATCGGCTTGTCCCCGAAATAACGTTGGACGATCCGGGTGCGGCGGTCCATCGGATCGTCGTCTGGGTCAATTTCGTTTGGATATACAAAGACCACGTCAAACTTCCCATCCTTGATCAGATATTCCATTTCCGCCCAGCGACGACCTTCTGGCTGTTCGTCCCAAAGATCGAGCAGCGCATCACCCAGCGCGCCGAGGTCCGGCGAGCGGTACAGGATATGGTTGCCGAGATTCTTGAAAATCGACGGCGCGACCATGCCGTAGTCGAGTTTCGCGTGGAGCAGCGTATTGTCCAGCGGATAAGCGATATCCTCCGCAAGCAGTTGAGCAATCTCGTTCAACAGTTTTCCGGTTTCATCGTTTTCCACGCGGCTTCTCCTGTTTCTCATTCCGAAATTTCACGCTCCTTTTTTGGCCATCAACCCAAAAGGTCACATCAAGCTCATAGGGTCGCTTCGAACCCGGTTCGAAGCCTGGCACAATGACGATTTCTACCTTTTTCCCAGCCCGCTTGGCTTTCGCCCATTGGTCTTCAAGCAGCCGATAGGTCCCACGATTGAAGTTCGCATCCTGCGGAAAATGATTGAAGTCATCGGGTGGGCCATTGAAGCGCGTCGCAACGTAGTGCCCGCCATCGTCGGTAGGCCGTCGATCCGATCCCCCGGCCCCGCGCTGTTCGCGTCGGTTCCGCCGCTCCGTGCCCAGCGTTATGTTCCCTGACGCGCGCCGCATCTGGCCAACAGAGTCGATCTGAAAATCATATCCATTTCTCGCGATACGGCGAACAGTATCGACCGATGGCCCGACGACAACACCCGGGGGCCCGATCGTTGATTTTTGTCGATTTTTCGTTGGCGACGCTTGCTGCTTTGGGGCCAGAGGCGGCTGCTGCGTTCGGCGCGGTGGCTTGGGCGCTGGCCAACCGAAACTTGTACCACCACCGCCAAAATCCCCGCCGCCGCCATGACGACCGTGGTAGTTGCCACTGTTGGCAAATGTGAACTGGCCGTTTGCAGGATCATGCCAAGGGTTGAACTTCACCTCGACAGCTGCCGACGGACGCTTCGCCACGCGCCGACCGGTTCGCAACCAATAGGAAAATGCTCTTACGTCGTCGCTCTGGGGAATGGCCATCATGCTGCACCGATTCGTTGAAACGGCCGGAACATTTATAGAACAAAATCTAACGATTCAACACGCAATCGATAAAGCGTGACTTTGCATAACCGGGCCTGCACTAGCCCGGCAGATAACCGACACCACCGTTTGAAACTTTGGTAACACCATGATGACCACTTTAATCGAAATCATCGGCTGGGCCGCCGCCCTGCTCATCCTTGCTTCCTATCTGCTGGTATCGACTGGGCGGCTGTCAGGGACGTCTGTGGCGTTTCAGTGGATGAACGTGATTGGCGCGGCGGGCTTCATCCTCAACAGCGGCTGGCACGGTGCGTTGCCATCGGCGGTGCTTAATGTCGCCTGGGCGGGGATCGGGATTTTCACGTTGCTGCGGTTGCGGCACGGCGGCCAGGCGGCGTGAGCGAATCATCGCTGCTGATCGAGATTATTGGCTGGACCGGATCGGCGCTGTGCCTCGCCGCCTATCTGCTCACGTCAATGGGCAGGCTATCAGGCAAGTCGGCACTCTATCAGGCCATGAATTTTCTGGGCGGTGCGACTCTGGCGATCAACGTCATCTGGCACGGCGCCTACCCGGCGGCCTTGCTGGAGATTGGCTGGGCGCTGATCGGGCTGGTCGCCCTGATTGGCATCGTCCGCGTGCGGATTGCAGTGCCGTCGCGCTGATCCCGAAGCGACGTCGCCCTTCGATCCTGCGCTGCGCCGCCCAATATCAGGTGAAACGCGCGATCAGTTGAAGATGGTCGAGAGCCTGACCGGGCTGGCACTGCCACCGCGTTGCAGGAACATCGCGGTGCCGACACTCCCGGCGCGCGCAACAGCATAGAGCTGGTCGCCCGCCAGATCGGCACCGTGATCAAGTTCGAACTGAAGCGCAAAGGAATCGCGCCGGACATGTCCGGGGCGCGCGCCCTTGGCCTCCAGGCGACGAACCGCAACGATTTTGCCGTGCCCCTTTTGGTGAATAACTATTTCTAGTTCATCATGATTCACGCAGTCTTGCTCGTTTGAGTACGAGCAAAGCCGAAATAGATCAAAAGTCCAATGCCGTTCCAGATCAGAAACGAGTATTGAGTGAGTTCTTGCAGGCTAGTAAACAAGTAAATGCACCCCAGTATTGCGATGGGGGCAACGATCCAGGCTATCGGTGTTCTAAAGGGCCGTCGAGCATCGGGGGCGCGTCGTCGCATCACCAATACACACGCTGCCACCGCAACAAAGGCGCACAGCGTACCCGCATTGGCGAGGCTGGCGATAACATCGAGCGGCACCAGTCCAGCAATGATCGCGACAAAGATCGCCGTAACCGCTGTAATCCGGACGGGTGTGCCGCGACTATCAACCTTGGCGAGCGCGCGCGGCAGGAAGCCATCGCGTGCCATCACCAGGAAGATCCTGCTCTGGCCATAAAGAAAGGCGAGCAGCACGGTCGGCAAGGCAATGGCCGCGGCGGCGGCAACTATTGTCGCGATCTGCCCCTGCCCCAATTCACGCAGGATCAAGGCCAGCGGTTCAGGGCTGTCAGCAAAGCGCGCAAAGCCAATGGCACCGACCGCAGCGGCAGCAACCACCAGATAGATCACCGTGCACGCGATCATCGATCCGACAATGCCGATCGCCAGATCACGTTCGGGGTTCTTGGCCTCTTCGGCCGCAGTCGAGATCGCATCAAAGCCGTAAAAGGCGAAGAAGATGATCGCGGCGGCGCCCATCACGCCATATTTGGCACCGCCCTCGCCGACCGTGCTGCCATAGCCAAACGGCGCGAATGGCTGGAGATTGGCCGGATCGAAATGCGGCAACGCGACGAACACGAACAGGGCCAGGGTAACGATCTTCAGCACGACCAGCGCGCTATTGACGCGTGCACTTTCCCGCGTGCCCAGCATCAACAATCCGGCGACCACGGCGATGATCAAGATCGCGGGCAAATTGATCACCCCGCCCAGCGCCGGGCCATTGGCGAGGGCGGCGGGAACGATGATGTCGAGCCCTTTCAGAAACCCGACCGCATAGCCCGACCAGCCAACCGCGACGGTGGAAACGACGAGCGAATATTCGAGGATCAGGCTCCACCCGACCACCCAGGCGAACACCTCACCCAACACGGCATAGCTATAGGTATAGGCGCTGCCTGAGGCCGGGATCATCGTTGCCATTTCGGCATAGCACAGCGCCGCGCACGCACAGATCGCGCCCGCCACCACGAAGCTCAGCAACACCGCCGGCCCAGCCCGGTCAGCGCCGACGCCGATCAGCGTGAGGATGCCGGTGCCGACAATCGCCCCCACCCCCATCGCCACCAGGCTTGGCCAACCGAGCGTGCGCGCCATCCGGTGTTCGACCGGGCGATCATCACCGTGCAGGATCGTCTTGGTACGAAAAAGACTCATGAATTCCCCATTTTCTTCCCACTCAACCGTTCGTGCTGAGTAGGTGCTGAGCCTGTCGAAGCGCCGTATCGAAGCACCTGCCCCAAATACCGTCCTTCGATATGCCATTTCGACTTCGCTCAATGGCTACTCAGGACTAACGGAGGATACTAGTAGCAATTGAAACGCCCGGTTGGAGAGACCCAATGGATACCGCCCTTGATTTCGCGCTCGGCGAAACTGCCGACATGATCCGCGAGACAACCCATCGTTTCGCCAGCGACCGGATCGCGCCCAGAGCCGCCGAAATCGATGAGAGCAACACATTCGATCGCTCGCTCTGGCCCGAAATGGGTGCGCTCGGGCTTCATGGCATTACCGTTGAGGAGGAATGGGGCGGCCTGGGGCTTGGCTATCTTGAACATTGCATCGCGATGGAGGAGGTCAGCCGCGCCTCCGCCTCAATCGGACTCAGCTATGGCGCGCACTCGAACCTGTGCGTCAATCAGATCCGTCGATGGGGGAACCCTGAGCAAAAGGCCAAATATCTCCCCAAGCTGATTTCGGGCGAGCATGTCGGGTCGCTGGCGATGTCAGAGGCGGGCGCGGGCTCCGACGTCGTGTCGATGAAGCTGAAGGCCGAACTCAAGGGCAATGACCGTTATGTGCTGAACGGCACCAAATTCTGGATCACCAATTCGACTGAGGCCGACACGCTGGTCGTTTACGCCAAGACCGGGGAAGGATCGGGCGGGATCACTGCCTTTCTGATCGAACGCGGCATGGCCGGGTTCAGCGTCTCCAAAAAGCTCGACAAAATGGGGATGCGTGGGTCGGACACCGCCGAGCTGGTCTTCGAGGATTGCGAAGTCCCGGCCGAAAACATCATGGGGCCGCTCAACGGCGGGGTCGGCGTGCTGATGTCGGGGCTTGATTATGAGCGCGCGGTGCTCGCCGCAGGCCCGCTTGGCATCATGCAGGCCTGTCTCGACGTGGTCCTGCCCTATGTCCGCGACCGCAAACAGTTCGGCAAACCGATCGGCTCGTTCCAACTGATGCAGGCCAAGATCGCCGACATGTATGTCGCGCTCAACAGCGCGCGCGCCTATGTCTATGCGGTCGCGCGCGCCTGCGACGCGGGCAAGACGACGCGCTTCGATGCGGCGGGCGCGATCCTGCTGGCGAGCGAAAATGCGGTGAAGGTGTCGCTGGAGGCAATCCAGGCGCTGGGCGGGGCGGGCTATACCCGGGAATGGCCGGTCGAACGCTTCCTGCGCGATGCCAAACTCTATGACATCGGCGCAGGAACCAACGAAATCAGGCGCTTCCTGATCGGGCGCGAGCTGATCGGCGCGGGCTAACCCCGCAGCGCGGCGGCGCGCTTGCTGCCGAGCAGGACCGCCGCCATGTCGCCCTTCAAGCTGAAGGTCAGGAACAGCACATAGCCGCTGGTGAACATGCCCCCGCCCACCGGCACCAGGCAGGCAAGCAGCAGGCCCGGCACCGAAAAACCGTTCCGCCACGCCACCCACAGCATCGTCATCAGCAAGAAGGTCGAGAAATCGACGTTGAACTGGCCCGGCCAGTCCATCTTGGCGATGTCACCGAAGAATACGGGCAACAAATCCATCCCGTGATTGGCGATGACTGGCAGGGTGTACAGCAGGATGGTGAGGCCAAGGGCGGCCAGAAAGAGGCGAAAGGCGGTCATCGTCAGTCCCCGTTATGTAGCAGTTGCTACATTTTCACTAGCCGGTCGGCGGGCGCGGAGCAAGCCTAAAGCGTTGGCGCTCGATCCGTCGATCGGCTTGCTACCCCGACGGCTTTCCAACGGCGTCTGACCCGGTTAGTCAGGTCCGCAAAAGATAAAGGATGCCCCGCATGAGCGCCCCGGTGCTCGACACCAAAATCACGCTCGACAGTGAGTCATTCCGCACCAATGCCGCGCATAATCGCGCGCTCGTTGATCGGCTGCGCGCCGATGTCGCGACCGCCGCGCTCGGCGGCAATGAAAAGTCGCGCGAACGCCACACCGCGCGCGGCAAATTGCTCCCCCGCGACCGAGTCGAGCGGTTGCTCGACCCCGGCAGTCCGTTTCTGGAGATCGGCCAGCTCGCTGCATTTGACGTCTATGGCGAAGACATTCCCGGCGCGGGGATGATCGCGGGGATTGGCCGCGTGTCGGGCCGCCAGTGCATGATCATCTGCAATGATGCGACGGTGAAGGGCGGCACTTACTATCCGCTGACGGTGAAGAAGCATTTGCGCGCGCAGGAGATTGCGCAGGAAAACCGCCTGCCCTGCATCTACCTGGTCGATTCGGGCGGCGCGAACTTGCCGCATCAGGCCGAGGTCTTCCCCGACCGCGACCATTTCGGCCGAATCTTTTTCAACCAGGCCAATATGTCGGCGCTCGGCATCCCCCAAATCGCCTGTGTGATGGGCAGCTGCACCGCAGGCGGCGCCTATGTCCCGGCGATGAGCGACGAGACGATCATCGTCCGGGGCCAGGGCACGATCTTCCTCGCCGGCCCACCGCTGGTGAAGGCGGCGACGGGCGAAGTAATCTCTGCCGAGGAACTGGGCGGCGCGGACACGCATGGCCGCCGGTCTGGCGTGGTCGATCATGTCGCCGAGAATGACGACCATGCGCTGACGATCGTCCGCGACATCGTCTCTACCCTCCCCGCCAACCGCGTGCCCGACATCGCCCTGAAGGACCCGCGCCCGCCGAAATATGACGCTGACGAGCTGTACGGCATCGTGCCAAGCGACGTCCGCGCGCCCTATGACGTGCATGAAGTGATCGCGCGGCTGGTCGATGGCTCCGAGTTTCACGAGTTCAAATCGCTCTACGGCACCAGCCTAGTCTGCGGCTTTGCGCATATCTGGGGCATGCCGGTCGCGATCCTCGCCAATAATGGCGTGCTATTCAGCGAGAGCGCGCAAAAGGGCGCGCATTTCATCGAACTCGCCTGCCAGCGCCGCGTGCCGTTGCTGTTCCTCCAGAATATTTCAGGCTTCATGGTCGGCGGGAAATATGAGGCCGAAGGAATCGCCAAGCACGGCGCCAAGCTGGTGACGGCCGTCGCGACCGCAAACGTGCCCAAGATCACCATACTGATCGGCGGCAGCTTCGGGGCGGGCAATTACGGCATGTGCGGGCGGGCATACGGACCGCGCTTCCTGTTCACTTGGCCCAATGCGCGGATTTCGGTGATGGGCGGCGAGCAGGCGGCGAGCGTGCTGGCGACCGTGCACCGCGATGCGGAAAGCTGGACCGAGGCGGAAGCGGAGGCGTTCAAGGCGCCGATCCGCGCGAAGTACGAAGACGAAGGCAACCCCTGGCACGCGACGGCACGGCTATGGGACGACGGGATTATTGATCCGGCGCAGACGCGGGATGTGCTGGGGTTGAGCCTGGCGGCGTGTCTGAACGCGCCCGTCGAGGAGCGGCCCCGGTTTGGGGTGTTCCGGATGTGAGGGGGGATGAGATGCTTTTAGGAGAATTGGCGCTTTTATCAGCCGCGCTGTTTGCAGGAGCGGCTTCGTACATCAATGTCGCCGAACAGCCCGCCCGCATGATGCTGGACGACGCTGCGTTGCTGCAGCAATGGAAACCCTCATACAAACGCGGCTTTGCAATGCAGTCGACGCTGGCCATCATCGCTTTTTTGTTTGGGAGTGCGGCATGGTGGCAGTCCGGCGAGCTCTTTTTCTTGTACGGCGCACTGCTGTTGATCGCAAATTGGCCGTTTACCTTGATGGTGATTATGCCAACTAATCATCTGTTGATGGGAATCGAACCGTCATCAGGCGATGCGCGCATCCGCCCGTTGCTCGGCAAATGGAACATACTGCACGGAGTGCGGACAATCTTATCGATCCTGGGCTGCCTCTGCATTCTCATCGCGTTGCAGTGAGCCGGGATCGATGGTCCAACGCTATTCCGTCCCCGCCCCGTGTTACCGCCTCCCCGAGACAAGCTCGGGGAGGATTTGAAAGGCAAAGATTATGCCCCTGACTCTTCTCCCCCTCCTCCTCCAAGTCACGCCCACGCCGCCGCTGCCCAAGGGCAATCCATCCCCCCCGCCGGCAGCCGTCAGCGAATTCTCTGGGGTGATGGCCCCCGTCAACGCCGTGTTCGCCGCGATTGCCGCCGGCGATGGCGAGATGCTGCGCCCCATGTTGCGCGCGGACGGCAATCTGTTCGTGGCAAGCGAGGGTGAAGATGGCAGCCGCAAGATCACCCACCTCACCATGGCCGATTTCATGGCCCGGCTGAAACCCGGCGGGCCGAAACTCGAAGAGCGCCTCTATGATCCCGCGATCGAGATCGACGGCGACATCGCGCTCGTGTGGGGGCGGTTCAATTTCTACATCGATGGCAAGCTGCACCATTGCGGCTATGATCATTTCGATCTGGTGCGCGAGGGCGGCAACTGGAAGATCGCCAACATCACCTATTCAAGCCGCATGACGGGTTGCGAGGCGCAATGATGGTGCCGGCGGGCCTACCCTCTCTGCGTCTCCGCGCCTCCGCGCGAACCCATTTTCTTGTTCACGCGGAGACGCGGAGACGCAGAGCAGAAGCATGATCAAATCCCTCCTCATCGCCAATCGCGGCGAAATCGCCTGCCGCATCATCCGCACTGCGCGGGCTTGTGGCGTGCGCACCGTTGCCGTCTATTCGGATGCCGATGCCAAGGCGCTGCATGTCCGCCAGGCCGATGACGCGGTGCATATC
This sequence comes from Sphingomonadales bacterium Ga0077557, assembly GCA_001464615.1. Lineage (GTDB taxonomy): Bacteria > Pseudomonadota > Alphaproteobacteria > Sphingomonadales > Sphingomonadaceae > Sphingomonas. The sequence goes on along the minus strand of LNFI01000024.1, from coordinate 4,098 downwards.
GGGCCAAGCCCGGCACGCGAATCCTATCTGGTGGGGGAGAAGATCATCGCTGCGGCCAAGGCCACCAGCGCCGAGGCGATCCACCCCGGCTATGGCTTCCTGAGCGAGAACGCCGACTTCGCGCAGAGCGTGATCGACGCTGGGCTGATCTGGGTTGGCCCCCGTCCCGCCAGCATCCGCGCGATGGGGCTGAAGGACGCCGCCAAGGAACGCATGATCGCCGCTGGCGTGCCGGTGACGCCGGGCTATCTCGGCGCGGACCAGAACCCCGAAACGCTCGCGGACGAAGCGGCCAAGGTCGGCTATCCCGTCCTCATCAAGGCCGTCGCGGGCGGCGGCGGCAAGGGGATGCGCCGGGTGGAATCCGGCGCCGATTTCGCCGACGCGCTGGCCAGCTGCAAGCGCGAGGCCGCGTCGAGTTTCGGCGATGACCGGGTGCTGATCGAGAAATACATCCTCTCGCCGCGCCACATCGAAGTGCAGGTGTTCGGCGACACCCACGGCAATGTCGTCCACCTGTTCGAACGCGACTGCTCGCTCCAGCGCCGCCACCAAAAGGTGATCGAGGAAGCGCCCGCGCCCGGCATGTCCGAGGAAACCCGCGAGGAATTATGCGCCGCCGCCGTGCGCGCGGCCAAGGCGGTGGACTATGTCGGCGCGGGCACAATCGAGTTTATCGCCGACGCAAGCGAAGGTCTCCGCGCCGACCGCATCTGGTTCATGGAAATGAACACCCGGCTCCAGGTCGAACACCCGGTGACCGAGGAAATCACCGGCGTCGATCTGGTGGAGTGGCAGCTAAGGGTGGCGAGCGGGGAGCCGTTGCCCAAGCGGCAGGACGAGCTGAGCATCAATGGCTGGGCGATTGAGGCAAGGTTGTATGCGGAAGACCCGGCGAAGGGGTTTTTGCCGAGTGTGGGGCGGCTTGATCATTTCTACATCAGCGGAAGCAATCGGCGCGATGGTATCAGCCGAACAGACACTGGTGTTGAGCGAGGCGCGGATATTTCGCCATATTACGATCCGATGATTGCCAAGCTCATCGTGAAGCGAGACGATCGGGGTCAAGCGATCCACGATCTGGCGGCCAAACTGGGGTACAGCCATTGCTGGCCTGTAAAGTGGAACGCCGGATTTCTTCGCAACCTCGTAAGCCACCCTGAATTCGCTGCTGGTGAGATCGACACAAGCTTCATCGAGCGAAACCTTGAGGATGTTTTACCTTCGACCAATCCTCCGTCCGATGTCCTTGAGGCCGCTGGCTTGATGGCATCACATCATGCGCTGGGCATGTATCCGGAGTCGTCGACCGACATCGATCAGGAAGTCAAAAAAGCGGTTGGCCCTTCCGGGTTCAGATTGAACGCGGCACCTCGCCCTGCAACCATCCTTGTCGAATTCGAAGGGGCCGTTCTCGAAGCCCCGCTGTCAGATAAATCGATTTGGGATTTGCCAAAGGCCAAGACGGTCGATGGAGGAATCCTTGCCTACGATTACGCGGGGTGGTCGGGCTTTTTCAGATTATACAGGCCCGGCGGCACCGGCCAAGCCGCCGCCGCCGACGGCGCGATCCTGTCCCCCATGCCGGGCCGCGTCACTGCGGTCGATGTCGCGGCGGGGGATAGCGTCACCAAGGGCCAGCGGCTCGTCACGCTTGAGGCGATGAAGATGGAGCACAGCCTGACTGCGCCCTTCGACGGGACGGTCGAGGAACTGGGCGCCTCCCCCGGCGCGCAGGTGAGCGAGGGGACGGTGCTGGTGAAGGTGGCGCGGGGGGAAACAGCCCCATAACCACGCCGTCACCCCCGCGCAGGCGGGGGTCCAGCTGCCTTTTCGACGGTGGCAACGAAAGAAGAAGCTGGATCCCCGCATTCGCGGGGATGACGGTTAAAAAACGAGCCGAACAGGAGAAAGCCAAAATGCCATTCGATTTCACCAACAAGAACGTCATCGTCTTTGGCGGCACCTCCGGCATCAACCTGGGCATCGCCAAATCCTTCGCGCGCGCAGGTGCGAACCTCGCCGTCGCCAGCCGCAGTCAGGACAAGGTCGATGCCGCCGTCACCCAACTCCACGGCGACAAGCAGGCACTCGGCTACAGCCTCGACGTCCGGAATTTCGATGCCGTCAAAGCCGCGATCGAGCATTTCCGCGCAGAACGCGGCACCATCGACGTGCTGATCTCTGGCGCGGCGGGCAATTTCCCCGTCCCCGCTGCCGGGCTCTCGCCCAATGGCTTCAAATCGGTGCTGGAGATCGACACGCTCGGCACCTTCCACGTCATGCGCGCGGCCTACGAACACCTCACCAAGCCCGGCGCGAGCATCATCAACATCTCCGCCCCACAGGCATGGATCCCGATGGCGTTCCAGGTCCATGTCTGCGCGGCCAAGGCGGGAGTCGACATGATCACCAAGACGCTCGCGATCGAATGGGGGCGCGAGGGGGTGCGCGTGAATTCGGTGTCGCCCGGCCCGATCGACGGCACCGAGGGCATGGACCGCCTCGCCCCCACCCCCGAAGCCAAGGCAGCGAGCGCCCGCGCGGTGCCGCTCGGGCGGCTCGGCACGGTCGATGATGTCGCCGATGTGTGCTTGTTCCTCGCGAGCGACTATGCGCGCTATGTCTCCGGCGTGGTGCTGCCTGCCGATGGCGGCTGGACGGCGGGGCGCGGCTTTGGCGGCCTCGGATAAGCTGGTGCTCCTGCGCAGGCAGGAGCCTTGGCCATCGGCGTACCGCCAACAAGCCAGCGCTCCGGCCTGCGCCGGAGAACAAAGGAAAGAGACCAAATGCCCGGCAAATATTACGACGAATGGCAAATCGGCGAGACCATCGAACACCCGCTGCGCCGCACGGTGACCGAGACCGACAATCTGTTGTTCTCCACGATGACCCACAACCCGCAGCCCCTCCACATCGACGCGGAGGCGGCGCGCGCGAGCGAATTCGGGCAGATCCTCGTCAACGGCACCTTCACCTTCAGCCTGATGGTCGGCATCACGGTCGCGGAAACGACGATGGGGACGCTCGTCGCCAACCTTGGCTATGACAAGCTCGTCATGCCGAAACCCGTGTTCATCGGCGACACGCTCCACGCGACCAGCGAAGTCACCGACCTGCGCGAGAGCAAGTCGCGCCCCGATGCCGGGCTGGTGACGTGGAAGCACCGCATGGTCAACCAGCGCGAAGAAATTGTCTGCGAATGCCTGCGCACGGCGTTGCTGAAGAAGCGGCCCGGCTGATTTATGTAGCGTTCGCTACATTTCTATGGTTGAAAGCTCCCGAACAACAGGGAGGACACCCCCATGAGCGGCATTTGGCGGGTTTGGCTAAACGCAATGTGCGGGATTGTCGTGCTGTTCGGGCTGATTATGGCGGGGGGTGCCCTGCCCCAAACTGAGCTCCCCGCGCGGCTGCTGTTCGAGTGGCAACATCAAGGACCACTGGCGATCGATCAGGCGGCGCGGGTAACGCTTGGGGTGTTGGGCGGCGTGATGTGCGGCTGGGGTGTCACGCTTTATGCCGCGATTCAGGCAGCGCAGATGCTGGGCCAGCCGGCTGGTCGGATTTGGCGGCTGATCCTGGCCAGCATCTTGTTCTGGTTTATCGTCGATTCGTCGTTATCGATCGCGACCGGCTTTGCGCTCAATGCGCTGATGAACGTCGCTTTCCTTGTCGGTTATGTTTTGCCGATCATGGCGAGCGGCGTGCTCAGACGGTAAAGCTTTCGCCGCACCCGCACGCGCCCTTGGCATTGGGGTTTTCAAAGGTGAAGCCTGCGGCGAAATCATCCTCCACCCAGTCCATCTTGCTGCCCACCAGATAGAGGATCGACCCGCCATCAACGAAGAGCGTGCCGCCGGGCGTGTCGATGCGTTCGTCAAAGGCCTTGGCCTCGCTGACATAATCGACCGAATAAGCGAGCCCCGAACAGCCGCGCCGCGGGGTCGACAGCTTGACGCCCACTGATCCTTCGGGCGCACGCGCCATCAGGTCCGCGATCCGCGCTTCGGCGGCGGCGGTCAGGTTAAGCGCGGCGGGGCGTGCTCGGGTTTTCACATCGGTCATTGCTTCATTCTCCCCCCTCCCGCTTGCGGG
>LNFI01000023.1 GCA_001464615.1 Sphingomonadales bacterium Ga0077557 | reverse complement strand
ACCCCCGGCCCCTCCCGCAAGCGGGAGGGGAGAAGTTGGTGCCCCTCCCCTGAAGGGGAGGGGCTTAGAAACTACAGCATTCCCATCTCAAGCCGGGCCTCGTCGCTCATCTTCGCCGGGTCCCAGGCGGGCTCCCACACCAGATTGACCTCGGCCGAGCCAACCCCCGGCACCGCGCCGACGCGAATCTCGACCTCGGCCGGCATCGTTTCGGCGACCGGGCAATGCGGCGTCGTCAGCGTCATCGTGACGACGGCATGGCCATCTTCGGTGACATCGACGCCGTAAATCAGCCCCAGATCATAGATGTTCACCGGGATTTCGGGATCATAAATATCTTTCAGCGCGGCAATCACCGCTTCATAGGTCTCGCCCCCCGGCGCGGCGTGCGACACGCCTGCGGGCTTTTGCGCCAGAAAGCCTTCGAGATAGTCGCGCTGGCGCTCACCGTCGGCGCTGGCGTCTTCCACGCGCGCCCGCAGCGGCGCTTCGACTGCGCTGACTTCCTCGATCTCGATTTTGCGTTCTTCGTTCATCCGAAAATCCCTACCCAAAAATCCGCGTCACTCGCTCAATGCCCCTGATCAACGCGTCGACATCGCTGGCATCGCTATACACCCCAAAGCTGGCGCGCGCGGTCGCGTCGACACCGAGCGACGCCATTAGCGGCTGCGCGCAGTGATGCCCCGCGCGGATCGCCACGCCTTCCTCGTCCAAAATAGTGCCGATGTCGTGGGGATGGACGCCCTCAATCACAAAGCTGACGATCCCGGCCGACTCCTCGGGCCCGAACAGCCGCACTGAATTAATCTGCGACAGCGCGGCCCTGGTCTGCGCGACAAGATTGGTTTCGATCGCGTGGATGCGCTCCAGCCCAATGCTTTCGACATAATCGATTGCGGCATGCAGCCCGAGCGCGCCAACGATATGCGGCGTCCCCGCCTCGAACCGGCCCGGCGGCGGCGCATAGGTCGTTTTCTCGAACGACACCCGGTCGATCATCGCGCCGCCACCCTGATAGGGCGGCATCGCCTCGAGCAATTCAGGCCGCGCCCACAGCACGCCGAAGCCAGTCGGGCCGTAAAGCTTGTGCGCGGAGAAAACGTAGAAATCACAGTCGAGCGCCTGCACATCGACAGCCATGCGCGGCACCGCCTGGCAGCCGTCGAGCAAGATTTTGGCGCCCACCGCATGCGCGATATCAGCTGCGCGGCGGCAATCGAGCACCGAGCCGAGCACATTCGAGACATGCGCCAGCGAAACCAATTTATGCGCAGGGCTGATCATCGCTGCCATCGCGTCGAGGTCGATCCGGTGGTCTTCGGTCAGCGGGATGACATCGATGTATGCGCCGACTTTCTCTGCAATCATCTGCCAGGGCACGATGTTGCTGTGATGCTCAAGCTTGCTCAGCAGGATGCGGTCGCCCGCCTTGAGCTGTTCCCCCGCCCAGCACGTCGCGGCGAGATTAATCCCCTCGGTCGCGCCGCGCACGAAGACGATCTCGTTCTCGCTAGCAGCGTTGATGAACCCCGCCACCCGCCGCCGCGCGGCTTCGTAGGCGAGCGTCATATTGGCGGAGCGCTGGTACACACCGCGGTGCACGCTGGCATAATCCGGGCCATAGCCGCGCGCGATCGCATCGATCACGGTTTGCGGCTTCTGCGCGGTGACGGCGCTGTCGAGATAGTGCCAGCCGGGGGTAAGGCCGGGGAGTATCTGGTCGTTCACGTTCACAACATCCGCTCCAGCGCCGCGCTCGCCGCCGCGTCCAGCTGCTCCCGCGCGGCATCATCCACGACATCGTCGAACACGCCCGAAATGAACCCGCGCAGCAGCAGCGCCTTCGCCTCCGCCGGCGCGATGCCCCGGCTCATCAGGTAGAACAGCGCATTGGCATCGAGCTCGCCGACCGTTGCACCATGCGCGCACTTCACATCGTCGGCGTAGATTTCGAGCTCGGGCTTGGCATTGGCGGTGGCGGTGCGCGCGAGCAGCATCGCCTTTACCGACTGCGACGCATCGGTCTTCTGCGCATGCCGCGCGACCGCGACCTTGCCGAGGTACGAGCCGGTCGCCTTGCCGCCGAGCACCGAGCGCACGACCTGGTTGCTGGTCGCATTGGGCTCGATATGGCGCATCGTCGTGACGATCTCGAGCGTCTGATCGCCGCCGCCGAGCATCGCCGCGCCAAGCTCAAAATGCGCGCCCTCATGCAACGTAACGTCAATCGTCACCCGCCCCAGCTTGCCGCCGGTGTTGAGCACATGAAACGTCGCGCGCGCGCCCGCACCAAGCACCACCGCATAATCATGGATCGCGACCACATCAGGCGCAGCATCCTGCACGATCACCCGCGCAATCTCCTCGCCCGCTGCAACCTCGATCCGTTCGGGCGCAGGCACGGGCCACACCGAGGCGACAGCCTCAAGATCGCTATACCGCCACGATTCATCGCGGCGCGTAGGGAGAAGCGCAACCGTCACAGCACGCGCCCCTTCTCCGCGTCTCCGCGCCTCCGCGTGAACAAATCTGACTCACGCGGAGGCGCGGAGACACGGAGGAAAAGAGGAATGCCTGCGGCGCTCACGCGGTCACCCCGGCATAGCCTTCCGCTTCCAACTCAAGCGCGAGTTCCGGCCCGCCGGTCTTCACGATCCGCCCGCCGCTCAGGATGTGCACGAAATCGGGCGCGACATAATCGAGCAGCCGCTGGTAATGCGTGATCAGGATCACGGCCTTGTCGGGCGCGCGCATGATCCGGTTGATGCCGTCGCCCACCGCGCGGAGTGCATCGATATCGAGCCCGCTATCGGTCTCGTCGAGGATCGCGAGGCGGGGGCTGATGATACCCATCTGCACCATCTCGTTGCGCTTCTTTTCGCCGCCCGAAAAGCCGACATTCACCGGCCGCTTGAGCATGTCGTAATCCATGCCAAGGCCAGCAGCCTGCGCCTTGGCGAGCTTCAGAAACTCGCCGCCGGAAAGTGGGGCTTCATCGCGGCCCTTGCGCTGCGCGTTGAGCGCCTCGCGCAGGAACTGGACGTTGGACACGCCGGGGATTTCGACCGGATATTGGAAGCCCAGGAACAGGCCAGCGGCAGCGCGTTCGTGCGGCGCGAGGGACAGCAAGTCCACCCACTCCCCTTCTTCGTCACCTGTGCTCCGGCGAAGGCCGGAGCCCTGGCCAGCATCCACCTCACCTTCGCCAACGCTCCGGCCTTCGCCGGAGCACAGGGTGGGAGCGCGAAACTCGACCGACCCCGCCGTCACCTCATACCCCGGCCGCCCGCCGAGCACATAGCCCAGCGTCGACTTCCCCGCGCCATTCGGCCCCATGATCGCATGCACCTCGCCCGCATTGACGGTGAGCGAGAGGCCCTTGAGGATTTCCTTGCCGTCGATTTCGGCGTGGAGGTCAGTTATTTTGAGCATCAGAACCAAAACTCATTCATTTCTTTGAGAAACGCTTTGTCCCTTATGGGAAACCCCGAAGCATCACCGATCACGGAGTCGATGCCGCAGCGAGGACACATCGCGCAGTCGTCATTATCGACCCAATCTTCGATCTCCGAAGGCGAAAAGACTTCGAGGCAGTAGAAGCATCCCGCCTTGGAGCTAGCCTCGAGCTCAGCGCGATGACGAACGGTATGCGTGTGCGCATCAAGGATGTGGCCGCGCCCTTCTGCACGAGCCTGAGCTTTCTTGTGCTCGTGGGTTTCGACAAAAATCACCCCACGCTCCCCTCAAGCGAAATCCCCAGCAGCTTCTGCGCTTCCACCGCGAATTCCATCGGCAGTTGCTGCAGCACTTCCTTCGCAAACCCATTCACGATCAACGCCACCGCCGCTTCCTGATCGAGCCCGCGCTGCATCGCGTAGAACAACTGATCGTCGGAGATCTTCGACGTGGTCGCCTCATGCTCGATCTGTGCGCTGGGGTTGCGGACTTCGATGTACGGCACGGTATGCGCGCCGCACTGGTCGCCGAGCAGCAGCGAGTCGCACTGGGTGAAGTTGCGCACGCCCTCCGCCGTCGGCGACACGCGCACCAGCCCGCGATAGGTGTTGTCGCTGCGCCCCGCCGAAATCCCCTTCGAGACGATCGTCGAACGGGTGTTCTTGCCGAGGTGGATCATCTTGGTGCCGGTATCGGCCTGCTGGCGATTGTTCGTCACCGCGACCGAATAAAATTCGCCGACCGACCCGTCGCCCGCGAGCACGCAGGACGGATATTTCCAGGTAATCGCGCTGCCGGTCTCGACCTGCGTCCAGCTGACCTTGCTGTTCTTCCCCTGGCACAAAGCCCGCTTGGTCACGAAATTATAGATGCCGCCCAGGCCGTTCTCGTCGCCGGGATACCAGTTCTGCACAGTCGAGTATTTGATCTCGGCATCGTCGAGCGCGACCAGTTCAACCACCGCGGCGTGGAGCTGGTTCTCGTCGCGCATCGGAGCGGTGCAGCCTTCGAGGTAGCTCACATACGCGCCCTTGTCGGCGACGATCAGCGTGCGTTCGAACTGGCCGGTATTTTCGGCATTGATGCGGAAATAGGTGCTCAGCTCCATCGGGCAGCGCACGCCCTCTGGAATGTAGACGAACGTCCCGTCGCTGAAGACCGCGCAGTTGAGCGCCGCGAAATAGTTATCGTGCATGGGGACGACCTTCCCCAGCCACTTACGGACGAGATCGGGATACTCCTTGATCGCCTCGCTGATGCTGCGGAAGATGACACCCGCCGCCTCCAGCTCCTTGCGGAAAGTCGTCGCGACCGAAACGCTGTCGAACACCGCATCCACCGCAACGCGCCGCGCTGGCAGGCCGCCCTCTTCCCCGCCCTCGACGCCCGCGAGCAATTTCTGCTCGGCAATGGGAATGCCCAGCTTTTCATAGACGCGCAGGATCTCAGGATCGACCTCGTCGAGCGAGCCGAGCTTGGGCTTCGCCTTGGGCTCGGCGTAATAATAAGCGTCCTGGTAATCGATCGGCGCGAGGTCGAGCTTGGCCCAGTCCGGCGATTCCATCGTCAGCCAGTGGCGATACGCCTTCAACCGCCAGTCGAGCATCCATTCGGGCTCGCCCTTCTTCGCCGAAATGAAGCGGACGGTGTCTTCCGACAGCCCCTTGGGAGCGAATTCCTGCTCGATGTCCGAGCTGAAACCCCATTCATACTTCTTGTTGGCGGCGGCAATCGCCTCGGCATTCTTGATGGCCATTATCGGGCTCCTGCCGTTTGGCGGCTATTGAATAGGTCGCGCGGAGACGCGGAGACGCGGAGGGGTTGTACCAGCACGATGCGCGAAGCGCTTTCATCGCGGGCCGGTGAAAACGAGATAGCTACGCCGCTGACGCTGCCCCCCTTCTTCTCCGCGTCTCTGCGTCTCCGCGCGAACAAATTCTTCGTCATGCCACCACCTCAGCGCTCAGGCTGGCAAGCGACACCCCGGCAAGCGCCCCACGCACCGCGCCGTTCACGACATTCCAGTGCGGCTTCACGCGGCAATTTTCTTCGATGATGCAGTCGTGTCGACCCTCGTCGACGCAAGACGTCAGCACGATCGGCCCTTCGACCGCTTCGATGATGTCGGCGAGCGAAATCGCCGCCGCCGGGCGCGACAGGCGGAAACCGCCGCCGGTGCCGCGCGTGCTTTCGATCAGGCCAGCGGAGGACAAGCGGCTGACGAGCTTTTGCACCGTCGGCAATGGAATGCCCGTCTCGTCGCTCAGCAGCGTCGCGTTCAGCCGGCCGGTCACGCCGCCCCGGCACCCGCACTGCCGCGCAGAGGCGCTCATCATCACGACGGCGTAATCGGCAAGGCTGGAAAGACGCATGCATTTCCTAATCGGACAGATTCGATCTGATTGGTAAATGGCGTCGGGGGACGCCCGCGTCAACCGTTAAGCCGCGGGTCGGGAGAGCTTTGAAGAAGAAGATTTGGTTCGCGCGGAGGCGCGGAGGCGCGGAGAAGAAGAATGAGGAGGGCGATCTCGTGGCGCAGCCATCGCATTTCGGCGGCTGGTGATGAAAGCGCTACGCGCCTTACGCCGCGCACCCTCTCCGCGTCTCCGCGCCTCCGCGCGAACCAAATCAACGCCCGACCAAAACGCGCTCCGCCCAGTTGCCACCCAGCCAACCCCCTGCCAAACGCCTCACCATGTTCAGCCTCATCCGCCCCGCCCTATTCTCGCTTGATGCCGAACAGGCGCACGGCCTGACGATCGACGCGCTGGCAGCATGGGCAAGGCTCGGCACTCCCTTCGCCGCCCCTCCGCCCGACCCCATCCTGCGCACCACCGTCGCGGGGGTCGACTTCGCCACCCCGCTCGGCCTCGCCGCTGGCGTCGACAAAAATGGCGATGCGATCGATGGCTGGTTCGGGCTTGGCTTTGGCAGCGTCGAAATCGGCACGCTCACCCCCCTGCCCCAGCCCGGCAACCCCAAGCCCCGCATCTTCCGGCTGGTCGAGGATCGCGCGGTGATCAACCGATTGGGCTTTAACAATGGCGGAATCGACGCCGCGATGCCCCGCGCGGCTGCTGCTAAACGTCCGGGCGTGCTCGGCATCAATGTCGGCGCGAACAAGGACACGACCGACCGGATCGCCGATTACCGCACCGGCGTTTCCAAAGCCGCCGAGATTGCCGATTACATCACGATCAACATCAGTTCGCCCAACACGCCGGGCCTGCGTGACCTGCAATATGGCACCGCGCTCGCCGAATTGCTGGCGGCGTGCAGCGCAGCGCGCGGGGCCATCCCGCTGTTCCTGAAGATCGCGCCCGATCTCGATCCGGCAGCGATTGACGGCATCGCCCGCGCCGCGATTGAGCACCGGATCGATGCGCTGATCGTCAGCAACACCACCATTTCCAGGCCCGACTCGCTCCGCTCGCGCCATGCCGCTGAGTCGGGCGGACTGTCCGGCGCGCCGCTGGCATCTCTGGCGCGCACCCGGCTAGCCGATGTCCGCAGCGCCACCGGCGGGCAGCTCCCGATTATTTCGGTGGGCGGCATCGATAGCGCGACAGAGGCCTATGCCCGCATCCGCGCCGGGGCGAGCCTGGTTCAGCTCTATAGTGCGCTGGTCTATGCGGGGCCAAGTCTGGCCCGCCACATCAATACCGGGCTCGCCGCCCTGCTCAAGCGCGATGGGTTCGCCAGCCTGGCTGATGCCATCGGATCGGCATGACGAAGCATGTTTGCGCTGCGGGCAAACCGGTCTAGGTTTGCTCCCATGAAAAAGCTGATCCTCGCATTCTTCGCCTTCACCCTGCCCACCGCCGTTCAGGCCCAGTCGACGACACCGGGCGTCGTATCCGCCGCCGATCCGCGCGCCGCCGCTGCCGGGCAGGAAATTCTGCGCGCCGGTGGCAGCGCGGCCGATGCGCAAATGGCGATGATGCTTGCGCTGACCGTGGTCGAACCGCAATCGAGCGGCATCGGCGGGGGTGGTTTCTTCCTGTATCAGGACGCGGTGACCGGACTGCTCACCGCGATCGACGGTCGCGAAACCGCGCCCGCTGCCGCCACTGCGGATCGCTTCCTTAAAGCCGATGGCACCGCGCTGGGCTTTCTGCAGGCCGTCCCCGGCGGCAAATCGGTCGGTGTCCCCGGCAATATGCGGCTGATGGCGATGGTGCATCAGCGCTGGGGCAAGCTCCCATGGAAAACGCTATTCGCCCCCGCGATCAAGCTGGCGGAGGAGGGTTATACCGTCACCCCACCGATGGCGAATGGACTGGGTTTCGTATCGACATTGTGGAAGGATTTTCCCGCCACCGCCGCGCAGTACATGCATGACGGGAAGCCCTATGCGGTGGGCGAGACGATCAAAAACCCCGCGCTTGCGCAAACCCTGCGCCAGCTTGCCGATGGCGGCGCGGATGCCTTCTACAAGGGCCCGATCGCCGAAGGCATTGTCGCTGCCGCCACGGGATCGACCCGCAGCCCAAGCGACATCACTTTGGCCGATCTGGCCGCCTATCAAGCCAAACAACGCCCCGCCGTGTGCGGTCATTACCGCGTGTACCGTATCTGCGGCATGGGCCCGCCCTCATCCGGGGCGACCACAGTGCTCCAGATTCTCGGCATGCTCGAACGCTTCGACATGAAGAAGCTTGGGGCGGCAAACCCGGTTTCCTGGCACCTGATCGGAGAGGCCATGCTGCTCGCCTATGCCGACCGGGAGAAATATCTGGGTGACCGCGATTTCGTCGACGTGCCGGTCGCGGGGTTGATCGATCCGGCGTACATGAAGGCGCGGTCGAAGCTGATCTCGCTCGACAAGACGTTGCCCGCACACGAAGCTGGCACCCCGCCCGGTGCCAAACCGCGCACCGCCGCCCTACAGGCTGAAGTTCCTGGCACCACCCATTTCGTCGCGGTCGATCGTGCGGGCAACGTCTCGACAATGACCTCGACGGTCGAGGGGCCGTTCGGCAGCCAGCTGCTTGCGGGCGGCTTCGTGCTCAACAACGAACTGACCGATTTCACCTATGTCCCCGAAAAGGACGGCGCGCCCGTCGCCAACCGGGTGCAGGGCGGCAAGCGACCGCTGTCCTCCATGTCGCCGACGATCGTCTATGACGAAAGCGGCAAGCCAATTTTCACCGTCGGCGCGGCGGGCGGCAAGACGATCATCATGCAGGTCGCCAAGGCGCTGATCGCGCATCTCGACTGGGGGATGCCAGGACGTGAGGCGCTGGGGCTGGGGCTCGTTTACTTCAATTCAAAAGGGCTGGTGCTTGAAGAGGGTACCGCCGTCGCGCCAATGAAGGCCGATCTCGAAAAACTCGGCCATGTCGTGTCGGTCAGCAAATTGGGTCTGAAGGCCAATGCGGCCGAACTGACCCCGAATGGCTGGGTCGGTGCAGCAGATCCACGCAGCGTAGGCGTTGCACTCGCCGAATAATCGTCCCAAACGGGCAATGGAACCAAGATCGCGCAAGCCGTAACGGCTGCGCCTAGAAGCGACTCCAGGAGAGACGATGCGCAAGCTCGAACATTTCCCCAATCTCGTCACCATGTTCTTCACCCGCGCCCGCGAACAGGGCAACAAGCCGTTCCTGTGGCACAAACAGGATGGTCGCTGGGTATCGCGCAGCTGGCGCGAGGCGGCAGAACAGGTCGCCAGCCTGGCCGCCGGGCTGAAAGCGATCGGCATCCAGCCGGGCGACCGGGTGATGCTGGTCGCTGAAAACCGCCCTGAATGGTGCATCAGCGATCTGGCGATCATGGCAGCGGGTGCGATCACCGTGCCAACCTATGTGACCAACACCGAACGCGACCACACCCACATCATCGAAAATTCGGGCGCGCGCGCCGTGATCGTGTCGAACGCCAAGCTTGCCCGCACCTTGCTGCCAGCGGTGGTGCGCGCGACCCAGGCGCGGATGGTGATTGGGATTGAGGATCTGCGGATCGGCCAATCGGGCGACATGGATTTTCACAGCTGGCAAAAGCTGATCGACGATCACCCGACCAGCCCCGACGCCTGTGCCGCCCAGGCGACCTTCACACGCGAGGACACAGCCTGCATCATCTACACCAGCGGCACCGGCGGCGCACCGCGCGGGGTGATGCAGCATCACGGCGCGATCCTGCACAACGTCAATGGCTGCTGCACCGTGATTTCAGAGGATTTCGGCTGGGAGGAAGAGGTTTTCCTGTCCTTCCTGCCGCTCAGCCACGCCTATGAACATACCGGCGGCCAGCATTTCCCAATCGGGCTAGGCGCGCAGATTTACTATGCCGAAGGACTCGACAAGCTCGCCTCCAATATCGAGGAAACGCGCCCCACGCTGATGGTCGTGGTGCCGCGGCTGTTTGAGGTGCTGCGGGCGCGGATGCTCAAAACGATCGAGAAGCAGGGCAAGCTCTCCAATTATCTGCTCGATCAGGCGCTGGCGATTGGCGGGCGCGAACATGTCGGCAAAAAGGGCTTGCTCGACGGGCCGATGAACCTGCTGCTGGGCGCGACCTTGCGGCCCAAGGTATCGAAGAAATTTGGCGGACGGATCAAGGCAATGGTCTCGGGCGGTGCGCCGCTCAACCCGGAAATCGGCGTATTCTTCCAGTCGCTCGGGCTGACCTTTCTGCAAGGTTATGGCCAGACCGAGGCCGCGCCGGTCATCTCCTGCAACCGGCCCAAGGTTGGGCTGAAGATGGACACAGTCGGCCCGCCGCTCGCCAATACTGAGGTGCGGATTGCCGATGACGGTGAAATCCTGGTGCGCGGCGAGCTCGTGATGCACGGCTATTGGCGCAATCCAGAGGAAACCGCGCGGGTGCTGAAAGATGGCTGGCTGCACACCGGCGACATCGGAATCATCGACAAAAAGGGCCGGATCAAGATCACCGATCGCAAAAAGGATCTGATCATCAACGACAAGGGCGATAACGTTGCCCCGCAAAAGGTGGAAGGGATGCTGACCCTGCAGCCCGAAATCCTGCAAGCGATGATCGCTGGCGACCGGCGACCGCATATGGTCGCGGTGCTCGTCCCCGATCCCGAATGGACGCAGGAATTCTGCGCGAAATCGGGCACGCATTGCGATTTCAACAAGCTGCGCGACAATAGCGATTATCGCGCCGCGCTGAGTGCTGCGGTCGAGCGCGTCAACAAGGACCTGTCGGTGATCGAACGGATCCGCCGCTTCACCATTGCCGATGAACCCTTCACGATCGAAAATGAACAGCTGACGCCCTCGCTGAAGATCAGGCGGCCTGTGCTGAAGCAGGTCTATGGTGATCGGCTCGACGCGCTATATCGCGCCTAGGGGTGCTATTTCAAGCTTTGGGGGTATCTTTTCGTCCAGCGGTGTAACGTCTCGCGCGCTATGCGCGTACCCTGGGGACCATCGTCACCAGGAGACATACTTCATGCGCCCCGTCCTTTCGCTCGCCCTGTCGCTTGCCCTTGCCGCCCCGCTGGCTGCCATCGCGACCACTGCCGCCATCGCTGCCCAGCCTGTCGACGTTGGTAACAAGGTCCCTGCCGGCTTCACCGCGCTCGACATCACTGGCAAGCCGCGCGATTTTGCGTCGATCGTCGGCAAGAAGGGCGTGGTTCTGGTGTTCTTCCGCTCGGCCGCCTGGTGCCCCTATTGCCAGAAGCAGCTGAAGGAAATTCGCGATCTGACGCCTGAACTGGCCAAGCGCGGCTATACGCTTGCCGCAATCAGCTATGATTCAACCGATGCGCTGAACAAGTTCAACACCAAGGTGCCCGTCAACTACACGCTGCTGTCGGATGTCGGCTCCAAGCAGATTGACGCGTTCGGCCTGCGCGATCCGGCCTATCCGAAGGACAATTTTGCCTATGGCGTGCCAACAGCGACGATCCTGGTCATCGGCAAGAATGGCGTGATCAAGAAGAAGCTGTCGACCACCGACTATAAGATCCGCGCAAGCAACGAGACCATCCTGGCCAGCGTCGACGCGGGCTGATGCCAATTACCCCTCCCCCGTTCAGGGGGAGGGGTTCACCCTTTTTTCATGCGATGACGTGCCGCGTAGCCGGGCAGGCGCCTTATTTGCCGGCCACCGTGGCCGCCGCCTTGGGCGTTACCGCCAGCAAAAAGGCCCCATCGGGCTTCAGATATCGCTGGGCCACTTGCTGGAGGATTTCGGGCGTTACCTTGCCGATATCGACCGCAAGCGAATTGACCGCAGCAATCCGGCGCGGATCATAGCTCGCCCCCGCCAACTGCGTGAGCCAGAAGGTATTCCCGGTCGATGCGCGCGCGATATATTGCGCATAGGGCAGCAGCGTGCGTTTCAACTCGTCGCGCTCGATCGGTTTGGCGACGAGATCAGCGGCAATTTCCTTGGCCAGCGTGAAGAAGAAGTCCACCTTGTCCGGCGGCACTTGGCCGATCGCGATCAGCCGCCCGCCGCTGGGCAGGCCAACTGGCCACTCGCTCTGCACGCTTGGCGAATAGCTCGCCCCCGCCTCTGATCGCAGCCGATCAAACAACCGATCGCTGAAAATCTGCGCGAGCAGTTCCAGCCGTCGGCTATCCGAAATACCGTCAATGCCGCCACCCGTCGGCCAAGCGACCACTGCCACTGCCTGGTTGGCGGGGCCGTCATGGCTGAGGATCACGGGCTTGCCGGTACTGGCCGGGAACTTCACCGGCGGAATCGGCCGGGTGCTGGCGCGCCGGGGGGCAATGGCACCAAGGCTTTTGGCGACCGCTGCAACCGCATCGTCCGCCTTGAAATCGCCGAACACCTGGACCTCAACCGGACCGGAGGCAAGAATCGGCGCCCATAGCGCCCGGAAACTGGCTGGCGTGGTCGCCCGCACCTGATCCGGCGTCGCGGTCGCCCAGCGCGGATCGCCGGCATGCAGCAGACCTTCCAGATCGCGCGACAGGATGCCGCCGGGGGAAACGGCATTGGTGTCATAGGCCGCCAGCGTAACCGCCTTCGCGCGCGCCAGCGGGTTCGGGTCCCAGCGCGGAAAGGCGAGCTTGGCCGCAATCAGCTGAAGCTGATCGGCCATATCCTCTGGCGACGTCACGGCAGAAAGCACGAAGGCATCTTCCTCGACGTCAAAGCTCATCCCGATCCGCCGCCCGACCGTCAATTGATCGAGCTCCTCCTGGCCAAGCTTGCCGATCCCGCCGGCGATCAAGGTTAGCGGTGCCGCCCAGGCGGCGGTGGTCCGATCGGTCGGCAGCGCATTGAGTCCGCCACCAAAGCGGACACGCACATAGACACGATTGGATTCGCCGCTGTTGGGATAGATCATCAGCCGCACACCATTCGCAAAATCGATCCGTTCGATTTCGGTGGGGCCGGAGATTTCGCGAATCGGCGTGCGTTTGACGATCTTGCCCAGCGTCCTGAGCCTTGGCAGCTGCGCAAAACTGATCTTACGCACGGCGTTGCGGGCATTGGCCAATCCGGATACATCCGCCTTCAGCGCTGTTTCCAGCCGAGCCGAGGCGGTCATATCAGCGGTGCGGCTATTGACGATCGCATGGGTTGCATCACCCACGAACACCCGGCGGGTTGATTCAAGCAGGGCTTCCGGGGTGAAAAAGCCTTTGGTGCGCGCGCCAAGGAAAATATCATAGGATACCTGCGCACTGGCGATGGTTTCCCGAATATCGATCGCTTCGCCCATGTTATCGGCCTGTTGCGCGCCCTGCTCGGCCCGCGCGGTATCGACCTGCGCCTTCATCGCTGCATCGAATTCGGTAACTTCGCGGTCGATCTCTGCCTGCGCAGGTGGGGCCTGCTGGGCATCGGCGATCGCCGCACGGACGTCACGCAGCGCGGCCTCCCAATCATCCCCGATCGGCAGCACGCTGACAAAAGTGCCATTGGCCGATCGCGATACATCGTTGAGCGAAACGCTGGCCTGGATGAAGCTGCCGCCGCTCCGCGCGCGCGTTTC
Source organism: Sphingomonadales bacterium Ga0077557 (assembly GCA_001464615.1). Taxonomy (GTDB): domain Bacteria; phylum Pseudomonadota; class Alphaproteobacteria; order Sphingomonadales; family Sphingomonadaceae; genus Sphingomonas. Next base: position 22,261 of record LNFI01000023.1, on the reverse strand, counting down.
CAATCGCCGATTGATCAGCCGCAACGCCATTTGATCGACCATCCGCTTCTGATTGAAGATGATCGTATCGTCCCGATACACCCAGGGCCGCAGCACCGCCCAGGTGACGAGTGGCGGCAGCGAGGGTTCCGTCGTTGAAACGGCAAAGGGTTTGGTCGGATCGGGCTTGCCAAAATCGGGCTCGGGTGGGGGTGGGCCATTGCCCTGCCACGCCGTGAAATACTTGGCCACCAGCTGTTCGAAGATCACCGGATCGACATCGCCCGAAATGATCACAACGACCCGCGACGGCCGATACCAGCGTTTGTGGAACGCCTGCACCGATTGCGCCGTCGCCCCCTCCAGCGCCGTGATCGTGCCGATCGGCGAGCGATCGGCCAGCGGCTGGCCGGCAAAAAAGGTCTGGCGCACGGTATCGCCGAACCGCACCTGCGCGCCCGGCTGTTCGCGCTGCTCGGCGAGCACAACCGGGCGTTCGGCGGTAAGTGCCGATCCTGTCAGATTGGGCTGCGCGATCATGCCCGACAGAATTTTTAGGCTCTCATCAAGCCCATCCTGCGTCGCGCTGGGCAGATCGAGCTTATAGGTCGTGCTGGTTGGCGTCGTCTGGGCATTGGTGTCAGAGCCAAAAGTGGTGCCAAGCCGCTGCCAAATCCGCTTGGCCTCGCCATCGGGCACATAGACCGAACCCCGAAAGGTCAAATGCTCGATCAGATGCGCAAAGCCGCGTTCACTGTCGCTTTCCATCAGCGATCCGGCATCGACGCGCACCCGGATTGCAACCTGGCCGGGCGGAACGCCATTGCGGCGCAGCGCATAACGCAAGCCATTGGGTAACTCGCCAAAGGTCCAGTCGCGATCGGGCGGAATATCGCTGCCGCGGAACAGCCAGGGAATCTCATGCGCATTGGCCGATTGCGGCGATGAATTGGTGGCGCTGGTCGTGGCGGGCGTCGCAGACGGCGCTTCGCGGACCCGTTCGGCTCGGTTGAGATCGGACCTGCTGGCGCGCTGCGCCCCTGCCGGGACCACGCCACCTGGGAGCACAAGGCCGATGAGGAGAAAAAGGGCGACGGGGCGCCGAAGCGCGCGGGCAAGACGAAGCATCACCAATGTCTAGCGGGGTTGGTCCGCTTCCGCCAGTCACCGGTGTCGGGCTGCCACTGGCAAGCTGCTCTGATCCGTCAGCTTTCGGCATTTGTTGGACACCTGGGACAAATTCGGGCGACAAGCAGCCGCTGCAAATCTTCCGCCGGGTTGGTCTTGATCAACCGATCAGGGTGGCCCACATGGGTTGGCATGTTGATCGAAACCGAAACAACGCCGAATCCGGCGACGCTCAAATTCCTGCCGGGCCGCATCGTGATGGATGCAGGCACGCGTGATTTCGCAAGCCCGGAAGAGGCAGAAGCTTCACCGCTCGCCGCCGCTCTGTTCGAACTCGGCGATGTGACCGGCGTCTTTTTCGGGCGGGATTTCATCTCCGTCACCGCCGCGCCGGGCGTCTATTGGCATGCCTTGAAAAGCGATGTGCTTGGCATTTTGCTTGATCATTTCGCCGGCGGCATGCCCTTGTTCAATCCGGGTAGCGCCGCCGCCATTACGGTCCCGATGGAGGGCGGCCATGCGGATGACCCGGCCGATGCCGAAATCATCGTCCAGATCCAGGATCTGATCGAAACCCGCATCCGTCCGGCAGTCGCCAATGATGGCGGCGACATCATTTATCAGGGCTTTGACAAGGGCAAAGTCTATCTGAAGATGCAGGGGGCCTGTGCAGGCTGCCCTTCGTCCACCGCGACGCTGAAGAACGGTATTGAGCAATTGCTCAAATATTATGTGCCCGAGGTCACTGAAGTCCGCGCGGTCTAACTTTCCATTAAATCAACAATACAGGAACCGTGATGGGCGAGAAATTGTCTGATGCCGCGCTGGATACCATTTTGCGGACCGCGCGCAGCTATAATGGGTATCTCAACCAGCCCATCAGCGAAGACGATTGCCATGCCATCTGGGACCTGATGAAATGGGGCCCGACCTCTGCCAACCAGATGCCCGCCCGGCTGATCTGGTGCCGCAGTGATGACGCCAAAGCCAAGCTTGCCGCCTGCGCAAGCGGCACCAATGGCCCCAAGATTCTGGCGGCGCCGGTTACGGTGATCATCGGCCATGATGAAAATTTCCATGAAAAACTGCCCGAACTGTTCCCGCACACCAATGCCAAGGCGTGGTTCGACAATAATCTGCCGCTCCGCCAATTGTCGGCGATGCGCAACGGTACGCTGCAAGGGGCCTATTTCATCATCGCTGCGCGCGCGCTCGGCTTCGATACCGGGCCAATGTCAGGCTTTAACAATGCGGCGGTTGATGAAGCGTTCTTTGCCGATACGCCGCATATCAAATCAAACTTCATTTCAACGCTTGGCATTGGCGATCCGGCAACGATCTTCGATCGTCTGCCCCGCCCCGATTTTGGCACTTTCAACAGCGTCGCCTGATCCACAGCTCCTTTTGCAATCGGCGCGCTAGCCGCTAAGCGACGCTGATGCGCACGCTTGTTATCGATACGGCCACGGCGGCCTGCTCGGTTGCCTTGATTGAGGGCGACTGCCTGATCGCTGGCCATCATGAACGCGTCGACCGCGGCCATGCCGAGCGGCTCGTACCGATGATTGGCGATTTGCCGCAGGGTGGCCGCTGCGATCGCATCATGGTCGATTGCGGCCCGGGCAGCTTTACCGGCATCAGGGTTGGCATAGCCGCCGCGCGCGGGCTGGGGCTCGGCTGGGGCGTGCCGGTGTCCGGCTATTCATCGCTCCCGTTATTGGCCGCTGCCCATTTCACTGGGCATCCCGGCCATGGCCCTGTCGTTGTCGTGCTCGAAGGGGGGCATGGCGAAGTCTTCGTTCAGGGCTTCGCCGCCGGACCGTTCGCACCCACCAGCAACCTAGAGTCACTCTCCCCCGCCGCCGCCATCGCCCTTCTGGCAGGACGCACGGCGATTGGCAGCGGTACGCGCTTTCTGGCAGCGATCGATCCTTCTCTGCCCTTGATCGACGCCTTGCCCAACGCCGCTGATCTGATCAGTTTGCCCGCGGCTTTCACGACTCTGGCCGCCCGGCCAATCTATGGCCGCGCGCCCGACGCGACCCCAGCAAGGCCCAAAGCAGGGATTTCGGCATGAGCACGACGCTGAACATGATCACGTTACGACCCGGCATGCCCGCTGACATTGCGACGATCGATCGGATCATGCAGCGCGCCTTTGATCCGCGTTTTGGCGAAGCATGGACGCGTGGCCAATGCCTCGGCATCCTCGCCATGCCGGGCGTTTGGCTGACATTGGCAGCGCTTAACGGCGACGTCGCTGGCTTTGCCCTGGCGCGCGCCATCGCTGGCGAGGCCGAATTATTATTGCTGGCGTGTTTACCAGAGGTGCGGCGACGAGGCGTAGGAGGTGCTTTGTTACGCTCGGTGATAAACGATGCGCAAGACCGCAACGCCACTAAAATATATTTGGAGGTACGGCGCGGCAACGAAGCGCTTGATCTTTATCGGTCATCCGGTTTTTTGAAGGTAGGCGAACGCCTTGCTTATTATCGCGGCACTAGCGGACAATTGTATGATGCTTTGACGTTTGAACGACAATTAGCATAAAAACCCTGTTTCATGTAAATTGTTGCTTGCGCATTGACTTATTTGAGCCGATATGGGCCGGGTGAAGCCAGTGTATGGCTCCGCTTAGTATCGAAAGGACCATAATGGACACCCACACCGAAGTTCAGGAAACGCTGATAACGCTCACGGCGGACATCGTTGCCGCTCATGTAAGCAATAATAGCGTCGCTGTTTCCGATCTGCCGGTACTTATCGCCAATGTGCACGGCGCACTTGCAGGCCTTGGCGGGCCTGTGATTGAGCTGGAAGTAAAGCAGGAACCAGCAGTCTCTATCCGCTCGTCGATCAAGCCAGATTACATCACCTGTCTGGAAGACGGCAAGAAGTTGAAAATGCTCAAGCGCCACCTGATGACGCATTATCAGATGACGCCAGAGCAATATCGGACCAAGTGGAATTTGCCGGCCGATTATCCGATGGTCGCGCCCAACTATGCTGAACAGCGCCGCACATTGGCCAAGAAAATTGGCCTCGGTACCAAGCGTCGCAAGATCGCGCGCTAAGGCTGATATCGCCTTTGCGTCGACATGCCCCTCCCCATTGCGGGAGGGGCACTTTCCCCCAGCGCCCATTGCCGCTACACCGCTGACCATTGGCTAGCAGGAAACAAAGACGAGCGGATGGCGCGAAAAATCGACCTTGAAGCGCTGTGCAACGAAAAGGGGCTGCGGATCACCGAGCAGCGCCGCATCATCGCGCGTGTGCTTTCGGATGCCGAAGACCATCCCGATGTCGAAAAAGTCTATGAGCGCGCCTCCGCCATCGATCCCGGCATTTCGATCGCCACCGTTTATCGCACCGTGCGCCTGTTCGAAGAGGCCGGCATCCTGGATCGGCATGACTTTGGTGATGGCCGCGCCCGCTATGAACCGGCCCCTGAATCGCATCACGATCATCTGATCGATGTCGAAACCGGCCGGGTGATCGAATTCGTCGATCCCGAACTCGAACAATTGCAAAAGCAGATCGCCGAACGGCTTGGCTTCAGGCTCGTCGACCACCGCATGGAGCTTTACGGGGTCGCTCTGGACCGCAAGGTCTAGACTTGACCCCTGCGAGCGACCCGCCGGCTGCGGCGATGCTGGCCACCAGCACCACCCCGGCGCGTGAGGCAGCGGCGGCGGGGCACCCAAGCCCTGTTCCCGTCATTGGCTGGATGCGGCTTGGCTGGCGCATTTTGGGGCTGGCGCTGATCGCGGCGATCTCGATCCCGGCGCATTATCTTTTTCAGCTGCTTCGGCTGTCCTCGCCCTGGCCACGGCTGTTCATGACGACCGCCGCCCGGATCTGCGGCGCGCGCGTCGGCATCAGGGGCGTGCCGCTCAAGCGCGATGTTTTCTACATCGCCAATCATGTCAGCTGGGTCGATATTCTGGCGATCTCCAGCGCAAGCGGCACTGCTTTCGTCGCCAAGGCGGAACTGGCGAAAGCACCGGTGGTCGGCGTGCTCGCCAAGATGAATCGTACCGTGTTTGTCGAACGCGAAGACCGGCTGGGGGTCGCCGACCAGATCAACCGGCTCCGCGATGCGTTGACCGACAATTGGTCGATCACGGTCTTCCCCGAAGGCACCACCACCGATGGCCAGTCGCTGCTGCCCTTCAAGACGCCGATGCTGAAAGTGCTCGAACCGCCACCGCCCGGCGTGATGGTCCAGCCCGTGCTGCTCTGGTATGGCGGCGATACCGGCTATGAGATCGCCTGGCTGGGCAGCGAAAGCGGCAAGGACAATGCTGTTCGGGTCCTGTCGCGCAAGGGCAGCTTCAAGGTGATGGTCGAGTTTCTCGAACCCTTTCACCCGCGCGATTACCCTGGGCGCAAGGCCATCGCCGCCGAAAGCCGCCGCCGGATCGAAGCCGCCTTGGCCGCGCAAGTCGGCGCGCCGCTGCTGCCGTTCAGAGGGCATGATTGGTGGGAAAAGGAAGCGGCGGGTGAGAAAGCTGCCGGGGGAACGCTATAGCCGCGAGGTAGATTGGTTCGCGCAGAGGCGCAGAGACGCAGAGGTGTTGCGCGCCGACTGCGCGAAGCGCCACAAATCACCCGCAGAAGAACTGTCGGCACCCTCACCCCAATCAACACGCTCTTCCTTCTTCTCCGCGTCTCTGCGCCTCCGCGCGAACAAATTCTTGCCGCCTCCACGCCCGCCAAAGGGGTTCACGCGGAGGCGCGGAGACGCGGAGGTGTGACGCAATCAATGCGCGAAGCGCCCCAAATCACCCGTCAAGAACCTGTCGGCACCATCACCCCAATCAACACCCTCCTCCTTCTTCTCCGCGTCTCTGCGCCTCCGCGCGAACAAATCTTCCTTCTCCACGCCCGCCAAAAGGGTTCACGCAGAGGCCGGGCAGAAATCTTGGAAACGGGCGTCCTCTCCGCAAACCCGAACCGACATTTGTCGCGCCCGCCCTGCCCCGCTATAGCCGCCGCGATGAACGCGCCCCCCAAAACCTTTCACGTCAAATCCTTTGGCTGCCAGATGAACGTCTATGACGGCGATCGAATGGGCGAGCTGATGACCGCGCAAGGCCTGACCGCGACCGACGACCAATTCGCCGCCGATCTCGTCATCCTCAACACGTGTCACATCCGCGAGCGCGCGACCGAGAAGGTCTATTCGGACATCGGCCGCATCCGCAAAGAATCCGGCAAACTGGGCGGCAACCCGATGATCGCGGTCGCCGGCTGCGTCGCGCAAGCCGAAGGGGCGGAGATCGTCCGCCGCGCGAAGGTCGACGTGGTCGTCGGCCCGCAGGCCTATCACAACCTGCCCGACCTCGTCGCGCGCGCGAGCCGGGGCGAGGCCGCGCTCGACACCGACATGCCCGTCGACATGAAGTTCGGCCACCTCCCCGCGCGCCGCCGCGTCCCGCCCAGCGCCTTCCTGACGGTGCAGGAAGGGTGCGACAAGTTCTGCACCTATTGCGTGGTGCCCTACACGCGGGGCGCCGAAGTCAGCCGCCCCTTCGCCGCGATCGTCGATGAGGCCAAGGCGCTGGTCGATGCGGGCGCGAAGGAAATCACCCTGCTCGGCCAAAATGTGAACGCGTGGGACGATGAGGGGCGCGGATTGCACGACCTGATCGCCGAGCTAGACCGCATCGAAGGCCTCGCCCGTATCCGCTACACCACCAGCCACCCCAATGACATGGCCGACGGGCTCATTGCGGCGCACCGCGACATCGAAAAGCTGATGCCGTTCCTCCATTTGCCCGTCCAGTCAGGCAGCGACCGCATCCTGAAAGCGATGAACCGCAGCCACTCGCGGGGCGGCTATCTGCGCCTGCTGGAAAGAGTCCGCGAAGCCCGCCCCGATATCGCGCTGTCGGGCGATTTCATCGTCGGCTTCCCCGGCGAGACCGAAGCGGATTTCGCCGAAACGCTCAGCCTCGTCGACGCAGTCGGCTATGCCCAGGCGTACAGCTTCAAATACAGCCCCCGCCCCGGCACCCCCGCCGCGACGATGCCCGACCAAATCGCGCCAGAGGTGATGGACGATCGCCTCCAACGCCTGCAAGCGGCGCTCAACCGCGATCAGTCTGCGTTCAATGCTTCGAGTGTGGGGAAGCGGTGCGCGGTACTACTGGAGCGCAAAGGCAAGCTGGAAGGCCAGCTGATCGGCAAGTCGCCATGGTTGCAATCGGTGCATCTTGTGGGGGATGCGGCGATCGGGGACTTGGTCGAGGTGGAGATTGTCGAAGCAGGCGCGAATTCGGTGATGGGCGAGCGGGTTGCGCCCATTTGATGCATCCATGGCAATCACCGCGCCTTACGTAGCACCCATTGAAAACAGTTGTCGAATTACTGCCTGCGGTCGGAGCATTATCCGTTACTATTCAACCAACCGATTATAACGCTTGGCTAAACTAATGACAGGCACAACAACGCAGCTCAAACCCGTAACGGTCGCGTACACAAAATTCGTGGCAATGACTAAAAATAGTTTTGGGTAAAATATCGATGAAATAATAATTACGCCTGTTGCGAGCGTAATTCCGTCAAGAATACTGCTGGGCAAATTCTGTGAAATCGACACTTTCTTGTGTTTTCGACTGTCGGCAATAATTATAAATGCACAGTATGCCGTTGTAATACATAAAAAAGCAATTCCCAAATACGCACTTGCTTCAGCATTGTCTTGAACTATCTGCTTCCCGGAATTGGCCATTATTCAGTCGGCCCTGTCTTCGGTATCGAGTTTTGATATTAGGGTTTTTGAAATTTCGACCCGGACATGAAATGCTCTAAATCGGGCCATTAGTAATAATGCAATTATAATTCCGCCAGACAGCGCGATTTTACTGCTGTCATCACTCTCAAAAAAGTGTTGTATTTCCGTACTGAGAGTTATTGCTGCTGTTGCACTTAAGGCAGTCTCAGAAACGATTGCTCCAATAGAAAATGCGGCGATGGCTGGTTTAATAGCAACAATTAGATTCGCGGCTAGCCTCAAGAGAGAGTTCAGCTTTGGCACACCCGAATTTCGCATTCCCCGATTTCGCATACGGAAAGCCAGAGTGTCAATTCAGTTTGAGATTTGCTGTCCGCTCCTGATAAATATTTGGGCTCGGCACGGTTTGTTTGGGCGTTTGAAGACCGCACACTCTGCACCCGAAGTCTTGGCGAGGTTGCACAATCGATGTCGTCAACTAGATTGACGCCTGGCATCCATCTACAGGTGCAGGATACGAACTATGTCGATGCCGTAGTGCGTCGGTCGAAAACACACGACGTGCTGCTCAACGCTGCGGCGCCGATACCCCGGTCGGATTGTATCGCAACCCGGCGCCCGTAGAGGCGCTTCGGCCAGATCGTCACAGGCGGCTTCGATAAGAACGATGTAGCGCAGCGCCTGGGCCAAGCCCCATTCCGCCACCGTATAATCGAACACACCATCAAGATCGCGCTGCGCCCTTGGGCTCAGCCGATATTCAGCCATGCTCGGCGGCTTTGCGCTGCTTGAACGCAGCGAAGTCGAACGGCTCGGGTTCTCCACTCGCCTCGCCCTCGATCAATGCCTCACGGATGCGATCGACCTCAAAAGTCCGCTCCTGCTCGCGGCGGATCAGGTCGCGGATTGCCTCGCTGTCATTGGTGTAACGGCCAGCCTCGATTTGCGCGGCGATCCAGGCATCTTGCTGGACGGAGACGGTGATGGTTTTGCGGACGGTCGCCATGTTTGGTGTCCTTAGAATACAATTCGCCCTGATGGGATTATCATACTATTGGTGCAATTTAGCGCAATCTTTTGCGCCAAACAAGAATGCCGTTCCACCACTTTCCGCTGTCCTACACGCGCCCAATCTGCCAAACTCCGCGACGGATGCAGCACACTCGCCCTCCCCGCGCGACCCTCGGCCTTGTTCGCCGCGCCGGTGCTGTCGGCCCCTCGCCAAAACCGTTCCAGACCCGCAAAACTTCCGCAACTTTGCCCTCCTCCTTCGCGAAGGAATCGCATGAGCCGCAAGCCTGTCCCCGCGCAATCCGGTGATCGCAGCCGCGCCGAGCTGACCTTTGATCGGCCCCAGCTGATGCCGCAGCTGTTCGGGGAGTTCGACAAGAACCTGTTGTTACTCGAAAACCGACTCGGCGTGTACATTACCGCGCGCGGTAACAAGGTGGGGCTTGAGGGGACGGCAGAAGCGGTGGCATCGGCCCGCGACGTGCTCAACGGGCTCTACAACCGCATCATCCGCGGCGAGATTATCGATACCGGCCTGATCGAGGCCGTGATCGCGATGTCGGCCGAACCGACCTTGCACGGCATCATCAGTGCGGAGGCCTCCGCGCCGCCCTCGATCATGATCCGCACGCGCAAGAAAACCATCGTGCCCCGCACCGTGGCGCAGGCGCATTATATGCGCGAATTGCTCAACAACGACATCATCTTCGCGCTTGGGCCAGCAGGCACCGGCAAGACCTATATCGCCGTCGCGCAGGCCGTCGCGCAGCTCATCACCGGCAGCGTCCAGCGGCTGATCCTGTCGCGCCCGGCGGTGGAGGCGGGCGAAAAGCTCGGCTTCCTGCCCGGCGACATGAAGGAGAAGGTCGATCCGTACCTTCGCCCCCTCTACGATGCGCTTAACGATTGCCTGCCCGCCGAACAGGTCGAACGCCGGATCGCATCGGGCGAAATCGAGATCGCGCCGATCGCTTTCATGCGCGGGCGCACGCTGGCGGATGCGTTCATCATCCTCGACGAAGCGCAGAACACCACACCGGCGCAAATGAAGATGTTCCTGACGCGCTTTGGCGAAAACAGCCGCATGGTCGTGTGCGGCGATCCCAAACAAACCGATCTGCCCGGCGGCATGAACGCCAGCGGCCTGAACGACGCGGTGGGGCGGCTCGACGGCGTCGACGGCCTGTCAATCTGCCGCTTCGGCGCGGGCGATGTGGTGCGGCATCCGATTGTCGGGCGGATCGTTGAGGCGTATGAGGGAGCGTCATGAACGCGCCGAATGATCCACCGACACGAGCCGAACAACAGGCCCTATCCGCGCCTTTCCTGGTCGAGGATGCCGAGGTTGTTCGCACCATCGCCCGGCTTGCTGATGAGCGGGGCACGCCGATGGCGGAGATCGTCAAGTTGGCGGTGACCGATTATTTCGATCGCCATTCGCGCGACAGTGCAGCGCCCGAATGGTTGCAGAAATTCTGGCACGACCATCCGCTCCCGCTGCCGACCGGTTTGAAAGCCGACAAGCGCTTTTACGATTCGCTGAACGATGAACTGTGACGATTTTCGTCGATGCGTCTGCGATTGTTGCGATGATCGCGAAGGAACCGGAAGCGCGCTCTTTCGCTGATTGCTTGCACAATGATCCGGTTCGGATCACGTCGCCGCTCGCGGTCTGGGAGGCGGTACGCGGTGTGCAAGGTGCGCGGGCACTGACCTTGACGGAAGCACGCGGGCTTGTGGCCGATTTTATCGCCGCCGCCAAGATTCTGGTCGTCGCGATCGACCCTAGCGACGCTGAACTGGCGTTGGAGGCGCATGCGCGGTTCGGCAAGGGTGTCGATCCGGCAGCGCTCAACTTCGGCGATTGCTTCGCTTATGCCGTTGCTCGACGTCACGATGCTGCCCTTTTGTTCAAGGGGGACGATTTCGCCAAGACCGATATCAAGGATGCAACGCTGATATGATCGCGGTCGAAGTTCAGCACGTCGAGCCTTGGGCCAGCACGACCGATTGGGAATCGCTCGCCACCCGCGCCACGACCGCCGCGCTGAACGCGACTCCCTATGGCACGCTGGCCGACGCGGCGGCGACGGTCGAAATCTCCATCCGCCTCACCGACAATGACGAAGTGCAAGCGCTCAACCACGACTACCGCCACAAGGACAAGCCAACCAATGTCCTGTCCTTCCCGATGATCGCGCCAGACCTGCTGGACACGGTCGCCAATACCGATGACGGAGAGGTCCTGCTCGGCGATATCGTCCTCGCTTACGGCGTCTGCGAATCGGAGGCCAAGGACAAGGGCATCACCCTGCAAGACCACGCAACGCATTTGATCGTGCACGGGACGCTGCATCTGCTAGGATATGATCACCAGGGGCAGGCAGAGGCCGAGGCGATGGAGCAGATCGAACGCGATGTGCTGGCCGCGCTCGGCATTGCCGATCCCTATTTGAATGATCACGCTAGCGAGGACTAACCAACCCCAATGGCCGACGGCCCCAGTACCGAGACCGGCAATGCCGGCTCCCCCGAAGGCAGCTTATGGCGCTCCTTCCGCACCTTCATCTTCGGTGAACCCGCTGATGACTCGCTCCGCGCCCAGCTTGAAGAAGCGATCGATGCGCATGAGGATGATCCTGCCCCCGATGCGCGCGGCGATCTTTCCCCGCTCGAACGCCAGATGGTGCGCAACCTGCTCCATTTCGGCGAACGCGACGCGGGCGATGTCGGGGTCCCGCGCGCGGACATCCTGGCGGTGGAGGAACAGACCAGCTTTGCCGATCTGGTGACCTTGTTCGCTGAAGCGGGGCACAGCCGCCTGCCGGTATATCGCGAACAGCTCGATACGATTATCGGGATGATCCATATCAAGGACGTCTTCAACATTCTGGCGACAGGCGCGCCGCACCCCGCCTCGATCGCCGGGCTGATTCGTCAGCCCCTGTTTGTGCCGATGTCGCGCGGGACGCTCGATCTGCTCGCTGATATGCGGCAGAAACGCGTGCATCTGGCGATCGTGCTCGACGAATATTTCGGCACCGAAGGACTGGTGACGATCGAAGATTTGATCGAGGAAATCGTCGGCGATATCGAAGATGAGCATGACGAAGCACCACAACAATTGCTGATCCCGATCGACGGCGGTGCCTGGGACGCCGATGGACGTGCCGAACTGGAAGATGTTGCTGAGACAATCGACCCACGGCTTGCTGAAACCGATGACGATATCGACACAATTGGCGGCCTTGCCGCCGTATTGATCGGACATGTACCAGAAGCGGGAGTGTGTATTACCCATCCCAGCGGCTGGCGACTTGAGGTGACGGAGGCCGATACCAAACGTATTCAGCGGTTGCGACTACACCCGCCGATCAACGCCGCTATCGACAGTGATTGAGCAAGCGTGGTTACGCGCAACAAAATAAAACTTGGCATTTGCCGTGCATAATTATCGATCAGGCGACAAAATGCGTTTCAATCTCCTTTTGCCAGAATCAAAAAGAGATGCTATGATTGGGAATAATGCAGCACAGTGCGTGATTTGTTTCTGAATAGTTAATGCGACAATTACATATTTAGGCTTCAATCAGCACGCTAAAGACAAGCGCCGTCCCCCCTTCGCTCGTCTCCGATCATAGTCGGGCTGATTGATATGGCCGCCGGCACCCCCCCTTCGCCGGCGGCCACTTATTTCGCGCTTGCCTCGCTTGCCCCTTTCCCGATTTGCCGATGCCGCTTACCTAGGGCTCCATGCGCAAACATATCCTTATCCTTCTCGCCATTTTCGCCGTGCTCGGCGGCGGATTCTGGTTCTGGGCAACGCAGCCTGATCAAGCCCAGCTGCCGATCGCCGCTTTGCAGGGTCCCCGCCCGACAATCTCCGCCCCGCGGGTCCAGACCATCCCGACGATCAGGGTCGCCGATGTGGTCGGCTGGCAAAATGGGGCTATGCCGGTGCCCGCGCCGGGCCTGAAGGTCGCGGCGTTCGCCAAGGGTCTGGATCACCCGCGCTGGATCTATCAGCTGCCCAATGGCGACATCTTGGTTGCCGAAACCAATTCGCCGCCGCGCAAAGCCGGGTTCAGCATCACCAATCTCGTGATGAAATGGCTGTTGGGCAAAGCGGGCGCTGGCGTTCCTTCTGCCAACCGTATCACCCTGCTGCGCGACACGACTGGCGATGGCATTGCCGATGTTCGAACGGTGCTGATCGGCGGGCTCAATTCACCATTGGGCATGGTCCTGGTCGGGGACCAATTATACATCGCCAACACCGATGCGCTGGTCCGCGTGCCTTATGTGACTGGACAGACAAAGATCACCGCCAAGCCTGAAACCGTGGTGCGCTACCCCGGTGGCGGCAATCACTGGGCGCGCAATGTCATCGCCAGCCCAGATGGCAAGACGCTGTATGTCGCTGTCGGCTCATCGAGCAATATCGCCGAAAATGGCCTCGATATCGAGGTGAACCGCGCGAACATCCTTGAAGTCGACCCGGCAACTAAGACATGCCGGGTATTTGGTGCCGGGCTGCGTAACCCGCAGGGACTAGCCATTGAACCGCAAAGCGGCCGACTTTGGACCACCGTGAATGAGCGCGACATGCTTGGATCGGATCTTGCGCCAGATTATCTGACAGCCGTCGGTCTCGGCGATTTCTTTGGCTGGCCGTATAGTTATTGGGGCGGGTATACCGACAAGCGGGTGCAGCCCGAACGGCCCGATCTGCTCGAATATTCAAAGCGCCCCGATTATGCGCTGGGACCGCACACGGCGTCGCTCGGCCTGAGCTTTGCCAATGGCGCAACCCTGGGCGACCGTTTTGCCAGCGGTGCCTTTATCGGCCAGCATGGCAGTTGGAACCGGGTGCCCGTGTCCGGATATAAGGTCATTTATGTCCCCTTTGCGCCCGATGGTTTTCCCGTGAAAGGAACCAAGCCGATTGATGTGCTGACGGGCTTTCTGGACAAAAATGGCGATGCGCAGGGCCGCCCGGTGGGTGTGGCGCTGGATCGCACGGGCAGCCTGCTGGTCGCCGACGATGTCGGCAATGTGATCTGGCGCGTCAGCGGTTCATAGCGCCATTTGCCAATCTTGCCGTATCGGCGTGGCAACGTTGTCATTTCATTTGCCCGATTGCGGCTCGATGGGTTATCAAACGGCGATAGACCCATAATGGGTATCAGCTGACGATCGCCGGGCACGGTGATTTCGGGGAGGAACATCGCCACACCATGACCGTGCGGATCGCCACAAATCCTCAAAAAATGGAGGCAAATTGGCGGGTCGCCATGTTCGGTATTGCCAATCTCTTTCTGTCAACAGAACGCGCTTTCACATCGGGCACCGTGCCGATTTCCCCCAGTGAATTGCTGATTTATCTGACCGTCTGTGTCGCCAATGTGCAGAAATTGATGCGGGAGCGCACCATTCCCGACCAATTTACCGCCACGTCGATTCTGCCGCGCGAATGGGTGGTGCCGATCTCCCGCAACGCCATCGCGTCTGCCACTGGCCTCCCGCGTGAGACTGTTCGTCGGCAGGTCGAAAAGATGATCGAACGCGGGCTGCTGATCGAGGATTGTCGCGGCGGCGTCACCCCACCGGCAGGCGTGATCGACTTACTCGGGCTCGGGCCGATGCTCGCCCCCTTGCTCGCCGAATTCACCAAGACTGCCGAACAGCTCGCCCGAATTGGCGTTATCGAGATTCACGACGACTGATATTGCGTGGCGCGGTGCGACCAAGCTTCAGCTCGTCGCAAAAATCATTGAATCATCAGCAAAGGCTTTGAATTCTAAAGCATTACCGCTTGGATCCTGAAAAAACATCGTCGCTTGCTCGCCGGGTTGGCCGGCAAAGCGGATATGGGGGGCAATACCGAACGGCACCTGCGCCCTTGCCACGCGATCCGCCAGCGCCTGCCAATCGTCCATCGTCAGCACCACGCCAAAATGCGGCACCGGCACCGCATGGCCGTCAACGGGATTGACCACGGCAACGGGTTTTGCCTTCGGATCAAGATGGGCGACGATTTGATGACCGAACAGATCGAAATCGATCCATTGATCCGATGAGCGCCCTTCGGGACACCCAAGCACATCGCCATAAAATGCGCGCGCAGCAGTGAGATCATGGACAGGAAAGGCGAGATGAAAAGGCCGGATCATGCAATCCTGCTAGCAAATCCCCGCGTTCCACGCGATAGCCAATGGGTGAATCAGCGCCCCGCCCTGTTGTCGCTCCTGCTTGGTGCCGTTGCCGCGACTGGCTTTGCCCCATTGCAGCTCTGGCCAATCACCTTGGCCTGTTTCGCCGCCTGGCTATGGCTGGTGCATGATGCGCCGACGCTGCGCACCGCGCTGTGGCGCGGCTGGCTGTTTGGCATTGCCCATTTCACGATCGGCAACAACTGGATCGCCCGCGCCTTCACGCTGCAGGATGCAATGCCGGCCTGGCTCGGCTACCCGGCCGTGACGATCCTCGCGGCCTATCTGGCGATCTATCCGATGCTGGCGGCTGGGCTGATGTGGCGGCTGGCCAGCCCGCGCGCCACCGGCGATCAGACAACGCCCGTCGGCGGCAGCTTTGCGCTGGTCGCCGGGGCGGCCTGGATCGCGACGGAATGGCTGCGCGGCACGATGTTGACGGGCTATCCGTGGAACCCGCTGGGCGTGATCTGGCTGCCGGTGCCGGGTATGGCCTGGCTGGCGACGTTGGTCGGCACCTACGCACTGTCGGGGCTAACAATTGTGGTGGCTGGCGCGCTGGTGCTGCTGGCGGCGCGGCGATGGCGCTTTGCTGCCCCCGTATTGGCGGCGGCTGCCTTGCTTTCTGTGGGCGGGCTACTGGTTCGGTCCCCGCAACTGACGGCGGATCCAAATGCACCCCGCATCCGGGTTATTCAGCCCAATCTCGATCAGGAAGAGCGCCCGCGAGACGATTATCCCGAAGCCAATCTCGCCGCGATCGAGCGGCATATCGGCACACCCGGCCCCGCCCCGCGGCTGATCGTTTGGCCCGAGGCGGCGTTGCGCTTCTTTGTCGAGCAGGGTTACCCCAGCCAATATTATTGGAAGGGCAGGCCTGAGGTCACGCTTGCCCGAATCGCCGGCCAGCTCGGCCCGCGCGATATCGTCATGACCGGGGGCAACAGCCTGCAATTCGACGCACAGGGAGAATTGGCCAGCGGCACCAATTCAGTCTTCGCGATCGGTGCCAATGCTCAGGTGCTTGGCCGGTACGACAAGGCGCATCTGGTCCCCTGGGGCGAATATCTGCCCGCCCGTCCGATCATGTCGGCCCTTGGTCTTTCGCGGCTGGTGCCCGGTGACTTTGATTTCAAGCCTGGACCAGGGGCGGCGACCATCGACTTGCCCGGTTTCGGGCCGGTCGGCCTGCAGATTTGCTACGAGATCATCTTTTCGGGGCAGACCGTGGACCAAGCCCATCGCCCGGCCTTCATCTTCAATCCCTCCAACGACAGCTGGTATGGCCGCTGGGGCCCGGTTGAGCATCTCGCCATGGCGCGGTTGCGCGCAATTGAGGAGGGGCTGCCGATCATCCGCTCCACACCGACCGGCGTATCGGCGATTATCGATGCCGACGGCCGCGTGCTCGGCACGATCCCCGCCGACCGGGATGGCGCAATTGAGCTGCCGATCCCACCGGCGCATCCCGCCACGCTGTTTGCCCGACTTGGCAATCTAATGGCTGCGTTGGTTGCCTTGGGCTTGCTCGTGCTGGCAGTTGCCATTCGCCAAAGAGCGCGATAGGGCGCATATAACGAAAGCTTTATATGTCGTTCTCGGCCTATTTTCCGGCCTAATCAGAGGGATTTCCATGCGCGCATCGTTTCTCTTCACTTCCGAATCAGTTTCCGAAGGCCATCCCGACAAGGTCGCCGACCAGATTTCGGATGCCGTCGTCGATCTGTTTCTGTCGAAGGATCCCTATGCCCGCATCGCTTGTGAAACGCTGACGACCACCAACCGTGTCGTTCTGGCCGGCGAAATCCGCTGCAAGGGCGTGTATGAGAATGGCGAATGGACGCCGGGCTCGCGCGAGGAAATCGAAGCTGCCGTCCGCGCGACGGTGAAGCGCATCGGCTATGAGCAGGACGGCTTCCACTGGCAGACCTTTGATTTCGCCAACCATCTCCACGGCCAGAGCGCACACATCGCGCAGGGCGTCGATGAAAGCGGCAACAAGGAAGAAGGCGCTGGCGACCAGGGCATCATGTTCGGCTATGCGACTGACGAGACCCCCGATCTGCTGCCTGCGACGCTTTATTATTCGCACCGCATCCTCGAAACCATGGCCGCTGATCGTCATTCGGGCGCGGCGCCCTTCCTGGAGCCCGACGCCAAGAGCCAGGTGACGCTGCACTATGAAAACGAAGTGCCGGTCCACGCGACCGCGCTGGTCGTTTCAACCCAGCATGCCCCGGGCTATTGCGACGACGGTGCCGAGGGCAGCGATCCGGAGAAATATGCCGTACTGCGCGATTATGTGGTCGGCGTTTTCCACAAGGTGCTGCCTGCGGGCTTCATCACTGACGAGACCAAAATCTACGTCAACCCGACCGGCCGCTTCGAAATCGGCGGGCCGGACGGCGATGCGGGCGTGACGGGTCGCAAGATCATCGTGGACACTTATGGCGGTGCCGCCCCGCACGGCGGCGGCGCGTTCAGCGGCAAGGACCCCACCAAGGTCGATCGCTCAGCGGCTTATGTCGCGCGCTATCTGGCGAAGAATGTCGTCGCGGCCGGCCTTGCGCGCCGCTGCACGATCCAGCTCAGCTATGCGATCGGCATCGCCGAGCCGCTGTCGCTCTATGTCGATCTGCACGGCACCGGTACCGTTTCCGAAGCGAAGATTGAGGAAGTGCTGCCCCAGCTCGTCCGCCTGACGCCACGCGGCATCCGCGAGCATCTGAAGCTCAACGCGCCCATCTATCAGCAGACCGCCGCCTATGGCCATTTCGGTCGCAAGGCAGACGGCAATGCCTTCACCTGGGAAGCCACTGATCTGGTCGAGAAGCTGAAGGCAGCGGTAGCGTAAGCCGGAGGTCTATTGTCTCCGATCCGGATGTAACGCCCTATTTAACTTGATTAATGCCCCCATCGCCGCCTTAGTCGGCGCAGTAGGGGGCGTTTTTCATGCTACGACTACTCGCCGCATTGTTATTGCTTTTCGCCGCCCCGGCGTGGGCGCAGAATAGCAGCGCGCCACAAACAGCCCCCGCCGCTACCGCGAAGATGCTTGCGGAGCGCGAAGCGGCACTGACAGCCCGCGCTACCGCAATCGAGAAAAGCGAAGCCGATCTAGTCCTGCGCAAGGAGATCATCGAGGCCCGTGCGGCGTTGGACGATGCCGGACATGCCCGGTTGCAGGTAATCGGGATATGGCTCAGCGCCTTGATCGGGCTCTTCGGCATTGCGATTACGATCGCGGTGCTCGTGCTTTCGCTCCGCGCCGAACGCGCAGCGGTTGCGGCGGCAAAGAACGAAGTCAGTTCGGAGAAAGGCGCTATTGAGGCGCTTGTTCGCGATGCGCGTGTCCTCGTTGAGAGCATCAAGGTACAAGAATCGGAAGCATCGAAAATCATCGCTGGACTGAAGCCCGGCGAAAAGCCGGCAACAGAGGCCGAGCGCCAGATTGTCGAAGATGCCGCATCTCTCGCTCGCAAAAAGCCGCCAGCGGAACGCACTCTCGATGACCTCCGAGCACTTTTGGTCGACAGCTTCGACAAGGCCGACTGGCAGGCCATGCGCGATCACGCCCGTGCCCTGCTGTATCTGCACGGAGCTGATCCAGAGGCGGCCGCGGTGGGGCTGTTCAATCTAGCGTATGCCTATGGCGAGCTGAATCGCCCCGCAGATGAAATTGTCACCTATGATGAACTTATCACCCGCTTCGGCACCAGCAACGATCCCACCTTGGGCGAACGGGTCGCCAAAGCGCTCTTTAACAAGGCCGTCGCCCTTGGTCGGCAAGGCAAGCCCGACGACGAAATCGCCGCTTATGACGTCGTGATTGCCCGTTTCGGCACCAACAACGACCCCGCCCTGTGCGCGCAAGTCGCCATGGCGCTGTTCAACAAAGGCGTCGCCCTTCATCTGCAAGGCAAATTCGACGCTACCATAGCCACCTATGACGATGTGATCGCCCGCTTTGGCGCCAGCGACGATCCCGTGCTGCGCGAGCAGGTCGCGATGGTGAGCTTCAACAAAGGCTTCGCTCTTGGTCTGCAAGACAAGCCCGACGTCGCCATCGCCACCTATGACGAGCTGATCGCCCGATATGGCTCCAGCGAAGATCCCGCCCTGCGCGGACCGCTCGCGAGGGCGCTGGTCAACAAGGGCGTCATCCTTACCCAGCAGAACAAGTCTGACGATGCCATCGCCGCCTATGACGACGTGATCGCCCGCTTTGCTGCTAGCGACAATCCCGCCCTGCGCGAACAGGTAGCGCAGGCGCTCGTCAACAAGGGTGTCGCCCTTCGTCAGCAAGGCAAATCCGGCGAAGCAATCGTCAACTATGACGACGTGATCGCCCGCTTCGGCACCAGCGACCTACCCATGCTGGGCAACTTGGTAGCCAAGGCGCTCAACTGCAAGGCCGTCACCCTACGACAGCTCGGCCAGCTGGCCAACGCCATCGCAATCTATGACGATGTCATCGCCCGCTTCGGGACCAGTGACGAACCCGCACTGCGTCAACAGGTCGCGGATGCGTTTTTCAATAAGAGCTGTGCGTTTGCGATTCAGGGGCAGGTCATGGAGACAATTGCCACGTTGCAACTTTGGGCAGAACGCACCGGAAAATTCGACTGTGACAAGGTCAAAACCGACACCGATTTCGATCTAATCCGCACCGATCCGGCATTCGTGGCGTTCATGGCGGAAATGGGGTGTGCGCCCGTGCACCCCGGCTGAGGCTTCGCATTGTTGCCGTGTCACGCTAAGCGCGACGAATCATGAACGATCCCACCACCATCCGCCGCCTCTATGGCCGTCGCCAGGGGCATAAGCTGCGTCAGGGCCAGGCGGCACTTGTCGAGGAATTGCTGCCCGAGGTGTCGGTGCCCGAAGACGGCGCGCTCGACGCGACGCAGCTGTTCGGCGATCCGCGCCCGCTCCAGCTCGAGATTGGCTTTGGCGCGGGCGAGCATCTCGCTGGTCAGGCGAGCGCCAACCCGGACACTGGCTTTATCGGCTGCGAGCCGTTCCTGAACGGCGTGGTCGGCGCACTCGGTCATATCCGCGACAAGGCATTGGCCAATGTCCGCCTGCACATGGGCGATGCGTTGACCGTGCTCGAACGTCTGCCCGATGCCAGCCTGGAACGCGTCTATCTGCTCCATCCCGACCCCTGGCGAAAGGCGCGCCACGCCAAGCGGCGGATGATCAACAACGGCCCGCTCGACCTGATCCACGCCAAGCTGCAGCCCGGTGGTGAATTCAGGCTTGGCACCGATGACCCCACATATTGCCGCTGGTCGATGATGATTATGAACGCGCGCCGTGATTTCGCCTGGCAGGCGGGCAGCGCGGCGGATTTCCTCACCCGCCCGGCTGACTGGCCCGAAACCCGCTATGAGCGCAAAGCCCGGCGGCAAGGCCGCGAGGTGTGGTATTTCAAATATACCCGAGTGTGATTATCAAGAATGGCGCTGCCAAACCAATGTGGCAGTCAGCGACGGGTGCTGCTTGCTGGCGCGCATGAGCCGCAAATCCAGAGCAAAACCCGCCTCGCCTTTTCGCTGTTTCAACTCGTCACCTGAGGTAATCCGGCTGATGGTGCTGATGCATGTGCGGTTTTCGCTGTCGCTGCGAAATGTCGAGGACCTGCTATTCGAGCGCGGCATCGACTTGTGTTATGAAACCGTTCGGATGTGGTGGAACAGGTTTGGGCCAATGCCCGCTGGTGACATTCGGCGGCAACGGATCAGTCGGATGCGCGGGTTTCGCCATTAGCGATGGCACCTGGACGCGATGCACGTAACGCTGAACGGCGAGATGCTTTACCTCTGGAGGGGTGTTGATCACGAAGGCGAGGTCCTCGAGAGCTACGGTACGAAAAAGCACGACAAATCAGCGGCTCTCACCTTCATGAAGAAGGCGCTGAAGCGGCGCGGCCGGGCCGAGATCATCGTTACTGACGGGCTGAAATCCTACCCCGCAGCGATGCGCGAGTTGGGCAATCCCGACCGTCGCGAGATGGGCCGATGGGACAACAACCGGGCTGAGAACAGCCATCTTCCCTTCCGACGAAGGGAGCGGGCAATGCTCCGGTTCAGGCGAATGAAGACCCTGCAAAAGTTCGCCTCGGTTCACGCAAACGTCCACAATCAGTTGGCTGCGCCGCCCTTCGGGTCAATCGTGATTGCCACATCGTCGATCGCCAAACATTCAAAAAGCGCCGTTCGGCCGCGCTGGCCGAGTGGCAATCGCTCGCCACCTGAACCTTCGGACCAAAGCCCGATCTGCATCGTCGAGAGACGAGTTCGCACAAGACTGACAGCACCGAATGCAGCGGTCAGCGAGGCGACGAACGTCGGGTCAGTGCTGGTCGTGCCGACGTTTTGTTCGCTGGCCGATCTTGCCGGAGTCTGCGGATAGCGTCGCACGCTATCCCCAGACTCCGGCGGAGATCAGAACATCACGCCAAACTCCAGCCGCCCGCGCACCTGCTCCCTGTTCAGGCCCGCAGGACCAAAGGCGGCGCCAGGCGTGATCCCGCTGGCACGGACATAGGAAAATTCCGGCCGGATGAAGAACCGGTTCCATGTATAGGTGGGTGTGGCGGTGAAGGTGAAGGCGTTTGAGCCCGGACCGTAAAGGAAGCTTGCTGCCGTGGCGCGCGGGCGGTTGCTGTCGATATATTCGAAGCGCACCGGCAGGCTCCAGTTATCGTTGAACTTGTACTTGGCGAGCAGGCCGAACGCGTAATTCTCCGCCTTGGTGGTGCCCGCCAGCGGTAGGTCCGGCACCCAGGCATATTGGAAATAGGGCTGCACCAGCCACTTGCTGCCGGAATAGCTGTAGATCACGTTGAGGATGGTGCTGTTGTTCTGCACCAGTGGCGTGTTGAAGGTGGAGCGATAATTCCTGCTAAGCGCGCCGCCAAGCACCACCGATAGGGTGTGCGGCCCGTCAACATAGCTGACGACACCCGACAACCAGTTGAACCTGCCGGAGAAAAAGCCATCGGTGAAAGCAAGGCTGAAGCTCAGCTTACCGGCCGTCAGATTGGCCTGCACACCGCGGGTCATCACATTTTCCTGGCCCCACAGGATGCCATGTGTGGACGACCCCTGCGGTGCAAGAGCATTTTTTGCAGCGATGAGCACCGGTCGGGTGCATCCATGTGTTCGGCCTGTTCGCGCAGCACCGC
>LNFI01000022.1 GCA_001464615.1 Sphingomonadales bacterium Ga0077557 | reverse complement strand
GCCGACCGCCGGGTTGGGGGTGGCCACCCCCAACCCGGCACCGCATCCTACACGGCAGTGACCAGCATACGATATCCCGCTAAGACGAGGGCGAACGGGGTTTGGGTTGATCCAATCCAAAGTCATCACACGCGAAACGCAGGTCGTCAGTCCAGCCGATGCTCACCCTTGACCCAACGCACCGTGCCCGAGCTTGATCGCATCACCACGCTATCGGTGGTCATCTTGCCCTTCATCCGCTTCACGCCCGCAAGCAGCGAACCGTCGGTGACGCCGGTCGCGGCAAAAATGCAATCGCCCTTGGCCAGCTCTTTCAGATCATATTGCTTGTCGAGATCCTTGATGCCCCATTTGGCGGCGCGGGCGCGTTCATCATCGTTGCGGAATACCAGCCGGCCCTTGAACTGCCCACCGACGCAGCGCAGCGCCGCTGCTGCCAGCACGCCTTCGGGCGCACCCCCCTGGCCGATATAGATGTCGATCTGGGTATCGGGATTGGTCGTCGCGATCACGCCGGCGACATCGCCATCGGGGATCAGCATGATGCCGCAGCCGATCTTGCGCAGCTCAGCGATCAGCTTTTCATGGCGGGGGCGATCGAGCACACAGGCAACGATGTCGCGCGGCTTAACGCCCTTGGCCTTGGCGATGGCCTTCACATTTTCGGTCGGCGTCTTGTCGAGATCGATGATGTCCTTCGGGTAACCGGGGCCGACCGCGATCTTGTCCATATAGACATCGGGTGCATTGAGCAGGCAGCCCTCTTCGGCAATGGCAAGCACCGCAAGCGAATTGGGACCAGCCTTGGCAGTGATCGTGGTGCCTTCGAGCGGATCGAGCGCAATGTCGATCTTGGGCCCCTTGCCAATCGCCGAGCCGACTTTTTCACCGATATAAAGCATCGGCGCTTCGTCGCGCTCGCCTTCACCGATCACCACGGTGCCGTCCATGTAGAGTTCGTTCAGTGCGGCGCGCATCGCTTCGACAGCCGCGGCATCGGCGGCTTTTTCATCGCCGCGACCGACCAGCTTGGCGGCGGCGACGGCGGCGGCTTCTGTAACGCGCACCATTTCCAGCACAAGAACGCGGTCCAGGACTTTGCTTGCCTTTGGCATCAGTCATTCCTTGCTTAGGTTATGGGCCTTGTTGAGGTTACGGGCCTTGTTGAGGTTATGGGGTGGCGGATAGGCTGCGGGTGGGGGATTGTCGAGCGCGCGTCGCGCTGGATCAGGGCTTGGCCGGTGCGGATTTGGGCGGGGTGATTTCGAATAGCACCGGCCATAACTTGCCAGTAACGAACAGCCGACGATGATCGGCATCCCAGGCAATGCCATTGGGGACGGCATTGGAGTCTGTCGGGTTGACCGATTGGGTGAGCGCCGACAGATCAATCGCCGCGATCACCTTGCCGCTGACCGGATCGATCCGGACGATATAATTGGTCTGCCAGATATTGGCCAGAATTTCGCCCTCGACATATTCGATCTCGTTGATCTTGGCGAGCGGGCGGCCGTTGAGCGTGACGCGGAGCCGACGTTGCTCCTTCAGCGTCACCGGATCGAGAAAGCGCAGCTCCGGCGTGCCATCCGACATGATGATCGCTTTACCGTCGCTTGTTAGCGCCCAGCCTTCACCGGGATAGGCAAATTTGCCGATTTTCCGAAAGCCATCCAGCGTCCAGCGAAAGCCGGTCTGGTGCTGCCAGGTCAGGCTGATGATCTGTTTGCCCCAGGCGATAATCCCTTCGCCAAAATAGGGAGCGGGCACGATGACTTCGCGAACGACCTTGCCCGTCTCAAGCGTGACTTTGCGGATCGACGAATGGCCAACCTGGCCAGTGCTTTCGTAAAGATGCCCGTCCTGGAAGAACAAGCCCTCGGTAAAGGCGGTACTGTCATGCGGATAGATCCGGACAATCTGCGCTGCGTCCGCTGGCACGCGTTGTTGCTGATCGTCCGCGCCGATCAGCAACAATGCTGCCAGGCAGGCCAGCCCTGCCAAGGCCAGCCCCGAAAAGGCCAGCCGGGCCGTCAATCGCGCAGCAATTCGTTGATGCTGGTCTTTGACCGCGTTTGCGCATCGACCTGCTTGACGATCACCGCGCAATAGAGCGCGGGCTTGCCGTCTCCGCCGCCGATGCTGCCCGGCACGACGACGGCATAGGGCGGCACAACGCCGCGGTGCACTTCGCCCGTCGCGCGATCGATGATTTTGGTCGATGCGCCAAGATAAACGCCCATCGACAGCACCGCGCCTTCCCCCACCCGGACGCCTTCAGCGACTTCAGCGCGCGCGCCGATAAAGGCGCCATCGCCGATGATCACCGGATCAGCCTGAAGCGGTTCGAGCACGCCGCCAATCCCGGCGCCGCCCGACAAATGGACATTCTTGCCGATCTGCGCACAGCTGCCAACGGTGGCCCAGGTATCAACCATCGTCCCTTCACCGACATGAGCACCGATATTGACGAAGCTGGGCATCAGCACCGCGCCCTTGGCGATAAAAGCACCGCGCCGCACGATCGCGCCCGGCACAACGCGAAAGCCGCCGGTGCGGAATTCCTGTTCGGTCCAGCGATCAAATTTCAGCGGCACCTTGTCCCACCAGGTGCCCAGACTCGGGCCGTTGCCGGTGAAGTCCGAATCGGCCTTGACCAGCATATTGTCGTTCAATCGGAACGACAGCAGCACAGCTTTTTTCAGCCATTGGTTAACGCGCCAACCGTCGCCCACGGGTTCAGCGACGCGGGCCTGACCGGAATCAAGCAACTGGAGCGCGGCATCCACGGCATCACGCACCGCGCCCTTGGTGGCGGTGCTGATCTGATCGCGCTTTTCCCATGCGCCCTCAATCAGGCCCTGCAGCTCTTCGCTCATGCGTCCTCCATTATCTCGTGTAACCAGGTGGTGATGTCAGCAATCGTGAAATCGATGAAGCCGCGATCCTGATCGGCATGCTGTTCCGACCCATTGTCGATCCACACCGTCGTCATGCCAATTGCCTTGGCCGGCTTCAAATTGCGGGCCATGTCTTCAAAGAAGATGCTGTGCGCAGGATCGATATCATAGGCCGCGCATAACCCAGCATAAACAGCCGGTTCGGGCTTTGGGACATAATTGGTCGCGTGAATATCATGGATCGCTTCGAAGCTTTCGGACAGACCAATCCGGTCTAGCACCTTGCGGGCATAGGGCGCATCGCCATTGGTGAAAACGAGCTTGCGCCCGGGCAATCGCGCAATCGCCGCCACCAGCGGGGCGTTATGGTCGAGCACGTCCATTTCGATATCATGGACATAATCCAGATACTCATGCGGATCGGTGCCATGTTCATCGATCAGGCCGGCCAGCGTGGTGCCGCGCGCGTGAAAATACTCCTTTTGCTTGGCACGGGCGGCGACCGGATCAAGCCCGAAACGATCGGCAATATAGTTGGTAATACGCTGATCGACCTGCGTAAAAAGGTTAATATTCGCCGGATAGAGCGTATTATCCAGATCGAAAATCCAGTTGCGGATATGGCCAAGACGCGCGAGCATGGTGGGGACCTCTAAGCAGGTGCGCGGGAGGGAGCAAGGCGCGGTTCTGCGGCGCTGCAGATGTAACCGGGAAAAAGGAACCTGTTCGTCATGGCCCGGATTTTTACGCAGAACTTGCTCAGTACGGCAGCCGTGATCATGATCGCCACCACATCGGCATGTTCGTCAGGGGGCGGGAACGGCATTCCAACGCCGCCGGCACCGGCCCCCGCACCGGCGCCAACACCGACACCCGCACCAACCCCGACACCGACACCGACACCAACACCAACGCCAACGCCAACGCCGACTCCCACACCAACGCCAGCACCTGCGCCTGCGCCAACGCCCACGCCCACACCAACCCCGCCCGCAAGTAGCTTCGACACCGCTGAATACCGCGCCACAGCGGGTGCGGTATCGGCCAATGCGCTTGCCGCCTATCAGCGCGGCGCGCTGGGGACTGGAATCAAGGTTGGCGTGATTGACAGCGGCATCGATCTGCAAAGCGCCGAATTTGGCAGCCGTGTTGACCCGGCATCGACGAGCACGGCGGGCAATGCCACGATCGACGATGAATCCGGCCATGGGACCGCTGTTGCCTTCACCCTGGCCGGGCGGCGGAATAACACCGGCACCCATGGCATCGCCTTTGATGCAACATTGCTGATATTCCGCACCGATAACCCGGGGTCATGCACAGTCAGCACAGGCGACAATAGCGGCTGCAAGCATGATGATCGCAGCATCGCCACCGCGTTGGATCTCGCGCGGACCAATAATGCGCGCGTCGTCAACGTATCGCTCGGCGGATCGCCCGCATCGCCGGTGCTGGTCCAGGCCATTGACCGGGCGACGCGGGCGGGCATCGTTATTGTCATTTCGGCCGGCAATGATGGAACCGCCAATCCCGACAGCTTTGCCGCCATCGCGACCAACGCCGCCGTGTCGCGCGGGCTGGTGATCATCGCCGGATCGGTTGGCACCAATGATGTGATTTCCAGTTTCAGCAACAATGCCGGCACCGGTGCCAATTTCTTTCTGTCTGCCGTTGGCGAGCAAGTGCGCGCGCCGAACCAGGAGAATGTACCGTTTCTGTGGAGCGGCACGTCTTTTTCGGCGCCGCAAATCAGCGGTGCGCTTGCGCTGCTTGCGCAGGCCTTCCCGACGCTGACCGGAACGCAGCTGGTCGAAATTCTGTATAGCAGCGCGCGCGACGCCGGGGCTGCCGGGATCGATGCGGTCTATGGGCGCGGGATCCTTGATCTCACCCGCGCCTTTGCGCCAATCGGGCAGACATCGCTCGCTGGCAGCGCTGTGCCGGTATCGCTGACCAGCAACGGCGTGTTGTCATCGGCAATGGGCGATGCGCGCCAAACGGGGTTGGGCACGGTCATCCTGGACAGCTTCAGCCGCGCCTATACGCTTGATCTGGCGCGGACGATCGGGACAGCCCGCCAACAACCCGCATTGGTGGGCGCGTTGACCGGTCGCCTGCGCCACTTCAGCGCCGCTGTCGGCTCGACGGCCATTGCGGTTACGATCGCCCCCGGCCGGGATCAGGCATCGGTCGAACGGCTGCGATTGTCGCCCGGCGATGCCGAACAGGCGCGCACCATCGCCGCCATGATCACCAGCCGGCTGGGAAGCCGCGCGGCTTTTTCCATCGGCTTTTCACAGAGCGCGGCCGCCATGGGCGCACAACTGGCCGGTCGCAGTGACCCGGCCTTTCTGATCGCCCAGACCCCGGAACAGGCGCTGGGCTTTGCCAGCAACCCGATGACCGCGATGGCGCTCCGGCGCGATATGGGTGGGTTCGGGCTGACGCTGGCGACCGAACAGGGCGCGGTGCTGGCGCCCGACAGCAATCCCTTGCTTGCCCAACGATCGGGCTGGCAGCGATTGGGCTATGATCGTGTCGCCATTGCGCTTGATCGACGGTTCTCGGGGCTCAGCACCGTGCTGACCGCGACCCATTTGCGCGAACAGGACAGCCTGCTCGGCGCGCATTTTGGTGCAGGGCTGGGCGCGGTTCAGGCGGCAAGCTGGTTCGTTGATGCAGCGGCGCGGCTGGAGGCTGGCGGCGGCTGGTCAATCGGTGCCGCCTATCGCCGCGGATGGACCTTTGCGCATACCCGCACGGGCTTTTCGGGATCGGGGCTGGTCGGCAGCGAAGCCTTTGCCGCCGATATCGGCAAGAACGGCATTTTTTCGGGCCATGACAGTTTTGGCGTGCGGATCGCGCAGCCCTTGCGCGTGACGAGCGGCAGCGGGCTCGATCTACAGCTGCCCAGCTATTTTGATTATTCGACCGGCGCCGTCAGCCGCTATGACAGCCAGCGGCTGAACCTGGCGCCAACCGGCCGTGAGCTTGATCTTGAAATGCGCTATGCCGTGCCGTTCCAGGGCGGGATGATCCAGACCAATTTGTACATGCGGCGCGATCCCGGGAATGTCGCCACGCTTGCCGATGATTATGGCCTCGCGCTGCGCTATTCGCTTGGTTTTTGACCAGAGTGGCTGATCGGGCTGGCCAAATCGGCCCCGCCGCCCCATCTTGGTGGGCATGACCGCTTATTCTCTGCTGGACCTGATCCCTGTCGTCGAAGGCGGCACACTGCCCCAGGCTTTTGCCAATGCCGCCGATCTGGCGCGCCATGCCGAAGCGCTTGGCTTCACCCGCTATTGGGTGGCCGAACATCACGGCATGGCGGGCATTGCCGGCGGCGCGACGTCGGTGGTGATCGGTCATGTCGCCGCAGCAACCCAGCATATCCGGGTGGGGGCTGGCGGCATTATGCTCCCCAACCACGCGCCGTTGGTGATCGCCGAGCAATTCGGCACGCTCGACGCTTTGTTCCCCGGACGAATCGATCTGGGACTGGGGCGTGCACCTGGGTCCGACATGAAGGTCGCTCGCGCACTGCGAAGGACGCTGGAGAGCGACCCCAATGCGTTCCCGCAGGACGTGATGGAGCTGCAAAGCTATTTCGCCGATGACGGACAAACGGGCATCCGCGCGACGCCCGGTTCGGGCGCCCAGGTTAACATCTGGATTCTGGGATCAAGCACCTATGGCGCGCAGCTCGCCGCCGCGCTTGGCCTGCCTTATGCCTTTGCTTCGCATTTCGCCCCCGATGCGCTGGACGAGGCGGCAGCGCTGTATCGCCGCTATTTCCGCCCATCTTCAGTGCAGGCCAAGCCGCATTTCATGGCTGGGTTCAATGTGTTTGGCGCGGATAGCGATGCGGAAGCCGAGTATCTCGCCACGTCACAACAACAGGCTTTTGTCGCCCTGCGCACCGGCCAGCCGCGCCAGCTGCCGCCACCCGTGGCCGGTTATCGCGAAACACTGGGGCCGCAGGGCGGCGCGATACTGGACCATGTCCTGCAATGTTCAACCATTGGCGCGCCCGCCAAGATCGCGCGCGAGATGCGCGCCTTTATCGCCCGGACCGGGGCCGATGAGCTAATGCTGACCAGCTCAATCTATGACCATCAGGCGCGCAAACACAGCCTGACCATTGCCGCCGAAGCGATGCGGGAGCTGAAGGCGGCGGCGTAACCCAATCGGGACCCAATCGGCGACAAACCAAACCGGCAGCGCTATTCAGCGACCACCGCGCACAGCGCCTGGCGCTCGCAGTCGATGCAAGCGTCGGTCCGGCCATGGTCGCAGGCAGCACAAGCATCAGCATAATGCTGCTGAAGCGCATCATGGACGAGCGCCGCTTCAATACAGGCGGCGCCGGCCGCCATCGCCCCTTCCTTTTCTATGCGCTTTTTCAAATAGGATCGCTGGTCGCTGCCTGGCATCGTCATCGCTCCCCAAAGAACCGGACTTGGAGAAATAAATATACACCAATCGTTAGGTTTCGAGAAATGATATTACCGGGCAAGCGTTGCTCAACTCCAAGCGAAGCCACCGATCGCGGCATGGACGGTCGAATGCGTGTCATCACCATCGCTGGAAATCGCCAACTGCACCGCCTGCGGCGGCGGCTCGCCAAAAATGCGCCGATAATCAGCGGCGACGTCAACGCTTTCGGTATGCCAAATGCCTGCTGGTTCGCCAGCAGAGCGCAGCACGACAAAGCGGTGCGCATCGGTTTTCCGAGGACGAATAACAGTGCCGCGGGCCAGGCCGCTGCCCCACACATAATGCAGGCTCCGCCCCGGTGCATCGTGCCCGAGCAGGAACCGCATCGCCCGGTGCTGGCTCCGTTCGATCGCGCTCGCTGTGGCCGGATCGAAAGGAAAGCCAATGATCACCGCCAGCGCACGATCATCCTTGCCGCGCACCGCCAGATCTGTGGCTGGCGGCCCGTTATCCACGCGCCAGCGCCAGCCCAGACGCGGCGTTTGACCAAGGTCGATTGATATTCGGCGATAGAGGATCGACGAAGCGCGCTTGCCATCCACTTGAATGACTCCGCTGCCAATCTCGTCAAAGCTGTTGGCACGGAGAAACGGAAAGCCGACCGAGCGTCAACCTTTTGGTGGCGCCGCCTGCGCCGCTACCGGAGCGACCGCCAATGCCGCACCACCGGCCAGCATCTGTCGGCGGCTCAGCAAGCCTGACGGCGGAACATGGTCATCCATCGAGAACTTAACATCCGTAATCAACGCTCACCCTTATTCGTCGCTATAGTTTAGAGGTTACGGATAGAGATACGGAGCAAGCGGGATGCCAGATGCAGGGGCGGTACCGAACGCTGGCGAGGATCAGTTCGCCGCTGGTAAGCGGAGCCGCACCAGCAATCCGCCGAGATCCTCGCTCTCTTCCAGACTGACTGTGCCCTCATAAATCTCGGCAACATCGCGCACGATAGCAAGGCCAAGACCAGTGCCCGGTTTGCCCGTGTCGAGCCGCGCACCGCGATCGAACAGGCGCTGGCGTTCGCTTTCTGGGATGCCAAGGCCATCATCCTCGACCAGAAATTCGACAAAGCCCGCCTGCGCCTTGACCGTGACAAAGACACTGCCGCCGCCATATTTCGCCGCATTTTCGATGAGATTGCCGAGCATTTCATCAAGGTCCTGGCGCTCGACATGCGCCTTCAGATCCTTGGGTCCATCGAGATCGAAGCGGACATGGCTGTAGAGTCTGCCCACCGCGCGTTCGGCCGATTCCAGGCTTGGCCACACATCCGCCCGGCTATGGGCGTTGCCACGCCGGCCAACCGCACGCGCGCGGGCGAGGTGGTGATCGACCTGCCGACGCATCGTCGTCGCCTCGCGGATCACGGTGGGGCCGAGGTCCTGTGCATTGGCGGTCGCGGCGTTCATGATCACCGTCAGCGGCGTTTTCAGCGCATGGGCAAGGTTGCCCGCATGCCGCCGCGCTTCTTCGGCCTGGCGCTCATTATGTTCAATAAGGCCGTTCAGCTCCTCAACCATCGGCGCGACTTCGATCGGCATTGATCGATCAATCTGCCGCGATTCGCCGGCCCGCATCCGGGCGATTTCTTCGCGCAATTTGCGCAAAGGGGACAGGCCGTAATAGACTTGCAGGCCCGCCATCCCGATCAGCCCGACCGCGAGCAGCGCGAAGCTGATCAGCAAAGTCTGACGGAGCGTCGCAATCTGCTGGTTGAGCGCAACACGGCTGGCCGCGACCTGGAAACGCCAGCGCACCGGCGCACCCGGCAGCCGAGCATCACGCTCCACCACCCGCAATTTTTCGTCGGGGAACTGGTTGCTGTCATAGATATGGATGCGCAGATCGCTGTGATTATCGCCATATTTCAGCCGCCGATCCCATAGCGATCGCGATACGAAATCCTCGCTATTCTTGCCGCTGACCTGCCAATACAGGCCTGAATAGGCTTCCAGAAAACGCTGATCGGCGGGTTCGCGGTTGAAGATCACCTCTTTGTCGGGCCCGATTTCGGCCGAGGCAATCAGCGCGGTCAGCACATATTCCAGCTGATCATCAAAGCTGCGGGTCACCGCATTGGTGAGAACACGATCAAGCGCAAAGGCTCCACCGGTCAGTAATACCGTGATCCACACCGCCGCGATGATGATCATTCGGCGGCTGAGCGAGCCTGACGTCTGTGTTTCGGTGCGGGATGGCATCGATAGCGGCACGGTCACCGGCGGTAGGCGCGCCGGGATTTCGCTGGGCGCAGGGGCATCGGGCATGCGGTTAGAATCGCGGTGCCATCACCACCGCGGCCGGAGACCGGGCCGAGGGGCTAAGCATCGGGATCTTCCAGGCTATAGCCGAGGCCGCGGATCGTGGTGATAACGTCCTGCCCCAGCTTTTTTCTGATGCGCGTAACGAAAACCTCAATCGTGTTCGAATCGCGATCAAAATCCTGATCATAGATATGTTCGATCAGCTCGGTACGGCTGACGACCTTGCCCTTGTGATGGAGCAGATAGCTCAGCAATTTATATTCCTGCGCGGTCATCTTCACCGGATCGCCGGCCTTGGTGACCTTGCCGGAGCGGGTATCAAGCCGGATATCGCCCGCTGTGAGTTCGGACGAGGCATTGCCCGACGCGCGCCGAATCAACGCCCGCAGCCGGGCGATGAGTTCTTCGGACTGAAAGGGTTTGGCGACATAATCATCCGCGCCGGCATCAAGCCCGGCCACTTTGTCAGACCAGCTATCGCGCGCAGTCAGCACCAATACGGGCATCACCTTGCCATCCCGGCGCCAGCGATCAAGTACGGTGAGCCCGTCAATCTCCGGCAGGCCGAGATCGAGCACAACCGCATCATAGTTTTCGGTCTGGCCCAGGAAGAGACCTTCTTCGCCATCCGTGGCGAGATCGATCGCATAGCCAGCGCCTTCCAGCGTGTTTTTCAGCTGCTGGCCCAGGCTTGGTTCGTCCTCGACGATCAAAACGCGCATCTTGTCTTCCCCCTGCTCGGTCGCGTCCGCGACGCGGGTCAATTGCCAGTCCTGCCGATAACCTGGCCGGAACGACCATCGACATCGACCCAGATGACATCGCCATTGCGCAGGAACTTCAAGGTGTAAATCCCGCTGAGCGAATCGAAATCAACGCCGATGTACTGCGCACCGCGCATCGTCGGCAGCACACGCCGTTCAATTTCAGGCAAGGGTAGCAGCCGGCCCGTGCGCATCTGCACCAGCACTTCGACCTGATCGCCGCGACGCTGGGCATGGGCATGGCTGCACGACGTGAGCACTGCACAGGCCGCCAAGACGAGGGGAAACTTCATGTTCATGGGGATTGGCATAGCCATCGCGGCTTGAACAGCCCGTGAATGCGCTTGTCAGCCAACAGAAACTTGCCGCAGCGCAACAAGCCCCCTAACGGCTCCTGCATGGCCGCACCAATCCTTGCATATGAAAATCTCGGGCTCGTTCAGGGGTCCGGCTGGTTGTTCCGCGACCTCGACATCCATATCGGCACGCGCGACCGGCTGGCGCTGATCGGCCGCAATGGGGCGGGCAAGACCACGCTGCTCAAGCTGATCGGCGGGCGGATTGAGGCCGACGAGGGGCGGCGCACCATCGTGCCGGGCACGCGCGTCATCCTGCTGGAACAGGACCCGCAAGTGACTGGCTTTGCCACGTTGGAAGATTTCGTGCTGGCCGGCAACGACGCCCCGGAAAAGCATGAGGCAGAGGCAATCGCCGATCAGCTCGGCATTGACCTGAGCCGCGAAGCCGCGAGCGCCTCTGGCGGAGAGCGCCGCCGCGCCGCGATCGTCCGTGCGCTGGCGCAGGACCCCGATGTGCTGCTGCTCGACGAACCGACCAATCATCTCGACATTGCCGCGATTGAATGGCTCGAAAACTGGCTGGCGCGGTTTCGCGGCGCCTTTGTCGTCATCAGCCATGATCGCACCTTCCTGACGCGGCTGACCAAACAGACGCTGTGGCTCGATCGTGGCGCCATCCGCCGGGCGGAAGTTGGCTTTGGCGGGTTCGAAGCATGGACTGAACAGGTCTATGCCGAGGAAGCGCGCAATGCCGAACGGCTTGATGCCAAGCTGAAGCTTGAGGAACATTGGCTGTTGCGCGGCGTGACCGGGCGGCGGCGGCGCAACCAGGGGCGGCTGGCCAAGCTAAAGGAAATGCGCGCGACCCGGGCGGCGATGCTGGGTCCGCAAGGGGCCGCCAACCTCTCGATCGGCAATGACGATGTCCGCACCAAAACGGTGATCGACGCCAAGGGCGTGACCAAGAAATATGGCGACCGCACGATCATCGACAATTTGACGCTGCGCGTTACGCGCGGCGACCGGATCGGCATTGTCGGCAAGAATGGCGCGGGCAAGACCACGCTGCTCAAGCTGCTGACCGGCGAAATCGCGCCCGATATCGGCCATATCCGCCTGGCTAAGACCTTGGACGGGGTAATCATCGATCAGCAACGCAGCCTGATGTCGCCGGAAAAAACGGTGCGCGACGTGCTGTGCGACGGTGGCGAATGGATCGAAGTGCAGGGAGTCAAGAAGCACATTGCCGGCTATTTGAAGGAATTCCTGTTCGATCCGAACATGACCGAGGCGCGGATCGCGACCTTGTCGGGTGGCGAACGATCGCGGCTCTTGCTGGCGCGCGAATTTGCCCGCCCCTCCAATCTGCTGGTGCTCGACGAGCCGACCAATGATCTTGATCTCGAAACGCTTGACCTCCTCCAGGAAGTGATCGGCGATTATGATGGCACTGTGCTGATCGTCAGCCATGATCGCGATTTCCTTGACCGGACCGTGACGATCACGCTGGGGCTCGATGGCAGCGGCCATGTCGATGTCGTGGCTGGTGGCTATGAGGAGTGGGAGCGCCAGCGCAGTCAACGCGAACAGCCCAAGCGACCGGCCACCAGCAAGTCCAGCCCGTCCACGCCACCGCCGCCGCCCGCGCCCCGTGCCAAGCTGAGTTATAAGGATCAGCGCGATTATGATCTGCTGCCCAAGCGGATCGAGGAAATCGACCAGACGATCAAGCGCAACGAAGCGCTACTCGCCGATCCCAATCTCTACACGCGCGATTTTGCGCGGTTCGAAGCGCTCAGCAAGGCGATTGAACGCGAGCGTGCGGAGAAAGAAGCGGCGGAACTACGCTGGCTGGAATTGGCGGAACAGCTCGAAGCACTGGGGTAGCAACCGCGTCGGTCATGCCCCCAAGGTGGCGAGTAATGCCCGCGCTTCTAGGCGATTGGGGAAGCGCGGATCGGCGAGCGCGCGAGTGATATCGGCGCGAGCGGCAAGCTTGTCGCCCAGTTCCGCCTCCACCTGGGCGATATGCCAGCGCAAACCGGCATGGCGCGGCGCAATCGACACGGCCTTGCGCATCAATTCAAGCGCCGCCTTGTCTTCGCCCGCCTGGAACAACGCCCAGCCAAATGCATCAGTAGTTGCCGGGTTGAGCGGGGCCAGCCGATAGCCCGCCGCGGCATAAAGCCGCGCGCTGTCGACATCATCGGCACCGGCATAGGCCAGGCCAAGTTCGGCGAGCAACGCGGCATCGCGATTGCCAAGCTGGGCGCGCAATCCCTCCAGCGTTGTGATGGCGGCATCCCATTCGCCGCTGGCGATTTGCCAATGACCGGTCAGCCGACGGGCCACAATATTTTGCGGATTTTGCGAGAGGAACAGGGCCAGCACCGTCGCTGCCTTTTCCCGATCACCGGCACGATCAAGCGCCTCGACCGAGCGGAGCATCGTTGCTTCGTCGAACCGCAGATTGGCGGCACGGGCATAGGCGCTGGCCGCCGCATCGAACCGCTTCATCATCATCAACGTATCGCCGACGAGGAGGTGCCCCTGCGGTGCGCCAGGGAACAGCCTGGCCAGCCGCTGCGCCTCGGCCAGCGCGCTGGCGGCCTGGCCGTCATCGATCAGCCCGCGAATATAGGTGACCGCGGCGATCGGATCGTCGGGGCGGCGATCCAGCGCACCTGCGGCATCGGCGATCGGTGTGTCGCTGCCGAACGGCTTGGCATCATCGCGCGCAGGGATGGCAGCACGATCGAGCAATCGGGCTGCCCAATCGCGTTCATTACTCTGTTCAAAAGCCTGTCCGGCCAAGCCGAGCACATAGCTGTCAGCATCGCCGCGCACCGCAATCGCCCGAACAATATCCAGCGCGCCGCGCGAATCGCCCGATTTGAGCAACGCTGCCCCCAGCAGCCGACGGGCTTCGAGATTCATCGGCTGCACGCTGAGCAACCAGCGCCACTGATCAATCGCCTGCTGATAGGCACCCGCGCGGAAATCAAGCAGCCCGCCAAGCAACAAAGCGCCGGGCTGACCAGCAAGCGCGCCATTGGTGCGCTGAAGCAGGCTGCGCGCCAGATCATCATTGTCCGCCCGTGCAGCCATCACCGCTTGCAGATACAGTGCCTGCGGACTGCCGGGCCGCGCCGCGAGCGCCCGCCGGGTCATCTCCAGCATCGCCGAATAGCGCCCGGCATCGCCCAAGGTGGCGGCATATTGGATCAGCGCATCATGCCGCCAAGGATCAACCTTCAACGCGGTTTCGAACCAGGGGAGCGCCGCAATCAAGCCAAATTGACTGCGCACCAGTTCACCGCGCAGCACCAGCGCATCAACATTGCCGCGATCAATGGCGAGCGCGCGGTCAGCCGCCGTGATCGCCCCACCGATATCGCTTGATTGCTGGCGGACGCGGCCAAGATCGGTCCAGGCCAGCCCGTCATTCCCGTTGGTCGCGCGCAGCACCTTAGCGAGCACGCGCTGCGCTTGCGGCAGCTTGCCCTGCGCGGCGAGCGCCCGCGCGGCGATCCGCAGGCCATAAAGCCGGTAGCGCGGATCCGTCTTCTCTGCTTCGGCAAGCGCCCGCTTGGTATCGCCCTGAAGCAGCCACGCCTCTGCGGAAAGCTGATGCGCCCGCCCCATGTCAAAACCTGAATCACGGGCGCGGCGCAATTCGCCCTCTGCCGCCTGTCCTTCGCCAAGCGCCAGATGGGTGCGGGCGAGCACGGCATGGGCAAGGCCCCAGCTCGGATCCTGACTGACCGCTTTCAGCGCATGGCTGCGCGCGGCGGTGGCATTGCCCTGGTTGAACAAGGTCAGACTGAGCGCAAGCGACTGCCGCGCAGTGGCGGGATCGGCATGCGCGGTTGATTGCCGCGCGACGGCAACCAGCCCGACCGCGCCCAGGGCAAGCCCCGCCAGCGCCAGGGCGATCGACTTAAGCCTGAAGATCATAGGATTTCAGCAAATCATACAGCGTCGGCCGGCTGATGCCGAGCAGCTTGGCTGTGTTGGAGATATTCCCTTCGGCGCGCGACAAGGCATGGCGGATCGCGTTGCGATCGGCGGTTTCGCGCACGGCCTTTAGGTTCAGCGGCTCGGGCAACGCACCCGTTTCCAGATCAAGATCGGCGGCGGTGATTGCCTTGCCCTCTGCCATGATCACCGCCCGCTTCATGCGGTTTTCAAGCTCGCGAACATTCCCCGGCCAGCCCCAGGCGTCGATTGCCGCGCGCGCATCAGGCGCCAGGCTGGTCACGCTCGAATGCATCGCCTTGGCATATTTCTTCAGGAAGTGCCGCGCCAGCAAGCCGGCATCGCCGGTCCGCTCAGCGAGCGAGGGGATCCGCACGACAATTTCGGCAAGCCGGTAGTAAAGGTCATCACGAAACCGGCCATCAGCGATCATCGCATCGACATCCTGGTGGGTTGCGCAGACGATTCGCGTATCGACAGCAATTGGCTTGCGCCCGCCAATCCGCTCGATCACGCGTTCCTGCAAAAACCGCAGCAACTTCACTTGCAACGCCAGCGGGATGTCGCCGACCTCGTCAAGGAACAGCGTGCCGCCTTGGGCTTGCTCAATCTTGCCCTCGGTGGTTTTTACAGCACCGGTGAACGCCCCCTTTTCATGGCCGAACAGCTCGGATTCGAGCAACGTCTCCGGAATCGCCGCGCAGTTGATCGCCACAAAGGCACCGCCGCGCCGCCGGCTCGCTTCGTGCAGGCCGCGCGCGAGCAATTCCTTGCCGGTACCGCTAGCGCCGAGCAGCATCACCGAGACATCGGCGGGCGCGACGCGTTCAATCGTGCGGGTAACCTTCAACATTTCTGGGGCAGCGGTGATCATCCCCCCGAACGCTGCGGCGCCTGCCGAAGTATCAGCCAGTCGCCGGTTTTCGGCTTCAAGAGCATGCACGTGAAAGGCCCGCGAGACGATCAGGCCGAGCTGATCGATGTCGATGGGCTTTTGATAAAAATCCCAGGCCCCGTGTTCGATCGCCCTGAGCGCGCTTTCGCGCGCGCCGTGGCCAGAGGCGACGACCACCTTGGTATCAGGCTTCAGC
This sequence comes from Sphingomonadales bacterium Ga0077557, assembly GCA_001464615.1. Lineage (GTDB taxonomy): Bacteria > Pseudomonadota > Alphaproteobacteria > Sphingomonadales > Sphingomonadaceae > Sphingomonas. The sequence continues at coordinate 28,448 of LNFI01000022.1, read as the reverse complement.
GCCAGGATCGCATCAAGCGTAGCAAAGCCCTCGGTCACGCCGTCGGGATCAGGCGGCAGGCCCAGATCCAGCGTCACGACATCGGGCACCTCAGCGCGCAACAGATCGATCGCCTCGGCGCGGTTGCTGGCGACGAACACCTGATAGCCATCATAGGCCCAGCGCAATTGACGCTGCAGGCCCAGATCATCCTCAACGATCAGCAATTTCCGGATTGCGGTCATGCGGCACGCGCCACATGATCGGCACCTGCCCCCGCCATCGGCAAGGATACGCGAAAGCGCGTCCCCTCCCCTTCGCGGCTGAAGACTTCGACGCGGCCGCCCATCGCTTCGGCCAATTGCTGCGCCTCAAACGCGCCGAGCCCAAAGCCGCCTGGCTTGGAAGAGACAAAGGGTTTGAACAATTTGTCGCGGATAAAGGCGGGGCTCATGCCCGATCCATGATCGACAATATCGATCGCAATCTCCTCGCCAGCCCGCGCCACCATGATCGTGATCGGGTCACCCAATGGGCTCGCCTCAATTGCATTTTGCAGCAAATGGCCAAGCAATTGTTCGACCCGCACGGGATCGGCGAGGATCAGCGCATCGCGCAGCCCCCCTGTGGCAATCGGGTGCTGGGCGCGCCTGAGCGCGGCGACGCGTTCGACCAGCGGCACGATCTCAACCGCCGCGAGTGCCTCTGGTCGGGCGCTGTGATGCTGCGAAAGGCGCGCAAGCAGATCGTTCATCCGCGCGGCGGAATCCTTGAGCGTCGCGATCATGTCGGCGCGGAAATCGGGGTTCTCGGCGTGGCGTTCGGCATTGCGGGCGACCAGGCTGAGCTGGCTCACCAGATTTTTGATATCGTGCATGATGAACGCAAAGCGGCGGTTGAATTCATCGAAGCGCTGCGATTCAGACAAGGCCTCCTGCGCGCGGGCTTCGGCGAGGTAGCTGGCAACCTGCCGCCCCGCGATACGCAGCAGATCGAGATCTTCCCAATCGGGGCGGCGATCAATCTGCGGACGGGCCAGCAGGATGGCCCCAGTGAGCTTTCCGAAATGCACCAGCGGGACGAGGACCCAGGCATCGCCGCGATCGAGCATCCAGATTGGCACGCAAGTCATTTCGGCTGAATCGGCACTGTCCGCGCGCACGTCATCAAGCGCGATGATCCGCCCTGAAGATTCGAGATAGCGGGCAAGGCCGTTTTCACCGATTTGGGTTGGCAGGCCGGTTGGGTCCCAGTTCCACATTGCCCCCTGCCCCAGACCCGAACCATCGGGCACCAGCAGCATGCCGCCGGGTGAATCGGTCAGATCGGCGACGGCTTTGACGATACGGGCCTCCAGCGTGGCCGCGCCGTCACCGGGCTTGCCCAATGTATCGGTAAAGCGCAGCCATTCGGCGCGATAATCATAGCGGTGGCTGAAAAAATGCTTGGCAAGCTTCACCTTGATCCAGGCGCGCAACCAGGGCGAAGACAGGATGGTGACGATCGCGGTAGTGGAGCCAAGGACCAGCGCGGTCTGCGCGATCCGGCCATAGGGTGCAGGGATTGCGCCCAATGCACCGGTCCCCAAGACCATCGCCAGAATGTAAAGCCCGATCGCTGCTGCTGAGAGCGACCGATAGGCAACCGCGCGGGACAATTGCAGCGTCCAATCGCCATTGCGATGCACTGCGAGCGCAAACAGCGGCGCAATCGCCCCCATTGCGATGCCGCGCGCCAGGATCAGCACCGACGCATCGCCAATGCCAAGAAAGGCCAGTGTATATAGGGAAAGATCGAGCAGCCACATGCCAGCCAGCGCCAGCGCTGCCAGCCGGATACCGCCACGTGCCGCCGGGGCGACCGCGTGGTACAGATGATCGACCAGCACCAAGGCGGCAACGGCGACCAGCATCCGCATGATCACCGCGACCTCGGCGATGCCGGCCAGATCGGCCCGGCCGACCACGACAGCGGCCAGTGCCGACAGGCCGCCCGCGGCGACCACCACGACAAGCACGACACCATAAATCAGGCGAATTTCAGCGCCCATCCGGGCGCTGCGATCCCGCCGCACCAGCGCGGCCATGAATACCAGCCAGCTGATGTTGCGGGCGGCTTCGGCAATCCAGCTCATCAAATCGCCGACACCGATACCGGCGATCGCCAGCGCCCACAGCGCCGTCGCGGATAGCGCAACCAGAAACGCCAGGCGCGGCAGTCCGGTACCGGCGCGATTAAGCTGAGATACCGCCAGCGCGCCGAACAACAGCGCGATCAGGGCATGCGCCCAGAGGATCAATGTCGCGGTCACCGCGTCACCGCGCGCCTTCAGGCCACAGCACGACGCGGATCGTCTGCAACAGGATCAGCAGATCAAGGAACGGCGAATAGTTTTTCGCGTAATAGAGATCATATTCCAGCTTCTGCCGGCTATCCTCGATCGACGCGCCATAGGGGTAATTAATCTGCGCCCAGCCCGTGATGCCCGGCTTCACCATGTGGCGCTCAGCATAATAAGGTAGCTGCTGTTCGAGATCATCGACGAATTGCGGGCGTTCCGGACGCGGGCCGACAAAGCTCATTTCACCCTTGAGCACGCTCCAGGCCTGGGGGATCTCGTCGATCCGCGTTTTGCGGATGATCCGGCCGATGCGGGTGATGCGCGGATCGTCCTTTTCAGCCCACACCGCCTTGCCATTGACCTCAGCATCCTGGCGCATCGAGCGCAGCTTCACGATATCGAAGCCGACATTGTACAGGCCAACGCGGCGCTGCCGGTACAGGATCGGTCCCTTGCTTTCAAATTTGATCGCCAGCGCGGTAACCAGGACAAGCGGCGCCGTTACCACGATGAGGATCAGGCTGGCGGCGATATCAAACAAGCGCTTGAACGCGCCTGAAAGCATGCGGCCCGATGAAAAGCCGTCGGAAAAAATCAGCCAGCTGGGATTGACGCTGTCTAGGTCAACCCGGCCGGTTTCGCGTTCAAGAAAAGTGGAAATCTCGTTGACGTGCACGCCGGTCGTCTTGATCCGCAACAGATCTTTCAGTGGCAAGGCGTTGCGCCGTTCCTCCAGCGCGAGCACCACTTCGCTGGCGTTGAGCAGCACGACATGGTCAGCCAGATTATAAATCGCGTCGCGCGCAATCGCCTCTGGGATGACGCGATTAGCCTCGCTCATCGAGACATAGCCGACGACGACAAAGGCCGCGCCCGGCGCCTGCGCAAGCGTTTTCAGCCGCTGCGCGCGCAACCCCGCGCCAAGCACGACGATGCGACGTTTGAATGCTTGGCTACCCAGGGTCTTGCCCAGCAAGATCCGCAACAAAATCAGTGCGACGACCGCCAGGCCCATCCCGTAGAGCAGATTTGAGCGCCAGAAATCGAGCGCGGGCACCAGATAATAGATCGCACTTTGCACGATGATGCCCAGCGACACCGCCACGATCAGCCGCGCGGTTGCATAACGCAGCGATTGCAGCGCGCCCGCACCATAGACGCCAACCGCGATCATCGCGATTTCAAGGGTAACGGCAAAGCAGAGCAGCTGGGGCAGCCGCGTGACAATCGGCAGCACCTGCTTGTCGAGCTGCCCCATCCGGAACACCCAGCCCAGCTCCCCCGATACGAGCAGCAGGATGATGTCCAGAATCGCGAGCAACAACACCGCGTTGGGGACATAATGCTTGAATAATCTGATCATGGCCCCGGCCTTCTAGCTGACCAAGTGTAAACAATTCCGACATAGCTGCGCGGGTGATGGCATAAATTTTCAAAAAAACCGCTGCTGCGATGCGACGTCTGGCGGACTGGGCAGTTTCCCTATCGCACGGCCAGGCCTATCGCTGGCTGTTGAGGAGAAATTGATGTCTCACGACACATCTATCGTTCCTGTTATCCTGTCGGGGGGGACGGGCACCCGGCTATGGCCGATGTCGCGCCCCGAACGGCCGAAGCAACTGCTGGCGCTCACCGCCGAAGAGACGATGTTGCAGCTCACCGCAAAGCGCACCGCTGGCGATGTTCGCTTCACCGCGCCGATCATTGTTGCCAATGCACAACATGCCAGCGAAGTCGAAGCGCAGATGGCGGCGATCGACCTGCCGTTGCAGGCGTTGATCCTTGAGCCATTTGGCCGCAACAGCGCCCCCGCAATCGCGCTCGCCGCGATTGCTGCAGGTGGCGGCAATCAAGCCTTGCTGGTGATGCCGTCCGATCATGCCATTGAAGATGGCGCTGCCTTTCACGCAGCGGTCGAACGCGCATTGCCGCTGGTCGAGCAGGGATGGCTGATCACCTTTGGGATTGATCCCCACTCGCCCGAAACCAGCTATGGCTGGATCCAAACCGGCGAGGAGATGACCCCAGGCGTCCACAAGGTGCTCCATTTTGTCGAAAAACCGCCGCTTGATCGGGCAGAATCGATGCTCGCCGCAGGCGACCATTATTGGAATGGCGGTATTTTCCTGTTTCGCGCTGATGCCTTTTTGGCAGCGCTCGCCACGCATGCGCCGACGATGCTGGAAGCGGCAACCCGCGCCATGGCGCTGGCTAAGCATGACGGGCGCCGCATTGCGCCAGATGCCAACGCCTTTGCCGCGTCACCAGCCCAATCGATCGATTATGCGGTGATGGAAAAGGCTGATCGGGTCGCCGTCGTTCCCGTGAGCATGGGGTGGAGCGATGTCGGCAGCTGGGACGCGCTGCATCTGCTCAGTCCTGCCGATGAGCAGGGCAACAGCGTGCAGGGCGATGTCGTGTTGCTCGAGAGCAGTAATTGTCTGGTACGCAGCGATTCAATCCGAATCGCGATGATTGGCATGACCGACCTGATCGTGGTGGCAAGCGGCAATGATCTGCTGATCGTCCCGCGTGGCCGATCGCAAGAGGTCAAGCGGCTGCTTGATGCGATGAAAACCGCCTAGCCACAAAACTCTGTCGCTGAAGGTGGTTCCCCCGGTCGATCCGCCGGATTGACCAAGCGGGCGTCAGCCTTGCCCAGATATATAGCTTGTTATATAACTGACTATGTAGTCGGAGGGTGATGATGGACATTTTGGCGGATCACAGCATGTTGTTTCTGGGCAGCCGACTGAAGCGGCTCGCCGAACGGCTGCAAGGCGATGTCAGCCGCATCATTGCCGAAGCGGGCTTGCCGATCCAACCGAGTCAATATCCCGTGCTTGCCGCGCTGGATCAGGCGGGACCGATGACAATTGGCCAATTGGTTGAAGCCATGCAGCTGAGCCAGCCGGCGATCACGCGGTTGCTGATGCGCCTTGCGGCACTTGGTCTGGTCAGCATTGAACGGATCGGTCGCGATCAACGCCAGAAAACGGTCGCGCTTACCCCAAACGGAATCGCCATGATCGCCCGATCGAAGCGCGATGTTTGGCCCCGCGTCGAATCAGCGGTGATTGACCTGTGCGCCGGGGTATCCGGGCCGCTGCCCGACCAACTAAACCAGATCGAAGCCGCGCTGTCGACCACGCCCCTCGATAAACGCGGCAATGGGCTGGTGATCCGTCCGTTTAGCGACGCGCTTGCCGGCGATTTTCATGACATCAACGCCGAATGGATCACCGCCATGTTCCGCATGGAAGACACCGATCGCGACGTCCTGCTCAATCCGCGCGCACGGATCGTCGATCCCGGCGGGACGATATTGTTCGTTGAAGCAGCCGGGCTGGGTATCGTCGGGGCTTGTGCCTTGCAGAAGACCGGTGCGCGCCAGTTCGAGTTGACCAAGATGGGGGTCCGCCAAAGCGCGCGCGGGCGCAAAGTGGGCGAATTCCTGCTGGCGACCGTCATTGACCGCGCCCGAATGATGGGTGCCGAAACGCTTTATCTGCTGACCAACAAGGCATGTGCGCCAGCGATCCACCTCTACGAGAAGCTTGGTTTCCAGCATGATGCGGGGATCATGCAGACCTTTGGTGCCCGGTATGCGCGCTGCGACGTCGCAATGCGGTATCATTGGCCATCTGATCACGCTGCCAGCTTCGACAAGGCGTCAACAAGCCTCTAGGAGCAATGTCGGCGGGGATGCTGGATCGGAGACTATCGATGCGCTTGAAAATGATTTCCCGTGCGGCGCCGTTGTTGGCCCTGGCCTGTATTTCCGTCCCGTCTGTGGCGCAGGAAAACGACACTTCCATTCGGCGCGCCGCCGAGCAGCCGTTGCGCGACACCAAGATCAAGCAGGACAAGATCCCCGAAATCCTGCAGCTGGCGGCCTCTGCACCCTATTCATCGGCAAATACCAAAACCTGCAGTGCGATTGCCGGCGAGGTCCAAAAATTGACCGAAGCGCTTGGCCCCGATGTCGACACGCCAGCCAAGAAAAAGGGGGAGGCATCCGTGATCGCCGCTGCCGCCGCACGGGGTGTGGTCAACACCTTCATCCCCGGCCTGGGCCTGGTGCGCGTGTTGACCGGTGCAGACAAGGCGCAGCGCCGGGCGGAAGCCGCTGTCTATGCCGGATCGGTGCGGCGCGGCTATTTGAAGGGCCTTGGTCTTTCCAAACGATGCAGCGTGCCGGCCGCCCCCCGCGCATCAGCGGTTGATGATCAGCCCGAACTGCCGCGCGAGGACGAGAAGGACTGATCCTCGGGTGTCACTCGCCAACGCGGCGCATGGCATCCGCTAACGCTGCATGGCCGCTCTGCTCGAGCCCGGCGATCACTCGGGCGCGGTCGCCCGCCGATTTGTTCTGGCTGAGCTTGGTCGTCCCGCGCACCTGATCAACCCTGAGGTCGAAGCCAGCGATGGCGCGCAGCATCGCGCGGAAGCGCGTTTCGTCCATCTTGTCGCGAGTCCATGGGTTGTCGGGCAAGACGCGCGGCTCATGCGCGGCCGCGAGCGCATCGAGCTGGGCGACCAGCCCATCTTCATCAAGTGCATGCACCGTGCCTTCAAGCTCGACCGCAACATAATTCCAGGTCGGTACCTGGTTGGCGCCATCGGCATACCAGTTGGGCGACACATAGCCTTCCGCCCCGGCGACGCTGGCGATCATCCGCGCCCCATCCAGATGGGGATGAACCCGATTGGCACGAGCGACATGGAAGGACAGCGCGGTCGGCCCGGTCTGCACGATCGGGGCATGCGCGACCATTGGCCCGTCCGCCGTCGCGATCAACAAATGGGCAAAGCCGATGCGGCTTGCCCAGGCGATTAACGCCGCGTCGTCGCCGTGTCGGAATGCCTTATTGGAGTGCATCGGCGCGGACCTATTGCCGTTGTCGTCCGCGCCGTTCGCCTTTGCGTTCCTGCCGACGTGATTTGGCGATGGCCGCGGCGGCGCGGCGCTTGCCCTCAGGCGTTTCGCTGAACTTGACCTCGTCGAGCACCATCGCATCGCCCAGTTTTTCGTCAAAACCGAGCAATTTCAGGCTTTCGGCAAAATGCGGGGGCAGGTCGGCCCGCACGTCAATCTGCCCGCCATCGGGATGATCGATGCGGATGCGGCGGGCATGCAGGTGCATCTTGCGGCTGACGCCACCGGTCAAGAACGAAGCCGCGCCGCCATATTTGCCGTCGCCAACAATCGGGTGGCCGATCGCGTTCATATGCACGCGCAGCTGGTGGGTGCGCCCGGTCAAGGGCTGGAGCTCGACCCAGGCGGCGCGATTGCCGGCGCGCTCAATCACGCGATACCGGGTGCGCGACGGGCTGCCATTTTCCTCATCGACATGCATCTTCTCGCCGCCCGATCCGGGTTGCTTGCCGATCGGCAGCTCGATCATCCCGTCAAAGATATCCGGCACGCCAACGATCAGCGCCCAATAGACTTTCCGCGCGGTGCGGCTGGAAAAGGCCTTGGCAAAATGCCCGGCCGCGCGGGCGTTACGCGCAACCAGCAATGCGCCGCTGGTATCCTTGTCGAGCCGGTGGACAAGCTTGGGCCGACCTTCGCTTTCGAAGCAAAGCCCGTCGAGCAAGCCATCGACATGCTCGGTGGTCTTGGTGCCCCCCTGCGTGGCGAGGCCGGGCGGCTTGTTGATGACGATTGCCTGCGCATCCTTGTGGATGACGAGTTCCTGAATGAAGGATTCCTCATCCGGCGTCAGTGGCGTGCGATCACGCAGCTTTGGCTTAGGCGCATCGACATGGACGGGCTCGGCGGGCGGCACGCGTAGCACTTGCCCCGCGACCAGCCGGTCGCCCGGCGTCGCCCGCGCGCCGTCGATGCGCAATTGGCCAGTGCGCGCCCATTTGGCGACGGTGGTGAAGCTCGTCCCCTCCAAATGCCGCTTGAACCAGCGATCAAGCCGGATGCCATCGTCATCGCTGCCAACGGTAAACTGGCGGACGTCAGCGGCCGTGGCCGCGCTTTTGCTCTTGTCGCTCATGTCATCACCCGCGCTACGGCCAGTCCAGCGAACAGCGCGACAACCGCGCCGATAACCGACACCAGCGCATAGCCAAGCGCCGCAACGGCTGCACCGCGTTCGATCATCGCCACGACTTCAAGCGAGAAGGCCGAAAACGTCGTGAAGCCCCCAAGCACGCCGACCGCCAGGAACAGGCGCACCCCTTCCCCAGCCGATAGCCGCGCCATTGCGCCGACCAATAGGCCCATCGCCAGTCCGCCGAACAAGTTTACCGCAAGCGTGCCCCAGGGATAGCCGGGGCCCAACATCGCCAGCAGCCAGCGGCCAACCAAATAGCGGGCGCCGGCTCCAAGCGCCCCGCCGATCATCACGAGTGGAAGTGAAAACATGCAGCGCCGTAGCGCGAATGGCCGCGAATGAGAACCCAGCGGTAAAAATGCGTGACTAGTTGCCGCGATTGACGACGAGATCGACGTCAGTGCCGCCATCGGTGCGCACGCTGGCAAATACAGCGAAAGCAGCCTCACCTTTGGTGCCCGCAAGGACATGATCGTCGCCATCGGCCTGGTGCTCGGCGGAATATCCCACCTTGCTGAGCCGCGTATAATACCAATCCAGCACTGTTTGCAGTGGCGCCGTGCTGGCGAAGCTGACGACGCGTAGCGCGCAGGTCTGGCTGTCGGCGCCCGCCGCCTCGCGCACGCGCGCATCGGGGTAGAGCGGCACATCACCGGGCAAGCGATTCGCCCAACCAGTGGAATAATTGATATTGGCAGCACAGGCACTGGTGCCTTGCGGGGATTGGCGTTCAGCCAGGCCACCCAGGGTAAGCGATTCGCGCGCGGCGCTGCATTTCGGGCAGCCTTGGCCGCGCACCGGCGCAGGGGCCGATTTCAACGTCTCACTTGTGCTGGTGCCGGTCGTGCCGCGCCCCACTGCCATCATTTCAGGGGCAGCGGGGGCAGAATAGGGTTGTGCCGGGGGGCGGATCGCATCGTAATTGGCCTGGCTGGCGAGCGCGGGATCAACCATGATCTGCTGCTGAAGCGCGCTCATCATCGCTGGATCGCGTGCGTTGCCGCTGCTGTTGCCGTCAGCCAATTCGGCATCAAGCGAATCGATGTTGCGGTCGGCCGCGCCACCGTTGCCACAGGCCGCAAGCGCAATCGGCAACACCAGCGCCGCAAGAGCAGCGCGGGAGAGGCCTGAGAAAGGCCAGCCAAGGGCAGAATGGGCACGAATGCCACAGCGAACCATCAATACACTCCCGGGAGGGTCCTCCCGACCATGGCTGAAAAGGGGTTAAGGAAGCGTGTGGCGCGCCTGATTTCCGGGCAGAACAGCAATCAGGTGCTTGACATGAGTAATACAGTTCGGCATGGATGGTCCATGTTCAACATCCTCTCGATCCTGGTCGGCCTTGTGGCCTTTGTCATCGCCCTGGTCGGGCTAGTCCCCCTGCTCGGCTGGCTCAACTGGCTTGCCTTGCCGATGGCCATTGTCGGCACCGCATTGGGCTTGCTGTCCGACAGCAAGAGCGGCCGCAATCTGAACCTGCTGGTGCTGATCTTCGGCGGCTTCCGGCTCTTCCTGGGCGGCGGCTTCATCTGAATCGTAAAGGCGCGCGGCTTGGTGGCCGCGCCCAAAGCCAGTTCCTGAGACGGTGCAGCACGTGTTTTCGCTCGCCAGCCGCACTTTGCTGTGCATGATTGGCCCGAGAAGACATAGGCTTATCTGAACCGGGGATTCATCAGCATGCGAGCATCGGTCGATCGCGCTTGGCGCGCCATGCTGCTCATGCTGCTTGTCCTTGCGCCGCAGCTAGGCGCGACCCAGCAAGCCGTCCCGGGAACGCCCCCTGGCCCTGCGCCTGCCCCACCGGTCACGGCCCCACCTGTTACCGCCCCGCCTGTTACTGCCCCGTCTGCTACTCCCCCAAAAATCGTCACGCCAGTCTCGCGGATTGCCGCCCCGCCGAGCACATCCTGGCAACATGCCGGCAGTGACATTCCCGCCGATCCGCAGTGGCGCACCGGCACGCTTGCCAATGGCCTGCGCTATGCCGTGCGCCGCAACGCCCGCCCGACCGGCAATGTTGCCATCCGGGTAAGGCTTGATGTCGGTGCCCTGATGGAGGCTGACCAAGAACAGGGTTGGGCCCATTTTGTCGAACATATGGTGTTTCGCGGGACGCCGACATTGGGCGATGGCGAAGCGGTGAAGGTCTGGCAGCGCATGGGCGCGCGCTTTGGGGCGGATACCAACGCCTTCACGTCCCGCAACTCCACGCTTTACCAGCTCGATCTGCCCAAGTCGGATGCCGCCTCTGTGGCGACGGCAACGGGCATTCTGGCCGATATGCTGGCCAACGCGTCAATCGATGCGAAACTGGTGGAAATTGAGCGCAAGGTCGTCCTTGCCGAACGCGCCGCGCGATCAACGCCGCTTAGCGAGAAATTCAAAATCGCGACCAACACCTTGTTCATCCCCGGGCTGCTGTCCGCCCGGCGCGATATCATCGGCACCCCGGAAACATTGGCTGCCGCCTCCGCCGATCGCTTGCGCGCCTTTCAGCGCCGCTGGTACCGCCCGGAACGCGCCGTGGTGATCATCGTCGGCGATACCGAGCCCAGCGATCTGATCACCGCGATAGAGACGAGCTTTGGCCGTTGGCAGGGCGACGGGCCAAAACCGACCGAGCCCGATTACGGCACGCTTGCGTCGCCGCCAACGCCCGCGCTGTCGGTCGTCGATCCACTCGCCCCCAGCGCTGCGACGATCAGTTGGATCCGGCCATTTGTGTACAAGCCAGACACGCTCAAAACAGCGTTACCGCAAGTCATGCGCACCATTGCCCTGGCAATCCTCAATCGGCGGCTGTCGACCGAAACCCAGGCGACCGGCCCAATCAACCAGGCCAACGCCAGTTATGGATCGCGGCGACATGATACCGAGGCGCTGACGATTGCCATCATGCCAAAGCCAGGGGCCTTCTCCGCTGCCCTGGATCGGACCTTTGCGATTGTGAACGGCATGCGTGATGCCCCGCCCGCCCAGGCCGAAATCGATCAAGAGCTCGCCAATCTGAAACTCTCAGTTGACCGCGCCATCATCGCCCGGCCAGACACAAGTTCTGCTGGACTGGCAACTCTGTTTGCCAATGATGTCGATCGGGGGTCGGTCAGCGCGTCACCGGAAGTGGTCAGCGTTATTTTCGGGAAAATTCGGCCGGTGGTGACCCCCGCGCTGATCCAAACGACGATCCGCGACTTGTTGGCACCCGATCCGCGCATGCTGGTCAGCGCGCCGACGGCGATTGATGGCGGCGATGCCACGCTGCTGGCGGCCCTTGCACGCGCCCGCACCACCGCCGCTGCGCAAGGGCAGACGATCCGCGCGGCATCGTTGGATGAATTGAAGGCGCCTGGGCCGCCCGGCACCGTGGCAAGTACCCGGCCAGTCACCGCGATCGATGCCGAGCGAATCATGTTCGCCAATGGCGTCGAGCTGGACATCAAGCAGACGGCGATCGAAAAAAATGCGGTTACCGTGCTTGTCCAAATCGGTCACGGCGCGCTCAATCGGGATGCCGATGCGCGCTTACTCGACTGGTCGTCTGGCGCGTTGATAAGCATGGGGATTGGCCCATTTTCCGCCGATGAGCTCGCGCGGGTAACGAGCGGACGACAAATCGGATTCAACCTCCGGATGTTTCGGGGTAGCCTGGACTTAAACACGCAAACCAACCGCCGCGATCTGGCCGACAGCCTTCGGTTAATGACCGCCCTTGTCGATCATGTGCGCTATGCCGAGTCGTCGCTTGAGCGGTTCAAGGCCGGGTTCGACTCGGGCTACGCCACGATCTTCAGCCAACCCGGTTCGGTGCTGTCGGCCTATGGTGAAAGCTATCTCACCAATGGCGATAAGCGATTTGCGGGCATCCCAGACCCCAACGAGGTGCGCGCGCTGAGCAACGACGCGTTTCGGGCGTATTGGGATGCGCGCATGGCCGAAGGGCCGATTAAGATCGTCGTGGTTGGCGATTATGACCGCGCCGCCTTGATTGCCGCCGTTGCTGCGAGCTTCGGCGCCTTGCCGCCACGGCAGGATGTGCCGCCGACGGCAGCGCAGATCGATGTGCGGCCCTCACCGCCGACCCGCCAACCCATCACCCTCTATCACCGGGGTGCCGCCGATCAGGCGATATTCCTCCGCAACTGGCCGACAACAGGACTATACGCGGATATTGCAGAAAGTCGGGCGCTCACCATCGCGGCATCGATTTTGCAGACTCAGCTGACCGAAAACTTTCGCGAACAGCAAGGCGGCAGCTATGCCCCGTCTGTGGGCAGTAACCAATCCGACGTGCTGCCACGCTATGGCATGTTTCGCGCCAGCGCGCAGTTGCTTGCCGAGAAGATCCCCGCCTTTGAAAAGGCGCTGGCGGAAGCGATCGCGGCGCTTGCGGCCAACGGCCCGCCAGCCGATGATCTCGAACGGACTCGATCAACCATATTGAGCAGTATCGCTCGCGAGAAAACGACGGACAACCGCATTTGGTTGAGCGTTCTGGCACGCGATCTTGACGATCCCCGCGTGCTCAGCAGCTTCTTGTCGCGGGAGACTGGCTATGCCGCAGTGACCGCTGAGCAGGTGCAAGCGGTGGTCCGCAAATATCTGAAACCGCGCGGTGCGATCGACATCCGCGTTCTGCCGGAAGCGAGCAAACCAGCTCGCTAACGGCAGTCGCGCATGCCAATGGCAACGGGCTACTCAGCAGCGCCCGATCAGCGGCAGGTCACGTTGCCGCGATCGATTGACTGGCCAAGCAACGCCCCGATCCCGCCGCCAAGCAGCGTACCGAGTGTCCTTGATCCGCCACCAGCAATAGAATTGCCGAGCAATCCGCCCGAGATACCGCCGACGATCAGGCCGGTCGTGCCGTCTGAACGCCGACAATAATAACGATTGTCACGACCGCGATAGACCCGGTCGTTGCGGGTCAGCCGTCGGGTGCGATAATTGCTGCCGTCGCGATAATATTGATCGGCATAATAAGTGGTTTCGCCGTTTGGCAGCCGGTTATAATCATATTGGCGATATTGGCGCCAATCGCGGATATGGTTGCGGCGATCCTTTTGGGCATCGCGCAGATCCTTGCGATAATTCTGGTTCGCCTGGCGAACCTCGCGCGGGGTATCGGCCTGGTTGATCGCGTTACGACGATCCTGCTCAGCGTCACGCGCATCATTGCGATAGGCCTGATTGGGGGTTTGGGCGGCGGCCGGCAGCGCCGGCAGGGCAATCGCTGCCATCGCGGCAGCCAGGAAGACGAAGCGCATGGGATTTTCCTTAATGTGATAGACAAGGACCAAACGGATGACTTCGCCTTCGGTTGCGTGATGGCCAATCACCGCACGCTCCCCCGATGAGCGCGCGGACAAGCATCAACCAAAAAGGGCCCAGCGTTGCCGCCAGGCCCCTTGCTTGCGAGAACGATAACGCGCTGGTTAGCGGCAGCGCTTCTTGGCGGTAATCGAACGATCGATCGCGCGCCCGCCAAAGGCGCCGCCAACGCCGCCCGCAACCGTGCCGAGCAAACCACCGCCGAGCGCATTGCCAACCACTGCGCCACCGACGCCACCGACGATCAAACCGGTCGTGCCATCGGAATGGCGGCAATAGGTCTTGCCATTGCGGGTATAGACGCGCGGCTTGTAATGTTTCTTGCGCGCTTCGGCCTGGGTGGGGAATGAAATCGATGCTACCGGCAGGACGAGCGACACGGCGGTGAGTGCCATCAAAAATTTACGCATCGGAAAACTCCCTAACCTTGGATGAGGACGGGGGAATAACGCCGCTTTCCCCTTTGGGGTTTCATGAAAACGAAACAACGCTGTGGTGAGCAGCAATAAGCCCGACAGTGATTCATATCAAACCGGGCCAATTCTGTCCACGATATCCACATTATCCACAGGCCGATGACGCCCGATTTCCCTTGGTGCGACTCGCATTCAGTGACAGCATCATGACTGTAAGCAGCGGGTCGAGACGCAGGAAACTGCAGAAAGATCAGCGGTTTAGATCAGGAATACCCGCAGGTGCCGCAAGGAAACCGTGGGCAGACCGGATGGGTGGTCGATCGTTGGCGGCAAGATGTGCGCGAAAGCGGGCATGGCGACAAGAACGGGCCGGCAGCCAAGGGTTCGGGACGCTTGAAAGAGCGAAGCGGGCCTGGTTGTTCGAACGGTGATGGGGTGACTGGTCCGCAAGGATCGTTGGCCGATCAGCGAACGGCAGCCGCAAAGCGGAGCCTGATGCCCCCCGCGGCACCGGCCGAGCATGCCGCCGAAACCAGAAGGCGCGGGGGAACCGAAAGGAACCTCAAGCGGATCGAAGTCCGGCGACCGGGGGTCGGCAGCGATGCCGGCCCCCATTTTGCGTTTGGGGGCGCGGCCTTTTTCGGCCCCGTAGCCGGGACAGTGGCAGACACATCGCCCGCCTCGCGCTATCCCAGCATCATGCTGCCGCCCGTCCTCGATCAATTTCCGCTCGCGATCGGCCCCTGGCTCGATCTTGTCGGGTTGGCCGTGTTCGCTGCCTCTGGCGCGCTGGCAGCGGCCAAGCGCGGACAAACGATCGTTACGCTCAGCTTTTTCGCGCTGGTCACTGGCGTTGGCGGCGGCACGGTGCGCGATCTGCTGATCGGTGCGCCGGTGTTCTGGGTGCATGACAGCCGGGCAGCGGCGGTGTGCCTGATCGTCGCGTTCGTCATCTGGATCACCCCGGAACGCTGGTGGCGCGGTCAGGCGCTTGACTGGTTCGATGCGCTCGGGCTGGCCGCTTATGCGGTGTTCGGCGCGGCCAAGGCGCTGGCATACGGCATTCCCCCCGTGCCCGCTGCGCTGATGGGCGTGGTCGCCGCCTGTGTCGGCGGTATCATCCGTGATGTCCTGGCAGGCGAGCCGTCGATCATCATGCGGCCCGAGATTTACGTGACGGCGGCGGCACTGGCAGCGGCGCTGTATGTCGGCTTGATTGCAGGCGGCGCGCCAGCCCCACTGACCGCGATCGTCGCTGCGTCGGCAGGCTTTGCACTGCGAGCAGCGGCGATCAGCTGGAAACTCGCGCTACCGGCATATCGGGGGAGGGGGTAGCGGCGAACCTCCAATTGCCAGGCCACTCAGGCTTAGCCGCTGGCAATCAAGGCTCGCTCGGCGGATCGAAAGCGGCGTTGTCGATCAGACCACATTGAAACGATGTTACCACCCCGCGATCGGCCACTGCGCGATCAGGACCGAAGACGTCGAGATTATAGGCAACGCTGAGCCCGGCGACGCTGCGATAATTGCGTGCTTCGACCCTGACGGCGGGTGAGCCATGTGTATCTACGACGCGCTGGATGAGGTGGGTTTTGCGATCAAACCAGACCTCCAGGGCGCGCCCGCCCTTGGGCGTGATCTCGATCACGTCAAAGCGTCTGTCAGCCTCTTTTGCGGCGCGAAGATAAGTGAATGTGGCGGGAAAGCGATCAGGAAAGAAAAAGCCGTTGATGCTGAGATAGTCGGTGACGATGCCTTCCTCGATCCCGGCTGAATCAGAACGGCTGCGGACCTTGCCGCCCGCGACGGTCTGCCATTGGACCTTACCGTTGAACCCCATAGACCGAGTCTGCCCCGCCCGCATGCTATCTATCCGCATGCCATAGCGCTGGAGGCTGAATGTCGTTGTGTAGGTGATGGCGCCATCGCCATGCGTGCCCTCTTCATGGCAGCCATCGGGCGCGTCCCAGGCGGCACCGCCGGTGGCCTGCTTGGCAGCCGCGACGATCTTTTCTGCCTTGGAAGGCGGTGCAGCCGCATGACTATTGTCGGCGACGCAGGCGCTGATCAGCATGGCGACAATGGCGCTCAGGGCAGTCCTCATTGCATTCTCCTCGCATGTTCACGTCGGATTTGGGACCAGGTCAGCAGTGCCGGTACCGCGATGGCCTGCATCAAAAGGGGATGAAATTCAGACGGCAGGTCCGGCGCGCTCCAGACGATCGATAGCTGGATTGCCACTGCAATAGCGGCGACGAAAAACGCTGCGCACCATGCACAAAGGAATCGCCGATAGTCCCTGCGGCTCAGGAACCAGGCCGCAGCCAATTCCGTACACCCCAGGGCTAGGAAACACAGGATCACGAAAGGACGGCCAGCCTCATAGCTGGCAATCAGCGACCGGGTCGCGCCATGCTGCAAAAGGGCTTCTTCCATTCTGTCCGGCGCACCCAGCAGCACCCAAACACCGTTAACTGCGCACTCAAATCGCAAAACAGCGAAGAACGCCGTGAGCAAAGCGATCGACCACAAGCCAGCAGAAAACCGAGTTTCACCATCACAAACGCGCGCCCGCAACGCGGCAACCACGCATCCAATGGCGAACCCCAGCGCCGCGCGATCGGCATCGGCATGACCAATTTCGGCAATCATCGCATCGCCCCATGGCCGGTGCGCCTTTGGCAACAAGCGGCTGGCGATATCGCCCAAGGCATAGGCGACGCGTCGCATCATATGCGGATTATCCCCGGCGCACTGGGCTCAGCAGCAGCAGCATCGATACAATCCTGCGCGAACACTATCCCTGCCGGGGTAAGGCGATAGGCATGCCGTGTCGGCGCACCGGGCCGGTCTGACGACCGCCATTCCGAGGCGAGGAGCCCCTGATCGGCCAATCGCATCAGCACCGGATATAATGTGCCGGATCGCAAGCCGATGTCCTTCGTCAGATCATAGCCGTATCGCCAATCCGACGGACGCGCCAGCAACGCCCGCAGCACAAGCATTGTTTGGGGAGAGGGTTTCCGTCGGCGCATTCGATAACTCTACATATATCGAAAAATGCGTCAAGGCTGAGCAACCTGCAATCGGACAGATCGTCAGTGGCGGCAGCGGATCGATTTCCGCAAACCTGCCCGGACTGCGACAGCTGGATCCGCTAATCTTGGAAGCCTCAGGATAGTCAGCACAAGCCCGCTACCCCCGCACTACCCCCACCTCGCTGAACGGCCGCGGCTCCACCGGCGGCACGCTGGGTTCGTTCAGCTCGCATTGCCAGACGCCGACATCGATCCACTGGCCCTGCTTATAGCCGACCTCGCGGTAGACCCCGGCACGGCGGAAGCCGACGGCTTCGTGCAGGCGGATTGAATAATCATTAGGCAGCGCAATCGCGCCGATCGCTTGGGTAAAGCCCTGGGCACGCAACGTATCGATCAGCGCCTCATAGAGCAGCCGCCCGGTACCCTGACCCTGCACCGGCCCAGCGACATAGATCGAGGTTTCGACGACATAGCGATAGGCCGGGCGATCGCGAAAACGGGCGGCATAGGCATAGGCTAGAACGCCGCCGCCCTCGGGGTCGCCATTGGTGGCGACGATCCAGGGGTAGAGCCCGTCCGATGCCGCCATCCGCGTGCGCATCTGGCGCGCATCGGGCGCGTCGGTTTCGAACGATACCGTGCCGGTCAGCACGAACGGGGCATAGATCGCCGCAATCGCCCCCGCATCCTCCGGCCGGGCGGCCCGGATCGCAATCACAGGCCGAGGCGTGCCAGCACGATGCCCATCAGCGTCGTATCGGCGCTGCTTGGCGCGGCCGGAGCAAGACCACCGCATTCAAGACAGCGTGCCTGCACGGCAGCGCCCGTGGCGAGCCGACGGACATCCCCCAGTGCCTGGGCAAAAACGGCGCGGCGTTGCTGCGCAATCCGCGAGAACGCATCGCCCGAAGGCGTCGCCTCCTCATCATCATCCTTGCGACCAAAATCGGCGGCAAATTTGCTGAACCAGCCCGGCTTTTTCTCGAGATATTCGGCGTGCACTTTGGTGGGATCGAGCTTGGCGCGGCGTGCAGCCTCATCAATCGCGTCCTTAAGCGTGCCGAAGCGATCGACCAGACCGATCTGGCGCGCGGTGCCGCCATCCCACACCCGCCCCTGCGCAATGCTATCGACCTTTTCAGGCGTCATCTTGCGGGCAGTGGCGACGCGGGAGAGGAATTGGCGATAGCCATGTTCAATGCCTGCCTGCAAAATGCCGTCAACCTCGTCATTGGTGCCGCCAACCACATCGGGCTGGCCGCTAAGTGGCGCGGTCTTGACCCCGTCTGCGGTGATGCCGAGTTTCTTGAGGCTGTTTTCAAAGGTGGGAATGATGCCGAAAATGCCGATCGATCCAGTGATCGTATTGGGTTCGGCAAAGATCGTGTCGCCCGCCGTCGCGACCCAATAGCCGCCTGAGGCCGCAACCGAGCCCATCGACACGACAATCGGCAATTTCTGCGCCTTGGCTTCCAGAATGGCGAGCCGGATCGTTTCCGACGCCAGCGCCGATCCACCGGGAGAATCGACCCGCACCACCAACGCCTTCAGCTTCTTTTCGGCTAGCCCATCAAGCACCAGCTTGGAGATTGTGTCGCCCGCTGCCGTGCCCGGCCCTGCCTTGCCATCAACAATATCACCGGCAACCGTGACCACACCAATCGCATCGCCGCTGGTCGGCAGCGGATTAGCCTCAACGAAATCGGCATAGCGGATTGCGTTGAAGCTACCGGCAGCCTTGCCGCTGCGCTGACCGACCAATTCGGCCACGCGCTTGTCAAAGCTCAGTCGGTCGCCGAGCTTATCGACCAGACCCGCCTTCAAATTGGCCGCAGCAATATTGCCCTGCGTAGCGGCCACCGCCGCGCCAGGCCCGGCAAGAAACTGCGCAGCCTGTGCCTTGGGTCGCGCCTTGCTGATGGCGTCCTTCCAATCAGTGACCAAAGATCCATAAAGCGCCTGGCTGGCGGCGCGCGCTTCGGCCGACTGATCCGTCCGCGTATAGGGTTCGACAAACGACTTGAACTTACCGACACGATAGACGTGGACATTGACGCCAAGCTTGTCGATCAGCCCCTTATAATAAAGCTGCGATCCGCCCGGCCCGGCGAACAGGATGCCGCCCATCGGGTTCATCCAAATCTCACTGGCATTGGCCGCGAGGCGATAACCCGAATCGGTATAGCCCGTTGCGTAAGCAAGCACTGGCTTGCCGCTCGCGCGGACACGGCCAAGCGCGGTTGCCACTTCGCCGACCGCTGCCGGATAGCCACCGGCAAAACTGTCGAGATCAAGCACAATCGCCTTCACCCGCTTATCGTCCTTGGCGGCATCGATCGCGCGGACCAGATCGCGCAGGCGGATCTGGCGCGGGCTGTCATTGCCCCCAAAGTCAAATTGCGCGTCTTCGGGTTGTTCGACGATCGTCCCGGCCAGATCGAGCACCAGCGCGCCATCTTTGATCCCGCGCGGATTAGGCCGGGCCGCCAGCGCGGCAAACAACGCGCCAAAAAATAGCAGCATCGCCACCAGGACGAGCGCGTCCTTAATGCCGACCAACAGCTTCCATGCGCCGCGCACCAGTTTCACGATCTCATTCTCCCATTCCGGGCTGTCCCGGCATGCATGAACCGTCTCTAGCCTTTAGTGTCTGGTTTCAGCAATACGCCTTTGCAGGGGTAGCCGGCCAGAGTTGGGACGTGACGATGGCAACAAGCCGCGATAGGGCGCTCCAGTGTCCGCTCCCCTGCCCCACATCGGCCCGATCGATCGCGCGCCAGCCACGCTGCTGGATGAACTGCGCGCGCTAATCAATCTGGCCGCCCCGCTGGTGGGCGCCAATCTGGTCCAGATGGCGGTCTATGCGGTCGATGTCATCTTTGTCGCTCGGCTTGATCCGGTGGATTTCGCGGCGGCCACGCTCGGCGTCTATCTCTATAGTGTGATCCTGTGGGCGATGCTGGGGCTGTCGACCGCCTGCGCGCCGATTATCGCGGCTGAACTCGGCCAGCGTGCGCATGCCGTGCGCGAGGTTCGGCGCTCTTTTCGCATGGCGCTTTGGCTATCGGTGCTCGGCGCGCTGCCCTTTCTGATCGCACTGGCGCATGGCGAAACCTTGCTGTTGCTGGCCGGGCAGGAAGCGCGCGTCGCCGCGCGTGGTGGGGCCTTCCTCGATATCTTGCTGTTCGCCCTGATCCCGAGCGTCGCCGCCGGCGTGATGCGGACGGTGGCGGCGGCACTTGGTCGCCCCGGCTGGGCATTGGCAGTGACGATCATGGCGCTGGCGCTGAGCATTTTCGGCAATTGGGCGCTGGTGTTTGGCAATGCCGGCTTTCCCGCGCTTGGCCTGATGGGCTCCGCGCTGGCTAATGTGATCACCACGCTGGCGATGCTGGCGGCCTTTTCGGTGATTCTGCTGGTCGATCCGCGACTTCGACGGTTCCGGTTATTTGGCCGCTGGTGGCGACCCGAATGGCCGCGCTTGCGCGAAATCTTCACGCTTGGCCTGCCGATCGCGCTGGCCTTTACGCTGGAAGGATCCTTGTTTGGCGGCGCTGGCGTGCTGATGGGCCTGATCAGCGTGACGGCGATTGCCGCGCATGCTGTTGCGCTCAACATTGCCGCCATCACCTTCCAGATTCCGCTGGGCATTGGCCAGGCAGCGACGATCCGGGTCGGCATGGCCTATGGCGCGCGCGACCTGCAATGGATCAGCCGCGCAGGCTGGGCGGCGATCGGGCTGGGCGCCGCCGTCACGGTCTTCACGGCAATCGCGATCTGGTTTGCGCCGCGCTTATTCGTGTCGGCCTATCTTGATCTCGATGCGCCAGCCAATGCGGAGACGATCCCGCTGGCGCTCAGCTATTTGACCGTGGCGGCGATTTTTCAGCTGGTGGACGGTGGCCAGGCGGTGCTGGCGGGCACCTTGCGCGGGCTGCAGGATACGCGCGCGCCCATGCTGATCGCAGGCTTTGGCTATTGGGGGATTGGCTTCGTCACCGCGCTGCTGCTCGGCTTCTGGCTCCGGTGGGAGGGTGTGGGGATATGGATCGGCCTGGCGGCGGGGTTGCTGGCTGTCTCGGGGATGTTGATGTGGCGCTGGAACCGGCGAGCACGACTGGGATTGGTTCCCGGCTGAGCGAAAGATTTCAAGCGTGCGGGTGCCTTGACGAATCGTCGTCGCGTTCACATATGCCCGTTGCTGGCACTCACCGAGTGTGAGTGCTAACGCCCATTCAACTCCTATTTTATGGAAAGGATCGAACGCATGAACTTTCGTCCCTTGCACGATCGTGTTCTCGTTCGCCGCGTCGAAGCCGAAGAAAAGACGGCCGGCGGCATCATCATCCCCGAAACCGCCAAGGAAAAGCCACAGGAAGGCGAAGTCGTCTCCGTCGGCACTGGCACCCGCGCTGATGACGGCAAGGTCACCCCGCTGGACGTCAAGGCCGGCGACAAGATCCTGTTCGGCAAATGGTCGGGCACCGAGGTCAAGGTTGGCGGCGAAGACCTGCTGATCATGAAGGAATCGGACATTCTCGGCATCGTGGGCTGAGGATGATGCCTTCGCCGTCGGCCAGCTCATGGTCACTGCGAACATTCGGGAACATTCAACTCTAAGGAATAGCTACAATGGCAGCCAAGGACGTAAAATTCAGCCGCGATGCGCGTGAGCGCATTCTCCGCGGCGTCGACATTCTCGCCGATGCCGTGAAGGTCACGCTGGGGCCAAAGGGCCGCAACGTCGTGATCGACAAGAGCTTCGGCGCGCCCCGCATCACCAAGGACGGCGTTACCGTCGCCAAGGAAATCGAACTCAAGGACAAGTTCGAGAATATGGGCGCGCAGATGCTGCGCGAAGTCGCCTCCAAGACCAACGATGTTGCCGGTGACGGCACCACCACCGCGACCGTACTCGCCCAGGCGATCGTTCGTGAGGGCATGAAGTCGGTTGCAGCCGGCATGAACCCGATGGACCTGAAGCGCGGCATCGACCTCGCGGTCATCGAAGTCGTCAAGGACCTGAAGGCGCGCTCCAAGCCCGTTTCCGGCACCAAGGAAATCGCTCAGGTTGGCATCATCTCGGCCAATGGCGACACCGTCGTTGGCGAGAAGATCGCTGAAGCGATGGAAAAGGTCGGCAAGGAAGGCGTGATCACCGTCGAGGAAGCCAAGGGCCTCGAGTTCGAACTCGATGTCGTTGAAGGCATGCAGTTCGACCGTGGTTACCTGTCGCCTTACTTCATCACCAACCCGGAAAAGATGTCGGTCGAACTCAACGATCCGTACATCCTGATCCACGAGAAGAAGCTGTCGAACCTGCAGGCGATGCTCCCGATTCTGGAAGCTGTCGTTCAGTCGGGCCGTCCGCTGCTGATCATCGCAGAAGACATTGAGGGTGAGGCACTCGCCACGCTCGTCGTGAACAAGCTGCGCGGTGGCCTGAAGGTCGCTGCCGTCAAGGCACCTGGCTTTGGTGATCGTCGCAAGGCGATGCTGGAAGACATCGCGATCCTGACCAAGGGCGAGATGATTTCCGAAGACCTCGGCATCAAGCTCGAAAGCGTTACGATCGGCATGCTCGGCACCGCCAAGCGCGTCACGATCGACAAGGACAACACCACCATCGTCGATGGTGCTGGCGACCATGAATCGATCAAGGCTCGCACCGATGCGATCCGTCAGCAGATCGAGAACACCACGTCGGATTACGACAAGGAAAAGCTGCAGGAGCGCCTCGCCAAGCTGGCCGGTGGTGTTGCAGTGATCAAGGTCGGTGGATCGACCGAGGTTGAAGTCAAGGAGCGCAAGGACCGCGTCGACGACGCGCTGCACGCAACCCGCGCAGCCGTTGAAGAAGGCATCGTCCCCGGCGGCGGCACCGCGCTGCTCTATGCCACCAAGGCATTGGCTGGCCTGAAGGGCGCGAATGACGACCAGACGCGTGGCATCGATATCGTCCGCAAGGCGCTCGAAGCTCCGCTGCGCCAGATCGCCCAGAATGCTGGTGTCGATGGCGCGGTTGTCGCTGGCAACCTGCTGCGTGAAAACGACGAAACCCGTGGTTTCAACGCCCAGACCGACCAGTATGAGAACCTCGTCGAGAGCGGCGTGATCGATCCGACCAAGGTCGTTCGTACCGCGCTGCAGGACGCAGCCTCTGTCTCGGGCCTGCTCATCACCACCGAAGCGGCCGTGAGCGAGCTGCCAGAAGACAAGCCCGCCATGTCGATGGGCGGCGGCGGCGGCATGGGCGGCATGGGCGGCATGGACTTCTGATCCGAGCCTGGCCTGGGGCAGCGATGCTGCTCCAGGACTCAGGCCGGATCGGACGGCAGGTCGGCACCGCCGATCCTGTCCGACGACCGGCGGCGGCTTTGCCGTCGCCAATCCAGCTATCCAGACGACATACCACCAAAGCAAGGGGCCGACGGAGCATTCCGCCGGCCCCTTTGTTTATGTCCAGCGACGCTGAGCGATCCAATGCAGCCCGGGGCCCTGCGCTGCCGCTTGCCCGACACGCGAACAAAACGGCTGCCCAATCACCCGCCACAGCCCTTCGTCGTTTCTTTACCCGCGCATCCTATGCTCCGGTCCGGGCGCAGGCTGGCGCGAACCAAAGGACAGAAACATGAAGACGCTCATTGCCGATTCAATAACGTATCTGTTGATCTTCTTCATCCTGGCCAGAGCAACCGGGCTGTTCTGACATCGGCGAATGGCCGCAGGTATTCCACCGGGCCAGGCAGCGATCCAGTTCAGCTTGCGCGCAAGCACATGTCCACGGGCATCGGATCGAACGGCCGTACCAGCTGAAAAGCGTCGAAATCGCCCCGCCGATCGAGACGTCGATAATGCGACAGCAGCTCAACAAATTGCGGGTCGCGCCGGAAATAGCCGAGCGGGTTATCAGATGCGCTTGTTACCGAAGGTGATGCCCGCCCCGGTGTGAAGATGAGATGCTTTGGGGGGAGGCAGCGATAATCCTGCACCGCTTCGCGCACAATCTTGCGCCCAAGCGCTTCGATCCGGGGATCATGGCGCCCAAGCGCATTGGCGTCGACCGCAGCGAATATCCAAAAGGCCCCTCGCCGCCCCGAAAAGCGCAAGCCGCGACCAACGGTGGCAGGCCAGGCCGTCCGGCCTTCTATGGAAATTATCGCCACCGTGTCGCCGGGCTCCAGCCCATCGAGCGCGGGGGCAATATCGGTCTCTGGCGTCGGGACCCATTGGGTGGGCACAGCACACAACAACAGCGGCAATATCAGCGCCGCGATTGCAATCATGCGGGGGCGCGTGAAGGCGGTCCGAGAGGCATCGACCAGCGACAGCGCCATGGCCAGCGCAAGAAAGCCCGTTGTGGCGATGCTTTGATACGGCCACCCCTTATGCTGGATCAACCAGGCCAGAAAAAAGCCCAGCGCGGCGATGAGAAACGCCGCCGTCATCGGCGCAAGCGGCCGCGCGGCAACCGACCGCTGCAAGGCAATGGCGCACAGGATAAGCACCCAGATCGGTTGCGCGGGGCGGATCATGTAGTTCAGGCTCGGCGCGCCCGACGCGCCATAAGCAAGCAGCAACTCTGGAACCGAAACCTGGAGATAGCCCGGCGTCACCGTCACAATCGCGAGGACGTAGCTGATGGCCCCCATCAGGAGCATGACCGTCTCTGGCCGAACCGGTCGCCAACGGCGGCGCAGGCAAAAGAGCAGCCAGAGTTCCAGCAGCAGTGGCACGCCGATGAAGTAATGCTTGAGTGCAAAACCGACGGCAGCGCCGCTTGCCACCATCAGCGCCAGCCAAAGCGGCACCCGTCGCCCCTCGCGCCGAGCGACGATGAGCGCGACGTAAGGAAGCGCCCCCATCAAGGCGATTTGTTCGCGCTGGCCCAAATCGCGCAGCGGCATGATCAGCAAGATGCACGCGGCAAAAATCAGCAAGGCGCTGCGCAACTCGGGCGGATATGTTTTGAGCAACTGGTTTGTCGCCAACAGGCTCAACAGCGCCGCAAAGCCGATCGCGACAATCAGAACCGCCTCGGCACGAACGCCCAGCGCCGCCGCCAGGCCATCGACCGGTATCGCCAGCCAAAACCACAGCGGCGGATTAATTTCGCTGATATCAAAATAGAGCCGCGCACCATGCCGCAGCCGATCGGCAATCCACAGCTGGCCTGAGATATCGGGGCTCAGCGGCCCCTGCATCACCGCCAGCAGGATCACCGTCAGAACAAAGATGAACAGCGTCACGGCCAACGCCGGGCGTGCCGCCAAAGCAGGGATAAAGCGATGGCGGGGGATTGGCGGTGCGGCAGCGGTTGGCAGCCCTTTCATCACGCGCGCTACTCCCCAGATCACCATCGATTGCAAAGCCATTCGATGCTGCTCGGGCTTAGGTCTTTCGTGGTAAATAAATCGGAAATTTTCTTGAACGAGCGCGGCTGGTTAGCCCGCAAAAAGGCCCTTTGTTGCCCTGGTCCGCTCGATGGCCGAAAATCACCGTGGGGGCGGCGCAGACCCGGTAGGTCCGCCAGGTCCGCCAGGCCCATCCGGTCCCCCAGGCCCACCGAACCGACCCGGCTCGCCCAGTCGACCGCCAGGGCTGTCATTCCCTGGCGCGTTGCGGCTGTTCGGTCCGGCAGGCTGCCGACCGGATGGCGGCTGCACCGCCCCCTGGCTGCGGCTGAAATTGCGCGGCTCGGCCCCGCGCTCAATCCGCCCACGCAAGGCTGGGCTAACCAGAAAAGGTGGGCGCGCTGGGCTGCCGCGGCGGGGGAAATAGATGGCCTGTCCGGCGCTGCGCAGCGCGGTCACTTCGCCATCCGTCGTTACATCAATGCCCCCGCCCTCCCCGCCGGTATCCGACAGGATGATCAGCGTGGCCGTGTCGTCGGCCTGATCTTGCTGGCCGAATGATGGATCGGCCTGGCGATAATAATCGAGCGCCTCTGGTCCGATGACGCCGGTGACGACAGTGCCGCGAATGCCGATCGTCCCCGCTGGCGTCTTGATCGCGGTCTGGCCGGGATAGGCGTGAGTCGGTTTGCCCGAGACAAAACGGAACGCCCCTTTCAGGAAACTGATTGTCATCTTGCTGGCGCTGCGATCGGCATCATAAACGAAATCATCAACGCTGACCCGGGCATTGGCCCCGATGCTGAACAAGGTGCTGTCAGCGAGCTTCACGCCGACCGCCGATTTCGCCCCGGTCGCGATCACATCATGGCGAAGCACCTGGCCGTTGACGCGCAATTGGCTGGGCGCAGCTGGTGGCGTGGTGATCGTCGCCATATTGCGCACCGATATTGCCGTGCCGACATGCGTCTTCGGAATATCCGCGCCCAGCAACAGCCCACCAAATGCGAGCGCGACCAGCTTCAAGCGTATCGGATTTCTCTCATGCCGAGAGTAAACGGTGGGGACGATGCCGGGTCAACACCTGAACTAAAGTGATGGGCAATTGCCAAACGCTTTTTGCATTTCGATAAGGGTAGGCTATCCGACAGCAATGATCGATGCTGCGGCCCTAGAATCCCATTTTTCTCGCGCCCAAACGCGAGATTGTGCGTGATCCGGCTTGCGATCTTCGATTGCGACGGCACGCTGGTCGACAGCCAGCATAATATCTGTCGCGCGGTCGAAGAAGCGTTTGATGGTGCCCGGCTGGTCCCACCGCCGCGCCCGGCAATCCGCAATATTGTCGGGCTGAGCCTGGTCGAGGCAATGCGGATTCTGCTCCCCGGTGCCGATAATGCCCAGCACCAGGCGCTCGCCGATGACTATAAGGCCGCCTTTTTCCGGCTGCGCAGCACCGGCGCGATGGCGGAAGAACCGCTCTATGACGGCATGATCGACACGCTTGAAACATTGCGCGCGAACGGCTGGGCATTGGGCGTCGCGACGGGCAAATCCGATCGCGGGCTGGCGCATGTCCTGACCCATCATGGCATCATCGACTGGTTCATGACGCTGCAGACCGCTGATCGTCACCCGTCCAAGCCGCACCCGTCGATGATCGAGACTGCAATGGCAGATGCTGGCGCACTCGCCGCGGATACGGTCATGATCGGCGACACCAGTTTCGACATGGCGATGGCGCGTGCCGCTGGCACCCGCGCGATTGGTGTTGCCTGGGGCTATCACCCGGCGGATGAACTGATTGCGGCGGGTGCCGATGTGATCGTCGCCGATGTGGCGGGGCTCGCCCATGCTGTGGAGGCACCATGACTGATCCTGACAGCGTTTCGCGGCAACGGTATTTCATGATGACGGCAGCGCGACTTGCCGGTGCCGGCGGCGCGGCATTTGGCGTCGTGCTGCTGGGGCGCGCGCATAGCCTTGGCCCGCAAATTCTGGCTGTGGCGATCGTTTTGTCATCGATGGCGATGATGGCGCTGGTGCCGCGCGCGCTGGCGGCCCGGTGGCGGACGCCGCCCCAGCCGTGAAGCGATTCTGGAAGGATGTAAGCGTCGCGGCTGGGCCGGATGGCCACGCGATCACACTCGACGGGCGGCCGGTTCGCACCCCCGGCCGATTGCCGCTGGCCCTGCCGCATCCAGCCCTCGCCCTAGCCATTGCCGATGAATGGCGCGCGGTGGGCGAAGAAATTGATCCCCGCGCAATGCCCCTGACGGGCCTTGCCAATGTGGCGATTGAGCGCATTGCGACTGACCCCGCCCCCTTCATCGCCAATCTCGCCGCTTATGCCGAAAGCGATCTGCTGTGCTACCGGGCCGAGGCTCCGGAAGCGCTCGTTGCGCGGCAAGCCGCTGCCTGGGATCCGCTGCTCGATTGGGCGCGGCGGCGCTATGATATTCATATCGATACAGTCAGCGGCATCATCCACCGCGCTCAGCCACCACTGACACTTGCCCGGTTGGGCGACGCGGTCGCAGCCCGGAGCGCTTGCGAATTAGCCGGGCTCTCCCCAATCGTCACCATTACAGGATCGCTGATCGCTGGCCTCGCGCTGATCGAAGGCGCTGCCGATGCCAATCAGATCTGGCACGCCGCGCAGATTGATGAAGCGTGGCAGGTCGAAAAATGGGGCGACGACGATTTCGCCATTGCCACCCGCACCGCGCACCGCGCCGATTTTGATGCAGGCGTGCGGCTGTTGTCGCTGCTCGATTAAGCCTAGAGCTTGATGACGTTAGGTCGCTTCAAGCTCAGACCCGTTCGGGCTGAGCGAAGTCGAAGCCCACGCGCTTCGCATGCCCTTCGACTTCGCTCAGCAACCATTATCAGCATGTGTCCATTGTGAGCCTCTG
>LNFI01000021.1 GCA_001464615.1 Sphingomonadales bacterium Ga0077557 | reverse complement strand
CGGTCACTACTTCCTTTTGCATGGATCGACTCCTAGACGTGGCTCAACGACCACATCATTGCACAGCTATGCTGGTGCAGGGGTCGTCCACCCCATCACGTCACGAGCAGTATCGAACGGCGCGAGAGCTTATTCTCGAATTAGGGGCCGTCTCCCCACCATGGCTACAACAGCAGCGCAGACTCATTCGCGACGAAGCGACGCGGCTTATCGAGCGTATGCAGGGCAAGGGATTGGTTTCGCCTCCGGACGCCGTAGGCCGCCGCAAAGTCCTTGGTGTCGATGAAGAGGACGAATGATGAACCCGCGTATGGAGTTTGGTTCGAGTTAGACTGACAGCACCCTCACACAGCTACCGGTAGATAAAGCTATTTGCTGTCGATGCTGAGACCGCGCCGGTCTCGGCGACATGGCCTTGTCGACACACCATATCTGCGGGTTTGAGAAGTAAAACCTTGATCTTAAAGTAATAACCATTCGGCAATCCACTATCGATTGCCGACGGTCGAAACTGCCCCTCGACTCATTCGTTCGAACGAACTAGAGCTGAGTCGATGCCCACACCCAATCTCCCCAGCAATCAAGCGCTGCTGCGCGTCGCGATTGATGCCTTTGGGCGCTATGGGCTTGAGGGGGCGAGTACGCGCAATATCGCCGGGGCGGCCGGCAAGCCGATGTCGGCGATCACCTATCATTTCGGGGGCAAGGACGGGCTTTACCTGGCCTGTGCGCAGCATATTGCCGATACGATTGGCGCGATGGTCGCCCCGGCGCTGGACCAGGTCGCCGCCCTGTGCCGCGCCGATGGCAGCCCGGCGCAGGCGCGCGCGGGGCTAGCGATGATCTTCACCGGCTTTGTCCAGACGATGGTGAGCGAGGAAACCGCGCAATTTTCCCGCATCATCATGCGCGAGCAGATGGAGCCGTCCGCCGCGTTCGAGATTCTGTATGGCGGGGTGATGGGGTCGATGCTCACCCATGTTACCGATCTGCTGATCGTTGTCAGCGGCGATCGACTGAGCAAGGCCGAGGCCCAGGTCCGCACCATCGCGCTGATGGGCCAGGTGATGGCCTTTCGCGTCGCGCACGCCGCCGTCATGCGCACCACCGGCTGGACCAGCATTGGCCCCGACCAGGCGGCCGCGATCAACCAAAGCATTCAGCGGCATCTGGCCGCGATTCTTGACGCGCTCGAAGCAGGAGACGGCATATGAAGTTCAGGCGACCGATCGGGATCGCGGCGCTGATCATGGTGGTGGTGGCGGCGCTTGCCACCCGCGGGTTCGGCCTATTTGCGCCTGCGGACACCGGCTTGGCGCTCTATGGCAATGTCGATGTCCGGCAGGTCGAACTCGCTTTCCGCGTGCCGGGGCGGATCGAAACGATGGCCGTGGACGAGGGTGCCAAGGTGGCACCCGGCACCATTCTCGCTCGGCTCGATCCGCGACCATTGCGCGATTCGGTGGCGGTTGCCGATGCGCAGATCGCCTTGGCCGATGCCGAACTCGCCAAGCGCGAAGCCGGTAGCCGCGCGCAGGATATCGCCCAGGCGCAAGCGGTGCTCGCCGAACGCCAGGCCGCGCTCGACAAGGCGCAGCAAGATGATGCCCGCCGCCAGTCGCTGGTCGCCAGTGGTGCGGTCAGCCAGGCAATCGCCGACGCGACCCGGGCTGACCTAAAGGCGGCGCAGGCACGGCTAAAGGCAGCGCAACAGGCGTTGTTATTGCAACAAGCCGGCAGCCGCAGCGAAGATATCCGCGCCGCCCGCGCGCAACGCGCATCCGCCATGGCGAGCCGCGACCGGGCCCGCACCGATCTGGCCGATGCCACGATCATTGCGCCCGAAGGCGGCACGGTGCTGACGCGCGCGCGCGAGCCCGGCGCGATCGTTCAACCTGGCGAAACAGTATTCACCCTGACGATCGATCGCCCCTTACGCGTGCGCGCCTATATCGCCGAGCCCGATCTGGGCCGGATATCGCCCGGCATGGCCGTGCTGGTGCGCGCTGATGGCAATCCCCGCCGCTATCACGGCACGATCGGTTTCATCTCGCCGACCGCGGAATTTACCCCCAAATCCGTGCAGACCGAAAATCTCCGCACCGATCTGGTCTATCGGCTGCGGATCAACGTCAGCGATCCCGATGATGCGCTGCGCCAGGGCCAACCCGTCAGCA
The DNA here is from genome assembly GCA_001464615.1 of Sphingomonadales bacterium Ga0077557. Classification (GTDB taxonomy): domain Bacteria; phylum Pseudomonadota; class Alphaproteobacteria; order Sphingomonadales; family Sphingomonadaceae; genus Sphingomonas. Next base: position 41,425 of record LNFI01000021.1, on the reverse strand, counting down.
TTGCCGTGCCGTCGGCCCGCGCCGCAGGCAAGAACTGACATGACAGCGCCCGTCGCACGGGCAGTGGGCGTTACCAAACGCTTCGTCAGTGATGGCCCCGCCGCGCTCGACTCGGTCGACCTGACGATCATGCCAGGGCAGATGACCGGGCTGATCGGCCCGGACGGCGCCGGCAAGACGACGCTGATCCGTATTCTGGCGGGGCTGATCATGCCCGATCAGGGCAGCATCGAGGTTTTCGGCGCACCCGCTGCCCAGGCCGACCGCGCGCAGATTGGCTATATGCCGCAGCGCTTTGGGCTCTACGAAGACCTGTCGGTGATCGAGAATCTCAATCTCTATGCCGATCTGCGCGGCCTTCCCGCCAGCGAGCGCGCTGAGAATTTTGCGCGGCTGCTCGACTTTACCGATCTCAAGCGCTTTCAGGCGCGCCGTGCCGGTAAGTTATCGGGCGGCATGAAGCAGAAACTGGGGCTTGCTTGCGCCATGGTGCGCGCGCCGAAACTGTTGCTGCTCGACGAGCCTGGGGTCGGGGTCGATCCAGTATCGCGGCGAGAATTATGGGCAATGGTCCGCGCGCTGGCGGGCGACGGCGTCGGCATCTTATGGTCAACCGCCTATCTGGACGAAGCCGAGAAATGCGACACGGTATTCCTGCTTAACGAAGGCAAGATGCTGCACGGCGGCCCGCCGGGCGAATTGTTGCGCCAGGTAGAAGGGCGCGTGGTTCGCGTTGCGGTCCCCTCCGCCGATCGCCGCCACATATTGGAGCATGTTCTTGACCGCGATGACGTAATCGACGGGACGGTACAGGGGGACGCCGTGCGATTGTTGCTGCGCAACCGCGACGTTGTTCTTGCTGCTGCCGATTTCGGCCTGCCCGCCATCACCATCGAACCCGCCGAGCCGCGTTTTGAAGATGGTTTTATCGATATTCTGGGCGGCGGCGCGCATGGCAGCAGTGCACTGGCCAAGGCCTATCGCACCATCCCGGCCAATTCGGCGCCGGCGATTGCCGCCCATGCGCTGACCAAGATTTTTGGCGACTTCACCGCTGCGCATGATGTGAGCTTTTCGATCCCGCGCGGACAGATTTTCGGGCTGCTCGGCCCCAATGGCGCCGGTAAATCGACCACCTTCAAGATGCTGTGCGGCCTGTTGACGCCAACCCATGGCACCGGATCGGTCGCGGGCTTCGATCTGCGCACCGCCAAAGCCGATGCGCGCCAGTCGCTTGGCTATATGGCCCAGAAATTCTCGCTTTATGGCGATCTCAGCGTCCAGCAGAATCTCGACTTCTTCGCTGGCATTTATGGGTTGCAGGGGGCCGCACGGCGTGTGGCAACAGCGCGCGTCACCGAGATTTTCGGGCTGGAGCGCTACCTAAAGGTCAATAGCGCCACCTTGCCGCTTGGCTTCAAACAACGCCTCGCGCTGGCCTGTGCGGTGATGCACGAACCGCCTGTGCTGTTCCTCGACGAACCGACATCGGGCGTCGATCCCATCGTCCGGCGTGAATTTTGGAGCCACATCAACGGGCTGGTCGAAAAGGGGGTAACGGTCCTCGTGACCACCCATTTCATGGACGAGGCCGAATATTGCGACCGGATCGCGCTGATCTACCGCGCCGAACAAATCGCCACCGGCACCCCTGACGAGCTGAAACGCCAGGCAGGCAAAGCCGATGCGACGATGGAGGACGCCTTCATCGCCCTGATCGAGGCGGCCGACCTGCAGCGCGAGGCAGCGGCATGAACGAGCGCTGGGATTACCGCCGATTCAGCGCGATGCTGCTGAAAGAGACATTGCAGATCTTCCGTGATCCATCGACGCTGCTGATCGCCTTTGTCCTGCCGGTGCTGCTAATCTTCCTGTTCGGCTATGGCGTCAGCCTGGACACGGCGCGCACCCGGATTGCGCTGTCGCTGCAGGACGGTGGCGGCCCCGCGCAGAGCCTTGCCGGTGCCTTTCAGCAATCACGCTGGTTCGACGTCGCCTCGACGGGCGATCTCAAAATGCTGAAGCAGGATCTGGTCGCGGGCAAGGTGCGCGCGATTGTCGTGATCCCCAGCGATTTCAGCCGGCGTGTCGAACGGCAGGGCAGCGGCGATATTCAGGTGATCACTGATGGATCGTCGCCCAACACCGCCAGCTTTGCCGCTGCCTATGCGCAAGGCGTGCAGGCGAGCTGGGCGGCGGCACGAAGCGAAGATCGCGGTCGTAGCATTGCCCCGGCCATCAGTGTCGACCAGCGCTATTGGTTCAATCCAGAGCTTGCCAGCCGGTTTTTCCTGGTGCCCGGCGCCATCGCCATCGTGATGACGATGATCGGCACACTGCTCACCGCGCTCGTCATCGCCCGCGAATGGGAACGCGGGACGATGGAGGCGATCATGGCAACGCCGATTGGCATGGGCGAATTCATGGCCTCCAAAGTGATCCCCTATTTCATGCTGGGGCTTGGCTCGATGACGATCTGCGCGCTGCTGGCGGTGTTCGTTTTCGGCGTGCCCTTTCGCGGATCGCCGATCGCGCTGCTGGCGATCGCATCGGCGTTTCTGGTCCCGGCACTTGGCCAGGGTCTGTTTATTTCGGCGGCCACAAAGAACCAGTTCGTCGCCAGCCAGATCGCGCTGCTGACCGCGTTTTTGCCGGGCATGTTGCTTTCGGGCTTTATCTTCGAAATCGCCTCAATGCCACGCTGGGTGCAGATCATCACTTATCTGATCCCGGCGCGCTACCTGATCCCGCCGCTGCAAACCGTGTTCGTGGTGGGCGATAACTGGCGGCTGTTCCTGCCTGATATCGCGGCGATGCTCGGCTTTGGGCTGATCTTTTTCACGCTCGCCGTGCGGGCAACGAAGCGACGGATCGCATGAGCGGCGGCGGGCGAATTCTGGCGATGATCGTCAAGGAACTATGGGCGGTGCTGCGCGATCCGCGCGGGCGCATCACCCTGATCATCCCGCCACTGCTGCAGCTGGTGCTGTTCAGCGCGGCGGCGACGCTGGAGGTAAAGAATGTCACGATCGGCATTTATGATCGCGACGGCGGCCCGGCAGCGACCGAATTCATCAATCAGCTTGCCGGCAGCCCCAATGTCCAGCGGCTGATCCGCATCGAATCGCCAGATGCATTGCGCCGCGCGATCGATGATCAACGCGCGATTGGTGTGTTGGTGTTCGATCAGCGCTTCAGCAGCGATGTTGCGGCGCGTCGGCCAGCACAAGTGCAGGCCATCTTTGACGGGCGCCGATCCAATGCCGCGCAGATCACCGCCAGCTATATCGATCAGATCGCCGCCAGCGTCGGTGCGGTTGTCCGCCCGGCTGCCTCGCGAACGCCACTCCCCGGGCGGGTGCTGGTCAGCAATTGGTTCAACCCCAATCTCGATTATTTGTGGTTCATCATGCCGTCTTTGGTCGCGATCATCTGCGCCATTTCTGCGCTGTCGGTGATCGTCCAGTCGGTTGCCCGCGAACGCGAACTGGGGACGTTTGATCAGTTGATGGTCTCGCCGCTTAGGTTGCATGAAATCCTGATCGGCAAGATGACGCCGCCTTTCCTGATCGGCATGTTCAACGGCACCCTGTACCTGATCGTTATTCCGGTCTTTTTCGGCGTGCCGATGACCGGATCGATCCTGCTCTTTTATGCCGCGCTGACATTTTTTCTGCTCGCCGTGATTGGCATCGGCATGGTCGTTTCGACGATTTCGCAATCCCAGCAACAGGCGTTTCTGGGGATGTTTCTGGTGACGGTGCCGATGACCCTGCTGTCAGGCTTCACCAGCCCCTATGAGAATATGCCCCGCTGGCTGCAGATCATTGCCGAAGCAAACCCGCAAAAACATTTCCTGATCATCGCCGAGGGCCTGTTTCTGAAAGCGATGCCGCTGGCGGATGTGTTCGCCAATAGCTGGCCGCTGATGGTCATCGCCGCCGTGACGCTGACCGCAGCAACCCTGCAATTCCGATCGCGCGTGGAGTGAAGCCAATGCGATATGCCCCGCCCCTTATCCTGATACTGGCCGTGCTTGGCGGTTGCACCGTCGGGCCAAGCTATCGGCAACCGCCCACCACGCTTGGCAGCGCGGCGCCATGGGTATCGCCGGACACTGCACCCGGCGATGTCGATACCAGCTGGTGGCGGGCGCTGGGCGATCCGATGCTCGACACGCTGGTGGCGCGCGCGCTCACGGACAATCTCGATGTTCGTGAGGCACAGGCGCGGCTGCTTGATGCGCGCGCCAATCGCGACGCTGCCGCTGGCCGAACCGTGCCCGAAATCCGCGCGAGCGGTGGGGCAACGGAGACCCAGCTGAGCCAGAATGGCCAGATCCCGATTGCGCGTATTCCCGGTTTTACACGGCAGTTTTCGCTGTTTGATGCTGGCTTCGATGCCTCTTGGGAGCTTGACCTGTGGGGCGGCACCCGGCGCGCGGTAGAAGGATCGCGAGCGCGGGCTGCCGCTGCCGAAGCGCGAATCGACGATGTCCGTTTGCAAAGCATCGCCGAGGTTGCCCGCAGCTATGCCGATCTGCGCGCCGCCCAGGCCCGGCTCGCCAATGCCCGCGCGGACAGCGATATCCGCGATGCGATCGCAACCCTGGTCGCGCAACGCACCGCAGCGGGCGAATCCTCGGCCAGTGATCAGGCATCAGCACGGCAGCGTGCGGACACCGCCCGCGCGGCGATCAGCGGGATTGAGGCTGATATCCGCGGCGCGATCTACCGATTGGCGTTGCTGACCGGCCAGCCGCCCGAGGCATTGCTTGCCGATCTGTCCCCCACCGCACCCTTGCCGCAGGTGCCTGTCGTGGTGGCGACCGGCATCCGCTCCGATCTGCTCCGCCGCCGCGCCGACATCCGTGCTGCCGATGCCGATCTCGCTGCCGCTACCGCCGATATCGGCGTGGAGACCGCCAATCTCTATCCGCATATTTCGCTGACCGGCAGCCTGGGCCAGCAATCGCGTGCGCTTGGCGATATTGCTTCGGGGGCGAGCACGCGCTTTCAGATCGGGCCGAGCTTCAGCTGGCCAATTTTCTCGTTCGGGCGAATCCGGGCGCAGATCCGCGCCGCCGATGCGCGCGCCGATGCCGCAGCAGCCCGCTATGAAAAGGCGGTATTGGGGGCGCTTGCCGACAGCGAAACTGCGGTCAATCGTCTCGCCGCGAGCAGGTCCGCGCAACTGGACCGCGCCGCTGCCCTCACCGAAAGCAGCACCGCTACCGCGCTTGCCGAACGTCGCTTTCGCGCAGGCGAAGATGATCGGATCGCCTGGCTTGAATCGCAATCATTTAGGCTAGCCATTGAACAACAGGCATTAAGCGCGCAGACCGACACGCTGAAAGCCTATATCGCACTCGCCAAGGCCCTTGGCGGCACCTGGGCGGAGACGGACAAATGACCGGACGTTTCGGCCTCACGACGCTGCTGGCGCTTGCCCTGGTTACGACCAGCGGCTGTGTCACGCTGCCCGAGCGGCTTTACAGCGAACAAGAACAGGCAATCGCGCAAATGCCCGGCATTCCCGGCGCGCGGTTCTGGGCCGATGATCCCGCCGCCTTCATGCGCGCGCGACCGGAACGCTTGGCCGGCCGGGCAGAGGCAATGCTCGCCATATCGGGCGGATCGGACGACGGGGCCTATGGCGCGGGCTTTCTCAACGGCTGGAGCCAATCGGGCAAGCGCCCGGAATTCACCGTGGTCACCGGGGTCAGCACCGGTGCGCTGATTGCCCCCTTTGCCCTTCTCGGCGCGCGCTATGATGACCGGGTCAAGGCCGCTTACACAACGATCAGCCAGCGCGACATTTACAAACTCCGCCTGCCGCCAACGGCGTTGCTGTCGACCAGCGTCGCGACCACTGGGCCGCTGTGGCGGCTGCTCAACACCTATGTGACCGATGCAGTGATCGACGAGGTCGCCGCCGCGCATCGCAGTGGCAGGCGGTTGTTCGTCGGCACCGCCAATCTCGATGCGCAGCGCGGCGTCGTATGGAATTTGGGGGTTATCGCCGACAGCAAGGCGCCCGGTCGTTATCGGCTGTTTCGGCAGGTATTGCTGGCATCGTCTGCGGTACCAGCGCTGTTCCCGCCAGTGGTGATCGATGCGCAATCGGGCGGCAAACTGATCCGCGAAGCACATGTCGATGGCGCGACATCGGGATCGTTGCTGGTGGTGCCGCCGGGGGTGATCACCACCAGCGGGATCGGCACCGATGTGTCCGATCTCTATTTGTTGGTGAACGGGCAATTGGGGGGCGATTTCAAGATCGTCAAAGGCGGCATCCTCGCCATTGCAAGTCGTGCCTTCACGCTGGCGACGGCGGCGGCGGTGCGCGAACAGACTGCAACCGCCTATCTTTGGTCAAAACGCTACGGCGCGCGCTACCATTTGAGCTATATCACGTCAGGCTTCGAACCCGGTCCGCCACATAAGCCGTTCGATACGGCCTATATGAACCGGCTCTATGCCTTTGGACTCAGCCAGGGTCTGGCCCAGAACTGGGCATCCGCACCGCCCTCTGGCGATCCCGTCGCGCCGTAAGACAACAAAAGCCGGACTTGGTTAGCCGCGCGCGAGCGCTGCCAGCGCGATGGCGCCGAGCGGACCGGCATTGGCACCCAACGTCGCCATCGCGATCCGCGCGGCCGGGGCGATGACATTATCGGGCAGGTACCCCGCCAATCGTTCCGTCACCACGGCGCGGATCTGGGGGAGCAGATAGGGCCGCTGCTGCAGCACGCCGCCGCCCAGCGCAATCCGTTCGGGCGCGAAGCTCATCAGCATATTGGCAAAGAAATCGCCCAATTCCCGCGCTACATCGGCCCAGACCGGATGGTCAGCGGGAATATCCGCCCCGGCCAGGCCCGTCCGCGCTTCAAGCGCCGGGCCAGACACCAACCCCTCCACACAATCGCCATGAAAGCAGCACATGCCGGCAAAAGCATCGTCCGCCCGGCGCGGCACACGCATATGGCCGATCTCTGGATGCAGGAAACCATGCACGGGCCGACCATCGACGATGATGCCGCCGCCAACGCCCGTGCCAATCGTCACATAGGCATGCACCCGACAGCCAACTGAGCCGCCCCAAAGCTGTTCTGCCAATGCCGCCCCAGCAACATCGGTATCCAGCGCAATCGGCAAATCAAAACGGGCCTGCACCGTGCCGAGCAGATCAAAGCCGCTCCAGCCTGGTTTGGTTGTCTCCAGCACATGGCCAAAACGGCTCGCGGCCGGGGCCAGCCCCAGCGGGCCAAACGCTGCGATGCCGATCGCGACAAAGCCCTGTTGCGCCCGCCAGCCCTCCAGCGTGCCAAGCACCGCCGCCAATGTTTCGGCAGGGGCGCCGGTCGGCCAGGCCTGTTTGGCCAAGATCGTCTCGCCGCGCGCAAGCACCGCGATGCATTTGGTGCCGCCAAGCTCGATCCCGGCGAGCAATTCTTCTCCGCGGTTCATGACGCGTTCGGGCGGTGGTGGAGCAATTTAGTCATCCGCATGAGTAAAGCCGGTTTTCTCCCGGTGCCGCAAGTGCGCTTGATCCCGTTTCGTATCACGCTGATGAGGGAACCCCGGCACAGTGCCGGGGTCCAGCGACCCAATGCCAGGGTTAGCGATTGTCGGGTTGTGCCCGTACCGACGCCAGCCCAAGCCGCGTCGCGCGATAGGGGCCACCGCCGCTGCTGGCGATCAACCCGCGCCGCTTGAGCCGCTGGAATAGGCTGAGCGTGCAATCGCTCAGCACATAGCCTTCACGGGTGAAGCAATCGACCGCCGCGATACGCCCGTCATCATCACGCCGGTGGACGATGCGGCCACCCTGCGCCAGCGCGTGCAGCACGCGCTGTTCAAGCTTTGAAATATTCATGGGAAATGTCAGCCCCGAGCATGGGGTTAGCGCCATCACCGCCGCAAACGCCCAACAATGGGCGGCGACGATGCGTGATGCCGGGACCGGGATCACGATCCCGGCCAGCAATCAGCGGGCGACAATTCCTAACATATCCACTCCAAGCGAGGCCAAGAAGTTACCGGGCGGTGCCCGCAGCCGTCAATAGCCGATCAATGCCCCTGCCCGCTCCGCGCCCAATAGCCTTTGAGCAGCGCGCCGAGCATCGCCGGCAACCCCGGCCGCACCAGCAGCCAATCCCGGATCGCCGGCCCTTTGGTCGCCCCGATCACCCTTTTATAGCCGCTATCGCCCGCCCCCCAATCAACCCGCGTAATCCCGCGCGCCATCGCGTCTGCCAGGTTGCGATAATAGAGCAATTTGCCCGGCGAATGCTTGGCGAACGCCGGATCATAGCTGTTGGCGATCGCATATTTGAGCGGCCCCGCATCAATATCGAAGGAAAAAGCCGCTGGCGCGCCATCCACGCGCAACAGCGCGGCATGCAGCATCCCGGCGATCACCGGATCGCTGACGACCTGACGCCAGAAGGCGCCGTGACCGGTGCGGGTGAATTTCGCGTCGCGACCATCGGTGCGCGCGGCGATCCAGCTCTTTTCCTCGATTGCCGCCATCGCATCAAAGCCACCGTCCGACAGCGCCTTGCCATCCAGAAATTCCCATTCCAGCGCGCCGTGGTCGGCCAAGTGCTTTTCATGGAAACGATTCTTGCGCAGCGTCGAGTTACGCGGCCATCCACCAACCGCTTCGGCAGCCATATCGAGCAGATAGCTATCAGCGATGAAGCGATCGAGCACTGCCCAGCCGCGTCCGCGCGCGGCCGTGATCAGCGCCATTGCTGCCGGATCATCATCATAAACCGGCCCGATCCTGAGCGCATTGACGCGCGCTGCCAGCGAATCAGCAAGCACATCGAACACAGATGCATCGGCACCTTCATACGCCGGAAAGCTGCGAAACGGCCAATAGCTGCCCGGCACCGCCGCCAGCCGCGCCCATCCGGGCCCGATCGCCACCATCGGCAGCGCGACCAGCGGCACGCGATCCGCTTCGATCATGATCGTATGGGCCTGCCCGCCCTGCGCGGCGAGTGCCGCCGCGAACCAGTGATAGCGCAGAAATTGGTGGCTATGCGGGGCGACCGCCGCAACGGCATCGATCCTGCTGGACAGTCCTTCACACGCCATTGCCGTCATCGTCGCCGGCAGGCGCACGAAATCAGCGAGCAACAGCGGCTTGGTCATGCAGCAAAAATACCGCAATAATCGTTACGATATGGTTGGTAGTGGCCAGACCACCGCGATCCGTTATGAGTATTTTCCTATGCAATTCTCCCCAGCCGTCACCACGATCGCGCAGACGATCCAGCTTTCCTTGGCCCCGGTTTTCCTGCTCGCGGGGATTGGCGCAGTGCTGAACGTCATTGCTGGACGACTGGCGCGCGTCGTCGATCGCGCCCGCGCGCTCGAACGGCTTCATCCGCGCAGCAGCGGCCCAGAACATGATCGGCATGTCTGGGAATTGCGGCTGCTTGATCGGCGCATGTCAGTGATCAACGCAGCACTGTTCCTGTGCGTGACCAGCGCCGTGGCGATCTGCACCGTCGTCGCGCTGCTCTTCGTCGCCGAGCTCGCCAATCTGCACATCGGCACAATCGTCGCGCTGATTTTCATTCTGGCAATGGTGTTGCTCGTCGCCGGCCTCGTCATGTTCATGATCGAGGTCAGGATGTCCCTGCGTGCAACGCATATCCGCGCCGAGTTGCTGGAACGCGAACGCGGTTAGCGCGTCCCGTCCATCCCCGGCCCGACATCAGCGCTTGGCAGATAGCGCGGCGCAACCCGCGCTTTGCTCGCCTGTTCATAAATATAGCCGGCACCCAGCAAGGTCGTTTCGCTATGCGCGCGGCCGATGAACGACAAGCCGACCGGTAATCCGCGCACTAGCCCCATCGGCACAGTCAGATTGGGATAGCCCGACACGGCGGGCAGCTCGCTCGACGACGGGCCATTATATTGATCGCCATAGACGTGATCGATCAGCCAGCCGGGGCCATAGCTCGGTTCCACTAGGATCTGCGCGCCTGCCTTGGCGAGCATCGCGTCAATGCCTTCCTTGCCCGCCAGCCGCAGCGATTTTGCGCGCGCGCCGAGATATTCGGGATCGGTCAGGCCATTGGTCTTTTCCGCCGCCAGGAATGTTTCCTGCCCGAAATAGGGCATTTCCGTCGCCGCATTGGCTTCATTGAACGCAATCACATCAGCCAGCGTCCGCGTCTTCACGGCTGGCGGAGTGGTCGCCAGATAGCTGTTCAGATCGGGCTTCAGCTCGGTCAACAACACCGCGAATTCAGCAGCGCCAATCCCCTCAAGCTTGGGCTTTTCCACATCGACCAGCACCGCGCCCTGCGCCTTCAGCACCGCCAGCGCGGCGTCGAACGCCTTGGTAAGATCGGCATTCATCGCGGGCCGATAGACCGCCACGCGCACCCCATTTAACGTCGCGCGGGGCAGATCTGCGGCGTAATCGCGCTTGAACAGATCGGCATCGCGCGTTGCCGGATCGGCGGGGTCGCTGGCAATCATCTGCGAAAACAGGATCGCGGCATCGGTGACGCTGCGCGCCATTGGCCCCGGCGTATCCTGGCTATGGCTGATCGGCACGACATGCGTGCGACTGACCATCCCGATCGTCGGCTTCAGCCCGACCAGCCCATTGATCGACGACGGGCAGACCACCGACCCATCGGTTTCCGTGCCGATACCAACCGCAGCAAAGCTGGCGGCGATCGCGGCACCGGTACCGCTCGACGACCCACAGGGGGTGCGGTCAAACGCATAGGGATTGCGCACTTGCCCGCCGACCGCACTCCAGCCGCTGACTGAATTGTTCGATCGGATATTGGCCCATTCGCTGAGATTGGTCTTGCCCAGGATCACCGCGCCACCCGCGCGCAGCACCGCCACCATCGGCGCGTCGCGCAAGGTGACATTGTCCTTGAGCGCGAGGCTGCCCGCCGTCGTCGCGATCGGATCCTTGGTTTCGATATTGTCCTTCACCAGCACCGGCACCCCATCGAGGGGCCCGAGCGATTTGCCCGCCTTGCGCCGCGCGTCCGCCGCCTTGGCCTGCGCCAGCGCGTCCGGATTGGTCGCAATGACCGATCGGAGCGTTGGCCCGGTCCGGTCCATCGCCGCGATCCGCGCCAGATAGGCCTGGGTAATCGCCTCGCTCGACGCCGTGCCATCCGCCATCATCGCGCGTAGATCGGCGATGGAGGCTTCCTCGATTTTGGGGGCGGTCTGCGCGGTGGCGGGAGTGGTGACGGCAACGACGACGACGGCAGCGATCGGCAGAAAATGGTGGCGCATGAATTTCCCCAAAGACGTTGACGCAAGCGTAACGGGCAGGGGGCGCGGCGCAAGTGCTCGTGCGAGGGCCGCTGATGCAGATAATCCGTTTGCCCTGAGTAGCGGCTGAGCGAAGTCGAAGACGCGTATCGAAGGGTAGGTGCCTCCAATACTGCCCTTCGACACGCCATTGCGACTTAGGCACATCGCGCCGAAGCCCGCCTTCCCGCACCGCACTGCGCCCGCTCTGGAATTTCCAAAGGTAAGGGGGAGGTCCGGGGGGCACCCGCCCTATGGTTACTGGGCTATCCGACGCGGAATATGTGCCCAATGTGCCCTGATTGACAATGCGTACTACTCTGCAGGGCGCTGGTGGCTCCCGCCTCCTAGGGCATAGGGGCTAGGGAGTGGGCGGTCCTTTGGGCCTCCCCCCGCGCCGCTACGTTCTCCCCCTGCAACTTGAAACGCCCGACTAACAGCCTCATATCGCGGTTACGAAAGGAATACCCCGATGGCAGCGAAAACACAAACGGACACGAACACCGATCTACGGACCAATGAGAAAAAGTGGTCCAAGCCGCTCATGGATGCTGGCTGGACTGCACTGCCGTCGGTTATCATCGAAAACCAAAAGCAGCTCGGCCTGACGCCGCTCGATCTCAACATTGTGCTCTATCTGGCGAGCAAATGGTGGACGGCAGAAGGCAGGCCCTTCCCCTCCAAGGGGACAATGGCGAAGGCAATGGACGTGCACCCGCGCACGATTCAAAAGCACGTCGCAGGGCTGGAAGCTGCGGGCTATTTGCGCCGCGAAGAACGCCGCACCGATGCAGGCAGCAAAACCAACATCTATCATCTCGACGGCCTGATTAAGGCCGCCAAGCCCTTCGCCGATGAAAAGCTGGCCGAGATGAAGGACAAGGCCGAGATCGCGAAGCGGCGTCAGAATCGCCGTGGCGCGCCCAAGCTCCGCGTGGTGGCAAGCGAAGAATGACGCGCGGCTCGCCGCGCGCCCCCTCTGTTGATGATCGAATTACTTATGCCTGCCCATGAACAAGCGGCCCCGCCAAAAGTCGCGCCGCGCCTGATTGCCGCACCCAAAATCCGCCAGCTTTTCTGGTGCGATTTTCCGCAGGATGCGCAGTTGCCTGAATTTTGGAAGCGCCGCCCCGTCATCGTGCTTTCTTACCGAAACACGCTCTATGGCGCGGTCACTGTCATTCCCTGCTCGACGCAGACGCAAGCGGGCAATCAATGGGCATTCCCGCTGCAAACGACGATCGACGGGCGCGCGGCGTGGGCGATCTGCGACAAGATGGGCACTGTTGCCGTTAGCAGACTGCTGCCCGACAAGGGCGGCATAGCGCGCCTGCCTGTGCCTGAGTTTGACGCTATGCTACGCTTAGCACTCGAATGGCTCCCCAAGCCGTCCGCGCCTCCCGCCCCCTAGAATCTTAATTGCATAGTAGGACCATTGGCCCTATATGGGAGGCACAGGCGGCCTCCCCGTGAGTGTCCGTTTCCCGCAAGGGAACTAAATGCCAAGGCAGCCCTAACGGGCTGCCTTTGGTTTTTCTGGGCCATGAAAAAGGCCGCCTGTTACCCCGCCCCGAACAAGCGACCCTCTAGCAGGTCAACGCCCTACAAATGAAAAGAGGCTGCCGGGGGGTGCCACGCACCGCCCCGGCAACCTCCTGACATGGTCAGCGGCCGGAAGCTCCAGCCCGGGAGACCATGCGAGCCGCCAATCCTATGGGCCTTAACGTTGACTGGGGGAGAATGCCCCCCGTCAGGCCCGGCGGATTAGCGCCGCATCCCCCGAACGAACTGAACCGACCCCTTTGCTGAACCATGAGACATCGGATCACCTCCTTTCGCTAGTTAAAACGGCGTACCCTGCCTGGGCACGACTCCTGTTTGAATCATGTGATTCATAACAACAAGTCTTGTAATTTATTTCTTTTTGGGCGATTCAAGAGGACTGTGCTTGGGACCGGCCCGCACAGTCCCCAATCACCGCTGCAATCGCGCCATCTGCTGGCATCGCCAGCGTTGCACCGGGTGCAGAACTGCCCGTCAGCATCACGCCAATCCGCCCTTTTGCCCGCGCCAGCGCCGTGGAAATGAAGCTATCGTCGATCGGCACCGCCGCCATCACGCCCGGCGCAAAGGCGCGCGGCCGCGCGACAAAGCTGGCCGCGCCCGATCCGGTGATGATCTTCAGCATGCCCCCCGCTGCAGCGGGCGCTGCGCGGACGAACAATAACCGGTGGCGAGCGGAATCGCAGCGCAGCGCAAATTGCGTCTGGCCGGCAGTATCAACAAACACCGCGGCATCGCCGGCCGGGCCAACATCATGCCGCCAATGGCCAGCGGTGATCGCCACGCCGTCCAGCTCGGGCGTCGGCAATATCCCCGACGCGATCACGCGGTCCGGCCCCGGCACGCTGATCGCGACCGAGGCATCTTCCGGCTTGGTGGGAGGCGTGTCGGCAGACGGAGCGCAACCGGCCAGCCCAATCGAGGCCAGGACCACCACCGTCCTACGCATCACGGACGGCAATCTTCGCTGACGCGCAAAATCTCCGGCCAGGCGGGAATGACGAGCACCGGCAAGGTCGCCTGATCGACGATGAACCGCCCCCGGCTGAACCCGATCGCATCAAGCAACGGATCACGCGGGAACAGCGCAAAGGCCATATACGCCGGGCTCGCGCCGGTTGGCTGAGTAGCAATGGTGCGCGCCATGCTTGAGGTGCGGATGGTCAGCGGCGCATTGCCGGGTGCAGCACCGCGCCGCGACACATAGATCTGCCCGGCGCCGCGATCACACCGGATGGTCAGTTCAGCATCGGCACCCGGCCTGCCGAACAGCGCGATGCTGCCGCGACTATCCTGGCGATACACCCAGTCACCCGGCGTCACCGGCCAATCGCGCCAGTCACCGCCATAAGCGGGGGGCACTGGGCCCGGCGTCTGAGTAGCGGCAACCATTGGTGCAGGGGTCGGCACGGCAGTTGATACCACCGGCGGCGTGACTTGCAGCGCGGGTGGCGGGGCAAGCCGGGCCGGGAGCGGCGCAGGGGCGCTGGCGCAGCCGGCCACCAGCATCACGACAAAAAGGGGCGATCGCAGCATCCTATCCCTATGCGCGATGCCGCCCAAAGGCTCAACCGCCGATCCGCCCCATCAACCATGAAACCGCTTCCCTTCGTCCCGTCCTTGGGCAACCAAGGGGCAATCAGGGGCCCGGCGGAGGAACTATGGACGGCAAAAGGCTGAAAGCGATCCTCGGCGGATCGGCGGGGAACCTGGTCGAATGGTATGATTGGTATGCCTATTCGGTGCTGACCATTTATTTCGCGCCAAGCTTTTTCCCGAAATCTGACCAGACCGCGCAACTGCTGAGCGCCGCCGCGATCTTTGCGGTGGGTTTCCTGATGCGGCCGATCGGCGCCTGGATCATGGGCAGCTATGGCGACCGGCATGGCCGCAAGGCGGGGCTGGCGCTATCGGTGGGGCTGATGTGCGCCGGATCGCTGATGATCGCGATCGCGCCGACTTACGCCCAGGCCGGCGTGATCGCCCCGGCCATCCTTGTCATCGCGCGGATGTTGCAGGGGCTGTCAGTCGGCGGCGAATATGGCGCGAGTGCCACCTATCTCTCCGAAATGGCGAGCAAGAAGCGGCGCGCCTTCTGGTCGAGCTTTCAATATGTCACGCTGATCGGCGGGCAGTTGCTGGCGCTGGGCGTGACGCTAGTCCTACAGGGCTTTTTGGATGAGGCGGCGATGGGCGCCTGGGGCTGGCGGATCGCCTTTGTGATCGGCGCGGCGCTGGCGCTGGCGGTCTATGTGCTCAGGCGGCGGCTCGCCGAAACCGCGCAGTTCGAGGCACTCGCCAAGGACCGCCCCAAATCGACCGCGCTCAGCCTGTGGCGCGCTTTCCCGCGCGAATTCATGATCGTCGCGGCGATCAGCGGCGGCGGATCGTGCGCCTTTTACGCGTACACCACGTACATGCAGAAGTTCCTGGTCAACACGTCGGGCTTCGGCAAGCAAACCGCGACCGAGATCATGACCGCGGCGCTGATCATCTTCATGCTGTCGCAGCCGATCTTCGGCCTGCTCGCGGACCGGTTTGGGCGCAAGCCGATGTTGTTGCTGTTTGGCTTTGGTGGGATGGCCGTGTCGGTACCGGTGTTCACCGCGATTGCAGCAACCACCGACGCGGTCAGCGCGTTCGCGATCATCCTCGTCCCGCTGATGCTGCTATCGGCCTACACATCGATCAGCGGCCTGATCAAAGCCGAGCTCTTCCCGGCGCATATTCGCACGCTTGGTGTGGCGTTGCCCTATGCGCTGGGCAACACGATCTTTGGCGGCACAGCGGAATATGTCGCGCTGAAGTTCAAGGACCTGCATCTAGAGGCAGGGTTTTACTGGTACGTCACAGCGATCATCGGAATGGCGACGATCGGGTTCCTGATGCTGCCGGAAACCAAGCATGCGAGCTTGATTGTGGAGGATTGAGGGGAGTGGACCGCTTCGTCGTTATCTCGGGCTGTTCGGGTGGCGGCAAATCGACATTGCTCACCGAATTGGCGCGGCGCGGCTTTGCGGTGATTGAGGAGCCGGGGCGGCGGATCGTCGACGCCGAACGAGCGCGCGGCGGCACCGCGATGCCATGGATCGATATGGAGGGTTTCCTGTGCCGGGCGATCACGATGGCGATGGCCGATCGTGAAGCAGCGTGCAGCAACCGGGGAATCACCTTCTTCGATCGCGGTCTTGTCGATGCGGCTTCGGCGCTGGAAACACTGACCGGCGAGCCCACCATCGCGCGCGACTGCTACAATCATCGCTACGCGCCGCGCGTATTCCTAACCCCGCCCTGGCCCGAAATCTATGCGACCGACTCGGCCCGCCAGCACAATCTGGCGGCGGCGATCACCGAATATAATCGGCTCGCCGCGCTTTATCCGGCGCTCGGGTATGAAACCTTGGTGCTGCCCAAGGTTCCGGTTGCCGAGCGCGCGGATATTGTGCTCGCATCGCTCCCCCCTTTGTCGGTTCTCTGATGCTGCCCGAGACCAAGCATGCGAGCCGGATTGTGGAGGACAAAACAGGCTGAAGCGTCAGGGCTTGCCCGCCTCTGCGAACAGCCTCTCCACCGATCCACCGTTGCGTTTCAGCACGGCCTCGACCCGCTTGCGGCCATCATAATAGACGAGCGCCGGGGCCGTTTCACCCCGTGCCTTCAGGGCGGCGGCCTCGGCGTCGGAAAGGGTGCCCCCACCCGCGACCAGATCGCAATATCCCTCGCGCAGCCAAATAGGGTAGCGCCAATCGGCAAGCGGCCCGAAATGGGCGCGGATCAGGCCGTGGGTGCGTTCATGCGCAATCACGCCCGACAGGCTGCGTCGCCCGGCCGTGTTGGCCCGCGTCATCACGCTATCGTTGGCGATGTCACTGCGATTGAAGACGATCGTTTCGATAAAGGGCCGGCTGATCGCGATCGTGGTTTGCGATCCCGGCGCCAATAATCGCCAGCGCCAGCCGCCGTCAGTCAAAAAAATACGGCGGCCATATCCGGGCCCGGCGATCGGGCTGGCCCGAAGCAATCGATCCGATCGCGCCAGGATATTGCGCGCTGCGCGCTCAGGGATAGGCGTATCCGAATAAAGCTGGGTGTCACCGACCTGAAGGTGATGGGGAAAGGCCAGGGCCTCTGGAACGACTGTACAAAAAACCCAGGCCACACAGACAAATGTCACCGCCATCGACAGCCATTTACGCATTGATCAGCTCCCCTCTAGACTTGACGATACACTATCCTTTTTTCGGCTTCCGAAACCGCAACGCAAACCGGTCGGTCTTGCCGCGAATGCTGGGGTCGAACACCATCTTGCTGTGATCGTCCGCCGTCACCTTCAACACATCGCTCTCGGCCTCCAGCACGAATCCTGCCTTCACGAAATCAGCCTTGACCACGGCGGGATCGATCCGGTGCAGCTTTTCAACGGTCGCGCGGGTGTCGCCCGGCAGCGCGGCGTGATCGATCACCGCCACAATGCCGCCCGGCTTGGTCGCCTTGAACAGCGTGGCGACAAAGGCATCGGGGTCAGTGCGCGGCACCTTATACTGCGCACTTTCCCAATAGAGATCATGATAAGATAAATGCAGCATCGTGAAATCAAGGCTGTTCGGTGCTGCCGTGAATTGATCGAACGGATACGCGGTCTGCGTCACATTGGGGTTGCGCGCGACCAGCGATGTCCAGATCGCCTTGCCCTTGTCATCGGTCGGTAAGAACTGGGTGGGTTCATATGCCGTGACATGCCCCTTCGGCCCGACAACGCGCGCCATAATCTCGGTATAATAGCCTGCCCCGGCCATGACATCGGCGGCCTTCATGCCGGGTTTCAGTCCTTCAAACGCCAGGATATCGGCAGGCTTGCGGCCTTCATCGAGCGTGACCTGCTCCGCCGGGCGACCGGGTGCGGCAACCGCTGCGACGATGGGTCGCGCCACATCTTTCGCGGCCAGTGGCGACGAAAGGGAAAGCGACGACAGGGTCAGGGCGGTGATGAACAGCAGCGCAGTCGATCGCATCAGCGGCATCCTTTTGTGTGTTATGTATTTAATACAGTTCATGGGCCGTTCGGTCAATCACCGCGAATGACAAATTCGGCCCGATCAACCGCCATTTGCGGCTGGTTTAGGGAGCGTTAACCCCATCGCGCTACTTGGTGCTTAAACGTCCAACATTGGTCGTGGGACTTGGGGTCCTGGGGATTAGAGTCACGGGAATTGGGGGCAGGTCGGCAATGATCGACGGGAGGATCAGCAAGCGGTTGAGCGACAAGGAAGTCGCGATGCGCGTTCGCCTGTATAATGAAGGCGGTCATTTTCAGCAGGCCTTGCGCACCGTTTGGGCGCGCGCGTCGCACGTCATCATGCCGGTGATCGAACGCGAATGGCGCATTAATTTTCAAAATCCGTTGAGCGGCGTCGCGCCCGATCGGATCGAGGAATTCGTGGTGCTGGTCCTCGAGACGACGGCGCAACGCTGGACACTGCCGGTCGATGAAAATTGGGTCGCGCTGATTGCGCGGCGCGGTCGAGAACAGGCCGCGCTCAACCTGTCGCTGCCGATGGTGATCTATGGCCTGATGAATTACGGTACCGCGCTGACTCGCGCGATCACCAGCCATTATGCCGACGATGTCGATTTCGTTGCGCTCGCGCTCGACACGATCCACCGATTGCATTGTATCGAGGTCGACATCTGCATGACGCAGATCGGCGTCGTCCGCCGCGCCGAGACCGCGGAGGAATTGGCGGCGCGGGGCCAATCCTATCTGGCTGACCTGGGGGGGATGCTGCACGAATCGGTTGCCGATGTCGCGGCGCTGCGCGCGCATACGCAGCAGACATCGCTGGCGGCGCGCAGCACGCTCGACAAGACATCCGAAGTCGCGATCGCAGCCGAACAATCGGCAATCGCCATGCGCGACGCCGCGCAGACCGCAGGTGGCCTGATCAAGGCAATCCGCGATGCGCGCGGCGAAGTGGAGGCAGCGGCCGACATCGCCATGCGCGCCAGCAAACAGGCTGAGGAAGCGGTGGATATGTCGCGGGTGCTGTCTGATCACGCCAAATCGATCGAATCGATCCTGGGGCTAATCCGCGACATCGCCGGGCAAACCAATTTGCTGGCCCTCAACGCGACGATTGAAGCCGCACGCGCCGGCGATGCCGGGCGCGGCTTTGCCGTCGTCGCGCAGGAAGTGAAAAGCCTCGCCAACCAAACTGCGCGCGCGACCGATGACATTGCCGCGACGATCGCCGCCATTCAGGCAGCGACGCGGTCAACCGTAGACACCAACGCGTCGATCCAATCAACCATCGCCCAGCTTGCCGATGGCGCCGGGCGGATCCGCACGGCGATGAGCGACCAGGCCAACACCGTCAGCGCGATCACCGCCAGCGTCGATGAAACCGCGCACGCCGCCGACACCATGTCAGGCACGATCGCTGCGATCCGCGAAGACAGCCAGGTCGTCGCCAGCGAAGTCGACAACCTGCAGGCGCGCGTGACGACGGTGGACGCCCGGCTGACCAATATGGAAAGCGTGGCGGGCAAGTTCGTCGCCGGCATCGCAGGCGAACAGCGCGCGGCGTGAAGGGTTAAGCGGCGCGGGGGGTGATCTTGTCGAGCGCGCCATTCAGGGCGCGCTTGGCTTCGGGAAGTTCATGGTCGGCTTGAAGCCCAAGGAAAAAGCCCTCCGACATGCGGAAATAGCGGGCCAGACGCAGGTCGAGCGCGGCGTCCATCGGCCGTTCGCCAGCGATCACGGCGCGAATTTCGGCGGGCGGCACATCGAGGGCAAGCGCCAACGCCCCGGCGTCGAGACCGAGCGGCTCCATAAATTCGAGGACCAGCAACTCACCCGCATGGCTGCTGTGGAGCCAGTTCGGATCAGTGGCGGTCATTCAAGCGGCGAATTTCGCGGCATATATGGCCGGGCGATAGCGCGGCTCGGGAATCGGCATGCCCTTTTCACGTGCAACGTCGAGCCACAGCGCAATCGCAACCTGCACCTCGGCCATCGCCTCGACCGGTGTTTCGCCATGCGCGGAGCAATATTTCAGGTCGGGCACATCGGCTATCCAGCAATCGTCATCCGCCGACCAAAGCACGTTGATGTTGTAATGATGGCCCATCAGTCTTCCAATGTCAGATCATATGCCTCCACCATATCAAGGAATTGCTGGACTTGATATGGCTTCGCATCCTTCCCGCGCGGCTGGATGATCAGCGACTGATTGATTCGTTCGTGGTGATAGGCACTATGACTGCCACTTGTTCGGCTATGGGTGAAACCAAAGGCGAGAAGGATACGTTCAAAGTCACGGAAAGACATGATCGCTCGAGGGTTGGCTACGATCCAAGCATAAAGTTTGGCGATTTTGGTCATTTCTGTACCTTAGGGGTTACAGAACCTTATCAATTAAATTCCTCCAAGACTGCAATCGTCCTTGATGTCAAGAATCTGAAATTCTGATGTTGACAAAAAAATGAAACCCTACCGCCCTCGAGAACTCTTGAACTTCTGACTCTTCCCATAGCGCGTCTTGCGCGTCCCCGGTTTTCCCTCGTTGCTCCGCCCCATCACGGGTGCCTTACGCTCATCGACCGGCAGCCCAAGTTCCTCCGCCTCCAGCGATCGGATCTCGTCGCGTAAGCGCCCGGCTTCCTCAAACTCCAGGTCCGCCGCGGCCGCGCGCATCTTCTTTTCAAGCTCTTCAATGTACGCGCGCAGATTGTGGCCAACCATGTGCGGGCGGTCCTCATCGATTTCGACCGTCACCTGATCGCGGCTCGCCACGTCCTTGATGATATCGCCGATATTGCGGCGGATCGTCGTGGGGGTAATGTCGTGCAGCGCGTTATAGGCGAGCTGCTTTTCGCGCCGGCGACCGGTTTCATTCATCGCGCGTTCCATGCTGCCGGTGATGCGGTCGGCATACAGGATCACCCGCCCATCGACATTGCGCGCGGCGCGACCGATGGTCTGGATCAGCGAGGTTTCGCTGCGCAGAAAGCCCTCCTTGTCGGCGTCCAGAATCGCGACCAGCCCGCATTCGGGAATATCCAATCCCTCGCGCAGCAGGTTGATGCCGACCAGCACGTCATACACGCCCAGCCGCAGGTCACGGATCAGCTCGATGCGCTCGAGCGTTTCGACATCGCTATGCATGTAACGGACCTTGATCCCCGCCTCATGCATATATTCGGTCAAATCCTCGGCCATCCGCTTGGTGAGGGTCGTCACCAATGTGCGATAGCCGGCCTCGGCGGTTTTCTTGGCTTCGACGATCAGGTCCTGCACTTGCTCCTCGACCGGCTTGATCTCAATCGGCGGATCGATCAGGCCGGTGGGGCGGATCACCTGTTCGGCAAACACCCCGCCGGTCTGCTCCATTTCCCATGATCCCGGCGTGGCCGACACATAAGTGGTCTGCGGGCGCATCGCCTCCCATTCGTTGAACCGCAACGGGCGATTGTCGATCGCGCTCGGCAGCCGGAAGCCATATTCGGCCAGCGTCAGCTTACGGCGATGATCGCCGCGCGACATGCCATTGATCTGGCCGATCGTGACATGGCTTTCATCGACGAATAGCAGCGCGTTTTCGGGGAGATATTCGAACAATGTCGGCGGCGGCTCACCCGGCATCCGGCCGGTGAGGAAGCGCGAATAATTCTCGATTCCCGCGCAAGAACCGGTTGCGGCAATCATTTCGAGATCGAAATTGGTGCGCTGCTCCAGCCGTTGCGCCTCAAGCAACTTGCCCTCGCTAACCAGCTCCTTCAGCCGCTCGGCCAGCTCGAACTTGATCGCCTCCATCGCCTGTTTCAGCGTCGGTCCGGGCGTGACGTAATGGCTGTTCGCAAAGACGCGGACATAATCCAGACTGGCCACTTTCTTGCCAGTCAGCGGATCAAACTCAACAATCTCCTCGATATCGTCGCCGAACATCGACACGCGCCAGGCGGTGTCCTCATAATGCGATGGGAAAATCTCCAGCGTATCCCCCTTCACCCGGAAATTACCGCGCGAAAACCCCGCATCGTTGCGCTTATACTGGAGCGACACCAGCTTGCGGACGATCTCGCGCTGATCGACCACTTGGCCCTTTTTCAAGTCAAAGATCATCGCCGAATAGGTCTCGACCGAGCCGATGCCATAAAGGCAGCTAACCGAAGCGACGATGATCACATCATCGCGTTCAAGCAGCGACCGCGTCGCCGCGTGCCGCATCCGATCAATCGACTCGTTGGTCGAGCTTTCCTTCTCGATATAGGTGTCGGACCGCGCGACATAGGCTTCGGGTTGATAATAATCATAATAGGAGACGAAATACTCGACGGCGTTGTCGGGGAAGAACGACTTCATCTCGCCAAAAAGTTGCGCCGCCAAGATCTTGTTGGGCGCCAGGATCAGCGCGGGACGCTGCACCGCCTCAATCACCTTGGCCATTGTGAAGGTCTTGCCCGAGCCTGTGACGCCAAGCAGCACCTGGTCGCGCTCACCCGCTTCGGTCTGCGCAACAAGCTCGGCAATCGCAGTCGGTTGGTCGCCGGCGGGGGTATAGTCGGATATGATCTTGAACGGCCTGCCACCCTCCAGCTTGGGCGGACGTTCGGGCCGGTGCGGCACGAAACTAATGCCGGTTTCCGGCTCGTCGAGGCTGGTGCGAATCTGGATGGCCATGCGGGAACATATGGGGCACGTGGCGGCGCTGCGCAATCAGACGCGACCATCGCCATTGGCCCTGTGCCGAATTCGCGATTGACCAATATTCTCTCGGAACATAAAAAGAACACGGGGGCGGACGTGAGTCGCGTCGCCCGATAAAGGGAGGATCTCGATGATCGGTTATGCAACATTGGGCACGAACAATATCGCCGCCGCCAGGGGCTTTTATGATGCCCTGCTCGGCAGCATCGGCGCGGCGCGGATCATGGAATTTGGCGACGATCTGGGCGGTTTCACGATGTGGGGCACCGGCTGGGACAAGCCCGGTCTGGCCGTGACCAATCCGTATGACAAAAACACCGCGACGATCGGCAACGGCTCGATGATTGCCCTTACCGTTGATACGCGCGCCAAGGTTGATGCGCTGCATGCCAAGGCGCTGGAGCTAGGCGGCAGCTGCGAAGGGCCTCCGGGGCTGCGTGGCGACGAAGGTCCACAGGCCTTTTACGGTGCCTATTTCCGTGACTTGGACGGCAACAAGCTGTGTGCGTTCCGGACGGGCCCAGCCTGATCCTGCGCGATTGAGGGCGGTCGGTGCATCCAACGCGATGCTTTTCGCGTAGCTGAGCACACCCCACAGGAGCACCGACATGACCCTGAATCGCCGCACCTTTTTGACTGCATCGACGATTGCCGTCGCCACCGCCGCTGTTGCCGCCTCTGGTGCTGCAGCGGCGGTGAAGCGCCGGTATGAGATCAACCTCAGCGAAGCCGAATGGAAGAAGCGGCTGACCCCGGCACAGTTTCGCACCCTGCGGCAGGAAGCGACCGATACACCGGGCGAGAGCCCCTATCTAAACGAGCACCGCGCGGGCATCTTCAGCTGCGCTGGCTGCGCGCTGCCGGTGTTTTCGTCCAAAGCCAAATATGACAGCGGCACCGGCTGGCCGAGCTTTTTCCAGGCGCTGCCCAAGGCGATTCACACCGAAACCGATACATTGCTGGGTTTTGAACGCGTCGAAGTCGAATGCCGCCGCTGTGGCGGGCATCTTGGCCATGTGTTTGATGACGGCCCGGCGCCAACGGGCAAGCGTTACTGCATGAACGGCACCGCGCTGAAATTCATCGCGGGTCGCGCCTGATCGGGCCCATCCCGCGTGCTGGCTATCGCAGCGACCGATAGGCCACCCGCCACATGACCAGGCCAATCACCGCCGCAACCGCCGCGAGAATCACGCTGGTGGCGGCGGCGCTCGCCCAGCGGAACAAGAGGGTCTGCAAATCGCTGGGCGGCGCTTCAAACAGACCAAAGCCATAGGTCTGGCTGAAGACAAAGACGACGAAGCCAGTCGCCGCGCCAACCAGCGCGGCGTGGCCAGCGGCACGCCGGCCCGTCAAATGCATGAAAATCCAGATCGGCGTGGCAACCGCCGTGATCGCCAGCGCGCAGAGCAAGGCGCCGAGGATAAAGGCGGCCGTCAGCCCCAATGGGCCGCTGGTTGATCCCATCGCCGCCAACCCCATAGCCACCGCGCCGCCCAGCAGACCGCCAACCGCAACCGCCAAGCCGGCCCGGTCGAGCGTGGTTTCATGGTGATGCATCCGCAACTCGTTCATGCCAATCCCAACCCAATCCCAAACTAGTGATCGCCCCCGATCGATGCGACTCGCGCGCGCCCCCAAGGGCAAGTCTATCGCATGGCGCGTATGCTGGGCGTATCGAGGCAGGCAAGCAACGCTGCGCGTGGCATTGGCGGCGTCCCAGCCGGGGACGCATAAGGCGCAATCGCGGTCGGCTGGCCAAAACCGACCGTATCGAACCGGCCGCCCTGACGGGTGCAGGCCATGGCGGCGGCGAGCAACCGGGGCGGCGTATCATAGGCTTCATTGCTCAGCCGAAAGGTGCCCCAATGCATGCCAATCGATCGCGATGCGCCAAGCCGACGCGCGACGTCCACCGCATCGACTGGCCCGATATGGCTCCAGTCGCCCATTTGCCCGGGTGAAAAGCGGAACGCGCCGATGGGGATCAGCGCCAGCCGCGTCGGACCATAAACCGCCGCCTCATCTGCCCAGCGCAAATCGCCAGCGCCGGTATCGCCGGTGAAGAACAGATTGCCGCCCGGCAACCGCACGACGAAGCTGGACCACAGCGCGCGATTCTGGTCGCTCAGCCAGCGCGTGCTCCAATGGTGGTTGCGATTGACGATCACCTCAATGCCGGGCTTGACGGTCAACCGCCCGCCCCAATCAAGCGTTCGCGACGGCACGCCGACCTGACCGATCACCGCATCATTGCCCAGCGATGAGACAATCAGCGGCCGATCACGGTCCCACAGCCGCTTCAGCGTCGTCAAATCCATATGATCAAAATGATTATGGCTGACCAGCACCAGATCGATCTTCGGCAGCTTGTCAAAGGCAATGCCCGGCGCGGCAACGCGTGCAGGGCCAATATCAAACGGCCCCGCGCGCGATGACCAGATCGGATCGGTCAGGATGTTCAACCCTTGGGTCTGCACCAGCACGGTTGCGTGCCCTACCCAGGTAGCGACCATGGCATTACCCATCACCCGCGCCGGCACCGGTTTGGGGACCACCCGAACCTGATCCGGCCATGCCGGGGGGGCTTCCCCGGTTTGGCCCGTCAGCCGCCGCCAGATGTAATTGCCGCGCTTGCCGCGCGGGCGAAGCCGAATTTCATCATCCCGATCAGGATTACGGAAACGTTCGCCATCATAATGGGCGCTTACCGGCCCCTGATAATAGATCGCATCCAGAAAATGCGGCACGATCGTGAGCGCGAGGCAAAGGATGATAACGGCAAAAAGCACCGTCGTTCCAATCCTGCGCGCAATCCGGCTGAGCATGCCGCCCCCTGTCATACCGCAACCTTGGCTGCAAGCCGGACGATCGTCCCCTGCCCCGGCGCAAAGCAGCGGTCGCAGCAGCCCCCAATCGGCGCGGGAGCCAATCGATTGATCCACCGTCCCAACGGGGTGAAGTAAAAGATGTCCGTTGGTTGCAGGACCGGAATCCCCCTGGCAATAATCAATAGAAATATATCACAAAAGAATCATTGCCTTATGACCAACCATCAGATGATTTTTGACATCGGTATGCATGAGGGACAGGACACTGATTTCTATCTGCGCAAGGGATTCAAGGTCGTTTCAGTAGAAGCCAACCCCGCGCTTGCCGAGAGCGCTGCACGGCGATTTGCGGGTGCCATTGCATCGGCACAATTAACGATCGTCAACAAGGCGATCGCCGATGTCCCCGGGACAATCGACTTCTACATCAACGAAAAACTGTCCGTGTGGGGAACGGCCAGTCGCGACTGGATGGAACGAAACGCAAAGCTGGGCGCGCCGAGCACGATGATCCAAGTTCCAACGATGAGCATGGCCGATTTATTTAGCGTCTATGGCATGCCTTATTTCATGAAGGTCGATATCGAAGGCTATGATCAATTATGTATCAGGGCGTTGATCGATCGTGACGACCGCCCAGACTTTACATCAATCGAATCGCATGCCTGGCTTTATGATGAAACGGTCGCCGATCTGGAGCTGCTACGACAGGCCGGCTACACCAAATTCAAGATAATCCCGCAGCATGATATCATGCGGCAGCGCCCCCCGACCAAATCTCTGGAGGGGCTGCCTATCGATTACACCTTTGTCAGTGGGTCCAGCGGGCTGTTCGGACGGGAACTGCCGGGCCGGTGGTTGAGCTTTGACGAGACCTGCGCACGCTATCGCCATATCTATCGCAATGTCCGCATGGTCGGCATGCATAATGGCCGATTTCGCGACATGAAGAATCGCTATGTGAAGGCGGTGCTGAACCGCGTCTTTGCAGGCGGGGCGGGCTGGTATGACACCCATGCGACCAGCTAGGCTGTTGGGCCAAGCACATCAGCGCGACCATCCATCACAAAGTCCAATTCGCCAGCACCCCGCTGCATGCCCTCCTCGCTGCGCTGCGACAGCCTTTCGGACGAGACGAGCCGATCGGATGCTGGTGTTGACATTATCGTCATTTTGTTGCTTATACACAATATATCGTCCGTTTTTAAGAATAAAGTTAACCGATGATCTACAACCGCATTGCACTGTTCAGGGCAGATCGGGGCGTTTCACGTCGCGATCTCGCTGATGCGGTTGGCGTTAACCCCCAGACGATCGGCTATCTCGAGCGCGGCGATTATTCGCCCAGCCTGGAACTGGCGATGAAGATTGCCGCCTATTTCGGCGTCGCGATCGAGATGCTGTTTTCGTTCAATCCGTTCGAATCGGTCGCGGACACGCTCCGCCGCAATGGAGAAGGTGCATGAGCTATGACCTCCGCAAATGGGTTGCGGACTCGCAGACCGCGCGCAAGCGAAGCCGCTGGACGCGCTACTATTTGGCAGCGGGGATTTTTGCGGGGATCCTATTTGCCATCGCTGACCTCTTCGACCCGGGCTTCGGGAGCAAATCATGGGCCGCCAATCCGGCGATCGCGTTCTTGCTGCTCGGCGTCGTTCCGCTGTCGCCATTCGGCCGTGAAAGCTGGATGACCGAAAAAGGGCGAGCGACGTTCGACGAGTTCGAACGCAACGCGCTCTCAGCCGCCACGACGCGTGCCTATGCGACACTGATCACGGTGATGATGCTGGGCATGGTCTATCTGTGGATTGCCTCGATTGCGGCCTGGCCGGTCCCGACGGCACCGCGCCAATGGGCGGCACTCACCTACCTCCTCGTCGGCCTCGGTCTGGCCCTACCCGTTTTCTATGCCGAACTGCTCGTGCCGTTCCCACCGGCTGAAGGAGACGACGAATGAAATCCTCAAAAACCGTCCCGCAGCGCCTCGACGATCTAGTCGAATGGACCGGCATCCCGGCACTGCAGCGCCGTTTTGAGCAAGGCGAGGGGCGGCGCTATCGGCTGCGCGTCTGGCCAATGGCGGTCATCCTTATCGGCACCGGCGGGCTGTTGCTGGGACTGATCGACCCCAATCGATATTTTCTTGGCCAAGGCCTGGTATCGGTGGCGATGTTGGGCGGCTTGTGGCTGCCGATCTTCGGCCCGGTCAAGCCATGGAACAGCCCATCACTGGTCGATGAATATGACCGTCGCGTGCGAAGCGAAGCCTATATCGTCACGCTGACTATTGTCGCATGCGGTGCGCTCATCGCCTTGTTCGGCCTTGGCCTGCGGGCCGCGCTTGCCGAATGGCCGCGTGACACGCTCGTGCGCGCGATGCAGATCACCGCATTCTATCTCCTGACCCTGCTCAGCAGCCTGCCGACACTGCATGCGAGCTGGCGCCACGCACCGATCGAGGACAACTAGGCCCCCGCCAGCAGTCTCTCCCGCGCGATCTTTTCCTTCCATACCAAGGGCGCGAGCTGGTGGACGTTGTTCCCCTCGCTATCGACCGCGACCGTCACCGGGAAATCCTGCACCTCGAATTCGTAGATCGCCTCCATGCCGAGATCAGCGAACCCGACGACCTTGCTGCCTTTGATCGCCCGCGCGACCAGATAGGCCGCGCCCCCGACCGCCATGAGATAAGCGCTTTTGCCCTCGGCAATGGCCTTGGTTGCATCGGGGCCGCGTTCCGCTTTGCCGACCATCGCCAGCAGGCCTTGGTTCAGCATCATCCGTGTGAATTTGTCCATCCGCGTGGCGGTGGTCGGCCCGGCTGGCCCCACTACTTCCTCACCGACCGGATCAACCGGGCCGACATAATAGATGACACGACCGGCGAAATCGACCGGCAGCCGCTCGCCCTTGTCGAGCATGGACTTGATCCGCGCATGCGCAGCATCGCGCCCGGTCAGCATTTTGCCGTTCAGCAGCAGCCGGTCGCCCTGTTTCCAGCCCTGCACAATATCTGGCGTCAGCGTGTCGAGATCGACGCGGATCGCCGCACTATCAGGCTGCCAATCGACCTTCGGCCATTCGTCCAGCCTGGGCGCCTCCAGATAGGCCGGGCCCGATCCATCAAGCGAAAAATGCGCGTGGCGGGTTGCGGCGCAATTGGGGATCATCGCCACCGGCTTGCCCGCGGCGTGGCAGGGGGCGTCCATGATCTTGACGTCGAGGATGGTCGACAGACCGCCCAGCCCCTGCGCCCCAATGCCCAGCGCGTTGACCTTGTCGAAAATCTCGATCCGCAAGGCTTCAATATCGGTCTTCGCCCCGCGCGCTCTCAGCGGCCCCATGTCGATGGGCTCCATCAGCGCCTGTTTGGCGAGCAGCACGCAATGTTCCGCAGTGCCGCCAATGCCGATGCCCAGCATCCCTGGCGGACACCAGCCCGCGCCCATTTGCGGCAGCATTTCCAGCACCCAGTCGACGATCGAATCGCTTGGGTTCATCATCTTGAACTTGCTCTTGTTTTCGCTGCCGCCGCCCTTGGCCGCCACGTCGACCGAAACGGTTGCGCCGGGCACCATATCGACATGCAGCACGCACGGCGTGTTGTCTTTGGTATTGCGCCGGGTGAAGGCGGGATCGGTCAGCACCGATGCGCGCAGCTTGTTGTCCGGGTGCAGGTACGCGCGCCGAACGCCCTCATCCACCACAGCCTGGAGCGATTGGCTGGTATCGTCCAGTCGGCAATCCATGCCCCATTTGATGAAGACATTGACGATGCCGGTATCCTGGCAGATCGGCCGGTGCCCCTCAGCACACATGCGCGAATTGGTGAGGATTTGCGCGATCGCATCCTTGGCCGCAGGCCCCTGCTCTGCCGCATAAGCCGCGCCCAGCGCATGG
The DNA here is from genome assembly GCA_001464615.1 of Sphingomonadales bacterium Ga0077557. Taxonomy (GTDB): domain Bacteria; phylum Pseudomonadota; class Alphaproteobacteria; order Sphingomonadales; family Sphingomonadaceae; genus Sphingomonas. Next base: position 12,116 of record LNFI01000021.1, on the reverse strand, counting down.
ATGTAATCCATTGGGTGGAAATAGCTGATATATTGCAGCGCGTCGGCGACGCTTTCGATCAGATCGGCGGTGCGGATGACCGTGGCCATAAATATCCTCGCAGGGTTCGGCGTTAAGCGATGAAGCGCTTGCCATATCCGCCCGCCAGCGCCGGGCCAAGCCGATAGAAGGGAATCGCGAAATTCAGATCATCGCCCGGTGCGCTAACGCAAGTTAAACGATCATGCGTGTAAGCCGCGCCGATGAAGCGCAGAGAGTTGAAGAAAAACAAGGCGTCAGGACCACAGCGCGGCCTTTGGCAGGCCCTGGCGCTCAACAGCTCCGCATCGGAAAGTGATGCCATTGATTTCGCGGCGATCGTTGCGCAGACCAGGTTGGTCTGGCCGGTCGTGTTCTTCGTCCAACTCGCCGCCGCTGCTACCGTAACCTGCTCCGTGATCCTCGCCGAGCGCGTCGATCTTATCCTGTCCGTCGGGCTGGAGGGCGCGGCGGTGCTGCTGCTCGGCCTGACCGGGCTGATCATCCTCAAATGCCCGCCGATGCGCGATTGGCGTCCGCATCTGCACGTGCGCAGCGCGGTCGGCTATGGCAGCGGGCTGGCGCTGGCGATGACGGCCTTGCTTTGGTCGGCAAGCGAGCTGGCTACCGATCGCATGCAGCTCGCCTCGTTCATCGGGATACTGGGCGCGATGGGGGTGACGGCATTGGCGCTTCACCCGATGCGCGCGGCATTGCTTGGCTTTGCGGCGACGATTGCCGGCATGATCGCTGCGCTCACCGGGCCGGGGCCGGGCACCTATATCGCCTGTGGCTGCCTGGTCGGGCTTGGCCTGGCGATGCGGCGGCTGGCGTTGCTGGACGGGGAACAAGCGAGCCACCGGGTACGCGACCACCGCGAAGGTCTGCTTGCCGCCCGCCTGGTCCATGAATTTGAAAGCCAGGGCACCGGCTGGTTCTGGCAGACCGACCGCGAAGGCCTGCTGACCTATATTTCGCCCAAGGTCGCCGAAGCGCTCGCCGAACCCGATTTGCCGCCAATCGGCCGGCCGCTGAATAATGTGTTCAAGATGGACAATGTCAGTCCCGGCACCGAACGCACCCTGGGCTTTCACTTGTCGTCGCGGACGGGCTTTTCGGACTATCCGGTGCGCCCGGCCACGTTCAGCACGATCGATAGCTGGTGGTCGATGTCGGGCCGCCCCGTGATCGATTCGCACGGCAAGTTTCAGGGCTTTATCGGCAGCGGCAGCGATCTCACCGAAAAGCGCCGGGCCGAGGCAGAGATTACCCGATTGGCGCTGTTCGACGGCCTGACCGGTCTAGCCAATCGCCAGCGGATGCGCGTATCGCTTGATCAGACGCTCAACCAATCGAGCCACCACCAGCGGTCAACCGCGATGTTCCTGCTCGATCTCGATCGCTTCAAAGTGGTCAACGATACGCTTGGCCACCAGACCGGCGACGCACTGCTCGCTCAGGTGGCGCAGCGGCTATTGCGCAGCATTGGCGATGCCGGGCTGGTCGGGCGGCTTGGCGGTGACGAGTTCCAGGTGGTGCTGCCCGACGAAGACAATGTCGAAACGCTGTCCGATCTGGCGCGATCAGTGATCGCCACGCTCTCGCAACCCTATTCGATTGACGGCGCGTCGATCACGATCGGCTGCTCGATTGGCGTCGCGGTCGCACCGCGCGACGGGCCCGACGCGGAAACGCTCGTTCGCAATGCCGATCTCGCGCTCTATGCCGCCAAGGCGGATGGCCGCGGCGTCCACCGTTTCTATCGGGAAGAATTGCTGCACGGCGCGCAAAACCGCCGCCAGCTCGAAGATGATCTGCGCCACGCGCTGATCAAGAATGAACTCCATTTGGTCTATCAACCCGTGGTCTGCACTGAAAGCGCGCGGATCATGGGCTATGAGGCGTTGCTGCGCTGGGAGCACCCGACGCGGGGCAGCATTTCGCCCGCTGATTTCATCCCGGTCGCTGAAGATTCGGGGATGATCGAAAGCATTGGCGAATGGGTGTTGCGCACCGCCTGCCTGGAAGCGGCGCGCTGGCCGCGTCACGTGCGGGTTGGCGTTAATGTCTCGCCGATCCAGTTCGCCAATCCAGCCCTGCCCTCCATCATCACCAATGCGCTCGCCAAATCGGGAATCGCGCCGAGCCGGCTCGAACTCGAGATCACCGAAGGCGTGTTTCTTGACGAAACCGCCTCGTCGGATGCGATGTTCAAGGCGCTGAAGGGGATTGGCGTGCGGCTGGCGCTTGATGATTTCGGCACGGGCTATTCCTCGCTCGGCTATCTGAAGAGCGCGCCGTTCGACAAGATCAAGATCGATCAGAGCTTTGTCCGTGGTGCCGCGATGGCCGGCAATCGCAACGCGGCGATCATCAAGGCGATCGTCACGCTGGCGACGACGATGAACATGGAAACCACCGCCGAAGGGGTCGAGACGCAAGACGAGATCGAACTGATCCGCGAGCTTGGCTGCAGCCATATCCAGGGCTTTGTCTATGGCCGCCCGGCCCGCGCCGAGGATGTCTATCGCGTGCTGACCGAAGGCGGCGGCATGGCAACAGCAATCGGCTTTAAGGTATCGCGCAGCCAGCGCACGGCGATGATGCGGTCCGCCCGGCTGCGCGTCGGCAATGTCGAAGGCGAAGTCCGCATCCGCAACATCTCGTCAAGCGGGGCGATGATCGACGGCATCGACTTTGGCCGCAATGCCGAGGATATCGCGCTGCAGATCGAACTGGTCGACGGCCAGATGTTCCCGGCCCGCGTCATGTGGAACCGCGACGGCAAGGCGGGCATCGCCTTTGCCGAAAACTTCAACATGGAACGCCTGAACGCGCCCGTGGAAGAGCGACTGGCCCGGCTGGCGGGGTAAGCGCGGCAAAGCGTCCGTCATAACAGCTGTCGGCGAATCGAATGCCTCGGCCCGGCGCGGCGACATTCTCCAAATGGTATTGCCAATTCCGGTCTTCGCCGCGCCCCTTTCAGGCCGTGGTCTGCATCGCCCTTGGGCACGCCGGCACTGCAGGACGACGAGCACCGATGCGAAGGGGATAATCTCCCGAAATTTTTCTGTTTCCCGTTCGTTCTCTTGCCTTTCGCTAACCCCGCCTAGGTCCACGCGTCGCGCCGTATCGCGGTTTGGCGGTGCCGATGAAGCGAATCAAAATAGCGACGAACCGAGTCCCTAAAATGTCATTTACCGTCTTGCGCCCCCGCGCGAATGGGCACAATCTGTTGTGGTTGAGTTCGGGGGCGGACCCAAGCACTGGTAGACAGCTATCGCGATCGAGCATCGCAGACTGATCCTGCTTGTGCCTGGCGCAGGGCGTATGGACACTTTTTGTTCTCGCTCGCCTCCGCCAGATGATAGCATGGGGGTTCGCCCCCGATTCGGACGGATCGCCTGAAAATGCGATTCGCAGCGCGGGAGAAGAGTCGGTGGATTTCAGAGACGGTCGGGAAGAGAATAACGATATGGCAACCGATATCATCGAGGCGGCAACCGCGAGTATTGCGGTGGCGGCGAAGAAGGCAAAGGCGCATGCCGCCAAGGCCGATTCAAAGTCGGTGAAGCCGCAAATCTTCCCTGTTGAGGTTGATCGCGCGCGCGACGCGCTGCTGACCGATTTCGGCAAGGAAACGCTGAACGATCGCTATCTGCTGCCGGGTGAAAGCTATCAGGACATGTTCGTCCGCGTGGCCTCTGCCTATTCGGACGATGCCGCGCATGCGCAGCGCATCTATGATTATATCTCCAAGCTGTGGTTCATGCCCGCTACCCCCGTGCTGTCGAACGGCGGCACTGGGCGGGGCCTGCCGATCAGCTGCTATCTGAATTCGGTGCCGGACAGCCTTGAGGGCATCGTCGATACCTGGAACGAGAATGTCTGGCTCGCCTCGCGCGGCGGCGGCATTGGTACTTATTGGGGCAATGTCCGCGGCATTGGTGAGCCGGTTGGCCTGAACGGCAAGACCAGCGGCATCATTCCCTTCGTTCGCGTGATGGATTCGCTGACGCTCGCGATTTCGCAAGGCTCGCTGCGGCGCGGCTCGGCGGCCTGCTATCTCGACATCAGCCATCCGGAGATCGAAGAGTTCCTCGAAATCCGCAAACCTTCCGGCGATTTCAATCGCAAGGCGCTGAATCTCCACCACGGCGTGCTGATTCCTGATGCCTTTATGGAAGCCGTCCGCGCGGGTGCCGAATGGAACCTCACCAGCCCCAAGGATGGATCGGTGCGCGGCACTGTTGACGCGCGCGCGCTGTTCCAGAAGCTGGTCGAGACCCGCCTCGCGACGGGCGAGCCGTACATCGTGTTCAGCGATCATGTGAACAAGAACATGCCCAAGCATCACCGCGATGTCGGGCTGAAGGTCTCGACCTCCAACCTGTGTTCGGAAATCACCCTGCCGACGGGCAAGGATCATCTCGGCAATGATCGCACCGCCGTCTGCTGCCTGTCGTCGCTCAACCTCGAAACCTGGGACCAGTGGAAGGGCGAGAAGCGCTTCATCGAGGACGTCATGCGCTTCCTCGACAACGTCCTGCAGGATTATATCGACCGCGCCGAACCCGGCATGGCGCGCGCTGCTTACTCCGCCGCGCGGGAGCGGTCGGTCGGGCTGGGTGTGATGGGCTTTCACAGCTTTCTGCAGGCGCGCGGGCTGGCGTTTGAAGGGGCGATGGCCAAGCAGTACAACCTGCAGATCTTCCGCCACATCAAAGGCCAGGTTGACGAAGCATCGATGCAGCTCGCGATTGAGCGCGGCGCCTGCCCCGACGCCGCCGATCAGGGCGTGATGGAGCGCTTTTCCTGCAAGATGGCGATCGCGCCGACCGCGTCGATCAGCATCATCTGCGGCGGCACCAGCGCCTGCATCGAACCGATCCCGGCGAATATCTATACCCACAAGACGCTGTCGGGCAGCTGGTCGATCAAGAACCCCTATCTGGAAAAATTGCTGATCGAGAAATCGAAGAACAGCGAGGCGGTGTGGAGCTCGATCCTCGAAAAGGGCGGCTCGGTCCAGCATCTCGATTTCCTCTCAGGCGAGGAAAAGGACTGCTACAAAACCAGCTTCGAGATCGATCAGCGCTGGCTGCTCGAACTTGCCGGCGACCGCGCGCCGTTCATCGATCAGGCGCAGTCGCTGAACCTGTTCATCCCCGCCGATGTGGAGAAATGGGACCTGCTGATGCTCCACTTCCGCGCGTGGGAACTGGGCATCAAGTCGCTTTATTATCTGCGCTCCAAGTCGATTCAACGCGCCGGTTTTGCAGGGGGCGTGGAGGCGGACAACACCGCCGAACCCAAGCAGATCGAGTTGGAAGAAAAGGATTATGACGAGTGTTTGGCTTGCCAGTAACTTCCGCTGGGCCCGGCACCATGGTTGCCGATCAGGATGCCCGGCAGGTGTGGGTGGAGGACGCAGGGCTTGTCTTGTGCACGCCCTTCCTGCCGCAGCTGTTCACGCGAATGGGCATCCTGACCGCAACCAACCCGACCGAGATTGCGCCGGAGTCGCGTCATCGCGCGGTCGCGGTGGTGGGGTCGCTTGCGCGCGAATCGGGCAGCAGCATGGCGCCCGGCATGCCAAGCCTGTTGTGCGGGCTCGATTTGGATACGGCAGAGCAGTGTCCGATCACATTGGCATCCGGCGACATCGAGCTGGCGGAAAGTCTATTGCGCGCGGTGATCGGTAATTGGGTGGCCATGTCGAACGCGTCGATAGTGGCCCTGCGCGAAACCTTCCTGCAGCGCCTCGGTCGCGTCGAGCGCGACGAGGACCGCTGGACGGTACATGTGGAGCGCAAAGCGCTCGATGTGCTCGTGGATCAGATCCCTTGGACCTTCGGCACCATATTCCATCGATGGATGAAAGCGCCGATCCGTGTCATCTGGTGAGCAGCGACACGCGCACCAATCGCGCGCCAATGCCGGGGGCGACCGCGTTGGCGCAAGCTCGCCGCGACACAACCCTGCGGTGCGTCGGGCGCGTCTGGTCCACGCGCGCCGCCGCTCTTCGGGTCAGCAGTCGCGCGCAGATCGGGCAGTCGGCCTATTTCTCTTCTTCGAACGTCACCGCGACATCGGCGTTGGCGCTCAGCCGCACCTTGTCGCCCTCGACATCGGCGACAAGCGCGAGCGAGATGAAATGGTGATGGTCGCCATGCGGCCCGCTTTGCGTTTTGGTCAGCTGGATGCGCTCGCCTTTGATATGATCGACGGTGCCGACATGGACGCCGTCAGCGCCGATGACTTCCATATGGTCCTTGATCCGGTCCTTGATGGCGTGGTCGTGCGACATGCTCGTTCCTCCTCGATGATGATGCCCCCTGAACGCGCGGCTGTGCGTTTCGATGCACGTCCATCGCTGTCACCTGGGAATTGATCATGCCGCTTGCTGCCCGCACGCTTCGTCTGGCCGTCCCTGTCGCGCTCGTGCTGGCGCTCGCCGCCTGCGCGCAGCAGGCGAGCAGCGCGGTGGAACCCGGCGCACCCGGATTCTTCCTCGGCGTCTGGCACGGCTTCATCTTCCCGGTCGCCGCGATCCTTTCCTTCTTCGTGGCCGATGTCGCGGTCTATGCCGTGCCGAACAATGGCGGCTGGTATGATTTCGGCTATTTCATCGGCATTGTTTTCCTGGGCGTCGGTTCCAACCGCACCCGCAAAGTCTATGTCGATCGCGTGATCGTTCGGCGGGAACGCGCATGACCCGCGCGCTTGCCCTTTTCACGCCGCCCGTCATCATGGCGCTGGTCGCATCGGCGGCGGGCCTATTGGCCGTATTCGTCGTGTCGCGGCCGGGCAGTACCGATCAGGCACGCTACGCCAAGCGTATTGCCGGCACGATGCTGGCGGCGCTTGCACTCATCTTGGGCGGTTTCGCCTGGGCACTTTGGACTTGGAGCATTTCATCTTGACCAACGCAGCAGAACTTCTCGGCATCATCATTGGCCTGAACCTCATTTTCGCCAGCATGGTAGTGTCCTTCATCCTCGGCTCGCCCAAGGGGCTGTCGACCGGCAAGGTCGAAACAGCAAGCGGTCGCCGCAGCCGCCAGTTTGTCGGCTTTTGCCTGTTCGCAGCGGGCGCGATCTTTACGTCGTTCAGCCTGCTCCCGATGCTCTGACCTTTTATCGTTTCGCTACAAAAACAGGATAGCACGCCATGTCGCTTCTCGAAGCCCGCAAGACCTACAAGCCCTTTGAATATCCTTGGGCCTATGATTTCTGGAAGCGGCAGCAGCAGATCCACTGGATGCCAGAGGAGGTGCCGCTGGGTGAGGATTGCCGTGATTGGGCGCAGAAAATCTCGGATCACGAGCGCAACCTGCTGACGCAGATCTTCCGCTTCTTCACCCAGGCCGATGTCGAGGTGCAGGATTGCTACCACGAGAAATATGGCCGCGTGTTCAAGCCGACCGAGATCAAGATGATGCTCGCCGCGTTCAGCAACATGGAGACGGTGCACATCGCCGCCTACAGCCATCTGCTCGACACGATCGGCATGCCCGAAAGCGAATATGGCATGTTCCTCGAATATAGCGAGATGAAGGACAAGCACGATTATTTGCAGAAGTTCAACGTCGATACTGACGAGGATATCGCGCGCACGCTCGCCATGTTCGGCGGCTTTACCGAAGGGCTGCAGCTCTTCGCCAGCTTTGCGATGCTGATGAACTTCCCGCGCTTCAACAAGATGAAGGGCATGGGCCAGATCGTCTCATGGTCCGTGCGCGACGAAAGCCTCCACTGCGAAGGCATCATCCGCCTCTATCATGAATTCTGCAAAGAACGCGGCTGCCTGACCAAGGCGGTGAAGGACGACATCATGGACGTCTGCCAGACGACGGTGCGGCTAGAAGACGCGTTCATCGATCTCGCCTTCGAACAGGGCCCGGTCACCGGCATGACGCCCAAGGAAATCAAGAAGTACATCCGCTACATCGCCGATTGGCGGCTCGGCCAATTGGGCCTGAAACCCATCTACATGATCGAAGAACACCCCCTCCCCTGGCTCGCCCCGCTCTTGAACGGCGTGGAGCACGCCAACTTCTTCGAACAGCGCGCGACGGAATATTCCAAGGGCGCGACGCGGGGGAACTGGAACGAAGTGTGGGACAGCTTCGACAAGCGGCAAAAGGCGAAGGCCGGGCCGGTTGATGTGGCGAATGAGGACGCGGGCGACGATATGTTTGCAAAGGCGGGCATCGCGGCGGAGTGAGTCACTGAAGTCATGCGAAAATCGCATGACTTCAGCCCTCTAACTTTTTCCGCTATAATTGCGGATGGCGGTCTTGCCCCGATAGCCGCCTCCGCCGGCGCGAAACGCAAGATGGGCTGCTGTCCGCGGGGTTGGCGGTTATCCCGACACGCAAAAACCGACACCTTGCTCCCTAGAGACTTGCGGCTTGACGTGAACATAGACAGAACATAGCCTTGAACTTAAGCAAGGCCATCGAGAGAATCGCAATGCACTCTATCGAATTTTGCGCCGGTGCCGGCGGCCAAGCGATCGGCCTTGAACAGGCTGGCTTTCGTCACGAGGCACTGGTCGAAATCGAACGCGACTTTGCGAAGACGCTGGAATTGAACCGGCCCGGCTGGAATGTATTTGCCCACGACATGAACGAGTTCGATGGGCGCCCCTACAAGGGTATCGATTTGTTCGCTGCTGGATTGCCCTGCCCGCCCTTTTCAGTGGCAGGTAAACAGCTTGGCGACCTCGACGAACGCAACCTATTCCCGGCGGCGCTTCGGCTGATCGACGAAATGCGCCCCAAGGCAGTGATGATCGAAAATGTACGCGGGTTTCTCTCGGCTGTCTTTGATGACTATCGAACCTTGCTCAAAAGCCAGCTTGATAAGCTGGGCTACCATACCGAATGGCGTCTGCTGAACGCATCCGACTTCGGCGTCCCGCAGCTTCGCCCCCGGGTCGTCATCGTGGCGATCCGGAAGGACTTGGCCGACGTCTTCGATTGGCCAACCGCGCTGCCCCACAATCCGCCAACGGTCGGCGAAACACTGAAAGACCTGATGGGTGCGCGCGGCTGGCTCGGGACTAAAGCATGGGCTGCCCGCGCCAATGAAATCGCACCGACCATTGTCGGCGGGTCAAAAAAGCATGGCGGCCCCGATCTTGGGCCGACGCGCGCCAGAAAGGCTTGGGCATCACTGGGCGTCGAAGGGCGCAGCTTGGCAGCAGAAGCGCCCGATCCAGATTTTGTCGGCATGCCCCGGCTCACGGTGCGCATGGTTGCCCGGATTCAGGGCTTTCCTGACAGCTGGCAGTTCTATGGCGCAAAAACAACGTCATATCGGCAAGTTGGCAATGCGTTTCCGCCACCTGTCGCACGCGCAGTCGCGCATAATCTGAAGATAGCGCTTTCGGTCCAAAAGCTGTTTTCGGCCCATGCCGCATGAGCCTAGTGTCGCTGACATCACTTCGGGCTGCGTTTCATCAGCGCATTTGCGAGCGACTGTTGGTTATCAATGAAGGCATTGCATCAAATGCCGACGCCAGTCAGCAATCCAGCATTCGGATTGCCGGAGATATGGCTCACAAACTTGGAGCGGGTGCAGGAGCAAAGCTTGCCGGCCAAACGGCGGGGGTAGAATTTGAAAAATGTGTGAGCAATTTCGTCCAGGCCGCATTGGTGAATCTTCACGGTCTGCGACCGGGAAATTGGACGACCGAATGCATAAATGCACGATCTGAGCTCGTTATCGCTCGCTATCAACAATATTCCCATCTCGCCGAGGTACAAAGGATTGCCAACGAGAATCCCGATCTCGCCGTTTTCGTGGGCAATGATTACGCCGTAGCCTCAGACGTTGTCGTTTCACGAACACCGATTGATGATGCTGTTTTCATTGAAAACGGCATGGCGCTTGACGATCAATCAGGACTCCATTCGCCGTTACGCGCCAAGAATAGCCAGCTTCCGCTCATGCACGCATCCATCTCTTGTAAGTGGACGATGCGCAGCGATCGTGCCCAGAATTCGCGTTTCGAGGCACTCAATCTCATTAGAAGTCGCAAAGGCAGGGTTCCGCATATCGTCGTCGTAACGGGAGAGCCATCACCTAGCCGACTAGCATCCCTTGCGTTGGGAACGGGGGACTTGGATTGTGTCTATCATTTTGCATTGCCCGAACTGCAAGCGGCTGTGAAATCGCTTGGGCAGGACGAAGTGAGCAATCTGGTCAATATTATGGTCGCAGGTAATCGCCTTAGGGATATTTCCGACCTTCCCCTTGATCTGACAATTTGATGATCACCCCAATTCCGTCGAGATCTTTGCGGAAATGCCTAGGCGGTGCCAGCTTAACCCCATGCGCCACCCCCTCGCCCTCCTCCTCGCCCTAACCCCCCCCGCCGCCGCGCAAACCCCCGCGCCACCCTGGGCCGCGCGCCTCATCGCCGGCTATCCCGGCCTCGTCTCGCAGGTCACCGCCAGCGAGGTCATCCTCAGCAACGGCACGCGCCTGCCGCGCAGGCTCGGGCCCGCCGCCGCTACCGAGGCGGCGCGCCAGGCGCATCCCGATATCGATGCGATGTTCGTCGATCGCTACCCCGCCGGGGCACCGCTCTCGCCCGCCCCCACCACAGACCCCGGCCGCACCCGCTACGAGCCCTTTTTCGATGCCATCTATGGCGATTGCCGCAAGGGTGCCGTCCGATTGCGCGATGTCGCGTGGCTGCCCGGGCGCGGCGGCGGCAGAATCCGCGTTACCACCACCAACCATGTCGCCGAACGACTCGAGGCCGTGATTCGCGATCTCGAAAAACTGCCGCCCGCGATGACGCGCTATCTCGTCCCCAACTCGGGCGGCTATAGCTGCCGCGCAATTGCCGGGACCAGCCAGCGCAGCCTGCATAGCTATGGCATCGCCGTTGATCTCGCGAGCGGCCAGGCCGATTACTGGCGCTGGTCAGGCGGCGAGGGCGCGCGCTATCGCAACCGCCTGCCCGCCGCGATCGTCGCCGCGTTCGAGCGCCACGGCTTCATCTGGGGCGGCCGCTGGCGCCATTTCGATACGATGCATTTCGAATATCGGCCCGAGCTGCTGCCGGGGCGTTAAAGCTGCTCATTCCCAACAAAGCCCAGCTTGCTGATCGCGGCGCGGCGCGCGGCTGATCCGCTGCCCAAATCACTGTCCTACACGCCCCAAAGCGTATAACTGGTTCCGCTCCTGAAACATTAAAGGAGCGCCACCGATGACCCGACGCCGCCGTGAAGCACGCGAAATGTCGAATGAGGAATTCGACGCCTGGCTGGCCGCCAGCGCCAGGATCGACGCCACCAAGGCTGCCGCCGATGAAGAGGGCGGACCGCGCCTGTCGCTTGTCCAGATCGTCGATCGCGCGGGCCCCATGCCGGCCGACCTGCTGCCGCCCCCAAAATTGCCCGACACCCCACCCGCCAATGCGTCCGGCGATCCCGACGCCGCCGCCCCGCTCGCCGCCGAGCCGCTCGATGGCATCGCGCTGCCTGACAGTCGCAAGCGGCTGACGGGCTGGAGCGCGCAGCGTCAGCGGCTGTTCCTCGATACGCTGGCCGAAACCGGATCGGTGCATATCGCGGCCAGCGGCGCTGGTCTGTCCGCGCGCAGCGCCTATCGCCTGCGCGCCCGTTCCCCCGCCTTTGCCGCCGCCTGGGACACCGCCGAACAACTCGCGGTCGGTCGCCTCTCCGCGCTGGCCTTTGACCGCGCGATCAACGGCCGGACCGAGCAGATCTGGGAGAATGGCGAACTGGTCATTGAAAAGCGCCTGCCCAGCGACAGGCTGCTGATGTGGCTGCTCGCCCGGCTCGACCCGCGCCGCTTCGCCGCGCCCTGGGAAGTTCGCCAGGACGCCGCCGCCGATCCGCAAACCGCGGCCCGCGCCGCCTTCCCCACGCAATTGGAAACGCTTACCGACGTTGCGGCGGATTAGGGTGTGATGACGTTGGATTGGACCAAACCATAGCCCGTTCGCCCTGAGCGCAGTCGAAGGGCATGCGGAGCGCGTGGGCTTCGACTTCGGCCATATTGGCCGAAGTTTATCCTGAGCGCCTGCCTTGCAGGCAGTCGAAGGGCTCAGCC
>LNFI01000020.1 GCA_001464615.1 Sphingomonadales bacterium Ga0077557 | reverse complement strand
TCGAGCTTGAACTCCCGGCTGAACTTCCGTCGTTGCATCATCACCCTCCGGTTCCAAAAACACCTTATCTTGGTGTCCACGAAACCGGGTGCAGCTCATCCTGAACCAGCAGTCGCTTATTTACCTTCCGAAACGAACTCTGCCCACTGACTCATTAGGTCACGGCGTTTCTCAAGAAAATCCGTGCGGCGGTACGCGGCCTCAACCTTATTGGGGATCGCGTGAGCCAACGCGGCCTCTGCGACTTCACCCGGAATGTCAGTGCACTCAGCAGCCCAGTCGCGGAAGGCGGAACGGAAACCATGCACGGTTACTGCTAGGCCCTGATCACGCAAAATCTTGAGAAGGGTCATGTCGGACAAAGGCTTGCCTAGCCTAGCTCCGGGGAAAACAAGCTCAGTTCGAACCGACAGAGTCTCAGCAGCACGATTGAACACGGATATCGCCTCCTTCGACAGGGGTACGGTGTGCGCTCGCCCCGCCTTCATCCTCTCCGCTGGGACGGTCCAGGCAGCGCCTTCGAGATCAATTTCGCTCCAGAGAGCTCCTCGGATCTCACCAGATCGAGCAGCCGTAAGGATCAGCGCCTCAAGCGCTAGCCGACCCACGCTTGTCTTAGAACGAAGCTCGGATAAGAATGCTGGCACCTGCGAGTAAGGCATGGCTTCAAAGCGGCCGTCTTTCCTAGGCTGCCTAGGCAAGGCCTTAGTCACTGCCGTCATGCTGATCGGGTGCGGGCGCCAGTTTTTTCCGACTGCGTAATCGAGCACCGTGCCAATACGCTGGCGTACCCGGCGGGCCGTCTCTGGCTTCTCCAGCCATATGGGCCCTAGCACGTCGCGCACATGCCCGGTTTCGACGGCGTTGAGAGAGAGGTCACCCATCGATGGAAACGCATAAGTCTCGAGAGTCGAAAGCCATTGCGCCTGATGTTTGCCATTCTTCCAGCCGCGCTTGTGCTCTTCATGTACAGCAACAGCGGCCTCTCGGAAGGTTGGAGTACGATCCTCAGCTTTCCGTCGCTCCTGAAGCGGATCCAAACCTGACCGGACCTGCTTTCGGATGGCGGATGCAGCTTCACGCGCTTCGGCGAGCGTCACATCTTTCAGAGACCCGAGTCCGAACTCTCGCCTCTTGCCGCCGGACTGTATTCTCAGGAGCCAGCTTTTCGAGCCGCCGGGCTTTACGTTCAGAATCAGACCGTCTCCGGCGGGGTAACGTCCGGGCTCGTTTAAAGCTTTGATCTGAACCGCGTTAAGCCTTGTCATCTAAATCGCTCCGGGTTCCGCCACGTCCCCACATCTGTCCCACCACTTTGTTGCGGATGGTGGCGGCTGTCAACGACCCATTGCGGATGAAGCAATGCCCAAAGTTGCGGTAATCTGATGATTTCTGGATAGTGACGAACTGTGGCGAATACAGAAATGGCGGAGCGGGAGGGATTCGAACCCTCGATACGCTTTTGACGTATACTCACTTTCCAGGCGAGCGCCTTCGACCACTCGGCCACCGCTCCGCATGCACTGGAAGGGGGCGAGCCGTAGCTGGGCGGGACGCCTTCCGCAAGCTTTGTTGGCGTGCCATGATGATTGCCATGATCAAGCTCCTCACCACCGCGCTGTTCGCCATCCCGATGTCGGCAGCTTCCGCGCCAAGCGCTGTGCTCTCCGCAGCACCGATCGCGCCCGCCCCAATCGTTCAATCTGCAGAACCGGCGGTGCCGTCTGGCTGGGCTGGAATTCCCGATGACGATCTGATGCTGGTCGATTTCGCCGATGGCAAGCGCGTGACGATCTGGATGGCGAGTGGCTTTGCACCGGTGCATGTCGCCAATATGCGGAAGATCGCGCGGGCGGGCTGGTGGAATGATGCCAGCGTTTACCGCGTGCAGGATAATTATGTCACGCAATGGGGCGACGCGACCGAATCGAAGCCGGCGGCTGCCGGGATCGTTTTGGCCCCGCCCGCCGAATATGAATGGTCGGCCACCGGCACCATGCTGACGGCCAACCCTTATCGGGACGCTTATGCCAGCGTCACGGGCTTTTCAGCCGATGGCTGGCCGCTGGCTGGCGATGGCAAACAGCAATGGCTGCCGCATTGCTATGGCATGGTCGGCGTGGCGCGCAATCTCGCCCCCGATACCGGCACTGGTGGGGATCTTTATGCGGTGATCGGCCATGCCCCACGCCATCTTGATAGGAATATTGCGGTGGTGGGTCGGGTGATTGAGGGGATGGCGGCGCTATCAGCGCTGCCGCGCGGCACGGGCGGCGGGCTGGGGCTGTATGAAAATCCAGTGCAGCGCGTGCCGATCGTCCGGGTCACGATCGTCAGCGATTTGCCGGCCGAAAATCGCCCGCATTATGAGTTTATGAAGCCGACTTCTCCCGACTTTGCGCGCTATCTGGAAGGCCGGGCCAATCGTCAGCCGCCCTTTTTTACCGTGCCAGCGCATGCCGTGGATTTGTGCAATCTGCCGGTGCCGGTGCGTGCCGTGAAGCGTTAGGCCGCTAAGCGGTAAACCCCTTATTTGCCGACCCAGTCAGCAACCTCGGCGGCAACTTGGTTGGCGGCGGCGTTGATCGCTTCGCTGCAGTTTTCCGGCGTAACACTGCCAATTGGCGTGCGTGCTTCGAAGCGGCGTTTTTCAATCGTCTTGGCATCGGTGCGGCTGAGCGTTGCATCATAGGTAACGACCGCTTCGCTGGTTTCGGCGTCGATGCCGAAATTGCGCAGTTCGCCCCCCAAGCGGGCACCAGGATCATAAAGCGACTGGGCCGGGGTCAGCACCACCCGACCAGTCTTGGCGCCGATTGTGTCGGCGAGCAGGCGGGCAAAGAGCCGGGCGGGGGGCTCAGCCCATTGTGCGTCCTTCACATAGGCAATTGAGGTTGGCGAGGTCTGTACCGGTACGTGCGCCGTGGCGATGGCGGCGGGAACGCTGGGCAGCTGGATGGTGATGGTGCTGGTATTGGCAGAATTGCTCGTTTGGCCCGGCGTCAACGGGGTTGCCGCCGTCAGCGTGAGCAAGGTCGGCGGCGCCGGTGCCCCAAAGCTGATACAGCCAGCAAGGGTCGCCATCGCCAGTCCAGCGGGCAAGAGCTTGATCGATCGGACAATCATGGCGGGCCTCATTTTTTCGGTGCTTTGGGCGTTTTGCCGGGGGTGTAGACGGGCAATTTGGGTGCGCCGAGGATCGACCCTGCGCCGCCCTGATCAATTTTTTCAGCAACCGATGTCAGGGCTGCGGCCATCACGCGCAAATCACGCACCAACTGGCCAACCTCGGGAACGGTCTGTTTGGAAAAGGTCTGCACGCCGGGCCGGGCATCGCTGACCAGGCCATCGAGTTGCTCCAGGCTATGCTGGGCTGAGGCAATTGCCTTGTTGAGATTGGCGGCGACGGGCTTGATATCGCTTTTCAGCAGCCCGTCCGCTGAATTGGCCAACCTCGTGATGGCGGCCGCAGCCTCCCCGCCTTGCTTGATCGTCTTGCGGGTTTCGGCGATCGTCTCGCCAAGATCGCCCGAATGATCGGCCAGTGCTTTGGTGACGCGATTGGTATTTTCCAGGATTCCCGTGATCGAAGCGACATTCTTGTCGGACAGCACTTCGGTCAACCGATCGGCCAGGTGGGAGAGCTTTTCGAGCAATTGCGGCGCAGAACTGAGCAGCGCGCCCAGACCGCCCGCGCGGGTGGGAATGACGGGAACGCCGAAGGGGCAAGCGCTTTGCGGATTTTCAACCGGGCAGATGATTGGCGGCGCATCCTTGATCGCGCCATCGAGCTGAACGGTGCTGGTCCCGGTGAAGCTGCTGGAAATGGAGGCGGTGGTGCCGGTGACGACCGGCGTTTCATCGGTCACGCTGATCCGCACGCGCACGAATTTCGGGTCGCGTTTCCACACCGAAATGTCTTTGACCTGGCCTGACGGCACCCCGGAAAACGCAACAGACGATCCCTTCGCCAGCCCATCGACCGACTGTTTGAAAAAGATGTCGAATTCGCGCTCGCTGCCGCCGTTCAGGCGCGCCAGCCAGACCAGAAACAGCGCGAGCATGATCAGCAAAATCAGCACCACTGAACCGACAAGGACATGGTTGGAGCGGGTTTCCATCAGTCGATATTCCCTGGCTTTGCGTCGATCATGGCACGCCGATCGGCGCTTTCCTTGGTCGCGGTTGCAGCACGGCCGCGTGGCCCGTTAAAATATTCCTGGATCCATGGATGGTCCAGCGCGAGCAGCTCGTCGATGGTCCCAACCGCAATCACCTTCTTGTCGGCTAGCACCGCGACCCGGTCGCAAATCGCGTAGAGCGTATCGAGATCATGCGTGATCAGGAACACCGTCAGCCCCAATGTTTTCTGCAGCGAAGCGGTCAGATCGTCGAACGCTGCGGCGCCGATCGGATCGAGCCCTGCAGTCGGTTCATCAAGGAACAGCAGTTCGGGATCGAGCGCTAGTGCCCGGGCGAGACCGGCACGCTTGCGCATACCGCCGGATAGTTCGGCCGGATATTTCGGGCCAGCCTCTGCGGGCAGGCCGGTCATCACGACTTTATACGCGGCGATTTCGTCGAGCAGCCCTTGATCCAGCCGACCGTAAAACTCGCGCAACGGCACCTGGACATTTTCAGCGACCGTCAGCGTCGAAAACAGCGCGCCGCCCTGAAACAAAACGCCCCAGCGCCGCCGGATGTCGATGGTCTCACTCTCACCACGGTTGACGGTCGATTCGCCGAACACCTTGACCTCACCATCATCGGGCAATTGCAGCCCAATGATGGTCCGCATCAGCACCGATTTGCCCGTGCCCGATCCACCGACAACGCCGAAAATCTCGCCGCGCCGAACCTGCAGATCAAGCCCTTCATGGACGACTTGTTCGCCAAAGCTTGTCGTAAGCCCTTTGACCGAGATGACCACGTCGCCCGCCATCAGACCCAGCCGAGCCAGGTGAAAAACACCGCGAAAAAGGCGTCGAGGACGATCACCAGGAAAATCGCCTGCACCACAGCAGATGTCGTCCGCTTGCCGACTTGTTCGGCATCGGACTCAACCAGCATGCCCTGAAAACACCCGGCAATGGCGATGATCGCGCCAAAAACGGGGGCCTTGACCAAGCCGATAAACAGATCAGTGATCGGCACCACTTCGCGCAGGCGCTGAATGAAAGTGACCGGCGGGATGCCAAGCGATATCCAGCAGAACAGCCCGCCGCCGAGAATGGCGAAGACCGAGGCATAAAAGCCGAGCAATGGCATCATCAACACCGCAGCAAGGACGCGGGGCAGCACCAGCGCTTCCATCGGCGAAACGCCAATCGTGCGCATTGCATCGATTTCTTCGGTCAGCTTCATCGTGCCGATCTGCGCGGCAAAGGCGGAACCCGATCGACCGGCAACCATGATCGCGGTCATCAGCACGCCAAGCTCGCGCAAGGTAATGCGGCCGACCAGGTTGATGGTGAATACCTCGGCCCCGAACTGGCGGAGCTGCACGGCCCCCTGCTGGGCGATCACCAGCCCGATCAGGAAGCTCATCAGCCCGATAATGCCGAGTGCAGACACGCCGACGACTTCGAAGCGGTGCACCGTTGCGTTGAAGCGGAAACGCTTGGGGTGGGTGATGACGTTGAAAAAGGCGATGCAGGTCGCGCCGAAAAAATCGAGCAGCCCGTACATCGTCTTGAAGGTCATGATCGTTGCTTCGCCGATCTCCCCGATCACGCGGACTAATGGGCCGGCCGATTCGGGGCGCATGGCAACTTGTTGATCGGCGGCGGATACTTGATCGAGCAGATGCGCTGCGTCGCGGTTCAACCCCTCAATCCGCGCGCCATGTTCTTCGGCAAAGCGGTAGATCAGCCAAGCCCCAACCGTATCGATCCGCTCGACCCGGCTGAGATCAAGGCGATCGACAGGGCCATCAAAATTGCGCAGTCGATTGGGGAAATCGCCCAGCTTGGGCAATGACAAGCTGCCGCTAAAGCGTAGCGTGTCGGCACCGCCGACATTTTCATGTGAAAATTCAGCCATCGCGCCCATCGGATCATTCTTTGCTGCAATCGCGCTGGATCGGCAAGAACATAGCTGTCTATGGTTGAGACATGCAGGACATCGCCATTTACGATATGGACAAGACAATCACCCGGGCGGCAACCTGGACGCCGTTCCTCCTCTATGCCGCTCGCCGTCGGGCGCCATGGCGGCTCGCGCTGTTGCCGCTGCTGGGCGGGGCGGGGCTGGGCTATGCAATCGGGCTGGTTAATCGTGGACAGCTTAAACAAATTGCGTTTCGGCTGATGCTCGGTCGGGTCGTGCCGGCCCCGGCGATGGCGATGCTCGCTGCAGGGTTCGCTGACAAGATCGCTGCCCGCGGGGTTTGGTCGGCGGCGCGGGCGCAGATCGCCAGCGATCGGGCCGCTGGACGTCGCCTCGTGCTCGCGACGGCCTCCTTTCGCTGCTATGTCGACCCAATCGCTGCAGATCTTGGCTTTGATGCGGTGATCGCGACCGAATCGACCCATGCTTTGGATGGCGGCGTAACGGCATTGATCGATGGCGATAATTGTTATGGCATGGCCAAGCTTGATCGGATCAGCGCCTGGATGGCCGACCAGGGCGTAGCGCGGGCGGACGCGACGATCGCCTTTTATTCCGATCATGTTTCCGATGGCCCCACGCTGGCTTGGGCTGATCTACCTTATGCGGTCAATCCACATCCCGCGCTCAGGCAGCTCGCCGCTGCGGAGGGTTGGCCCGTGCTCGACTGGACCGACTGAAGCGCCGTCACAGCACCAGATCGATGCTGTGGATCACCAGCCCGACCAGCCCGCCGACGATTGTGCCATTGATGCGAATGAACTGCAGATCACGACCAACCGCGTTTTCGATGCGCCGGGTGATCGTGTTGGCGTCCCAGCCGCGAATCGTCTCAGAAACGAGTCGAACGATTGAATCGCCATAATCGGCTGCCGTGCCGACAGCCGCGCGGCGCGCGAAACGATTGATGGTGGCGCGCAGCCGAGCATCTTCCTGCAACGTCGTGCCCAGTTGATGCAGTGCTTCGCCAAGCTTGCCTTCGCGCCCGGCATCAGGGTCACGCGCAATTCGCAGCATCGCGTGCCGGGCCGATTCCCACAGCCCGTCCAGCCAATTTTGCATCGCCGGATTTTCAATGATCTCCAGCTTCATTGCCTCAGCACGCAAGCGCATCGGGGCATCAAATTGCAGATCAAAGGCGAGCTTGGCCAGACCCTCCTCGGCTTTGGCGCGTAACGGGTGACCGGGGTCCTCGGCCATATCGACGAGCATCTGATCAAGCCCGTCGATAATCTTGTTGGCGAGCGTTTCATCAAGGCCGGTCCAGCGCATGATCGATCCGGCGCGTTCATGCACCATGGCGCGGATAAGGTGCTCGTTGGCCGACAGCGTTCGCCCGGCCCAGCGGATAATGCCGTTGAGCAGCGGCAAATGACGATCCTTGGCGATCGCTGCCTCCAACGCCTGACCAAGCAGCGGGGCGACATCAAGCGCACGCAGCCGCTGGCCGATCGTCGCCTTGACCATCCCGCCCAGCCGCTTTTGATCGAACGCTTCAAGCAAATCGGCCGCGAGGCGCGACGCGCCACGCCGCAGCCGACCGTCACCGCCCGACGGGCTGGCCAGCCAGCGGCCTGCCGACGAGGCCAGATCAAGCCGCCGCATCCGCCGCGCCACCACACCCGGCACCAGGAAATTATCGCGCAGAAAAGCGGCGAGGTTGTCGCCAATCCGGTCCTTGTTACGCGGGATAATCGCGGTGTGGGGAATCGGCAGGCCGCCGGGGTGGCGGAACAAGGCAGTGACCGCGAACCAGTCGGCCAGGCCGCCGACCATGGCGGCCTCCGCAAAGGCGCGGACGAAACCGAATAGCGGGTGCACGTCCACCAGGCTGCGCGCGATCAGATAGAGCGCGGCCATCGCAACCAGCAGCCCGGTGGCGATGGCGCGCATGCGGATCAACGCCGCCGGGGGGGCTTGATCACGGCTGTCTGGGCGAGCGAACAGGTTCATCGTCGAAACAATCCCTCAACCACGGGATTGTTCACAAGCATATTCGTCCGATCGCTCACTCCGCTGGCTGCGGTTCGCCATCCCCGGGGGCATAGCCAATCGGCCGGGGGCCATTTGGCTTGAGGTCAATCACCGGCACACCGTCATCGCCCGCCTTATAGGTCAGCAAGCGACGACCGATCCGTGGGCCAATCCATTCCTCAATCCCGACAGCGATGCTGAACCCGGCGGGCACAATCACCAGCGTGAGCAAGGTCGAAAGGATGAGGCCGCCGATCACCGTTACGCCCATCGGCGCGCGGAAGCTGGCATCGCCGGTTAGCGACAGCGCGATTGGCACCATCCCCGCGACCATCGCGATCGTCGTCATCACAATCGGCTGTGCGCGCTTATGCCCGGCATCCATGATCGCGGTCGTCTTGTCGACGCCCTTGGCCATTTCTTCCAGCGCGAAATCCACGAGCAGGATCGAATTTTTGGCGACGATGCCAAGCAGCATCAACAGCCCGATGAACACCGGTAGGGACAATGCATCACCGGTAAGGCGAAGCGCGATGGCGCTGCCCAGCGGGGCGAGGATCAACGAGCCCATATTCACCAGCGGCGGCATCACCCGTTTGTACAGCAGCACAAGTACCGCGAACACGAGCAAGATGCCGGAGATCACCGCGACGACGAAGTTGAAGAGCAGCTCGGGAATCCATTTTGCATCGCCCAGCTTGAGCTGGGTTACACCGACTGGCAGATTCTTGATCGCGGGCAGTTCCTGAATCTTCGGATTGGCGTCACCGGTGACCTTGCCGGGTGCCAAGTCTGCACCGACGGTAATCCGCCGGGTCTGGTTCGCGCGCTGGATCTGCGTTGGCCCTGCGCCAAAACCGATATCGGCGACGACCTTTAACGGCACCGATCCGCCCAAGGACGTCGGCACCGGCAGGTTTTCGATCGTCGACAAATTACGGCGTGAATCTTCGGACAGCGCAACGCGGATCGGGATCTGGCGATCCGAAAGGGAGAACTTCGCGACATTCTGGTCGATATCGCCCAAGGTGGCGATGCGGATCGACTGGCTCAGCGCCGCCGTAGTGACGCCCAGGTTCGCGGCCAGATCCATGCGGGGCCGGATTGTGATTTCCGGACGCTGAAGGTCGCCGTTGACGCGCGGCGCCCGCAATTCGGGCAAACCACTCATCTGGTCAACGAGCTCGTCGGCGACCTTTGCAAGTTGCACGGGATCGGACCCGCCCAGGGTGATGGTGATATCACGGCCTGATCCGCCGCCGCCGCCCTGCGACTGGAAATTGACGCGCGCGTCGGCAATTTGCGAAAGCTGCGGGGCATAGGCGCGCTCAAATTCAATGCTCGTCCGGTCACGCTTCGCCTTCAGGGTAATGAAGATGCTGGCTCTGCCCACATCGACATTGGTGAAGGCGTTCTGCACTTCGGGCGCGTCCTTGATGATTGCGCCGACCCGCAATGCAACGTCCTGCGCCTGCTTGAGCGTCGATCCCGGTGCAAGCTGAATGCGGATCCGACTGTAATCGGTATTCTGGGCCGGCTGGAAGGTCAGCGGGATGGGATTCAGAACGCCCGGGAATCCGGCAAAGCCAATAAAGGTCGCCACCAGCGCCAGAGCGCCAACGCCCAGCGTTTTCCAGCGATGCGTCACCGACCAGTGCAGCGCCTCCATATAACGATCCATCCACCAGCCTTCGCCGTGGCTGGCGCTCCCCTTGGCCTTGAGGAAATAGGCAGCGACCATCGGCGTTATCAGCCGCGCGACGGCCAGGCTGATCAGTACCGCGACGACAATCGTCAGGCCGAAATTCTTGAAATACTGCCCTGAGATTCCGGGCATCAGACCAACCGGCAGGAACACCGCGACGATCGCCATCGTCGTTGCCAGCACGGCAAGGCCGATCTCGTCAGCCGCGTCGATCGATGCCTGATAGGCGGATTTACCCATCCGCATATGGCGGACGATATTCTCGATCTCCACGATCGCATCGTCGACCAGCACGCCGGCCACCAGGCTCAGCGCCAACAAGCTCAACCCGTTCAGCGTGAAGCCCATCAAATCCATGAACCAGAAGGCGGGAATTGCGGAAAGCGGGATGGCAATGGCTGAAATCACCGTTGCCCGCCAATCGCGCAGGAAGATGAAGACGACGATGACCGCGAGAACCGCGCCCTCAACCATCGCCTCAATCGCCGAATGATATTGCGTCTTGGTGTAATCCACGCTGTTGAACAGCTCAGTGAACTTGACCTTGGGATTGTCCTTTTCGAGCTGTTTGATCACCTTGGTCGCCGCATCATAAACGGTGACGTCGGAGGAGCCTTTGGCCTTTTCGATGCTGAAGGCGAGCACTTGGCGGCCATCCTGGATCGCCAGTGATCGCTGTTCGGCGTAGAGGTCCTTGATGGTCGCAATATCTGAGAGCTTAACGGTCTGGCCCCCGCCAAGGGCAATTTGGGTGTCGCCCAAGGTCAGCGCGGACCGCGCATTGCCGAGCACGCGCACGGATTGTTCGGAACCCGCGATCTGGGCGCGACCGCCTGCCGCGTTCAGGTTAGTCTGCCGCAGTTGCTGGTTGACTTGCACCGCCGTCAAGCCGCGCGACTGAAGTTTGACGGGATCCAGAATGACGCGAATTTCGCGATTGACGCCGCCATTGCGGCTCACAGCCGCCAGCCCGGGCACCCCGAGCAGCTTTTTCGATACGGTATCGTCGACGTACCAGCTCAGCTCTTCAAGCGTCATGGCAGTGGTCGATGCGGACAGATAGGCAATGGCATCGCCGCTAATATCGACGCGCGACACCTGTGGCTCCAAAATGCCATCGGGGAGATCGCTGCGGATCTGGTCAAGCGCATTGCGAACATCATTAACGGCGCGGTCGATGGGCGTGCCGATTGCGAAGGTGACGAAGGTGGAACTTGACCCTTCGCTGACGTTGGAATTGATTTCATCGACCCCGTTGATGCTGCGGATCGCCGATTCCACGCGCTGCGTGATCTGGGTTTCGATCTCGGTCGGCGCGGCGCCCGGCTGCGACACCTGGATCTGCGCGGCTGGGAAATCGATGTCCGGTTCGTTATTGACGTCCATCGTCATAAAGCTGCCAATGCCAAGCAGCAGCAGCGCGATGAACATCACGATCGGCGGAACAGGGTTACGGATCGCCCAGGCAGAGATGTTGCGGAAACCCATATTGATTAGCCCTGCTTCTTCTGGGTGACCGGCGCCACCTTTTGCCCCGGATTAAGAAACGCGCCTGCGGAGACGACGACGCGTTCGGTGCCCGTCAACCCTTCGGCGATGGCGACGCCAGCGTCGGAGACCTGGCCGACCTTGATCGATTGGCGGACCACTTCGTTTTTGGCATTGATGATATAGACATAATTGCCCTTGGGATCGCTCTGCACAGCCGATTGCGGCAGCAACGGCACGTCGCTGGTGCCTGCGGCAATGATGGTGGCGGCAAAGCCACCGGGCCGAAGCGCGGCATCATAGCCAAGCGCAATCCGGACGATGCCTTGGCGGGTCTGCGGATCGATCACGGGCGAAACCTGCCAGATACGCCCGGAAAAGCTGCGATCGCTGCCGACCGGTGTGACATTGGCCGAAAAGCCAACCTTGATTGCGGTCATATCAGCATCGCTGAGCGTGGCGCGCAATTCGAGCTCACCGCCCTTGGCGAGCCGGAACAAGGTACCCGACCCCCCGCCAACCACCTGGCCAGGTTCGATATTGCGGGTCAGCACCAGGCCAGCAGCGGGGGCACGAATATTGAGCCGACCGGTGCGGGCATTGGCCTCTCCCAACTGCGCCTGGGCAACATTGACGCGCGCATTGGCGGCATCGCGCGTTGCGGCACGGCGATCGAGATCGGCCTTGGAGATGAAGCCGCGTTCAACCAGGGCCGCTGCCCGATCGAGTTCGGCCTGCGCTAGCCGGGCATCCGAGCGCGCAACAGTGATCTGGGCGGCGAGCGATGCCGCCGTCTGCACTTGAACCGAGCGGTCAATCGTTGCCAATACCTGTCCAGCGCGGACCCATTGACCGGGTTGCACCAACACCTGAGTCACGAGCCCACCTTCGCCGACAATGCCCACCGGCATATCGATCTTGGCGGCGAGCGTGCCGGTTGCCGAAATGGTCCGACCGACCTGTTGGAGGCCTGGCACGGAAACAGTAACCGTCGGTGCCTGCGACCCAGCGCCGGCGCCAGCAGGCGGGGTCTTCGGTTCGGACGAGCCGGACGAAAAGAAATACACTGCCGCCACAACAGCGAGGACTGCCACCAGCACCAATATCCACCAACGCCGAGGGCGTGGAGCAGCTTCGCCCGAAAAGGACAGCCGACCGTTATTGTTCACCGCGCCCGATTCGTAATTCATGTGACTCAATCTCTCACGGGCGAGGCAGATGCCGCGCCGTTCCCAAGCGCTGTATTATATAAATAATGCACCGACCTCAAGAGGCCGTCTTCATGCCGGGCCATTGCCCATTTTTCCGCGCTGCCGCAAGACCGCCCAAGGCCAGTATCCGCCAAGAATCGGTTGCATCGATCGCGTGGGCGGGCGAGTTAACCGGCTGGCGCGAACAGATGCTGCCGGGGAGAAGGATGATGCTGTTGCAGAATAGCTTTCTTGGATGGATTCTGATCGGCCTAGTCGCAGGCGTTCTGGGGAAAATCATCCTTCCCGGCAAGGATCCTGGCGGCTTCATCGTTACCATCCTGATCGGCATTGCAGGCGCTTTGTTAGCCGGTTTCGTTGCTCAGTCAATGGGTTGGCAGATCGCCAATGGTTGGCAAAGCTATGCAGCGGCAACTGGAGGATCCATCGTGTTGCTGATCCTTTACCGGGTCGTCGTCACGCGCCGCACACGCTGACGCGCGGCTGTTCAGCCAGCATTCCGATTGGATCGGCATAGCATCGTTCTGAGCAACCGATTCGGGTGCTGATAGGAGAAATGCGATGCGAGGTTTGATTCTGGCCGGGCTGGCTATTGCCCTGCCGCTGGCGCCGGTCGTTGCGCAATCCCCCCAACCCGCCGCGATGATGGACGGGACGATATTGGATGTGGTTGCGGAAGGCACGACAAGCCGAGTTCCCGATCTGGCCACGATCCGCACCGGGGTGGTCACGCAGTCGGCGACGGCATCGGCGGCGCTTGCCGATAATGCGGCCCGCATGGCGCAGGTGCTCGCGGCATTGAGCCGTGCCGGGGTTGCTGCCCGCGATGTGACCACCACGGCGGCAACGCTCAGTCCGCAATATCGCTATGCGGATAATCAACCGCCGGTGATCACTGGCTATCAGGCGACCAACACGGTCTCGGTTCGGTTCCGCACCATCAGCGCCAGCGGCCCGATCCTGGATGCGCTGGTGGCACAAGGTGCCAATCAGATTGAGGGGCCGATCCTGTCGCTCGCTGATCCCGATGCCGCGCTCGACGACGCCCGGACCGATGCGGTGAAGCGTGCCCGCGCTCGCGCGACGTTATATGCGCGCGCCGCCGGGCTGTCAGTCGTCCGAATCCTGTCGATCAGCGAAAGCGGCGACCAAGCCGTCAGCCCGGGGCCAGTGCTCTATGCTCGCGCCAAGGAAGCGGCGGATACGACGATTATGCCGGGCGAATCGGCGGTAACGGCAAGGTTATCGGTCCGCTTTCTGCTGAAATAGCGGGGCAGGCGCGGCGCAACACGCATGAAAAGAGCCGCCCGATGTGATTCGGGCGGCTCGATTGCCTGAGTGATGTCTAGCGAAGCCTAGCGCACCGTTCCCCGGCGGGCGAGGTTGACGAGCGCAAGCAGGATAACCGCGCCGATCAGCGAATAGACGAAGGTGGTCACGGTGATGGCCTGATTGATGCCGCCACCGAACAGGAATGAGGCGATGACCGAGCCGATGACGCCGACGACAATGTTGAGCAAAATGCCTTGCTGGCCATCGGTTCGCATCATCAAGCTGGCAAGCCAGCCAACGACCCCACCAACCACGAGCCAAATGATAAGACCAATCATGTAATCCTCCTCTGCGCCCGATCATCGGGCATGCAGAGGAAAGACTCGTCAGTGTCGCGCTTTGTTCCGGCGCATGGATGTGCGTGTGACGATCAATATTTCTGCTGGCGTTCGTACAGCGATTTATAATGCTGAATCCGGGTGACGCGCAGCCCCGGCATTCCCGATCGATCGATCGCGCGCTGCCAGCCGGCAAATTCTTCCATTGTCAGATTATAACGCTGGCACACTTCGTCCACCGTCAGCAGCCCGCCATTGACGGCAGCGACAACTTCCGCCTTGCGGCGCACCACCCAGCGGGTGGTTTCGGGCGGCGGCAACGAATCGAGCGTCAGCGGCTCGCCGAGTGGCCCGATTACTTTTGCTGGCCGAATTTTCTGGTTCTCGATCATGCTTACCTCGATCGGGGCGGGGGCCCCCTGAAACTCACTAACGACCATTAGCAGCCGGACTTGAACACAGACTGAAATGGCGCGGTAAACGGGGCGTTCATTCCTGTCTCCAGCGGCAGATCAGCGCTGCCATTGCTCGGTTGAACGCACCGTGCACTGGCCGGAGCAAATCTTCGGGCTTTGCCTGGATGCCGGAATAGGCGCCGATCAATGCCGTCGGGCTGTTGGCCTGACGTGCGGCAATGCCCACCAGCAGCACCGCTAGATCCCCAGGCATGGCAATGGCTGTGCCGTCAGGCTCGAACCGCGAAAAACTCAAATCCACAAAAACACTTTCACAAAACGACTCAATCGATTTGCGCAGGGTTAGCGTGCGGGTCTGAAGGTCCGGTAAAGCTCGGGACTGAAGTGAAAATTTTTTATCCCCGCAGCGTCGCTTTGCATCGGCACGGTCAAGCGCCTATCTGCGCGGCGATGATCGACGGTGATTTTCAATTGAACCCCGGGGCCGCAGGGCAGCGAATCGTCGTCGCCATGTCGGGCGGCGTCGATAGTTCAGTCGTGGCGGCGCTGGCTGTGCGGACCGGTGCCGAGGTGATCGGCGTGACGCTCCAGCTTTACGATCACGGCGAAGCGGTTGGCCGGGCGGGCAGTTGTTGCGCGGGCCGCGACATTCGCGATGCACGCGCCGTGTGTGATCGGCTGGGCATCGCCCATTATGTGTTCGATCATGAAAGCAGCTTTCGTGATCAGGTGATCGATGATTTCGCGGACGAATATCTCGCTGGGCGCACCCCCATTCCCTGCATTAAGTGCAATATGGGGCCGAAATTTACCGATCTGTTCAAGCTGGCACGCGATCTGGGCGCGGATTGTCTGGCGACGGGCCATTATGTGCGCCGGGTGGCAGGGCCGCTCGGTGCTGAGCTTCACCGGGCGGTCGATCCGGCGCGCGACCAGAGCTATTTTCTATTCGCGACAACCGCGGCTCAGCTCGATTATCTGCGTTTTCCGCTGGGCGGCATGCCCAAGGCGCGCGTGCGCGAAATTGCAGCGGAGATCGGCCTGGGCGTCGCCACCAAGCCCGACAGCCAGGATATCTGCTTCGTCCCCGATGGCGATTACGCCAGTCTGGTCAAAAAACTCCGCCCTGATTCCGATAGCAGCGGCGAGATCGTCGACGAAGCCGGTCAGCTTCTCGGCCGGCATAAGGGCATGATCCACTTCACCGTCGGCCAGCGACGCGGGCTCGAAATCGGCGGCACGCCCGAACCGCTCTATGTGATTCGGCTTGAACCGGCGACGAAGCGGGTGGTTGTCGGGCCAAAACGGGCATTGGCGGTGGGCGCTGCGCGGCTGACCGACATCAACTGGATTGGCGGCGATCATGCAGGGCCAGTCACTGCCAAGGTCCGTTCGCTCGCCAAGCCGGTCCCGGCGATGTTGATTGATGATCGCGTCGTGTTCGACTTGCCCGAATATGGGGTCGCGCCGGGCCAGGCGGCGGTGCTCTATGCCGGTGAGCGGGTGCTGGGCGGCGGCTGGATCGCCGAGACCGAGCGGGCGCTGGCGACCGCTTAGGGCTTTTTCAGCGGCGCTGGCTGACAGCCAAGCAAGGGATCAAAGGTCACCGATCGGCTGGCGATCCAGGGTACCGACGCCGTCACCGTCTTGGTCGCGGGATCGTCGCTCAGCTGGATGCGCTCCATGCCGGGCTCGAAATCCTTGTAACAACTGCCGAGCGGGCGATTGCCGATATAGCGGCAGGCACAGGCAACGCGGGCGCCATAGCCGACCCCGAGTTCAAGCTGTGGCTGCAACGCCCTGATATACAGCCAGGCGGCGAGCAGGGCGGCGATGATCAGCACAAGGCCGATCGGCAGCATAAGGCGTCTTGCGTTCATCGTCGGCCAGCCTAGGCTGTGCCCATGAAAATAAAAAGCCTTGTTCTCGCCGGGGTCGCTGGTGTGTTGGGTGCAGGTGCCAGCCTGGCCCTGTCCGCTGATGTCGGCCCGCTTAAACCTCTCTTCGCTGCTGATCAGGCCGAGGCGCGCGCTGCGATCCTGATTGAGGACGGGCGAGTGATCGCGAAACATTATGCGCCCGGCTATTCGGACGCGAATCGCTTCATCAGCTGGTCGATGGCGAAAACGATTACCGCGATGCTGGTCGGCGAACTGGTCGCGGACGGCAAATTGCTGCTCGATGCCCCCGCGCCAATTGCCGAATGGCAAAAGCCCGGCGATCCCCGCGGCAAGATTACGCTGCGGCAATTGCTCCATATGGCGTCGGGGCTTGAGCATACCGAAGAAGGTCAGCCGGTCGAGAAATCGGATACCAATCAGGTGCTGTTCGTCAACGGCACGGCCAATATGGCGGCGCGCGCGATCGCCCAGCCGCTGGAGGCAAAGCCGGGCGAGAAGTTCGAATATAGCTCGCTCACCACGATCATCCTGTCGGAAATCATTACTCGGACGCTCACCGACAGCCGTGATCCGCGGGTGCGCGCGCAAACCTATCGCGATTTCGAATATGCTCGGCTGTTTACCCCCGCTGGTGTCACCACCGCCTTTCCCGAATTTGACGGGGCGGGCACGCAGATTGGCGGCTCGCTGATCCATATGTCGCTGGAGGATTTCGGTCGGCTGGGCGGGCTGCTGCACGAAGGCAAGGCGCTGGACGGCACGCAAGTGATTGCCCCCGAATGGCTTGCCTTCATGAAGCAATCATCGCCGACCGACCCCGAATATGGCGGGCAATTATGGCTCAACCGCCCCGGCGCGCCCGATGGCAGCCCGTCGCTATTCCCGGAAAAAGGCGTGCCTTCCTTGGTGTCGATGAACGGTCATCTCGGGCAATATGTCATGGCGTTTGATGGCAAGGGGGCTGACGGCACGCCACACCGCTATGTGCTGGTCCGGCTTGGCAAGACGCAGGACGGCAATCGCCGTCCAGTGATCAACGGGTTGGGCGACATTGCCGCGAGTCTGACCAAATCCTGATTGCCGAACACGGGATTTAGGTCAGCATGACGGCGCTGCCGCCTGAGTGCATAGCAGCGCGATGGAAAAGCTCACGGTTTGGTTCGACGGCGGTTGCCCGCTGTGCAGGCGCGAAATCGGCCTGATGCGGCGGCTCGACCGGCGCGGGGCAATTGCGTTTGTCGATGTTAGCGATGGCAATTCGGCGTGCCCGGTTGATCGTGATGCCCTGCTGGCCCGTTTCCATGCGCGCGAAAATGGCGTGATGCTGTCGGGCGCGGCAGCCTTTGCCGCGATGTGGCGCGCGATCCCGCTGCTCCGCCCGATCGGCTTGGCAGCGCGCAACCACTATGTGCTGGCTGGTCTGGAATGGCTGTACCGGCGGTTTCTCGTGCTCCGCCCGGCGCTGCAATCGCTGGCCGGCGCGCGCAGCCGTTAGAGCAGAAACACGCCTTCCATCACCGTTACGCAGCGGCCGCCGAGGATGACGTGGTCGCCATCAAGCCGGCACGCGACAAAGCCGCCGCGCGCGCTTGCCTGATAGGCGGTAAAGCTGTCGCGCCCGAGCCGTTTGGCCCAATAAGGCGTCATCACGGCATGCGCTGACCCCGTCACCGGGTCTTCGGGAATGTCATAATAAGGCGTGAACACCCGGCTGATCACGTCGGTGGAATCGCCCAGCGCGGTGACGACCGCGACCAGCTTGCCAAGCGCCGCCAGTGCGCGCTGATCAGGCTTTAGCGCACGAATCTTGTCGGCGCTGTCCAGCACGATCAGCGCATAGCCCGTTTCAAACCACAATGTCTCGATCGCCGGGCCTGCCCCGATCGCCGCAACGATATCAGGCAAAGCCGTAGGGGTCGGGCCCCAGGCGGGCAGGGCCATGCGATAGCCGTCGCCATCGCGCTCGACCCAGAGGATACCCGCCTGACGCGTCCGAAACGTGACCCGCACCAGCGCGGAATCGCGCGCCAGCAGATAATGGCCGCTGGCAATCGTGGCATGGCCGCACAGCGCCACTTCAGCGGCGGGCGTGAACCAGCGCAGCTCATAATCAGCAGCACCGCTCGCATCGGGGACCAGAAATGCCGTTTCGCTCAGGTTGTTTTCCCCCGCGATCGCCAGCAACACGTCATCGCTCAGCCAGGCATCAAGCGGCATGACAGCTGCCGGATTGCCGGTGAACGGTGCATCGGCAAAGGCGTCGATCTGGGTGATCGGCAGGCGGATTCGGGCGGGCGCAGTCACGGTTGGACGTCCTTCAGCTTGGCCATTTCATCGGCTTCGACCAGATCGTTGCCAGGGTGATCGACCTGGCCGTCCGGGTCGATATGGATCAGCACTTCGGTGCCCGGAAATTCCTGCGCCAGGCTGTGTTCGATCCGGTCAGTTACGTCATGCGCCTCGGCAATCGTCATGGCTGGGTCCATCCAGATGTGAAACTGGACGAAATCGGTCGCGCCGCTGGTGCGGGTCCGCAAATCATGGAGGCCCTTCAGCTCGGGATGGCGGCCGGCAACCTCGACAAAGCGACGGCGCTTTTCGGGTGGCCATTCCTTGTCCATCAATTGATCGATCGCGGCGCTGGAGGCGCGCCAGGCGCCCCAGAGCAGCCAGGCCGCAATTGCGATGCCGAAGATCGGATCGGCGCCGGTGACGCCTAGATATTGATCGAGCACCAAGGCCGCAATGACGGCAGCGTTCAACAGCACGTCCGACTGATAATGGACATGATCGGCGCCGATCGCGACAGATCCCGTGCGGGCGATGACGTGGCGCTGATAGGCGAGCAAACCGATGGTGATGACGATCGCAATTGCCGATGCGCCAATGCCCAGTTCGGCATCTGCCGTGACTTGGCGCGCCACCAGTCGATCGACCGCGCGACCGAAAATCGCAAAGGCGGATACCGCGATCATCGCGACCTGGAACAAGGCAACCAGCGCCTCTGCCTTGCCATGGCCGAAGCGATGATCATGATCGGCTGGCTGCGCGGCAAGCCGCACGCCAAACAACGTCATCAACGAGGCGACCAGATCAAGCCCGGTATCGGCAAGCGACCCAAGCATCGCAACCGATCCGGTATGCCAGGCCGCATAGCCCTTGATCGCCATCAACACTGCCGCAGCCGTCACGCTGGCGACGGCGGCCCGCGTAGTAAGGGCGCTGCTGGCCTGATGATGCGCGGCGCGGGCGTGATGATGGTTGTGCCCGTCAGTCACGGATACAGCATGCCTTCGGTCCAGCCATCGCCGCTCTGGGTAAACACCCAGCGTTCGTGCAGCCGATGTTCACGGTCCTGCCAGAATTCGATCGTCTGCGGGGTCACGCGATAGCCAGACCAGTGTGGCGGCCGCGGGACGTCGCCACCGTCAAACCGGGCCTTCATCGCTGCAAAGCGTGTTTCGAACGTTGCGCGACTATCCAGCGGGCGCGATTGTTCGGACGCCCAGGCACCCAGCTGCGAATCACGGCTGCGGCTGGCGAAATAGGCATCGGCCTCTGCCGCGCTAACCGTGGACACTGATCCTTCGATCCGAACCTGCCGACGCAGTGATTTCCAGTGAAACAGCAATGCCGCCTGCGGATTGGCGGCAAGGTCGGTTGCCTTTCGGCCTTCCTTATTGGTGTAAAAGACAAACCCGTCCGGCCCATGGCCTTTCAGCAGGACCATCCGCAGCCCCAACCTGCCTTCGGCATTACTGGTCGCCAGGGCCATGGCATTTGAATCGTTGATTTCGCTGGTGCGCGCTTCGGCATACCAGCTGTCGAAAAGATCAAATGGATTGGTGGTCATGCGGCGTCCTTATAGGCTCCGCCCGGTTCCGTCACCTTCCAACCCAGCGAGTCATACCCATGGCGACGCGCTTGGTTGTTGCACGGCAGCATCGATTGTGGTGACCATGCGCGCACACAACCGGCAGGGGGAATCATTGGCGGTAGTTGAACGATCATTGCCGCAAGGGCGCAGGAGCCAGATGAACTGATGGCCACGGTTCCCACTGCTGTTATCGACCCCGCCCGCCAGGCAGCGCGCTGGATCGCTGACTATTGTCGTGAGCACCAGCTTGGCGATGTGATGTGCAATGGTGGCGATGCCTGGACAGCAATGCTGGAGGAATTGGCCGGTGCGGTGGGCGATGATCTCGGCCATGCACGTGACCGGGTGCAGCGCCAGGCCGAGGATATCGGCACGGGTTTTCGGATTATCGGGGAGAGCGAAGAGCGCCCTTGGCCAGTCTCGCCGGTGCCGCTGCTGATCAATCACGACGAATGGGCCGCGATTGCCGAGGGCGTCGAACAGCGCGCCGTGCTGATGGAGATGATTCTCGCGGATATTTATGGCCCCGGCAATCTTACCGCGGGGGGATCGATTCCCGCGGCGTTGGTCAATGGCAGCCCGTTTTTCTTGCGGCCACTGGTGGGGCTTGAGCCGCCGGGCGGGCACCATCTGCATTTCGTCGCGGTGGATTTGGGGCGCGGGCCGGGCGGTGAGTGGCGGGTCCTCGCCGATCATCTTCGCGCGCCGGCGGGCGCGGGATATGCGCTTGAAAATCGGCTGGCGGTATCGCGGACGCTGGGCGGTCTCCAGACCCGGCTGAATATCCAGCGCCATGCCCCGTTCTTTGCCAATTTTCGTGCCGGATTGGCGGCGGCGTGCAAGCGCAGCGAGCCTCGGATCGGCCTGCTGACGCCGGGGCGCTATAATCCAAGCTATACAGAGCAAGCGCATCTGGCGCGCTATCTCGGCCTGTTGCTGGTCGAAGGCGCCGATCTCGCGGTGCTGGAGGACAAGCTTTATATTCGCACGATTGCCGGGTTGAAGCGGGTCGATGCCTTGTGGCGGCGGATCGATCCACGCCTGATCGATCCACTGGCGTTCGATTCGCATTCCAAAATTGGTGTGGCGGGGCTGATCGACGCGATGGCGGCGGGCAATGTCGTTGTCAGCAATGCTCCCGGCTCGGCGGTGCTTGAAAGTCCGGCTTTTGAGGCATTTATGCCCCGGCTGGCGCGCGAACTGCTCGGTGCGCCGCTCAAAATTCCCAATATCGCGACCTGGTGGTGCGGGCAGGATGCGGCGCAGGCGCATGTTGATTCGCATTTCGATTCGATGCTGATCGGGCCGGCCTTTGTTGCCGCGCCGCTTGGCCTGCCCGGCGGCAAGCCAGTGATGCCGGGCGATCTCTCGGCTGAGGACCGTGCGGCGTTGCTGGCGGATATGGCGCGTCGCCCGCAGGATTATGTCGGGCAGGAAAATGTTCGCCTGTCGACCATGCCGGTGGTGAGCGATGATCACCTGGTGGCGCGCCCGTTCACGCTCAGGGTGTTTGCGGCACGCGGCGCCGATGGCGGCTGGACCGTAATGCCGGGCGGCTTTGCCCGCATTGGCGAACATCCCGATCCACGCGCCTCTGTGATGGGGGAGGGTAGCTGGTCGGCCGATGTCGCCATTTATGGCGATACGCCCGTTGCGCCGGTGTCGTTGCTGCCCGATGCCAGTACCGTCAATATCCGGCGCAATCCCGGCACCTTGCCCAGCCGGGTCGCGGATAATTTTTATTGGCTGGGCCGCTATCTGGAACGCGGTGAGGCATTGCTCGGCGTGATTCGGGTCATGCTGGGCAATTCGATCACGGCCGATGCCGGCGCCGCGCTGGCGCCGGAAACGATTGCGCGGCTGGTTGGGATCATCGTCGAGGATGGCGCCGCGCCGCGCCCGCCCAGCCTGCGCCGCACCGATCTGATCACGCTGGCCCGCACGGCCATGGAAGCTGGCGATGGCGGCTGGAACAGCGTGCGATCAATCAATCGGACGGCGCGGGCGATCGGGGCGGGATCGCGCGATCGGCTGTCAGCGGACATGACTCGGCTGCTGGATGCGCCAGCACCAGCAGGCGGCGCGTTGCTCGATCGCGCCGGATCGCTCCAGCGGCGGTTCGCAGCTTTGGCCGGGCTCTCGACCGAACATATGGGGCGCACCGATGCCTGGCGCTTCCACGATCTTGGCCGTCGGATCGAGCGGGCGACCGCGGTTGCCCGCGCGGTGCGGGTGTTTGGCTGCGCAGCCGCCACCGCCGATGACTTGTCGACCTTGCTTGATGTTGCGGATAGCCAGATCAGTTATCGGCAGCGCTATCTGGGCGGTCTGGCACACGGCCCGGTGGTCGATCTGGTTGCGCTCGATCCGGGCAATCCGCGCGCCATCGCCTATCAGGTCGCCACGATCAGCGAGCATCTGCGCGCGCTGCCGGTTCTGGCTGATGACGGCATGGCCGAAGCGCATCAGGTGGAGGCAACCGCGCTCGCGGCGTTGGTGGCCACAGCTACCGCCGCAACGCTTGACGAAGCCACCTTACGCGAAATCGAACGGCGGCTGTGCCGTTTGTCAGAGGCGATTGCCCGGCGTTATTTCCTGCAAGGGGGTGAACCGCTGCGGGCGGGTGGCCTGACGCTGGCATGATGCTGATTGCCAGATGATTTACGCCATCCGACATGTCACCCGCTTCGATTATGGTGCGCAGGTGCGTTTTGCGCGCTGTAATTTGCGGCTGAAGCCGATTTTATGGTCCGGCCAGACGCTTGATGATTATCAGCTGACGATCAGCCCAACCGGACGGATCGCCCCCGCGCGGGCCGAGGCCGGGCTGGCCAATGTCGTGCGGCTAACGGTGGAAGAACCGGTGCGCTATCTGACGATCGAAAGCGTTTCGCGGGTGACGGTTGATCGGCTGGTGCCGGTGCCGAGTAGTGATGATCCGACGCTGGCAGAAATTGCCCATGCCGCCCGGCGCAGCCGCGACGGTTCAGCCGCTGGGCCAAGCGCCTATGTCTTCCCGTCGCCGTTGATCCCGCTTGATCCTGACATCGCGGCCTATTGTGCTGCGGATCTGGCCCCTGATCGACCCGCGCTGGACGCCGTGATTGCGCTGGCACAGCGCATCCAGCGCGATTTCGATTTCGATCCGACCGCGACGTTGGTCGATACGCCCCCGCGCGAGGCGTTTATGAAGCGCGGCGGGGTGTGCCAGGATTTTGCCCAGATCATGATCACTGGTCTGCGCGCCGCTGGCCTGCCGGCTGCCTATGCGTCTGGCTATATCCGCACCATTCCGCCGCCAGGGATGGAACGGCTGGTCGGCGCTGATGCGACGCATGCCTGGGTGATGCTGTGGTGCGGCGACCGGATCGGGTGGGTGGGGGTTGACCCGACCAATGGCATCTGGATGGCGGGTGACCATATCATCATGGCGATCGGCCGTGATTATGCCGAAATCGCCCCAATTGACGGCATCGTGCTGGGTTCGGGCGCACAGAAATTAGAGGTCAGCGTTGATGTTGCCCCGGTGGGGTAGCGGGATTGCTGCGGCATCGGGTTTGCGCTTCCAGTCTTGATCCCCCAAATAGGCACGAACAGACCAACTCATCGGGAACCCAATGGCCGATCCTTACCAATTGCTGGGTGTGTCGCGCGGGGCAAGCGAAGCCGATATCAAAAAGGCATATCGCAAGCTTGCCAAGGAACTGCATCCTGATCGCAACAAGGACAACCCAAAGGCGTCGGAGAAATTCTCGCAGGTCACCAACGCCTATGATCTGCTGAACGACAAGGATAAGCGCGCGCGATTTGATCGCGGTGAGATTGATGGTGATGGCAATCCGGCCTCCCCCTTTGGCTTCAACCCCGGCCAAGCCGGCAGTGGCGGGTTCCGTCCAGGCCCCGGTTCGGGCGGTGGGGCCAATTTTGATTTTGGCGGCGGCGATTCGGGCGATTTTGGCGATATTTTCGAAGGCCTGTTTGGTGGCAAACGGGGTGGGGCAGGCGGGGGCGGCTTTTCCAGCGGCTTTGGCCGACGGCCAAACCCCAAGGGCGCGAATATCGCCTATAAGCTGGCCGTGCCTTTTGTGGATGCAGCGACACTGAGCGCCCAGCGGATTACGCTTGGCGATGGCAAGACGATCGATCTCAAGCTGCCTGCGGGCGTCGAAACCGGCACGCAGATGCGGCTTGCCGGCAAGGGCCAGCCCGGCCCCGGCGGTGCGGGCGACGCGATCGTGACGATTGACGTACAGCCGCATCGTTTTTTTGAACGCGTTGGCGATGACGTTCGGCTCGATCTGCCAGTGAGCCTGTCGGAAGCGGTGCTGGGGGCATCGGTGAAGGTGCCAACCGTGGAGGGTGCGGTGATGCTGTCGGTGCCCAAAGGATCCAGTTCAGGCAAGGTGCTTCGGCTGAAAGGGCGCGGCTTTCATAAAAAGACCGGCGAGCGCGGCGATCAATTGGTCACCCTGATGGTCGATCTGCCGGTAGACGACGATGCGCTGATCGAATTTGCCACCAATTGGTCTACCAAGGATAAATGGAAGCCGCGCGGCAAGCTGGACGGTTGACAGCGCGTGCAGGACATATCGCCTGAATCGCCAGAGGAGCGGCGGCGCCGTCCGGGCCGGGCGCCGCGGCTCGATCGGCGCTTCGCCTTTATGCGGCCGGGCAGCTATCTTCGCGAACTGCTCAGGCGCGTATTTGTCGGCGTGATCAGCGATGGTTTCATCCATGCCGGCAATCTTGCCTATTTGTCGCTCCTGACGCTGTTTCCCTTCTGTATCGTCGCTGCAGCAATCGCCCGCTTGATCGGCCGCACCGATGCCGGGTCGCATACCATCAATGCTTTCCTGCGCACGGTGCCGCCCGGCGTCGCGCGGGTGCTGGCGACCCCGATCAGCGATGTGCTGGCGGCGCGATCAGGATCATTGCTGTGGTTTGGCGCGATCGTCGGGCTGTGGACGACGGCCAGCTTTATCGAGACGATCCGCGATATCCTGCGCCGCGCCTATGGCGTTCAATCAGGGCGGCCCTTTTGGCATAACCGGCTCTGGTCGATGGGATTGACGCTGGCATCGTTGATTCTGGTGCTGATCGCGTTCAGCTTTCAGGTCGCGCTGGTGGCGATTGAACAGTTTATTCTGCAGGTCATGCCGCTGGCCCCCGGGGCGGCAACGACGGTGTCGCTCTCGCGAATCGCCCCGGCGCTGGCGCTGTTCGCGGCGCTTTATGTCGTTTTCTATTCGCTCACGCCGCGCCAGTATCGCGATGGGGCCTATCCGAAATGGCCGGGCGCTGCTTTTACGGCGGGCTGGTGGCTGCTGGTGACGGCGTTGTTGCCAGGCATTCTGGCCAATCTGACCAATTATGATCTCACCTATGGCAGCCTGGCCGGGGTGATGATCGCCTTGATTTTCTTCTTTCTGGTCGGCCTTGGCCTGGTGGTTGGCGCCGAATTAAACGCGGCACTGGCGGAAAGCGATCCGGAAGGCGTAGAGGGTTCCGACGAAGCAATAGAGGCGATAGGCGTGTGACCGGATTGATGCAGGGAAAACGCGGGCTGATCATGGGGCTCGCCAATGATCGTTCGCTGGCTTGGGGGATTGCGAAGAAGCTGAGCGAAGCGGGTGCCGAGCTCGCCTTCAGCTATCAGGGTGAGGCGATGGAAAAGCGCGTGCGCCCGCTGGCGCAGAGCCTGGGCGCGCAAAATCTGTTCGATTGCGACGTCAGCGACATGGCCTCGCTCGACGCGTTGTTCGAAGCGCTCAAGACGCGCTGGGAGACGATCGACTTCGTCGTCCATGCGATCGGCTTTTCCGACAAGAATGAGCTGCGCGGCGGCTATGTCGACACCAGTCTCGACAATTTCCTGATGACGATGAACATCAGCGTCTATTCCTTCGTCGCGGTCGCCAAACGCGCGGCGGCGATGATGCCCAACGGCGGGTCGCTATTGACGCTCAGCTATTATGGCGCGGAAAAGGTCATCCCGCATTACAACGTCATGGGCGTCGCCAAGGCAGCGCTCGAGACGAGCGTGCAGTATCTCGCGGTCGATCTGGGTCGCGACAATATCCGCGTGAACGCGATCTCGGCTGGACCGATCAAGACGCTGGCAGCAAGCGGTATCGGCGATTTCCGCCTGATCCTGAAGTGGAACGAGTATAATTCGCCGCTCAAGCGCAACGTGACGATCGAGGATGTCGGCGGCTCGGCGCTCTACCTGCTCAGCGACTTGTCGAGCGGCGTGACGGGCGAGACGCACCATGTCGATGCGGGATATCATGTGGTCGGCATGAAGGCGGAGGACGCGCCGGATATTACGCTGGGGTAAACCGATGCCGGTTGTCTTTCGCGAGCGGGGACTTCGTTTCTTCTTTTATTCGTTTGAAGGCAGTCCGCGCGAACCCGTTCATATCCATGTCAAAGGCAATGATGCTGACGCCAAGTTCTGGGTTGGAGAGGAAATCGTGCTGGCGTACAATGATGGCCTTAACAGCCGCGACCTTGCATTGGTCAGCTTGATCATCAGGGCGCGACGCAAGGAAATTCGGGACGCTTGGTATGCACACTTTGGTTAATCCGAAATCGGTCAGGTTCGATGAATCGACGATGTGGGTCGAGCTGTCAGACGGGCGCACGCTCGGCATGCCGCTGGCATGGTATCCACGCCTGTTGGGGGCATCGCCAGAATTGCTGAATGCAGTGGAATTGTCGCCGTCAGGCCTGCATTGGGACGCACTGGACGAAGATCTCTCGGTGGCCGGTATGCTGGCTGGCCTCGGTGCACATAATGACCGGCGTATTGCCGCCGCGTGAGCCACAATAGCTTCGGCCATCTTTTTCGCTTCACCACCTGGGGGGAGTCGCACGGCCCTGCCATCGGTGCGGTGGTGGATGGCTGCCCGCCGGGGCTGGCGCTGAGCGAAGTCGATCTCCAGCCGTTCCTCGACAAGCGCCGGCCGGGCACGTCGCGTTTCACGACGCAGCGGCAAGAGCCGGATGTGGTCCGCATTCTCTCGGGCGTGTTTGAGGGGCGGACGACGGGCACGCCGATTGCCCTCATGATCGACAATGTCGACCAGCGATCAAAGGACTATTCGGAGGTCGCCAAGGCCTATCGCCCCGGCCATGCCGATTATGCCTATGACGCGAAATACGGCTTTCGCGATTATCGCGGCGGCGGGCGCTCCTCCGCGCGCGAAACCGCATCGCGGGTGGCGGCGGGCGCGGTCGCGCGGCTGGTAATCCCCGAGGTGCGGATCACTGCCTGGGTTGAGGCAATCGGTGGCGATTGCGTTGACCCCGCCAATTTCGATCGTGATGAGATTGATCGCAACCCCTTCTTCTGTCCCGATTCCGCCGCTGCCGCGCGCTGGGAAAAGCTGGTCGATGATGCCCGCAAGGCCGGGTCATCGCTCGGCGCGGTAATCGCTTGCGAGGCCACCGGCGTGCCCGCCGGTTGGGGGGCGCCGCTTTATGCCAAGCTCGACGCTGATCTGGCGAGTGCCTGTATGAGCATCAATGCAGTAAAGGGCGTCGAAATTGGCGACGGCTTTGGCGCGGCGAATTTGCGCGGGGAGGACAATGCCGACGCAATGCGGCCCGGTGCCGATGGACCAGCGTTTCTCGCCAACCACGCAGGCGGCATCGCAGGTGGCATCTCGACCGGTCAGCCGGTGCTGGTACGCGTCGCGTTCAAGCCAACCAGCTCGATCCTGACGCCAGTCGAAACAATCGACCGCGACGGCAACGCGACCGAAATCATGACCAAGGGTCGCCACGACCCATGCGTCGGCATCCGCGGCGCGCCGGTGGTCGAAGCGATGGTTGCGCTGGTGCTGGCCGATCACAAATTGCGCCACCGGGGGCAGGTGGGTTGAAATGATACAAAAGAGGCATGACACTGAATTAACAAAAGGCAGATTCAGATTTTGACGATCGCCCTTTCTATTTGATGATTTGATCGCTTGCAGGGGCGATGCTTATTCTGATGCGCCTTACGAACCGAACGGTGACTATCAGCCCGCCAAGAATGAGAGGAATCCCGGCGACAATCTGCATCAAATTGGCGGCATATGAAATGGACTCTGCGCTCATCAACTTTCTCCGACGAAAGCCAGTTTGCCTTTGCCGGAGCGACTCGCATTGACCGTCTGCCTCCGGGATCAGAGTATAAGACTCAGTTTTGTTACATTTTGAATCGTTGGCCCGTATTTTTGTGTTCCGCGCACCTGTGTGAGTGGTGAGCGGAGCCCTCAATCCGCGAACGGATCGCGCACCAAGATCGTATCCTCGCGTTCTGGGCTGGTCGACACCAGCGCGACCGGGCAGCGGATCAGCTCCTCGATCCGCTTGATATATTTGATCGCCGCCGCCGGCAGATCAGCCCAGCTGCGCGCGCCTGCGGTCGATTCCTGCCATCCCGGCAATGTTTCATAAATCGGTTCGACACCCGATTGATCAGCATAGTGCGCCGGGAAATAATCGAGCTCAATCCCATTAAGCCGATAGCCGATGCAGATCTTCACCTCGTCAAACCCGTCGAGCACGTCGATCTTGGTCAGCGCGATGCCAGTGATGCCGCCGACCGCCGCTGATTGCCGCACGAGGACAGCATCGAACCAGCCACAGCGCCGCTTGCGGCCGGTGACGGTGCCGAATTCATGCCCGCGCTCCCCCAGCCGCTCGCCGGTGGCGTCGGCCAGTTCGGTGGGGAAGGGGCCGCTGCCCACGCGCGTCGTATAGGCCTTGGCAATGCCGAGCACGAAACCGACCGCACTTGGCCCCAGCCCCGACCCACCGGCCGCCGTCCCTGCAATCGTATTCGACGACGTGACAAAGGGATAGGTGCCATGATCGACATCGAGCAGCACGCCCTGCGCGCCTTCGAACAGGATGCGCTTGCCCGCCGAGCGCACCTCACCCAGCATCCGCCAGACCGGCTGGGCATAGGGCAGCACGAATGCGGCAATCTCGCGCAATTGCTCGACCAATGCAGCGCGGTCGATCGGCGGCTCGCCAAACCCGGCGCGCAGCGCATCATGATGTGCAGTCAGCCGATCCATCTGCGGCCCCAGATCGTCGAGATGCGCCAGATCGCACACCCGGATCGCGCGCCTGCCGACCTTGTCTTCGTACGCCGGGCCGATGCCGCGCCGCGTCGTGCCGATCTTGCCATCGCCACTCGCATCCTCGCGCAGCGCATCGAGATCGCGGTGAAAAGGCAGGATCAGCGCACAATTATCCGCGACCATCAGCGTGTCGGGCGTGATTGTCACGCCCTGGCCGCGCAGCTTTTCCACTTCGGCCTTGAGCGCCCAGGGATCGAGCACCACGCCATTGCCGATGACGCTGGGGGTGCCGCGAACGATGCCCGACGGCAGCAGCGAGAGCTTGTAGACCATGTTGCCAACGACGAGCGTATGCCCTGCATTATGCCCGCCCTGAAAGCGCACGACGACATCGGCGCGCTCGGCGAGCCAATCGACAATCTTGCCCTTGCCCTCATCGCCCCATTGGGCACCGATTACTGCTACGTTTGCCAATATCCGCGTCCTTGCAGCGTCTTGAAGAAAGTCCCTCTAGACAGGCCGGCGGCGGGGGTCCAACTTTTCGCGCATGACAGCGGCGGAGTGATTGGAATGCTGAAGCGACTGGCACTTGCCCTTATCTGCTGTGGCATGGCCGCGCCCGCGCTGGCTCAGGAGGAGATCGTCGTCACCGGCATGCGGCGCGGCGGCGAAGCGCCGCCTCAGGTGCCCGGCATCGGCGTCAAGCGCCGCGCCGATTTCGCGGTGCAGCGGGTGACGGTTTACGGCGATACCCGGGAAAAGGCGGCGCGTCGGAGTGAAATTCTGGCGACGGTGAAAAATGCCATCGATCTGGCGCAGAAGCGTGGGCTCGCGCTTGCCTATGGCCAGTCGGTGATCAGGCCGCTGACGATCGCCAACTATGCCACAAAGCTCGACTTCGCCGATGACGACGATCGCGAAGATGCTGAGCAGGTTTCGTTCATCATCAAGACGCCGCTGAAGGATGGCGACGCCTTTGCAGCACTCGACCGTCTCGCCGCTTTTATCAAGGCGGTACCGCTGAGCGGCCGCGCCGTTGTCCGAGCGGAGGGCGAGGCGGGGGTCTCGATCGTCGATCCGTCGCAATATCGCGCCGAGGTGATCGCGGCGATCGCCGCAGATGCAACGAGCGCCGCCAAACAGTTCGGCCCGGATTATGGCGCGCATGTCAGCAACCTTGCGAGCCCGGTTCGATGGGCGCTGGTGAGCCCGACCGAGGTGCTGCTCTACATCCCGCACGACCTGCAAATCGTGCCGAAGGATTAGCGCGCCTGGGAGCCGTCCGGGGTTAGGATATGCGTGCACAATTGCGCCTGCGGGGTATCGCCATCGTCGAGCGCCGCCACCGTCACCCAGCCTTCGCCGCGCATCTGCGCCGCCAGCGTCGGATCGGCCCCGACGGGCACAAACAACCGTCGCCGTTCGGCCGGGGCCAGGCCGCCATCGACGATCGCATCGGCGTAGAGAGAGAAGCCGATCGCGGGTTCCTCGCTGCCATCCTCGTGCATCACCGTATAGCTGCCGCCGCGCCCGATTTCGCCGCGCACTCCCCCGGCGAAGATCGAAAAGCCGATCCAGCTCTGATATTCGAAGCCGTGGCGCTCGGTCGGGTCTAGCGTGAGCGCAACCTTGCCCTTCAGGCTCTGCGCAATCGCCCAAAGCCCGTCGAGCCGCGAGGTGAGCGTGCCGCCGGTCGCGAAGGCGCAGAGCCGGTCATGCGCCGCCTCGAACGGCCCCGCCGCCTCGATCAGCGGCAGATAAGCGGGCGCGAGCGTGGCGACGGCCCCGGCGTCCTTGGCGTCAAGCCGATCCTTCAGCATTTCGATCTGCCCGGCAGCGATGGGGAAGGGGCCCGCCGCCAATA
Source organism: Sphingomonadales bacterium Ga0077557 (assembly GCA_001464615.1). GTDB lineage: Bacteria > Pseudomonadota > Alphaproteobacteria > Sphingomonadales > Sphingomonadaceae > Sphingomonas. Next base: position 38,415 of record LNFI01000020.1, on the reverse strand, counting down.
CATCGACGAGATCGGGCAAGGTGAAATCGATCGAGATATCCGCGACTCCCGCAGCCTCCAGTGCCTCGACCGCGACACCGACGATTTCCTTCGCTGCAGCGACATTATCGAGCCCGATCAGTTCGCAGCCCATCTGGCGCTGTTCGCGTTCGGGCGCGAGTTCCGACGCGCGCAGTTTCACCACTGGGCCAGCATAACTCAACCGCACCGGGCGCGGATGGTGCGCCATCCGTGTGGCGGCGATCCGCCCGACCTGGGCGGTCATATCGGGCCGGATCGCCAGCGTGCGCTGTGAAACCGGATCGACATAGCGCACGGCATCGATCGTGCGTGACGCCTTTAGCCGCTGGGCGAGTCCTTCGAAGAACTCGACCAGCGGCGGATCAATCCGCTCATAACCATGCGCGAAAGCGGCTTCCATCACGCGCGCCTCCAGCCGCGCCGCCACATCGGCGAACGGTGGCAGGCGATCGTGAAAGCCTTCGGGGAGGAGGGAGAGAGTCATGCCTGCCCCTTAGCCCTGTCAGAAGCTCAATCCCATCACCGTTTTCACCCCCGGCAGCGCGCGGACATTGGCGATGAGGTCATTGGTCACCGCCTCATCGACCGACAGCAGCACGATCGCCTCGCCACCCGCCGATCGGCGACCAAGGTGGAAGGTGCCGATGTTGACGCCGGATTCGCCGAGCGTGGTGCCAAGCCGACCAATGAACCCCGGTGCGTCCTCGTTTACGACATAGAGCATGTGCCCGGCCAGATCGGCTTCGACTTTGATGCCGAACAGCTCGACCAGGCGCGGCGCGGCGTCGCCGAACAGCGTGCCCGCGACCGATTTGTCGCCGGCATCGGTCTTTACCGTTACGCGGACCATCGTGTGGTAATCGCCCTCGCGGTCATGCCGGATTTCGCGGACGTCAATGCCGCGCTCTTTGGCGAGGAATGGCGCGTTGACCATGTTCACGATGTCCGAATGCACGCGCATCATGCCCGCGAGCACGGCGCTCGTGATCGGCTTCTGGTTGAGCTGTGCCGCCGCCCCTTCTACCTCGACCGAGATGCCCGATAGGGCGCCGTGGGCGAGCTGGCCGATCAGGCTCCCAAGCTTTTCGGCAAGCGCCATATAGGGCTTCAGCTTGGGCGCTTCCTCGGCTGACAACGACGGCACGTTGAGCGCGTTGGTGATGCCGCCGGTCACCAGAAAATCGGCCATCTGCTCGGCAACCTGCAGTGCGACATTGACCTGCGCCTCGGTGGTCGATGCGCCCAGATGCGGGGTCGAGATAAAGCCTGGCGTGCCGAACAGCGGCGAGTCCTTGGCAGGTTCGGTCTGGAACACGTCAAGCGCTGCGCCGCCGATATGCCCCGAATCGAGGCCCGCCTTCAGCGCTGCCTCATCAATCAGCCCGCCGCGCGCGCAATTGATGATTCGGACGCCCTTCTTGGTCTTGGCGAGATTTGCCTCGGACAGGATGTTGCGCGTCTGGTCGGTCAGCGGCGTGTGCAGCGTGATGAAATCGGCGCGCGCGAGCAGATCGTCGAGCGTCACCTTTTCAACGCCCATTTCCAGCGCACGTTCAGGGGTGAGGAAGGGATCATAGGCGATCACCTTCATCTTCAGGCCCAAAGCGCGGTCCGCCACGATCGAGCCGATATTGCCCGCGCCGATCAGGCCGAGCGTCTTGCTGGTCAGCTCGACGCCCATGAAGCGGTTCTTCTCCCATTTGCCGGCCTGGGTGCTGGCGTCCGCTTCCGGAAGCTGCCGGGCGAGCGCGAACATCAGCGCAATGGCGTGTTCGGCGGTGGTGATGCTGTTGCCGAACGGGGTGTTCATGACAACGACGCCCTTGGCCGAGGCCGCCGGAATATCGACATTGTCGACGCCGATGCCCGCGCGGCCAATGACCTTCAGGTTGGTTGCGTGCTCGAGGATCGCCTTGGTCACCTTGGTCGAGCTGCGGATCGCCAGGCCGTCATATTGGCCGATGATCGCCATCAGTTCTTCGGGGGTCTGGCCAGTGATTTCATCGACCTCGACACCGCGTGCGCGGAAGATGGCGGCGGCATTGGGGTCCATTTTGTCGGAGATAAGGACTTTAGGCATGGGAGTATCCTATCGGAGAATGTTGTGCTCCGGCGAAGGCCGGAGCGCTGGATCGACCGCGAGACGCTTGCGGCCAAGGCCCCGGCCTCCGCCGGAGCACAGGTAGAGTTAAGCGGCCTTGGCGACCGCATAGGCCCAGTCGAGCCAGGGCCCCAGCGCCACGATATCGGCGGTGTCGACCGTCGCGCCGCACCAGATGCGCAGGCCCGGCGGCGCGTCGCGGTAGCCCGCCACGTCATAGGCCGCGCCTTCCTTTTCGAGCGCACCGGCCATTTTTTTGATAAAGGCTTCGTCCGACCCCTCGACCGTCAGGCAGACGCTGGTTTTTGACCGCGACGCCGGATCAGCGGCAAGATGGCCGAGCCAGGCGCGCTCTTCGACGATCTTGTCGAGCGCGGCGGCGTTGGTGTCGGACCGTGCCATCAGCCCGGTCAGGCCACCCAGTGTTTCAGCCCATTCGAGCGCGAAAATGACGTCCTCGACCGCGAGCATCGACGGGGTGTTGATCGTCTCGCCCTTGAACACGCCCTCGGCGAGCTTGCCCTTCGATACGAGCCGGAAAATCTTTGGCAGTGGCCAGGCGGGGGTATAGCTCTCGAGCCGCTCGACCGCGCGGGGGCCAAGGATGATCACGCCGTGTGCACCTTCGCCGCCCAGCACTTTCTGCCAGGAGAAGGTGGTTACATCGAGCTTGTCCCACGGCATGTCGTACGCGAATACAGCGGAGGTCGCGTCGTTGAAGCTCAGCCCCTCGCGGTCGTCGGCGATCCAGTCACCGTTCGGCACGCGCACGCCGCTGGTGGTGCCATTCCAGGTGAACAGCACGTCATTCGACCAATCGACCGAATCGAGATCGGGCAGCTGGCCATAATCGGCGCTGATCACCGTTGGATTAAGCTTGAGCTGCTTGGCGGCATCGGTCACCCAGCCTTCGCCGAAGCTTTCCCAGGCGAGCGTAGTGACGGGCCGCGCACCCAGCATCGTCCACATCGCCATTTCATAGGCACCCGTGTCGGATGCCGGCACAATGCCGATGCGATGCGTGTCGGGCACGGCCAGAATCTTGCGGATCAGGTCAATGGCGAGCTGCAGCCGCGCCTTGCCGATCTTCGAGCGATGTGAACGGCCAAGCGACTCGGTCGCGAGTTTAGCCGCATCCCAGCCTGGCGGCTTGGCGCACGGGCCCGACGAGAAAAACGGGCGAGCAGCTTTTGTGGTGGGTTTTGCAGGTGCAGACGCAGTGGTGGCGTCAAGCGCAGTCGTATCAGTCATGTCAGTCTCTCCTCACAGAGAGCACGCGCGGCGTTGGGACCGCGTGGCCCACTTACCGCCCTAGCGTCGCGCTTGCGCCTGTCAATCAATTCCGTGTGCAGTGCAGCGTATAGATATAGTCTGTGGGCACCCTTGCGCTCCGGCACATGAACGGATCGCCGGTATTTCTGTTCCTGTCCGCCCCTTTGCGTGCGGCGAGTTGCCGACATGGAAGTAATGATCGTGCAGGGCTTTGCCGCTCACGGCTGTTTGGGTTAGGGCGGGCTAATGACAGAACCAAAACTACCCGCGCGCGTCTTCGCGCGCGCCGCCCAGGATGCCGAAACCGCCAAGGGGCAGGTCTCCACCCCCCAAACCCGCGATCCATCCTATAAGCTCGCCTTTCAGGATATGGATTTCCTGCTGCGTGAAGATCTGCGCCCGGTCCGCTTTCAGCTTGAGCTGCTCAAGCCCGAACTGGTTTTTCAGGAAGCCAATATCGGCTCGACCTTTGTGTTTTACGGGTCGGCGCGAATCCCTGAGCCCAGCAAAGCCCAGGCCTTGCTTGCCCAGGCCAAGGATGATCAGGCGCGGCGGATCGCCGAAAGTCTGGTCGCCAAGTCCAAATATTATGATGTCGCGCGCGAACTCGCTCGGCTGGTCAGCTTATGCCCGCATGATGAAAACGACATGCGCCAGTTTGTCGTTTGTTCGGGCGGGGGCCCATCGATCATGGAAGCGGCCAATCGCGGTGCAGCGGATGTGGGGGCCGAATCGATCGGCCTCAATATCGTGCTGCCGCACGAACAGGCCCCCAATCCCTATGTCACGCCGAGCCTAAGCCTGCAGTTCCATTATTTTGCGCTGCGCAAGATGCATTTCCTGCTGCACGCGCGGGCACTCGCGGCGTTTCCGGGCGGCTTTGGCACGTTCGACGAGTTGTTTGAGCTGCTGACCTTGATCCAGACGGGCAAGATCAAGCCGATCCCCGTGCTGCTGTTTGGCCGCGAATTCTGGAATCGCGTGATTAATTTTGAAGCGCTGGTCGAAGAAGGCGTCGTTTCCGCGCGCGACCTTGGCATCTTCACCTTTGTCGAAACCGCTGAAGAAGCGTGGGAGGTGGTTAAGCGCTTCTACCGCGAGCACCCGGATTCCGACGCGTAAGGTCACGCATCGGATGCCGGGCGATCACACACAATAGCGCTTCACTCTGCCTCGGCTGGTGCCGCTGCATCGGCCGTGGCAGCGGCATTGCCATCAAGCGGGGTATCTTCCGGCGTCGTCAGCGTGTTTGCAGCGGCTGCTGCAGGCACCGGCGGCAGCGGGATGTTGGACCCTTGCGCGTTCAGATAGGCGATCACATTGGCGCGCGCTGCCGGATCAGCCAAGCCGGCAAAGCTCATCTTGGTGCCCGACGCGAATTTGCGCGGGTTGGTGATCCATTCATTGAGCGTCGCGAAATCCCATTTGCCGCCCTTGGCCTTCAGCGCATCGGAAAAGGCATAGCCGCCCTTGCCGGCAGCGATCGCTGCACCAACCGTCGCCCACAAATTGGGGCCAATGCCATTGGCGCCGCCCTGCGTAACGGTGTGGCATGACGCGCACTTCTTGAAGACTTCAGCGCCTTGGGTGACATCGGCTGATGCCATCATCACCTCGATCGGCACTTCAGGCGCCGCAGGGCCAGCTTCGCTGGCTTCGACAGCGCCTTCAATCGGGAAGCCCGGCTTTTCAAGCTTCTCGGACTTGAAATACAGATGGCTGAGGTTGCCCAGCCCAAGCGCGACAAACAGCGCCGCCAGAATCCAGCCGAGAATTGTATTGGTCCGAATATCCATCTTGGAGTCGCGCCTCGATCTTGAAGGTAGGGGTTTTTGAAGTTGGCCTCCCTTTAGGTTCGCAAGTGCAGCACCGCAAGCACGCTTGCCGAGGCGCGTGCGGACCGATAGGCGCGACCCCGATGGAAAATTTCGCCGCCCCCGCCCGCCCGATTGTGGCAGAGATGATTGCCAGCGCTGCCGCGCATCCGGAACGCGCGGTTGCTTTTCAGGGCGCGCCCGGCGCAAATTCGCATGTTGCCGCCGTGCAGGCCTTTCCAAATGGTCTGCCACTGCCCTGTTTCGATTTCGCCGATGCGATCGAAGCGGTGCAGGAGGGGCGCGCTGACTGCGCCATCATTCCGATTGAAAATTCGCTCCACGGCCGCGTGGCGGACATGCATTTCCTGCTACCCGAATCGGGGCTGGTGATCACCGGCGAGCATTTCCTGCCGATTCGCCATGCGCTGATGGGCGTCGGCACGCGCGATCAGGTGCGCGAGGCGATGAGCCACCCCCAGGCGCTTGGCCAATGTCGTCACTGGTTGCGCGACCATGGCATTGCGCCGGTTGCCTATCCCGATACGGCGGGCGCGGCGGCGGTGGTGGCCGAACGCTGTGACCCCGCACTGGCCGCACTTGCGCCACCCGGCGCAGCGGCGATTTATGGGCTCAACCTGCTCGCCGAGGATATCGCCGATGCCGACCACAATACCACGCGATTCGTCGTCCTTGCGCGCGGTGGCCGCCCAGTTGATGGCGATGGCCCGTTCATGACCACATTAATCTTTGAAGTGAAGAATGTGCCCGCTGCGCTGTACAAAGCGCTGGGCGGCTTTGCGACCAACGGCGTGAACATCACGAAGTTGGAGAGTTATCAGCGCGGCGGCAGCTTTTCAGCGACTGAGTTTTACGCCGATATTGTCGGCAAGCCCGGCGATCCCGCCGTCGATCGCGCGCTCGAAGAGCTAGGCTTCCATTCGAAATGGCTGCGGCTGCTGGGCACGTATCGTCAAGCGCGGGCGCGAGGATAGCCCGGCCAGCTAGGCGTCCGCCCATGCCGTCAGCAATGTATGCGCAATCGCATAGGGCGGCGGCGGCAGGAAAGGGCCGGGCTCGCCGGCCAGCACCGCCCGCACCACGTCGCGCTCCACCCAAATGGCGTCTTCAAGCTCATTGGTGTCGATCGTGAGCGCATCATCCTGCGCTTCGGCAACGCAGGCCATCATTAGCGATGAGGGGAAGGGCCAGGGTTGGCTGGCGATGTAGCGCACGTTCGATACGCGCACGCCTGCTTCTTCGAAAATCTCGCGCGCGACGGCTTCTTCCATCGATTCGCCCGGCTCCAGAAAGCCCGCCAGCGCCGAATAGCGCCCGGCCGGCCAGCTCGGCCCGCGCCCCAGCAAGGCGCGGCCCTGATATTCGGCGATCATGATGACGACGGGGTCAACGCGCGGAAAATGTTCCGCCTGGCACTGGCCGCATTTACGCGCCCAGCCCGCCCGGAACATTACCGTCTGGGTGCCGCAATCTGCGCAGAATTGATGGCGGCTATGCCAGTCAAGCACGCTGCGCGCCGCCGCATAGGTTGCGGCTTCGCCCGGCGCGAACCGGTCGAGCATCGCGAAAAGCCGCATTGATCGACCCGCAGGCGCGCGCATGCCCGGCAGATAGGCGGCGAAATGCGGGCGATCACCGTCAAGACCAAGCAAAATCAGCTCAGCATCATCCGCGAGATCGGCGAGACTTCCCCAGCCGAGCAAGCCCTCTGCCGTCAATTCGGGCTCGAAATTGTCGAGCTTCAGGACGCGGGCGCGCCAATCACTGGTTGCCGCCGCCAGCGCCGCTTGATCATGACGCAGGCGGTCGGCGCGATCCAGCCGCCCGCCCGTAAATCCCGGCGACATTATTGCGCGAGATCAGCGTAAAGTGCCTTAGTGAAATCACGCCGCAGCGGCCATTTCTCGCCGGGTAGATAATTGACCATCGCGGTCGCGCGAAGGTGGCGCACCGGATCGACCCAGGCGATCGTGCCGGCAGCCCCACCCCAGCCATAGGTGCCTTTCGACGGGCCGCCGGGCATGTCGACCAGATAGACCGAACCACCCGCGCCAAAGCCCTGCGACTGGCCAGTCGCGCCGCCGGTATTGGCCACAGCACCGCCATAGGTGACGCCCTCAGGCAAGAGATTCGACATGGCGAGTGCAACGGTCGCCGGTTTCAGGATCCGTGCGCCGTCCAGCGTACCGCCATTTTGCAGCATATGCAGGAAGCGATCATAATCATGCGCTGACATCACTAGCCCGGCACCGCCATAGGGGAAGCTTGGCGGCTGGAGGAAGACCGATGTCGCACCGGGATCGAGCGGCACGCGGTTCGCGCCGACCCAAGTATAGCCCGTCACGAGCCGCTTGGCGTCTGCCGTGGGCACGGTGAAGAAGGTTGAGTTCATTTTGAGCGGCGTGAAAATGCGCTCCTGCAGGAAGGTATCGAACGGCATGCCGCTCGCCTTCTCGATCACCGCCCCCATCACGTCGAGGCCGATCGAATAGCTCCATTTGGTGCCGGGATCGGCAATCAGCGGCAGGCCGGCCACGCGATTGGCGAATTCCTGCAGCGTCTTGGGCCGGGCCAGCCGCATCTGCGCTTCAACCTGGGCATTGGCCGTGAAGGGGGTGATGCCCTGGCGTTCATATTCTTTCAGCAACGGGCCTGTGGTGATGATGGTGTACCCAAGCCCTGCCGTGTGGGTCAGCAGATGGCGGATCGTGATTGGGCGCGTGGCCGGGCGCGCGGTCAGATCCTTGGCTGGATCGACCAGCACGGTCACGTTCTTAAAGGCCGGGATGAAATCCGACACGGGTTGGTCGAGCTTCATCTTGCCTTCTTCGATCAGCATCATCGCCGCCATCGCGGTAATCGGCTTGGTCATCGAATAGACGCGCCACAGCGAATCGGCATCGGCCTTGGCAGTGCCCTCCTCGGCAGCGATCTTGCCAGCCGCGAGCACGGTTGGCGCGCTATCGCCTTGGCCAACAACTGCGACGATTCCCGGCGTCTTGTCCGTGGCCGGGTAGCTGTCGATCAACGCAGCGGCTTGGGTCAGCGGCGCCTTTTCATGCGCCATTGGCACTGGCTGGCGCTGCGCCTGGCCAGCAAAAGCGACCCCGGCTGACAGGGCGAGCAACGCACTGCTCAGGGCTAGCGTCTGAATTTTGGTGGCCATGTGCGTCTTCATCCTCTCAATGTCCCAAACGGGGTCCCAACCGGGGTCCCAACCGGGCCGCCTTGGCGAACACGGTTGGCAGCCCTGCCGAATCGAGCGACGTAATCGCCCACCATTCGCCTGTTGCTGGTGGTGAATGCCCCTCGGCGCGGCCAACCGCAAGGGCGAGTTCAAGGGTAAAGTGCGTAAAGACATGACTGACACGATCGGGCGCGATTTGCCAATCAATCGCCGTATCGGGTGCGCCCTCAAGCCCAGGCGCTGTGTCGGTCCACGGACCTGTCGGCAGCGCGCGCATGCCACCGAGCAACCCCTTGTCTGGTCGGCGAACCAACAGGATTTTTCCCGCATGTTCGAGCCAGAAAACCGTGCCGTAGCGCTGCGGTTTGGCCGATTTGCGCGGTTTGACGGGAAAGGCGGTAGGTGGGCCTGCTGTGGCTGCCCTGCAGACCGTGCGCAGCGGGCAGAGCAAGCATTGGGTTACCCGTGGACCGCACAGGCCCGATCCCAGGTCCATCATCGCCTGCGCAAAATCGCCTGCGCGCGTCATCGGCGTTATCTGGTCGACGAGCAAGCGAATGATCGGCTTGGCGGCAGGCAGCGGCGTGTCGATGGCAAATAATCGCGCGACGACGCGTTCGACATTGCCGTCGATCACCACCGCGCGCTTGCCAAAGGCGATCGCAGCGATGGCGGCAGCGGTATAGTCGCCAATCCCCGGCAGCGCGCGTAAAGCCGCTTCTTCGGGCGGAAAAACGCCGCCATGCGCCGTCACCACTTGGCGCGCGCAGGCCAATAAATTGCGGGCGCGCGCATAATAGCCCAGCCCCGCCCAGGCGCTCATCAGATCAGCATCATCGGTGGCAGCAAGGGCAGTGACCGTTGGCCAGCGAGCAATAAACTCGGCAAAGCGCGGGCGCACTGTCGCCACCGTTGTTTGCTGCAGCATGATTTCAGAAAGCCAGACGCGATAAGGATCAGCGGGCTCGCCCGGCTTGTGCCGCCACGGTAGATCGCGGGCATGGGCATCATACCAGCGGAGCAGCCACTGGCTGTACCGCGCGTCGCCCGGTTCGGCGGGCAGCATGGATTCCTGATCGTGGGCCTTGGCGTTCACGGCATCGCTATGGCATGGGAGGCACCATGAGCAAAAGCGGCGTTCGCGCCCCCCGCCCCAAGAATGCGACGCCGACGGCAGAGGCCAAGCGCGGCGGGCCCGCGCGCGCGGTCGCTGATCTGCTGCCAGATGTTGGTGGCGCGGCGTTCCGGCGATTCGGCTTTGTGCAAAGCGCGGTGGTCAGTCGCTGGGCGGAAATTGTCGGGCCGAAATTTGCGGCGGTATCGGCACCCGAATCGATCAAATTCCCCCACGGCAAGCGCGCCGAAGGCACATTGGCCCTGGTTGTGCGCGGCGCGCATGGGCCGATGATGCAGCATATTACGCCCGAGATTATTGAGCGGGTGAATCGTTTTTTTGGCTATGAGGCCATTGCCAAAGTCGCCATCCGCCAGGGCGATGTGCCCTCGACCCCAAGCCGCAAACCACCCCCCTCAATCAGACCGGTGCCGATCGAATTGGGCGATAGCCTGCGGGCGATTGCCGATCCTGAGTTCAAGGCGGTTTTGGAGGCGCTTGCCGCTGGTGTCGCCGCCACACGCGGCCCGCCGATTATCGAGGCGCCGGAGCGAGCCGAATGAACCGTCCGATCAGCGCTGCTATGATCGCTGCGATCATTTTTGCAGGTGCGGCCAATGCATTGCCGCCGACCAAATCTTCAGCCAAGCCAGCCGTAAAGGCTCCCGGTGTGCTGCGCGACTGGACCAAGGTGGCGACCGATACACCGGCGGGCAATGTCGTCCTCGGTAATCCGCGCGCCCGCGTAAAGGTAATCGAGTATCTGAGTTTCACCTGTTCACACTGCGCCGCTTTTTCGGTGGAATCCGGGCCAGTGTTAAAGGAGCAGTTCATTCGATCGGGGTCGTTATCGATCGAATATCGCCCGATCGGGCGTGATTTCCCCGATCTTGGGGCCACGATCCTGGCGCGCTGCGCTGGCGGGCTAAGCTTTGCCAACGCCGCCGACGAGATTTTTGCGCGCCAGTCCGAATGGCTGTCGCTCGCGATGGGATTCATGGAGCGGGATGCGAAGCGTTTCGTGCTCGATACCCCGCTCGGTCAGATTCGCGCGGGCGCGCAGGCAAATGGGCTGATCGATTTGATGGTGGCACGTGGCCTGTCACGCCAACGGATCGACGCCTGTTTTGCAAATGAGAAACTGCTGGCGAGCATCCTGGCCAATGGCGAAGCCGCGCGGAAGGTGATCAAGGGCACGCCAGCGATCGTTATCAATGGAACGATGGTCAAAGAATTTACCTGGGCGGGCGTCGAGCCGTTGCTCCGCGCCGGGGGAGCCCGCTAAGATCAACCGATCATGGCCTGGTGCAGCCCCATACGTGCCATGGCCACATCACCAAGGAGTCTCGTTCAATGAAGCTGCCCCTGATGCTTGCTGTTCTGCCCGCGCTGGCGCTTGCCGCCTGCAACAAGGATGACACGGCGACTGTCTCTGCGCCGGTCAAGAACATCGCCGCCGCGCCAGCGCCGGCTGGCACCGCCTGGGCCGATGTTGTCGCGCCGACACCGCAAGGCGGCATGCGGATGGGCAATCCCGACGCGCCGATCAAGCTGATCGAATATGGCGCCCGCACCTGCCCAACCTGCGCCCGCTTCGATGCGGAGGGTTTGCCTGCGCTAAAATCGGGCATGATTGCGAGCGGCAAGGTTTCCTATGAGTTCCGGGATTTTCCGGTCCATGGCCCGCTTGATATCGGCCCGATCCTGCTTGGCCAATGCGTAGAGCCAGCGGCGTTTTTCCCGATGCTAGAGGATATGATGCGCAACCAGCAGACGCTGCTCGCCAAGGAACAACAGGTGGCGCAGGCCGGCCAGGCGCTGCAGGGCAAGCCGCCGATGGAGGTCGCGCGCTTCTTTGCCGAAAATCTGGGCTATATCGATTTCGTCAAGCAGCGCGGCGTGCCGGAGAGCAAGGCCCTGGCCTGCTTGGCCGATCAAGCCGCCATCGCGCGGCTGGCCGCCAATCTCCAGCAAGCCGATACCGAATATAAGGTCAGCGGTACGCCAACCTTCATCGTCAACGGCAAGATTGCTGACGGCGTGCTTGATTGGAAGGGCCTCGAAGGCGTGCTTAGGGCTGCCGGCGCCTGACGACAGGGCCACAGTTTCGTGCAGATTAAACGGCTTCGGCTAACCGGGTTCAAGAGCTTCGTCGATCCAGCAGATCTGCGCATTGAACCCGGGCTGACCGGCATTGTCGGGCCCAATGGCTGCGGCAAATCCAACCTGCTCGAAGCCTTGCGCTGGACGATGGGCGAAAACAGCGCAAAATCGATGCGCGGTGCCGGGATGGAAGACGTGATCTTCGCGGGCACCGCGACCCGGCCGCAACGCGATTTTGCCGAGGTTTCCATCCTGATCGATGGCGATGCTGGCGGCGACCAGGGTGCCGACGAAACCGAAATCGTTCGGCGGATCGAACGCGGGGCTGGTTCTGCCTATCGGATCAACGGGCGCGATGTCCGCGCTAAGGATGTGTCGCTGCTGTTTGCCGACGCGGCTACCGGCGCGCATTCGCCAGCGCTTGTCAGCCAAGGCCGGATCAGCGCGGTGATCGCCGCCAAGCCCGCCGAGCGCCGGGCGATGCTAGAGGAAGCAGCCGGGATTGCCGGGCTGCACGTCCGCCGCCGCGATGCCGAGCAAAAATTGCGCGCGACTGAGGCCAATCTTACCCGGCTTGATGAAGTGATCGCCGATCAGGACGCGCGCGCCGCCGCGCTCCGCCGTCAGGCCAAACAGGCGGAGCGATACCGGGCGCTGTCAGACCAGATTCGCGTGGCAGAGGCGCGGATGATCTTCGCGCGCTGGCGCGACGCTGCGGCTGCGGCTGATATCGCGCGCGCGGAGGCAAGCGAAGCGGAAGCGCGGGTGGCCGAGGCAGCCGAGGCGCAGCGCGCGGCGGCAGCGCATCAAACCGCCGCAACCGATCGGCTGGCACTGGCGCGCGCGACATCGCTGGCCGCGCGTGATCGGGCAAGCGAGGCGGGCCATAGCCTTGCCACGTTGCGCACCGAGCGGGCGAGTGTCGATCGCCGAATTACCGAGCTGGCCGACGCCCAGGCGCGGATCGTGGCTGATCGCGACCGCGAAGGCGCGCTGGCGCATGACGCCGCCGAAGCGCTGGCGCGGTTGGCCGAGGAAGGCAAGGCGCTGGAGGCGCGGATTGTGGCGGCGGCCACGCGCCAACCCGCGCTCGAAAAATTGCTTGCCGAGGCTGAGGGCCTGGCCCGCGATGCAGAGGTCGCGCTTGCCCAGGCGCTGGCCGCGCAGGCAAGCGAAGCAGCGGAATCGCGCGTGGCGCAGGCGGCTTTGGTGGCAGCGCGCGCCCGGCTCGATCGCGCCAATCGCGATGCGGCACGCGTGACGGCGGAAACCAATGCGCTGAGCGATTCCGCGCCTTTGCAAGCGCAACGCCAGGCCGCAGCTGACGCCCGCGATCAGGCGCTACGCCAGGCCGAAGCGGCCCGGGCGATGCTGGCGGGTGCCGACGCCGCCGAACGTGCGGCGATCGAGTCGCGCGATGGTGCCCAATCCGCTCGCGCGACCGCGCATGCCGAGCTCGCCGCGATTGACAGCGAAAGCGCCGCCCTTGCCAAAGCGACGCAGCGGACCGGCAAGGATCGCGTTCTTGACCAGCTCCGCCCCGATCCGGGCTATGAACGCGCGTTGGCGGCGGCGCTGGGGGATGATCTGGAAGCGGGGCTCGATCCGGCGGCGATGCATTATTGGGGCGGCGCAGAACCGCATGACGCCGACCCCGCCGCCCCGGCCGGGGTGGTACCGCTTGCCCGCCATGTCGCGGCGCCACCAGCGCTAGCGCGGCGGCTGGCGCAGATCCTGGTGGCTGATCAGGATGATGGGCAGCGGCTCGCGGTTGGCCAAAGGCTGGTGACATTGGCAGGCGTGCTCCGGCGGTGGGATGGCTATATCGCCAAATCAGGCGGCGCGGCTGCCGCGGAGCGGCTTGAACGCATGAATCGGCTGCGGGCGTTGGAGGCAGCGCGGGGCCCGGCTGTTCGCGCGGTCGAGGCAAAAGATGCCGAGCTGGCGCGGATCGACGCCGCTGTCGGCGAGGCGCGGCGCGCGGCGAGCGAGGCGCGACGCTCGTTAGAGGCGGCTGAGGCGAGCGGGCGCGAGGCGCTGCGGACTGAAGACCGCGCCGCTTCCGCGATTGAGCGGATTGATGCGCAGCGCGCCGATCTGGATGGGCGTGGGCGCCGCATCGCCGCCGAACAGGAAGAAGCCGCAGGGGAGGTGTCGCGCGCCGAGGCACAGATTGCCGGTTTGCCCGATGGCAGCGCCACGCGCGACCGGGTTGCGCTGCTCCAGCGTGAGGCCGAAGCGCGGCGCACGGCAGTGGCGCAGGCTCGTAGCGATCGCGCCGCGCTCGACCGTGATCTGGCGGCGGATCGCGAGCGTATCGCGGTTGGCCAGGCCGATGCCAAAAGCTGGCGCGCGCGCGCGGGCGAAGCGGCACGGCGGATTGCCGATATGGCCAAGCGCGAAGAGCAACTGAGCGAGGAAGCGGCGATCCTGGCCGTGCGCCCGGCGATTCTTGACCGCCAGATTGGCGAAGGTGCGGCCATGCATGAGTCGGCCCGTGCCGACGCTGAGGCGGCGCTTGCCGCCGAGCATGCGGGCGAAGCAGTGCTCCGCGAAACCGAAGCGGTGGCGCGCCAGGCCGCCGAGGCGCTGTCGCAAGCCCGCGAGACGCGAGCCGGGGCCGCTGCGCGCGCGGAAAATCAGGAATTGCGGCGTGTTGAGATGGGGCGGCTATCGGGAGAACGCTTCGAATGCCCCCCACCAGTGCTGCCCGAGCGGGTTGGCTTTAGGGCCGACGAGATCCGCACCCCCGCCGATGAATCGGCGCGGCATGAGCGGTTGTCGATCGAGCGCGAGCGGATCGGTCCGGTCAATCTTGTCGCCGATACCGAACTTGCCGAACTTGAAGCGGCGAGCGCCAGCAATGCCGCCGAGCGTGACGAGCTGGGACAGGCCGTCAACCGATTGCGCGGTTCGATTGGCACGCTCAATCGTGAGGGGCGGCAGCGGTTGCTTGCAGCCTTTGAAGCGGTCGACGGGCATTTCCGGCGGCTGTTCACGACGCTGTTCAATGGCGGCCAGGCGCATCTTCAAATGATCGATTCAGACGATCCGCTCGAAGCCGGACTGGAGATCATGGCCCAGCCGCCCGGCAAGAAGCTCCAGTCGCTCACGCTGCTCTCAGGCGGCGAACAGGCGCTGACGGCGGTCGCGCTGATTTTTGGCCTTTTCCTTACCAATCCCGCGCCGATCTGCGTGCTCGACGAAGTCGACGCCCCGCTCGATGACGCCAATATTGAGCGCTTCTGTGACTTGCTTGACCGCATGACCCAGGAAACGCGCACCCGCTACCTGATCGTCACCCATAACGCCGTGACGATGAGCCGGATGCACCGCCTGTTCGGCGTGACGATGATCGAACAGGGGGTGAGCCGGCTGGTATCGGTTGATCTGGGCGGGGCAACGTCGCTGCTGGCCGCCTAAGCGGGGCTGGCCTTCATTCGCTGATCTTTACCGCAGGCCCTTGCGCATCTGCCGCTATCTCCGCTGGCGTGAAGGGCAGGCGGACCCAGCGCTTGGCTGAATAAAGCAAGGTCTGGTCGCCGAAATGCGGCGAGGCGGGATTGGTCGATTGCGAATAGCTCAGCACCGCGTCCGCCTGCGGCCCGGTGTCGCCAAAGGTCACAACCTGGATATAGCTTGACCCGTGGACCGGCGTGACGCCCGTCGGGACGGGCGTGGCAATCTGGACGTTCAGGATGCCGAGCTGGCCGTCGCCGCCATGGATGGCGATGCGCTGATCGCCGCGCTGCGCGAACTGGACATCGCCCCAACGCGCGTCGAGCGCAATGTTTTCCTTGGCGAGCTGGTCGGCGGCGGCCTTCAGCGTCGCGATCAGTTTTTCGCCGATTGCGCCGTCGGTGACCAGGTCGCGCGGGGTGTGGACCGGGTCAGCGGGGTCGAACTTGGTTGCCCAGATGCCGGGGATATTCTGCGCCTTGATCCAGAATTGGTGGAACAGATACGCCCCCTGGCTGTCGACGTTGACGCGGCGATCCCAACCCTTCAGCGCCGCACAGGCAGCGGCGACATCGGCCTTGTCGGCGCACAGCGCCAGCAATTTGTCGACGACCAGTTCGCCCGCCAGGCTCTTATTGGCGAAGACCATTGTTTCGGCGATCCCTTGATCGACCTTGTTGCCGGGCAGGCCATCGGTTCCGGTCAGTCGGCGGTCAATCTCGACCAGGCCCGATCGGGTCCGCAGCGTGCGCGTCGTGCCCCAAGGCCCCAGGATCGGCGAGAGTTCGCGGTAAGGCGCGTTGGCGTTACTCAGCCAGTAATTGTCATTGCTGTTGGCGACATAGTCGCGGCGTTCATAGATCGCCTGTTCGCTGGCGGGCAGCAGATAGGGCGCAGCGGTGCCTGGGCTATTGTCCCAGTCGCACGCCGATTTGCTGCCATCGAGGAGGGTGACCCGGGCAGCAACGAGCGCCGACAGGCTGGTCGCGCAGGCCTTGGCCTTTTCGGTCGAGACATTGGGCACGGCAGTGACATCGGCGTGGAGGACGTCGCCATAGCGATCGGCAGCAATGGTGTTGACCCAGGGGATGCCGAGCGTTGTCGATACCGCCGCCTTGATGTCAGCGACGTTCTTCGCTTTACCGATCGCCTCCCAGGTGCCCAGCCCGCGCTGGTTGCCGGCATTGGCGTCGCGCATCGCAAACGCCTTGGTCTTGCTCCACACGAGCAACTGCGCGGGGGCAGCGACCATCGGGCCGAACCGGGTCGAATAGAGCGTGCGCTCGACTGGGGCGGCGCCGTCGGGCATCGGCACGCTGATCGTGCGAGCGATCATTTTTTCCGATTTGCCGTCAACGATATAGCTGGTCGGATCAGCGGGATCGATCGCCAGTTCGAAAAGCGTGAAATGGCGCGCGGCCGTAACGGTGTGGGTCCAGGCAATGTCCTTGTTGAAGCCCAATGTCACCAGCGGCGTTCCCGCCAGACCAACGCCCATTGCATCGTACACGCCGGGAATCGTCACATGCATTTGCCAAAAGCGCGACGGGCCATTCCAGGGAAAATGCGGATTGCCGACCAGCACGCCACGCCCGTTGGTGGTGACATCGGCCCCGAAGGCCCAGCCATTGCTGCCAATACCGATCTTGTCGGGATCGGGCAGGGAAATGTCGTTGCGCGCGGCCTTTGCCTCGCTTGGTGGGACGGCACCGATAACGGCAGGAGCGAGGGCAAGCGAACTCGCCAGCAGCATCTGCTTTTCGGTGAGCCGCAGCATGTCGTCGATGGTGATCGGGTGGACCCAGGCCTTGCCGCGACAGGCGACAGGGACGCCTTCGGTGCCGAGTTCACGCAGCAGCCGGTTATAGCCAGCGACGTAGCCGGCCAGGATCGGCGTGGCATCTGGACCCTGTTTCAGCAGGTTCTTGCGCAGCTTGGGCAGATCAATCGCGGCGCGGAAGAAGACGTCCGATGACAGATTGTCGATCGGGCCAAAGCCAAGCACGGCTGTGGCCTTCGGGCCGAAATATTTGGATCGCTCGCCCGCGACGGTCGCGAATTCCTCGGCGAGCATGCACAGATTGTCCTGCGCATAGGCATAGCCGACGCCATAGCCGACCCCGCCCCAATTGGCCGCGGTGATATGCGGAATGCCATAGCTGGTGCGGACAATGCTGGCGTTGTAGGTCGGCCCCTTGGCCATTGCCGTGCCGCTGATGACGCTCGCCAGCGCCAACGCACTGATCGCCCATTTCCGCATATCGCTCTCCTATTTTGGTTGTGGGCAGGATAGGCGCGATGCGGGGTAGTGGCAATCGGCCTGTCAGGACTTGCGCCCGGTTTCGTCATGACGCAGGCTTGCTCGAGCACCGAATCCGGTGGCCTGAGGAAATTTCTGCAATGATCCGCAATGTGGTGTTTGGCCTGCTGGGCGCGATCCTGCTGGCCGTCGGCTATGGCTATTTCTTCGCGTCGCCGCCGATGATGCTCAATCTGATCGACAAGATGATGGCGCCCGATGCGCCGGTCGAGCAGATTGCCGAGGGGCTGGATTTCGGCACGGCACCGCGCCAGCAGCTTGATATCTGGGCGCCGGCCAAGCGCGGCAAGGAGAAACTGCCGGTCGTCATCTTCTATTATGGGGGCGCCTGGATAAAAGGATCGCGGCAGGAATATGCGTTTGCAGGCCGGGCCTTTGCAGCCAACGGTTTTATTGCGGTCGTCCCCGATTACCGGCTGGTGCCGGGCGTGGTGTTCCCTACCTTTGTCCAGGATTCTGCGCTGGCGGTGAAATGGGTCCGCGATAACATCGCGGCCTATGGTGGTGATCCTGACCGGATCACGCTGTCGGGCCATTCGGCAGGCGCCTACAACGCCGCGATCCTTGCGCTCGACGGGCACTATCTTAAGGACATTGGCGTTGATCCGCGCACCGTTCGTGCTGCGGCATTATTCGCGGCCCCGCTCGATTTCTATCCGTTTGACGGACCACGATCGCGTGCCGCGTTCGGCGCCTGGCCAAAGCCCGCCGAGACCCAGCCGGTCACTTTCGCCCGCGCGGATGCGCCGCCGCTGTTCATCGCGCAAGGCACCGCCGACGATGTCGTGAAGCCGCGCAACGCGCCGCGCCTGGCAAGGCGGTTGAAGGCCGTCGGGGCGCCGTTCGTGCTGAAGCTTTATCCGGGCAAGAGCCACAATGATCTGGTGATGGGCCTGTCGGTGCCGTTTCGCGGCAATGCGACGACGCTGGCGGACAGCGTTGCGTTCCTAAAGGCGAACAGTCGGTAGGGGAGGGGGGTGGATTGCGCACCCGCACCCGCGCTCCCATATCGCCACTCATGAGCGAACAATCGATGGTGTGGCACGGCACCACAATCCTTTCCGTGCGGCGTGGTGGCAAGGTCGTGATCGCCGGTGACGGTCAGGTCTCGATGGGCCAAACGGTGATGAAACCCAATGCCAAGAAGGTCCGCAAGCTCGGTGACGGCAGCGTCATTGGTGGCTTTGCGGGCGCGACGGCGGATGCTTTCACGCTGTTCGAGCGGCTTGAGCGCAAGCTGGAGCAGCATCATGGGCAATTGCTGCGTGCGGCAGTCGAGCTCGCTAAGGACTGGCGCACCGACAAATATCTCCGCAACCTGGAGGCGATGATGATCGTCGCCGACAAGGACGTCACGCTGATCCTAACCGGCAATGGCGATGTGCTGGAGCCCGAAAAGGGGATCGCAGCGATCGGTTCGGGCGGCAACTTCGCGCTCGCTGCCGCCCGCGCGCTCACCGACTATGAAGCCGATGCCGAGGTGCTGGCACGCAAGGCAATGGCGGTTGCGGCGGACATTTGCGTCTACACCAATGACCGGCTGACCGTGGAGACGCTCGACTCGGCGACATAACTCCCCTCCCGCCCGCGGGAGGGGTCGGGGGTGGGCCTAGCCACCACCGCCTCGCCCGTGGCCATTCCCACCCCCAGCCCCTCCCGCAAGCGGGAGGGGAGTCGAGAAGATGAAATGAACGACGCCCTTACCCCCAAAACCATCGTTGCCGCGCTCGACGCGCATATCATCGGCCAGACCGATGCCAAAAAGGCCGTCGCGGTTGCGATGCGCAATCGCTGGCGGCGGCAGCGGCTCGGTGCGGATCTGCGTGACGAGGTGACGCCCAAGAATATCCTGATGATTGGCCCCACGGGGTGCGGCAAGACTGAGATCAGCCGCCGGCTCGCCAAGCTGGCCGACGCGCCCTTCATCAAGGTGGAGGCGACCAAGTTCACTGAAGTTGGCTATGTCGGCCGCGATGTCGAGCAGATCGCGCGTGATCTGGTCGAGGAAGCGGTGCGGCTGGAAAAGGAGCGCCGCCGGATCGCGGTGAAGGACAAGGCCGAGGAAGCGGCGATGAACCGCTTGCTCGATGCGCTGACCGGCAAGGGCGCGAGCGAGGCGACGCGCGAAGCGTTCCGCCAGCGTTTCCGTGATGGCCACCTTAATGCAACCGAGATCGAGATCGAAGTGGAGGACGCCGCTAAGCCAGCGTTCGAGGTGCCCGGGCAGATGGGCATGATCAACCTGAGTGAGATGATGAGCAAGGCGATGGGCGGCCAGCAGCTCAAGCGCCGCAAGCTCACCGTGCCCGCTGCCTGGACCAAGCTGGTCGAGGAAGAGGCGGACAAGCGGCTCGATCAGGACGAGGTTAGCCAGGTTGCCCTGGCGGATGCAGAGGCCAACGGGATCGTCTTTCTCGACGAGATCGACAAGATCGCGGTCAGTGATGTCCGCGGTGGCTCGGTCAGCCGCGAAGGCGTGCAGCGCGATTTGTTGCCGCTGATCGAAGGAACGACGGTCGCGACCAAATATGGGCCGATGAAGACCGACCATATCCTGTTTATCGCCAGCGGCGCATTCCATGTGGCCAAGCCGAGCGACCTGTTGCCCGAACTACAGGGTCGCTTGCCGATCCGCGTCGAGCTGAAAGCGCTGACCGAGGCCGATTTCGTCGCGATCCTTTCCGACACCAAGGCATCGCTGCCCGCCCAGTATAAGGCGCTGATCGCAACTGAAGGCGTGACGATCGACTTTACCGAAGACGGCATTCGCGCGGTCGCGCGGATCGCTGCCGAGGTGAATGCCGAAATTGAAAATATCGGTGCGCGCCGGTTGCAGACGGTGATGGAAAAGCTGCTTGAGGCGGTGAGTTTCGAGGCCGAAGATCGGGTCGGCGAGACGCTCGTCATCGACGCTGCCTATGTCGACAGCCAGCTCAAAGAAATTGCCCGCAACACCGATCTCAGCCGCTTCGTCCTGTAACGCTGGCGGCTAAGGTGCGGCGCCTATTTCACCCGGGTATAGGGGGTGAATTCACCCAGCGTACAGCCACCGGTATAGATCCGCGTGAAGAAATCGACAGTCTGGAGGATTTGCCCGCTGCATAGCTGGCTGCCATAATTGACTGACACCAACGCGTCGCCGGAGGCGGCATGCGAGCAGCCCGGCGCTTCAGTGCGATAGATGAGATTTTTGTTTACACGGTACAGGATCGTGTCGCCGATCGTCTTGGTTTCATAGCGACGCGCCAACGGATTGAGGCAGGACCGCGGCTTGCCCGGCGTCAGGCCGTCAAGCGCCTTGGCGAGTTCGGCCGCATTGCTCTCGTCTGTCGTCTGATTGGAAGAACTGCGGGCATTTGCCGTGCAGCCGGCGAGCAAGAGCAGGGTCGTCAAGGTGATGATGCGCATCTTGGTCTCCAATACTGGCCCCTTGGCCGTCGCCCCGTCCACGATTCTATAGCAGATTCAGCCGGTAAATACATCCTTTGCTGCGCGCCGTTCAGCAAGCATCGCCGCTGAGCTTGCGCGCATGAAAGGATTGGTGGCGCGTTCGAGCGCAATTGTTGTTGGCACGGTCGGCTCACCACGCGCGCGGGCCGCGTCGACATCGGTCATGCGCCAGACAATCGCGCTGTTATCGGGTTCGGCGGCAAGTGCATAGCGACCGTTGGACTGGGTATATTCATGCGCGCAATAGACCATTGTCTCGTCCGGCAGCGCGGCGAGGCGCTGCATATTGGCAAACATCTGTTCGGCGGTCCCTTCAAACAACCGGCCACAGCCCATTGCGAACAGCGTATCGCCGGTAAAGGCGATAGCGTCGTTGGCGAGATAATAAGTGATGTGGCCTGCGGTGTGCGCCGGGGTTTCAAGGACGGTTGCGACATGCGCGCCGATCCTGACTGTGTCGCCCTCCGCCACTTGTTTGTCGAGCGTCGGGATGCGCCCGGCTTCGGCGCGCGGGCCGGTAATGATCGCCCCGGTCGCGGCCTTGATCTCGGCATTGCCGCCGGTGTGATCGGGGTGCCAATGCGTGTTCCAGATCGCGGAGATCGTCCAGCCGCGGGCGTCGGCGGCAGCGAGTACCGGACCGGCGACAGCGGGATCAATGATGACGGTTTCGCCTGATGCCGCATCGTGCATCAGCCAGACATAATTGTCGCTGAGGACGGGAAGGCGAACGACCTCCAGACCGGCCATTACCAGTGCCCCGTGTTCGGCATCGATGCCCAGGGTTCAGCGGGCGGCAAATGGCCGTCCTGGAGCAATTCGATCGAGATGTTATCGGGGGTTCGAACGAACGCCATATGACCGTCGCGCGGGGGGCGGTTGATCGTGACGCCGGCATCCATCAGCCGCTGGCAGGTTTCGTAGATATTATCGACCCGGTAAGCGAGATGGCCGAAATTGCGACCTTCGCCATAATTTTCCGGGTCCCAATTATGGGTCAGCTCAACCTGCGCTTGCTCGTCACCCGGCGCGGCGAGGAAGATCAGCGTGAAGCGCCCTTGTTCGCTATCGAAGCGTTTTTGCTCCTCCAGCCCGAGTAGCTTGAAAAAGTTGACGGTCGCATCCGGATCGCTGACGCGGATCATGGTGTGGAGATATTTCAAAGCTGCGCTCCGATTTGGGTCTGGCATGGCTCCGGGTTGACGTCCCGACTAGGAGATAGGGCGACGCGGTGGAAAATGCCATCCGGTCAAGGCTTGGGTGGGTCGGTCGTAAACTGCTGCATCGCGGTGCGCGCGCTTTCGGCGGCTGGGCTCGATGGTGCGATGCGGATCGCGTCATTCCAGGCTGATCGGGCGCCCGCTTCATCGCCGGCCACTGCCGAGATATTGCCGATTTCAAGATAAACCGACGGGTCATCGCTGGACAGGCGGAATGCCTCCGCCACATCCCTGCGCGCGCGCGGCAGATCTTCCATCCGACGCGCCAGCGCGGCGGAGGCGAGCCAGATCAGGGGGTCTGCAGGTGCCAGCTCGATTGCCTTATCGATATCGGCGCGTGCCGAATCGAGATCGCCGATGCCGACAAACGCCCGAGCACGATCAAACTGCGCCTCGCCACGGTCAAGCCCGGTCAGTGTCCCGGCGGCCAGCGCAGCATCAAGCGCGGCGCGCGCCTTGGCTGGTTGGCCAGTCGCGATCCAGGCATTGCCGGCTTGCGCCCAATATTGCGCAGCATGCGGGTCGCGCGCCACTTCTGCTTCCTGCGCGGCGGCGGTAAATTCCTCGGCCGCTGGGATCCATTGTTGCTGATTGGCATAGGCGATGCCCAGGCATTGCCGGGCGAGAAAGCCGCCGTCGTTAGTGCGCCACTGCGATGCCGCCGAAGCGCCGCGGGGCGGATCGCCGGTCGCCAGATCAACGCACTCGTCATACCGCGCTGCTCTGCCCTCGGCGATGGATGGCGGTGTGGCGGCCGGCGTTTGGGCGGCGCTTTGGGCAAGCAGCAGCAGGAACATCATGGGTGGTCGATCACTTCCTCCACCGCGCGGATCAGCAGTGCGATATCGCTATCGCGTGATAGGCGGTGATCGCCATCCTTGACGATGACCAGCTGCACATCGGCTGAACGAATGAGCTCGGCAAGCCGAACCGAGCGCATCACCGGCACATCGCTATCGCGCATCCCATGGAGCAGCCGGACGGGCACATCGATCGCGATCACGCCGTGCATGATGCGATTCGCCTCGCCCGAGCTCCAGAAGTGGCGGGTATAGACGGTCGGTGTTGGCGCATAGGGAGAGGGCCGCTCAAGCCGTCCGTCGTTGAGCAAGGCCAGTTTTTCGTCGACGCTAAAGCCCCAGTCGGTGAAATCAGGGGCAGCGGCGATGCCGATCAGCGCGGCGATGCGATCCGGCCGGGCAAGCGCGGCGAGCAGCATCAGCCAGCCGCCCATCGACGAGCCGACCAGCACGACCGGCCCGGTATCGACCAGATCAATCATCGCCAGTACGTCATCGCGCCAGCCGGCCAGCGTCTGATCCTCAAACGCGCCCTGGCTTTGGCCGCAGCCGCCATAATCGAAGCGGATAAAGGCGCGGCCCGTCGCCCGCGCCCAGGCTTCGAGCGCCAGCGCCTTGCTGCCGCTCATGTCAGAGGCATAGCCGGGCAGAAACAAGATGGTAGGCCCGCGCCCCTCGGTCTGGTGATAGGCAAGTGCCGGGCGCGCCGCCGCTGGATCAACGGGCTCGGTTGGTGGGGAAACGGCATCGGTCATGGTCGCCAGCGTCTAGGCAAAAGGGGCGGCCTTGGAAAGCATGTCCCCCGATGGCGCGGGCGTGTCAGAAGCCGAACATCGACCGGGGATCTGCCTTGCTTCCTGTGCAGATTGATCGCAGCGCCGCCCATTGACCCGGATCAAGCGCCGGACGGTAATCCTTTTGTGGCTTGGCTGCCTGCGCGAAGCGCTCCGCGCGTTGCGACGAGACCGGGTGCGACGACACATAAGCGAGCAGCGTGGCGGCGCTGCCCTTTGGACCCGGCTTTTCGCCTCCCAACCGACGGAAAAAGCCCGCAGTCGGGGCCGGAGAAATCCGGTGCTGGTTGAGCGTTTCAATTGCAAATTCATCCGCGCGCGATTCGGCACTGCGCGAATAGGCGGTCGATAGCAGCATATTGGTATAGCCGCCGATATTGCCATCGAGCCCGCCGAGCACGACGCTCAGCCCCAATTGCCGCAACAGCGATTCGAGCACGTCGCGGTGCGCAACATGGCCAAGTTCATGGCCAAGAACGCCAGCAATCTCGTCGGGCGATTTAGCATCCTGCACCAGGCCATTGAACAGGATGATGCGCCCGCCAGGCAGCGTGACGGCATTGTTGATGGGGATGTTGACGACGATGATGTCGCTGGCATCAATGCCCCGCCGGTCGCGCACGCCTTGCTGACCGCGCACGCCAAGCCGATCAGTGAGCATGGCGAGCGCGGCACGGCCAGGCTCGTTCGTGCAGGCCCTGTTGCCGAAATCGCCGACCATCGCGTCGCCCAATTGGCGCTCCACCGCGGGTGGCACCAGCTTGGCGACCAGCGATGGCGTCTGCGCCACCACGAACAGCGCGCTCGCCGCTAGCACGCCGCAGACCGCGGCGGCTGGCCACAGGCCGAAGCGATCAATCAGCCCGCCATAGGTACGCGGCTTGGGCAGCCGATCCAGCAAGCCGGCCGGCGGCGGGCTGAAAAAGCCGATTTTCCAGCCTGGCAGCTTTTTCAGCCCATAGCTTGGCTGGCCACCGATCGGATCGCGCGGGACCAGATCGGCATAGGCGACCGAATCGCTCGTCCAATCGCCCTCCACCAGGCGGAACATCGCGCCGTCGTCGATCAACTGCGGCTCGCGACGGACCGCTATCTGCCCGTCATAATGCCAGACACGGATCGGCTCGATCATCTCAGAACGCACCAACGTCAAAGGCATCAAGCAGTCCTTCGCCCTGGCCGGGTTCGCGGGTGGCGGACTGGGTGAGCGTATTGATCCGGACCTCGCCATAGGCCCGCATATGGCGGATAAAAAAGGTCCAGTTGCGATAGCCGACGAAAATCTGGCCAATGCCCAGCGTAAACACCACCAGCAACAGGCTGCCAAACACCAGTTTGAACCAGTCCCAGCTTGTGGCGGTGAATTCAAAGGAGAGGTCGCCCAGCGTCAGCTGGCTGATTACTTCGCGGAAATAAGCCGAATAAAACACCAAAGCGATCAGCCCGAACACCACGAAAAACAGCAGATACGTCCCCACCGCGATGAAGATGACGTTCTGCTGTAGTTGCTGCGGCGTCGGCGCCATTTGGCCTATCCCGCCGGCAAATCCCAAAAAGGCCAGCACGCCGAACAGCACGAGCATGATGATGGGGGTGAGGTAAAACAGCAGATAGCGTGCGAACACCGGCGCGACCCGTGCATTGGATTCAAACGGCATCGGACCAAAGCTCATCGCGTTCCAGCGCTGGTTCCACAAGCTGACCATTGACCAGGGGACCAGCAGGCCAAAGGCAAATGCCCCGACGATGGTGCGCCACAAATAGCTGAAGCCAAAGCCAAAGCCCTGGCTGTCGCTGCCGCCGCGAATGCCGCGCCAATAGCTGCGGCTCAGCCGGTAGCGCAGCGCCCGGAAAATAGCGATGCCGACCATATAGAGCAGCGCGAAATAGAGGGCGATGCCTATCCCGGCGGCGGCGGCGCCATAGCCGCGGATCGCCAGCGATTGCAGCCCGAATTGCAGCGCCGCGACCGGTACGCCGAACAGGATGATCGCCAACACATAGCCGATCAACAGTTCAAGCCCGGTGCCCGTCCATTCCAGCCGATCATCGATAAAGCGCGTATTGCTCCATAAATAGCGGCGTTCACGCGTCCGGGCCCAGAAAGTATAAATGCCAAGCGTGACAATGCAGAGCAGCAAATTGGTGAAGGCGATCGGCGCAAATTGCCTCCAATCGCTGGTAAACTCAAACGCTTCTTGTTGCTGGTCGGTTGTCATTCGTTGCCCCCCGGTCGTCGCCTAGCTGGAGCCGAGCGCGACGCCGGGGTCAAATGATTCGATGCGACCTAAGCGATTAATCGCGTCATTGCGGACTGACAAAGGACTTTAGTGCCTGCAAGAATGCCGCTGGTTGATCGAGCATGATGAAATGCCAGCTATCGGCGATCGGCACCAACGTTGCTGGCGACCCGGCATAGCCGCCTTCCCAGATGGTCTTAGCCTGAGGGCCGGCACCGGTCGCGTACAGCACGGTAAAGGGCTTGGCGGTGATCTTGCCGAGTTCCGGGCGCAGATCGGTGGTCATCACTTCATAGACCGCCTGACCCGACACGCGTGGATCGGCCTTGGCCCCCCAATTGGCGACCTTGATCCGACCTTCTGCGGTGATCGACCAGATGCCCCCTGGATCGCTCGTCACGGGTGCAGTCGCTTGCGGTGTCGATATCGTGCGGGCGCGCGCTTGTTCGGCAAAGGGGCGGGCGCTCTCGACGGTCGCCGTCGGGCCAAACAACAGGCTGAAAAAGGGCAGTGAGTCGACCACCAGCACCCGCCCGGTCGATTGCGGATAGCGCGCGCCCATCATCATCGCGAGCAGACCGCCCATCGAATGCCCAGCAATCGCTGCATCCTTGATCTTGTTGGCGACGATATAGGTGTTGAGATCGGCGGTGATCCCGTCAAGCAGACCGGGCTTGGTGTTTTCACGCGCATCATCGCCGCCAAAACCATTGACCTGGACCAGATAGACGCGGTGGGTTTTCGCAAGATCGGCAACGACGCCGTCCCACACTGCGCGCGGGCTGGCGAGGCCGGGGATCAGGAACAGCGCCGGTCCCTTGCCGACCGTCGCGATTGAAATATGCGGCAACTGGGTGACGACAGGATCAACCTTGGGTGCCGCCGTGACCGGGGCGGCCTGGCAATGGGCTGCTTGCGGGTGAAGAATCGCGATCGGGGCCAGCACAGCAACCGACAGACGGAGCAGAAGGTGGTTCATGATTCAGGACTCCTTTGAAGGGCTGATGAAAATGTCTTCAATCGAAAGCTCGAACAGTTCGGCGATGCGAAAGGCGAGCGGCAGGGATGGGTCGTAACGCCCGGTCTCAATGGCGTTCACACTTTGGCGCGACACCTCCAGCCGGTCGGCCAGATCGCCCTGGCTCCATGCGCGTTCGGCGCGGAGCACGCGGAGGCGATTCTTCATGCGTCACTCGCCTGTCGTTCAAGCACGACATTGACGATCGACCCGATGAGCAGACCCCCGAACCACAGGATTGGCACCGTGAATAACGGCAGATGCGGGGCATCGGCATAGACTTCCAGAAAGCCCCAGGCGCTCGCCGCTGACATCGCAAAGCCGGTGGCGACCAGCGCCTGGCGAATCTGCAGCATGCGGATATATTCGTCGCGCAGCTCGATCAGCAGCCGCCCGATGATCCAGAACACCGCCATCAGTGGCAGCGCGGGCAGGATCGCAATGCCCCAGAGCAACGGGCCGGTTGCGCGGGTTGCCTCGATCGCGAAGGGCGACGCCCAGACGAGGATGACGTACAGCGCCATGGTCGGGAAAAATCGGCGGAGATAGGCCCGGAAGGCCGGGTCGGTGCGGACGGCCTTCATGCGGCAGCGCCTGCGGGCGCGATCTGGTTGAAGCACGCCCCCACGCCCAGCCCGCCGAACCACAGCACGGCGATGTAATAGCTATCGACATGGCCAGCGACGTTGAAGCTCTCCAAAAAGCCCCAAGCCGTCGCGATGCTGAGCGCAAAGGCGCTGGCGATCAGCGTTTTGCGCACGGCGAGCATGCGGACATATTCGTCCTGCTCCTCGTTTAGGTAGCGGCCGATTGCGGCGAACATGCCGATGATCGGCAGGGCGGGCAAAACGGCAACCGCATAGGCCAACGGGCCGTTCGGCGCAGCGCCTTTGAAAACCAGATTGGCCCCGATCAACGCCGCCGCATAGGCCAGACTGAGCCCGATGATCGCTCGATCATGGCGACGCAGCGCCAGAGATTTAGCCATGACAAGCTTCCTTTCGAATTAGTGAAGGACACTTTACATCGCGAGTCGCGGATTGTCAATGACGCTTGTCATTGTGGAGCGGATGCTTTCCAAAATGCAGCGCCCACGGCCGCCATCAATGGGTGCCGAGCAACGCAAATGAGCTATCGATCAGGGAAGCGGGGCGCGCCCAAGCGCGCGGTTGTCAGATGATATAGTCGACCGTCTTCATCTGCGTCGTCGCCGCGCGTTTTGCGTCGCGCTTGGCGACCATGCGGGCGTGAAGGGCGTTGATCGTGTCGCTGCCACGCGTCTTGCAGACAAAGGGTAGGAAGGCGTGGAGCACTGCGCCGAGCCCGCCGACGATCATCGTCACGCCAAAGCCGCCCGCCACGCGGAAATGCTCGGCATAGCTTTCACCAACCGATTCAGGGTGTTCGAGGAACAGGCGGCGGAACATGGGCGATCTCGTCTTGGTTGCCGGTGTGATACCTTATCACGCTATCCGCGCGATGCCAGCGCCGTCACCATATCCGCCGCAAGCTGGCTGAGCGTATCGTCGCGCGCGCCCATCACGATGATGCGGTCACCCGGCCGGGCCTGATCGACCAGCCAGGCCGCCGCTTGCTCGCGCAGCGGGATGTGGCGGGCGTGGCGGCCGGTGGCGGCGATGTCGGCAATGATGTCGGCGCTGGTGACCTCACGCGTCACGGTGCCGCCATGATAGACCGGGTCGGGCAGCACCAGCAGATCATCGGGGGCCATATGGGCGACCAGGCTAGCGACCAGTTCGTGGCGCATCACCTTTAATGGCCCATAGCCATGCGGCTGAAACAGGATCAGCAGGCGCCCGGCAAAGGCGTGGAGCGTCTCCAGCGTGGCGGCAATCTTGTCCGGGTTGTGCCCAAAATCGTCGATTACCGCGATGTCATTGACTTGCCCGACGAGATCGAAGCGGCGCTTTAGCCCGGCAAAACCGGCCAGCGCAGAGGCCGCGTCATGCAGCGAAACGCCAACCGCGCGCACCGCGCCGATCGCTGCCAGCGCATTGGCGACATTGTGTCGGCCGGGTACCTGCAGGGTGACTTCGACGATCAGATCAGCTTCGGTGACCATGAAATCGACGCCGAACGGCTTTTCCTCAATGAAGATCGCCTGAAGATCAGCCGCGCGCTCAATCGAGAAGCGGGTGGCGCGGTCGGCCGGCAGCGCGGCGGCGAGCGCGTCGGCATCGGGGTTGTCGATATTGACGATGGCGTGGCCGGCGCGACCGATGAAATCGGCGAACAGCGCGCGCAGTTCATCGAGCGATTTGTGATCGAGGCTGACATTGTTGAGCACCGCAACGGCCGGCTGGTAAAGCGCGATCGAGCCATCGCTTTCATCGACTTCGCTGACGAACAGGTCACCCGTGCCGACCAGGGAGCTGGCAAAGGGGGCATCGGCGTGCGCGAAGTTTTTCATCACGGCGCCGTTCATCACCGTCGGGTTGCGGCCAAGTGCCTGCAGCATCCAGCCGATCATCCCCGTCACGGTCGATTTGCCGCTGGTGCCAGCGACACCAATGGCCTGGGGGGCTGCGTTGAACAAATCGCTGAGCAATTGGGCCCGGCTCATCCGGGTCGCGCCGACGCGGTCGGCAGCGATCATGTCGGGGACGGTGGCTTCGATGGCGGCGGAGGCGATCACGATCTGGTCGGCACTGATAATGCCGCTGCCGTCCTGCGGGAAGAGCGCGATTCCCATCGCGCGGAGCTGATCAAACTTGGCTGGCAGCCGATCCTGATCAAGGCTGCGATCCGACCCAGCGACGGTCGCGCCCTGCCCGGCGAGGATCATCGCGAGCGGCATCATGCCGCTGCCGCCAATGCCGACGAAGAAGAAGGATTTGCCTGTGCTCATGCGCCCGCGCTATCGCGACATTTCAGACGCGGGGCAAGCCGGGGCGGGACAGCAAGATGCGGATCGGGATTGTGGCACCGGCCAAGACGCTTGACCGGGCGGTTGCTGCCGAGGTGCAGGCGCTGGCCGCGCTTGCTTTTCCGGGCGTCGAGCTGGTGATCCACCCGCAAAGCTATCTGGTCGATGGTCATTTCGCCGGCCCGGATTCTGCGCGCGCTGCCGCGTTTCTTGAGGTCGCCAATGATCCGACGATCGACGCGATCTGGTTTGCGCGCGGCGGCTATGGATCGAACCGGATACTGGAGGCAGTGATGCCCGCTTTGGGGCCGGCGGCGGCGCGCAAGACCTATCTGGGCTATTCCGACATGGGCTTCCTGCTTGGCGCGCTTTATGCCCGGCGGATCGGGCGGCTCGTTCATGGCCCGCTGGTAATGGACCTGGCCCGCAGCAATGGCAGCGCGGCCGTGGCGCGCGCGCTGGGCTGGCTGGTGGCGAAGGACCGGGCTGGGCTGGAGGGCGGGCTCGCCGGGCGGCCAAGTGCGGCGTTCAACATCGCGATTCTCGCTGGACTGGCGGGCACGCAGTGGATGCCCGACCTGACCGATCATGTCCTGCTGATCGAGGATGTGTCCGAACCGCTCTACCGGATCGACCGGATGCTGTTCCAGATCGCCAACGCGACTCAGCTCAAAGGAGTTGCCGGAATCAGGCTCGGCCGGATCAGCGATATCCAGCCCAATGATCCGCCCTGGACCGAGCCGTTGGAGACGATGATCACGCGCTGGTGCCGCGATCTCGGCGTGCCCTTTCTTGGCGCGGCGGATATCGGTCATGATGCCGACAACAAGGTTGTGCCGTTCGGCATGATCGCTTGAGCCCCGAAAGGTCCTTCTTGATGCCCTCTCCTCGCCCGCATGCCGCGCTTGCTTTGATGCTGGGGATGGGGGCGATGCTTGCCGCCCCACTGGCCGAGGCGCGCACGTCATCGGCGGCGACCGTCAAGCGCGAATGGGTGCTGGCGCATGAGCGCTTCCTGGCGGGTGACGCGCTGCAGGGCCGCGGCAGCGGCACGCGGGACGAGGCGATTGCTGCGGCCTATGTCGCCGCGCAGTTCCTGGCTTATGGGCTGAAGCCCGCGCCGGGGATGGATGGCTATCTCCAGTCGATCAATCTCGTTCGCCAGCGCGCGGTTGGTGCGGCTGTCCTCACGGCCAATGACAAGACAGTTGACGGCGCATCGGTGCTGATCGCGAGCGGCGGGGTGATCGGCACGCTGGCCGTCTTCACCGGCGATGATCCCAAGGAATTGCCCATGGGCGATGTCGTGGTGGTCACCTCAGCCAAGGCGTCGCCCTTTGCGCTGCTCCGCGCTGCGCAAGCCAAGAAGGTGAAGCTCGTTATCGTGCCGGAAAGCGCGGCGACGCGCAGCCGCGTCGCGCAAACGGGTGGCGAGCCGCAATTTCCGATCCGCCCGGAAGGTGCGGTAAGCGCTGGCGCATCGATGGCGACCGCCAGCGGCACTGCGCTCGCCACCCTCTCCGACGCATCGCTCAAGGCGCTGGCGGCGATGCCGGGCAGCGATATCGCGCTGCGCTTCCCAGAGATCGTGACGACGACCGCGCCGACCACCAACGCGATTGGCTATCTGCCGGGCACTGATCCAGAGGCGGGCGTCATCCTGTTCTCCGCGCATCTCGATCATCTTGGACGACGCGCCGATGGCGTAGTGATGCCGGGCGCCAATGACGATGCCTCGGGCACCACCGCCGTGCTTGAGCTGGCCCGCGTGCTGGCATCAGGCAAGCCAATGAAGCGCGGTATCCTGTTCGTCGCTTATGGCAGCGAGGAAATTGGCGGCTTTGGTTCGACCTATTTCGCCGCACATCCGCCGGTGCCGCTCTCAAACATTATCGCCAATCTCGAAATCGAGATGATCGGTGCGCAGGACCCGAAATTGCCCAAAGGCGTGATGATGATGACCGGCTACGACCGATCTACTTTTGGCGAGGCGATGAAGGCGCATGGCGCGCTGGTAACGGCGGACCCGTATCCCGAGCAGAACTTCTTCCAGCGATCAGACAACTACTCTCTCGCGCTGCAGGGCGTGGTGGCGCACACAATATCCGGCTGGGCGGTGGTGCCGACCTATCATACGCCGAACGACACGGTCGAAAAGCTCGACATTGATTTCATGACCGCCGCCATCCAGTCACTGGTCGGGCCAGCGCGCTGGTTGGCCAATAGCGCGTTTCGGCCAAGCTGGAAGCCAGGCGGCAAGCCGGGTAAATAGCGCGTCGCCTAGGCCGGGCGGCTGTTCTGCACTTGCTGATGGCCTTCAATCACACGCAGATAGGTATCGGCCAAGGCGTGGTTGACGGCATCCCAGCTATAGGCAGCGGCGGATTTGATGCCAGCGGCACCAGCGGCGGCGCGATCAGCGGGGTGCGCGACATAGCGCTCAACGGCGTCAGCAAAACCCTTCACATCGCCAGCCGGGATTAGTCGTCCATTCACGCCATCGACAATCAGGCTTGATGTGCCAGTGGCATCGGCCCCGACGACAGCCAACCCGCAGGCATTGGCCTCCAGCGTCACAATGCCAAAGGTTTCAGTGACGCTTGGGTTAAGCAAGATGTCCATCGAGGCAAGCGCGCGGGGGAGCGCGTCGCCGCTTTGGAACCCCGCAAATATCGCGTCCGGCAGGCGGTTGGCGAATACAGCGCGGGCGGGGCCGTCACCGACAACAAGCACGCGAATCTTGACATCGCGCCGCTTCAGTTCGTCGATCGTATCGCAGAAAACGGCGATACCCTTTTCCAGCACCAGCCTGCCGAAGAAACCGACAACCACCTCGTCATCGGCAATCCCCACCGAGCGCCGCCATTCAAGCGAGCGCGTTTCGGGCGTGAAAATATGGTGATCAACGCCGCTGGGCCAGATGCCGATATCGTCATTCATCTGCTGATCGCGCAACAAATCGGCCATCGACTGCGACGGCACAACAATGGCGTCGCAGCGCCGATAGAAGCGCCGGAGCAAGGCAGTCAGCGACGGCTCCAGCAGCC
This sequence comes from Sphingomonadales bacterium Ga0077557, assembly GCA_001464615.1. Lineage (GTDB taxonomy): Bacteria > Pseudomonadota > Alphaproteobacteria > Sphingomonadales > Sphingomonadaceae > Sphingomonas. The sequence continues at coordinate 5,547 of LNFI01000020.1, read as the reverse complement.
CGAGACGATAATAGCGAAGATAGGTATCAAACCGGGTGTGCACTGATGCCATCAACGGCAGGTCATGCTGGCGGGCATAGGATACGCCCCAATGCCCCAGCGTTTCCGGTGCAGAGATATGCATGATGTTGGGCGCGAAATCGCGCAGGTCGTTTTTGATCCGGCGACCCATCCCAAAGGCGATCCGGTAATCAGACCGGAGCGGAATGGGAATCGCCGGCACGCCGATCAAATCCCCTGTCGCGGGAAAGGCCGGCTTGTCGACCACCGGCGAATAGATCCGCACGGCCGCCCCTTGCGAGAGCAGATAGCCGACAAGGCGATTCAGCGCCATATTGGCACCGTCGCGCGTGTAATTATAGTTTCCGCTTAACAGTGCAACGCGGAGATCTGAAATTTTCATAGCGTAAACAGCAACATCATTAGCTATTGACCATTGATTAACACAGGAACAACCCAATCGCTTGGGCGAAATTTATCTGCGGGCGCGCAGGGGCGATTATGCAAATCGGGAATCGTAATTTGCTCAGTGCCTATGCTGAATTGCGCTGCTGATCGGTATCGTAGCCCCCGGTTGACGATCAGCCAAGGTCCGTCAATGCAAAAGCCGTGTGGCAGATCAATTGGCACGGGCGCGCCATCAACGAATAAGCGAAAATTTGGCGGATTTTGGGGGTTGGCGCGTGCCCAGCCGACGATGGCTTAACAGCGAATAGAAAAGGCGTTGGTGCCGGGGCGGGCAGGCTTGAAGAATGACAAAGAATTGTCCGATCGACCGACGTCCGTCTGCGGACCTGCCACCTCATGCGCCTCGAATTGCGCCAGAAGTCGCGCCCAGCCGCACGGAGCCTGGTCGCTTAGATGCTATTCGTCACCAAAGCAGCTAGGCAGGCCGAGGAAATAGATGGCTGAAAGGCAATGGATGCGGTGCGTTGCAGCCTTCAGAACGCGCGGTTGATGCCCAGTTCGATTGTCTTGCGGCCATAATCGAACAAGGGGACCGTTGAGAAATTTCGCTCATAGCTCAATCGGACAATCGGGGCAAAACCGCGGATCGTGGCCTGGCGGAAGGTCGCGCCCAGGGTCGATCGGATCAGCCATTCGCGGCGGTTTTCGGGGAACAGAAAGAAGGGCTCATCGCCGATCAGCCGACGTGCGGTGATTGACGTGAACGCGGTCGTCCGGCCGATGTCGCGGAAATACACACCGGTCACGCCCGCCGCGACGTTCGAATATCCCCTATCGGCCGCTGTCTGGCGGGACGCATCGATCCGCATGCTACCGCCCGATCGCGGCGTGAAGGCCCGTTCATAGCCAATATTGCCCGTGATCAGCAGACCATCCTGCAGGCGATTGATCGGATAAACGGCGTGGCCAATCGATGCGCCCAGCGTGAGCTGATTGCGTTTGCCCAGGGGCTTTAGCCAATCGAGCGTCGCATCGGTCATCCGCAAAAAGGGATTGCCGCCGAACCAGCGCAGGCTTTGGCCGACCGACAGCGTTGCTCGCCCCGAACCTAGGCCCGATCGCTCGACGCCGATCTGGGCACGGGCGGAAACGTCGTTGAATTGCGATGCCCCATATATGTCCCCGCTGGCAGAAATCTGGGGCAATATGGCGGTGCGTGCCCCCAGCGCAAAGCGGGCAAATGCTTGACCCGAAACCTTTAGGCCAAGGCCGGACCGTGCCCGCGCATCGTCGCTCAGGTCGATCGGCGCGATCACGGTATCGATCGTGCGGGCATCGGTGGCCCGGTTGATATTGGTATCGGGGGCGAGGGCGAGCTCGATACTGGCACCATAGCGCTTGAAGGATCTCAGCGCGGTAGCAAACTGATCCACTGCCCGCGCCACATCGGGCGGTAGCCCAGCCGATTGGGCCTGGCGGAGCTGGCGTGCAGCCGCGCCCATATCTCCCAGTTTCGCCAGAATCTGTGCAAGCTCGACGCGTACTCGGGGGGCATCCGGCTTTTCATCGAGCAGTGCACGAAACAACACCGCTGCTTCACGCGGGCGATTCAATTCGGCGAGCATGAGACCCAGTCGAAACCGGGCTTCGGTGCGAATCTCGAGATCGGGATCGCGAGTCAGCGCCTGATAAATTGCTTCTGAATCGTCAATTCGCCCAGCCACACGGAGTTTATCGGCCAGATCGAACATCTTTACCGCCGATACGCCGGATACCTCTTGCGCAAGCGCCGCTCCGGGGTGGAGCGCAAGCGGTAGCACGGCCAATGCGGCCAGCCATATCGGCAATTTCTTCAACGGATGCGAACAATCTATTGGCGTTTTGCGACAACCGCACCAGCGATGGTCAAGGTTGTTCCAGCGCCGGGGGTCGTGAGATTGAACGCGCCGCCGACTTCCTGACTGTTGGGGCCGTAGAACCTGCCGTTGATCCGTCCGGTTGCGCCAGCAATACCGATGATGTCGCCAAAGAACGCGTTTGACATGGCATTGGCCCCGGGCGCCTGGCCATTGCTAAAGGTGTACGTTCCAAGATTTGTCGAGGACAGATCGCGCTGGTTGATGGCGACGGGCAAGAGCGATCCGGTGAAGGTGCCGCCTGCGAAATTGAAGTTGAAATTGGCCGTGCCCGTCAAACTGAACCGGTCGGCAAAGCTGCCGGCACCCACCCCGCTGCCATAAAGAACACCTTGATATATCCCGGTGCCGGTTCTCGGAAGAAGCGAAACGCCGGTTTCCAGACCGAAAACGAAAAACTGGTCGATCCTCGGTGCGCCGGTAAATTGCAGTTCCCGCGAGCCGAACCCTGAATAGCTCAGCGCAAGTTCGTCATTCCCGGACCCGGCCCGATAGATTCTGACGAGGGTGCTTGCATTCGGCCGATACACGTTGAAGCGGGCATTGGATTCGGCCGCCACAATATTGCTACTATCGAGCGTATCGCCAAAGATATAGCTCACGGGCGGTGTGTTGAGTAGCAATTCCGATTGAAATGACGATTCGAGCGTCGCGCCGTTAAACCCTAATCCGGGGCTGTTCGCTGAATAACGTATGCCCGTTGAGAGCGCCTGGACGCTGACGGGCGTGAGCAAGGATTCGAGCGTTTCGAGCGGCGGGGCAGTTGTGCCGGTGCGCCCAAGCAGAACACCGACGATGCTCTGGTTGCTTGCATTCTGGCCGGTGAAGGATCCGCCGATTTCCTGTAACCCAGGACCATAAAAACCCAGGCTGATGCCGGCTGTATAACTTGCGGTTGAATTGACGATTATCGAACCATCGAAGATTACGGTGCCATTTGAGATTAAGCCGTTCAGCGAAAACGGCTGGTTCAATAGGCTGAATGCATTTCCTGTGACAGACGAGAGTCTGGTCGTTACGATACCTGAACCACTATAAGTCCGTGCAGCAAAATCGGCGGTCAATAATCCGGTGCCATCGAAACGCACGGGCGCACTGTTCATTGCCTGCATGCCGGTGATCGTAATCGCAAAAGTGCCGGTGCCGGTCAGCGGAATCGCCGTGTTCGGTGCGGGAATGCCATAGGTAAACGCATTGAAACGACCGTCATCAACCCCGCTCGCGCTCACTACGCGACTTTGAATGCCGCCGCCCACAAATTGGTAGTTGAACAGGCCTGATGTGCCGGGATTGGTTAGAATAAGGGTGTCCGTGGTCGTGCCAGCAATACGCTGAAAGGTCGTGAGGTTGGCGTTGCTCAGCCCGGCGACGCGGTCAGATGGCGCAAATGTCTGTGATGCTTGGGGTGCGACGATCGCATAGCTCTGGGTTGCAGCATCGTAAGTGACAGAAATTGCCGCGCGTTGCCGGGGCTGGGCGCTGGTGCCGTTGCCTGGATAGGTAGCCGCTGCTGTCGCGCCGATCGCTGTAAATGTCTGCGTATTGCTAAGCCCGATCAACGACGCGTTTGGCGTCGGCGTCGGCGTTGGAGTGGGTGTTGGCGTTGGAGTGGGTGTTGGAGTGGGTGTTGGAGTTGGAGTTGGAGTTGGAGTTGGAGTTGGAGTGGGTGTTGGCGTTGGAGTGGGTGTTGGCGTTGGAGTGGGTGTTGGAGTGGGTGTTGGCGTTGGAGTAGGTGTTGGCGTTGGAGTTGGAGTGGGCGTCGGCGTTGGAGTAGGTGTTGGCATAGGTGCCGGCGCCGGCAGCGGTGCTGGTGCAGATGTTGAGCCGCTGCCGCCTGAACAGGCGGTCACGAGCACCATGACCGAAACCGATGCTAAAAATCCCCCTTTAGGCACAAACTGCCCCCTATCGGTTGAGCACCGTGCGATCGTTAAAAATTAAGGATGCACCAATGCTTTTCGATTCACACAATTGATTGGCGCAAAGGGAAAACTCAAGCGCAAAGATGCTGAAAATGACCAATAAATCGGTCTAGGTTGATCGGGTGCACAGTATTCAGGACGATCGCGCACCGATATGAACTTCCTTCGTCCTATTGATGCAAATGTTTAGGGTAAAAAATCACCCCACCCCATGTGCCCTAAAATGCGCCAGCAGTCGCGCCCAGCCGTCCTTCGCATCCGCCTCATTATAACTTGGCCGGTAATCGGCGTGAAAGCCGTGTTGCGCGTCGGCGTAGACCTGGATGCTGCTGTCGTTTTTGCCGGCTGCTTTGAGCGCATCGAGCATGGCGGTGACATCGGTTTGCGGGATGCCGTTGTCGAGCGCACCATAGAGACCAAGAACTGGTGCTTTGAGTTCGGCGGCACGGGGAATTAGCGGCTTTAATTGGCCATACCACGCCACCCCTGCCTTAATATCGGGGTTGACCATCGCCGATCGCCAAACGACCGCGCCGCCCCAGCAAAAACCAGTGATGCCGATTTTGCCTGCCCGCGCGAATTTGGCCGCCTTGATCCATGCCGTCGTTGCCTTGACATCGCCATCGACCTGATCGGGCGTTGCCTGGGCGACGATTGGCCGGATTTGCGCGAAATCCTTCAGCGCCGGCAGGCTAACCCCGGCGCGGTAGAAAAAGTCGGGTGCGACGGCAACATAGCCAAGCGTCGCCAGCCGCTTGCAGACATCCTTGATGTAATCGTGGATCCCGAAAATCTCGTTGCAGACGATGATCGTTGCATGTTTGCCCGAACCCTTGGGCCGCGCGACATAGGCAGGCAGACCGGGGTTTTGAGGCGTGGCCGCCCCGTTGGGGATCAACACTTCTTCGATCACCAGCCCATCGGCGGGCGTCGTCACGGGTTTCGCATTCACCGCCACGGCGGCCACCGCATAGCCTGCGAAAAACATACTAACGGCCGTGCGCCGGGACAGGTGGAAATCCTGCGGCTCCGATCCTTCAGGACGCGTGAGGTCTAACATGCGGCGACTCCCGTTGAGGTTGTAAGGCACAGGTTAGGCTTGATGCAGCAGGCAACACAATGATTAGCGGGGTGCTGTCACGCCGTTTCAGGTGACTTGTTTTGTTAACTCGCTCGGCATAAGTTGCGCGTGATGACAAAGCGTCGTGAGCTGCACCCGGTTTCGTGGACACCAAGATAAGGTGTTTTTGGAACCGGAGGGTGATGATGCAACGACGGAAGTTCAGCCGGGAGTTCAAGCT
>LNFI01000019.1 GCA_001464615.1 Sphingomonadales bacterium Ga0077557 | reverse complement strand
GCCCTCCGGTTCCGCTTCGCTCCACCTCCAGGCGGCAATGGCAACGGAGGCGATAATGCACTAACAATCAGCACGGACCACTCAGTGGGGGCCGGTCAGTGCGCCAGATAAGGGGCCAGGCAAGCCTGTCCACCATGTCCGCGTGAACAACAGCTTTCTGGGAACCCATGAACGCAATATCTTGCGATCGCTGGCCGTCAGGACGCCACCGGCAGTGACCCCCGATCAGCTGACACTGCTTGGCCTAATTGGCGCTTTGCTTGTCCTGGTGGGATTCGCGGCTTGCAACGTCTCGCCCTGGTTCGTTTCGGTCGCAATCCTAGGGCTTTTCCTGAACTGGCTCGGGGACTCGCTTGACGGCACGCTCGCCCGTTACCGCAAGATCGAACGGCCAGACTTTGGCTATTTCCTCGATCACTCCTGCGACCTTATATCGCAAACCTTCATCTTCGTCGGGATGGGGCTTTCCCCGTATTTCACCTTGTTTTCGGCGCAGCTCGCGCTTTCGATGTATCTGCTGATGACCAGCTTCACTTATCTAAAGGTGTTGGTTCTCAAGACCCATCACCTGTCCTATTATGGGGTGGGCGCAACCGAGCTACGCCTGCTGGTGATTGCCTGGGCACTGTTCGCGCTATGGTATGGCCCAGGGTTGATTGACGCCCAATTTATGGGTGTGCGCGTCATTGACGTGACGATCTTTAGCTTGTGGTCGCTGGTGTTTGTTGCCTTCCTGTGGAAGGTTTGGTCGGATACCAAGCTATTCCGGCCGATCCTCGACAAATAACCCCATCCTGCCCTGTCACCAGCAAGGAACGCTTTGAAACAAGCCATCCTGCAAGGCGCATATAGGGGTATTTAGCTGAATGCTGGTGCCTTATCCAACGGACGTGGCGACGCATCCGATGACGACAGTCGTCGAATAGCGGAGCGCGCAATTGACCGGATATGTAGCCCTGCTTCGCGCCGTAAATGTCGGCGGCACCGGCAAACTGCCGATGACCAGCCTGGCGCAGATGTGCGCGACCGCCGGGTTTGCGAAGGTGACAACCTATATCGCCAGTGGGAACGTCGTCTTTGAAAGCACAGGATCGGAGGATCAGGTGCGATCCATGCTTGAGGATCAGCTTCATGCCTATGCCGGTAAAAGCGTCGGCGTGATTGTGCGGACGGCCGCCGAGATCGCCGACACGCTCGCCCGCAACCCCTTTCCGGACTCGCCTAGCAACCATGTCATAGCGTTATTCATGGATGTGGCGCTTCCGGCCGATCCGCTCGATGGCGTGACAGGGATCAAGAATGAGCAGTTGCGCCTGGGAAATCGCTCCTTGTTCGTGCTCTATCCCGACGGGATGGCCGACACCCGGCTGCGCATACCCGGTGCGAAACGGGGAACGGCGCGCAACATGAACACGGTAGCCAAGCTCGCCGAGATGGCAGCGGCTGTGGCTTAATCCCACAACGGGCAGCGGAACAGATCGCTATGCCCGCGCGTGCAGGAGCCTTCAGCCGACAGGCCAGTCTCGGCCTCCATAGCGACGCAGCCAGGCAAGCCTAATCCCAGTTCGCGGCGGACGAACCGAGCCGGGCGGCAGGCCTGTCCCACTGCATCGGAATGCCGTTGATTGCGGCGGGCGGTCGCAAACGGCGCGCCGGGCCCCAATCGGTCCGTTCGATTGCGTTGGCATAGTCGGACTCTTGCGCTGGCACGAAAGGCCCATCGTCTGGACGGGTCCGGTGATCGCTGAGCAGCGTTGCGGTTCGCGCGAGCGACAGCCGCGCGCAGGTCAATCCCTCCCCCGAAAGCCTTGCGAGCACACCACGAATGGCGGCGGCAGCGATCAGATAGCCGGTCGCATGGTCAAGCGCTTGAACCGGCAACGACACCGGGGCGTTGGCACCACGCCACATCATTCCTTCGGCGGCGATACCCGACGAGAACTGCACCAGGCTGTCAAAGCCGCGCCGGTTGGACCAAGGGCCGCCATGACCATAAGCGTTCAGCGAAACATCGATCAGCCCTGGCCTGATCGCTTGTCGCGCTGCTGCCCCACGGCCCAGCCGATCGAGCGCATCGGCCCGGTAGCCGTGCACCAGGACATCAGCACCAGCGAGCAATCGGGTGAATGTGTCGCGGTCGGCAGGCATGCGCAGATCAAGCCGGGCGCAGCGTTTACCGAGCGACACTTCGGGGATGACCCCCGGTTCGTCCCAGTCGGGCGGATCGATGCGCAGAACCTCCGCGCCAAAGCCGGCCAGGAATCGTGTCGCGACCGGACCCGCCAATACCCTTGTCAGGTCGAGCACCCTGATGCCCGCAAGCGGCCGGTCCGGCAGGGGCTGCCAGCCCCGTCGTTCGCCAGACGCGGCATCGTCCCAGAGGATGATCGGTTCGCTGGCGACCGCCTGGCCTTGGGGATGGGCCGCCCACTCGGCCCGGGACATCAATCTCGCCGCACAGCCCCCAGCGGCGACCACGGCTGCTTCGATCGCATCAGCATGGCGCGCGGCTACTGCCGCTGCCACGGCGTCGCGGGTCGGTTCGCACGCCAGCGCTGACAATGCTGCGGCACGGTGATGTGGCGCATTGGTGTGGAGCTTGATCCAACCGTCACACGCCAGATAATCCCCGGCGATCGCGTCCCATGGCGATGGCATGGCCCACCCTTCGGGACTGATCGACCAGCCGAACCAAAGCGACGCCAGCCGATAATCGACCGAAACATTGGCCACCCGCCCCCCAGCAGCGGCAAGGGTCGCAACGGCCGCACAGGCGGCCCCGATTGAGGCGGCAGCGAGATCGGAGACGGGGAAGCAAGAGGGCAACCGGTCGTCGCCACCAAAGGTCACTCGGTTCGCCAATGCCGCTGGCAGATTGAGCGCGACCAAGATGTCCTTGAGAATCCTGTCCACGAGTAAGTCAGTCATGGTGCCTCCGGTCGTTCCAAACACCCCCATTCCTGCTGCATTTGCGCGACCAATCAATCTTGATAGATAGAATCAATATGAATGGCTGGATCAATCGCGACGACGCGCTGGCACGGCTCATGGTCAAGCCGCAAACACTGTACGCATATGTCAGCCGGGGCCAGATTCGGATGCTTCCAGACCCGAGCGATGCGCGCCGCAGCCTCTATAATGCGGAGGATGTCGATGGTGTAGCGACCCGAAAGGCGCGCGGCAAAAAGCCCGCGTCGATTGCCGCGAGTTCGATGGCATGGGGAGAGCCGTCAATCACCACGAGCGTCTCCAATGTTCATCGCGGCAGAATATATTATCGCGGCGTTGATGCTGTTACGCTTGCCCAGCAGGCCAGCGTGGAAGAAGCGGCAGCGCTTCTGTGGGATGTGCAGAGCGCGCCCGGTTTTGCCAGTGGCACGGTCGGCTGGTCCAACGCCTTTGAAGCCCTTGCCGCGATTGCAGCGGACAGCCCGCCAATTCTGGGGCGGGGTAAAGACAGTCTCGCCCGTGAAGCCGCCACGATCGTCGGACAGCTGGCGCAGGTCTGCGGCGCAGCGCCAGGGAGCCGGGCGCTGCATGAACGGCTCGCCACAGGCTGGGGTTGTGGCGGCGAGATCGGGGACCGCTTGCGTCAGGCGATGGTATTGATGGCGGATCACGACCTCAACGCGTCAACTTTCGCGGCGCGGGTCGCCGCGTCGACGGGTGCGTCACAGCCCGCCTGTATCTTGGCCGGGCTCTGCACCTTGTCGGGACCGCGTCATGGCGGGGCTGCAGAAGCGTTGGGTGCCATGGTGGCGGATGCTGACCGCATCGGCGCGCCACAGGCGGTCAGGCTCTGGCTATCGCGCGATCGGACATTACCGGGCTTTGCCCACACCCTCTACCCAGCGGGCGATCCTCGAGCGCAATCGATGCTGCAAGGGCTCAGCGCACCGCGCGAATTACAGGTGCTGGCGGATGCGGTGCTCGACCAAACCGGCGCGCTTCCCAATGCGGATTTTGCAATGGCTGTGATGGTCAAGGCGCTGGGCCTGCCGTCATTGGCACCGTTCCGGCTTTTCCTGCTTGGCCGGACCATCGGCTGGTGCGCGCATATCATGGAGCAGAATTCGACAGGCGGGCTGATCAGGCCGCGCGGCAGGTATGTCGGGGTCATACCCGACGAGAGAGACCCCACCGAATAACAGGCAGAACGCGTCGTTCGACGAAGGATGCCACCGAGCGTCGATGCGCCCAAATGACCCTCTTAAGGTCGGCGATTTGGCAATCAGCCCTGGCGGAGACGGAGGGATTCGAACCCTCGGTACCAGTAAACCCGGTACGGCGGTTTAGCAAACCGCTGGTTTCAGCCACTCACCCACGTCTCCGGCTGGCAGCAAGCGGCGGCTATAGACGCGGACGCGTCACTGTTCAACTGTCCTCATTCGCCGCGGCAATCGCGGTCGGGCGCGAATCCGACTCGCATCGTCGCCTGTTCATTGCTTGGTCATTGCGCCGGTCGCTATGCTTTGGCTGCAGTGGCTGTTAGAAGGGCGTATAGTGTTGAAGCGATTGATGCTGATAGTGATGGCCCTCATCCTCGGCGTGGCGAGCACCACCCCAGTTGCGGCGCAGGTCCGCACGATCGACCCCAACCAGGCAATTGATGGCGATTTGTCGAGCCGCCCCGCGCCGTCGGCGCCGAGATCATCCGCCAATTCAGATCCGCGCGGCGATCTTGTCCCGAGCGAACCAGAAGCGCCACGATCGACGTCGGCATCGGCAGCCCCGACCAGCCCGCAGGCAACCAAGGATGCCGCCAGCGCCGGCACGACCTATCAACGCAATGACCTTTTCAGCGCGGGTGAACGTGTCTTTGGCAAGGGCGCAGAGGGGCTCGCGGGCATCCTGGAAAAAATATTGAAGGATCAGGGCGAGCCCAACGCCTATATTGCCGGCAGAGAAGCATCGGGTGCGGTGGTGGTTGGGCTGCGCTATGGCTCAGGCACAATGTCGCATCGGATCGAAGGGGATCGCCCAGTTTTTTGGACGGGGCCATCGGTGGGGTTCGACCTGGGCGGCAATGCCTCAAAGGTCTTTGTGCTGGTCTATAATCTCTACGACACTGAAGATCTGTTTCGCCGCTTCCCAGAGGGAGAGGGGCATCTTTATTTCGTCGGCGGGTTTTCAGCGACCTATTTGCGCCGTGGGGACATTGTGCTGATCCCGATTCGGCTGGGCGTCGGTGTGCGCGCCGGGGTGAATATCGGCTATATGAAATTCCGCAAGAAGCAGCGTTGGTTGCCGTTCTGAAACGCGATGCTGGGATTAGAAAGCTGGGCAATTTAGGGCATCGCGGCCACCACGCTCTTTCATTCCGGCGCTTTTGCCTTACCTCAGCGCCATGATTACAGACTCCGCCACTATGCTCCCTGATCGCGCCGTGCTTCGTCTCGCTGGTGAAGACGTCCATGGTTTTCTCCAGGGGCTGGTCACGCAAGACGTCACGCGCCTTGACTCAGGCCCGCTCTGGAGCGGCTTGCTGACACCGCAAGGCAAGGCGCTGTTCGATTTCATCCTTTGGGCCGATGGCGACGCGGTGCTGATCGATTGCGAGGCGGCAGCGGCTGAGGCTCTAACGCGTCGGCTCGGCCTTTACCGCTTGCGACGATCGATCGCGATTGATCAGCTAGATTTGGCGGTGCATTGGTCGCTCACACCGGGTCGCGGTGTGGCTGATCCGCGCTTGGCAGCGCTCGGCTATCGCTGGCTCGCTGCCCCCGGTCCGGTCGCTTTTGGCTGGCAAAAGCACCGCCTGGCGCATGGCGTGACCGAAGGCGTGGACGAGCTCGGTAGTGGCGAAACACTATGGCTCGAAGCCAATGCCCGCGAGCTGGGTGGGGTTAGCTTTACCAAGGGGTGCTATGTGGGCCAGGAGAATACCGCGCGTATGCACCACCGCGCCAAGGTCAATCGGCGGCTTGTCGTCGCGCCGATTGCCCCCGCAAGCGATCGAACCCGGGCAAGCTATCCCGATTTGGGGGTGATGATCGAGCTGCGCCGTGTTGAAGCCCTGGGAGATGCACTGGTGCCGGATTGGCTGGCCGGGGCACTGCAAGATGGATCGCCTAAAGGCTAGCGCTGGCTGGCCGGGCTGCGCCAATGGCCGCTCGACTCGACTTCATTTAGACTGACGCGGTGCAATCCCGGCGCGGAAGCAAGGGTGCAGCGCTGCACAGAACGCTGCCTGGAACCCCGGGTTGCCGCGTTCGACGGTCATCGATTCCGTCAGATTGAATTGGAGTCCAGACCAACAAACACAAAAAAAGGGGAGGCCGGCATGACACCGACCTCCCCGATCTTAACCCGTTAAGGTTGCGACTTAGCGGCCCGAACCTGGGCCATAGGTCACTTCCACGCGACGGTTCTGCAGTTCGCGAACGCCATCGGCAGTCTCGACGAGCGGACGGCCTTCGCCGAACGCCTGGGTCGTGATGACACCCTCTGGGATCGACCGCGAAGACATATAACCCTTCACAGCATCAGCGCGACGCTGCGACAGCGCGATATTGTACTTCGGCGTACCCGAACGGTCAGCGTGACCGGCGAGCATGACCTGCGCATTGCCGCAATTCTGATAGGCCGTGATGGCGTTATCAAGAATGCTTGCCGCTTCTGGCGTGATCGTCGACTTGTCCCATTCAAAGAACACGATGAACGGACCCGGCGAGCAAACCACTTCCACAGGTGGTGGTGGTGGCGGCGGCGGGGGCGGAGGAGGTGGCGGCGGCGGCGGTGGCGGCGGTGGCGGCGCAGCCGGTTCGCTGAAGTTATAGGTCAGGCCCAGCAACAAGCTGTGCGAACGGAACGTGCCGGTATAGTTGCTGCCACGGACATCAACATACTGCGCGTTCGGTGCGGTGAAGAAACGATACTTGAACGACGCATCAATCTTGTCGGAGATCGGCACCCGAACACCGGCAAGCGCCTGATAGGCAAACACCGTATCCGAATCGTCCAGCGTGTTGCCGAACGCGTTGTTGATGCGCGACTTGATGCGCGCAACACCAACACCGCCACCAACAAAGCCCTGCACGGCGCTATCATCACCGAAATCGAGCAAAGCGTTGGCCATGAAGCTCAGGGCAGTGGAGCTACCGTTGGTGACATACCGTCCAGCAGCCGCATTCACCAGATTGCCCGCGCTGTTGAAGTGCGGAATAGGCAATTCCGACGTATAAGCACTGGTCGAAGCCCGGCGATAGCCGACCTCTGCTTCGACGCGGAATGCGCCGAAATCATACCCAATGTTGCCATCGAAGTCGTAACCATAATTATGATCGACCTTCGAGACGTTCGAACGTGCGCCAATATCATATCGGATATCTTCGACGAGCACCCCGCCTGCGTCGACGCCAACGTACCACGAATTATCGCGGGCCAAAACAGGCGTGGCGAGCGCGGTGGAGGCAAGTGCCAGTGAAACGGCTAGCTTCCGCATCATATTCCCCTTTCTTGAGTGTCACTACGGACAGCCCCAACTCCCTACCGAAAGCTTAGTTTCCACGCAAGCATACAAATACCAGCAAGTGTGACGAAATGGCCACAACCGGCGGGCGATTGGTTCACCGCGCGATCAGTCCATGGGTGGCCAGCGCGTCAATAATGGTGGCGATCGAGGCTCGTGCCTCACCATCAATCACGCTGCCGCCGACGGGATTGGCAATGGATGGTTGCTGCGGCCCGATAACTTGCACCGAATCAATCAGCAGGCGCGCATAGCGAGCCTCGCCAATCGTCCAGTTCCCTGCCGCAAACCTTGCATATACGCCATCTTGCAGGCTCCAGACGGTCATCCCGTCCTGGGGTGCAACGAATCGCCACCCCCCCGCCGTCCAGCCGGCCAGATAGTTGGCCGCAGCGGCCCAGACACCGGTCGGTGCCGTACCGATGATCCAGCAAGCGCCCAGGACGGGGGCAGATGGCGGCGTATCGACCCCCATGGCGATCACGCAGGGATGAAGCCCCAGATCGATCAGGGCCAATGCTTCATTATGATACAATTCCTTCTGCGCCTGGCCCGGCTGCAACAGCGGCAGCGCAAATCGGGGCGTCGGATCGTCGCTCATCTTTCCCTCCTTGGGGTCATGTCAGGGTAAGCGTGCCGGGAAGCGATTCGCCCGCAAACCCGCGCTGCCGCACATCGATCATCGTGCCGCTGAGCGCGAACTCGTTGGAAATCAAAAAACTGGACTCGCGCATATCTAGCGCTTGCGGGACACCGCCAGGCGGCGAAATCACCAACCGATACGCCTCTTGTTCCTCGATCAACGGCGCATCGACGCCGTCGATCCAGCGCCAGCCCGCTCGGCTGCGGCGAACCCATGTAATCCGCATGCCCTCCTCGGTCGGCTGGACGTGCAGGTGCACCGGTGCCGGTGGGCGCACCGACAGGCCGCCCGGCACGATTGTGGCCGCGACCGGCCCGGTCAGGTCACCGATACCCGATGCCATCAGCTGCAATGGCCTGCCAATCGACGCGACAGCGATATCAATTGGCTTCACTGTATCGGGTTCAATCAGGATGAAGCGGTCACCAACGGCCTGGCTGCCAGCGGCGCGTTCGGTCCCGCGCCGCCCCCGCAACAGGCGCGACAACCGCCAGCGCCGGGCACCGTGCTGCTCTGCCATGCCAAACTGGATCAGTTCATCTCCCAGCAGTGCCAGGTTAGCCCCCGCATCAAGCGCCGCATCATCAGCACCGGCCAGTGCCATGCCGTCATGCGCCAAAACCACGTCCACCGAGCCGGTGAGATCGCGCAACGCCGCGGGCGCCCAGTGCACCTGGCTGGCCACCACCCCCAGCGTTGCCGGTAATGCCGTCTCACCAGCGGCGGTCCAGCGCATCCCGCCGTCGCTGCTCAACAGCAACGCTGCGCGCCGCCAGCCCGGGCTTTCCCCCGCAGCGGCAACCAGCAGCCGCGGCGTCGTCAGCACAGCATCATCAAGCACGGGCGCGTCAAAGACGTGGAGAATCGTCGGCCCATGCAGCGAATCGGTGCTGGCCAATACCCGGCCAGAGCTCGCTGATGTCTCCACCCCTACCCCACCATCGAGGCGGATCAGGCGCAGCTGCAGCACCATCGCCTCCAGCGACCAGCCACTCACCCGCCAGCTGCCGGGTGCATCAGCCAGCGTCACCGTCTGGCCAGGCGCGATCCCAAGCGCCGACCAGTCGAGCGCAATCTCGCGCCGTTCGCGCCCGGCCTCAGCACGGGCGATTGCACGCGCCGCAATCGCCTTGGCAACGCGCCCGTCAATTGCCGCCGGCAATTCAATCCGCTCACTGCGGTTGCCGGCACCGGGACGGCGCGCCCGTTGCACCCCGGTCTGATAATCGCGCGCCGGATCATAATGCGCCACCGTCACCGTCTGCGGCACAGTATCGATCGCCGCAACGGATCGCCTGCGCCGAGCGCCATGGCGCGGCAGATGCGGTGACCCGCCAGAGGCTGACGATCCGAGTGTCCTGGATTGAGCGCCCATGTCGCTGATCACTGGCCCGGCAACCGCTGAATCGCGCATCACCAATCGGCCGCCGGCCGGCGCAAACCAGGCGCCACTAATACTCGCCAGACTCTCCAGCACGCCGCGCACACTGTCGCCATAGGCCGAATAGCCGGTTACCGCCTGGGTCACCGCGCGGCCATCGACGCGCCCGCTCGAAACCGCCTCGGCAATCACACCGATCGCCACGGGTCCGGGATCGGCGATCACCTCAAAGGTCAGCGACGGCAGGCGATTGCCAAAATCCGCCAGCTGAAAATTCTCGAATACCGCATAGGCTTGGCCGCGATGCGCGGGGGCCAGGCCATTCCCTTCCGCCGCTGCAATCAGGGGATCGACCGGCTGCGCCTCATCACCCAGATGAACGCGAAAGCCCGTCGATGTTTTGAAATCACCCGCAGCACCGCGCAGCAATTTGCCATCGGCCCAAATCCGGCCGATCCCGCTAATCGCCCGGCCCGACAACAGCACCGCAAACGATGCCGAATAGCTGTAATTGGTCACACCCGGCTGGCCCTTGCCGCCGCTTGTCGATCTGCTTTCAATCAGATCGGTTGACCAGATTACCGTGCCCGCAACCCGCATCGTCCCAAACTGCAGCGGGATTGGCGTGCCATAAGATGATGTCTGCACGGCGAGTTCGGTCAACCTGGGTCCCTGCCGGCTTTTGGGCTTGAACAGGATGTTGCGATCGATGGCTTGGCCCGCAAGCGCGCCGATCGCCGCCCCAATTGGCCCGCCCAGCACTGTCCCCACCACCGTCAAAACCAGTGTTGCCATCGGCTATTCCCCCTTTTCGGGCTGTTCGGCCACCCGCCAGCGCCCAACCACGGGCCAGGGCGGCGGCCCGGGCCGCTCGACCACTCGCCTGAGCATCGCATCGGCATGAATCACGCCGCCGCCGCTATCGATCATCAGATGCAGCTGCCCCGGCCCAGCCCGGCAGAGCAGCAGATCGCCCGCACGCGGCGCCACGCAGGCGACCATGCCGGCCGCCGCGATCATTGCGCCGACCGCCTCGGCATCACCGCTCCGCAACGCATAGCCCCGTGGCGCCTGCCCTTTCGCACCACCCGCTTGCAGCGCCAGTGCAGCCAGCCCGACACAGTCCAGCCCCGTCGCCGGGTCGCGCCCATGCAGCCGAAACCGGGCGCCAATTGCCGCTCGCGCTGCGGCAATTATCGCCGCGCTCATCCGCCGGGATAGCGCGTCAGCAGATCAATCCCCGGCAAATAGGGTTCGCCCCGGAAATTGGCGGCATTGGCAAAGCGACCCGCACAGGTCGCGATACTCTTGTCGCACCCCTCGATCAGTTCGACCAATCCACCCGGTTCGACGCCGATCGGCGGTGGCCCATGCAGCGTCACCGTCGCGCCATCGGATGCCGCAATCGCGCTTTCCAGCCCGCTTGCCGCGCCACTCAACCAGCGCAACACACCAAACGCATAGCCCCCTGGCACCAGCTCGCTCGCATCAAGCGTCAACACCTGTCCCTCCACGGCCGCTAGTCGGACGAATCGGCGGCGCCCGGCCATCGCCGCCCGGCACCTCTTGTCGCCCAGTTCGGCGCGGCATTCGGGCGCTGTTTCCTCCACCACCGGTTGGTCCAGCGCCGCGCTCGCCCCGCGCAATTCGGCGGTAAAGCCGGTTTCCTGGGTCTCTACCGTGCCGATCACCCCTTCGCCCAAGTCAATTCGCCCGCCGCCGCCCCTCCAGTCAGCCGCAAAGATCGCCACGCGCGCCCCATCCCAGCGCCCGGCCAGCAGATCCGTTTCGCTGATCGCGCTGCTGGAAAGCGCCCCAGCAACCTCCATGGTATCGGCTTCCAGCGTATCGCTGCGGCTGATCGCCGATGGGGTCATGCCCGGCGCAGCGCGGTGGACCAGCCCGTCGATCAGCAGGTCGCGGTCATGATCAGTCAACCCGATCGTCACCCCATCGCGCCGCTCGATCCGCCAGCACAGCGCGATTGTGGTGAGGTCGCCGTGCAGGAAATCATCCGATTCCGCCATCGCCTAACCCTCGCGAATTTCGATCAACGGCACGCTCGCCGCTGCACCGGCCAGGAAAGTCGCGCGGTTGACGCTCAGCGCATCCTCGGCAAAGCGCACCGCCACGTCGAAGCTGAACCCCGCCGTCACTGCCAGTCCCGCTCCAGGCGCAGCGTCCAGCACCACCCAGCCGCCATCCTCGACCGTAAAGCCGCTGGTCTCCACCTCGCCCACCGCTACGCGCACGCTCCCCGCCACCGGCCGGGTGATCCGCCGTTCGCTGGCCTCGTAGCGCTTGATCAGCGCAAACCGGCTGGTGCTGCCATCGCCGGTGCCGATCCGCTGGTCGCCTGGCGCGGGCGCGCCATCGCCGGACTGAAAGTCAAACGGATCGCGCAGCCGAAACCCGCGCGCCGGCCCCATCCGCGCGCGGAAAAAGCCCAGCAACGCCGCGATATCTGCCTCAGACCGGACGCCGGGCCCAACATCATAGCGCGTCCGTGCCGCGCTCCAGCGCGCGTTGCGCGTCTCACGCCCGCCAGCACTGCTCACGATCGCGGTTGCGAATTCGGGCGTCACTTCCGCCTCGCGGCCCAGCGCAAGTGGGAAAAGCACATCGTCAAAAGCCTCCACCGCCGCCTCTCCTTCATCGAAATGGACTAGGCCGTCGCGCAACACCTGCGGCAGCGCCCATAGGAACACGCGCGCCGTCCCCCGCACCCGCGCCGCGTCGGCCGCCGCCGCGATCGCGCGCCAGTCGTCCGAATCTTCGGGGCGCAACACAAAGCCAGACAGATAATGCTGCGCCGCGATCGGGTAGCCTAGCCGAGCCGTCGCCTGCGCCAGCCCGCGCGCCGTCGCGGCGCTATTGCCGCTGGTCACCCAGTCATAATCCTCAAGCTGCAGCACGTCGAAAGCGGGCCGCGCCCAGCCGATCGGCAGGTTCAGTCGCGCGACTTCGGGCGCCTCGGGGTCGAGCACGCTTGGGAGATAGGCCAGCAAATGCATCGCACAGCCCGGCGCCACCGCGCGCACCGCCGCCGTCAGCGCCGCTGTCGATGCCGCCAACACCGCCCCCGCCTGGTCGAGCAGCGCGGTCTGCGCCGGGCTCAAGGTGCCACGCAGATTGATCGCGGGCGGTGCGCCGCCCCACACCGCCCGCGCGGCGTCGTCATAAAGGCAGGGTCGCCCGTCAGGCAGCACCCACCACCATGGCTCGCCGATCTGAAATTGGGGGGCCAGCCCCGCTGCAATGCCCAGCCCGATAAAGGCCTGTGCCACCGCGCGCAGATAGCCCATCGCCCCTTCATGCGCAGGCGACAGCAAGGTCGATGGCGGCACCCATCCGGTCAGCGCCGGGCTGCCGTCATCCACGCGCTGCTTCCAGTCGCCCCAGCAATGCGCATCGAACAGCTCGTAACTCAGCGACCAGATGATATCGAAGCCCAGCGCCTTGGCGCGTTCGGCAAAGTCGCGGTGCCACGCCGCCGCTGCAACATTCAGCACCCCACCGGCCAGGCTGACATACAGTCCGCCTGAATTGGCCTCGAGCCGAAAATAATGGCTCATCCCGACATAATGAAGGAGGCTGCCACGATAGCCGAGCAACAGCGCACTCCGCAGTAGCCGAGCCGGGGTGAGGTTATAGCTGTCGTCATAGCCGCTCGCGATGCCCAGCCGATGGTCGGGCACCGCCACTTCACCAATCGCCAGCACCGCGCCCGGCCCATCGACGCTGATCGCGCTCAGCTCAACCCAGCCCTCGGCGGGTGCCGCCAGCAGCGCATCGCCGCCCGTATAGCCCGGCGCAACCATCGACACGAACAGTCGATCTACATCCCCCGCCCACACCGGATCGGCCTCACCGGGCAGCAGGAACCCGCCGTCCAGCGCGGCGAAATCAATCGCGATCTGTGCGTCCTCGGGGCCGCCACTCGCATAGTTCCACAACCGCACATACCAGGCGCGCGGCGTGCCCGCAGCATCGCGCCCCTCGATCGTCAGCGTCGGGCCATTGACCGCATCAAGGGGCATCACCCCCGCCGATTGCCAGCGAAAGCGAAGCGTAGATCCGCGATAGTCGCGCGAAGTCTCATAGCGCAGCAGCGCATGATCGATCACATCCTCGCTCGCCCAGATCAGCCCGGCGAGGTCATCGGCGCGGTAGAACACCGCATCGACACGCAGCGCATCCGGGGCGGTGGTAACCACGCTCGCCATCATCGGGCGCGGAAAATTGACCGTCCAGAATCGCGGATCGAAGCGCGAGATCACATCCGCGCGCTGCACCGTCCGCTCGGTCGCCAGCCAATGGCCCATCAGCTTTCTGCCCCCTCAATCGCCGCCCGCACGGCGCGCGCCACCTGGCGGCTCGATCGCGCCAGCGCCTGCGGCCCATCGCCGCCGGCGGCATTGATCGTGATCGCCACCCGCACATCGCGCCCGCCGCCGCCGCCCCGCGTCTCGACACGACCGCTTGTTGTCGGCACGAAATATTCAGGCCCGCGCTCACCGATCAGATAGGCGCGGCCAGGCGATACCGGCCCGCCGGTCGCCCGCCCCGGTAAGCCAAGCCCCGGCGGAATATGGCTGGGCCCGCTGATCACTGGTCCGAAAATCCCACCCAATCCGCCGCCGCGCCCCAAGATCGCATCGATCCCGCCCCGGATCGCGCTCGCCGCAATCTCGCCGAGCACCGACAAAGCCAGTTGCTTAAGATCTTCGAACCCCAGCTTGCCGGTCCGCACCGCGCGCAGCAGCGCCGCCTCAATGCCGCGTCCGGCCGTCTCGGCACCGCGTTGCAGCGGCCCGGTCAGCGTCCCGCGAATTTCCTCGATATCGCGCGCAAAGCCGCTGGTGTCGGCGCGCACCCGCACCACCAGCCGGTCGATTTCCTCATCCATCGGGAAAAGCCTCCATCAATCGCGCCAGCTCATCGCCGCTCGGCGGCGGCACCGCCTCGCCCGCCAACGCGGCGAACACCGCGCCCAACTCAACCGGCGTCGCGGACCAGAACTGGTCGGGCGACCAGCCCAGCAGCGCGCCGGCCATCCCGGCCAGCCGCACCGCTGCCTCAGAAAAACTCATCGGCCCGCCAGAATCTGCCCGAGCAGCACCCGCAGCACTGGCGTCGCCTCGGCCAGCCCAGCCATCGCCACGCCCTCACCAAACACCTCGCGCGTCATCCCCTCCGGGATGTCGGCCAGGCAGTGCCAGAACAGCGCGACCATCTCGCCAATCCCCAGCCGCGCCTCAGCCGCGCGCTCGACCAGCGCGAATAGCGGCCCCAATTCCTGTTCAGCGGCCACCAAAGCGGCAAAGCTCGGCCGCAGCACCACTGCCGCACCGCCAATCCGCAGCACTGCCTCGCCACGCGCCGGATTGGCCGCCGTCACGCGCTCACCACGGCGCCCGAGCTTTCCAAGCTCAGCGTGTAACTGCGCTCGCCATTATAATCGCCGGCATAGTCGAGCCGCGTCACCAGGAAGCGCCCGGTCATCGTCTCGCCGCTTTCAAAGCTCAGCCGGTAATCGTCGATCACGCCGCTCAGCGCATTGGTCTTGACCCGGTTTTCAGCGACCGAACCAGTAAACACGCCAGCCCCCGATACGCTCACGCTGCGCACCCCCGCGCCCGACAGCAGTTCGCGCCACCCGCCCGAGTCCTTTGATGTGATCGCCACTGCCTCACCGTTCACCGACAACTGCGTTGTCCGCAGTCCGGCGATCGTCGCATAGCTGATCGGCGACCCGCCATTGCCCACCTTCAACAGGAAGGCGCTTCCCTTTTCCGCTGCCATTGCCGTTTCTCCTCACGCTGATTCGATGATCCGTACCCGGTGTTCCACCAGCGCCGTCCACGCGCCCGGCCCGTCGCGCACAATCCGACTGCGCAGCAGCACCAGGCTGGCGATCCGCCACCCCGGCAGATCGCGCGGCACGCTCGCCATCGCCGCATCGGCCGCCGCCGCCAGCCGGTGCAGCCGCCCCGGCCCCTCGGCGCGGTCAATGATGATGATCGCGCTACGCAGTTCGCTGCCTGCCCGGTCCTTGGTGCCCCAGTCGCTGATCAGCAGCTCGCCAATTTCGGCAAAAGGGGCGGTGGCCTTCACCGCCGGCCCTTCGAACACGCCGTTGATCGCGCCGCCGAACGATGCCGCGTTACGCAGCGCCACCAGCATCGCGGCATGAAAGCTGCCCGCCGCATCCCCCGCCATACTCATCGCAACAACCGCCCGATCCAGCGCAGCACCGGATCGGTAACCAGCCGCCGGGCAAGCCCGCGCCCTTTCAGCTCGATGCCGTCCTCAAGCGCCGTCACGGCCACATCGGGCAGCACCGCGCCGATCTCCTCGACCCCGCGCGCAATCGCTGCATCGCGCGCGGCCTTGCCGATTGCCGCCGCTTTATCGCTGGCCCGGCTCATGCGTGCACCGCCGGGGCCAGCATCAGCCCGCGAAAGGGTCGCCACAGCGCGGTGATCGCCGCGGGCGGCGGCCGGGTCGTGTCACGGTCGCTGAACAAATAGCTCGCCAGCAACACCACACCTTGCCGCACTGGCGCGGGCAATGTCGCCCAATCCACGGCCTGCCCGGCGGTGCTCGTCACCCGCACCTGCACCGCAGCGCTTGCGTCGATGATCCGCACCCAGCCATCGCGCCGCGCATCGATATCAATCGCATAGCCCGTCATCGGCAATGTCACCGCCGCGCCATCTGCTGCGATCCCCTCCACCAGGCTGATCGCCTGCACGGGGGCCGCCGCCAGCCGTTGCCAGCCCGGCTGCGCAGGGAGCACCACGTGCACTTGCCGCGCGATCAGTACCTGGCCAAGAAACTGCTCCGCCAGCCCCAGGGCGGTATCGGCGAGTTGCCCGATTAAGCCATCTTCATCATCGCGCTCGATCCGCAGCATCGCTTTGATTGCCGCCACCGCTAGCGCACGGTCATTTGCCCCGAGCAGCACGCTGCCGGGTTCGCCATTGCCCATGGTCCTGTTCCTTTCTTCACTGCCGCAAGGGCGCGGCCGTCACCCGCGCTCGATCGCCCTTATCCAGCGCCGGTCGAGCGTCGTCGGCACGGTCCAACTGCCGCCATTGATGGTGGTCACCACGCCCTGGGTCGAACCGTCATCGAATCGATACCGAATCATGTGATCCCCATCGCTTAGGCCAAGCGCGGAGCCGGACAGGATCAGCACATCGGCGGCGCGGGCTGCGGCGGCAGTTGTCGTCGGGATCGGCGACGATGCAGCCGCACCAAATTCATACTGTAAATCAGTGATGTTCATGCCCGACACGCCGTCACCCTGATAAACAATGACCGGCGATGATGCGCTTGCGGACGTCGATAGCCGTACACCGCTGCCCAGCGACCCGGTGCTGGTGACGGTTGCCGTCATGGTACATCGCCACACCGGATTGCTGCCGTTCGTGCCGATCCGTGTCATCGTCGCGGTGCAGCCATTCACAGCGAACGCACCGGTCGCTGCGTCGAATACAGCGAGGTCCGACGCGGAATTCGCTAGGTACAAAATCAGGTAACGCTTTGCGCTCCCGGTGACCTCCCAGATCGTTGCGCTCAGCGTGACCTCGTCGCCGGCTGCATAGGCGATCGTCTGCACGGCACGGTGATTGCTGCTGGCGCTGTTCTCGATCAATTGCGTCGCGTTTAGCGCGCTGGCGGCAAAGAACGTCCAGCTGGTGCGCAAATCCTTTGACTGCAGAAACTGGTTCGTCCGGGCAGGTTCAATCAGCAGGCCGCGCGCCGCCAGGGTAAAGGGGTCATAATCGAACCGCGCGCCGTTAATCGCCACCATTTCCGTTGCACCGCTGGCATCATAGCGCGTGCCGGTGGTTGACCGGGTAAGCGTCGCCCCTTGCGGCAGCATGCCCGTCGGCCAAAAGCCAATGCTGCGCACGCCGCCGGGCAGCACGGCCACCCCGGCCAGGCTCAGATCGCGGCCGATATACATTAATAGAGCGCCAGAATATTACCGGCGCTGGTGCCAGTCGCGCGGATATAGGCGGCCCGAAATGGCAGCAATGCGCCCGATGGCACATTCACCCATTGTTGGTCGGCGGCACCGTCCACACCACGCATCGTGATCGATCCGCCCGTGCCGATAAACAGTGCCTTGGGAATATCCGCCAGCGGGTGGCTGTCATGCGGTGTCACCGCCAGCGCGCGCCGCGCCGGGGCCGACACTTGATCGGCGGCGGCTGAAAATGCATCTTCCATTGGGATCTCGCTTTGCTGTTACATTGGGGAAAGCAGGGGCAGCGGGCGCGGACACCAATCACAGCCAGCGCCGCGATCGGTGCCCGCGCCTGTCGGCTCAGGACACCGCGAACTTCATCAGCTTGATCGCTTCGGAATTGCTGACACAGCCGCCAATCCGCTTGGTCGCGTAGAAATTGACGAAGGGCTTGTTCGAATAGGGATCGCGCAGAATCGCGGTCTCGGTCCGCTCAGCGATCAGATAGCCGCTGCGGAAATCGCCAAAGGCAATCGCCAGCGCATTGGCAGCGATATCAGGCATATCCTCCGCCTCAATCACCGGATAGCCGAGCAATGTCGCTGGCAGCCCCACCGCCAGGCTCGGTGCCCATAGGAACGCGCCATCGCTGGTCTTGAACTTGCGGATGCGGGCGAGCGTCGATGAATTCATCACAAAGCTGCCATTCTGCCGATACGGCCCGCGCAAACTCTGCACCAGATCGATCAGCCGGTCCTGCGGGTTGGCAGCAAAGTCCCCCGCGGCCCCGCTCGCCAGATATTGCAGCGTGCCAAAGGCGCGGGTCGCGTCATTGCTGCTCGCCGTTGGCGCCTGCAGGAACCCCTTGGGCCGGTTGGTGCCGCTGCCATTGACGAACGCAGCGCCTTCCGCCTTGGCGAATTCCATCGCGATTTCGCTCGCCAGCCATGCCTCGACATCGAATTGCGCATCGTCGAGCATCGCCTGGCTCGCGCTGGGATTAGCGAACAGCTCGCCCATCGACGGCGCGATTTCGACAAAGCTCGGCGTCGCCGTCTCGGCCCGTGCGCCCGTCTCGGCCGCCCAGCCCGACACCGTGCCGCCCGTCGTCACCAGCTTGCGATAGCCGGCCGATCCAACCTTCACGACATTGGCGATGGCGCGAATGGGTGAGATGCTCTTCAGCGTCGCATCGATCACCGCATCAATCTCGCGCGGCACGGCATAGCCCCCAGCATCGCCGGTAACGCCGGTAAACGCCTTCATCTCAACGCTCGCACCGCTCCGCAGAAACGTCTCAAACGCCGCCCCACCCGGCGCGCGCCCACCCGCCAGCACCGGCCGCACCACCGCACCCGGCATCTCGACGTCCGCGAAACTCGCCTCCAGTGCATCCATCGTCACATCGGTCATGTCATTCTCCCAACACAAAAAAACCTCCCCGAGCTCTTCTCGGGGAGGGGAATATCGATCGCGATTGAATCGGCTGTGACCCGAGGGCTGCGATTCATTTTTTCTGAAACACCCGCCCCCCGTTCGGACTGAGCGAAATCGAAGCCCAAGCGCAGCGTGTGGGCTTCGACTTCGCTCAGCCTGAACGGGGGTTAGCTAACAACAGGCCTCACCGCTCACCCCGCCACCGCATGCACCCGCGCCAGTGGCTGCATCGGTTGCGCGACTAGGCTGACCTCGACCAGGTCGAGCGCGGTCAGTTCGCGCACGCGGCCGGACTGCGACGCTGTCACCCGATAACCGAAGGAAAGCCCCTTCACCCCGCCGCACTTGACGAGTGCCGCCAGCCGGGGCTCATCAATCCGCCCGATCACCCGCAGGCCGCGCGCATCCTCGCCCAGTTGCTCGATCACGCCCACGGGTGCCCCGCCATGCTGCCACAGCAACGGCACTGGCGCGGGCGACCCAAATGCTCCCCGACGTACGACATCGCCACCGCGATCAACCCGGTCGAACACAGCCGCGTAACCTGCAAAGTGCAGGCTCATTTGCCCCACCCCATCAGCCCCTGCTGGACGGCAATCGCACCAATGCCGATCGCGCCGAGCAAGCGCACGACCCAGGCCAGCCCCGCCTTCCACAGCGATGATTTGGCATCGCGCCACGCCGCCAGCAATTCGCGCAGTTCGCCCAGGTCACGCCCCGCGCCCTCGTCGTCGAGGCCCATCCGCACCAGCGCCCGGCTCGCGCCCAGATCGCCCGATTCCTCGACGATCGCCCGCAGTGTCGCCAGGTCAGCGCCCTGCTGCTGACCCTGCGCCACCAGCTGCGCCAGCACCGCCCCGTCCCCGGTCATCAGGCCGCTGGTCATCTGGCCGCTGGTCATCTGGCCGCTCATCATCCCTGCGCTCATGACAGCCCCACCATCGCCCGCTTCTCCTCATCGCTCAGAAAATCAGCCGCCCCGACTTGTCGCCACAGGCGCTCGCGATCCTCGGCCAATGCCGTGACCTGATCGATTTCCACCCGGATCGCCGCATCCGGAAACCAGCCGCCCAGCGCCTGCGCCAGTCCGGCAAAGATCGTCTCCGCCAGCGGCAGGATCGCCAGCCGCCACAACGCCCGGTTCGCCTCGACATAATTGGCATAAGTCGCATCGCCCGGCAGGCCGAGCAGCATCGGCGGCACGCCGAACGCCGTCGCAATCTCGCGCGCTGCCGCCGCCTTGGTGCCCGCAAAATCCATGTCGGCAGGCGACAGGCTCAGCGCCTGCCATCTGAGGCCACCCTCCAGCAGCATCGGCCGCCCGGCATTGCCGCTCCCCGAAAAGCTCGCATCCATCTCGGCGCGCAACCGCTCAAACTGCTCGCGCGACAGCGATGATCCGTCACCGGGATCATAAACCAACGCCCCCGAAGGGCGCGCCGCATTGTCAAGCAGCGCCTTGTTCCAGCGCGCCGCCGCATTGTAGATCGCAATCGCCCCCGACGCCGCGCCCAGGCAGCCCAACCCATAATGATCATCGCTCGGGTTGAATGCCTTCACATGCACCACCTGCGGTCGCCCGCCGGCATCCGCCGCCAGCAACCGCGTCACCCGCTCACCCACCCGGTAGCGATACGCCACCGGCCAGCCGCTCGCGTCTGGCTCCACCGTCACTCGCTCAGGCCGCAGCGCGAACAGTTCCGCGAGCTGCCCGTCCGCATCGGTCAGCAACTGGACATAGGCATTGCCGTGCAGCAACACCTGCGCCGCCACCGTCTCGGCCAGCACTTGCCCGCCCGACCGCGCCGCCAGCAACGCAAGGATCGCCGGATCGGACGCGCTTAGCGGTGCCCCGCCCAGTCCCTGCGCCACCAGCCGAACGCTGCGCTGCGCAATTGCATTACGCGCATAGCCCTCGCGCAACTGCGCTTCGTAAGAGGCGGGCCACTCGCCCAAAAGCGGCCCCGGGCCAAGCGCATAACGCGACAAAGCCGGGCGCAATTCCTCGCGCCCGGCTGACTTCCAGCCGAAGATTTTCATGTTTGTCTTTCTAGCTAAGCTTGGAAAGGATCAACGTTCTTCGATCGATCGTTGATAATATGCAATTTGCATTTGAAGGAGCTTAATCATGTGATCGCTCAAACGGCCAATAACGGGCGTCGGAAAGGGCAACCGAGGAACGAAATATTCAGAAGCCCACGGTAGCTGAACTGCCCGGTCCAGTCGAAATCTTGTTGCCCTTAGCAATCCTGCCAAGTTCATCTCGACCATGCTCGTAATGGCAAAATTCTGATAGCCCTTGTCAAATGGGTCTTTCGAGGTGCCGTAAACAACCTCTACCCAAGGATTTCCGTCTTGGTCAGCGAACGATTGGCGAACCAATGCTGGCCGCATTTTGGGATAGCCAACGGGCTCTTGATGCGGAAACCGGCACCATACGATGTCGTATGATGCCGGCGTACTTGATAGATTATAGAAATCAAACGACAATCCGTACTCACCAGCCAGGCGGGCAAACCGGAGTCAGATTGAATCCATCGGGCTTCTGATCCTCAATGGTCTTACGAAGCTTCCCGAGGTAATCCTCGGAAACTTCGTCGCTATAATCGGGCTGGAAGCGTGGTGCCTTAAGGGCGTTAAAGCCCATGAACCCCTGCTTTTTGAGCGCCTTCATGGATGCTCCTCTAGCGGAACGAAAGCGTTCCGAACATAACTGATACGAGCGACAATCTTGCGGTTAGCTTAATAATTGCGAATCAATTTTCACTCGTTCGCATAACGCACCGGCATAAGCAACATTTCCGGCCACGTTATCGATATCGTACGTGCCCAAGGTTCGTGCGGTACCGTATCATTTAAAGCAATCTGTTAGCTCGCATGTGGAGCAGAAAATTGGCAGCGCGGCGATCACCTACCGCACCCCAACCCAAATCACATGCCGGGCGCCCTTGCCGCTCGCCCGCGCCCGCACGACCACCTCGTCCACCACGAACCCCGCATCGCGCATTCGCCGCACGAACACGTCGTCGCTTGCCGCCGACCACACCGCCAGCACCCCGCCCGGCGTCAGCGCATCCTTCGCCGCGGTCAGCCCGGTCATCGTATAAAGCCCGTCATTGCCCTTGCGGGTCAGCCCATCGGGGCCGTTATCGACATCGAGCAGGATCGCCTCATAGCGTCCGCGCCCCCCCCTGATCTCCGCGCCGACATCGCCCGCGACCACCGCCACGCGGGGATCATCCAGGCACCCACCCGCAAATTCAGCCATTGGCCCGCGCGCCCAGGCGATTACCGCCGGCACCAGCTCAGCCACCGTCACCTTCGCCCCCGGCCCCAGCCGCGCGAGCAAGGTCCGAAGCGTAAACCCCATCCCGTACCCGCCGACCAGCACCCGCGCATCCGGGCCCACCCGGTCGCACGCCAGCGTCGCGAGCGCCTCTTCGGAGCCGCTCATCCGGCTCGACATCAATTCCTCACGCCCCAGCATGATGAACCAGTCGCGTCCGCGCCGCACCAGCCGCATCTCGCCGCCACCGGGCACTGCCGTCGTATCGATCGTTTCGCGTGGGATCATGCGTCATGCCATAACCGCGCGCCACGCCGTTGTCGCGCCGCTTGAGCTCCACCGCTTGAGGATTACGCGCGACAATCTATGATCGCCGCATGCCGCTCACCCTCGCCTCCTCGCCGATCATCACCGCCGCGCTTTGTGTGTTGTTTGGAGTGCCGGTGGTCTTGTTCCTGTGGTTTGCCGCCGATGAAGACAGCGCGAAGCGCTATCTCGGCTGGCTTGGCCGCTATATGCTGTTCATCATCCCTGTTTATGCAGCGGCGATTGGCGTGGTCGGCTGGCTGTTCCGCGATCCGCACACATTGATGATCGGCGGGGTCGTTGCCGCCTTCACGCTGAAACCCGTTTATGATCTGTGGCGCCGCCGCAAGCGCGGCTAAGGCGTCCGCACGGCCGCGGCTGCCTTTTTTCGCAGCATCAGTTCGCTTAAGCCCCACACCAAAGCATCGGCCCGGTCGGGCGACCGCCCCGGCCCCTCATAGCCGCCGCCGGTGATCAACCCACATAATTCATCCTCCAGCGCGGGAAACGCGCCGAAATGCCGCACTCGGCCGCTTTCATACAGGGCCGCCACCGGTTCCGCCCGCGCGACTTTGCCTTGGCTGGCATGCACCAACGTGATCGGCATCGTCGCGTCAGCGGCGGCGAGCACGCTTTTGACCATCGCCCCGCCATTATTCTTTTCCGCCACCACCCGGTCCGCCCCGTGGCGATCAGCGCACAAGGCCACCGCGCGCGCCCAGCCCTCTGGCGAAGCACCGCTGACGCTCGCATCTTCCAGCACATAGCCAAGACCGTCCGCGCCCAGCGCCACGGCGACGATCCCGCAGGCATCGCCGCCAATGCTCGCCGATGGATCAACCGCCACCACCACACGGACTAGCACCGGCAGCGCGCGCACCCGGCACGCCTCGATCATCGCCCGCGTCCATAACGCGCCAGCCAGATCCTCGATCAGCTCTCCGTCCAGTTCCTGCCGCCCCAGCCGGGTCCCGCCATAATCCGCGGTCATTGCCGCGACAAAGCTGGTCGGCAGATGCGGATTGTCGCGCGTTCGGCCCCGCGTCTCGACCAGTCCGGGCAGCGTCATGATCCGCCGCATCAGCGCATTGGAACGCGGCGTCGTTGTCAGCAGCGCCCGTGGATGGTCCCCGGTGCGCAGGCCCAGCATCAGGTTGTTCCAGCTCTCCTCGCCCTGCCGACCGCGCCATTTGGCAATCTCATCACACCAGGCCAGGTCATGTTCGGGGCCGCGCAGCCGCTCCGGCATGCCCGCTGAATAAGCAAAGGCCCGCGCGCCCGATGCAAACTGCACCTCGCCCTGCGCTGCCCGCCAGCGCACGCTCTCCCCGGTCCGCGCCACCGCAATCAGCCCGCTCGGCCCTTCGATCATCACCTGGCGAACGTCATCGATACTCCCGCCGACCAGCGCGATCCGCGCGGTAGGTGTCGCCCGGGCATGCGCACTCACCCATTCCGCACCGGCGCGCGTCTTGCCGAAGCCGCGCCCCGCACGGATCAGCCACAGCCGCCAGTCCCCCGGCGGCGCGCGCTGGCCGTCATGCGCCCATTGCCACCAGCGTTCGTTGAATTCGCGCTGCTGCGGCTTGGTCAGCGCCCTGATCACCTCGGCCTGCTCATCAGCCGACAGCGCCAGCAGCCGATCGAATAGCGCGCGGTCCTCGCCCGCCGCCGCAACCGCCGCCTTCACGCCTGCGCCTTTCGCTGCTCCATCGACCGTAATTTCTTCAATATCGCGGCATCAGTGTCGTCAGGGCTCGCCAGCTGCCGGGGCGGGCCGCCGCGCCGTGGCCGGTCAGCAGCGCGCGTCTTGTGCGCCGCCAACAAGCGCAACGCTAGATCGACATCAATCGGCCCGGTCAAATCAGTAGCACCATTGTCGATCAGCCGCGCGCCACCACCCGACAGCGCATGGCCAACCAATTGGGTTTCCAGCATCGCATAGCCCGCCTCCAGCGCATCGTGCCATGCAGCGGCAAAGTCCAGATCATGCCGCCGCAGCGCATAGACGCTCGCGGGATCAACCCCGATCACCGCCGCCGCCGCCTTCACATTGCAGGTCGCGGCCAGATGATCGAGAAACGCGGCCTTTTTCTTGGCGGTCCAGCGCACCCATTTGCGGCCGGTATAGGCGGTCGGACGAGTCACGGTCGGCGTTGCCGGTCGCTTGTGCGTATCACCCGCCACCCCGCCTCTCCCTCTTGCCAACGCCAGTCTCGGCAGCACCGCCAACGCAAAGGGGCGGCCCGGCTCATGCCCGATCGCCCCGACTCGCAATTCTTCAGCGTTCCTGTTATGTACCGAAGCAGCGTGACACTGTCAAGCGTTTTTAACCTATTTGGTAAAGTCGATGACAATCGGTCGCCACCGCCAACGCCCCACCCCCTGAAAGGAGCGGGTGCGTTGACCAGGCGCCAGCCTAAGTCAGAACTTGAACGCAGCCCCCACCGCAAACTTGTTGCCGCGCAGCCCGCGATCATAAACGGTGCGGTCATATTCGGCGCGGAGCGAGAAATGCTCGTCGATCTGCACTTCGGCACCCGCGCCATAGGTCGCCCCGCCATCGGTCTGTTCGCGCACGATCCGCGCGCCGTTTACCGGTGCGGTGATCCGGTCGGTCTGCAACCAGCGATAGCCGCCGCGACCATAAACCAGCAGCCCCGGCGCGACGACAATCCCGGCCCGCGCCGTCAGGTCATAGGTCAGGCCCGGATCGACGAGATACTGGCCGCGCACGCTCGTCTGGCGCACGCTTTTGCCACCGCCGCCCAGCCCAGCCTCGGCACCGATCACGACATTGCCCAATTGGACATCATACCCAACATAACCACGATAGCCGATGCCACTCCGGCTCGCCGTGCCCGTCGCCCCGATCGCGCCCGGATCGTTCCGCACGCTGATCCGCTCACGGCTGACTTCGACACCGGCCTTCAGCCCGGTGAAGCTGGGCGCTTCCTGCGCCTGGGCAAAATGCGGGACGACGAAAAGAACGAAAGCGCTCACTGCAGTATAAAGCTTCACGGAAAAACCTCCCTGGATAATAATCTACGGCGTCAGTGCCGTTGATGATCGGGCAATGGAGGCGCTCCGTGGAGCATGCGTCAGCCGCGTGTGGACATTTTGGGGAGGGGCATGGTGCTGGAACATCGCCGGACCGGGGGTGCCAACCCTGCGCGATCGGCGGCGGCAGTGGCGGGGATGTGACAGGATGCGCTGGGATTTGAGAGCGAGATCGCCCCAGCCCTGCATTTGACAGCTGCATCGTGCCGTCATTCAGCACGGCGTGAACGCTCCCGAAAGCGGACGCTGGTTCAGGTACCGCTCTTCGGATCGGAACGACCATTCTTTGGTTGGCCGCCTTGAGAGATCGCGTCGCTTGTTGCAGTGCTCGTCTATTATGAATGTGCCAAAGCAAAGTTTTTCAAGTCACTCTAATAGAAACAGAACAAGTTTTGAGAGTTTTTCTTTGTCTTCCGATTTGAGAATGTTGATTTTATCACTGAGGGATTGGAACCAACATTCTAGCTTATTTGCCACCGACAACCCATTGTCAGTTAACTGCAAAACAAATCTCGACCCTGCGCCGACTCGAGTCTTTGAAACGAGACTCAGCTGAAGCAAGGCGCTGCTTGCATCAAGGAGAACAGGTAGCGATCGTCCGAGCCGCTGGGCCGCATTCGTCGCGCTAATGCCAGGCCGTTCTCGTTTCAACAGCATAAGCAGTCGAATCTGTGTCGCACTAAGGCCCTCTTTTTGCTGTGCGGCGACAGCAAGCTGTCGAGTGCGTTCTGCGAACTGGATGAGCAATGCCGTCGCGCAGCCGTCATCAATATCATGCGGGATTACAGCACTGGCCCAATCCAAGCCTATCGCTCGGTCGCTTGGCTTTACTGGTCGTTCTGGAATCGTCATTTAACTGCGGGTGGACCAGCAACTGAGAAATCGATGCCGGCGATCAGCATGACCGGGCAGCGGATCAGCGCCGCCAAGTCGGCGACAATACATCGCCGCGGGGACATTGCGGACAATCGATCATGATCGTGGCCCGCTTCGTTGAGAGATATCCGACGTCAGCTCCGTCAGAACATAGCTGGATTTCAGCACCGGCCAATCCAGCTGAACCAAAATCCTGTCTTCACCGTGCACCCAAAGCTCAAGCGGCGGCCAATCTTCGCGCGGCGTATGGATCAAGTAATGTTCTGTATCGAAAGTGCCGGCCGGCACGACCTTCTCTGCGCGCCCCAAATATTCGAGCTCCTTGGGGTTCACGCCGCCAAGCGGCCCGCTTCCTCCATCGGCCTGGGGCGAACAATGGGCCGACAAGATCGGTTGACGCTTCCCTGGGCGGCCATGGTCAAATTGCGATACCTGCCACCCATCGCAGGTTAGCGCATGCGCGGCAAAGACGTGCGGACGCTCGGAAGTCGATATGATCTGACTAATCCGTCCGGCCTCTGCGAGCTCTGCCTCACAAACGATGGACGTATCGGAGAATCTGAACCAGCTTGATCCGGAAAATTGGCCAGATGAATGTAGCCGAACGAAGGAATCCAATGGCTTCCAGTCGGCGCCGATGGTGTAGACCAAATCGCGCAGAATGCCCTCAGTATCCATCTCGCAGGTCGCTCGCAGCGTACGAGTGCCATCGGTGTTGCGCGTTATCCTAAACCATTCGCGACCGGTTTCACCGTGCTCTTGATGCAGATAAGAGATCCGGCCGCAAATATGTGAAAGCATATAATTGAACCCCTTTAGAAGTTTGGCGGCTCAGCCCTTGATCCGAAGCGTCAGCGACCATGTACGGGGTGCAGCAAAGAACGCAGCACCGCCGCCCTGCGTCGTTAGCTGTGGCGCATAGAGTTCGTCGGTAAGGTTCTTCACACCGGCCGTCAGCTTCCACCGGGTATCGGCAGATTCAAACGACACCTGCCCGTCAAGAAGGTAAAAAGGCTCCTGAACACCGAACGGCGTGTTAACGGTGTTGGCGAAGAACCGTCCGGTATAGGAAAGGTTGCTCCCGAAGCTCACCGTTCCAGGTCCGACATCAACTGCATACTCTCCACCAAGCTTCCAGCTGATATCAGGGGCGAATTTCAGATTGTTTGCCCCACCCTGGCCCGGGACGAACGACGCAGCGATCACTGAGCGCGAGTAGCGATCATTCAAGGTCGACAGATTACCGTAAAGTGTCAGACCTTTGATCGGGACAGCCTCAACTTCGAATTCCGTGCCCCAGATCTGGACATCGTTCGTCAACACCTGAAACGTGTCGAGAGCGGTGATAACAGTTGATGGAATGTCGGTGTAATCAGACAGGAAGATCGCGGCGTTGAAGCGCAGCCTTTTGTCGAAGAATTCGCTCTTTAGGCCGCCTTCATAAGTGGTGACCAACGTCGGGGCGAACGGCGTGTTTGAACGCGCTGCAGACGTGAATTCAAACGATTGGAATGCGCCCGACTGATAGCCTTCAGCCCAACTGGTATACAGGAGCAGATCATCAGTCGGATGATAGTTCAGCACAACACGCGGCGTGAACTTACTCCAATTTTGCACGGTTGACCCGGAATAGGCCGCGCCCGTGAAAACCGGCAGACCAAATGCGGCAAAATGATTGCGCGAATATTCTTTCTCATCATAAATAAACCGACCGCCAGCCGTCAATTCCAGCTTCGGCGTGAATTTATATGTCGCTTCACCAAATGCCGCGTAACTGGTGGTTATCTGACGAATGTTGAAGCCAGAGGCATTGGTCGTGAAAGTCCCAAAAATATCGGTATCCCGATTGTTTTCGCGCATGAAAAATCCACCGATGACCCATTGAAAGGGACCGGATCCTGTCGAGAGCGCTTGTAGTTCTTCGGTAAACGTATCGTGGGACCAGGCACGGACCAAATTGTTGCCCCGAGCTCGATTGATCGGCGCGCCATTCTGGCTGACCAGTCCGGGAGCGGCAGGCCCACCATTGGTGTCAATGGCCTGATCAAGTGAGAAGCCGCGATAACCGCTCACCGACTTGATCGCAAAGGAATCGAAGTCCAGTTGGGCCGTCACCTGGCCGCCCCAGGCATCAAACCGGTTGGGCGAAAGCACGTCAGGATTGGCAAGACGCGGTCCGAAGAGCGGCCTCGAGCGATTGATAACGCCCGTCGTACCGATCAAATTATCGGCAGGCGCGCCGCTGATGAAGGGAACACCGGTTTGCGCACCCGATCTGTCACGCGTGCCATCCGCCGACGCAAAGAGCGAAAACCGATCGGATGGCGTCCAAAGTAGGGCGAGACGCACGCTTTGCCGATTGAGCTGATTGAGGTTGCGTTCGACGTTGGCGTTCGAGGCGAAGGCGGCATTGTCAACATAACCACTATCGGAACGCGAGATGCCATCGAGTTTGATCGCAAGCGTCGAACTGAGCGGCACGTTGAACGAGCCGCGAAAATCGACGCGGTTGAAGCTGCCGAGGGTTACGTCGCCCGTGTAATGATATCCATCTGTCGTTGGCCGACGCGTTTCAAATTTGACTGCACCGCCGGTAGAGTTTCGCCCGTAGAGCGTGCCCTGGGGGCCGCGCAGGACCTCGATCCGGTCAAACTCAATCAGGTCGAGCAACGCGCCAATTGCCTTCACATAAGGAACGCCATCGACGTAAAGGCCGATAGCGGGTTCGATCGAAACAACCGAATCGTCCTGCCCAACGCCCCGGATGAAAATCTGGGCCGTATTGTTGCTGCCCTGCGTCCTGGTCAGCGCAAGGTTCGGCACGCTCTGGCTGATATCTTCGAGGTTGCGGATCTGCTGACGCTCTAGCGCCGCGCTGGATAATGCCGTGACCGCGATCGGCACGGTTTGGTTATTCTCCTCCCGCTTGCGCGCCGTAACGACGATTTCCTCAAGTCGGCCATCGCTAGCTTCTGTATTGGCGGCCGGCGCTTCTTGAGCGTTTGCCACGGCAGGCGCGAGCCAGATAGATGCAAGCACGGCTGCGCTGCACATCAGATTATGTCGCATTTTTCTGTTCCCCCGAAATCTATGATCAAGATGACCGACGAATGGGGAACGATATAATGTAAAATTGTCCGATACTATTCCATTATGGAATATCCGTGGCGGTGGCTTTGAGGAGTAAATCGACGAACGCGGTGGACGCCGAATTTATCACCGACCCTCGGCGCATGGTCAGAAAGGTTGACCTGGTCGGCTTGAAGCTATCGACCGATAAGGCGCAAAGAAGGCCGAGTTTTTCTTCGTGTCGGATGAACTCCCGGCCGAGCAGAACAAGATAACTCTGCTCTGCCACCAGTTTTTTCGCCAGCTCCACCGAATCTGTGAGAATGACATGATCAGGGGGTGCCACACCATGATCGCGAAAAGTGCGCCAAAGCAGATGGCGTAATACGGGCACGCTGTTCGTTATCACCCAAGGATATTCGCGAAGACTCTCAAAGTGAATATCTTCGCGCCCAGCCAGCGGGTGGCTCTGCGCTGCGACGATATCGTCACTGTCCTCGAAGAGAAAAGTTTGGTCGAACTCGAGCGCCATTGTTGCCGGGCGGTCAAGCGGCGAGCTTATGACGAAATCGATATCCCCGCGCCTTAGGGCATCGAATAAATCCGGCGACATGCCCTCCCTTACCGTGATCGTTGCGCGCTTGTAATATTGGCGAAACTCCCTGATCACCCGAGGAATGATGCCATTGGCAAAGGCAATCCCCATCCCTAGGCGGACATGGCCGTGATCACCGTGCAGCAGGTCAGCCAATTCGGTGCGCGCCGCGACTTCTTCGGAGCAGATTGCCCGCGCTCGCAAAGCAAAAGCAGCACCAAAAGTGGTCGCCGTGGACCCGTGGTGGCCGCGATTCAGAAGGGTAACGCCAAGGAAGACTTCCAGGCGAGAAACACTCTTAGTCAGGGCTGACTGCGTCACGCCCAGGGCATCGGCCGCGCGCTGGTAGCTCCCGTTGTCAATGACGGCCAAAAAATACTTTAGCTGTTGAATGTCCATAATTTGGATCGCTCCTCGGCCTCGTCACATTAGGTTACCCCGCGTTCCCGCACCAGCGCGACCTCGCCATCGACCGCCGTCACGGTGCGAAACCCCTCGCAGGCGAGATAGGCGGTCAGGATCAGCGCATTGTCGCGGCGGGTGTCTGCGCCCAGCGATGACGTGGCAGGGGATGAAGCGGAAAGGGGCATCACGGATCCTTGGGCGGCCCATCGCATCATGCACGGGCGATGCGCCAATCTCCAGCCCGTCGCTTGCGCTAGTGTGGCCGAATCGTGGAGATTAGGTGGAGCCGCTGCCCCGCCCGTCCCTCACCCCGCCGCCAGCGCCGAGATCACCGCGTCCCAGGCCGCCACTTCGTCATCGCGGCGTTCGGTGATGATCAGGTCGGTTGCTTTTTCGGTGGCGAAATCGATCGTCACCGTGCCGCGCCATTCAAATGTTGCATTGCCCGATAGCGTCACGATCCCCGCCGGGGTCGCCATCGCCCGCACCATGCCGCCTTGGTTGAAGACGGTCAGCATCCGGTCATAATCGATCCTGCCGGTCAGGCAGGCGGCATAGGTCGATGCCGCCATCGCGCTGCCGCAGCTATTGGTCAGGCCAACCCCGCGTTCAAAGGTGCGCACGAACAGATCGCCGCCGCGCTGTTCGATGAACGACACATTGGCGCGGTTGGGCAGCCAGGCGGGCGCGGCCTCGCAGCGGGCGCCGATCGCGCTCAGTTCGTCGTCATCGATGCGGTCGACAAAGCTCACCAGATGCGGGTTGGGCATCGCGATGGCGGTGAACATTCGGGGGCTGTTGAGCAGCGGGATGACCGCCTCGACAATCCGGGTCGCGTCGCCAAGCGGCCAGCGCGCCACATCCAGATCAGCCGGGCCGACGGTCTCGCGCACCGTCACCACGCCTGGGGCGAGCGGCGGGTCGAGCTGTACCTCGGCGCGGCTGGTCTTCAGCCCAACCGTCGCTTCGCTCACCCCCAGCGCCTCAAACCCCGCCCGCGCAACGCATCGCAGCCCATTAAGGCATGTTTCAGCCTCAGACCCATCAACATTCAACATCCGCATCGACAAAACATCCATTTCGGATCTTTTATCGAGCAGCAACAGGCCGTCGCCGCCGACCAGCCCGGATCGGTCGGCAAGGGCGCGCGCGACGGCCGACCATTGGGCATCGGTCAGCGTCATCGCGCGCGCGTCGATCAGCGGAAAGTCATTGCCGGACCCATGGCATTTCAGAATCTCGACCTGCATCACATCCTCGCCAGCGAAAGTCAGCGCGCTGGC
This sequence comes from Sphingomonadales bacterium Ga0077557, assembly GCA_001464615.1. Classification (GTDB taxonomy): domain Bacteria; phylum Pseudomonadota; class Alphaproteobacteria; order Sphingomonadales; family Sphingomonadaceae; genus Sphingomonas. The sequence goes on along the minus strand of LNFI01000019.1, from coordinate 74,197 downwards.
CGCGGCAGAAAATGATAGGCACACAGCTTATTGCCATCTGGATCGCGGAAATAAGCGAAATAGGCAGGCGAGTCCTCGCCGCCGCGCGGCCCCGGATCACCTTCATTAACAGCGCCGAGCGCAAGCGCCTTGGCGTGAAACGCAGCGACCGCCTCGCGGCTTTCAAGCCCGAAACCAGCCAATGTCCCATTGCCGATTGTGGCTTCATTGCCATCATAGGGCCCAAGCACCCCAAAAAGGCTCTTGCCCGGCCGACCATAAAGCCGCCCGCCGCTCGGATGGTTGAAGAACGTCTTCATCCCGATCGATTCAAGCAGTGCGTCGTAAAAGGCCTTGGCCTTTTCCAGGTCGTTTGAGCCCACAGTCGCGTAATTCAGCATATCGCTCTCCCTTTCGACGAATAAACCCTTCAGCCCAGTGCAGCGACCATGGCGCGTTCTGCGGCCACGATCGGGGCGAAGCTCGGTCGCGCAAGGATAGCGCTCACATAGCCAGCAGTCGTTGGCCAGCGCGCCGGATCGATCACCATTTCAGTATGCGCCAGGTTCACAAATGGACTGCAGACGGCGATATCGGCCAGCGTGATCCGGTCTTCGACTAGAAAGCCGCTCGGCGGAATGACCCCTTCCAGATAGTCAAACAACGGTGGCAACTCGACATCTACAGCGTTGGCAGCAATCGCTTCATCAAAGGGCCGTTTCAGCATCTTGGGATAGAGCAGCCGGTGAACGAAAATCTTCGCGGCGCTCGCAAAAAAGATCGAATCCGCATATTCTTCAAACCAGATCGTCCGGGCATGCGCGATGGGTGCCACCGGGATCATATTGGGTTCCGGATATTTGGCTTCCAGATAGGCGCAAATCGCCGTCGAATCCGAAATGCAGAAATCCTTGCCGCCATCGGCACCGGGATCGCGAAAGCCAGGGATCTTGCCGAACGGGCTGGATTCAAGAAATTCAGGCCCGCCGCGCCCCAGCCCGGCCGCTTCGATGGTCAGCGCCAGGCCCTTTTCGGCCGCGAACGCCATCACTTTGCGAACGAAGGGCGAAATTGTCGACCCATAAACAATCATGGCAGCTTTCCTTTGTTGCGGGCCGCTGGCCCTACCGTGCATCGATTGCCGGGTGTCTAGCGCGCCCAGCTCCCGACCGCCACTGTCCCCGCAGCACCACCCCTTTGACGCCCTAAGCGCCCCCGTCAGGGAAGCTGATAATGCGATGCGATCCGATCAAGGGCCAGACACAAGACCAGTTTTCCAGCGCGAACGGGCCATCCCAGCGCCTTCTCCGCCATCGGCAGCGCTTCGCCTGCGCAAATGACGCGCCAGGCAACATCGGCCAGCCCCGGTCCAGCCGCGGCAATCGCCGCATCGAACCGCCGTTTGGCCATAAGCTGCGCCAGTGTTGGGTCGATTGCCGCGCCAGCGGCGCGCCTGCCGCGCGACACCGGGCCGGATTCCCAGCGCATCGTCACAGAGGGACCAAGCGACGCCGTTTCATAATCGGCCCGCAAGCGCTCACCGGCTTCGAACTGGCGACTATCGACCAGGCCACGCGACCGAAGCCAGGATAGCGGGGACTCCGCAACATTGACGGTAACGCTGCGCCGCCGCCGAGCAGTCGCAGCAGGTGCGCTCATGATCCCCGCCGCATCGATCTCGCATTCGACCAATTCACGCATTTGCTGGCCCTTCCATTCTGGTGACTCGGGCTAGGGCTTGCCATAAGGGATAGTTTGTAGGAAATAACAAACCGATCTGGTTATTGGTGGGGGCGCATGATGATCACGGCAATCCGCGAAGTTCGCCAGGCCAAAGGCATGACTCTTGACGATGTCGCGCGCGCCTGCCTGCCGCAGACGACAGCGCAAACAATTGGCCGGCTCGAAACCGGGACCCGAACCGTATCGGTCGGCTGGCTCAACCGTATCGCAGACGCGCTCGGCGTTGCTGCTGCTGATCTGGTCAAGCTCCCCAATCACAGCGATATCGCCGTCGCCGCCATTCTGGACGCCAGCGGTGCCTATGCGCCGCGCCGCGCGGCAGCACTTACACCACCGCGCCCGGCCCCGGGGCTTGTGGCGGTTACCGTCAGCGCCAGCCTTGGCGATTACCGGGTCGGCGACGAAATCTGGTGCGAGACGCTTGCCCCCAGATCGTTCAACCAGGCGCTCAACTGCGACGTCTTGGTGCCCCGCGTCGCCGGTCGCTTCTTGTTTGGTCGGCTGATCGGTCGGGAACAGGCCGGGAGTGAAGGCGGCGCGGGCAAGCTGCAGGTGCTGCCACTCGGCGCGGGCAGCCGACAGCAGATCGTTTCGGATCCTGCCTGGATTGCGCGCGCGACCCGGCTGATCCGTGCGCTGTAACCAACAGTCGAAAAAAATGGTGGGCGATGACGGGCTCGAACCGCCGACATTCTCGGTGTAAACGAGACGCTCTACCAACTGAGCTAATCGCCCGCCCTGCGCTGCCGTGCCAAAGCCCGCGATATTGCGCAAGCCCCTCCCAGCAATGCGACCCAAAAAGCGGCGCGACTCAACCGCCAATTGGGTCAATCGACACTAGCGGATCACTGCCCCTGCCGCTTTCACCGCCAGCCAATAATCGCGCATGCTGTCTCTGGCCTGAGCGGAAAGCCGCATAAAAGCCCGTCGTCGATCAAACGGATCGGCTTCGCGTTCGAACAACCCTGCTTCGGTCATCCTGCTGATCCAGCGCAACGCTGTGGTGGGCGCGACGGCCGCTGCGATGCAAAGGCTCGACACAGAAACGCGCGCGCGCTCCAGGTCAGCGGCGAACAAATCCAGCAGCATGTCCCAGGCAGGGTCCTCGAAAAGCCCGGCACCGAAAAACTGATCGCGGATCCGTCGCCCGCGAATAACTTGGCGGACGTCATTGGCCGAAATGGTCGTGCCGTCTGCGGCATCGGGTCCGCGATAGCCCGATTTCCGGTCGCCCAACAGCGGTCGCATGCTGCTTGGCTCGGCATTGGCAAGCCGGGCAAGCGTTTCAGCGATTCGCGCGACTTCGGCATTCAACTGGTTGAGGCGCTCGCTGTGGCGATCCTGATGATCGCTCCTCTGGCGCAGGCGGTTGCCGGGTTTGCCGGTCAGCGCGATCGCCAGCGCAGATACCTGTTCGGCGAGCGGTGCATTGCAGAGGAGTTGAACCCGCTCGGTCAGCATATGGGCGCTGACTTGATCGATTCGGCGTTCATCAAAATTGATCACGACGCCTATCGCACTGTTGGCAACCAAATTGGCCGTCTCATGAAGCACCAGCTCAAGCGCATCATCGTCACTGCCATCGGCATCGATCAGAATCGCATCAATGCCATCTGGCGTCGCGAGTGCCCCCCGTGCCGCAGACATTGCCACCGGGCCAATCGGGTGGGCACCAACCAACGCCAGCACCGATTTCCCCGCACGCGCGGCATCAGCACCATCGGCGATCAACAAGACCTTGGGCAGCACCTTAAACTCCCAGCTTGCGCCGGTTTCTTCCACGCCCGTTCTCCGCTCGTTTCGCAGGCAGTCTTACGAACCTGCGGCGGAAATCTGCGCAAAGACCGCGCCAAATTGGCGGGGTTTCCGGGTGTTGACAGGCGAACGCCGCCAAAATGGAGACAATTGTCAGGCTTTGGGCTCAATCTACAGGGCCCGCAGGCCCGCGCTTTGAGCAATTAGTCCAAAGCCTTGACGATATCCTCAACCATCTTCTTGGCATCAGCGAGCAACATCATGGTATTGTCCATGTAGAATACATCATTGTCGACCCCGGCATAGCCGACACCGCCCATTGATCGCTTGATGAACAGCACGGTCTTGGCCTTTTCGACGTCAAACACGGGCATGCCATAGATGGGCGATCCCTTGTCGGTCTTGGCCGCCGGGTTCACCACATCGTTGGCACCGATGATGAAGGCGACATCGGTCTGCGCGAATTCGCTGTTGATGTCTTCCAGCTCGAACACATCGTCATAGGGCACGCTGGCTTCAGCGAGCAGCACGTTCATATGCCCCGGCATACGGCCCGCGACCGGATGGATCGCGAACTTCACCTTGACGCCATGCTCCTTCAGCTTGTCGGTCATTTCGCGCAGCACATGCTGTGCCTGCGCCACCGCCATGCCGTAACCGGGCACGATGATGACCTGTTCGGCTTGGCCCATCAGAAAGGCAGCGTCCTCTGCAGAACCACGCTTCCAGGGCCGCTGTTCTTTGGCCTCGCCACCGCCGCTGCTGCCGCCATCCGCGCCAAAGCCGCCCGCAATCACGCTGATGAAGCTGCGGTTCATCGCCTTGCACATGATGTACGACAGAATCGCGCCCGATGAGCCGACCAACGCGCCGGTGATGATCATCGCGGTATTGTGGAGCGTGAAGCCCATCGCCGCTGCCGCCCAGCCCGAATAGCTGTTCAGCATCGACACAACGACCGGCATATCCGCCCCGCCGATCGGGATAATCAGCAAGAAGCCGATCGCGAAGCTGAGCGCCGTGATCGCGAAGAACACCCAGGGGCTCTGATCGGTCAGGAAATAGGCCACGAGCCCAAGGATCGCCGCCAGCGTGCCCAGGTTGATGATATGGCGCGCGGGCAGGATAATCGGCTTGCCGCTCATATTACCGTTGAGTTTCAGGAAGGCGATGACAGAGCCCGAAAAGGTAATCGCACCGATTGCGACGCCGAGGCCAAGTTCGACCCGGCTCTGGGTGAAAATCTCGCCGGCGTCGGCAATGCCGAACGCATCGGGATTGAGATAGGCGGCTGCGCCGACGAGCACCGCAGCCAAACCCACCAGCGAGTGAAAGGCCGCAACCAATTGCGGCATGTCCGTCATCTTGATCGTGCGCGCCATCCCGATGCCGATCACGGCACCGATTGCGAGCGCGATGGCAATTTCCGCCATGCCCAAAGCGTTAAAGGTTGAGGACACCGCGATGACGGTGGAGGAAACGGCGATATCGCTTGGCAGCAAGCCCAGATCACCCTGCGGGACATGCGTGACCAGCGTCGTTACCACGGCAATCGTCATGCCGATAATGCCCATGCGGTTGCCGCGCTGCGATGTCGACGGCGACGATAGCCCGCGCAGCGCGAGGATGAAGCATACCCCCGCCACCAGATAGGCCAGCGATGCCCAGGGATTAACCGCGATATGTTCCATTCTCAAAACCCCCTGGCGTCGCCCCGGGCTTGTACCGGGGCCCACCGCGCCGCCCGCGCTGGTGGATTGGTGGATCCCGGCATGTGCCGGGATGACGATGTTGTTAGTGCTTGGCCGCCGGCCGATCCTTCTTCTTATACATCGCCAGCATCCGTGCGGTGACCGCAAAGCCGCCGAAGATGTTGACGCTGGCCAAGACCACCGCAAGCAGCCCCAGCCATTTCGAGATCGCCCCGCCCGAGCCAATCCCGGCAGCTGCGCTGGCAATCAACGCGCCAACGATGATCACCGATGAAATCGCGTTAGTCACCGCCATCAGCGGCGTGTGGAGCGCGGGCGTGACCGACCAGACGACATAATAGCCGACGAAACAGGCCATCACGAAGACCGATAGAGTAGAAACAAAATCCATGATCGTCCCCTTGATCAGCCCAGCAGCCGTGCGTTGACGACCTTGCCATCCTTGGTCAGCCGGATCGCGTCGCCAATCTCTTCGTCGAGCACAGGCTTGCCGCTTTCCTTGTCCCAAAAGGCCGACAGAAAGTTGAAAAGATTGCGCGCAAACAGGGCGGAAGAATCCGCTGCCAACCGCCCGGCGACATTCTTGTGCCCGACGATCTTCACGCCGTGCACGGTCACCACTTCACCCGCAACCGCGCCCTCGACATTGCCACCGGCTTCGACCGCCAGATCGACGATCACGCTGCCCGGCCGCATCGTCGCGATCTGGGCGTCGCTGATCAGGCGTGGCGCTGGCCGACCGGGGATCAGCGCCGTCGTGATGACGATATCCTGCTTGGCGATGTGGCTCGACACCAATTCGGCCTGTGCCGCCTGGTATTCCGGGCTCATCTCGCCAGCATAGCCGCCTGCGCCCTCGCCCTCGATGCCCTTCACATTCTCAACGAAAATCGGCTTGGCGCCCAGCGACTGGATCTGCTCCTTGGTCGCCGATCGCACATCGGTGGCAGAAACCTGCGCGCCCAGGCGGCGCGCGGTGGCAATTGCCTGCAGCCCGGCCACGCCCACACCCATCACGAAGACGCGCGCGGCTGACACCGTTCCCGCCGCCGTCATCATCATCGGAAACGCACGGCCATATTCGGCTGCGGCATCAAGCACCGCCTTATAGCCCGAGAGATTCGACTGCGACGACAGAATATCCATCGATTGCGCGCGGGTGATTCGCGGCATGAATTCCATCGCCAGCGCTTCAAAACCCGCCGCCGCATAGCTATCGACTCGCGCGCGCTCCCCAAAGGGATTAAGCGATGCAACGATCCAGGCGCCAGGCGCCGCCCCAGCCAGGCTCGCTGGATCAGGCCCCTGCACGCCAAGCACGATATCAGCGCCGCTAAGCGTTTCAGCCCGCGACCCCAGCGCCGCCCCGGCATCAGCGAACTGCGTATCGGCAATTGCTGCGCCAGCACCGGCCCCGGCTTCGACCGATACGGTCGCCCCTAAGGCGATGAACTTCTTGACCGTTTCGGGTGTCCCGGCAACGCGGTTTTCGCCTGCGGCCTGCTCCTTCAAAAGGGCAATCTTCACCGCCGGGTCAGCCCGCAATCAGCCAGACGACGAAGGCGGCGAGCGCAAAGGACCCCAGCGCCCCCCATTTCAGCCACGCCATCACCTTGCCATAGGTCGCCTGCTGCGTCTCGATGTTCCCGTTGCCGGTCATGTGCTTTCACCCCACAGCCAAAATCATTCCCCTTCGCCCTTAACCGGGGGCTGCCCACACCTCAAGCCCCGGCTTTAAGCCCGCCTTTACTCCCTGTCGTTAAGGTTACCCACTCGAACAGGGACGATTGGGGACGGCTATATGACGCGCAATGGCCAGCGCCTGCTAATGTTGATCGATGATGAGCCCGCCCAGCGTCGGCTGGTGGCAGCACTTGCCGCCCGTGGCGGATGGCGCTCCGTCTTCGCCTGCGACGGCGAAATGGCGATCGCAACCCTTGGAACACAGGACGGGATGCAGCTTGATGCGATCCTGATCGACCACTGGACGCCAGAGGCAGATGCCGCCGGGCTCATCACTGAATTACGGCTGCGGCGCCCTTCGCTGCCAATTCTGATGCTGACGGCCAATGGCTCAGTCGCGCAGGCAGTAGCGGCAATGCGCGCAGGCGCCACGGATTTCCTGGTCAAACCATTGGCACCCGAACGCCTGCTCTGCGCGCTAGAGGCTGCCGTGGCGAGCAACAGCGCTGGCGAACTGCGCCCGCTGACGGAGAAAATTCCCGCCCTGCTCGCCTTTGACGAAATTGTCGGGTCAGAACCCATGTTTCGCGCGGCGCTAGCCATTGCTGCCAAGGCAGCGCGGGCGCGCGTCGCCGTGCTGCTGGAGGGCGAAAGCGGCGTCGGCAAGGAAGTCGTCGCAGAGGCAATCCATGCCGCCAGCCCGCGCGCCAAAAAGGCGATGATCACGGTTAACTGCGGCGCGATCCCCGCCAATCTGGTCGAATCGGAATTATTCGGCCATGAAAAGGGCGCGTTCACTGGCGCATTTGAACGCAAACTCGGCCGCTTTGTCGAAGCCGATGGCGGCACGATCTTCCTCGATGAGGTTGGCGAGATGCCGCTCGACGCACAGGTCAAATTGCTCCGCGTGCTGCAATCGGGCGAAATTCAGCCGATCGGCGCGCGCCATACCCGCGAAGTCGATGTCCGCGTGATCGCGGCCACCAATAAAAAGCTGCTCGATGAAGTCGAAGCCGGGCGATTCCGCGAGGACCTTTATTACCGGCTCAACGTCGTCCAGGTCACGATCCCGCCGTTGCGTGAACGCACTGGGGATATCCCGGCGCTTGCCCGGCATCTGCTCGCCCGAATCGCGCAGCAACCAGGGTTACGACCGATCGGCATCACTGACGACGCGCTGCAATTGCTCGTCAATTATGATTGGCCGGGCAATGTTCGCCAGCTGCAAAATGCGCTGTTTCGGGCAGCGGTGTTGTGCGAAGCCAATGCCCTCAATCGCAACGATTTCCCCCAAATCGCCGCGCTCAGCGCCAAGCGGGCGGCTGGACCCAGCACGTCGGCCACACCCGCGAGTGGCGGCGTCACCTTGTTCCGCCCAGATGGCAACATGCGCGCGCTTGAGGAAATCGAAGCCGATGTCATCCGCCTCGCCATCGGCCATTACCGCGGCCGCATGACCGAAGTCGCGCGGCGGCTGGGGATCGGCCGATCGACGCTGTATCGCAAGCTGGGTGAACTCGGGATCGACAACGCGGCCTGAGCAATCACCCGCCCGTGCGATCAACCGTAAAGTTCACCCGGAAAGGCTTTTCGGTCGGGCTTTCGGTGCCGAATTCAAATGTGCTTGGCTTTCCCAGCCCGACCCGCAGTACCGGCATCACCCGATGGGCCGCGCGTCCAGCGGGCGCAACGGTAATCGTCGAGGCCATGCTCACGGTGCCATCCGCTTGCGGTGAAAGCGTGACCTGCATGCTATAGCGGCTGCCATCTTGTTCGCCGATTTCGATCTGCGCTGGCTCGTCGCCTTTGAACCTGAGTGTCGGCTTGGCGACAAGACGTTTGCCATCCGACATCTCCATCGACAGCAAATACATGGGTGTATCATGCCCAACAGCGATTGCAGATGTCGCCAATGCGGCACTAAGCGCTCCACCACCAACAACCGAAAGTAACGTTCGCATCGGAAAAGAACCTCTCAACTATTCAGTAACCACTATAGGTATCTGATCGTTAACAGATCTATAAAACATTCAATTCACTATCGATTCTGTAGCTACGCAGATCCCGATCGCTGATCCCGAGGTCGGGCCATGTCGCCCGCCAGGCGGTGAGGTGCGGCATAGTGAAATGCCGTTCGAGCACAGATTGATCGCGCCACATCTCTGCCACGCGGATGAGACCGGCATCGAGCACATCTTCTGCATAGCTATAGGCAATACAGCCATCCTCCGCTCGGCTTGCGGCAACCATCTGCGCCATCGCTGGCCGCGCGCGATCGACTGCGCCCGGGGCCAAGCGAATCGTGCCGATGACCACCACCATCACAGCCATGGCTACCGCCCCACCAGCGCCTGATCCTTGCACCCGCGCCACACCCTTAGCGCCTGCACCGTTTCCGCCACGTCATGGACGCGCAGCAATTGCACGCCCGCTTCCGCCCCCTTCAGCGCCAGCGCCAGCGATCCGCCGAGTCGTTCGCCGACCGGTGCCTCATTCGACAGCGCGCCGATCATCCGTTTGCGGCTAGCGCCCAGCATGATCGGGCAACCCAGCCCGTGGAACATCGCCAGCCCGTTCAGCAGCGCCAGATTTTCTGCCAGCCCCTTGCCAAAGCCAATGCCTGGATCGGCGATAATCCGCGCGCGATCGACGCCCGCTGCCACCACCGCCGCGATCCGCGCCTCCAACCAGTCGAACACCTCGACCAGCACGTCCCCATAGCCGCTGCCGCCATGCGGCCCCTTTGCCGGGTCGGGCGAATGCATCAGGATGACCGGGCAATCGGCCTTCGCCACCACCGCCAGCGCGCGATCGTCCCAAAGCAGCGCCGACACATCGTTGATGAGATGGGCGCCTGCCGCCAGGCCAGCCTCCATCACCGCCGCCTTGCGCGTATCGAGCGACACGATCGCCCCACTTTTCACCAGCCGCTCCACCACCGGGACGACGCGCTTCACTTCATCGCCTTCCCACACCAATTGCGCGCCAGGCCGGGTCGATTCGCCACCCAGATCGATCACGCTCGCGCCCTTGGCGACCATATCGAACCCGGCATTGGCAGCAGCGACCGGATCATCCTCCAGCGCGCCGCCGTCAGAAAAGCTGTCGGGCGTGACATTCAATATGCCGGCAACATGCGGTTGATCGAGCCGGAGCACGCGCTCGCCAAGAATCAGCGGCGCACGCGCGGCAATCATCGCGCGGTGCAGGCGCATCGCCGCTCCGTCTTGCGCGAAGTGGGTGTCGAAGTCGGTGATCGAGACGGTACGGCGCTGCCCTGCGTCGATCACTTCATAAGCGGCGAACCACAGCATTCCGCCCGCCAACCGCGCCACCTGCCCATCGCGACCAACCGGCGTGTCGACAAACTGGACCGGGCGAAGGTGCATCGCCGCTAGGGCTGCGTCGCGAGCAAATAGGTCTGGCGCAGCATGTCGATCGGCTTCAGCCCATCGGGCGTGTCATAATGCCAGAAGGTCCAGCCATTGCAGGCCGGCGCGTTTTGCAGCGTCGCGCCGAGCTTGTGGATCGATCCCACGGCACCGCACACGCTTTCCAGGCTGCCATCCGCGCGGACCAGCGCCCGATAGCGGCGCTTGCTATCGCTCAGCACGCGACCCGGGGCGAGATACCCATTTTCGACCAGCAGGCCGAACGCCACCTTGGGCGCGGCGCGCGGGGATTGCATCGTCACCACCGCCGATTCGTCGAGCGGCAAGGCCGCCTCGATCCGCTCGATCGCCGCATCGCAATAGCCAAGCTCGCGCTCGATGCCGATCCAGCGCCGCCGCAGCCTTTTGGCGACCGCGCCGGTCGTGCCCGTGCCGAAAAACGGATCGAGCACCACATCGCCGGGCTTGGTGCAGGCGAGCAGAATGCGATAGATCAGCGCCTCAGGCTTTTGCGTCGGGTGAACCTTCGTCCCACCCTTTTTCAACCGCTCCTGCCCACCGCAGACCGGGAACTCCCAATCGCTGCGCATCTGCAATTCGTCGTTCAGCGTCTTCATGCTGCGATAGTTAAAGGTGTAGCGCGCCTTTTCGCCCATCGACGCCCAGATCAATGTTTCATGCGCGTTGGTGAAGCGGGTACCCTTGAAATTGGGCATCGGGTTCGATTTGCGCCAGATGATGTCGTTCAAGATCCAGAAATCCAAATCCTGGATCGCCGAGCCGACCTTGAAGATATTGTGATAGCTCCCGATCACCCAGATCGTGCCATTATCCTTGAGCACGCGCCGCGCTTCGGTCAGCCAGGCACGCGTGAACTTGTCATAGGCACTCAGGCTGTCAAACTTGTCCCAATCATCGGTGACGGCATCGACATGGCTGCCATCCGGCCGGCTGAGATCGCCACCGAGCTGCAGATTATAGGGCGGGTCGGCAAAAATCATGTCGACCGACTTGGCGGGCAGCGAGCGCATCGCCGCGATGCAATCACCCATGATAATCGTATCGAGCGGCAAGGCGGCATCGATAGGGGCCGCGCTTGGCGTCCTGACCTTTTCCAATACGCCCATTATTTCCGCCCCCAAATGTTCAGACCTGTATCGGGGCGAAACTTTTGCCGCCCGTCAAGAAAACAATGGTTAACGATTCCAATGAGTAAATCGTTAACGCGGCGGAACATTTCACGATCAAAACGATATATTGAGTCCGTCAGCGCGCATCATCGCAAGTAATGGTGGTGTGACTCAAAAGACTCACCGGTCCAGATATGCCCGGGCGACGGGCGCAAATGAGCGTCGATGCAGCGGCGTTGGCCCCAAACGGGCGAGCGCGTCGAGGTGCACCCGCGCGCCATAACCCTTGTTCGACGCCCAACCATAGCTGGGATAGTCGCGATCAGCCGCAACCATGATGCGGTCTCGCGTGACCTTGGCGACAATCGACGCCGCCGAGATACAGGGCTCGATCGCATCACCACCGATAATCGCCCGCGATCGCCACTGCCATGTCGGGCAACGATTGCCATCGACCAGCACATCGTCAGGCGCCACCCCCAACTCGGCAACCGCGCGCTCCATCGCCAGCATCGTCGCCCATAGGATGTTGAGCGAATCAATCTCCGCGACGCTGGCCATGCCGATACCAATAGTGCAGCGCGCGACAATCGTGGCGAACAGCCGCTCCCGCTGCGCGGCACTCAGCTTCTTGCTATCGTTCAGCCCGGCAATGCCACCGGGGCACAGGATCACAGCGGCGGCCACCACCGGCCCGGCCAGCGGCCCGCGACCGGCTTCGTCGACACCCGCAATCATGCATCGCCCTCAAGCTCATCAAAGGGCGACACCCCCAAATGATGCCCCATCGGACCATGGCCATTGCCCAGATCCGGCGCGGACAGCAGCGCAATCCGCACAAATCTGACCGCGCGGACAAAGGCGTCGCTCACCGCCAGTCCCTGGCCCAGCCCGCAGGCGAGCGCGCTGGCGAAGGTGCACCCCGTGCCGTGCGTGCTCGTCGTGTCGATCCGTTTGCCGTTTAGCTCGCGCAGCGGCCCAGCGGGAGAAATCAGGCGATCGACGATATAATGGCCCTCGCCATGCCCCCCTTTGGCAACCAGGTGGCAACCATGCGCCAGCACCGCAGCTTCACCGCCCAACGCGGCCAGTTCGGGAATATTGGGGGTGACGACCGACGCCAGATCCATCAATCGGCCAAAGGCGGCAATGGTATCGGCATCGGCCAGCATCGATCCACTCGTCGCGATCATCACGGGATCGAAGATGATCGGCACATCAAGCGCGGCAAGCCGATCAGCAACCGCCTGCGCCGTTGCCGCCGATCCCAGCATCCCGATCTTGATCGCATCGACACCAATGTCAGCGATGCAGGAATCAATCTGCGCGATCACCATCTCCGTCGGCACTGGCATTACCGCCTGCACCCCCAGCGTATTCTGCGCGGTGATAGCGGTGATTGCGGTCATGGCATGGCCGCCAAGCATCGTCACCGTCTTGATATCGGCCTGGATCCCGGCACCACCGCCCGAATCAGACCCGGCGATGATGAGGATGCGCGGTGTCATCAAGCATCACCGGCGGCGGTAAAGCTGCGGAAGTTGCGTGGCTCCATCGCGTCGATCGCAACGCGCAAAATCGCCGCCTTTGCATGAATTGTCCGGGACGAAGCGGTTCGGATCATCGACCGCAGATGGCACAACCCGGTCCGGCAGGAAAGTTTTCGGAACGAACCGCCGCTAACAAGGCCCGCCCGGTGTCAGCGTGCCCGGCAGCACCTTTGCCAGTCGTCGGAACCGTCATAACCTCCACAAAACCTGTGAACGGCCTTTTGTCGCGATTGGCTCGCCTTGCTCGTTCACCGGTGGCTTGAATCGCCCGCGCCGCGCAAGCAACCGGCAGGTTTGCTGATCCAGGTCCGGGCTGCCCGATGATTGCGTGATGGTGCAATGCTCTACCCGTCCGGTCATATTGATATCGAATTGAAATCTGACCAGGCCGATTTTTCTATTCGCCTTTGCCTGCGGTGGATAATCATCCTGGGAGAACCACCCTTCCGGACTGAGCGGTATTGCGCCGCCGAAATCATGCGGCGATTCTTGCGCCGCGGCGGCTACACTGACGGCAAGGCCGATCAACAATGCCATGAAGCGCATGATCCCCAATCCTCCGGACGTTGTGCAGATTTCAATGCTGGTAATCATGCCAGGGCCTGGCTAGCCTTACCAGATGATTTTGCTGATTTTTTTTCAATCAACTGCAGTGCCCTGGCGCTAGGGAAGTCGATCCCGCGGGGGTTGTCGACGTCTAAATCTAGCTGCTGAACTTGCGTGCCGCGCTCGCCGGAAACTTCTTGAGCGCCGCGCCCGTGCGGGTCGGCCGATCCATCAATTCGCCGCCACAATTGGGGCAGCGCTCATCAAGCGCGTCAGCACAATCAGCGCAAAAACTACATTCAAACGAACAAATGAACGCGCCCGGCGCGTCAGCGGGCAGGTCCGCCCCGCAGCGTTCGCAATCCGGGCGCATCTCCAGCATCGCCGTTATCCGCCCTGCACGTCGAAATCGACCACGACATTGCCGCGCGTCGCGTTCGAATAAGGGCAGACCTGATGAGCATCATGCACCAGCTTTTCGGCCGCTGCCTGATCGAGCTTGGGCAAGGAGACGACATGTTTCACCGCGAGCATGAAGCCGGGACCGCCCTCATTGGGGCCGATCGAGACATGCCCAGTCACGGTCGATCCGCTCGCGTCGATCTTTTGCATGCCGGCCACATACATCATCGCCGACTGGAAACAGGCGGCATAGCCGGCTGCGAATAATTGTTCGGGATTGGTGCCAACCCCGCCGGGCCCGCCCATGGATTTGGGCGTCGCGGTATCAAGATCGAGCACGCCGTCGTCGCTGGTGACATGGCCCTGACGGCCGCCATGGGCGGTGGCAACAGCGGTATAAAGGGATTTCATTGGGCTACTCCTGCTCTTGTAATTGGGGATAGATAGATATTGCAAACATGCGTGCGGTCACACCGCCGCCTGGACCGCATCGCAAATCCGATTGACGATTGTCTCTACCTGCGCGGCATCGTCCCCCTCCGCCATGACCCGGATGACGGGTTCGGTGCCCGAAGGACGGATGACCAGGCGACCGCTGCCGTTCAGCTCGGCCTCTGCGTCGGCAATCACGGCCTTGACGCTACTGGCCTCGAGCGGCTTGCCACCAGAAAAACGCACATTCTTCAACAATTGCGGCAGCGGCTCAAACCGGTGGAGAAAATCGCTGGCGGGTGCGCCTGCCGTTACCAGCTCGCCCAACACCTGCAGCGCGGCGACCAGCCCGTCCCCTGTCGTCGCATAATCGGACAGGATGATATGGCCCGATTGCTCGCCGCCGACATTATGCCCGCGCTCGCGCATTGCCTCCAGCACATAACGATCGCCGACCTGGGTCCGCAGCATGCCAATGCCCTGCGCGGCAAGATGCCGCTCTAACCCCAGGTTCGACATCACCGTCGTCACCAAGGCACTGCCCACCAGCCGGCCCTGGCGTGCCCAGCCGCTGGCGATTACCGCCATCAGCTGATCGCCATCGACCACCCGGCCGAGTTCATCGACGATGATCAGCCGATCGGCATCGCCATCAAGCGCGATGCCCAGTGCCGCGCCGCTGGCGACCACGGTTTCGCAAAGCAGGTCAGGCGCGGTGGAGCCAACGCCCTTGTTGATATTCTTGCCATTGGGCTCCACCCCGATCGCGACGACATCGGCGCCCAATTCCCATAGCGCCGACGGCGCGACCTGATAGGCCGCACCATTGGCGCAATCGATCACGATCCGCATGCCATCGAGCCTGAGTTCGCTTGGGAAAGTGGATTTGGCGAAATGGATATAGCGACCGCGCGCATCCTCCACGCGTCGCGCCCGGCCGATATCGGGCGCTGGGCTGAGTGCCACATCGCCATCGATCAGCGCTTCGATCGCCAGTTCATCGGCATCGGACAGTTTATACCCGTCCGGGCCGAACAGCTTGATGCCATTATCGTCATAAGGGTTATGGCTGGCCGAAATCATCACGCCCATGTCGGCGCGCATCGAATGCGTCAGCATCGCCACCGCCGGCGTCGGCATCGGGCCGACCAGCACCACATCCATGCCGACGCTCGTAAAGCCCGCCACCATCGCCGATTCGATCATATAGCCCGACAGGCGGGTATCCTTGCCGATCACCACCCGGTGGCGATGATCCCCCCGGCGGAAATGCGCGCCGGCCGCCATGCCAACCTTCATCGCCATCGCCGCCGTCATCGGCGATTTGTTGGTCTTGCCGCGAATGCCATCCGTGCCGAAATATTTTCTTGCCATGCGTTCGCGCCCAATCGGTTATTGGTGATCGCTTTAGCGTCCCCAACGGAGATAATCGAGCATGTCGCAAGCAACCCGGATCTTAGTTGCACTGATTGCCGGGATGGCTTTGGGGATTGTCGCTGCGGGGCAGGGCTTTGCCCCGATCGGCATCTTGATCGCCCAGCCGATCGGCGCCGCCTGGCTGAACGGGTTGCAGATGACGATCGTGCCGCTGGTGGTTTCGCTGCTCGTCATCGGCATTGCGGCCACCGCCGATGCCGCGCGCGCGGGCCAGCTGGCGACCCGGGCGATGATCCTGTTCATGGTGCTGCTCTGGTCGGGCGCGATCATGTCGGCCTTCGTTACCCCCTTGCTGCTGTCCGCCTGGCCGATCGACCCGAGTGCGGGTGCCGCGCTGCGGGCATCATTGCCCGATGTGAAGGCGATTGGCGACGTACCGCCATTTGGCGACTTTCTGGCCGCAATCGTGCCGAGCAACCCCGTGACGGCTGCAGCAAACAATGCGTTCCTGCCCCTGATCGTCTTCACGCTGACCTTTTCCTTTGCGATTACCCGACTGGCCAAGGAACAGCGCGACCTGCTCGTCGGCTTCTTCCGCGCGGTCGCCGATGCGATGATCGTCGTGATCGGCTGGGTGCTGTGGCTGGGGCCAATCGGCGTGTTCGCGCTGGCGTTTGTGGTGGGGGCAAAAGCTGGGACCGAGGCATTCGGCGCGCTGCTCCATTATGTGCTGATCGTCGCCAGCGTGGGTGCGGTATTGTGGATCGCCTCGTTTTTCCTGGGGGCCATTGGCGGGCGCGTATCGATCATCCGGTTCGCGCGGGCGACGGCATCGGCACAGGCGGTGGCAATCAGCACGCAATCCTCGCTTGTCTCATTACCCGCCATGCTGCGCGGGGCGGAGCAGATTGGCGTCCACACCCAGCATTCGGGGATCATCCTGCCGCTGGCTGTCGCGATATTTCGCGCAACCGGCCCGGCGATGAACCTGGCGGTTGCCATCTATATTGCGACGCTGTTCGGCGTGCCGCTGACTTGGCAAAGCCTGGCGGCAGGCGTGGCAATGGCATCGATCACCACGCTGGGCGCGGTCAGCCTGCCGGGCTCGATCACCTTTATCAGCTCAATCGCGCCGATTGCCGCTGCCATGGGGGTGCCAATTGCCCCGCTCGGCCTGCTCGTCGCGATCGAGACCTTCCCCGATATCATGCGCACGCTGGGCAATGTAACGATGGACCTCGCCGTCACGGCCACGCTGTCTGCGCGCACGGCCTCTGCGCCAATGTCACCTGAAGACCTGTTGATCGAAGGACAAATCGCATGAAATATCGGCAATTAGGACCCGATCTGACGGTATCGGCGCTTGGCCTGGGCCTGATGCCGATGGCGGGTGTAGGCCCGGCCATGTATGGTGCGGCGAACGAGGAGGAGAGCATCGCCACGATCCACCGCGCGATCGATCTGGGGGTGACCTTTTTCGACACTGCCGAAATCTATGGCCCGCTGCGCAACGAGGAGCTGCTCGGTCGCGCGATCAAGGGCAAGCGCGACGGCCTGGTGATCGCGACAAAATTCGGCTTTCGCTTCGAAGATGGCCGGATGACCGGGGTGGACGGATCGCCCGCCAATGCGCGCCGCGCCGTGGAGGGATCGCTCAAGCGGCTGGGCATCGACACGATCGATCTCTTCTATCAGCACCGCGTCGATCCGGCCGTGCCGATTGCCGAGACGGTGGGCGGGATGGCTGAGCTGGTGAAAGAGGGCAAGGTGCGCCATCTCGGCCTGTCCGAAGCGGGGGCGGAAACGCTGCGCAAGGCAGCCGCCGTTCACCCGATCGCCGCACTGCAAAGCGAATATTCGCTGTGGGAGCGCGATGTGGAGGACGATATCCTGCCCACCGCGCGCGCGCTCGGGATCGGCTTTGTCCCTTATTCGCCACTCGGGCGCGGCTTTCTGACGGGACAAATCACGTCGCGTGACGATCTGCCGGAGGGCGATTATCGCCGCAATGATCCGCGCTATTCGGCCGAGAATTTCGCCAAGAACATGGCGCTGGTCGCTGTTGTGCAGCGGATTGCGGCGGCGCACGGCGTCAGCGCAGCGCAGATCGCGCTTGCCTGGCTGCTCGCGCAAGGGGCCGATATCGTGCCGATCCCCGGCTCCAAGCGGCGGGTGACGCTGGAGGATTCGATGGGTGCCGCCAATGTCACGCTCACCGCGCAGGATCTCGCCGATCTCGACGCCGCTGCGCCGCGTGGCGGCACCGCCGGGCCGCGCTATGGCGAACGGATGATGGCGATGGTCCGGCTGTAGCGCCGGATCAACCCACCCAGCGCCAGATGCCAGCGGCAATCCCGGCCATCGGGATATGCGCCCAGGTCGCCGCCAGCCAGATTACCAGCCCCCCGGCAATGTCATGCGGGCGGAAGCCGCCAAAGCTGGCCTTGCCCGCAGCGATGGCGGCGAATGGCCAATATCCGGTGCGCTGTTCCCAAACATGCCAGACTTCGGGCACCAGCGCGCGCTTCTTGGCATCCTGCAGCGCGGCACCGACCAGGGCGAGTGTGGCGATGGCCCCAGCGAGAATCAGGTTTGCTGCGACCGGGAAAACAAGCACATGCGCCAGGCTCCATAGCGCAAAAGACCACATCATTGGGTGGCGCGTGATCGCAAACACGCCCCGCGCCTTGGCGGGCGCTGCGGCCACCGGTCCGGGCAGCGCGGGATTGCCGATCAGCGACCCCATCAGCAACAGACTCGCCAACAACATGATCACGGTCGCGATGACCCAAAGCGCATCGCCGACATCCCACAGGGGCGGCGTGATCGGCGCTGCCTTATAGGCATTGGCCATCCACCCCAAAGTCGCAAAGGCAATCAGCGCATAAATAATGGTGAAGCCACCATTGCCCGCCGCCTTGACGAGCGGCGCGCGCAAGGGATGCGACAGCAGGAAATGGCTGCCCACAAAGCTCGTCGCCGCCACCGCGACCGTCATCGTTGCATCCATCATCTTGGCTCCCCTGCCTTGTGCAGGAGAGCCTAGACGATCACTGGACGCCGTGCATCCACTTCTTGAGCGGGAAGGACAGCAGCAGCAGCAGCACACCCAGCGCGATCGAGATCTCCGAGATTGTCGTGAACACGCCAACATAGGTGTCGAGGCTGACCTTCAAATTGGTCACTTGCCCGCCCACCGTTTCAACGCTGGCGAATTGCGCGACGATGCCCGCCACATACTGTGCGACCGCGATCGACAGGAACCACACGCCCATCATCATGCCGACGATCCGTGCGATCGACAATTTGGTGACCATCGACAGCCCGACTGGCGAGATACAAAGCTCGGCAATCGAATGGACCAGATACAGCCCCGCCAGCCACCACAAGCCAACCTTGTAATCCGGCCCGGCAAATTGCGACCCCCACACCAGCACCAGAAACCCGACGCCAACCCCCATCAAGGCGATGCCGAACTTGATCGGAATAGTCGGCTCGATCCCGCGTTTTGCCATGCCGTTCCACATGATACTGAACACCGGCGCAAGCAGCACGATAAACAGCGCGTTGAAGAACTGCGTCTGCCCGGCTGAAATCGAGAACCAGCCAAACACCGACAAGTCCGTGTTGCGATCGGCAAACAGCGTCAGCGACGATCCGGCTTGTTCGAACAACGTCCAGAACACGGTGTTGAAGGTGATCAGCACCATCGCCGCCAGCATCATCTGGAATTCCTGCTTCGATCCATTGAAGAAGGACCAGATCAAAATACCCGGCACGCTGATCAGAAAGGTCCCGAACATGATCTTGCCCATGACCGGCAGACCCAGAAAATAACCGACGATCCCCGACCCTTCAGCCGGCGGGACATAATTCATCAGGTTGGTGAACAGGAACCACACCACCGGTATTGCCAGCATCGCACCGATATAGATGAACCAGTCGCGATTGGCCGGTGCGTCAGCCGGTCGATCGCCAATGCCATCAAGCTTGCCGCCATCGAACTGAATCAGGCACCAGGAAACGATCATGCCGGCTGCCGCCAGCGCAAAGCCTGCCCACCAGCCAAGCCCACCCCAGCTGCCCATGCCGACCGCGAGCAGCGGGCACAGAATTTGCGAAAACAGCGAACCGAGGTTGATCCCCATATAGAATATCGTGAAGCCAGCATCACGCCGGCGGTCGCCCTGAGCATAGAGCGCGCCAACCATCGTCGAGATATTGGGCTTGAAAAAGCCATTGCCGATCGTGACCAGCGCCAGGCCGATCAGCAGCAGAAACACTGATAGCGGCGCGCGCTCGCCACCCGCTTCGAAACCGCCCGCCGCGACACGGCGTACTTCCTTGCCGTCGCCACCCAGCAACGACACGGTCTTGTCGTCATTGCCTTTGATCAGCAATTGCTGATTGCCATCGATCACGAACTGGCGGCGCGCTTCGCCGGTGCCCTGGACCTTCACCTCATAACGCTGGCCGTCGATGGTCGCGAAGGGTTTGGCAGGCTGGCCGCCAAAGCACAGCGTCAGATAGCCGAGCGACATCATGATCGCGCCGAACTTCACCGACCGTTTCGAGCCAAGGAACCGATCAGCCATCAGCCCGCCAATCAACGGCGTCAGATAAACAAGCGCGGTGAAGCCGCCATAAATGCCGGTTGTCGTCGTATCGCTGAACAGGAAGTGCTGCGCCAGATACAGCGTCAGCAGCGCGCGCATGCCATAATAGCCGAAACGCTCCATCGCTTCGGTTGAAAATAGCCGGGCGAGCTGGCGCGGATGGCCAAACCAGGTTTCGCCGCTGGCCGAATTCACATGGCTGATATCCGGTTCCCGAGGGGAATCGGCGGTCGGGCTTTCCATATTACGCTCCCTGATACTGGCAGGCCACTCGAACGGCGGCGGTTGCGGCGGGAGACTAGCGGCAAAACATGGCCTGTAAACAGGCAGCAGTTGGCGGCAGCGGTCGACATCGCTACAGCCCGCCGCCATGCTCAACGATCGCACCACCCCATTGACGCTGCTAGCTACCCGCCGATCCGGTCGCCCACGCGAGATGACCGCGCCTGGCCCCGATGCCGCCCAGCTGGCAGCGATGCTCGCCATTGCGGCGCGAACCCCCGATCATGGCAAGCTCACCCCCTGGCGCTTCGTCATCGTGCCAACCGAGACGCGGTCCGCCCTGTCTGCGCTGATCACCACCGCCTATCGCGCCGAACGGCCCCAGGCAGCACGGCTCGAAATCGAGGCAATGGAGGCATTTGCCACCCAGGCCCCGGCGCTGGTGGTCGTGCTCGCCAGCCCGCGGGCGGACAGCAAAATTCCGCTCTGGGAACAGGAACTATCCGTAGGCGCCGCCTGTATGAACCTGCTCCACGCCGCCCATGCCCACGGCTTTGTCGGCGGCTGGCTGACCGGCTGGCCAGCCTATGCAGACGCGGTGCGCGATGCTTTTGGGGCAGCCCATGAACGCATTGCCGGCTTTATCTTCATCGGGTCGCCCGCGCGCGACTTGGAAGAACGCCCCCGTCCCGATCCGGGCAGCGTTATCTCGACCTGGGCACCATAGGGGCTAGACGACTCGGGCGATTGCTGTATTAAGGCAGCATGACAGCGCTCAACAGCGAAGACAGCCCAGTGTACATCAAGCTGCGGGGCACGATTGCAGCAGCGATCCTGCGCGGCGATTTCCGTGCCGGTGATCAGCTGCCTTCTGTGCGCGCGCTTGCTGCCGAACATGGCGCCAATCCGCTGACGGTGGCCAAGGCCTATCAGAGCTTTCAGGACGACGGCTATGTCGAGGTGCGGCGCGGCGTCGGCATGTTTGTGCTGGCAGGCGCGGCCGAGAAACTACGCATCGCCGAACGCGACCATTTCATGACGAGCAGCTGGCCGCGGATCCGCGACCATATCAAACTGCTCGGCATTGACGCCGCCGATCTGCTCGAACGCGAGCGCGCCTGAGCGTTTCACCGCGCTGATTGCGGGCGCACGATTGCGTCCAATCCTATCTCGCGCTCTGCCTCAGGCAGCGGAAGTGCCGAACCGGGGTTATGACCCATTCATCTGCGTCAGAACCTGATCGGGATACCG
Source organism: Sphingomonadales bacterium Ga0077557 (assembly GCA_001464615.1). GTDB lineage: Bacteria > Pseudomonadota > Alphaproteobacteria > Sphingomonadales > Sphingomonadaceae > Sphingomonas. Next base: position 52,407 of record LNFI01000019.1, on the reverse strand, counting down.
AGCATGACCTGATTCCGGGTGCCGTCGAGATGCATGAATTCGAGCCTGAGATTGGCTCTGGACGACGCCTTCAATTCGACGCCGCCTAACAGGATGAAGCTCTGGTTCCAATCACCGAAATCGGCCGCGCCGGCTGGCAAATTCCGTCGATAGCGATGCCCGCCATAGCCAGCCCCACCATAAGCGATGACGGCGTTGCTCAGCGCATAGCCAGCGCGCGCCGTCAGGCTGTAGCCAAAGCGTGGCGTGATCGAGAGGGGCTGGCCGGCCGCGCTCGTCGTGGCCGGGGTTCTACCGCCAAAATTGAAAGCGACTTCGCCGCCAATCCGGATGCGGTCAGTGACATAGTGATCATAGCCGGCAAAGACCCCGCCGCCGACCCCCCATTGGGAGACATTTCGGGCCGTCGGCTGGGCCGGTGGAACGCCTTCCTCGACGACGAAATGATGATTGACCGGGCCAATCTCTGCACCGACATATGGACCGCTGGTCTTGCCTGATCCTGGACCAGCAAGCGCGGGAAGCGACAACAGCGAAAGCGCTGTAGCCAGCACTGTTCGGATGATCAGGCGAAGCGTCATGTCCATTTTTCTCCGTTGATTGGCCATGTTTATAGATTGATTTCATTGTCAAATTTTTCGTTCGACAGTTCAACCAGGATTGTTCCGCGCTCCAGAACAAGCGTTGCCTTGTCGATCGAGAAGAGGTTTGAGAAAAAGATCGATCGCTTGATAATGGTAAGCGGTCCGGCATCCGTCGGGCAGAGTTTGACGTCGAGCGGGAAGCCGCGACGCAATGCATTCCACCGGGAAATAATGGCATCGACCGCGTCAGCCTGCGCATCGATCCGGTAATAGACAAGGCAGTCAATGTCGCGCGGTTGATCGATCGATTGATCGAGGAAGCTTCCGCCGATGAGCAGCGCCCCTATCTTCACGCCGATGTCATAAGATTGCCCAGCAAAGCTGGCGAGCTGATCGATCAGATGGAGACGGTGCGGGTTAAAACCATAGCGTCGGGTCAGCTCGTCGACCGAGCACAGATAGGGCGAGCTGTCAGCCGTCGTGCATTCCTTGATCGCACGCGGGAAGATTGGCAGCCTGGGTTGCTCAAACGCGCCGCTGCCCGATGCGCCGCGCTCTAGGGCGCGGCTAAGCTGCTTCTGCATGACGCACCACGATTGAGGCGTTCAGACCACCAAATGCGAAAGAATTGCTCAGGATCGTCGCAAGCCTGGCGGCGCGCCCTTGGTTCGGCACGCAATCGACGGGGCAATCCTTGTCCGGCGCGAGGTGATTGGCGGTAGGCGCCACGAACTGCTCCTGGAGCGAGCGTACCGACATGGCCAACTCAATCGCGCCCGAAGCTCCCAGCGAATGGCCAAGCACCGACTTGGTCGACGAGACCGGAATCCTGCCATGGCGGGCGCCGAAAACCTCGATAATCGCCGCGCATTCGCTGCGGTCGTTGGACTCGGTTGCCGTGCCATGGGCATTGATGGCGCAGATCTGGTCGGGATCGATGCCGGCATGGTCGATCGCCCGCCGCATTGACCGCGCCATGCCGGACGGATCCGGCGCGGTTAGCGCGGTTGCATCGGAACACGCCCCATAGCCGGCAATCTCGGCGAGAATGACTGCACCGCGATTCAGCGCATGCTGTCGGTCCTCAAGAACCAGGATTGCCGCACCTTCGGCCAATACCAGGCCATCGCGTCCGGCGGAAAAGGGGCGGCAATATTCCTGCGCGAGGACGTGGAGCGAATCCCACGCCGCCAGGCACCCCGGGGTGAGGCAGGCTTCGCTGCCCCCGGTGATCATGACATCGGCGCCGCCGCTGCCGATGCAAAGCATCGCTTGCCCGATGGCATGGGTCGCGGAGGCGCAAGCGCTGGAGACAGAAAAGGCCACGCCTCTTGCCTTGTGCTCGGTAGCAATGGCGCTGGTCACCGAACTGAACATGCCTCTTGGGATCGCCAGCGGGTGGAAACGGGTTTTCCCTTCGCCGTACATCCGACGGGCGAGCATCTCGTGTGTCTGCTGATTGCCCGCACCGGACCCGATCACCACGCCCATGCGGTTGCGATCGATCAATTGCGCGAAATCGGCTTGCGCTACCGCTTCGCGGCTCGCTTCCAGCGCCATTTTGACCGTCGGGTCGATCTCCCTTGCCGGCTGAAAAGGAGCATTGGCGCCACCCCCGCGATCGACCGTGCCCAGCGGCTTATGAAACCCGCGATCGGCGCTGGCCTGGTAACAGGACCGCCCCAGCCTGACCGCTTCCCACGCCGCCGCCGTGCCGTTTCCAGCCGGCGAAACGACGCCCATGCCGGTGATAACGACCCGCCTCATTTCGAGTCGACGCCAGCCCGCGCGCGGACGACCATGTCGACGATATTGCCCACTGTTGCCTGATGGCTGTTCTGGGCCATCTCGTTCGCGTTGAACGGAAGGTCGACGTTATACCGCTCCTCAAGTTCGAATATCACCTCGATCAGGCCGAGACTGTCGAGGCCGAGCGCGTTGAGCGGGGTATCCGCAACGACGATCTGATCGCGCTCGGTTGTTCGCGAGATGAGCTCTGTAAGCATCGCATAGATTGCGTCCTGATCGTTCATCGCCATTTCCCTCAATTCACGGTCTGTGCCGACCGCATCAGCGACAAGCGCCCCGACTTCATCTCAAAGACCTGCTGGCAGAAATCGAGCACGCGCTCGTCATGGGTCGTCAGCACCTTGGTCGCCGGCAGGCTGGCCAGGTTTTCCAGCAGTTGCTCGGTCGTCTCGGCATCCAGGTTCGACGTGACTTCATCGAGCAGCAGAATCGGCGCGTCGCGGTAAATTGCGCGGGCGAGCATCAGGCGGCGACGTTGCCCGCTGGACATCACGCCATTTTCCTCGCTCACGATCGTGTGAAAGCGGCTTGGCAGCCCGTCGATGACATCGGTCAGGCAGGCAATCCGCAGCGCAGATTCCAGTCGCGTCATGTCGGGCGCTGGATCGAAGCACGTCACATTTTCAGTGACGCTGCCACGCATCAATTTATCCGCGCCAAGCAGAAGGCCGATATTGTCGCGATAGGCAGCGAGTCCCCAGGTCGATAGGTCGGTGCCATCGACGAGATGCTGGCCCGAGCTTGGCCGGTAAAGGCCGGCCAAAACCTTGAGCAGCGTGGTCTTGCCCGATCCTGAAGGGCCGACGATGGCGATCCATTCCCCGGAATTTGCCGCAATGCTTAAGGAGATATCGGCGATGATCGGCTTGTCCGCGAAGCCCGCTTTGAAAGAGACATCGCGCAGCGCGATGTCGTTCCTGATCGATCGCGTGACGATCGCATTCTCGCGCTCCACGTCCATTTGCAAAAAGTCATCGAGCCGGTTCAGGTTCGTGCCCAACAGCGCAAGATCGGTCATGACATGGATAAGCTTGTCGATGCGGTCAAAGAACATGCCGCGATACGTGAAGAACGCATATAGCATTCCGACCGTAATTCCCTGCGCCATTACAGCAATCACGCCGAAATATAGAACAAGTGCTGTTCCCAGAGCAGTGAGTATTTCGACGAACAACATCGCATTGGCTTCGATCATCGAGCCTTTGAAGCTGGCGTTTGATGCATTGACCAGACTGTCATACCAGCGGCCGGTGGCTGCCGGCGTTGCGTTCGCCGCCTTGAGCGCTGGCGCCGCCCTCAGGCTGTCCAGCAGGCGGGACCGTTCTTCGGCCCGTTCCCGCAGCGCGATTGCCCCCTGACGGCGCAAGGCCGGGTACATCAGCAACCGAACCAGAACCACGGCCAGAAATACGCCCGTAACCATGAGCGCAAGGGACGGAATGTAGAGGAACATCAGGACGCCACAGAGCAGCATCATCATGCCGTCGACCAGGGCACTTACCGCTGAACTGGTCACCACATTCTGCACATGGTTTATCGATTCAAGGCGAACGGCGATATCTCCGGGGTGCCGGGATTCGACATAGGCAATGGGCAGGCGAAAAATGTGCCCCACGGCGTTGCGCGTAAGCTGGACGAAAAACGCGGTACCGGCATTCGCAATGATCCGGCGTTGAATCCACTCGGCGACACCAGTTGATGCCGACACCGCAAAAAGCGTGATGGCCAGCAATTGCAACAGCTCAAGGTCGTTCTTGGGAATCACACTGTCGAGCGCGACCTGGACAATGGCCGGGACGGCCAAGATCAGCACACTGCTTGTCAGCAATACGACGACGACCTGCGCTATCGACGGACCAAGCCCGTTGGTGCGTCGCAGGATATTCGACAGCGAATTTTTCTTCTGCCGGACGATCGTCTCGAAATTGTCTGCAGGTTCGAGTTCAAGCACAGTGCCGGAGAAATGCGCCCTGAACTCGGCTTCATTATAATCGGTGACGGCCGCTGCAGGATTGTGCACGGTATATTTGCCCCGCTTCACCCGTACCAGGACGACGAAGTGGTTCCGGTCCCAGTGCAGCACGGCCGGCAGCCTTACTTTCTTGAGATCGGTAATGTCAGTGATCGACAATCCCCGCGGTTGCAGCCGCAAGGCCCGGGCGATCTTGGACAGGTCACCCAGGTTCAACCCGAGCCGCGTCGTGGGATATTCGATCCTTAACTGCGCAAGCGAGATTCGGTGGCCGTGCCACTGGCCGATCATCGCAAGGCAAGCGAGCGCACACTCCCCATTGGCGTCTTGCCGGATCATCGGCACCCGCCGCACCGCTGATGCGAGGGGGTTCATCGCAGCTGCCTTTGGACCGAATAAAGGGGTTCGAGCAGCCAGCTGATCAGGCGGCGACGCTCAAGGGTGACCTCAGCGGTCACGCTCATGCCGATTTTGAGCGGCCGACGCTGTCCATAGGCGCTAACGAAAGCCTGATCGGGAAGCACTTCGACCGAGAATGTCTTGCCGCTGCCTGCCTTGGCATCGCTGGGCTGCGCGGTTGATGTCATCGCCGCCGATTGAACCGAAGAAACCTGCCCATAACGCACGCCGAACGTCTCAAAGGGAAACGCGTCGTATTTCAGGACTACGCGTTGACCAGGCTCGATAAAGCCGATCGCGTTGGAGGGCACTTCAAGGGCAATTGCCAGTTTCGATCCCGGTCGTGCCAGTGCGAACAGGCGATCACCCGGATCGACGCGCTGGCCTTGACGAATGCTGATAGCGCGAACCTCGCCCGACGCCGGCGCCGTGACGCGGACAAATTCCTGCGACTGGAGGTCATGGATCTGGGTGTCGACCTGTATTTTCTGGTTTTCGACATCGAGAAGGGCCTGATCGAGCGACCTCATCTCGGTATTGATCGACAAGAGCCGGTCAGTCCGTGCCCGTTCGATCTCCGATGCAGCAAGGTCGGCATTGGCAAGCGCCTGGTCAACCTGCAGGGCGGCGTTCTCGACCTGCGCGATCACCGAACGGCTGGCGAAACCCTTGGTGCCGAGCGTCTGGACCGCGCCAAGACGCTCGGTGGCGACTGATCGCTGCTTCAGGATCGCCGCCCGCGTCGCCGCCGCTGAGCGCAGCGAATTGTCGGTATTCCTGTTGACCAGGTCGATCTGCTGAGGCGCGCGCCCCAGCGCCGCCCGGAGGGCGCGGCCGCGTGTTTCGAGATTGTTACGCATTTCGTCGAGCCGCCGGATCGTCAGTTCCGCCGTGTCACCGGCGCCGGCGACGACCCGCGGGATCTGGATCACGGCAAGGAGTTGTCCTGCCTCAACATGATCGCCCAGCCTTACCGCGACCGACGATATCGTGCCCGCTTTTTCGCTGACAGTCGCGGTAAAGCCATCGCGCGCGACCACTTCCCCGGGCACCGTCTCCTTGCGGCTATAATGCCCGACGATCAGGGCGCCGAGGCTAATCAGCGCGATCGCGGCAAAGAATGACGTCAGCACCCCATGGAGTGCCGATTGCGCAATCAGCACCGGGCTAGTCATGCCTGCGCCCCGCCCATAGCGATCGCTCGATCCGATCCTGCTCAGGCGCATGGGGCGGGCACCGAATATTCTGGGAGCCTGTCCCACATGTGCCACTGCGCTGGCGCCGCGCGGACAGCAGCATTGATGAAGCGTGCGATCGTATCGGCGGCGTTTTGGCGCTTGGCCGCCGTCATCACGCCAATCTCAATCACTGAATCAACAATGATCTCGTCGCCCAGAACCTTGCTGACCGTCCTGAACAGCACGATCGGCGCCCCGCACAGGGCAGACAGATCAGCGACGCCAATGGCGATGCTGGCCCGCTGCCAAAAAAGGTCGACTTCACAGGACCGACCATATTCATGGGGGAGGTCAACCAGCGTAACAAGTACAGCACCGCGCTTCACCAGACGGACGAGATCGAGAAAGGTTTCGGGGCGATCAAGGAAGAGATATTCCGCCTGAACGCCAATCATCGCCAGCTTGGCCAGCGCCTGACGCTCATCCTCGGTAATGGACTTGCTCCGGACGATCACGACCTGCCGCCCCGGAAAATGCGCGTACAGCAATTTGGCGAGCGAGGTGGCGTAGCTGGCCATGTGCAGCGTGGCGAGAATGACGGCTTTTTGCTCGCTCGCCCATTGCACGATTTCGTGATCGGTGATGCGCACGGCGCGCGCATCCCGGAACAATCCCGCCGGGGTGCGGTTCTTCAGCGCGAGCCACTCCACGGCGAACATCAGATCGTGAAACATCGCCTCGCCGGCAATCTTGAGCGCGTTTTTCAGGGGGATGTGCAACGCAACTGAGATCCGCAGCGCTTCCGCTGGACTCGCCGCGAGATACCCAAAACGGCGCCCGATATGGAATCCCACCAGCAACAGCGATCGCCGCACGCGAAACGGCAGGCGCGACAGATGCTCAAGCGTCTGTCGGGTCGAGACATTTTGCGGTTCGCGGGCAGCAAGATGGAGAGGCGCCGAATGGCTGCCGGGTGGGGGCATGATGATGGCGGACAAAACTGATCTGCCTGTGATGAAATATCAGTTTGGTGCCGACCCGCCAGACCGGGGGTCGGCACCAGGCAAGGATCAGCAGCGGGCGCCGATCCTGATGCCGTATCGAATGTTTCTGGGCCCGGCGAACGGATTGATAATCGGCGTCACGCGGAACGGTCCGACGGGGATCCCGAAAGACTGAGCGGTCTGATTCGCGAAATTGTCGAGATCAGTGCCCGTCAGCGTGTTGATCGCACCGTTGATGCTGTCTGCGGCAGAGTCCGAAAGATCGGCACCGCTCACCAGATAATCGCCGCCAGCCTCGCTGTAAGACAAGCCGCCGCCGCTGTCATTGTCGTAACCGCCGATAACGAGATCAAGCTCCTGAGCAGATAGTGCTCGCATTGGTAGGTCCTTTTCCTTGAGACCGAGTGCGGGGCTCGGCGGGGAGGCCCATCCTCCCCTAACCCACTCTTAGCTCATCGAATTTTACCAACCAGAACAACAACATCCATTCTGCAGTCATGATGGATACAATTTTCTGCGCAAGAAGATTGGATTGCCAACTATTACGTGGAACGCGGTTTAATACCCGTTGGATTGACCAGACGCGCTGACGGTGTCCGACGCGGCACGGCTGCGCGCGCTTGAGGATGAGAACCGGCGGTTGAAGAAGCTGCTCGCGGAATCGATGCTGGACGTGTCGGCGCTGACCCGAAGGGCGGCGCAGCCAACGATCTGCTGGGAAAAAACTGAGCCGGTCTGTGGAGCGCTACGCTGCGGAGGCGAAACTGATGGCCGATCACGACTAATCCGAGCGTCGCGCCTGCAGGCTGATCGGGGTCAATCGGTCGGCATGGCAATATGAGCCGCTTCGCGGGCAGGACGATGTTATCCGCGTGCGGATGCGTGAGATCGCCAACGAGTGCCGCCGCTTCGGCTATCGACGGCTGGCGATCCTGCTCAAACGTGAGGGCAAGTGCATGAACCTGAAGAAGGTGTATCGGGTGCACCGCGAGGAGCGGCTGACCGTCCGCAAGCGTGGTGGCCGCAAGCGCGCTGGGGGGCGCTGGTGCCAATGACGATCCCGCAGGACCCCAACCAGCCCCGGTCGCTCGACTTCGTATCGGACGCGTTGGCCTGCGGTCGGCGGTCGGCGGTTTCGCATGCTCAACGTCATCGACGACTACAGCCGGGAATGCCTGACGTGCATCAGTTAATTTACCGGCGGGGCAGTGGAAGCCGCTCTTCAGTTACATCTGGCAGTTAGCGATCACGCGTGTTGGACCACCAGACCTCAATCTGGCCTGGCGGGACCGTGCGCGAGGCTCGCGCCTTGAACACATCCCAGCGGCCTAAGCCCGCCTGCGCCAACTGATCTTGCGTCCAGCCCGCGGCGGCGAGGTCTGCGTCGTTAAAATATCGGATTTGCTGGCGCGGCAAAGTGCCAGCCGGTAATCGCAGACCTACATTCTCCACGCCCGGCACCGGAACCGCTTGATTGCGCAGCTGTTCCCGGAACGCAATGGCCTCAGCGCGTTGATCTTTCTCGATGAATATCTGTAGATATACTCTTGCCGGCTTGACCGGCACGACGGCCGAAACCGTCTTTGCTGCGACTTGGGACTCCGCTATTGCGTCGGCCTGCTGGGTGGTCCCGGTCGCGCTCTGAACAGCCTCGCGCTGGCGCGCGCCTAGATTTTTTTCCTGCGGGTTCGGGCTAACAAGCAACGCGTTGATGCGTCGATCCATCGTTGAATACAGCGCGCGGATTTTGGGGTCACCAAGCTGCGCGTCTTTCAGTCTGGTCAGCACAATGATCGCGAGCCCAGATTTTTTGGGATCGGGATCTGCGAGTGCCGGTAGTAGGGCCGTCATAGCGGCAACGTCGTTGCGTGCGTCCTGTCGAGCCGCCTCAATGATGAGATTAGTGCGCTCGATTTCCTTGGCAGCTTCGACCTGGATACGCTCACGCTCCTGCAAGAACGCCCCGATGACCCAAGTGAGTGCTGGCACGAACAACGTGACCATAATCCACTTTACATTTTCACTGAGCCACGTCTTCTTTGGGGGATTGTCGGCAGCTAGCTTGTCGCGAACGGTGGCGCGAAGCTTCTCTTCCTCAATGAGGCGCTCGACTAGGGCTTGGCTTTCGGCATGGTCCATCGCAGTTCAGCGCCTCAGGAATAAGTTGCGGCTTGTTCGCACGGCAGGCTGGTAAAGTCGGTTTTGCGCCTCATCAACGCGGCGCAAAACCCTTCGAAAATTTCGGGCGCGCGGCTATTTGGTAGATGGGCCTGCCAGTTCATGACTGTTGCGATTACTGGCCAATCTCGGCGATCAGTTTGTCGAAGCGACGCTGAACGACCTCCAGGCCAAGTTCGCCGCCATTGATCGCCCGACGATCATCCTTCAGGCCAGGTGTCGCGGCGAACTTGTCCAGGTTATGCGATTTCCAGAACCAGCCGGCGCCCATGCAACCGCCTTCTCGGGTTCGCAGGAAATCCGGCACCTGATCGACTGGCAAATTTACTGCCTGGCCGAACTTGGTACAGTTGCCCCGTCCGGTGATCTGCTTGGGTCCGTAGCCCCGGAAGCGCCACCCATCGCCCGGTTCGGTATTGCCCAGGTTCACGCGCCCCCATTCGCCGCCATATAGAAGATTGGCAAGCTCTTCCTGCCGCTTGAGCGATAGGCTCGGCTCGCCGGGCTTACGGCCGAGCCGGCGCGCGTCGGCCTCGCTGATGCGGTGCCGACCAAAGGTCTTCAGCAGCCCGTCAATCCCATAGTTCAAACCCTCCGTCAGCCGCGTCAGTCCGGCGCTTTCGACGGCGATGTTGGCCAGGAAGCTGCAGACTTCCCGTTCGGTATCGATGCCGTAGCGACGACAGGCGAGTTTCATCGGCTCGATCCATCGGGCAAGCTCGGGCGGGGTGTTTTCGGGAAAGGCGATACTGAGTATTTTGAGGTCGATACGATCAATGACGCTAAGGTCAGTCGTGCCATCTGCGCCGCCCTGCACGGCAGCGCCGACGATCGCTTCGACTCCCTTAGGCTCCGCGTCCAACATCTCCCAGCTGCGGGGGCCAATAATGCCGTCGGGGACGAGACCGCGGAGACGCTGCCAGGCGCGCACCTTGGCTTCGGTCGCTGCGCCGAAGATGCCGTCGACTTCGAGCCCAAGCAGCTGCTGCAGCTGCTTGACTGCATCCGATCGCATACCACGGCGGACGGTTGGCCGGTCCTGCTCGTCCGCAGGCTGGATCGGCGGTGGCGGCGATTTGCCCACAAGCAAGTCGGCCACCGCCGAGCGGAAGCTTGCCATGTCGAACCGCGGGTCGGGCTTTCGCCCTGGTGCCCATTCCCGGTGCGCGCAACACATGGTCGCGCCCGCACCAATGTGGCGGAGTATGGCAGCCGTGCCGCGCTGATAGGCGTCCATCTGGACATCTGGCCAGTCGTCTTCCAGACGTCCGCCATTCTCCGCCTCGATCCCGATGAAGCTTGAATTGCCGGCGGTGATGCCTTCCCAGCTGCCGGGTCCGGCATGGTTGGCGCGGCCAGCGGCAACGATGTAAAAGGTGCCGTCGCGGCCAAGGCCCAGCTGGCAGAGCGGCCCCGCCAAGTCGGCGCGGCCCCGGATCAGCGTGTCGAGCGTCGGCATGTTGCCGCCGCGAACGGTGCCCGTGTGATGCAGCATCACGCCCCTTACCCGACCCATCTCGCCGCGCCCGCGCGTCCGCCAGTCCGGCGTTTCCGCAACCTTCAGGCCCGATTTCTCCAGCACGTCGGGCAGCCATGTTAGGGAGAATGTCATGCTGCGGCTTTCTCCGTTTGCAAAGCAATACCTCCGGAGGCCGCTGGCAGGGCGTCGTCGGGGGTCATTTCTTCATCGGTCAGCTCGACATCGGCGACACAGCCATCCTCGTTCGAGTGAAAAGAGGCCGGATCCTCCTCGGCGGCGGCAGTCGGCTGCTTCGTGTCTGCCGCAGCGGTCGCCGCAGCCGGATCGGGCTTGGCGACTAGGGTCGACTCGGGCCTTCGCAATACCGGCTTTTCGCCGGCATTGGCCGTCGCGGTAGCGAGAAGATCGGGGACTAGCCGTTCGGCGAACCCAGCGACGAAGCCCGTGATTGCGATAGAAAGATCGGTGACGTAGTCACCCGAGCTGTCACCAAAACTTAGATGAACGAACTTAGAGAGCACCAACGCGACAAGCACGAATCCTGCGGTGATGCCGATCGCTACCCGGAGCGCGGCGTCCATCAGATTGTTGGTGCGGAGAAGGTCTGTCAGCACCGTGCGGCCGCGGATAGCCAACGCGATTGAGAAGAAGCTGCCAAGTGCGCCCGCCATTGCGCCGCGCCACAGATCGTTTGCATTGTTGAAACACAGCGGACTCCGGCCAACGGTACAGGCGCTGCGCTCCGCGATGAAGGCAATCACGCTCGATATGAAGATAAAGACGGCTGCTACCGCGACGGCGGTCAGCAGATATTCGAAACGCGACAAGCCGACACGTTCGGCCAGCACATCCTCCTTAATCTCCTGGAGCACCGCGCCAGCGCCGGTCAGGTCGCCTTCCAGCGCGACGGTCAGCCCGTCGCTTACGCGTCGGTCATAACGTTCCGCCCGCTTTCGCAACTTGACGCCGTTTTTCAATCTAATGAAGCCGAGCAAACGCCATTCGTCGGGCGCCTCGCGCCAGCCGTCGATCAGCCCGTTGAGCTCGCCGCGCAGCGGCGCCAACTGCGCCATCACCTTGCGCTGCTCGTTGGACTTCTCGATCGCGTCGGCGAAGTGGACGGCAACGCGCTGACTCGTCTGGTAGACGGCGTAATCCGGCGCCTTACGCGCATACAAATGAAGCACCGGCACGCCGGCTGAATCCAGCTCGCCAGCCTTGAGGTCGGCAACGTTCATCGGTTGTTAGACTCCCCAACGAGCAGGCGAAGAAAGTCAGGCAGCATTTTCCAGCCTCCAGTGCGGCGCAGCGAACGAGACAAGCTTGACTAGAACAATGAACCTTGTCGCAGGACTCGTTGCTCTGCTTCAACAAACTTCCATTCAAATTCAGTTTCGTCAAGACAATGAATCGTCAATTCGACGTTTTTACTTTTTGTACGACCGTATGTGGTATTAAACATTCATAATATAAAGATTAATTGTTAGGTGATTTGCTATCAAGACAAGAAGGGGTACGGCGCGCACGGCGCCTACCAAGCAAGGCGAAAGGTGCATCACGAACTTTTGATTCGTGGATCTTGAGCGAAATCGGCTCGAGTAAATTTAGGGCAGCGACGCGGTCGACAATAGTGACGAGGATTCCGCCGAAATGCGGAAACACTTGGCTTTGGAAACCCGAAAGCAAAGAGGCGAGCGCCGCGAGCGGCATGACGACAATCTTTTGAGGTCCCATATTCCGTCGCCTGCACTACTCCGGATTTGGCGGGAAGATGGGGGACCGGGCGACGTTGAACCTGTTCGCTTATCCGGGGTAATCTCAATCGGATGAGATGACTTGATGGTGATCATACGCGATTTGGTACCGTAGGGTCACTACCGTCAAGCGGATCGGAACACCATTCGCGGTGATGCGGGCGCGCCTATGCCGCTCGGCGCTCCAGACACGCAATCTAGACTTCCCTATTATTAGGTGAAAAGAGCAATTGAAGCTATTGTTGTACTTACGGTAAACAGTGCCGCGTCGCGGGTCTTGCGCCCACGAATGGGGATACGGGCTATGACAGGTCGTGTGGTCCAGGGATTTTTCATCGGCGGTCGGATGCCGAGGACGGCGGCATTCGGCTGCGCGCAGCCGTCTGGACCCGGCTTACCCTCGATTGCCCATCCTCTACCCGGGAAGCCGCGCCCGGCGATGGGTGGTCGGCATGCACAGGCCCATATGGCACCCGGCCGACCGCCACTGGTCCATAGCACCGCGCAGCCGGTCCAACGATTCGGCGCGGACGACCGCTTCACGATCGATCCAGCGCAGGTCGGGCTGGCGCGTTCCGGAGGCGCACCACTGCCGCAGGCGCTGCTTGCCAAGATGGAGGCTGCGTTTCAGGCCGATTTCTCGACCGTCCGTGTCCATATCGGCCCACAGGCATCCCGGATCGGGGCGCTCGCATTCACCAGCGGTAACGACCTCTATTTCGCGCCCGGGCAGTTCCAGCCTGAGTCGGTCAAGGGCCAGCAGTTGATTGGGCACGAGCTGGCGCATGTTATCCAGCAGCGCCAGGGGCGCGTTCGCGCGCCTGGAACCGGCATAACGGTGGTGCAGGACCGGATGCTGGAGGCTGAAGCCGATCGGCTCGGCATGCGCGCCGCGCAACACCGCGGCAATGCTGGCACGCACGGCAGCATCCAGCGCAAGGAAAGTCAGGCTGGACCGGCTATCCGCATTCAGCCGCCCACCCCGCTGGGCGATGGCCGATACCGCGTGAGCGCCTATTCAGGGGGACGGCAGGTGGGATCGCTGATGATCCGATCGGGCAAGGTTGCGGCCGCGCACGTTACCGATCTCTCGGTTGATGAGCGCCACCGCGACCAGGGTATCGGGCGGATGCTGATCGTCTCTGCCGCGCAGGCCAGCCAGCGGTTCGGCAAGGCGCGGCTGTCGCTTGATGCGCAGGATGGCGGTTCGGGCCGCCTGACTCGCTGGTATCAGGACATGGGTTTCAGCCGCGTCGGCACCAATCCTCTGGGCTATCCCAAGATGGAAATCGGGGTCAGCCGGCTGGCAAATGGTGCAGTCCAGCGCATGCCAGGATTTGGCGTTAGCGGCTTTGGATTGTCTCCTATTCAGCGCTCGGCGGCGGTGGCAGCAAAGCCCGATGCCGAAATGGCGCAGATCAATGCGCGCATCCAAGCGCTGAAGGCTGACATGGCACCCTATGTTACCGCGCATAGCATTGTTGCGCTGCTTCGCCGGGGGCAGTTGGTGGGTCTGATCCAGGCATTGAACGAGTCAATCGAGTGCCGGACTGCCCTGGCCGCGCTATACAAATCCAAAGGCATTCCTGATCCGGGCAATCATCCAGGGGCAATTGCCAACGAGACCGCGAAACGGACAGCCGCCAAAACCGACTTCAACTCGCTGGTTCACCATGCGGCAGGTGCCTGGGTTCAGGACCCCAACCACGCGGGCGACGCATCGCGACAACGGCGGACCAGGGCGCGGTGGGATCGCGACCCGGTGCAATATGACTATCGCCAGACGGCAAATGACGGTGGTGGCGATTGGAAGACCGTGTGACGCGGTTCGGCGGCGCAGTCATTCAGGGCTTCTTTGTCGGGGGTCAGATGCGCACTTCAATCGCCGCCACGGCGGCAAGGCGCGAGGCGCCGGTCGCCGCCAGCCGACAGGCGCCGGGGCCGCCGTCGCCTGCCTTCGCCGCGCGCCAGGCGCTCGCGCAGCAGCGCCCGGCCCCCGGCCGACCGACGCTGGTCAATCACCTGAGTGGCGCGCCGCGCGGCAACGGCAGCATCGCAATCGACCCCGCGTATGTCGGCCTCGTCAGCAGCGGCGGCAAGCCGCTCCCTGGCGCCCTGTTGGCGAAGATGGAGGCAGTTTTCGGCGCGGATTTTTCGGCGGTGCGCGTTCATGTCGGCCCGCAAGCCGCGCGGATTGGCGCGGTTGCCTTCACCACCGGCAACGACCTGTATTTTGCGCCCGGCCAATATCAGCCGCAGTCGAGCAGGGGCCAGCATTTGATCGGGCACGAACTCGCGCATGTCATCCAGCAGCGCGAGGGCCGGGTGCGCGGGCTGGGATCAGGTGTCGTCGTGGTGCAGGATCGAACGCTCGAGGCCGACGCTGACCGATGGGGGATCCGGGCGGCGATGCACAGCAACAGCGCGTCGATCCAGCGCAAGGCCGCAGGAGCGGGGCGGACGATTGTTGGGCCGCCATCACGCGTCGGCCCGCCCACTGTCGTGCCGCGACAAGGCCGATCGATCCAGCGCATGGATGACGATTATGTAGATAGCGACCAAAGTTATAGCGACGACAGTGGCATGGAAGATGAAGTCCTGATCGCGCATAGCGGGTTCCTGCCCCAATGGCAGGCGGGCGTGAATACCGGATATCGCGACGGGTGGGACCAGGCGATAGTCGACGAAGCAGCGCAGGCCAACCCTGTGATAACGCCATTTGCCGCGCAGGCCATGGTTGGTGGGCCTTTGGTCGGGCCAATTTTGGCGCTGCAGGCCCCGCCGCCGAATGACTTCATCATTCCGGAAGCCGGCGAAGCGACCAACCATGGCTGGGAATATGGATATGGCCCCGGCTATCAGGATGGGGCCGCCGCGGCCTTCCGTATCTGCGGCTGGCTACGCGGCAATTATCCTGCCATTCCCGCAATGTCGCGGCTCGCAGCGCTAGCACAGAATGGCGGCACGTGCGTCTATTGCAATGCGGCGCCGAGCACACAGGCCGATCACGTTTATCCGGTGCAAAAGCATTGGGTGACGATCGGCTGCACTGGCGCTGCCCTTGCGACCGTCAACGACCCCAGCAATCTGGTTGGCTCCTGCGGGCCGTGCAATCTGGCCAAAAGCAACACCTACCTGAATGCATGGAATCCCCCGGGTTGGGGCGTTGGGGCGTGGTTTCCGTTCGGCCCACCCGCCGGGACGATCCCGGCACGGCGCGGTGGTCCGCTGCTACCGGCCACGTGGTAATCACCAAAATCGAGAGCGGGGACGGAGCATGGCCAGTCGGGTGATCCAGGGATATTTCGTCGGCGGCAGAGCGCCGGCGTTCTTGTCGAAGACGGCAGCTGTGCACCCCCATGCGGCGGCCATTCAAGCGCAGGCAGCGCGGGGGTCCGCAGCGGCACGGCCACCCGGGCCACCTCCCCCGGCCTATGCTGGGCCATCATCATTCGGCGCAAACCGGATGGTGCAACCCCGGCCCGCCCCCGGCCGGCCGCCGGCGCTGCATGATGGCCCAGCCTCCCCAGCGCTGAGCGTCGCGCAGCGGTTTGGCGGCGGCGACAGTTTTGAGATCGATCCAGCGCATGTCGGCCTGGCCCGTGGTGGTGGCCGCCCCCTGCCCCAAGCAGTCCGCGCCAAGATGGAAGCGGCGTTTGGGGCCGATTTCTCGGCGGTTCGCGTGCATATCGGGCCGCAGGCGGCGCGGATCGGGGCGATTGGGTTCACCACCGGCAACGACCTGTATTTTGCGCCGGGCCAGTTTCAGCCGGAATCGGTGAAGGGCCAGCAGCTGATCGGGCACGAGCTGGCGCATGTGATCCAGCAGCGTCAGGGCCGGGTCCGCGCGCCGGGATCAGGCGTGGCGGTGGTGCAGGATCGGGCGCTTGAGGCAGAAGCCGATCGGCTAGGGATGCGGGCGGCGGCGCATCGCGCGCCTGTGCGAATCTCCACGCAAAGGACCGGCGCGCGCCATATCCAGCGCGCTTCCGAAGCGCAATCGATCTTCAGTAACCCGGAAATCGTCTGGAAGACGGACGCTGAATGGGCGGACGAGGCCGCGCGGCTGCCCGCTGCAGTATCCATCTTCCAGGATACGGGCGCCGCTTGGGTCGATCGTTCGCAATTCTCTTGGCTGACGACCTTCTCCGCCAGGGGCCCGGGCAATCTGACCGGCATGATCATTCAGGATATCACACGGACATTCGGCACTGGTCGTGATCCCGACGGTCGGACGAACCGGGTCCGGCAGCAGCAATTTTTCGAATGCTTCCCCACCGCTGCGAACGGGACATCGGGGGCCGATCAATTCGCGTCGGACCTCGGCCAGGCACCGCACGACGACGATGGCTGGTGTTACACTTTACTCGAAGGGAAACTCTATTTTCTCAGCGCTCAAAGCCCAGATTTTGAAACCATCCGCAACGGCTTTCGCGAGCGACATCCCGCCGTGCCGAACGAGATCGACATGCTTGCTTGCCCCGATCTCGATCGCACCAAGATCGGGCCTCAGCTCGCCTATCGTGATCTGTATTTTGAATACAACCGGCGTTCGCGGGCAAAGCGGATTATGATCATGAACTCGACTGAAGGGGTGGTGAGGCCGCAAGAGCTTTGAGCTGGCGATAGGCGCGGCATCACCCACTGCGCCTCAATTCAACTTCACCAGCCCCCCCTTCAGCTCCAGCATCGCGCCGCCGTTGAACGATCCGCTCGTGCTGGCCTTTAGCTCCACGGTTGCGCCCTTCAGCGTCAGCGCCGTTCCCGCTTCGATCGCGACGCTCGTCCCGCCCTTGATCGTCATCCCCGTGCCCGATTCCACCGCGACGTTGCCGCTCGCCTTGATCGTGACGTTGCCGGTGACGTTGATCGTCAGATTGCCCGACACGGTCTGCTTCGCATCCCCCTTCACGGTTTCGGCGGCGTCGCCGTCGATGGTGATGGTCGAATTGCCTTTCACGCCATGCGTCGCATCGCCCGTGGCGACCGAGGTCGTCCAATTCCCTTTGCTCACCGTGAAAGCGTCATTGCCTTCCTGCACCGTCACCGTCCGGTCCTGCTTCACCGTTTCGGTCGCATTGTTGAGCACGGTGATGTTCAGGTCTTTCTGCGCCTGGACGAACACCTCCTCCTCGCCCGCCTTGTCCTCGAAACGCAGTTCGTTGAAGCCAGTGGCGCTGGGCGATGATTGCGTCTTCATCGTGCTGCGGGTCTGGTTGTCGGGCAGCGCATAGGGCACCGGATTGTCGCCATTATAGATGCAGCCGGTGACGAGCGGCCGATCGGGATCGCCCTCCAGGAAGCTGACAACGACCTCCTGCCCCACGCGCGGCAGACTGAACGCGCCCCAGCTTTTGCCCGACCAGCTTTGCGCAACGCGCACCCAGCACGAGCTGTCGGCGTCCTTCTGGCCAAGCTGGTCCCAGTGGAACTGCACCTTGATCCGACCATATTCGTCGGTCCAGATTTCCTTCCCCGACGGGCCGACGACGATTGCAGTCTGCGATCCAGCGATGCGCGGGCGGGGGGTGCTGCGCGGCGGGCGGAACGGCACGCTCGCCGGGAAGGCCGAAAAGCGGTTGCTATAGCTGCGTCGCTCGGCGCGGTGGACGACTTCGAGCAGCACATATTTCTTGTTGAACTCGGTGGCCGGGTGACCCGTCAGCGTGAAGGCGGTGCCGCTCGCCAGATGCCGCAGCGGCGATCCGCCGTGCAGCAGCATTTCCAGCGCGGCCAATTCCTCAGCCCGTCGTTTCGAGGTCGCATCGGCATCGGCCTTCAGCGTGAACCCGCCGGGATATTCATAGACCTTGCCCTTGCCAGCGGTGGTCAGCAGCGCGGTCGCGGGGGTGACGAAATTATAGTCGGTCGCCTTGAATCCATCGGGCACCGTGCGCTGTTCAAGCATGGCATCTTCAATCCGCGCATCCGACAGCCAGTCATTGCCGCTGCCAAGCGACAGCCACGGCACCGACGCGGCATGCGGGCAGGCAGCGAATTTGGCGGGATCGTCGACCAGCACCATGGTGTGCCGGCCGGGCTTCTGCTCGAAATAATAGGCGATGCCGGCGGCTTCCATCAACCGACTGACAAAGGCGAAATCGGATTCGCCATATTGCACGCAATAGTCGATCTTGGCGTAACTGAGCACCAGATCATTGCGCATCGCCGCGACGTCATAATCCGCAAACACCTTTTTCACGATGTCCGGAATGGCGAGTTTTTGGAAGATGCGATTGTTGCGCGATAACGTCAGCATCCACAGCCAGGGCCGCAGTTCGAGCGTGCACAGCGAACTGCCCTGGGTCAGCCGCGCGACAATGCCGTTAAAGGTGCGCTGCTCCCCGTCCCCGCCACGCAGCGTCACGTCGGCGGGCTTGCCGATCAGCTTTTTGGGATCAACAAAAGCGATGCTGGTCTTCGCCTCCAGCGTGAAGGCAAACGGTTCGGAAATGCGCTCGCTGCCCTCGAACGAAACCAATGTCAGCGCGGTCGCGCCGAGCGGCGTCGATACTTCCAGCGACCAATGCGGATCGCTCATCGGTCGATCTCGATCCGCAGCCGCCCGTCGAGGCTGACGGAGATATGGACGTTCTGGACGACCCCCGGTTCGATCATCCGGTCAAGCAAGCGGCGCGATAGCTCGGGCAAGATCTGGTGCGCGATGATCGCGTCCACGCTGCGCGCGCCCCCATCGGCGACACCGGCCTGCCGCGCGATCACGGCGACGACGTCGTCGCTATAGGTCAACTCCCCGCGCCGCGCGGTGGTGAAGCGCTCGCGAATGCGCGCAAGCTTCAGCCGAACAATGGCGCGGATATCGGCAATGGCGAGCGGATGATAGGGCACGACCACCAATCGTGCGAGAAAGGCGGGCGCGAAATGGCGGAGCAGCTCGGTATGGAGTGCCTTCGTCAATGCCGCCTCGCCACCCGGCGGCGGCGCACCAGCGAGCAGATCGGTGCCGACATTGGAGGTCAGCAAGATCAGCGTATGAGTGAAGTCGATCGCGACGCCCTCGCTATCCTCGATCACCCCGCGATCGAACACCTGATAGAATAGCTCCATCACATCGGGATGCGCCTTTTCGACCTCGTCGAGCAGCACCACCGAATAGGGCTGGCGCCGAACCGCCTCGGTCAGCACGCCGCCCTTGCCATAGCCAACATAGCCAGGCGGCGCGCCCTTCAGGCCGGACACGGAATGCGCCTCCTGATATTCCGACATATTCACCGTGATCAACGCCCGGGGGCCGCCGAAGAGCAATTCAGCCAATGCCAGCGCGGTCTCTGTCTTGCCCACGCCGCTTGGCCCGCAGAGCAGAAAGACGCCGGTCGGCTTTTCGGGATCGGCCAGCCCGGCCTGGAAGGTCTGCACCCGCCGTGCGATGGTATCGAGCGCGGCCTCCTGCCCGACAATCCGCTCCGCCATCTTCGCCTTTAAATCTCCCGTCGCCAGGCTGGCATGGCCGAGGATCGCCGCGAGGGGGACACCGGTCCAGCTGGACACGATCTGAGCGACGGCGCGCCGATCGACCGCAACCGGGATGAACGGCGCATCCTGCTGGATTTCGGCGAGTTCGAGGTGCAGCCCCTGCAGGGCGGACTCATTGGCAGGACCGACGCCGTCGCTTTCGATCGCGCGGATCCGGTCAAAGGTATAGCGTTCCTGTTCCCAGCGCGTGGCAATGGCGTCGCGCGCATCCTGCGCCGCCACGCGATCCAACCCAAGCAATTCGAGCTGCTCGTCGCGGGCTGGGCCGGCGGTCGGATCAGCCTCCAGCCGGACGATCTCGGCATCCAGATCGCTGCACCGCAAATCGGCCGCCTCTAGCGCGGCAGGGCGGCACGCCTGCGCGATGGCCACGCGCGCGCAGGCAGTGTCGAGCACATTGATCGCCTTGTCGGGCAATTGCCGGTCGGTGATGTAGCGCTGCGACAGCGTGGCTGCACCGGCAATCGCATCCTCGCCGATCCTCACGCCGTGGAATGCCTCAAGCATCGCCGCCAGATGACGCAGGATGATGATCGTCGTCTCCAGACTCGGCGGATCGACCTTTATCGGCTGGAAGCGGCGCGCAAGGGCTGCGTCCTTTTCGAAATAGCGCTTATATTCGCTCCATGTCGTCGCCGCGATTGTCCGCAACCCGCCGCGCGCGAGCGCTGGCTTCAGCAGATTGGCCGCATCGCCCATCCCCGCCGCCCCGCCAGCGCCGATCAGCATATGCGCCTCATCGATGAACAGGATGATCGCCTCAGGCGCGCCGCTCACTTCCTCAATCACCGAACGCAGGCGTTGCTCGAACGCGCCCTGCACGCTCGCGCCTGCTTGCAGCAAGCCAAGGTCAAGCGTCAGCACGGCTACGCCAGCAAGCGCGTCAGGCACCTGCCCCGCCGCAACGCGGCGCGCAAACCCCTCGACAATCGCTGTCTTGCCGACGCCTGCGTCGCCGGTCAGGATCGGATTATTCTGCTGCCGCCGCATCAGGATTTCGATCAGCTGGTCGATCTCCGCGTCGCGCCCGATCACCGGGTCAAGCGTGTTGGCGCGCGCGGCCGCAGTCAGGTCTACAGTGTAAGCGGCAAGCGCCGGACCATTTCCGCCGACCGCGCCAGGATCGACGATCAGTTGGCCACGATGCTCGGCCACCGCCATGCCCGGCCCTTCATGGCCATCGGCAACGATTGCGGCAAGGTCGTCTGCCAACCGTTGGCGCGGGACTTCAGCCAGCTGCGACGCCGCAGCCAGCAACCGATCGCGCAACCGATTATCCTCGATCACCGCACGGAGCAGGCAGGCCGAGCTGATCGCGCGCGCGTCCAGATCGATTGATGCGACTGCCCAGGCGGTTTCGATGGCCATCGCCAATTCAGCTGAAACGCCCGGATTTTCGGCATTGCCGACTGCCAGTCGCGACAGCGCCCGCCGCAATTCGCCCAGCAAACGCTCGCCGTCGATCGCGTACGAATGGAGCGCGCGGGCGATGTCCGCGCCGGGGTCTTGCATCAGTTCGATCAGGAGATGTTCGATCTCAACCGCGTAATGGCCGTGCTGCAGTGCCTGCTCGGCGGCCCGTTCCAGCGCGGCGCGGCAGGTGCGGCTCAGTTTGCCGATCAGCGGCTTCAGCGCGATCACGCGCGGCGGGGCCGTGACCGCAGCGCAACGCCCGGGCGAAGCGCAATCACCGGTTGCGCCTGTTGCATGACATTCGCCTCTGCCGGGCTGTCGCTGCGCAACCACGATGTCCAGCCCAGCCGCATGGGTTGCGCGGCCGTCAGCCTGCTCGGGCGGAGGGTATCGGGATCGACGATCAGCCGCGTACCGACGCCGACATCGCCATCCACCAGGAAATTGACCAGCGCCGCCAATCGCGGCTGCACGCTATCCTTTGGCGCTGTCTGCCCCGGCAGGAACCGCTCTGCAGCATCGAGCGACATCGGCCCAAGCGTCAGCGTGATATTGGCTGATTGATCCCATAGCTTGCCGCCCAGCATCGCATCCATGCCGAGCCGCTGGTTACGCCCCATTTTCCCGATGCTGGTGCGTTGCTGCCGCGAAACGCGCAGCCATGCCCCGCGAAACGGCTTCACACGGGCCGGGACGCCGAATTGGCTGGTCACCGCGCGCTCGATTGCATGCGCGCTAAGCGGGCGCTGGTTGATCAGCGCAGCAAGCGGCAGCAGCGTCGGCGCCAGATTAGGAATGGTCTCTAGGATACCCGGCGTCCCCAGGCCGAGCAGCGCATAAAGTTGCTTGGCAAGGCTCGATTCTTGCGGACGCCCTGCCTGAATCGCCGGGCTAAACAATTTGGCCAGGTTCATCGCCGACATCACGAGCCGGTTGTTGAAGATATCGAGAAAGTCGCGCCCGGCGGTAATGCCACGCCGCGTCGCTGCATTCAGATGTTCGGTATACGGCGCTGGCAATGGCCCGGTCGCGCCGCCAAGCCCCAGGAAGCTGACGGTGATGACCGGTGGCGAGCCGGTTTCTTCAGGCACGACCACCGTTTCGATAGGGCTGACCGGGAAGGACAGGCTCATACTGCTGCGAAATGCAACATCTGGGCCTTCCACCCTGCGCTGCCGAATCTCGAGCACGCGCAGCGCCTGCCGACTGTCGAAACGGTACGGCTCTCGGCGCAGGAGGTCGATCAGATGATCTGTCTGTCCCCCGCGCGTGCTGGCCATCGTTTCCAATCCTCCTCCAGATTTGTGCGGCGAATCACCAGCTCAGTAAAGCTGTTCACGCCGGCATATAGCGCAAAGAAGCGGTCGAGCACTGATCCCAGCAGGAAGGCACTACTGCTGACGAAATTTTCTTCTTTGAAGGTGAGGATAATCTCAGTGCCACGAATGAAACCGCGCCATTGCCGATCGCCGATGCGCCGCACGATCGACCGGGTGCGGAGTGAATCGATGCCATCAATCTGACGCCGTTTGCGCGAGTTCTCGTCCTCACCACTGTACAGGAAAAGGATCTGCTTGAGCGCGGCGAGATTGTCTTCCCCGCCCCGCAACGTCAATTTGTTGAGCGACAGGTGCGACACCAGCCGCCACAGGCTTTCGCCCGCCATTGGCGGATCGACCGGCAAGCTCGGCTTGGCGAGACAACGGATCCGGTCGAGTGGAAGGTCAGCTTCGATATCGAAGCCCGTCATCGGCGTTACCTGTCGCGCCAGCCCCCGGTTGGTGCAGAGCAATTGGGCAAACAGGACGTCCTCCGCCGGCACCATGGGATTGAGCGCGGGATCGACGAACGACAGCTGCACCTCGGTACCACCAACCGCCGGATTGGCGACCGGATGGCGGCGCGCGAGCCAGCGCAGGGCGCCATGCTGCTCGCCATCGGGATGGGGATCGAAATAGGGCTGGATCGCGTCCGCCTGATCGGTACCCGCAGCGGATCGGTTGACCCCCAGCACGCTGTGCACCTCTGTCGTGCTCGCCGCGCGAATATCGGGTTCAAGCAGGTAATCAACGCTGAGATGATCGAGCCGGATCGGTTCGCTGGTCTGATGAAACAGATTGGCAATCGGCACGCAGCCCAGCCGCAGCGACGTCGCATCAACCGAAACGCGCTCTGCGGGCTCTGCATTGAGCAGGAAGAGCAGGTCAATTTCATGCATCGCGCCCAACATTCCGGTCGAGATGCCGCCGAGTTCGACGAACATGAACTTGTCCGGGAAATGAAAATACTCCTGCAGCAAACGATATCCATGATGCGATGCTGCCGGATAGGGCAGGATTGCTTCCTCTGGATCAAGGCCGATGGGCCGGACGGTCAGGGCGGGTGCCGAGCCCGGCACCTCGTCCGGTCCGCCACCCGTCGGGAAGGTCACCACCTCGATCAGATTGTTGCACAACAGCTCAAACAGCCGGAACCGCGAATTGCGGTCGCCATCGATATAAAAGCGCAGCGTTGCGGGCGAAAAATCGGCAAAGCTGCGTTTTTCACCAACGCATTTCAGCGTGATCCGCAGGCAGCAATGAACGTCGCGCTGTTCATCAAGAAAGGTCAGATCCGCTGGCGATTGCAACTGCGCGGCCGATACCTCCACAGGCCAAATCGGCAAATCAAAGCCGGTGCGGAACCGACATTCGGCGCCCGTGGCAGTGGTTGCGAAAATCGCGGTTTCACGCGGCACCACGATGCCCTCAATGGCGCGGTCCTGCTTTGCTGCGACTTTGAACTGGGCAATCGCCATCGACGGGATCGGCGAGACGAGTTGCGGATAAAGCGCCTCGAGCAGCGCGGTCGGGATTTGGGGAAATTGTGCGTCGAATTGCTGCTGCAGCTTGGCGGTGAGGAAGGCGAATGAATCGATGAGGCGCGCGATTTGCGGATCGTCGGTTTCCGCGCTCTGGAAATCGAGCGCGCCGGCCAGATCGGTATATTGTTGGGCAAACGCGCTGCCTGCGGTCCGCAGACGGCTTATTTCTTTCAGGTAGTAGGGAAGAAAATCGGCATCAACCGTCATCGGTCTCACCCTTGAGGCGGATCGGCACGGTGAACGTTACCGGGGTGACGACCAGGCCGATGCGGACATCGCCGTCGATCTGCGCGATCAGCGTGTCACCCCGCCCGTCGCGGGAAACAATGGCGATGTGCGGGCGCAGCAGCCGGGGTTCGTACAGCGCGATCGTCTGGCGCAGATGCTCGACCAGCCGGATCATCGCTGTGTGGTCGCCGACGGGATAGACCGTGAGATCGGGCAAGCCATAATCGATCGTGGAGCGAACCCCGGCGCGGGTGCGCGCATCAAGCGTTTCATAATCGATTGGCACACGGGTATTCAGCAACCAGCCGAGCTGCTCGGCGATTGATGCCCGCAGCTCAGCAATGTCATAGACTTGGCGGATGCCGGCAGCAGCCATGTCGTTGCCGGTCCTGCGCGGAATCAGCCGATCGAACAGCAGCGCCGTCGCACCATATTTCTGGTGTGCCGTCGCCAAGGGTCAATTAGCTGACGACTTGTTTGATCAGGTCGTGCGAGACAGGCTGCACGCCACCCGCATCGCCAGTATCAGGCTTTTGTGACTTATAGGTATAGGTCACCTTGCCATAGGCCAGCGAGATATTCTCCGTCGGCAAGTCGCCGCCGCCGCCGCCAATGCTGATGTTGCTGACAATGACGTCCTCCATATCGACCTGGAGGTACAAGATTGCCGCATTGTCCCCGTCGGAGCGATAACAAGTTAGCGTCGCCTTGCCGATCTGCTTGCCGTTCCAGCAATATTTCAGCAGGTCATCGGTCGCGGTGTCGAGATATTTTGAGAAGCTGAAATCGGAATGATTGGCTTGTTCGACCGTGCCGCCCCCCGCACTGCTCCGGGTGGCCTTGGTCGGCTGGTTGAAGCTGTGGCTCCAGGAAAGCACCTGAATTTCGCCCGCATGCTTGGAATCGGTCGATTCACCAGTGATCGCCGGCTCGGTAATTTTCAGGAAGACATTGACGGCCATCGGACGAGCCCCTTCTCAACGATTGATGCGATACGGCCCGCGCTTCAGGCGGCCGCTGCGGCAGGCAATTCCGCGACGAGGCGCAGCGACGCGGTCAGCCCTTCAAGCTGGAAATGCGGCCGAAGGAACACCGTCGCACTATACGCGCCCGGTTGGCCCGGCACATCGACGACATCGATCCGTGCCTCGCGCAGCGGATATTTCGCCTTCAGGTCCTGCCCTGCGTCGTCCTTGTCGAGCACATAATCGCTGATCCACGTCGTCAGATAGGATTGGACGTTTTCCTTGGTCATGAAGCTGCCAATCCGGTTGCGCATCATCACCTTGATGTAATGCGCAAACCGCGAGGTGTTCAGGATATAGGGGAGTCGCGCCGACAATTCGGCGTTCGAATTGGCAGAACTGAGATTATATTTCTTCGGTTTATTCACGGTTTGTGAACCGAAGAAGGCGGCGTAATTGGTGTCCTTGCAATACACCAGCGCCATAAAGCCCTGGTCGCTCAGCTCCTTTTCACGGCGATCGGTGATCGCGACTTCGGTCGGGATGATCATCGCCTTGTCGCCATTGATCGATTTGAACTTGTGCAGCGGCAGATCCTCGACCTTGCCGCCGCCCTCAACGCCGCGGATCGCTGCCGTCCAGCTATACAGGGCAAAGGCATTGGTAATGCGTTGCGCCAGAATGAAGGCAGGATTGCCCCACAGATAATTGCCCGTCGTGGGGACCAGCCGCAACGTGTTTGGATCGACCGGCGGCTGGGTCGAATCGGGTGCGGCAGTTAAATCCAATACCGTATTGTCGGCCTTGGTCAGGTCGCCCATTTTCTCCTTGAAGGTCAGACCTTCGACCGGGTTCTGCACCGGATCATAGGGCAGGCGGAGCAGCACGCGCGGCAACGTCAGCGCGACATATCGACTATCCTCGCTTTCACGAAAGGCGGTCCATTCGGCCATCTCAGCGGATTCGAAGATTTTTGAAAGGTCGCGCGGCTTGGGCAAATCTTCAAACCCGTCCAGGTCGAACAGCGCGGGAGCGGCCTGCGCGATGAAGGGCGCGTGGGCGGCAGCGGCCACCGACGCGATGTTCTTCAGCAGTTTGATCGACGGGGTCGATCGGTCGAAGCTGAAATCGCCGACCAGGCAGCCATAGGGTTTGCCGCCCAGCGTGCCATATTCTTCTTCGTAAACCTTTTTGAACAAGGCGCTCTGATCGAAATCGACCGCATTTTCGAGGTCGCTCGCCAATTCCTTCTTCGAAACGTCGAGCACCCGCAGCTTCAGCCGGGTCGATGTCTCGGTATTTTGAACGAGATAGGATAGCCCGCGCCAAGTGGCCTCGAGCGCCTGGAATTCCTCGTTGTGGAGCACGTCATTAATGCCAGTCGCAATTGTGCGATCAAGTTCGTCGATCTTATCCTGGATCAACTTGCGCAAATTCGGCTTCTTGGCGTCCTGAGCATCTCCCTGCGTTGCAGGCGAGAGCGTAGTGAACACCTTGATCATGTTCAGCCCGCGAATCTGCTGGTCCGCGTCGTCTGGCAATTTGCCGTTCGCTGGATCCTGCACTTCGCCGATTCGCGAAACGGCGCTCAGGATGGACTTTAGGTCGTTAGTCGATGTGGATTCGCTAGCTGGAGTGGGCGGAACAGCCATGATCACCTCTATCTCTTGTTATGCGCGCCACCAGCGCGGAACAGATCAATACTCGGTCGCAAGCAATCGGGTCGGCCCTCACCATCTGCATGGCATCATGCAGTGCAGGTCCGCCCATGCTATTTATCGGCAGGAGGCTTCGGTTGCTTCGGCAGTTTGTCACCACTGGTGTCACCGTTGGTAGTCGGCGAAAGGGCGATCAACCGCGCATCGACTTCCTTGCCCATCGTATCCAACTTGCCGTCGACGACCAGCTTCTGCAGCTTATCGTAGAGATCGTCATTGCTATCGAGCTTAGTCAGAACATCGCGCAGCGCCGAGCGCTGGCCATGAACGGTCTTCAGCGCCTGAACCTTGTCGACCAACGCCTTGGGGTTGAAATCGTCGAGCGACGAAAAAGTAAGCGTGTCGGTCACACCGTCCTTGTCCAGCTTCAATGTCGGCTTAATTTTGGCCATCACGTCAGTGAAATTGTCTCGGTCGATTTCAACAAACGAACGCGCGCGGTCCTTAAGCGGCACCGCATTGTCCCTCTTCTCACCTAGCCCGGATAGGTCGGCCATGATGCCGACGACAAACGGGATCTCGGTCTTCTCTATCGCGTTGCCGATCTCGACATCATACGTAATTTGAACGCGGGGCGGACGATTGCGATCGATCCGATGTTGCGTACTCTCCGCCATCCATGCCCCCAATTATGTAACTGCCGTGACCGCCCCGCCATGCGTTTCATTGAAGCGAGACTCGGGATAAACTGTCCCAATATGGTACGAATAAACACGAGTCGTGGGCATTTACAACTGGAATCGCACATCAATCCTGCGTGTTACTGCCATCGTCTTCGACGGTGAGGTCGATGCCCAAAATGTCGAGCAAATGGGCAATGCCGCCGCCGTTGTTACGCAATTCGGCATCCAGTTCGAAGATCGTCATCCTGCCCCAATCGACCAGTCGATCCAGAACATAAGCCGTCGGGCTATGCGGGTCAGTCGCATGCAAAAAACGAGCAATGGCAGAGAGTTGACGATAGGCCTCGGCGCGTGACGTCGGGGCGGTGTGGGCCAGGGTTGGCATTGGCATTGCGGCTGATCGATGATCATGGTCGGCCGCTGCTGGCGCCACAGGCGTCGGGGTCGCTCGTCGGCGCGGGGCCAGAGCGGCAGCGGCAAAATCGCCAACATCTGTGACGACGGCGCGAATTTGACCAAGGCTGGGGCTGTCGCGTCCGCACAGCGTGTCAAGCGTGGTGCCAAGCTGCTCGAGCATTGTCGTTGCGCGGGCAAGGTCGTCGAGCATCGCGTCGAAAAACGTCTCGTTGGTTCGCTCAGCACAGGCTTGGATCGTCGCCAGCGTGGTCCCGCTTGCGGCGCTGCTGCGCGAGGATGCCACCGGATTTATTGCGCGCGCCTTTTCAAGCAGCTGCGCCGAAACATAATCGCTCCAGTCAAAGCGCCGATCGGGGTTTGTAGCATCGATGACGATCGGCACCTGGCGGAGCGCAATGGGCAAGCGCTTGTTCAACCACTGGATCACCGATACGCGCTGGTCCAAGTCGCCTTTCGCCGCTTCAGGAAACAATCCATCCCAATAGCGGGTGCACAGGCCGTCGATCAGCGCGAAACCTGGCGCTGCGCCGGCAAAGCCATGAATCCGCACCCACGCATCGCAAAGCATCGATGCGATCCGCAAATCCTTTGAACGCATGATCAACGCATCGGTGCATAATCGTTCGGTCAGCGCCCAGTCGGCCATCTTCAGCTTGTGCACCCAAATGCCCTGCGGCAACGCTGCATTCTCTTCGCGCCGTGCCTCGTCGATGGCGCCATATTCTTCTTGGACGCAGCGCCCTGCGGGATTCGCCCCCGGCACCGGCTCAAGCAAAGCGGCGACGCGTGCATCCAGATCGATCGCATCGCTCATCGCCGATAGGCCGCGCGTGGCCATGCCGGCACGGCTTCCGGAAAATCTGGCTGCAGCACTTTGGCCTGTCGATCGGGCAATGTTGTCGACATTTTCAGGCGCGCGAAGATATAGGCGGCAGCGGTCACATCGTCCCCGCCCGATTCACGCTGGCGGTTTTCGCAGAGTTTCACGACGAAGCGGATGGGCGTGCCCGTCGCCAGCGACGGCGGGCCCGCATCGCCCCCCTCAGCCGATTGCTGCCGAACGAACCGAAGCAGCGCCCAATAGTCCCCGCGCGTCCGAAACGCGGCAATTGCACCGCCCGGTGGCGGGACGCAGCGGCCATCCGGTGCAGGCGGCACCGTGCTTGGAATGGTCGATGCATTCGCCGCCCAGCGTAATGTGGAGGAGATTGGTTGGCCGCTCTTCCAGTCGAAGCCGGTGCTGCCGCCCGGTACAGTGGTTGCGCGGTTTAGCGCCGTGCCAATGCTCGCCTCAATCACTTGCTGTTGGCCCTGCGCGCCTTGCTCGTCGGTGAAGAAATCGACATCGATATGATAGACGAGCGGCGATGGGCCAGGCGTCGCCAGCATCGAAGCGAGAAAGTCGCGCACCTCGATCAGCTGTCCGAGCGTCGCCGATGTGGCTTGGGCGTCGCGGCTGGTGTCAGCGTCAAGTGCTGCCTTGAGCGGGGCGAGCGAGTCGCCAAATTCAGCGAAGAAGCGTTTGACGTCGGCGGGATCTGCAGAAGTGGCGTCGCGATCCGACGCGAACGGGAAGCGGCCTGCCAGGCGCTCGTTAAAGCTCGCGCGCAGCCGTGCGAATTGCGACTCTGACGATCCGCTGGCGACGGCGCGACAACGAGCGGCGAGCCGGGCTGCGATCGCTTTTTGCTGTAAGGCGAAATAATCGAGCATGCGCAGCCGCCCCCCGCCACCGCTGCCGCAATCGCTCAGTCCGATCTTGTCGATGCCGACCGTGATGTAGTCCTGAAGACGGCTCAGCGAATTGTCAGGGCTTTTCTGATCATAGACCTGCAACGTGTCGAGAATATCCTGCCAACGCTTGGCGCGCGATGCGCTGTCGGCATCGGGGTTCGTTTCCACATCAAGCAGATAGGCGACCAGCGGGGCCGAAAGATTGCGCGCGATATCGCTGACGATCTTGCGACGCAGGTCCATTGACCCTTTCAGATCGTCGATAGAGTCGAGCCCGAATGCAGCCGCAGCCAGCGAGCCAGTGCCGTTCCACGACGCCAATCCAGCCTCGTCAACGGCATAGGGGCCGCCATTGCCGGAAAGCTGACGATCGCCAGCGGCCAGCAACCGCCCCGCCTGCCGGACGACACGTCCATCGAGCTGCCCGGCCAGATCGTCGGCCTTGGCAAGGCGCAAAGCGTTGCGGATGTTGACGAGCTGCGGCAGGGCACGGCCGAAATCCATCGCTTCGGATTGTAGCGGTGACAATGCGGCATTGCGCGACGCCCCCGGCGGGCGGGCGGCCTGGCGCAGCAATTGATCGACACGATTGGCAAAATGCCGCCGCGCGACCTCTATCGCCATATCGCGGATTTCCCCTGGCGTGCCGCCGCCTTGTAGGCCGGAAAAGGCGGTAAAGCTCTTCGCGTCGTTCTCGGCAAGGGCAAGGACGTCGCGGTCCCACGAAATGCGCGCACCGTCATAATAGCTCGCCTGTGCCGGGCCGGCAGCAAGATAGGATTGAGCGAACAACGCCTTAAGGTAACTGCGCGTGTCGGCGATTTCGGGCGAGAGATGCGGCAGCCCGGCCGGCGCGCTGGCGACAGCGCCATCGCCCGTTGGCTTGCCAGTGTCAGTCTTGACGGCGGTCGCCAGATCCGGCGTCAGCAGCCGAGCGTTATAGAGTGCAGCTTCGCGTAGTCGAACAGCGGCCGCATAGGCGATCGGGCGATTGGTTCCCGCCAGACCGGCCACAAAATTTCGATCGATGACATCAAGGCTCATCAACGCGTCGACGCGCGGCATCGGCAAACGCTCGGGACCCAGCGCATAGATCCACGCATATTTGCGCGGAAAGGCGAGCTGCCCGGATATTGTGTCGATGTCGTCGATAAGCCCCTTCAGCCGGGCCTCCGGGCTTTCGGTGACGATGGCGCTCGGCCCAGAATCAGACTGCTCGAGCTCAGACTCGACACCCAAATCGGGCCCGAACGTCGCGAAACGCCGCGCGATCGAATTTGCCGCGATGCTGATGGGATTCTGAAGATAATAGCCTTCAACCGTTCTCTTATACCGGTCTTCGAAAACGCCCTTCATCGTCGTTCGAACCATGCGGCTGTCGAGGCATGGCACGGGATAATCTTCTATCCCGCGCGAATAGAGATCATAATTCGCGGTAAAACGGGCCGGCAGCTCCTCGTCGAGCGAATAGCGGACGAGGCGCGAGAAATTGGCAACGAGCGCGGGATCGAGCCATGATTTATCGCGCAGCGCATAGGCCAGGCGGTAATTTTGATCGTACGCGATGATGTTCGCCACCGTCGTATTCCAATAGGCGTCGATACCGCGATTAGCGGTGTTGCGATCAACCAGCTGGCCGATGCCTACCGGTGTGGCCATGCTCTCCGAAATGGCGTTGAAGACGACATCGCGAAAGCTGGCTTTGATCGCTGTCTCGACCTTGCGGTTGGTATCACTCAGATAGGAAGTCGGGGCTAGGAATGCCTCGACCCCGTTGATCCGAAGTTGTGACATGCTCTTCAGCAGATCGAGCGACACCTGCCGGTCGCGCTCGATCCGATCACTCGTCACGCGGTTAGCGTCGCTATCAGTGCCTTCGATGCACGCTTTGGTCGCCACATCACGCGTCAAGCTGCGAAACTTGCGCGCCCTCGACGTGGAATCCTTGATATCAGTCAGCAGCACCTCGACCGGCGGCAAATATTGTCGGCCGAGATACGGGATGGCCATCATCGCCAGCGCGAACAATGCCGCAACGGCGATCAACGCCTGCTGCGTGCGGCGGATCAGCCGGTGTCGCCGGGTGCGCTCACCATAAGCCGGTTGGGCGAGGTTCGATTCCGGGAAAATCTTCAACGCGAACAGCGTTTGCGCAAGCGGCTGGGGCGGACGGGGCGCGGGTGACCCAGTCGGCGGCGTGGGTGCCTGTAGTGCTGACGGTGCCGGTGCAAGCAGCGGCGGCGGCATCGTGTCGCCCGTCAGAAAAATGCCGCGCAGCATGAAGCCTTCGTGATAGGCGCTGCTTTGCAACATATGCTTCAGGAGTAAGATCAATATCGGCTTGATCGCTGAAAGCCGACCGGGCAGCAGCACTAGATCATCCGATATTCGGTCGTCGGCAATGCCCATCAGGACATGAAATTGCTGCACTGATAGCGACTGATCGAGCGCACCAAAGGCTTCATCGACCCAGCCCAGATCGAAGGCGCTGTCCAGCGCCTTTGGCGCGGGCCAGCCAATCATGGGATCGTCCGAATGCGCGATCACCGCCTTGGCCAGGGCACTAAACCCGGGCAATTGCTGCGTTTCGGAAATCAGCACATACACCGGCACGCGCCACCCGGTGCGTTGCTGCACGGCCAGGATGATGTCGTATAGCGCACGACCGCGCGCGGCGATGCGATCGCGCCCAGCTTCGTCGTCTTCGATCAGCGCCAGGAATGCCCAGGGAATGACGATCGTCAGCGAATCGATTGGGCGCAACGGCCGCACGACTTCAATTTCGTGCAACAAATCGCGCAGGCGGCCGTCGGATTGCGGCACACCGACTAGTCCATCGTCGAACCCGACCACGACCCCGCCGGCTCGAAAACTGACAGTGCCGACGGTGCGTAGCCGCTGATCGTCGATCCAGCTGATCTCGTGCTGCTGCTCCATCGGCGGCGGCAGCAGCGCGGCCAGGTCTTCGCCGCCGGCACCCACCACCAGCGCCCACGGCACCTCGACCGGACCCCGCCCGCCAGCGACAAGGATGCGCAGTTCGCGCATGGCGATCGCAATCGCGGTACTCAGCTCCGCGGGCGGGGCCAGCTCACTCGGTCGGATCGCCGCCGGCGCGGCTCCAGCGGGTACAGCCTTGCGCCGCGCGCGCCATACCAGCACGACAGCGACGATGATGACGATGAGCAACACCACCGCCGCAACGATGATGATCGGAATCCATCCGCCGGTCATCGCGTGCTGTCCGTCGCGCCACTATCAATGATCTGGTCGGCAAGGTCACGGATTTCCGAGACTTGCGCATACCAAAGCAGGTGGCTGACCGGCAGATATGCCGCCACCAATATCGCAAGCGCGGCAAACCATGGCCACAGGGCGGGCAGGCGGCGCTGGCTTTCCCCTTCCAGCGTCGTTGCGATCAGATCAGATGCCGCATAAGGCCTGCTGTCCTCAACTTTATAAGGCCGATCGCACATCAGCGCGTAGAGCTTAACCTTGACCTCACTCACCTTGGCTTTGCCGTTCACGCCGAAATAACGCCCGCGAAAGCCGGTGAGCAACGCCAGCAGAATTGCCGTCGCGACGCGCGGATCGTCGCGCCGCCGGTTCACGAGATCGTCCGCCACCGCAAAGATCCGGTCACCCGCCATCCGTGTGCCGTAAAGCATCGCCTCAAGCGGGCTATCCGTCCAAGCGCGATGGC
The DNA here is from genome assembly GCA_001464615.1 of Sphingomonadales bacterium Ga0077557. Classification (GTDB taxonomy): domain Bacteria; phylum Pseudomonadota; class Alphaproteobacteria; order Sphingomonadales; family Sphingomonadaceae; genus Sphingomonas. Next base: position 18,891 of record LNFI01000019.1, on the reverse strand, counting down.
CAGCCCAGCCGCTGCACTGGGTCAGCAGCACCTCGTCGGCGACTGCAGCCATCACATAGCCGGTATCCACCACTGTCGTGGCGGCGGTGTCCGTGCGCCGGTATCCAAGATCGGCGATTGTCTGGGTGAGCAGCGCCCTCACCTCGTCAACACCCGTCGCTGGCGGGGGCATCCGCGTCACCGGCGATTCCGTGTGGCCCCCTGGCATGGGCGCGGCAGAGGGAGGTTGCGCAGGGGCTGCACCGTCGCCCGACACGGGTGCCGGGGCAGGCACCGGAGCGGGCACCGGCACAATGACCTTGGGGGCTTTGATGGCGTCGCGCACCCCCAACAAAACGGCGTAAAAACGACGGAACTGTTCAGCCGCAATCGTTTCCTGTTGGCCAAGCATCATCGCATCATGCCTGGATAGGCGGGGCGTTGGCTTCGCCGGTCTCGCGCGGCACATAGAGCAAGATCGACATCGGTCCGTCGCTTGCGTTGTTCTCGATTACCAAGACTTCGTCCTGTTCGTCGATGGCGTCGCCAACCTCAATCCGGAACAACGTGGTCATCTCGGGCGAGACGAGATCGAGCGACTCGTCCCGGTCGATCTTGATGCGGGTGGCACCGCCAGTGCGGTGAACCTTCAGATCATCGACCCGGTCGGCCGAGGTGATTGCGGCATTGATCACCCAATTGACGATCGGTGTCGCCGGGGAACCCTTGTGCCGCACCGCACCGATCACGAACCTCGTGCCCAAATCACCATATTTCAGCGCCAGCTCAAAGCGCCCATCGGTCACGCGTTCAAAAGCAATCACGGTATAACGCTGGTTGAGCGTCTCGAGCATCCAGCGAATATGCTGCTCCAGAAAATCGAACGCGATCAGCGGGTCGGCATGCTGATACACAGGAATATCTGGCAAGTTGAGTTCGCCGCCAAGCAACGCCAGATCACCCACCACATCGCACAAGGCGAAATACAACTGCACTGGATGGCTGTGCCGATCTTTCATCAGCGCTTCGATCCGTGGCACCGTCCGGGCCAGCGCCTGCAGGTTTTCGACATTATGCTGCAAGGTCTTGAATTGCCTGGCGAGCAACCGCAATTGCATCTCCAGTGTGACGGTGCCCGCGCCGGTCGTTCTTTCGGGCAAATCGCTGTCGCGCTGCAGCCGCTCATTGAGGAAGCGCGCCTTGTTGCGTAACTCGGCGGCCACATCTCGCGCGCATTTGTAGATTTCGTTTGACCCGCCGATCGCAGTTTGCGGCGGCTCATACCGATCCGCGACGATCGCGGCTTCGGCATTCTGTTCGATGCGCAGGATGGGCAGGCTGCAATATTTGTCCGGTGGCGCGGTTGTCGCGCTCGCGGTGACATAGAGCTTCAGGATCGGCCGCAGCCAGGGCCGCTCGCGCATCTGGTCCGTCGCCGGGCCATCAGCCGCACCGTCCCCATCATCGCGTTCCAACCGGCGACCGCGGATCGAGCGATAGCGTCGCATCGCGCCGGTATCGGGATCGTCCTGGCCAAAGGTTGCGGCGCTGAACGCGGGGACGACGACATGCACGACAATCTTCTTGCGCTGCGCCAGCGTTTTCTGATGCGCCTTCAGATCAAGATTGAGCGGCGCGGCATCGGCCTCGTTGCTCCGATAGCGGATCACCAGCCCATCAGGCATCACCGCATCAAGCGTTCGCACATGCAACACGCCCTCGACGATTTCGGTCGCGATTTGCTGCACCCCCCAGGCATAAGGCATGGCGATTTGCGCGACATAGCCGCTCAATGCTTCCTGGCGCTGGGCGGCTGCCTGGAAATGCTCGGGCAACAGCAGCATGCCGTCGTACCAATGCACCGAATCTGGAATATCGTGCGGGTCGATTGGCATTAGTTATGCACCCAGCTTCTTGGGCGCGCGCTTGGGCGCCCAAACAAAATCTTTCGGGCCGAGTTCGAGCGTTCCCGATCGCCCCTTGCGCAACACCTGGCGGTGGTCACCATCGCTTGCATAATTGGCGAAAATAGCTGTGCCCACGAGGTTGCAAGGCGCGGTGATGTCGGTGACCTTCACATATTGCCCCGCCTGCAACTCACGCGACCAGCGCAGATAACCCTTGGGAAAATCGCGCTCAAGCTGGTCGCGCATCGCGAAATAGTCACGCGCTTTCAGTTTGGAAATCGTCTTCCAAGCATCCTTATCGGTGACATAGGCCAGATCTACAGCAATCGGACGACCGTCATTTGTAAGCGTGGTCGAACTGACTGATATCTCCCCCAAGCCCGAAGATCTAAAGCAGAGCAGGCTTGGCGTTTTGCAGCTCGCTAGCAATGCAATGGCTGCAAGCAACAGCAACCGGGCAGCTTGGACCGAAGGCGCAGTGTAACCACGAACAATGTTCGTCGTCGCGGGCTCCCCTTCCCCAATGCTGACAGTCATGACCCCGAATCCCATTATGGGACAGCTTAGCCATAAACCGCAGCGAGGCCAAACGGATAACTTGTCGCCGTGCCGCCCCTATTATTGGCAGCGCGATTAAACCATTACGGTCGTTTGCGCTGGAGCGGTAAACTGGATTTTTCCGCCCCACATACAGGTCAAGCTGCAGCTGTTATTGAGTGCGTCCATCTCGCCGATCTTCGTGGTCGGCACACCTGGCGTCCATGGTGCGACCGTGGCTGGAATACACGGCATCGGTGTCGGGACGCCCAGCGCAGCGGCGGTTGCCGCGATCACTGTCGGATTACTCATGCTGCTGCACATCCCGAATGGCGGGATGTTTACCATCGGCGCGAAATCCATGATCGTCGCCGCTGGCACCCCCCCTGCCATCACTTTGTTGGCTGGCAGGACAACAAGCGCGCTCGGTGCCACGCCGAAGCTGCACGTCATCATCGCACCAGTTGTAATCTGCAGTCCCACCTATTCCCTTTCGCTTTCGGTCGGCGCTGGCTGCGCCCTGAAATCGTGAAGCTCGGCATATTTTCTAGCTATGCTGCTAATGGTAAAGTTGCAGAAGGTGCAAAAATGCAGAAATTGTCTTTTCCGCAACCGCCTGCTTGATCGATCTGACGGCGATCTACAATGTTGCCGGCAACGGCGCGCTGCCGCTCGAGCGATGGCTTCGCTATCCGAATGCTCCTAGCCGGGGCAGTTGCGCGAATGTCGAGGCATCCCAACCAAGGTTGATAAGGATGTGCCTAAACTTCAAAGCTATTTCTAATGGTACCTAGCCGGAACCTCGGCCATTTTATCTATTAAAATCAAAGATATATATGGACGCCATGACTCCTGGATGTGGACAATGGCCCTGCGTTCATCTCGAAGGCGCTCGATCGCTGGGCGTACGAGAAAAGCGTCACGCTCGACTTCAGCCGGCCGGGCAAGCCGACGGACAATGCGTTCGTGAAATCGTTCAATGGCCGCTTGCGCCACGCGTGCTCCAACACGCATTGGTTTTTGTCGCTGGAAGACGCCTGGGCCAAGATCGCCGCCGAATGAACGCCGGGTACGCACTTTTGAGCGGGAGAGGAAATCCGGGGACCGTCAAGCATGATGCTCTCAAGCGACCGGCGCAAAACCATGGCAAGTCGATATATTATCTGTCGCACCCAATGCGCTCGAAAATAACACGCCGGTTTCTTGTATCCGTTCGATCACCGTCGACTTCGGGCTCGGTATCGCCACGCCCTTCGGCTTTGATGCGTCCGGGAGCGACGCCAAGTGCGAGCAACCGGCGCCGGACGGAAACCGCTCGGTCCATCGAAAGGGTAAGGTTACGATCGCTGGCGGCATCGGACGACAAGCCGCGCCATCCCCCCGCGCTAGTATGTCCCGAGATCGTCAAAGACAGGTCGGGGTGCGACCTCAAAATTTCGGTAACTTTGGAGAGATCAGGACTTGCTGATGGCGGTACCATTGCCGATCCGTTGGCGAACGGAATATTGAACGTCAGGCGACAGCTTTGCGATGCCCCGCCGCCGTTTGAAGCCGGCGCGCGCTTCTGAGCATCATCCATGATAATGATCCCGCCCCGCGTCAGAGGGGCCGCGTCCTCATTTGGACGGTCGCCAGCACATTGCAGTCCAAGCTGCCGTTCGAGCTCACACACCGACTTGCCCTCGTCCCGAACCGGAACTGTTTGGGCTAAAGCCGAGCTTTCATGTTGCAGCGCAGACATGAGCAACAGAGCGATTGCAATAATGAATTTTTTCATGAAAGCTCCGACATTCAAGCGCACGACAACCTCAAGAATGCGTAATATAATCTGTGAGTCAATCGCGATGGAAGTGCAATACCACTAGCAGACGGGCAAAAAACAGACAAGCGCCGTCGTGAGATTGCCCGGCCAATTGCTCGCAAGTGCCGTTGACGATGGCCCACATCGACTCAAGCGATAAATATCGCGTGCCATATCACGGCGCGTTGACACTATTGACAGGTCATGGATTCTAGATAGACGTGAATAAATTGATTCGCGTACGTGTTTTACTACAAAGGGAGGATTTAATGCGTAACATTATTATCATTGGCGCGTTAATGTTGAGCACTGCCGCTTATGCGCAAGAGAACGTCGATACGACGATCAAGGGAGACACCAAGATCACCGCCGTGGCGGGTACGGTGTCCACGTCGGCTAAAGGCAAGGACGCGACGGCCACGTCTACAATCGGCGGAATCAGCGGCTCCGATATTGAAGGCAAGACAAATATTACGGCTGTTGCCGGGACTGTGGCAACGAGCGCGAATGGCCAAGGCGCGACGGCGGCGACTGAAATTGGCTCGATAAAGGACGCAAAGATCAAGGGGGATACGACGATCACCTCGGTCGTCGGCACGGCGACGACCACCGCCGACGGTAAAAATGCCTGTGCGGAGACGCGGGTCGGCGTGATTGGTCGTCGGGCATGCAAGAAGTGATGCGTATCGCAATCCTTCTTCTTGTCGTGGCGGCATTGGGCGCGGGCGAGGCCCGCGCTCAAGACCCGTTCAAGCGCAAAGCGGCAGACCCCGGCACTGAATCGAAGATCGCCCGAATCAAGACAAAGGGCTCTCGGATTGCTGGTGGCAGTCTCAAGGCCGATGATGCGTCCCGATTTGCCGTTCGGAAGGATTGCGGACCAGTTCAAATTGGCGGGGCGCAGGCCAATCAGCAGCAGCCAAAATCACTGCTGCGCAACCAGGCCAGCGAGCGTGAAAACAACACAGTTACCGGAGACGTCGTCGTCATTTGCCGACAATAAGGTTCGGGGCCACAGCGAGGGGCGAAGGCAAAATTGGTGAAAGCGTTGTTTCGGCAGGTCATCGCGGGGCTCGCGCTTGCCGCGATGTTGACGATCGAGGTCTCGGCCGCCACGCAGAGCGGGGACCGGGACGCGGCGGTTCCTGTGCTTTCCTTGCCCAGTAACCGCATCCAGCGCACCATCACGAGCTTTGGTGAAGCGCTGAGCTGTATGGACGATTTATTTATCCAATACGGCAAGACCGGTCTGCGCGTTTCTGCCGGCAATATCCTGGATAAAACCGAAACGCTGAAAAGCGGCACCCGTGACATGCTGATCTCGGCGATCGATAGTATGTCCATTAAAAGCAAGGCGTTCATATTCGTTGATGCTGAGACCGACGATTTACTTACAAATGCGCAAGCCGGAGAGTTTGATTATTATATTAAGGGTTCTATCACTAACGTAGATGCGGGCAGCGTTGTGTCGAGTAAGAAGGCAGGTGTTTCGTTCTCGCCGGTGTCGCTTGGTATTTCGTCGGATCGTCAAGTCGGCCAAATCGGCATGGACTTGGGCATGTACCTTACGCGCGATCGCACCGCCGTTCCCGGTGTAAGAACACAGAACACGGTGCTGTTGGTGAATAAGGGCAAGGGAGCCGATGTTGAGGGTCTGCTCCCTTTTGCGTCGCTGCTCTTTTCGGTGCGCAAGGACGTTAATGAGGGACAGGGTCCTTCGATTCGATCCCTGGTGCAGCTGAGCCTGATCGAACTCCTCGGGAAATTCACAAAAGTCCCTTATTGGCAATGCCTTGCGCTCCCAAGCGCTGATCCGCTGGCGTTACGCACAGCCACCGACTTTTTCGGGAGGATGTCGCAGCGCGAACGCGTTGCCGCTACGCAAACCGCGCTTCGCCAATCGGGTAGCTATAGCGGGCCTGTCGATGGAGTCGACTCAGCGGAACTGAAGCTGGCGGTGAGTCGCTATCGGGCCGAGAACAATCTGGGGGCAGGAACCGCGATCGATCCGCAGCTATATTTTAGCTTCCTTGTCCACAGCCTTCCCGCCAAGGCGGACGTCGCCGCGCTCGCCCCGTCAAAGGCTGCACCCACCGCACTCGCGCCGATCGCGGACCCGGCGGCGCTCAATTTCACCATGACGGTGCCGACGACGGTACGGGTAAACCAGCCCGTTCGGATCGTTTTGAAGGCAAATCAAGACGCCTATTTCTATTGTTTTATCCCTGGGACCGATAGCAAATCAGCCATTCGCATTTACCCCAATCGGTTTACTGGGGTGCAACCGCTCACGCCGGCCGACACCCCTCTCATCATCCCAGCCGACAGCTTCAAGATTGCATTCGACACCGATGGAACCGAGGAAATCGGCTGTGTGGCGAAGGCGAGACCCTATGAAAAGCCGTTTCCCAAGTCATTGCAGGTCGAGGCGCTTACCGGGGAGATCGAGACGCCGCTGAAGTTGAGCGGCGTGGCAGCGATCGTCAACGAACATCAGGCGCGCGATCCGCGCGGTCTGACCACAACGGCACGTGTCGTGCGTGTCACCGTTCTGGCGGCTGGCCAATGATCGGCATCGCCCTATTCCTACTGATACAGGTCGATCAGGACGTGACCATTAAGGCAAAGACGGTCGTGGCCGACAAGGTGGTAACCGATGCGACCGTCATACCGGCCGCGACGGGCGTCACCCTAGATCCCGTCATTGAAACGCCGGAGCGCACCGCGCGGCGCGACGCAACGGAAATGCGCCAAACACAAACCTTTCGCGCGGTGAGTCAGCCGCCGTTGGCTGTCCAGACGACCACGTCGACAGGGACTGTCGTTTCGCAGACCCAAGGCCTGGCAGAAACTGCGTGCGCGCAAATTGGCGTTGTCGGCTATCGCAAAGGCTGTCGCCCGCCAAAAGATCGGCTCAAAAAGTGAATCGGCGGGCATTCTGCCTTAGTCTGGCAGCATCCTCGCTGGGTGGCGCCAGCATTTCCGTCAGGGCCCTGGCAGCCGAAGCGCCGCGGGACGGCCGACTTTTGACCACATTGGCCATTGGCGGCGCGCTGAAGGTCCGCGGCTATGCCGGCGTAAATCTTCTTCGCAGCGGTCCCCTCGTTGTACCAGAGGCGGGCCGAACCTTGGCTCTGCCTGGGTACAATGATGAAAATCTAGATTCGGTGCTGCGATGCTTTTTCGCGACGGCCATCTTGTCGGTTGGCCACGCCCTGTCGCAGAGGCCGGTCATTGGGCTGTATAGCCCAACTCTGGATTTCTGGTGGATCGCGCAGGTTCAGCGTCGTGAAGCCCCTGTCGTGCTGCGGGCGGCCTTCCTGCCCGGCGGCACGCTGGCGGGGCGCAAGCCGGGCGCTGCGGCGCGGCTGATTGCCGAAACGGCAAATCTTAACCTGTTCGAAGCGCTTCGGTCATCGGCGCGCGCGGCAGCCGACGAGTTTGAGGCGCAATTCCCGCGCGACGGCCTCGGCGAGCCGGCAGCGCTTACCTCGTTCCTCACGCGTGCCGCGCCCGAACTCCTGTCCGCGCGCCTGGCGCGTCAGGTTTCAGCGCTCGCTGACTTTGGCGGTACCGCTACGCTCTACCAACCGCTGCGCGCCGTGCTGGTCGCGCTCGGTCAGCCAGCGCCGGTTCCGCCCCCGGACCTGTCTTTGCCGATGCGCAACCGTTTCCTCCAGATCGCCCGGGCGGACATACCGTTCCGCAAAGCGCTGATTCCGGTTGGTATCTTCTCAGCAGAGGATCGCTTCTTCGTGATTTCGGGCAACGCCGCGACGGGCCGCGTGCTGCTCGTCTCGGCCCACCGCCCCGGCGCTCCTTCGACGTTGGAGCAACTCGCGCTGATCGACACAAGGCCTGAATGACATGCTGCTGCGCTTGCTGATCCTCCCGTTGCTGCTAGTCGCCTCTGCTGCCTATGGTCAGACGGCCGACCCGGACGCCACGTCCGCGGACAATCTTGATGTTTTCACGGGACTCGTCACCAATGTCGGCGATAGCGAGCAAGCCATCGGGAAGTATCTCAAAAAAACTGCCGCAACTTCTGCTCTCGCAAATAATCTTGACGATTTGCTTTCTGCCGATCCCGACGATGCGATAGCTGGCTATAAAAAAGCCAAATCGGAGTATCTAACCAGGTTCGATTTGGGCTCGAAGTTTGAAATGGCGGGCAAAATAATTTCTCGCGCAGCGTTCCTTATCGAACTTGGAGCCGCAGGAGCAAAGGCATTAGACGGCGAGGGGTACGCCGCGACTGAGCAGGCATCGAAAGCCGCAATCGGCATTGCACAGTCTTTAGCAATAGGGAGAGCGGCCGCCGCCTTGATTGCCGTTGCCTGTGGGGCGACTGCAGGCCTTGGATGTCTTTTGTTCGCGGCCGCGGCCAGTACCGTTGCGCTTGCAGCGCTTACAGATGGGCCGAAGGAAGCGGCCGCCAAAGATATTGCGTCCTATTTCTACCGGCGCAAAGAGGAAGACTCGCCGGCATGCCTGTACCGACCAGATAGTCGGCTATGCGATTATCTGCCGGACGAGCGCGCCGGGAACCGCGGCGGTCAGGGCGCGGGGGTGGCGCAAAACACTGGCGACGATGATTCGGGCGACCGCACAACCGCACCGGGATCACGCTCGGGGGCGGGCTCGTCCTCCACGCAGGCAAGCCGGACGTCAGGCGGTGGCGGACGCGCGGGTGCTCGCACTTCTTATGGCAGAACCCGCATCACCGCCCGTGCCGGAGCGGTTGTGACGACTGCTCGGGGGGGCAAGAGTGCGGTGACCGATATCGGCGTGAGTGATGGTGGAAACGCAAACCTGAGTGTCACGACGGGCACGGTCGTCACCAAGGCTGACCGGCGCTCGGCTGAGACCGTCGTTGGGCGCGGTAGCGGCGTCGTTAGCACCGGGGTGGTCTATAATCAGGAGGGGTCACTGGTGATCGGTGACAACGGTAAATCGAAACGCGACGGCAAGCTCTGCCTTCGCTTCTATGCCAATCTTTGCATTGTCCAGCTCCACCCCCGGCCGCCCAAAAAGCCCTGTCCGCCGCCGCCATGGATGTTCGACGGTGTGTTCTGCCTACGCCCAGCGGACCTTAAGCATCAAGTTGTTGGCAAGCCCTTCTAAGCGATGGTGTTTGCGGCCTATCCTGATGCAAGCCACTGACAGCCAGGGCCCGACTGCCTCAATAGGGTAATTCCACCTTTTCAAAGCGGCTCCGGTTTGCGGCGCCGGACTCAGGCTCGATTACCGAGGCAATGGCGCCGGGGGGAATCTGGCTGCCGTCACCATCGCCATCCTGAAGTGCAATAGCTTCGCCGTTAACGGCCGATTGCACGCGATAACGAATGACAGCCGCCCTGCCCGGAACGACGACATCGACAATTGTCCCGAATTCAAGAATGGGCTCGCCGTAATTCAGCGTGATCTTTTGGCCGGCCACGGACAGCACCCGAATTGGATCGATCCGCTGCACAAGTGCCCGGGCAACGGCCTGCGCCAACTGCTGTTGCATCAGCCCGTAAACGCCATCGCCCTCCGTGACGCTAAACGAACTCGATCGGGAATCCTGCGCCGCAAAACCCGTTTCCAATCGTTTGCGGATCGGGAAACCATAGACAATCCGGCCGGCGCGATCGCGCACGGTTACGTCCATCGAAACGACAAGGGCGGTATTGGCCATCGAGGATGCACCACTCGTCGCCGATTCATCGGCGAATCCAGTCCCCTCGCGCGCGATATTCGAAACGCGACCGTTCACCGTCAGTCCGCCGACACCCACAGAAATCTTGCCAGTTGATGCAAGCGCCGACTGCAGTGCGGTGCGAATGCCAGCGAATTGCGTCATGCAATCCTTGTACAGTCGTACCGACCAGCTTGAGACATTAGCAGCCATGTACCCGTTCGTTACGGTTGCGCTGCGCCCACTCAACGCCTGATAAACCTTGCATTCGCGTTCGGTCACGATCGGCCCGATAGCGATTAGGCTCCGACCTCCAGAACCGCGAGCAGCGGTGCCAAGCGGCGCTGGTGATGCGGTCACAAGTTGCGAGGGCGGCGGTGAACTGCTTGGACTCGCCCGAACATCTGCCCCACGCCCAGGCGCCGTACTTTCCATTCGGGCAGCATCGAAATCGGCGACTCTGGTTTGCGCGAGGGTTACAAATCGACCTTTAGGATAAGTGCGCAGATACGATTGGCACGGAAGGCGAGAAGCACCGCCTTTACAAAGCGACCAACTATCTGCCTCTAGATCTGGCTCGGGCGATGAAGTGCTCGCAGCGACCTGACTTTTGCCCGGCCGGAAATAGAACTGCTTGCTGGAGAGAGAGCCGTAGGTCCACGGCTCCTGGGCCCCCGATGTTGACGCAATCACGTCATCACGTACCTTTCGGAATAACAGGTTTATCTCAACACCGTCTTCAATGATGCGCCGCGCGACAGCCGTTGCGAATGGGCTGTTTTCGGCGTTGCCGTCCAGCGCCACCCGGCCAGCCTTTGATGCGTATACCACCAATGTCTCATTTGGCGGTTCGACCTCAGCAAGCCCCTGGGACCAAGCCCGCGTGCCGCCATTTTGCTTAAGTTGCGAAAGAAAGGGATTCTCGCGGCAAGCATCGAGAATGACTACCCTGAGGCGCTTTGCGCCATCAACGACGTGCATGATGGCATCGAGCTTGATCGTCGCGAACTCAACGTCCCGCGCAGAAGCAATCTTTGCATCGACGGGAATAAGATAATTTGTGTGATCAATCTCCATGCCATGGCCAGCATAGTAAATTACCGCCACATCTGCGTCATCGGCCAATTTCGCAAATTCAAGCAGCGCCGTTTCCATTTGTTGCTTGCCAACATTTTCAACGACGCGGATCGATTCAAAACCGACTCGCGATAGGCTCTGTCGAATAAGTTGGGCATCAGGCGCAGGATTTTTAAGCGGGACCGCTCTTTCATAGCGTGCATTTGCAACGATTAACGCCACTCGCCTTTCCGCCGCCAATCCAGGGGCAGGCGCCATCCAATAGGAAGCAAGCACCACACACAAGCCGCCAAGCAAATGCCTAAGAGAGCCAATGTTCGGTATAGCCATAGGATTTCCTCGTATTGATGTCTTAGGCTAATCAACAGCTGTTTGAAGCGCTAGATTGGCAGCGATCTAGACCAACAGATCAGTTTTTCTTCTTTTTGCCGGGCTTGAACGCCTCTTGGTCGTCCTTCGTCATGGTTCGTGCGACGAACTTGACCTGTGGCGGATCCATGGTGAATCCCGCCACGGCTTTTGCCCGTGAGAACCTCGACTGAACGTCGATCACCTCAACAATGCCGATGCGCCGCTCGCTTGTACCCATGGGCGCGCCAGTATCTGGATCGACGAGAGCCTTTCCGGGCTCAAAGATCGTCAGATAGTCGCCTGACCGTAACGAACCTTCACCATAATTGAGCGTGATGACTCCATCGCTACCCACATCGGCCACCTTGATCGGAAAAACTGAAGTGATTAAACCAGAAGCAACCTTGTCAGCGGCCGAGCGCATTAGAACTGTTGAATCTGCCTGAGGGATTTCGTCGCCACAAATCGATGATGATTGCGACTCATCAATACGCTTTACGTAGCGTATCTGACCTGTCTGCTTATCTGAAATTTTAATATCTAGGCCAAGCGTGATTTTACCGGTGTAGCAAGATTGCGACTGACTTCCCTGCGACGAAAATATTCCTCTAATTAACGTTGCCCCCATGTCGCTCTTTTTCGATGCTGAGAGCGTGGTAATCGATCCATAAATCAAATAATCGGCGCCTTCAAATCCCCCAATACGGCCGTTATCGCGCGATGTAATCGTTCCGCGCTTCGCGAGCGTTTGCTCCCGTTCGAGCTTGGCAAGTTGTTCGCGCTCGATTACGCGAAATTTGTTGGTAGCGGCAATTGACGACTGAATCATTGCCGTCAATGCTGCGGCCTTACCTGATTGCGCGATGTCGTCTATTTCAACAATAGCCACACCAGGAAGACGAGGCCCCTGCGCCAAAGCTTCCGTGCTAATGCTAAGAGCAATTACAGGCAAAAAAACGGCACGAGAGAATCGTTGCATATTACCCCCTATTGATGTCGTTACCTTATGGTTGGCTAAGGCAAACGAATCAAGAGGCGAGGCAAAACCAATCTAATTCACGGCGTAAATATATGCGCCGAAAGGTTTGATAACTGACTCGCCGGCTTACTCGTGGTCCAGAATCTCTGCTATTTTGGGATAGTAAAGAAATTTGAAGATGGGCAAGATGAGCCGTTCGGGATCTGTCGTAGACCTGTTGGCATAAGTTGCGGGGCCGCCCGACCCTGGTCGAGCAAAGTGTAATGTTGTCTTTCGGTCTCCGCTGGGGGGACGTTGCCAATAGGTTCGAGCAGTCGTTTGTTGAACCAGTCGACCCATGCGAGGGTCGCGTATTCCTCGCCTTCGAGGGATCGCCATGGTCCGCGCCGATGGATGGCCACGCCCCTGTAAGGGTCATTGATCGTCTCGGCTACGCCTACTGGGTCGTTATTCGATCTGCCTGGGACTGGTTCCCGGTACCCGCGACCGGACGGAGGCCATGTCGCCGGGCCTTACCAATCCACCTGCGCAGCGCGACGAGAGGGCGGTCGCGACCTCAGACCGCACGCTCACCTCGATCGACAACATTGCGCACATCCAAGGCGTTTTGCGGGCGAAATGGCTTCTTTGCCTGCGCGGCGATTTTCTCGGCCATGCGCGGGCATCGGCTTTCCTTGGCTTGCCGGGGCGCTTCGACGATGGCTGGGCCGGTGGTAAGGACCAGGCGCATATGGCCTTGGCCGAGCCAGGTCGAACGCTCGATTTCCCAATGCTTTGCATAGCTGCCAGTCTGACCAACCCATTTCAGAAGGCCGTCGACCTTCGCCTGGTCGTCGACCACGTTAAGCTAGCCAACGCTCATGCCGTTATCTTGATTGAGGCTGCCCATGCTGACCTTCTTGAACTGCGACGATGGCCGTGAAGCGCGGGACGGGCGAGTATCGGGGAGAACAGTGGCCATGGCGGGTCGTCACGACGGGCGCCAAGAGCCTTTCTCTCAGCCTCAACCCGCCATGTCCCGGATCGACCTTCCTCTTATTCTCCTTGGGTTTCGCTGGGCGACATCGCCCGCAGCAGAAGTCAGGCGCTCGAACCGCTTGCCGGCAAGGGGCCGTGTCCCGCAGCCAATGGACAAAATTGTGCCGAGATCACTGTGAACAGCGTGCATTTCGCGGCTGTTACATCGACCATTGAAAGATGCCGCGTAAGTTCACGTAATTCCCCAAAAGGGGAAAATTTGTAACGATTTCAAGGGAGAAGATGGTGCTGCCGGTGAGGATTGAACTCACGACCTCAGCCTTACCAAGGATGCGCTCTACCACTGAGCTACGGCAGCGTTTCGCCGCTTTTTGGGGCGGGAGCGCGCCTATGGTCTGACGCGACGGCGCTTGTCAAGGCGAGCTTGTCAGCAAGGCAGTTGCGCGGGATAGGGCGTGCATGACCCAAAAGGACGAGCGCGCAGAGCGGTTGGCGGCACAATTGCGCGAGAATTTGAAGAAGCGAAAGGCGCGCGCGCGCGATATCGCCGCTGGCGCTCCGCTCAACGAGGACGATGCTCAGTCCCCAAACCGGCGGTGATGAACAGCGCCGTCGCTTCCCCCGCTACGTCGGCGGTGTGCCAGCAGCCGGGCGGGTTGATCGCGTAATCCCCCGCACCAATCGTCGCGGTTGCCGTGCTGCCATCGGCGAATTCCTGGTGCAGCGTCATTTCCCCGGCCACACAAACCACGACTTCATCGCCGCTGGGGTGCATTTCCCACGAATTCCAGCTTTCGGTGAAGCGGTACATCATCACCAGCCGCCCCTCGATCCCGTCGGCGTCGTGGCGTTCGCCATAGCCTTCATACCAGTCCACGCCGGTAAAATCGGGCTGGACCAGGGCCCTGGCACCAGGGCCAAGATGAATCGGCGTCGTCAGCAGCGATGACATCGTCATTGTCTCCCGTTCAGATGGCCGCGCATTTGGCGGTGAGCCAGGCGAGATCGTCGCCCTGCATTTGCGGGCCTAGTATTGCGAGGACACGGGCATGATAGGCATCGAGCCAGGCGCGCTCGCTTGCGGTCAGCATTTGGGGCACAATTAGGGATCGTTCGATCGGACAAAAAGTCAGCGTCTCAAAGCCAAGCATCGGGGCTTCGCCGCCCGGTAGGTCGCGGTCCTCGACCAGAATCAGGTTTTCGATGCGGATGCCATACTCACCCGCCTTGTAATATCCCGGCTCGTTGGAAATGATCATGCCCGCGCGGAGTGGCTCTGACGGGCCACCACCGGGGTAATTGGGCGTGGCGATCCGCTGTGGGCCTTCATGCACCGACAGATAGGCGCCGACGCCGTGCCCAGTCCCGTGCGCATAATCGAGCCCCGCTTCCCATAGCGGGCGCCGCGCAAACGCATCAAGCTGGCCGCCATTGGTGCCGTGTGGGAAGACGGCGGTGGCGAGTGCGATATGCCCTTTCAGCACGCGCGTGAACCGATCGCGCATCTCGGCGGTAGGCGGACCGATCGGCAGCACCCGCGTTACATCGGTGGTGCCATCCTGATATTGCCCGCCTGAATCGACCAGATAAAGCTGGCCAAGTTCGAGCGGCGCGTTCGATTCTTCATCGACGCGGTAATGTGGGCTCGCCCCGTGCGCACCGGTCGCCGAAATGGTATCGAACGAGGTGTCGAGCAGCACGCCCGATGCCTGCCGAAATTCGAGCAACTTGGCGGCGCAGCTCAGCTCGGTCTGGCCCCCCTTGGGCGCCTCCGCCTCTACCCAGCGCAAAAAGCGGGCCAATGCTGCACCATCGCGCGCGGACGCTGATCGGTGACCGGCGATTTCCACAGGGTTTTTGAGCGCTTTGGCGAGCACCACTGGGTCGCGCTGCGCCAGCACGCTCGCACCGCCAGCATCAAGCGCGTCAAAGATAGCGGCGACGGCGCGTTCCGGATCGGCGGCAACGCGCTTGCCCGCATAGCTGGCAAGCGCTGCGGCGAATTCGCTGCGATCGCGCACGCGGATGGCATTGCCGAGATGCTGGCGGACCGCGTCGGTCAGTTTTTCGGGCGCGATGAACAGATCGGCGGTGCCATCCGCCTGGACGATCGTATAGGCGAGCGCGACGGGGGTATGATCGACATCCTTGCCGCGGATGTTGAACGTCCAGGCAATCGAATCGAGCGCGGTCAGCACCACTGCATCGGCCTTGCGCGCAGCCAACCAGTCGGCAATCCCGGCGCGCTTCTGCGCCGATGACTGCCCGGCTTGATCATCGGTTTGCACGCTAAGCGTAGCGGCGGACGGGGCCGGGCGATCGGGCCAGACCGCATCGACAGGATTGGTATCGACAGCAACCAGCACGGCGCCGCGCTCGGCCAATGCCTTGCTCGCTTCCTGCACCCAGGCGCGGGTATGCAGCCAGGGATCATAGCCGATGCGCGCGCCCTGCCCGGCATGGTCGCCCAGCCAACCAGCGACGCTGGCCTGCGGCACACCAATATAGGCCCAATGAGTGCCATCGACCTGCTGCCGCACCTGCAGCGTATAACGGCCATCGGTAAAGATCGCTGCGGCCTCGGGCAGCACGACCGCCGTCCCGGCCGATCCCTGAAACCCCGTCAGCCAAGCGAGCCTCTGCGCATAGGCACCGACATATTCGCTCATATGCTCATCGGTGAGCGGCACGACAAAGCCATCCAAGCGATCGCGCTTGAGCTGGTCGCGCAGGGCGGAAAGACGGTCGGCATGGGTAGACATGGCTTATCCTGACTCTGATGATGGCATATCTTACGCGCTGGTGCCCGGCCAAGTCGAGCCGCCGCCTTTGCGTCCCTGCCTCTCGACGAAGCGTCATTTGAACGGTTAGGGATAGAAGATGACCATCACCACCCCGCCGCCCCGCGCCGAGCGCCGCCAGCATAGCTTTACCGCCCACGGCCAGACCATCGACGATGCCTATGCCTGGCTGAAGGACCCCGGCTATCCTGAGGTCACCGATCCAGACGTGCTTGCCTATCTCGAAGCCGAAAACGCCTATTTCGAGGGCGTGATGGCCCCGCTCAAGCCGCTGACCGACAGGCTTTATGAAGAGATGAAGGGGCGGATCAAGGAAGACGAGTCGTCGGTCCCGCAAAAGGATGGCGACTGGCTTTACTGGGCCGCGTTCGAAACCGGAGGCCAGTATCGCAAATGGTGGCGCAAGCCCGTGGGCGGCGGCGCGGATGAATTGCTGCTCGATGAACCCATGCTGGCGGCGGGCAAGGAATATTTCCGGCTTGGTGCGCTGTCCGTCAGCAATGACGGCACGCTGCTCGCTTATGCGATCGACGACAATGGCTCGGAACGCTTCGAAGTCCGGGTCAAGGTCATCGCGACCGGCGAACATCTGCCCGAAATCATCCCCGGCATGCTCTCCGAAATCGTCTGGGCGGCGGACGACAGCGGGTTCCTCTACGGTCTTGCGAACGACCAATGGCGGACGGACAATGCGCGGTTCCACCGGCTCGGCACGCCCATCACCGACGATATCGAGCTGTTCAAGGAAGCCGATGAAGGCTTTCGCGTCGGTGTCTCAGAAACCAGCAACCGGCAATGGATCGTCATCGCAACCGGCGATCATGTCACCAGCGAAGTCTGGCTGCTCCCCGCCAGCGACCCGCTCGCCACGCCGGTCTGCGTCTCGCCGCGCCAGGTCGAGCGCGAATATGATGTCGATGCGCATGGCGAGACCTTGTTCATCCACACCAACGATACCGACCCCAATTTCCGGCTCTGCACCGCGCCGATCAGCGACCCCGGCAGCTGGACCGAGCTGATCGGGCCAAGCCGCGATTTCTATATGACCGGCGTCAGCTGCTTTGCGCGCTTCTTCATCGTTGATGGCCGCGAAGAGGGCCTCGATCAGATCGAGATCCATAGCTATGAGGGCGGCGCACCCAAACGGATCGCCTTCCAGGAGGCGAGCTATGACGCCGGGCTCGGCGATAACCCGGAATATGACATGAGCGTGCTGCGGCTCGGTTATGAATCGATGGTCACGCCGGGGACGGTCTATGATTATGACGTCGAGACCGGCAAGATGACGGTCCTGAAGGTTCAGGAAATCCCGAGCGGGTACGACGCCAGCAAATACGCAACCGACCGGCTTAAGATTGTCGCGCGCGATGGCACTGAGGTGCCGGTGTCGATCGTTTATCCAAAGGATTTTCCGAAGGACGGATCGCGCCCGGTCTTCCTCTACGCTTACGGTGCTTACGGCTATGCCATCCCGCCGGGCTTTTCGACCGGGCGGCTGTCGCTGCTCGATCGCGGCTTTGCCTATGCCATCGCGCATATCCGTGGCGGCGATGATCTGGGTCAGCAATGGTATCTCGACGGCAAGCTGGAGAAGCGCACCAATACCTTCAACGATTTCGTCGATGTGGCGAAGGGATTGATCGCGGGCGGTTGGACCAGCGCGGGCAAGATCGCCATCGCCGGGCGCTCGGCCGGCGGGGAGCTGATGGGCGCGGTCGTCAATTCCGATCCCGAACTATGGGGTGCAGTGATTGCCGATGTGCCGTTTGTCGATGTGCTCAACACTATGCTGGACGAAAGCCTGCCTTTGACGCCCGGCGAATGGCCCGAATGGGGCAACCCGATCGAAGACCCAAAAGCATTCGCGCTGATCCGCAGCTATTCGCCCTATGATCAGGTGAAGCCCCAGGCCTATCCGCCGATGTTCATTAGCGGCGGCCTTAACGATCCGCGCGTGACCTATTGGGAGCCCGCGAAATGGGCTGCCAAGCTGCGCCACGAAAAGACCGACGACAATGTCCTGCTGCTCAAGACCAACATGGGTGCCGGGCATGGCGGCAAATCGGGCCGGTTCGAAAGTTTGCGCGAGGCCGCCGAGGAACATGCTTTCGTGCTGTGGCAGCTGGGGGTGGAGGGATAGGCTTGGCCTTCACGCTGACCATTACCGCTGGGCCGGCCGACATTGACGAGCTCGGCCATGTCAACAATGCGGTGTGGGTGCGCTGGATTCAGGACCTTGCCACCGCACATTGGCGCGCCGTCGCGCCTGCTGACCAGATTGCTGCCTATGTCTGGGTCGTGACCCGGCACGAGATTGATTATCGCGGTAATGTCAGCGTGGGAGAGACCGTGACCGGCAAGACCTGGGTGCCGGGCAAACCCTATGGCGCGCGGTTTGACCGGCATGTTCGCTTCACCGGCGCGGACGGCAAGGTGAAGGTTGAAGCGGTCACGACCTGGGCCTTGATCGACCGCGCAACCGGGCGGCTGCTGCGCGTGCGCGACGAGATTGCCGGGCCATTCCTTGAGGGCTGACCTGGGATTGGGTTCACGCGGAGGCGCGGCGACGCGGAGTGGTTTCACCAAGCTGGTGCGTCGGAAGACATGATTGACCTGATCCATCCGGGACAAGATCGATTTTCTGCGCAGCGCCGCCTTTTCTTCTCCGCGTCGCCGCGCCTCCGCGTGAACCCTATCGCCTCCGGCCCTAGAGTCTGTCCTGATTAGATTGAGGCGTATCCGCTGTTTCGGAGGTAGCTTGCGCATTCGTGTGGCGGGAAGGTGTCGAGTAGCGTTCCGAT
>LNFI01000018.1 GCA_001464615.1 Sphingomonadales bacterium Ga0077557 | reverse complement strand
CGATAATCTCTTCCGGCTTGTGCCTCTTGCCCATTTCCAAACTCCTTCATAATCCAAAATAACAGAGATTCTGGACCACTCAGAAGGGGGCAGATCAGGCTTTGCGGGGCCTGGAGATTAATGGTGTGCAAGGTTGGGAAGAGGTTTTTACACCGGCGCTCAAGCGCGGAGCGGCCGCCTTTATTGCTCGTTCGATCCCTAGGCGAGGCTGCGTTGTAAATGCGTAAAGACGGCAGTGGCTGGCAAGTGCAAGCGTTACGATAGCGCCATGGTCGACACGTGCTTCAAGACGCTCAAAATCAAGCTCGTCTGGCGCACCACCTTCTACAACCGCGCCGCAGCCGATTAGGCTATTACTCGATGTATCAACAGTTTATACAACCCTATCCGACGATGCTCGTCGCTCGACTATCTCGGCTCAGCCCAGTTCAAAAAGCGGGCAGCGGAATGTGCCAATGCCTCTCCACTAAAGTGGGGCAAGTCCAATACGTGCTCGCACAGTATGCCCTCGATATTTCGCAATGACTGAAGACAGCGGACGCACAGGATGACCGAAAAGGCGGACTACCGCGAGCGACGGGGTGAAACAGTGGCTCGAGAGGGAAGTTTGGCTCTCGATTGCGGTTCACATTTGCCCGATATGATCACCCGCCGAGGCACCCGCCGCATTGGCTCGACTGCACCTTTAGCGGCTCATCGCATCGACCAGGGTCTTGACCTCTTGGCTGCGGCCTCGCGGCAGGATCAGGATGTCATTGCCGTTGGCTACGACGATCAGATCCGACGTCCCGAAGATTGCAATCCGCGCGCCATTGGTACGCACCATGCAATTCGCGGTATCAATCGCAATTACTTCGCCGCTGTTTTCCGCTGCATGCACGTTACCCTGAGCATCGCGGTCACTCAACTCGTGTAGTGCATCCCAGCTGCCAAGATCGCTCCATCCCATACTGACCGGTACGACCGCGACCCGTTCCGCCTTTTCCATCACCGCATAGTCGATTGAGTCCGACGGCGAGGCCGCGAACGCATCGGCCTTTGGGTAAATACGCGTGCCTAGGCGCGTCGCCCCGCTCATTGCTTCGCGGGTTGCATCGAAAATCTTGGGAGCATGTTCTTCAAGCGCGCCAAGATAGGCGTCTGCACGGAATAGAAAGATGCCCCCATTCCAGACATGGTCGCCGGCCTCCAGCATCGCTTCGGCCGCGCCTTTCGGCGGTTTTTCGACAAATGAGGCGACGCGGTGGACACCGCCGCCGATCATCTCGCCGATGTGTATCCAGCCATAGCCTGTTTCAGGCGTAAGAGGATCGATCCCAAATGTAACTAACCAGCCCTGCTCGACCAAGGGCAGCGCGACCATGATTGCGGCATGAAAGGCGGCGACGTCAGCGACAACGTGATCAGATGGCATTACCAATAACGTCGCACCCAGTCCTCCACGGCTTGAGCTTGCGGCAATTGCAGCAAGCGCGATCGCAGGCGCTGTGTTGCGCCCAGCCGGTTCAAGGATAAGAGCCTCGGCAGGCGCGGCGACATCGGCCAGCTGCGTCTCGATCATATCTGCATGTCGGGCACTGGCGACCACGATTGGAGCGCCAAAGCGTTCGCCTTGTACGCGCAGCGCGGTCAGCTGCAGCATTGTTTCGTCGGCGATGAAGGATAGCATCTGTTTGGGCATTTCAGCGCTCGACATCGGCCAAAGCCGACTACCCACTCCGCCCGAGAGAATAACAGGCGTGATAGGTCCATTTTGTGACATGAACGATCCCATTTTAGCTTGAGCAAACCTGGCCTGCCATTCGACCTGCTGGGCTGTACCCGGTTTTGTGGGCACCAGGTTAGGTTACATTAGCCTGCTTCTCCAAGTCCATGGGGCTGAGATACCTCATGTCGAGTGCCTGAGTGTCGGTTTGTTGAAGCGTCCGATATAATTGACGACGTTCGCCTATGCCTGAATGGGCGAAAGGTATGTTTTCCGCCCGATCCGAACAGGCTTAAGTGATGAAAAGAAGCTCTCGATCGCTCCATTGTCCTGAACGTTACCGACCGACTCATCGACCAGCCAGCCACTCGACGTTAGAACAGGGCGATCAGCGCGAACCACATTTCGGGTCCTTCGCGAAGTAAGTCGTCGCATCGGCGGAGGAATGATGCGCCGGATCATTCCCAAATCTGCTTCAGTTTAGGATGTCGCGCTCCGCCTTTATCCGGGCCCGCTCGCGGCTCGGCCGCTTAATCTCATGTTGCTCGGGTCCCAGGCTACCATTGCCGCGAAAGGCCGAACCCTGATCGCCTTCCGCTTTGCGGACTTAGTGCGCGGCCCGCTCGCGTGCACCTCCAGGTCGCGCGCCGCCTGCGCTGCGGAAACACCCCGCTCCAATGCCGACTTCACCGCCTCGGGCTTGAACTCTCGGCTGGACTTCCATCGTTGCATCATCACCCTACGGTTCCAAAAACACCGCACCTTGGTGGCCACGAAACCGAGTGCAGCTTATATATCATTAACGCCAGCCGCATCACTTCGGACGACGATTTGAAACAGCGGAAAAGTGAAGGGGGTTTTTCTCTCGCTTTGCGGCGCATTCGCGCCTGATATTAGCGTCCATTTGATATGTGACGTGAGGGTAATTACAAACTTTTCCGCGTCATGATTTGCCGACGCAGCCGATTTTGCTTGTGGGCCGCAACCGCCTGATCACGCCCCATCATAGTCAATGGCCGCAGCGGCCGCACCCGACATGATGAACCCGATGGGGCGTTCGGTTTCCTCTTGTAAGTGCGCGATCAGGCTGGCGGTGCGGGCGAGCAGCGAAATCCCTTTCAGTGCGGCGACCGGAAAGCCGACATCAAGCATCACGGCCGGGATTGCGCCGTTGACGTTGATCGGCAGGGCGCGCCCAAGGGTGCCGGGCAGCGCATCGCGGATGGCATAGAGCATGGCGATGTGCGGGCCGACAATGCCGTGGCGTTCGGCGAGATCAAGCAGCAGCAACGCCCTGGGATCACCGCCAGCATGTTGCGGGTGGCCAAATCCCGGGATCGCCAGCTTGTCGGCGCGCAGGCGGCGGATGCCCTCGCTCGCCGCGGTGGCTGCCTCATTCCCGTCACCGGTTTTGGCCACGAGATCGGCATAGAATCGCCCGGCTACCTCGGCGCTGCCGAGCACCACTGAACCGCAGCCGAGTAGCCCTGCTGCGACGGCGCCGTGAAAGGCCTCAGGGGCGGCGGCATAGGTCATCCGCGCGGCAACCACACTGGGCACCAGCCCGTGTTCGGCAATCGCCGCCAACACTGCATTGGCAAAGAAGCGCTGGACCTCGCTCGGCGCCTTGCCGGTGACCAGCAGCCAGAAATAGCTGGTAAAATCCATCTGGCCGATAATCTCGCCGCACAGATCATGGCCGCGCACGGTGATGCTCTCCGCGTCCGATGTGCAGATCGCCGAAAAGGGCGCATCCTGTTTGCCGATCCTCATTGTGCTTGGCCCTTTCCGGTCGATTGCAGCGCCTTTCCCGACGCCTGTGCTAACTTCGATTTACGAAGTTGATTTCGTATATCGAAGTTTCTATGATTTTGTTGAGGGAGTAGTCAACATGGCCAAGCCGCTTGCCGATGTCACCGTCGTCGAAATGGGGACGTTCATTACCGGCCCTGCCGCTGGCATGTTGCTCGCCGATATGGGTGCCGACGTGATCAAGGTCGAGCGGCCCGATGGCGGCGATCCGTTTCGCGCGTTCAATGGCGGTCTCTATAGTCCGCATTTCCAGACCTATAACCGCAACAAGCGATCAATCACGCTCGATACGCGCAGCCCCGATGATCTGGCAAGCTTCGATCGGCTGATCGCAACCGCCGATATCTTCATCCAGAATTTCCGCCCCGGTGTGGTGGAAAAGCTCCATGTCGACCCGGCCCGGCTTCGCGCGATCAACCCGCGGCTGATCTATCTGTCGATCTCCGGCTTTGGCGCGACCGGCCCCGATCGCGACCGGCCGGCCTTTGATACCGTCGCGCAGGCCGCCAGTGGCTTCCTGCGCCTGCTGGTCAATCCGGCCAATCCGCGCGTGGTGGGGCCGGCGCTCGCAGATGCGATCACGGGTTTTTACGGCGCCTATGGTGTGCTCGCCGCGCTGCATGAACGCGAAACGACGGGCAAGGGGCGGTTGGTCGAGGTGTCGATGCTGGAGGCGATGGCGCATTTCAACCTCGACGATTTCACGCATTATTTCTCGGAAGGCGAGGTGATGGGCCCCTATAGCCGCCCCAATGTCTCGCAATCCTATGTTTTCCAGTGCAGCGATGGCGGCTGGATTGCGCTGCATATGTCGTCGCCGCCCAAATTCTGGGAAAACCTGGCTGAGGCGGTCGGCGAGCCCGGCATGCTCGCGCGCGCCGAATTCGCCAGCCGCACCGCGCGCATCGCCAATTACGAAAAAGTCGCCGCTTTCCTTGCGCCGATTTTCGCCTCCCGCCCCCGCGCCGATTGGTGCGCGACGCTTGAACGGCTCGAGGTGCCGCATTCACCGGTCTATTCGGCACCCGAGGTAATCGAGACCGAACAGGCGCAGCATCTCCAATTGTGCGTCGAAGACCCCGCTGGCCCGCACGGGACGTTTCGCACGATCCGTTCGCCGGTGAGCTTTGATGGCGAACGGATGATGACGGTCAGCGCGCCGCCGACGCTGGGCCAGCATAATGATACGCTGGTCGGCCATGCCGAAAAGGCCGCGGCTGCGGAATGACGGGGGCGGTCGGCCGCGAAAGCCGCCATCTTGCCCTGCACCTGCGCGACCAGTAACGCGGGCCATGGCCACGCCCGGGAAACCGCCCAAGGACAGCGAATATCTCTCGACGCTTGAACGCGGCCTGCGGGTATTGCGCGCCTTCGACGCGAGCCACCCGGAAATGCCATTGAGCGAGGTCGCGCAGTTGACCGAGCTGAGCCCCGCGGTCGCACGACGTTGCCTCAATACGCTCGTCCAGCTCGGTTATGTTGCGCAATATGGCCGCAAGTTTCTGCTGCGTCCTGAGGTGCTGAGTTTTGGCAGCAGCTATTTGTCGTCGATGAATGTCGAACAGGTCGTGTTGCCGCCGCTGCAGCGCGTGCGCGACGATACCGGTGACAGTTCCTCGATGGCGGTATTGTCGGGTGACGACATTCTTTACGTTGCGCATGTGTCCACCAATCGACGCATTCGGCTTGGCGCGACGGTCGGCACGCGCTTTCCGTTGCATGCGACGTCGCTCGGCAAGGTGTTGCTTGCCTTTCAAGAGGAAACAGTGACCGCCGCCTATTTCGATCGCGCCACCCTCACGCGCTTTACTGAGCGAACGGTGACGACGCGCGCCACATTAGAAGAGCGACTGCGCAGCGCACGCACCACAGGCTATGATTCCGCGCTGGACGAACTCGATTACGGCCTGGTCTCGGTGGCGGTGCCGGTTTTTGACGCTGAGCGTCGGATCGTCGCTGCGATCAACTGTTCGACATCGACCACGCGCATTTCCCAGGAGGAACTGGTGCGGACCCGGCTGCCCCTCTTGCGCGAAGCAGCGGCCGAAATCGGCAGTGCGCTGCAACGCTGGCCCGCGCTCATCCATTCGCTCCACCAGAACTGAACACTGCATTTCGGTTGCGATGGCTTGCGGATCGGCTGGCCATCGTCCCTGCCGCGCCCCCAGCGTCAAAACTTCGCATATCGAACTTGACTTCGAATTACGAAATAACCTAGTCTGTCCGGGGTAGATTCGGTGTCGTGACGCTTGGCGATAGCGCAAGGCATGCGCCGATATTGGGGGAGGATATCTGGTGAAAAAGGCTGCTCTTTGGACACGCGCCCTGTTGGCGGGATCGATCTCGGCATTGGCGATGGTCATAGCCACGCCTGCGCAAGCGCAGGATACACCGCCGGCGGCCGAAGCCGAAACCGATCCCAATGCAATCGTGGTGACAGCGCTGCGGCGTGACACCCGGCTGCAAGATACGCCTGCGGCGATCACTGCCTTTGATGCCAAGGCGATCGATGCGGCTGGCATCGACAAGCCAGCCGATTTTATCGGGCTGACGTCGAACGTTCAGCTGATTGAAACGCAGAATGTCGGCAACGCCTTTGTCATCATTCGCGGCATCACCCAGAACCGCAATTCCGAGCCATCAGTCGCCGTCGTCGTTGATGGCGTGCAGCAGGTCAACGCTGCGCAATTCAACCAGGAACTGTTCGATATCGAGCAGATCGAAATCCTGAAGGGACCGCAGGGCGGCCTATATGGACGCAACGCGATTGGCGGCGCGATTGTCATCACCACCAAGGACCCAACCGACCAGTTGGAAGGTCGCTTCATGGCCGGGATCGACAATGGCTTTGGCTATACGATCCGCGCCGGCTTGAGCGGGCCGCTTGCCGATACGCTCAAATTCCGCGTGTCGGGATCGTGGCGCGATACCGATGGCTATATTCCCAACACTTTCCTTGGGCAGGATGCCGATCCGGTCAGGGATTTCTCCGTCCGCGCCAAGCTGTTGTGGCAGCCGACCGACAATTTCAGCGCCGATCTGCGCGGCTTCGTCTCGATCCTCAAAACCCAGGCATTTTATTATAATATCGTCACTGATGTGAACGACGTCAGCCTGCCGGTGCGCGTCAACAATGCCGGTATCGACAATCGCGACATCTATAATGTGTCGCTGAAGCTCGATTATCAGGCGGATTGGGGATCGATCCGGTCGGTCACCTCCTATGACAAGGTCAGCGAAATCCTGACCGGCGACGCGTTCGACTTTCTGCCAATTCCGGAATCCTTGCTGTTCCGCTTTTTCGGCTTCGATCTCAACCAGAGCCAGTTTTTGGATGTGAGGGCGATCAGCGAAGACTTGCGGATCTCCTCCCCCGATAACCAGCCGTTTGAATGGTCGCTGGGGACGTACCTGATCCACACCGATCGATATATTTCGACTGGCAATCTGGTCGATACCGGCAATGGCGTCACCGCGGTTTTCCGCACGCCGAGCACCAACCCGCTGAACCCGCAGGCGACTTTTCTGGCCGATAGTCAGGATAATTTTGCCTGGGCAATTTATGGCGGGCTTGGCTATGAATTTTCCAAGACGCTGCGCATCGATGGATCGCTTCGGTACGACCGCGACAACCGCAGCAATACCACGCTGACCCCGGCGGCCTTCATTCCGGTGGTCACCGGGTTCCCAGCTGGAATCCCCGGCCAAGTCCGCAACCGGTCCTTCTCTTCCTGGCAGCCCAAGGTCACGGTGACCTGGCAGCCAATCAAAAACCTGACGATCTATGGTGGATATAGCCGTGGCTTCCGTTCCGGTGGCTTCAACCAGACCGGGGTTGGCGCGGTTGCAGCGGGTACCGGCGTGGTCGGCGTCGGCGATATCTACCAGGCCGAAATCGCCGATACCGTTGAAATCGGATTGAAAAGCAGCCTGTTCGACAATCTGATGACGGTCAACGCCAGCGCCTATACGACCAGTTCGCGCAACGGCTATTTCTTCGTCTTTCTGGCCGCGAACTCGACCCAGAATCTGGGCAATGTGCCCAGTGCGAGACTGCGCGGATTTGAACTCGAAACCGCCATTCACCCAGCGCGTGGGCTTGATCTGAATGCCGGGCTCGGCGTGACCTATTCGGAAATCACCAGCTTCCCCGATGCAACGGTGATCGGCAATGAAGCGCCGTTCATCTCGCGCTATACCCTGAATGTCGGCGGGCAATATGAAACCCGCATCAACGGCGGTGACCTCAAGGTGCGGGGACGGATTGATTATCGCCGTATCGGCCGGACGTGGTTTGATGTGACCAATTCAACCTCGCGCAATCCGGTCGATCTGGTCAACACGCGCATATCGCTCGATGGCGGCCAATGGACGCTGTCAGCCTTTGCCGACAACCTGTTCGACAAGAGATACAATGCCGAATTCTCGCCGGGTGGTTTCGTCTTCAAGGCCCGCCCGCGGATCTATGGGCTTGAAGGAACCTTCAAATTCTGACTTTTTCGTTAGGTAGGAACTGACCATTGGCCCGCATTCTGATCCTGTATTACTCGGCCTATGGCCATATCGAAACCATGGCACGCGCGGTTGCGGCCGGTGTCGATGGGGTTGAGGGATGCGCGGCCGTGCTCAAGCGGGTGCCGGAAATTGTGCCGGACGCTCAGGCGCGCGCCGCCGGCATGAAACTGGATCAGGCCGCGCCAATCGCGACCCCCGACGAGCTTGCCGATTATGACGCGATCATCTTTGGCACGCCGACGCGTTTTGGCAATATGGCCGCACAGATGCGCAATTTCCTCGATCAAACCGGGGGACTCTGGGCGCGGGGGGCGCTGATCGGCAAGGTCGGCAGCGTGTTTGCCAGCACCGCGAGCCAGCATGGCGGGCAGGAAACGACGATCACCTCGTTCCACACCACCCTGCTTCACCACGGCATGGTTGTCGTCGGGCTGCCGTACAGCTTTGCCGGGAACACGATCATGACCGAGATCAGCGGCGGCACGCCTTATGGCGCGACGACGATTGCCGGGGGCGATGGCAGCCGCTCCCCCAGCGACAACGAGCTTGCGGGCGCGCGCTTCCAGGGCGAACATGTCGCGCGGATCGCGCAGAAACTGACCAACTGACCGACCGCCCATTCCGAACCGACAGGAGCAGATCATGAGCGCCCATTTGCCCAGCCGCTTGCACCACACCGCCTATGTCTCGAAGGATCTCGAGGCGACGCGCCATTTCTATGAAGACATTCTCGGCTTCCCGCTAACCGCGACATGGTGCGAACAAGAGGATTTGTTCGGCAAGGAACGCACCTATTGCCATTGTTTCTTTGGCCTGCCCGATGGCAGCGCGATGGCGTTTTTCTCGTTTGCCAATGCCGACGACCAGGCTGAATTCGGCCCCGATCTGCCGCCCAGCCCGTTCCGGCATTTGGCGCTCACCGTCGATGCGGCGGCACAGGCCGAACTCGAACGCCGGATTGCGGCTGCCGGGTTCGTGGAGCCCGCCACCTATGTCCTTGAACATGGCTATTGCCGGTCAGTCTATGTCACTGATCCCGACGGGATGATCATCGAATTCACGCGCGATGCCGACCATGCGCCGCAGATCAACGCGGTGCGGGCGCAGGACGCGCATAGCGAGCTCAAGCGCTGGCTCGCCGGCGACCACCGCCCCAATAACGACGTCCGGCACCTGGCCGAAGCCGCGCATTGATCTGAACTGGGTGCGCGCGATGCTGAAAGAAGCGGCTGCAGCGCGCGTGATCGATGTCGGCGACGGTACACTCCACGTTGCGGCGGCGGGCAATGGCCGGGAGATCGTGATGCTGCACGGCTGGACACTCGATCACCGGAGCTGGGCGCTGCAGGCCCCACTTGCCGCCGCAATGCGGCTGGTGATGCCCGACCGACGCGGCTTTGGGCGATCGAGCGCCCCCGCCGATCTTGCGCGTGAATGGCAGGACATTGATAATCTCGTCACGCATGACCGCTTTGTTTTGGTCGGGCTATCGCAGGGCGCTTCGGTCGCGCTGGATTATGCCCGGCACCGGCCCGATCGGCTCGCCGGATTGGTGCTGGTCGGCGCGCCGCTGCACGATGTCGTGCGGCATGATGACGCCAATGATGCGCTGCCCCGCAGCCGCTATGCCGCGATGATCGCGCACGGGCAGCTGGCAGCGATGAAGGCCGAATGGGGGGATCATTCGCTGACCCGCACCGCGCCTGACGCCCAGCCGCTGCTCGCGGCGATGCTCGACAGCTATGACGGACGTGATCTGCTTGCCTCACCGTCAACGATCGCGATCACCGATGCTGACATCGCTGGGTTGCCCATGCCGGTGCTGGCGATTGCCGGGGCGCAGGACACGCCGTGGCGGCGCCGGGTCGCGGCCTTTATCGGCGCGGCTGCGCCCAATGGCCAGGCGGTGACGATCGAGGGGGCAGGGCATTTATGCAATCTCGACCAGCCTGCCCGGTTCAATGCGCTGCTCCAGGACTTCACCCGCTCCCTCTTCCACTAAAAGGCGAAACACCGATGCTGCTGCCCACCTCGCTCGTTGGCTCCTACACCCAGCCTGATTGGCTGATCGACAAGGTCAAGCTCGCCGGGCGCTTCCCGCCGCGCGTGCGCGCGACCGAGCTGTGGCGCGTGGCGCCCGAATGGCGCGAACAGGCGTTTGACGACGCGACGATCCTGGCGATCCGCGATCAGGAACGCGCGGGGCTCGACATCATCACCGATGGCGAGATGCGGCGGGAAAGCTATTCGAACCGCTTTGCGACCGCGCTCGACGGCGTTGATCTCGACAATCCCGGCGTCGCGCTGGATCGCAGCGGCGAGCCCAATCCTGTGCCGCGCGTCACCGGCAAGATCCGCCGTCGCCATGCCGTTGAAACGCGCGACGTCGAATTCCTGCGCGCCAATACCGATCGGATGATCAAGATCACCGTCCCCGGCCCCTTCACCATGGCCCAACAGGCGCAGAATGATTTCTACGCCGACGAAGCCGAAATGGCGCATGACTATGCCGTCGCGGTCAATGCCGAGATCAAGGACTTGTTCGCGGCGGGCGCTGACATCGTCCAGATCGATGAGCCCTATATGCAGGCCCGTCCGGCAAAGGCGCGCGAATTCGGGCTGGCGGCGCTGAAGACCGCGCTCGATGGCGTCACCGGTCGCACCGCGCTCCACATCTGCTTCGGCTATGCAGCGCTGATCCATGAGCGGCCCGAGGGCTATAATTTCCTGCCCGAACTCGCCGACACCGATCTGTGCGACATCTCGATCGAAACCGCGCAGGCTAATCTCGACTGCAGCATCCTCGACAAGCTGACCGGCAAGACGATCATCCTGGGCGTGCTCGACCTTTCCACGCACGACATCGAAACGCCGGAGACGGTCGCAGCACGCATCCGCCGCGCGCTGCCGCATGTCGCGGCCGAACGGCTGGTGATCGCGCCCGATTGCGGGCTGAAATATCTGCCGCGCGAGGTCGCTTTCGGCAAGATGAAGGCGATGGCCGACGGCGCGGCGATCGTGCGGGCAGAGCTCGCATGAGCGCCGGGCGTTTCCGCACCACCCATGTCGGCAGCCTGCCGCGTCAGGATGATCTGATCGCGTTGATGTTCGCCAAGGAAGAAGGCTTGCCGCTCGACCCCAGCGCCGTCACCGCGCAGATTGAGGCAGCGGTCGATTATGTCGTTACCAAACAGGCCGAAGCCGGCATCGACATCATCAACGACGGCGAACAATCCAAGCCGAGCTATGCCACCTATATCAAGGATCGGCTCAATGGCTTTGGCGGCAGCGGCAACAGCTATGTCTTTGCTGATGTCGAGGATTTCCCGGGCGTCAAGGAACGCATTTCGGGCGACGCGGGCCGAAAGCACCGCAAGACGCCGGCGTGCAATGCACCGATCACCGTCAAGGACATGACGGCGGTTGAAGCCGATACCCGCACGCTGAACACCGCCATTGCCAAGCATGAAGGGCGCCACGCGTTCATGAGCGCGGCATCGCCGGGCGTGACGGCGCTGTTCTTCGCCAATGATTATTACGACAGCGATGAGGCCTATTTGTTCGCGCTCGCCGAAGGGTTGCGCCACGAATATGAAGCGATCGCCGCCGCCGGGATCACGCTGCAAATCGATTGCCCCGATCTGGCGATGGGCCGCCACACCCAGTTTCGTGACCTGACGCTGTCGCAGTTTCGCGATCGGATGATGCTCAATATCGAAGCACTCAACCGCGCCACCGCCAATATCCCCGAAAGCCAGCTGCGGATGCACATGTGCTGGGGCAATTATCCTGGGCCGCACCATTGCGACGTGCCGTTCAAGGATATCATCGACCTGGTCTGGCGCGCGCGGCCGCATGCGATTCAGTTCGAAGCAGCGAACCCGCGTCACGCGCATGAATTTGAGATGTTCAAGGAAATCGGCCTGCCCGAAGGCAAGGTGCTGATCCCTGGCGTCGTCGAATGCCAGTCCAATTATATCGAACATCCCGAGCTGATCGCGCAGCGCATCGGCCGCTATGCCGATCTGGTCGGCAGGGACAATGTGATGGCGGGCGTCGATTGCGGTTTTTCAGTGCATGTCGGATCGGGCGGGGTCGATCGCGACATCGTCTGGGCGAAGATGGCAGTGCTCGCGGAAGGCGCGCGGATTGCCTCGGCCAGATATTGGTAACAAATTACCCGGCAGGAAGGCGGGTGCTAGCGCAGCCGGAGGCCGATCCACAGCCGCCGCGGTGTACCGAGATCGATCGATCCGCCCTGGTTGCGGGTAACCACCGCCGCGTCGAACAGATTCTCTGCGCGGCCGACCAGGGCGAACCGCTTGCCCAGCGGGATTTCAGCGACCCCATCAAGGGTGGTGGCAGCGGGCAGGACATCGGTTTGCAAATCATCCTCAAACTGCGCGCCTGTGTATCGGACGGTTGTCGACAGCCGGGGGCCGTGCGCCGGGGCCCAACCCAGTGTGGCGCTGAGCGCATGGGCAGCGCTCTGCGCAGGGCGCAAGCCATCAAGCCCCGCTGACAAGCCCGAGGCCGATACCCGCGAGTCAGTAAAGGCATAGGAAGCGTCGAGCGACCATTCACCGTGCGCAGCGCGCGCCGTTACCTCCAGTCCGCGCGCAACAATGGCATCGACATTGCGGCGTTGGCGCAGATTGGGGGCGATCGTCACATTGGCAATCGCGCCTTCCAGCCGATTGTAAAAGCCGGTGAGGCTGATGTTGATGCCGGGCGCGGGGGTGAGATCAATCCCGCCCTCAACGCCGCGCAACCGCTCCAGCCCCAGCGCTGCATTGGCCTGCGTCGTCACGGGGAAGACGACGAACGGGCGATAGAGTTCATTAAGGGTCGGCAGCCGGAAACCGGTATAGCCCGCCGCGCGCAAGGCGACGGCGTCGCTGGCGTGAAACAGCGCCCCCAGTCGACCGGTCACCTCGGTGCCTTGGCGATTGGTGAAGCGTTGATCGGTGGTGGCCAGCCCGGCGGCAGTGCGTTCATGAAAACGGCCATCGCTGATCGCCCAAAAATCCCCGCGCACGCCGCCGGTCAGGATAAGGCGACCAAGGGTCCAATCATCCTCAGCGAACAGGCCGAGCGTGCGGGTCTTGCCCCCCGCGCTGCGCCGCGCCGTCACCAGGCCGGTCACCGCGCTATAGGCATCTTCGGCCAATTGCCCGTCGGCCACGCGAATATCCGCGCCGATCCGCAGCACATGCACCGTGCCGACCGGCGGGCGAAGTTCGATCTTGCCGCCAATCCCGGTGGCTGGCGTGGCGCGTTGATCAAGCGTCAGCCGAAAGCTGGTCGCACTGATCACCTTGTTCGTGAAATTGCGTGCTTGCAGATAGGCAAGCGCATCGACACCCCATGCGCCGCGATGGATCAGGCGAATGCTGGCATCCTGACCCTCAGCGCTGCTATCCGCCCCGCGAAACCGCAAAGTGCGACTGTCATCGAAGACCAGGGCGCGAAACTGCAGGTCTGTTCGGCCATCCAGCGGTGCCACCGCGCGCAGGCCGATCGTCCAGTCGCGATAGCGCGCGCGAGTGGTGGCCGGCACGCGCTGGCTGGGTGGCGTCGTGAAGAACCCGTCGCCGCGCTCAAACCGGCCTGACAGGCTCGCGAACCCGCCGCCCAGATCGGGCGAGAAACTCGCCGTCACCTCCTGGGCATTGTCGCTGCCATAAAACAGGCTGCCAGCGACGGGCGCCAGATCGCGGCGCGCGGCGCTGACAAGCTCGATCGTGCCCGCCACCGCGCCCGCACCAAACGCTCCCGCCCCGCCGCCGCGCGTCACGCGCACCGACGACAGGCGATCGCCGACCAGTGCGGAGAAAGGCACATGGCCAAAAAAGGGATCGGCAATCGGTACGCCGTCCAACAACACCAGCGCCCGGCTCGATGCATTGCCGCCCAACGCACGCAGCGTCACCCCTTGTGCCGAAGGATTGGCGGATCGACTGTCCGACCGGCGAAATTGCTGAAACCCCGCCACGTCGCGCAACACATTTTCGACCCGGCCCGACGCATCACCGACCAGCCGATCGCGCCCAATCACCACCGATCCATATGCCGGCGTGCCCGGCGGCAGCGAGAGGTCACTGCCGATGACGACGATGTCATCGGGTGCTGGGGGCGTGCCCAGCGGCGGCGCGCTCTGTGCAAAGGCACAGGCGCTGCCGACCATAACGCACGAAGCCGTGAGGAAAAGGCGAAGCGGCGCAGATGCGCCCGCTATCAGCATCCCGCCAAGCCTGCCATGATGCGCTGACAATGCCCTCAAATGCCGTCGATTTGCGGCGGGGCCACGCGTAGTTGGGCCAATAGCGACTGTACCTCGGAATCGCCCTGCCAGCGCGCAGCAATCCGCGCGGTGATGCTCGGGGAGTACCAATGTTCGCCGTGCACCTGCGCCACTTGCATCAGCTTAAGCAGTTCGGCGCGGTCGCCCATTGAGGATGCCCAGAAGGCTGGCACTTCGCGAATGCGCCGCGTTCCAGCGGCCAGCTGGCGGCTTGCATCGTCGATCAGCACGCGGTGCGCGGTCTTGGGATCCCGCGCTATCGCGGCGTCCAGCTCGGCCGACAGTCGGACGGCCTCGGGCTCGCGGCGCATCCTCGCCATAGCACGATATTCGCGTGCATAGCCGCGGATATCGCCCAGCCCCATATAAACCCAGGCCAGGCAATTGCTGATCGTCGCGTCGGCGGGATAGCGCATTTTCAGCTCGGTCATCATGGTCTGGGCTAGCCGGTCGTTGCCAGCTTGCCACTGGGCGCAAGCATGCTCGACCGCAATCGCCTGCGAACCCGGCGCAAGCAAGCGTGCGCGCGTGTACTGACGCTCGGCCGCCTTCGCCGCCCCAAGGTCGGCCAGTATATTGGCGAACCAGAAGTGCGTCTGCGCATCATTGTCATCAAGCGCGAGCGCGCGCTTGAAAGCCTCGACTGCGGCGCGCGGTTCATTGTCCCACCAATAATCAATAAAGCCGTTCGCACGGTGCGCGCTCGCCAGATTGGGATCGAGACTTACTGCCTTTTGCGCTGCAATCCGGGCAATGCCGAACGCCTGCGCATCGCTGACAGCCCCATATTCGCGGTAGATCAGCCAAGCCTCGGCCAGACCTGCGCGCGCTGGCGCGAAATCAGGCGCTTCGCCGATTATCTTCTCATAGAGGCGGATTGCTTCCCGAACATCTTCTGGCGTCCGTCGCGCCCAGACATCACGCGCGGCGATGTATTTTGCCATCAACGCAGGCGATGTCCGGCTCGTGCTGCGCGGTGAAGCGTAAAAAAAGGCAAGGGCAACAATCGTTAACCCGGCGAGTGCCAGCCACCCGCGGCCGACGCTGGGTGCATTGCGCAGGCTCCACCCGCCGCCAATTGCACCAGCGACGTTCGCGATATTAGCGTTTGTCTGCGCCAACTGGCCGCTTTCCGCATGTTGCGATCGCCAGGCTTCAAGCTCTAGTTCGATCGCGAAAACCGATTTTTGCTTTCCGCCGGGCACATAATGGACCGGCAGCCCACGCTCCTTCGCCCAGCGCGCGACCGTCGTTCGGTCTCGCCCGAAAAACGCAGCAATTGCTTTCCAACCATTCAGCCGCTTATCTGATCCGGTCGCCGAAGCTTGTGCCGTAACACCCGTCGCTGCCTCGTATGTCACGCCTTCAAATCGCGGCACGTTCACCTCGTCAACCTTGCGCAGTCGTCCACTGCCCAGACCATCTATGCCACTGTTCTTAGCGATGTGCTTCGCCCAAAATGGAGCGTGATGACAACGCGCACCGTGGCATGGCTTGCAGCCCTGGCCTCATCATCAGCTGCATTATCGTCCGTTCCTCCCCCCATCCAGATTAGTCACGCCCCTCGTCCAGTTTGCCGAGAGCAGCGGCGAACCCGCGCTCCCCAGCCGTGTAGCAAATTGCGGCACCGCAATTTGCGCAGCCACACCGCACGCCAAATCGCTGTAATGCCTCCATCATCCAATGTTCCGCATTACGAAGAGAGTGATCTATGAAATTCGGTGCGCGCGCAACCATAGGCACCCCACAGCTCGCCATTGGCAGCTCTGGTTTCGCGGCACCCGCCGCAGTGCCGTATATCTCGTGATCACAGAGGCGAAGGAGGAAACAGAGATCGGCTATGGCCTTTCCGCCGGTGCTCTGACTGCCTTACGAAAAAGAAGACGCGCGACCAGAAGGGCGCCTTGATGATCGTTCCCGACAGCGATGCCACCGTCTTTACCGGGTCGATGACCAGCCCCACAGGCAAAGTCGATGGTCAGGTCGAGAAACCATCGACGGCACTGCGACAGCTTCCTCAATCAGCCGATTTGCGAGGCCGCAAGTTCGTCATTCGCTATTGGGACCACTTCGGGCCGAGTAGCTTGAAAGCCATTGCCGCGACCATTCAGGATGTACGGCGACAATCAGCTTCCAAATCATATATCGACCCCTCACCGCTGTTCATTCAATTTGGCGATCTGGTCATTGCTGGGTTCGCGCCGCAACTAGCCAAGGCACGCTGGCCTTGTGGCGCGAACGCAGAACGAGAATCCGCGGTCGGTTTACGCGATGGCAGCGCAGCACAGGCTAGGGGCGTTGGATCATCAGCGCTAAGGGGCGCTGCGGGGGCGCGTAAGGCGACAAGCCCGATCGCCGCGAATGATGGGCCACCGGCAGGGGCGATTGACCTGGGGCTACAGGTCGGTCCGGTCACGCTGTATCAGCTAAAGGCGAGCTTGGCTGAAGGGCAGCCCTTTTCCTTCTTGTTCCTGCCTTATGTCGATGCTGCAACCAAATTGCAGCCAACCAGCGGCAGCGTGACAATTGCCGGTAGTGACGAATTTGCCGAAGTTTATGCAGCCACGGCAGTTGGTTATGATGATCAACAAGAGGCATTCCTTGTGGTGAAGCAGTCTGCCGACGCTTTTCACAAAGACTGTGAAATCATGATGTTATCTTATGCCTATTGGACACACCCGATCTTATCGCAGGACGTTTGGACAATTTGGAGGTCAAAGCCTCCAGTCTAAGCCTAAAGGGGCGGTAATGCAGGGATACGGCGTCTGCGACGTCGCCCATCGATCGAAAGGGTGCTGCCAGTCTTGTGCGAACCCGTCTCTCGACGATGCAGATTGGGCTTTTGTCCGGACGCTCAGGAGGCAAGAGACCGCCACTCGGCCAGTGCGGCCGAGCGGGGTTCATTGAACGTTTGGCGATCGACGATGTGGCGTTCAAAATTGACCCGAAGGGCGGCGAAGCCAACTGATTATGGACGTTGGCGTGGACCGAAGCGAATTTTTGCAACGTCTTCATTCGCCTGAACCGGCGCATCGCGCGCGCTCGTCGTCGGAAAGGCAGGTGGCTGTTTTCGGCCCGGTTGTTGTCCCAACGGCCCATCTCGCGACGATCGAGATTTCCTAATTCGCGCATCGCGGCGGGGTAGAATTTGAGCCCGCCGGTGACGATAGCCTCGGCCGGGCCGTAGCGCTTCAGCGCCTTCTTCATGAAAGCGAGCGCTGCTGATTTATCTCGCATTTTCGTAACGTAGCTCTCGAGGATTTCGCCTTCGTGATTGACGGCGCGCCAGAGGTTTACCATCTCAAGATTCAGCTTTACGTACATTTCGTCGAGATGCCAACGCCAGTGGCGGAAGCCCTTCATATGGGAAATCCGGCGTCTGCGGATGTTGTCCGCGAACATCGGGCCGAACCGATTCCACCACATTCGCACCGTCTCGTGACAGAGATCGACGCGGCGCTCAAACAGCAGGTCCTCAACGTTCCGCAAGCTCAGAGGGAAGCGGACGTACATCATGACTACCAGCCGGATCACCTCAGGCGATGAATTGAAACGGCGGAAAGGGGAGGGAGGTTTAGCTCTCGATTTGCGGCTCAACTGCGCCCGCTAGCAGCATCCCGCCAAGCCTGCCACGTTGCACTGACAACGCCCCCGTCGCTCACTGCCACATTGGTTTGACAGCGCCATTCGACGCAAGTTCTGCCGGAAGCAGACTAAGAATACAGACCATATGGCGGAGCGGGAGTCCCCCTTAAAGTGGTGCGTAAACTCTTGATATTTTGTGATAATTGATAGCTCTTAACATCATTGTCCCACCATATGTCCCACCACTTAAAATTGTCGATTCTGTCGGGGCACCGCGTGACGCTGCGGCTTCATCGTTCGCCCTCTTCATCGACACCGAGGATTTTGCGGCGGCCTACCGCGTCCGGCGGCGAAACCAATCCCTCGTGCTGCATATGCTCGATAAGACGAGCCGCTTCCTCGCGAGTGAGTCTGAGCTGCCGCTGTAGCCATGATTGGGGTGCGGCCCCTAATTCGAGAATAAGCTCTCGTGCCTTTCGATACTGCTCGGAGTCGATACCGATATCGGTCATGGCTGCAAATCCCGAGTGAATGATGAGACTGTATCCCTCCGGGGTACATTGTGAAAGACTGGGTCGTGTCTGATGATAATCTCAGACCTTGCGTTGGCGCACCTATGCCGAATGCGAATGTCCGAAAGTGAGTGGATGCACGAACCCGCTGCGCGGGAGGGGCCGTGGGGCGCGGTTTGGTTGAACGAACGAGCTTAGCGCGCCGGAAGGATAGCCTCGATGAGGAACGTCATGGCGATCGATTTGGATTTGGCGAAGAACGTGTTCCAGGTGCACGGTGTCCATGGTGATGGCGCGGCGGAGGGTGTTGCGGCCATCGCGACAGTTGACTCGTAATCAGCGGGTCCTTGGTTCGAGCCCAAATGCGTCCACCATATTTTCAATGGCTTAGCCACTTGTCATGGATCACCCGCTATAGTCAGTGGTCTGAGCCCCGCGTTTTCCTCCAGATTTGAGTAGAGTCCGGCCCACCAAGGGAGTCGGATGATGAAGGCAAGCAGGTTCAGCGAAGAGCAGATT
>LNFI01000017.1 GCA_001464615.1 Sphingomonadales bacterium Ga0077557 | reverse complement strand
CGAGCTTGAACTCCCGGCTGAACTTCCGTCGTTGCATCATCACCCTCCGGTTCCAAAAACACCTTATCTTGGTGTCCACGAAACCGGGTGCAGCTCAGTCGTCAGGTAGAATGGTGCGCGGCCTTGGGAATGTACGCTGGCAAATTGACTACCACCGGACGCTTCGTTGGATACTCTTTCGGCCGAGCCAGGGCTGCGCCGCGGCATCCATCGCCAGGCTTCGGCAGACTATCCGCGACAACAACGCAGCGCGCCTCATTCATCGACTTAGTACATGATCCTCGCACGCGATGCGGTCGCGGTGATGCGAAATGGCATTCACGCGCAATTCGTTGCTGATATGACATGAGCATGTCCGACGTTATCATTTTGCATCTGAGCGATGTCCATGCTGGTGCCAGCACCTATACCGATGTCGACGGCAAGGTCGCGATCGCCGGCGCAGCGACCGACAAACCGTTGGATGTCCTTCGAAATTATATATCTTCCCTGACTCGC
The DNA here is from genome assembly GCA_001464615.1 of Sphingomonadales bacterium Ga0077557. Lineage (GTDB taxonomy): Bacteria > Pseudomonadota > Alphaproteobacteria > Sphingomonadales > Sphingomonadaceae > Sphingomonas. Next base: position 40,130 of record LNFI01000017.1, on the reverse strand, counting down.
ATGCCGGACTTCGTGGTGGTAAGTGGCGACATCACGATCAAGGGCGATCGGGCAGGGCTCGAGCAAGTCCGGGATTGGCTGATCCGACTGTCGAATGACGGGTTGCTACCGCCCCCCGACCGCATTCTGGTCGTGCCGGGCAATCATGACGTAACTCGGCGTGCGCGCCCGAACGATGACCCCGCAATCCAGTTCAGGAATTTCTGGGAGGTGTTCGGACGGGCGTTCCCGCACGCCCACGTGCCGGGCTTCGATCCTACCACGCATACCCCTACCACGCCGCCGGATCCGAGCGGATGGGGCGGGATCTTGTCCCGCCCCAACGCTGGTGAGCTCAAGCTGGAAAAGAGCCTACCCTACCTTCTCGATCTGACGCGGGATGTACTAATCTACGGATTCAATTCGGCGCATGGCTGCGGCATGCCTTTATCTGCCGACACTATGATCGAGGGCAAGCTCAAGTCGCTTATCGACATCGCGGATGGCAGCACCAAGCCAACCTTGATTGCCGTTCGCGATCGCTATCTCGACACGCTCGTCGTCGACGCTGGCATGTTAACGGATGGTCAGCTTCAGGAATTCGCTGATCACATGAAGGCCCTGCGCGCCGCGCTGCCCGACAAATTCGACAAGCTAACCAAAATCGCCGTCCTGCACCACCATATCGGACATCTTTGGCAGCAGCAGCTCGAGATCAAGTCGTTCGAGGCGGTAATCGACGCGGCGAAATTCAAGCAGGTGCTAACCGAAAACGCATTCGACATCGTCCTTCATGGTCATAAGCACACGAACCATGTCGGTATCGATGGGGCCCTAATCCCCGTCGACCGCGCAGACCGGTTTAACCCACTATGCGTTGTGTCCGGTGGCACCATCGGCGGCCATCCTCGGACGAATGACCGTCAATCGTTCAAGCTTATCGAACTCGCCGGAACACTCGGCCCACGGCGAACCGCGATCGTTCGCGAAGTCCCCCTTCTGCCGGTAAGCACGCCCGCCGAAACAATAGCGCGTGACGCCAGGGTCTATAATCTGCCATTGGCCGACCGTTTTCCGAGCCTACACGATCTCACCAAGATCAAGGATGGGGTCGACGCGACCCTTGTCAGCCGGCTGGCGCCTGAGCTTCGCAACCATGGTGGGGTCTCCGCGCAAGGTGCGCACCTTGATACCGGCCAGGCGGAGCTTTTCGACGCCACCTACCCCTATAGGTGCTACGCCTACACTGATGGGAGCCAGGGCAAGCGATTCTACGAGGTCATTCAGGCAACGCGTACGCTGAAGTTTGGCACGATCGCGCGCCTTCAATGGCTTATAAGCACGGTGATCCGAACAAGCACGCCCGAACGGCAACCGAAGGTCGTCGTGCTGATCGGTAATCTCGAGCGCACACACTATTCCGAGGCAAGAAAAGCCGGTGAGACGGCAGAGAGCATCGATGAGCTGCGCCGTTGGTTGAAGCCGGCATGCGAGGCAGGTCATGTGGAGGTCCGCGATTTGAGCTTTACCCAGGAGGAGGTTGCTGATCTGGTCAAGGCGATCACGCCATGATGCTGGACACCACGCAACGAGCGTCACTCGAGGAGGCGGCGCGACATGTACAGGCAGAGCTGCTCCGGGTCCTTGAAGCTACGCTGCCGCGGGAGGGGGTAGAGCCCCAGATCATTTGGCGCGTTAAATCCGACGCTTCGATTCAGCGCAAGCTTGCGATGCGAGGTGAGATCGCCACGGCGGACGCGTTCATCAACGATCTCCTCGGCTTTCGTATCATTGTCTCGCATACCGGACTGCTCACCGGGGCGGTCACGACTGTTCGGCGTTGGTTGGTGACGCGCGGCCGGTTCCACTTGACTAATGAGCGCGACTATTTCTCGGATCCACGAACGCCATTCTACCGCTCGATTCACATCGATGCGCTCCTCACGGAAGGAATGGTTGACGGCCGGGCAAAAGCAGGCGTCGAGTTCCAGATCACGACTTATATGCAGAATTATCTCGCCGCGATCAGCCACGATCTGCGGTATGAGCCGCGCTCGTCACATCATCTCGTAGAGACGCGCTTACTGGACGAGATCGTTCGGAATGTGGAGACAGTGGACGCCGCCGTCGCCGCCGCCTTCTCCAAGCGCTAATCCTGGCTGCAGCCGTGGTCGAACGACGGCCCGCGCTAGCTTAGGCCGCCGTCCCGACGAAGGTCCGCTATTTCGACTTGCCGCTCCGAGACCTGCCAGTCTGCAAGCGGCCCATCTCCTGCCCAAGCGGCACCCGAAGCAAAATGCCATTTCGGGAATGTGAATGGCCTAGCGTGTGTCTTCCCATCTGCGGGACGAAACCGAAAAGCGCTATCTTTTGGTTCACAACGCCCTGTCCCAAAATACCCCCAACTCGTCGCTTCGGACAGGGTCGGGGGTATCGATGGGGGTATTTCCAGAATGAGCGACGATAAAAACGAAGTATAATGAATAACATACCGTGAAGATGCACAGCTGTTGGTTCCTGTCCCCGCAACCAACCATTGCTGCAAAGCACCCTACAAAAAGCCCCGCTGTCCCCAGCGGGGCTTTTTGTCGTTTTGTCTTGGCTGCAAACCCATATTGCATCGAAGCGGTCTTGGTGCCCTGTCGCGCCAAACCGGACCGGCGCCGTGGTGGCCAGACTGTCGATCACCCTGCCTCCCTTTCCGCTTTTGGCTTCGCTTATTCGGTTCGGTGGCGACATGAATGGGTCAATCTGTTAGCGCCCGACGCATGGACACGCTCGATATCGCCTTCGCCGAAGCCCGTCGTTACCTGGCGTCGCTTGATACCCGCCCCGTGGCATCACGCGGCACGCCGGCGGCGATCAGGTCACCGCTGCCGGTACAGTTCCCCATGCATGGCATGCCCGCAACCGATGTGGTTCGCGCGATTGCAGCGGCGGCAGAGCCGGGTTTGACGGCCAATGCCGGCGGACGTTTTTTCGCCTGGGTCAAAGGCGGGGCGCTACCGGCGGCGCTGGCAACGGATATCATGTGCTCAGCCTGGGACCAGAATGTTGTCCTGGCGTCGACCAGTCCCGCCGGTGCCGTGCTTGAAGAAGTGGCCGGTCAGTTTCTGCTGGAGGCGCTGCGGCTGCCACCCGATTCAAGCTATGCCTTTGTCACCGGCTGCCAGATGGCGCACACCACCGCGCTGGCAGCCGCGCGCCACGCGGTGCTGGCGCGGGCGGGATGGGATGTCGAAGCGAAGGGCCTGCAAGGGGGCCCCGTGATCCGGGTGCTGGCCAATGCCCATCATCATTCGTCGGTGACGCGCGCGTTGCGCCTGCTTGGTCTGGGCAGCGATTGCATTGTGTCGCTGGGCGGCGACGTGCCCGGCACCGTCTCAGCTGACGCGCTCAGTGCTGCCCTGGCCAATGCCCCGGATGCGCCGACGATTGTCATCCTTAATGCCGGCGATCTGAACATCGGCGCCTGCGACGATTTTGCGACGTTATGCCCGATCGCGCATGCCGCCGGTGCCTGGGTTCATGTCGATGGGGCCTTTGGGCTTTGGGCCAATGCCAGTCCGCGGCTGGCCCCGCTTGTTGCCGGTGTCGAGTTGGCCGATAGCTGGGCGACCGATGGCCATAAATGGCTAAACACCCCCTATGATTGCGGCATGGCGATCACGCGCGATCCTGTTGCGCACTCCGCAGCGATGCGCATGACGGCGGCGTATCTGACGACCGGCGGTGCGGTGCGCGACCCGATGGATTTTACGCCCGAATGGTCGCGCCGCGCGCGGGCGCTGCCCGCGCTGGCGGCCCTGATGGAGCTCGGCCGCGACGGGCTGGCTGCAATGATCGAGCGCTGCTGCGATCATGCCGCCGCGATTTACGATGGGATCATCGGCTTTGAGGGCGCAACCGGCATCGCCCGGCCGACCATGAACCAGGGCCTGATCCGCTTTGACTGCAGCGACGGGACCAATATCAGCGATGCCGTGATCGCCGCGATCAATGCCAGCGGCGAAGCATTTGTCAGCGGCGGCAACTGGGGCGGCGAACGCGTGATGCGGATCAGCGTCTGTGGCTGGAACACCAGCGCCAATGACGTGGCACGGACGGTGGCGGCGGCGGGCGAGGCACTCGCCCGACTGCGGTCTTCAGCCGAAATGGATGTGGGGTTGACGCGCTGACGGTGGAATGCGGTTGGCGTTCCATCACTGCACGCCTGAAATAGATGGCGGATATCCCAGGACACGCCCAATTTGGTGATGGCTTTGCCTTGCTTCTTGGCCGTACAGCCGCCACGCTTTACCCGGCTCATAGCGCTTGAACGGCGCGGCAGCTGCCTTCGTCGCTGATCAGCGCGAGGCGCATCGTCGCGGCGGACCAGGCATGCCGATATGGCAGAGCGTCAATAAGATGGAGGAAGCCCGTGCATCTCGATTTCAGCCCTGAAGATTTGGCCTTTCAGCAGGAGGTGCGCCACTTCATCGCGGAGAATTATCCCGCTGATCTGCGCGGCAAGCAGGATGAGGGGGAGGAGATGTCGAAAGAGGATTTCCTGTCCTGGCACCGCGTGCTCGCCAAAAAGGGTTGGGTCGCCCCTGCCTGGCCGGTCGCCTATGGCGGCACGGGCTGGACGCCGACGCAGAAATATATCTGGTCCGAAGAAGCCGCACGCGCGGATTGCATCCGGCTGATGCCCTTTGGGCTGTCGATGGTCGGCCCGGTCATTTATCAGTTCGGCACGCCTGAGCAGAAAGCTAAGTTTCTGCCGCGCATCCTGTCGGGTGAGGATTGGTGGTGCCAGGGCTATTCAGAGCCGGGTTCGGGTTCCGATCTTGCCTCTTTGCGCACCAAAGCAGTGCGCGGCACCGATGCTGAGGGCGATCATTACATCGTCAACGGGCAGAAGACCTGGACGACGCTGGCGCAGCATGCCGATTGGGGGTTCTTCCTGGTCCGCACCGATCCCGATGCCAAGCAGCAAGAGGGGATCAGCTTCCTGCTGATCAACATGAAATCCCCCGGCATCACCGTGCGGCCGATCATCACCCTGGGCGGGGAGCATGAGGTCAACGAGGTCTGGCTGGAAGATGTGCGGGTGCCGGTGGAAAACCGCATCTATGAGGAGAATAAGGGCTGGACCTGCGCCAAGTTCCTGCTCGCGCATGAACGCACTGGCATTGCCGGTGTCGCGGCATCGAAGCGCGGGATTGAGAAGGTCAAGGCGATCGCCCGGTCTGAAATGGACGGTGACGCACCGCTGATCGCTAACCCGTTCTTCAAGCGCAAAATTGCCGAGCTGGAGATGGACCTGACCGCGCTGGAATTCACCGAATTGCGCAGTTTGGCGGGCGAAAGCGCCGGCAAGGGGCCGGGGCCGGAATCAAGCCTGCTCAAGATCAAGGGTTCGGAAATCCAGCAGCGGCTGACCGAGCTGTCGCTTGAAGCGGTTGGCCATTATGGCGCGCCCTATTTCCGTGGCTTTGGCATGGGCGATAATGAGCACCCGATCGGGCCCGATTACGCCCACCGCGCCGCGCCGACCTATTTCAACGTTCGCAAGACGACGATTTATGGCGGATCGAATGAAATTCAGCGCAACATCATCGCCAAGATGGTGCTGGGGCTCTGATTGCGTAAGGGCGCTGCCGATCAGGCAGGCCAGCCGATAGGACAGGATTAGTAATGGATTTCACCTATACCGAAACGCAGGACATGCTGCGCGATACACTAGCGCGTTTCCTTGCCGACACTTATGGTTTTGAGGCGCGCAACAAGATGATGGCGGCGCCAGAGGGGCGCGATCCGGGCATCTGGCGGTCGCTGGCGACCGAGCTTGGCATCCTTGGCGCGCCCTTTGCCGAGGAGCATGGCGGGCTGGGCGGCGGCGCGCTGGAAAACATGATCATGATGGAAGAATTGGGCAAGGTCATCGCGATCGAGCCCTATTTGCAGACCGTGGTGATCGGCGGCGGTGCGATGAAGCATGCCGGTAGTGCGCTGGCCGATGCGGTGATCCCCGCGATCATCGCGGGCGAGGCGATCATCGCCTTTGCCTATGCCGAGCCACAGGGGCGTTATGATCTTGCCAATCTGCGCACAACCGCGCGCGCCGATGGCGCTGGCTATATCCTGAATGGCCAGAAGGCGGTGGTTTATGCTGCCCCCTGGGCGACGCATCTGCTCGTCACCGCGCGCACCGGCGGCAGCCAGCGCGAGCGCGCCGGGGTGGAGCTGTTCCTGATCGACGCCAAATTGCCCGGGGTCGTTCGGCGCGATTATCCGACCGTCGATGGCTTTCAGGCATCCGAAGTCTATTTCGAAAATGTCGCGATTCCGGGCGATGCACTGGTGTCCGGCGGCATCGATCTGGTCGAGAAGTTGGTTGACGAAGCGACGGTGGCGGTGTGCGGCGAGGCCTGCGGGATCAGCCGCAAGCTGCATGAAGGCACGTTGGACTATACCAAGCAACGCAAACAGTTCGGCGTGCCGATTGGCAAGTTCCAGGTGCTGCAGCACCGCATGGCGGATATGTTTATCGAGGTCGAGCAGATCGCCTCAATGGCGTTGATGGGGACGCTCAAGCTCGATCTGCCGGCTGCTGAACGCAAGGCGGCGGTCAGCCTGGCCAAGGCGAAGGTTTCGCGCTCGATCAATTTTGTCGGGCAGAACGCGATTCAGACGCATGGCGGCATCGGCATTACCCAGGAGCTGGCGATCGGCCATTATTTCAAGCGCGGCACGATGATCGAAAACCAGTTCGGCTCGGCCGATTTCCATCTCGATCGGTTCGAAAAGCTGACGCTGAGCGCCTGAGCTGCCGCGACCGTCGGCTGGCTTCATTTTGGTTCTCCTTGTTCGTCCTGAATAGCCGCTATTCGGGACGAACAGGCTGGACCATAGCGGGCGCTAAAAGCTCTCCAGCACAATATTGCCATGCCCGCTAAGCGGGGTATCCGGGTCGACCGGGCTGTCAATCATCCCTGATTCCTCCGGTCCGTCGCCACCACGGCGTTGCTTCTTGCGTTTCCATACCGGCTTGGCGAGCTCCTTTGCCAGCGGATCAACTGTGCGCAATGATTTGCGCTGCGGGCCGCCATAAGTGAAGGCCAGGCCGGTCGCGTCTTCTATCTCGCTGATCGGGCGTTGATAGGTCTGGAACTGGCCGAACGGGACCGCGATCGCAGCCTCATCGAGATTAGTGACATCAAGCACATCGCGCTGGGTGAGGACATAGCCGGTCGCGAACAGCCGATCCTCGGCATCGATAGCGACCACCACCTTCCAGTAATCGAGCGGGATTTTCACGCCGCGATAGTCAGGATCAAAATCGCCAAAGATCGGCCCAGTGAAGGCCTGAACCCTGAATTGGTAATGCCGCGCGGTCTGTTCCAGGATGAATTTTTCAAGCCCACCCCACAGCCGCACTGCGCGATCAGGGCCTTTGTCCTGATTGAACATTTCATGTTGGGGCGAACAATTGGTCCAGGTGCAGGTGCCATTGGCGCGGCGGGTCGCATCGACGGGATCGATCCCCCATTCCATGTCTTCGCGCCGGGTCAGGTGGCCGCGATCGAGCTTGTTGCGGGTGTAAAAATCATTGTTGATTTGAAACTTGCGGTCAATCCGGTCATCGAAAAGCCATTTGTCCTTGCGGCCAAGACCGGGAAACTCGACGCCGCCATTGATATTGGCGGCGGAGAAAAAGGCGATCCGTCGGTCAGCACGCATCACCACGCTATAGCCACTATAGTGTAAAACCCCGGCGCTGGCGGTCGGCGCATCGGGCGCGGGATGGCCATAAACCGATTTCGGCAAGAGCGGGACGATCTGCTTTTTCAGCGCGGCACGTTCGACGTTTGGTAGGTTGACGATATGGTCTGGGCTCAGGAACGTCGGATCATAGCCGGTCAGCCAATCCTTCTCCGGCACCACTGGCGCTTCGATCACCGCCTTGGCGGGCTTGGCCGTCTCTGCCCCTAGTGCCGCTTCACGCGCCGGGGCGCTATCGGCAATGCGGACCTGGCCATTGTCATCAATCGCGAGCGTTACGGTGACATATTGGGTCATGCGAGCCTCCCTGGGCGCGTCCGTCGGAGTGGAGATGGGGTTAAGCAAAGCGCCATTTTGCGGCACTGGCGGGGCAGATCGCGTGGGCGCTGCCCCGAGCACGGGCAGGCCAGATTGCAGATCTTCCGTCGTCAGGTTCAACATGCGTTTGACCATCGGGTGGTCAGCAATGGCTTGATTAGCCTGCAATGTCGCGATGATCCGCGATACCCGGATCCCTTCATTGGCGACCCATTTGATCTTGTCCTCGCTGTCCGTATCCGGATCGAAATCACGGCCGTCCATTGTCTGCCAGCGGCCATTCTTGATCTCCGGCACGCCCGAATGGTGGAGCGCCACGACCAGCCAGTCATTGTTGAACACAGGCGAGCCCGACGATCCGCCGAGTGTGTCGGTTGAATACCACAGGACGTCAGTGTCGCGTTTAAGCAGCTGATTCTCGCGCACGCACAGCTGCTTTTGCTCACCACGCGGATGCTGGATAATGGTCAGCCATTCACCCTCCAGCACTTTGCCGGTGCCCCCGATCAGCGGCAGCCAGCCGAGCTGGCGGAGTGATTGGCCGCTCCCCCGATCCTGTGGCGCAACCGCCACCAGCGTAAAATCGAGCGCGGTTGATGTGAAGTAGAGCCGATCAGGCTCAAGTGCGAAGCGCAGCGTTGTCCGCGCGGTGCCATCGATATCGAGCTCATAATATCCCTCTGCCTGAGCAAAGCGAGCGGTGTCGCGGTCGGGCAGCACATGATTATTGGTGATAAGGACGCCGTCACCGACCAGAAAGCCGGTGCCATAGCCGATCAGTCCGCCGCCGGCGGTGCGCAGCACGATCCGCATCACTGGCTTCGCTGCCAATTCGCCGCGCGCCAGAAAATTGGCAGGCTGCAACTCGTTTCCGGCAATGATTCGTTCAAAGGACCGGTCACCAATTAGGTTAGCGCCATGTTGCGATTCAAGAAAATCGCGTCGCCCCAGCTTCGCCGTCGCCGAATTGAGTTCATCGGGGGAGTGGTCGCGCACCTGTTCGGTCAGCGCTGTCAAATCAATGCCGAGTTCCTGCGCGCGCTGTTGCGCCCGATTTACAGCGGCCCGAAAATTGACTGAAGTGACCACGATTGCGTGCTCCCGAGCCAATATTACATAAATTGTAATCGACTCTGTTAACCCGACAATTTCGAAATATTGCTAATGATAGACGCAAGATTGCCAATGGCGCAAGCGTGATTAGCATTGAATTCCGAAAAAAAGAACGCGTTACTTTCCTGTCCAAAAGAATTGGGAAGTTATCTCTCCAGCACGGCCTGCCGGGCTGATCCGCTCGCCATAGCCAGCACCACGGCCCATTCGTTTGGTCTGACCGGGCAGACCGAAAGCCGCGACTGGCGGAGCAATTCCATGCCGGCGAGTTCAGGATTGGCCTTGATGGCGGCGAGGGTCACGGGGTGATCAAGCGCGCGGACGGGTTCGACTTCGACCGAGGCCCATTTCCCGCCCTCGCCATCGGGCTGCCAGGCCCGGCTTACCCGCACAATGCCAACCACCGCCTTGTCACTCACGCTGTGATAGAAGAGCGCCTCATCGCCGACCTGCATGGCGCGCAGATTGATGGCGGCGGTGGCGTTGCGGACGCCGGTCCATTCAGTGCGCCCCTCGGCGACCAGATTTGCCCAGCCATAGCTTTCGGGTTCGGATTTGATCAGCCAATAGGCCATTGCTACACTCCTTGCGCTGGGGCCCGATGATGGCTGGCTGCCCCGTCCGTTGGTAAACCGCATATGAACGCCGCGTTCCACAACAGTTCAGCGCGAATCACCTACCCATTGCAACAGGCTCTCCATGCAGTGCGTTGGTACAGGGTGTCGGGCTGGTTGAGATGAGGAGAATGGACATGAACGCAATGTTGAAAAAAGTCGGCCTTGGGTTTGCCCTCGCCGCAACCGCGCTCACCGCTGCCGTGCCTGCCGACGCGCAGCGTTATGGCGGTGGCTTTCGTGGAGACGGCTTTCGGGGCGATGGCTTTGGCCGGGGCCGCGGCAATGGCGGCGCAGTGATTGCCGGGATTGCCGGTCTCGCAATTGGCGCGGCGATCGCGTCCAACCGCAACGATCGGTTTCGCGACCGCTATTATTTGGATCGCGGCTATCCAGTGAATTACGATTACAACTATTATAACGACCACGGCTATTATCCGGACGACGGCTATTACGCCTATAATTATCGCCCGCGGTTCAACCGCTGCCGCGTCGTGCGTCAGTGGGACCCCTATTATCAGGAAAGCGTGCGGATCCGTATCTGCCGCTGATCGCAGGTGAGATCCGGGGCGGTGCGCATGGTCGCGCCGCCCCGGTTGCGTTCGGGCTGGCAATTTTCGCCGTGCTGCGCCAAGAGCGCTGCCATGAGCGATACACCCCCCGATCGACTTTCGTCGAACCCGCGCAGCCCGTTTTTTGATCAGCCCTTGCTGGAACGCGGCATCGGCATCCGTTTCAAAGGGCTGCAGCGCCATGATGTCGAAGAATATTGCCTGTCCGAAGGCTGGATCCGCGTCGCGCTCGGCAAGAAAGTCGATCGCCACGGTAACCCGCTGACGCTGAAGCTGTCGGGTGAAATAGAGGCGTGGTTTGAGCGCCCGGCCGAGGGCGAAGGCGAGGCCGCGGCAGAGAACGCCGACGAAGCTTAAGCGAAAGCCGCCCGCGCGGCATCTGCCAACGCCTTCATCGCTAGTCGATATGGCCCCGGCCCATGGCTGATCCGCGCGATGCCCGTCCCTGCCACCGCATCCGCCGCCGGTGCACCCGGAAAGGCCATGAAGTTGACGGGCAGCGGCGATGCCCTGCACACCCGCTCAAGCAAAGCCAGATCGACGAGCCCAGGCACGAAGAAGCCACTCGCGCCAGCATCGGCATAGGCGTGCGCGCGGTCGATCGCGGCGTCGACCATCGCCGCATCATGCGCATCGGCGGGCGCGACCAGGAAAATGTCAGTCCGCGCATTGATGAAAAATGCCGGGCCGACGGCTTGGCGGATCGCGCTGATCCGCCCCGCCTGATCGGCAATGGTATAAAGCGTGCGCGGTGCCGCCCCAATCACCTGATCTTCGAAATTGCACCCAATCGCGCCTGTGGCGGCCAGCGCTGACACATTGGCGGCAGTCTGCCCCGGATCGCTTGCATAGCCGCCTTCAAAATCGATGCTGACCGGCAGGTCAGTCGCAGCGACGATTCGGGTGGCATTCGCCAGCGCCAGGTCGATTGGCAGCGCCTCTGCATCATGAGATCCCTGTGCCGCCGCCACTGACCAACTGCCCGTCGCCAGCGCCTTGGCCCCCGCCCGTTCAACGGCGACAGCGCTGCCCGCGTCCCAGACGTTGAACAGGATCAACGGCTGGCCGGGGACGTGCAGCTTGGCGAATGCAGTGAATTTATCGGACATGGCGGGCCTCTTCAGGGGTGTCACAATCGTTCGGCGGTGATCCCATTTGGCGTTCAAAAACCATTCGAAAGTCTAATCTCGCCAACGCGGTCCGTTCACGTCGAACCCTGCTGCGACCAGATCATCCAAAATGCCGCCGCGCTCCGCCAGCGAATCGAGTGATAGAACCGCCAGAGTGACCTCGGGCTTGGTCATCAATCCGCGAACCGTTGGCCGCAGCGACGCCTCTTGCGCCAAATCGAACCGGCCGCCCTCGGGCCAACATGCCTGCCGTCCATTATCGGTTCGGGCCGCCAGCGCTTCAGGTACGCGCCGCGCCGCCCAAGCTGCCGACCGCGCGGCGAAGGCGTTTGCCCGCGCCTGGATGCCGGCGGGACCGGCCTCGACCAAGGTCACGGCATCCATCAGGCAAGCCATGTGCATGCGCGGGTCCGAGCCGAAGAAATCGGCCGTGATCTCCTTGACGCTCGCTTGCGCCAAGGGAATTTCCTTGGATTTGTTCTTGCGGACGAAGCGACGCACATAGGCGTTTGCGCCAGGAATGCGCTTCTGGTTGGTCCGGACCGAAGCCTGCAGCGTTATCGCCAAATGATAGGGATGTTTGCGCTCAAAGCCCGGTTTGATAATGCCCCGATCGCGCAGCGCGACCAGCCGCGCCCATTGGTTTGGCGTCGCGATTTGTTGCAATGTCTGTCCCTTGGGAAGCGATGCCTGGTTGCGCCATTTGCCAATCGTGCCAATCAACGAGAACAGCCCGATTTTAACGTTCAACGCTTCTGGGAACATGATGCGGTCCGCCTTGGCGAGCGCGCTATCCAGTGATGCGGGGTCCCATTGTGTGCCCGGCGCGACGCTGCCGATTGAACCCACCAGCACCACGGTCGTTCGCGGTCCTGTAACCTGCCAAACGGGAATGCCGCTGCGTCGTGCCGTAACGACGATATCCTCGGCGGTCGGCTCAGCCGGGGCAACCGGCGGGACCTGCGCCGCCGATGGCGCGATAGCTGCGCCCATCATGGCAACGCCGATGATCAAGCGAACGACGAATTTTCTGGCTGGTGTCTTGCTCATTTTCCACGTTTTTCAACCTATTGTGGCGAAAATCGGGCTGTAAGCCGTTAGGTCAATCGATCAATCGTAGCCCCCCCTTAGAGCGTGATGACGTTAGGTCGCTTCAATCTCAGACCCGTTCGGCCCCGGATCAGGTCCGGGGGAAGTCGAAGCCCACGCGCTCCGCCTGCCCTTCGACTTCGCTCAGGGCGAACGGCGTATGGGTTGGTCGAATCCAACGTCATCTGACTCTAATGAACAAACCGCGCCACCACGTCCCGATAACTCCGGCTGACCTTCACCTGTGCGTTTGACTGGAGCACCAGGAAGCATTCGCCATTGGTGTGCGGCTTCACCTCTTTTACCAGATCGAGGTTGACGATTGTCGAGCGGTGGACGCGCTGGAAGCGGCGCGGATCAAGGCGCTTTTCGAGATCCTTCATCGTTTCGCGCAGGATCAGCGTGTTTTCGGCGGTATAGATGCACATATAGTCGCCGGCGGCGTCGATCCGCTCGATCGTATCGACATCGACGCGGAAAATTTGGCCGCGATCCTTGATGTTGATGAGCTTTTCGAAACGGTTGGCGGCAACTTGGTCGCCGCCATCTTGCATGTCCGCGGCGGCATCCGGGGCGATTTCCGCCAGCACTTCCTTCAATCGGTCGACCTCTTCGACACCGCGTTTTTCGGCGAGCCGTTGGCGGACGCGATCGAGCGTATCGGCAAGCCGCGTTTCCTCGACCGGCTTCATCAAATAATCCATCGCCTGCGCTTCAAAGGCGCGGATCGCGTGATCCGAATAGGCGGTGACGAAAACGAACAGCGGTGGTTCGATCTCCATCAGTCCCTGCACCACCGAAAACCCGTCAAAGCCCGGCATCTGGATATCCAGAAACACCAGATCGGGCTTGTGCGTCTTGATGCTGCGAATCGCCTCGCGACCATTGACACAGGTGTCGATGATCTCAACATCCTCATGCGCCTGGAGGCGGAGTTGCATGCCCTGGATCGCCAGGGGTTCGTCATCGACGAGAATGGTTCGGATCGTCATGCGGCCTCTTTCGTCGGTTCCTCGAGCTGGAACGGAATGTCGATCTCTACCCCAAAGCCGCCCCCTGGGTTTGATCGCGTCTCGAAACGGTGGTCGGGCCCAAATGCCTGCGCCAGCCTGTCCCTAATATTGGCAAGCCCAACCCCGGTTGAAAGGCTTGGCCGGGATTTTGTTTCATGCAAGCCCGGCCCCGTATCGGATACGCTGATCTGCACCCGCTCGCCGTTCAACCGAGCGACCACGTTGATCTCTGCCCCGTTTTCCTGTGGGGTGACGGCATATTTGATCGCATTTTCAACCAGCGGCTGGAGCAGCAGCGACGGCAGCCGGGCCTTGGCGACGCGCGGATCAATCGAAAAGCTCGGTCGCAGCCGATCCTCAAACCGCATCTTCTCAATCTCGAGATACAGCTTCAGCGTCTCGACCTCCTGCGCAATGGTGACATTGGCGGTCGGTTCATTGGCGAGCGTGTAGCGCAGGAAAGAGGACAGTCGACTGAGCATCGCATTGGCGCGGTCGGTCTGTTTCAGCAGCACCAATGTGGAGATAGAATTGAGCGTGTTGAACAGGAAATGCGGGTTGAGCTGATAGCGCAGCATCGCGAGCTGCGCCGTCGATGCCTGATTGCCCAGTTTTTCGAGCTGATCGATCTGTTCTTCGACGATCAGGTAGAAGTTGATCCCGAAATAGAGCGCCGACCAGCCTGATAGCACCACGAAATTCAGGAAGATCGTGCCTAGCACCAGGTTGAGATTGATCCCCGGATTGTCGAGCTTGATGAACGAGAAAGAAAAGGCATCGAGCACTGCATAAAGCAGCGTCGCCGCGCCCAGCGTGAACAGGGTGAGCAGCACCAAGCTGATGCGCGGCAGGGTGCGATAATAGCCATAAAGCGTGGAAAGCAGCAGCGTGATGCAATAGCCGATGATCGATTCGATCACGATGGCGATCAGGGCGGCGATCGACAGGCCATTGTTGATGCTGGAAACGCTGCGCAGCACGAGATAGCCGCTCCACCCCGCCGCCTGCAGCATCCAGAATGCGCGGTTCTTCTCTTCGAAAAAGGGGCGCGAAAAGATGCCGGGCTTGGGTCCGGGCTCTAGTCCGGCTTGGGCAAGCGCGCTCATTGGGGCATCGGGCGGAGCGGCGGTTCGATCATCGCCCCCTTATAGCTGCTGACAAACCGTCGGGAAGGGGCCTATGTTGCGTGCCAGGACAGGAGACAGATAATGGCCGACGGCAACGATAACCCCGGCAGCGACCGGGCGCGCTTTACCGCAATGACGCAAGGGACGCAGGAAGACTGGCTGACGATCGCCACGCACTTCCGCGAATTTTCGCACGGCCTGCCGGCGCGGGTGCTGACTCACCTGAAGCTGCTGGAGGGCGATTATGGCGGCTTTCCGGTCGACCGGCTGGAACATTCGCTGCAAACCGCCACGCGCGCGCACCGCGACGGGCGAGATGAGGCTTATGTGGTCACCGCGCTGCTCCACGACATTGGCGATACGCTGGGCAGCTTCAACCACCCTGAGATTGCAGCCGCAATGCTGCGCCCGTTTGTCAGCGAAGAACTGCACTGGATCGCCAATAATCACGGCGTGTTCCAGGGCTATTATTATTTTCACTATCTCGGCATGGACCGCGACCTGCGCGAAAATTACCGGGGCCACCCGCATTTTGAGGCGTGTGCCGAGTTTTGCGAGAAATATGATCAATCCGCGTTCGATCCGAACTACGACAGCGCACCGCTAAGCTTTTTCGAACCGATGGTCGCCCGCGTGATGGCCCGGCCCATCAACAGCATCTACGCAAAGGTCGCCGAAAACGCCTGATCATCGCTGAGTGACGAAAGACAAAAAGGCCCCGCCGATCCAATCGGCGGGGCCTTTTTTCGGTGTGGCTGGCCCCCAACAGCAAACCGCCGCCCCCTTTCGGGGACGGCGGCCTGTTAGGGGTCAATATTTAGAGACGATTGTGATCAGAAGCCCACGTTCAGCGTCATGATGAACGTGCGTGGCGTGCCGATCTGCGCAAAGGGGTTGTTGAACTGGGTGGTCGCACCGCCGTTGAAGCCGCCAACGAAGTACTGGTTGGCCAGGTTCTGGACGTTCAGCTGCAGATAGGTCTTGTCGTTCAGACCGGCCCAACCCATCGGCAAGCGCACATCGGCGTCGATCAGGGTGTAGGCTGGCGTGCTGGCGTCATAGGTCTGGACCGCAAAGCCGCGCGTGCCGGTGAAGGTCGCCGGTGTATTGGCAGCCGTTGGGCAAACCTGGTTGATCACCGTCCCCGTGCACTGCAGCGCAGGCAGGTTCTGGTCGTTCAGGAAACGCGGACCGGTGCGCTTTACCTGAATGCCGATTTCAACCGGGCCAAGCTGCCCCTGAACACGACCACCAACCGTGTAAACCGGCGCACCCGATTCACGCCTGCCAGCGGTAAGCGCGAAGATTGGGGCACCTGCAACGGTGCAGTTTACCGTCGTGTTGGCAGCGGTTAGCGTGGTGGGGCAACGACCGATCTGGACATTCGACTGGATGTTCGAGTCCAGATACGAACCGAAGACATACAGCGTCAGCTCAGGGATCGGACGATAGGTGACGCTGCCGTCAAAGCCGTATTTATCGACCGTGCCAAGGTTACGGAACAGCGTGACCTGCGTGTCCGGATCAAAGGCGTTCGCGAGACGATTGGTGAAGCGCGAGAAGTAAGGGCCGACCTGAACCTGCAACTTGCTTGAATTGTACCGCAAGCCAGCGTCGAAGTTGTCGGTGGTTTCCGGTTCAGGCTGGCCGGATGGCGACGACAGCGGGAAGTAGAAGTTCTGGTACAGGTTGTCCGTGCTCGGAACCTGCAGACCCTTTGAATAGTTGCCGAAAACCGACCAGCCATCAGCCGGCTTGAAGACAAAGCCAACGTTCGGCAGCACGCGCTGGTAATTGAACGACCGTGACTGCGGAGGGGCAAAGCCCGTCGCCGTGTTGGTCGTCGCGTTGAAAACATAAGGGTTTGCCGCCGCAAATGCTGCCGTCTGGTTGGTGCAGGCAACGTTGCCGCTTGCTGCGGTGGTGAAGCAATTCTGGGTGAGGTCGCGCGAGTAGAACGGTGCACGAATGCCCGCCGTCACCACCAGCGCTTCGTCAAAGAACTTGCCGCGATATTCACCGGAAACCTGATGCAGCGTCGCAAACGACAGACGGTCACGGCCTTGAAGCACCGTGCCAGCAGATGTCAGGATTGGTGCATTGACCGGGAACACGTCAAAGGGCTGGCCATTGGCGCGCAGAAAGCCGGCTTCGCCGGTCTGGCGGTGGCGGGCACGATCGAACGAGTAAGTGACACGCACCGAGTGATCGTCAGTGACATCCCAGCGCAGCGAGGCCAGAACGCCGAAGCGGCTGGTCTGGGTCTGGCTGGGGCGCAGCACCGTCACCGTATCGAGGACATCGCCGTCGCCGTTCAAATCGCGACCAAAGAAGTTGGTGGTCGCCGTCTGGCCGGCGCCAGTGTTTATAGCCGTCACGACGGTGCCGACATAGCCCGTGGTGATCGACCCTGCTGGACGCACACCGGCGAGCGTGCCGGTGCCTTCCGAACCAGCGACCGTGCCGCCGCCATTGGCCTTCACATACTGATAGCTCGGATCGACCGTGAGGACGAGGCGGTCTGCCAGCGTGAAGCGCGAATTGATGCGGACGTTGCCGGTGTTCGACGGGTTGAACCGTTCATCAAAGCTGGTGCCGCAGCCCTGCAAGGGGGCGGCGGGCGCAAATGGCGTGTCGGTCAACCCAGGGCGTGCAGCCGTCAGCGTACAGCGCGGAACGGTGTATGGCAGTTCGTTAAACCCGTTGGGGAAGCGGTTGCCGTTCGAATTCGTGCCCGGCGTGCGAACGGCGCCAGTCACAAGGGCAGGGTTGCCGATCGAATTCGGGGCAGCCGTCGACTGGCTGAAGATGTTGTTATCGGAACGCAGCGGCGCCGAACCACCAAAGTTATTGCGGTTCTGGTTGTAGTTACCCGAAATCGAGACGAAATCGCCGTTATCGCCAATCGGCTGATAGAGTTTGGCGTTATACTGCTGCTTGAAAATCTTACCGAAATCATTGAGATACCAGTTGTTTTCGGTGCGGCTGGCAGCAACGAACAAGCGCGTGCCGAACGAGGTGATGTTCCCCGTGTCGATCATGCCGAAGAAGCGATAATAGTTGAAATCACCAACCGACGCGAGGAAGCGTGCGCCCAGCTGTTCGCTAGGGTTGCGCGTGCGATAGTTGACGGTCGAACCCGTGGCAGCCGCCGTCGGGGTGTCAACGTCGGTCGAGCCATAGTTCACGTTCACATTCTCGATCAGCTCAGGATCGAGCTGCTGGTTCGAGAAGATCGCATAGTTGCCCGAATCGTTCAGGGGGATACCGTCAAACGTCAGCGCAATCCGGCTTGAATCGAAACCGCGAATGTTCAGGGTGCCGCCAGCCGAGCCGAAAGGATCGTTGTTCTGGAAGCTGACACCGGGCAGCGAGTTGATCGTGTTGAGGATCGAGTTGCCGGGGGTCTGGCGGCTGATGAATTCCTGGTTCAGCACGCCCTTGGCTTTGGACGTATCGGGCGATTCAATGCCCGCGATACCCTTTTCCGTGCGTGCCTTGACGACGATGTCGCCCTCGTCAAATTCCATCGAGCCGGTTGACTGCGCACTGGCGACGGCAGGCATGACGAGCGCGGCAAAGGCCGCGCCAAAAAATAGCTGGTTGCGCATTATAGTCCCCTTGAGGCGATTGAGTCGCTGTAAAGTCGCTTTGGATCGGCTTTTTGGACCGTCACAAACGCCCATGCATGGAATTTATTTCGCTTCAATGACAGACTGAATGGAAGCTTAATTGGGCGTCATTGTTTCATGCTGCGTTGCAAAAAAGCACCACCCTCATTGCCCCTAAAGTCCGGCGACAATCGCCTGCCAGCCGGCCTCATCGATTACCTTAATGCCTAATTCAGCAGCTTTTTTTAGCTTTGATCCTGCCCCTGGCCCAGCGATGATCATATCGGTTTTGCTGGAGACTGATCCGGCGACGCGAGCGCCCAGCGCCTCGGCTTGTGCCTTGGCTTCGTCTCGGCTGAGCGACTCGAGATTGCCGGTAAAAACGAGTGTTTTGCCGCTCACTGCCGAGTCGCGGGTGGTATGGACGACATCGGTCGGGCGCACCTGACGCAATAGATCGCGCAGCGCGGCGCGGTTATGGGGTTCTGCAGCAAAATCGACCAGGCTGAGCGCGACCTCTGGGCCAATACCCGGTGTTTCGATGACAGATGCCAGCAATTTACCAACGCGCGCCAGATGCTTTTCGTCGCTTTCGCCGATCGCGGGCGGCGTTGTCCGGCGCAGATGCAGTGCATGGCGGATTACCCGGACCAGCGCGCCGAGCGAGCCATAGCGGCGCGCCAGATCACGCGAGGTGGTCGCGCCGACATGGCGGATGCCAAGCGCGAACAGGAAACGGTCAAGCGGCGGGGTTCGCTTGGCGTCGATCGCATCGATTAAATTCTGTGCGGAAACCTCTGCCCAGCGTTCCCGCATCAGCAGCTTCTCGCGCGTCAGCGTGAAGATATCGGCGGGCGCGGCGATCAGGCGATCATGAAAAAAGCTCTCAATATTGGTGATCCCCAGCCCGTCGATATCGAGCGCCTGGCGTGAGGCGAAGTGCCGCAGCCGCTCAACACGTTGCGCCGGGCAGATCAGCCCGCCTGAACAGCGCCAGTCGACCTCGCCCGGATCGCGCTCGGCGGCGGACCCGCATTCGGGGCAATGGGTGGGGAAGGGCCAGGCACCGCGCGTTTCGTCGCGCGACAGGTTTTCGACAATCTGTGGGATGACGTCGCCGGCCCGCTGCAGCACGACGCGGTCGCCGGGCCAAACGTTCAGTCGCACAATCTCATCGGCATTGTGCAGCGTGGCGTTGGTCACGACGACACCGCCGACTGTGACGGGTTCAAGCCGCGCGACGGGGGTCAGCTTGCCGGTGCGACCGACCTGAATGTCAATCGCGCGCAATATGGTTTGGGCGCGTTCGGCGGGGAATTTATGCGCGATTGCCCAGCGTGGTGCGCGTGAGATAGCCCCCAGCCGATCCTGCCAATCGAGCCGATCGACTTTATAGACCACCCCGTCGATATCAAAGGGCAGGTCTGCGCGCGCGGCCTCGATCATCCGGTAATGGGAGAGCGCGCCAGCGACATCGTCAACGCGCACCAGCATCGCGCTCACTGGCAGGCCCCAAGCGGCGATGGCCTGCATCACGCCCAGCTGTGTCTCACTAGGGATAATGCTGGCGTCGCCCCAGCCATGCGCCAGGAAGCGCAGCGGGCGGGTCGCGGTAACGCTTGCATCCTTCTGGCGCAGTGACCCGGCGGCGGCGTTGCGCGGATTGGCGAATTGGCGCGCCTTGTCGGGGTCCTCCGCGTCGGCGAGCAGCCGGGCGTTGAGCGCGGCGAAATCAGCCTTGGCCATGTAGACCTCACCGCGCACTTCGAAGATGGCGGGGGGGGAGCCGGTGAGGGTTGCGGGTATATCGGCAATCGTGCGGACATTGGCGGTCACATCCTCGCCAATTGCCCCGTCGCCGCGGGTGAGTGCCTGCACCAGCTGGCCGTTTTCATAGCGGAGCGAACAGGACAGGCCATCGATTTTGGGCTCAGCGGTGAGCGCAACGGTCTCATCGGCGGCGAGCGACAGGAAACGGCGGACGCGGCCGTCGAAATCGCTGATGTCTTCGTCGGCAAAGCCATTGTCGAGGCTCATCATCGCCTTGGCATGCGCGACCTTGGCGAGATGACCGGCGGGGGCGGCGCCGACCTTCAGACTGGGTGAATCGGCGCGCACCAACTGCGGGAAGGCCGCTTCGATCGCAGCATTGCGGCGGACGAGCGCGTCATAATCGGCGTCGCTAATCTCGGGCGCATCATCGGTGTGATAGCGCGCATTGTGGTACGCGATCTCGGCGGCAAGGCGCGCGAGTTCGGCGGCGGCTTCGGTGTCTGTGGTGGGATTATGCTGCATTACATGGAATCCAGCACTTGCATCATCGCAATGCGACTGAAACGTCCGCCCTTAATTCTTGAAACCTCTTTGCGCCAATCTAAACGTGCAGGAATGATTTGAAAGGCGGTAAGCGCCAACGCTGCTGCTTTCTGGTCGGAATACCAATCGCCCCAGACGCTTTTTGAAAGGCTTGCGGACGTGAACCGGAATTGGCAATCAAACATCCATCGATCAGAAGCCTTTAATTCCCGTGAGCGCGCTGCAATCAGCGACAGTGGGAGAAAATAATCCCTAAAAGAGTTAGGGTGTACAAAGAAATCAGTAACCGAAAGATCCGCGTCATGATAATTATTAAATTTTGAATAATCTAGCCAATTCTCACTTTCCGGATAGAACACTAAATTTGCATCATAAATTATGCTTTTTGATCGGTCTACTCTAAATGTTCGCCAGTTTTTCTGAGAAAAACAGAATGCATCTATGTAAAGTATTTTATTGAACCTAAACAAACTTCTAGCAAGTATTTTTCTTTTGGATTTTAGTTGTCCATGATCGGGATAATCAATGTCGAGGGGAACCGCGCAAGGAAATTTTGCTTTTCCTGCTTCAATCGAGAGATTGAAACTACGCTTTAACAGCCGCTCGTCGTCCTCAGCCCGGTAAGGTCGCCTGACTATTTCAAGAGATGATTTAGTAGCCGCTTCGAGAGCGGCATTGAGTGCCACCCAATCGAGCATCACGCCGTTTCCAGCAACCGTGCCGCCTGCGCGCGCGCTTCGTCGGTCACCGTCGCGCCTGATAGCATGCGCGCGATTTCCTCCTGCCGCTCGGCCTCATCGAGCGCGCGGACGCCGGTGCGGGTGACGGTGCCGTCATGGCTTTTGGCGATCAGCAGATGATGCTGCCCGCGCGCGGCAACCTGCGGGCTGTGGGTGACGACCAGCAACTGCGTCGTCTCGGCCAGCCGCGCGAGCCGTTCGCCGATCGCGCTCGCCACCGCGCCGCCAACACCGCGATCGATTTCGTCGAAGATCATCGTCGCCGCGCCGCCCTGTTCGGCCAGGCTGACCTTCAGGGCGAGGATGAAGCGCGAGAGTTCACCGCCGCTGGCGATCTTGATCAAGGGGGCAAAGGGCGCGCCAGGGTTGGTCGAGATTTCGAATTC
The DNA here is from genome assembly GCA_001464615.1 of Sphingomonadales bacterium Ga0077557. Taxonomy (GTDB): domain Bacteria; phylum Pseudomonadota; class Alphaproteobacteria; order Sphingomonadales; family Sphingomonadaceae; genus Sphingomonas. The sequence continues at coordinate 18,355 of LNFI01000017.1, read as the reverse complement.
GACACGGTCCTTGCCCTGCGCGGACCAGCTGTCTTCGCCGAGTGGCGCCACCACGGTTTTGAAGCGCGCGGCATCGAGTTTTAGCGGGGCGAGTTCGCCCTTCACAGCGCTATCGAGCCTTGCTGCGGCCTCAGTGCGGGCTTTGGTCAGGACGGTTGCTTCGCGGTGATAGGCAGTGGCGGCGGCGGCAACCGCGCGTTCCAGTGCCGCCACCCCGGCACCCCCGCTTTCAATCCGCTCAAGCTTGCTGGTCAGTTCTTCGGTCAGCGCCGCGAGATCGTCGGGCTGGACGCGGTGTTTGCGAGCGACCGCGCGCAGTTCGAAGAGCCGGGTTTCGTCGGCCTCCAATTGCGCCGGATCAAAGGCCAGCGCTTCGGCAGCCTCGTCAACCTTTTCCTGCGCGGTGGTGCCGTCGATGATCGCGCGATCAATCGCGGCAAGGGCTTCCGCCAGCGCTTCATGGTCTTCGGTGATCCGTTCCAGGATACGGGCCGCCTGCCGCAACCGGGCAAGCCCGCCTTCCGATCCATCGAGTAGATCGGCGATCGCCTGCATGTCGCCAGCGATTTTCTCGCCGCGCTGCATGCTCGCCCGGCGCGTGGCCAGAATTTCCTCTTCACCGGGTTCGGGCGCGAGCGCCGTCAGTTCAGCGACGGCATGTTCCAGCCAATCGCGGTCGCGCGCGGCGGTGTCGAGTTCCTCGCGCGCGGTGGCGAGCGCGGCCTGCGCTTCGCGCAATGTGCGGTGGGCGGTGGCGACCAGATCGGTGTCGATCCGGCCAAAGGCATCGAGCAGCGCGCGGTGCCCACGCGCATTGAGCAGCCCGCGATCATCATGTTGACCGTGAATTTCGACGAGATGCCCGGAGAGATCGCGCAGCAGGCCAGCAGAGGCAGGCTGATCATTGACGAAAGCGCGGCTGCCGCCATCGGCCTTGACGATACGGCGGATCAGCAAGGGTTCGGCGGGATCGAAATCGAGCCCGTTGAGTTCAAGCAGCACCGCGACCGGCCCGCCCAACCGAGGCGGATCAAAGCAGGCGGTGACCACGGCTTGGGCAGTCCCTTGGCGGACCAGCGACGTTTCACCGCGGCCGCCCAGTGCGAGGCCAAGCGCATCGAGCAGAATCGATTTGCCTGCCCCGGTCTCGCCGGTCAGCACGCCAAGGCCTGCGCCGAAATCGAGATCGAGTGCCTCAATCAGCACGACATCGCGGATGGAAAGGGCGGTCAGCATCGCCGCACGGGATCGCTTAGCGGCCGGATCGGCGCGCAGGGACTGGGAAAGGGCCGCGCGGGATCAGGCGCCGACCTTTGCGACCGCTTTTGGCTTATAATCACCCACCAATTTATAGGCGCGCTGATACCAATCGGTTCCTGGATAGTTATTGCCGAGCACGGCGGCTGCCTTTTTCGCTTCTTCGGGCAAGCCAAGCGCGAGATAGGTTTCGGTGAGCCGCATCAGCGCTTCGGGTACGTGCGTGGTCGTCTGATAGTCTTCGATGACATGGCGGAAGCGCATCGACGCGGCGAGCCAATCGCCGCGATTTTCATAAAAGCGGCCAACCTCCATCTCCTTGCCGGCAAGATGGTCGCGCACCAGATCCATTTTCAGGCGGGCGTCTGACGCATATTTCGTTGCGGGATAGCGCCGCGACAATTCGCCGAGCGCATCGAGTGCCTGCTGGGTGATTTTCTGATCGCGCGTTACGTCCGAAATCTGCTCATAATAGCCAAGCGCCACCAGATAATAGGCATAAGGCGCATCGCGGTTGCCCGGATGGACCGACAGGAAACGCTGCGCGGACTGAATCGATTTCGTGTAATCGGCTGTCAGATAATAAGAAAATGCCCCCATCAGCTGCGCACGGCGTGCCCAGATGGAATAAGGATGCTGGCGCTCCACTTCATCAAAAAGGGCGGCAGCTTCGTCGTAACGGTGCTGATCAAGCCGCTTCTTGGCCGCTGAATATAAGGTGCCGACATCGCGGGCGACATAGGGCAGATCGCCCTTGCTCTTGCTGCCGGCACAGCCAGCGATGGAAATCATGCTGGCGGCGATCAGCGCCAGCGATACGGAGCGGGACAGGGGAATACGCATGGGCCATGTCCATAGCCGACCAGGTCGCGCGCGAACAATGTTTTTTGACACAGGCTTCAGCCAGCCGATACGGGCGCGGGATCGTCCTGGTGACGATGGGCGTTGTGGCCCTGTCCCTCCTTGCGATAAGAACCTGTCATGACCGCGATGTTGCTCACCACCAAATGCGTTGAAAAGCCCTGGGGTCGGCATGATCTCTGGCCCGGCTTTGCTGATCCTGCGCCGGGGACGCCGCCGATTGGCGAGATATGGTTCGAAGCGCCCGCCGACGCCACGCCTGACTTGCTCGTCAAATATCTGTTCACCCGCAAAAAACTGTCGGTGCAGGTGCATCCCGATGATGATGCGGCACGAGCAGCGGGGCATCCGCGCGGCAAGGATGAAGCATGGTTGATCCTGGCGGCGCGCCCTGGGGCAACGATCGCGATCGGGACGCTTGCACCGATGAGCCAGGACGCCCTGCGCGCGGCGGCACTCGACGGCAGCATCGAACAGCTGCTCGACTGGAAACCCGTCACGGCAGGGGATTTCTTTTATTCCCCCGCAGGCACCGTTCATGCCATCGGGGCCGGAATCACGCTGGTTGAAGTGCAGCAGAATGTCGATCTGACCTATCGGCTTTATGATTATGGTGGGGCGCGCGCGCTGCATCTGGAAGCCGGCGTTGCCGTCAGCGATGCCAAGCCCTTCATTGCCCAGACAGCGCCTGGCGTCATTGGCGGGGACCGGACGATCCTGGCGGAAGGGCCGAAATTCGTGGTTGAACGCTGGCAGGGTGGCGACCATGCGCTGGCGCTGCCAGAGGGCGTGTCAGGCTGGCTCGTGCCGCTGGCTGGGCAGGGCAGCGCTGACGGTGTTTCCTGGCGCGCGGGCGAATGTTTGATGCTGGCGGGGCAGGTGTCGGTGACGGCATCGGCCGATAGCGACCTGCTCTTTGCCTATCCAGGCGACACGCGCCTGCCGGGCTGAAATCCTTAAACAGTTGGTGGTAGCGAGACAGCGATGCTGCGCGTTCTGACTCTTGCCACGCTGTTTCCTGATACGACCCGCCCCAATTTCGGCGTGTTTGTCGAACGGCAGACATTGGGGCTGGCGGCACTACCGGGCGTTGACCTGCGCGTAGTCGCGCCGATCGGCCTGCCGCCCTGGCCGCTGTCGCGCCATGCGCATTACCGGGCATTTGCGACGGTGCCTGACGCCGAAGAATGGAAGGGCGTGCCGGTTGCGCGTCCGCGATTCCTAACCTTGCCGGGTACCGGCGGGCGCTTTCATGCGATGGCACTGCGCCAGCGGCTGGTGCCGCTGTTGACGGCGATCCGCCGCGACTTTGCCTTTGACGTGATCGATGCCGAGTTCTTCTTTCCCGACGGGCCAGCGGCGATCGCGCTTGGCCGTCGCTTCGGGGTGCCGGTGTCGATCAAGGCGCGGGGGGCCGATATCCATCATTGGGGGCACGGCGCAACGGGTGCGCAGGTGCGTCGGGCTGGTCAGGCGGCGGACGGGCTGTTGGCGGTATCGCAAGCGATGCGCGGCGACATGGCCGCGATCGGCCTGCCGCAGAGCCGGATCGCCGTTCACCTTACCGGGGTCGATCTTGATCGCTTCGTCCCGCTCGATCGGACGGCCGCAAAAGCGACGCTGGGCGTAGCGGGGCCGCTGATCGTGTCGCTTGGGGCGCTGATTGCGCGCAAGGGGCATGATGTGGTGGTCAAAGCGATGACGGACCTGCCGGGTGCGACGCTGATGATTGCCGGGGAGGGACCGGCCCGTAGCGCGCTGATCGCCGATATCGCGCGGCTTGGGCTTGGCGAGCGCGTGCGCTTGCTCGGATCGGTGCCGCATGGCGAGATGCCGGCGTTACTTGCGGCCGCCGATGTCATGGCGCTTGCGTCCGCCTCGGAAGGGCTTGCCAATGCCTGGGTGGAAGCGCTGGCCTGCGGCACGCCGATCGTCATCACCAAGGCGGGCGGGGCAGCCGATGTGGTGACCGATCCCCTTTACGGCCGGATCGTCGAGCGCACGCCTGCGGCCTTTGCGGCGGCAATCAGCGCGTTGCTGATGCCGCCGCCGGATCAATCGGCGGTCAGGCAAGGGGCCGCGCGCTTCACCTGGGAGGCGAATAGCGCGGCCTTATTTGCTCATTTGAGCGGTTTGGTCGCGCGCCACCGATAAATTGGTCAATGGCCGCTTGGCTTGGCCCAGGCCTTGGCCTGTCGCGCCGACAGGGTGACAAGATCGCCCATCGCCACCGGCATGTCGATCAGGTGCAACCCCCAATCCTTCAGGATGGTTCCGCCCACCGATACATCGCCGACGATCGTGTCCGTCCGGGGATCAGCTGGATCGGCATTCACCGTCACCGCCAGATAATGGAATGGGCCCGTTGCCACGCATTCCGTGGAGAGCAGGCCAGGTGCCTTCACAAAACTGGTCGAAACCGGCGCGCCGTCCGCCGTCCAGGCACCCTGGCGGGCACTGGCAATCCCGGCTCCGGTGGTGCCGAGATAATTGTCAGATACTGCCTTGCCGCCGCCCAGCGCCGCCGGGTTGGTGCAGGCAGCGACCATGCCGGGCTGGGGCACCACACCGAAGCGGCTGCCCTCGGGCGGGGGTGAATCGTTGCGGAAGGTGACATAGCTAATCAGGCACCCGGCCTGGTCCGCGCTGTGGCAAAGCGGGATCGCCTTCAGATCACCGCCGACATCCTTGCCCTGTGGCACCGCGACATTGGTGCCGAGCAGCATCGCTGAAATCAGCAGCTTCTGCGTTGGTTTGCCGTCAATCTCATTCTGCATCAGCACCTTCAGCACGCCCGACCCCTGGCTATGGCCAATCAGCACGACACCGTGCCCTTTATTGTCGCGCGCCAGATAGTTTTCCCATGCTGCCTTCACATCAGCATAAGCAAGCGCGCGGTCAGCTGGCACAGCCTTGCCCGCCATGATCGCCTGCAGTGCGGTCAGCGTCACCTGGCGATAGAGCGGGGCGAAGACACGGCAGTTTTTGGCAAAGCGCGCGGCCTGGAACGCAGCAACCTGATTTTCCTCTGGCCCCGCAATCATGTCGCTGTTTGGCGTCTTGTCGAGCGAGACGGTGGGATAGACATAGAAGCAATCGAATTTCGGGGCAGCGGCGGCGACAAATTTCTCGGTGCTGCGCGTGCCATTGGCCATGATGACGGTGGCGTCCTGATTGGCGGCGCAGGCGTCCGTCCGGCCGGGGCGGCAAAGCCAGGCGCTGTCCTGGGTATAATCCGGGGCAGGGGCTATGTCAGCGGCGGGCTGGGCGATCGCCGGTGGCGCGGCAATAGTAGTGGCGGCCAGCAGGCCAAGGGCTGCAATCAGTCTCATCGCGATCCTCCCGAAGATGTTTTTTGCCATCATAGCCGGGCAGCATGGCGCGTCGAGCGCAAATCAGCGCAGCGCTATAGCGGATAGAGCGCGCCCGCGATCCAGCGCCCTTCATGCCGCAGCACGCTCCAGGCACGGGCTGCGGCGCGGCTGTCCATGGTATCGATGCCAATCCCCAGCGCTTCGATCGCGCGGACCAGTGCGCGTGGCGGCTGGATCAGGCTGGCGCCGGTGCCGAGGATCAGGAATTCCGGCGACGGCGATACCGCGAGCAGAGGGGCAAGATCAGCCTCGCCCAGTGCCGCAATCGGTGGCGGCGCCCAGCCATGCGCGCTCATCGGGGTGATGAGCAGCGCGGTATAGACATTGTCGTCGATCCGGAAGCCGCCGCCCGAAAACCCCTTGATAATGGGGCCTTCGGGCGCGGAGTCATGCTCCAGCCGCATCAGCGGCGCTCTTTGGGCACCACGCGTTCGGCCTGGCCGGCATAGTCAGCCTTGCCCGCCGGCTTTTCCAGATCAGGATCGGCGCGCAGGCCCAAGGTGATCAGCAGTGACGACGACACATAGATTGACGAATAGGTGCCGACGAAAATGCCCAGGATCATGGCAGCGGTAAAGCCGCGCAGCACATGGCCCCCGAACAGCAGCAACGCCCCCAGCGCGAGCAGGATCGTGAGCGATGTCATCACCGTACGGGGCAGCGTTTCGTTGACCGACAGATCGATGATCTCCGACATCGACATCTTGCGATAGCGGCGCATGTTTTCGCGGATACGGTCATCGATCACGATCTTGTCGTTAATCGAATAGCCGATGATCGTCAGCACGGCGGCAACGATATTCAAATCAAATTCGAACTGGGTGATCGCGAAAAAACCCAGCGTCATCAGCAGATCGTGGACGATGGCGACCACGGTCGACACGCCGAACTGCCATTCAAAGCGGAAGACCGCAAACAGGCCGATGCCCAGCACGGCAAGCGCCACGGCGGCGGCGCCCGTCCAGATTAGCTCATTTGAAACCTTGCCCGACACAGCATCTTGTTTCGAAAGCTTGGCGGTGGGGTAGATTGAATTGATGGCTTTCTGCACTTGCTTGACGACGGCATTGGTCGCGCCCTTGTCCTGTGATTTTGGCGCGGGCAGGCGCAGCGCCACGGTGACCTTGTCATCGTACAACTGCGGCCGCACTTCGCCCAGGCCCAGAGCGTCAATCGCGGTCCGCAGCTTGTCGAGCGAGGGCTCCTGTTCAAATTTTTCCTCGATCATGATACCGCCGACGAAATCGACGCCCAGGTTCAGTTTGTAGATGAACACCGTGGCGAGCGCGGCGACCGACAGCAACGCTGTCAGCCCGAACGCCCAGTAACGCAGGCGGACAAAGCCGATATTGGTGTTGTCGGGAACGAGTTTCAGCAGGCGCATGTGTCTATCCGCCGATCAAATGTTGATGTCGCTGGGGCGGTTTTTGCGCACCCAGAGCACGACGAGCATGCGCGTGAACGTAACGGCGGTGAACACCGATGTGACGATGCCGATCAGCAGCACCACGGCAAAGCCCTTTACCGGACCCGATCCGAGCAGCAGCATGATGACGCCTGAAATGCCGTGCGTCATATTGGCTTCAAAGATCGTGCGGCTGGCCTCTTTATAGCCCAGCTCAACCGACTGGATCACGCTGCGTCCGCGCCGCCGCTCTTCGCGGATGCGTTCGTTGATCAGCACGTTGGCGTCAACGGCGGTGCCGATCGTCAGCACGAAGCCGGCAATGCCCGGCAACGTCAGCGTGCCTTTGAGCAGCGCCAGCACACCGATGATGACCAAGATGTTGATAACGACGGCGATGTTCGCATAGACGCCAAACCGGCCATAGGTGACGAACATGAACACGATCACCAGGATCGCCGCGATCACTGATGCGGTAATGCCTGCGCGGATCGAATCGGCGCCCAGATCGGGGCCGACGGTGCGTTCCTCAACGATTTTCAGCGCGACCGGCAGCTTGCCGGAACGAAGCGCGATGGCGAGTTCATTGGCTGTTTTGACGGTGAAGCTGCCCGAGATCGAGGCGGTACCGCCCAAAATTGGTTCGTTGATACTGGGGGCCGAAATCACCTTGTTATCAAGAATGATCGCGAACGGCTTGCCGACATTTTCCTGCGTAACACGCGCAAATTTGCGACCGCCCTGGCTGTCAAAGGTGATGACGACATCGGGTTCGTTGGTCTGCGAATTATTGCCCTGCACGGCATTGATCAGCTGATCGCCCGACACAATCACCGCACGCTGCAGCGCGATCGGCCCGCCACCATTAGCATAAGGCAAAATCTCGCTGCCAACCGGGGCGATGCCCTTGGCAACTTGCACGGGATCGGCATTCAGATCGACCAGCTTGAATTCCAGCTTGGCGGTTTTGCCGAGCAAGTCCTTCAGGCCCTGCGGGTCCTTCAACCCCGGCACCTGGACGACGATGCGGTTATTGCCCTGGCGGATGATCGTTGGTTCGCGCGTGCCGAGTTCGTCGATCCGCTTGCGCACCACTTCGGTTGCATCGCCCATCGCGGTATTGATGGCCTGAGTCAGCCCCGCTTCCGTCTGGGTCAGCACGAAACGTTGGCCGTCGACGACTTCGATATTCCAGTCACGCTGGCCAGTGAGGCCGGCACCATTGGTGAGCGGCAGCAGGCGTTCACGCGCTTCATCAACCTGGGTAACATCGCGCAGCAGGAAGCTTAACTTGCCATCGCGGGTAGAGATATCGCCAATCCCGATCCGGGGATTGCCGCGCTTCATCTCCGTCAACACCGTGTCGCGCATTTGCTCCAGCCGGGCGACGGCGACGTCCTTGGTGTCTGCTTCAAGCAGCAAATAGCTGCCCCCGACCAGATCAAGACCGAAATTGATGCGCGGCAGCTTGTCGTTCAGGCCAGTCGTGGCGCTTTCGGGGATGAAGCTTGGCACCGCCAGCAGCATCAGCGCGACGATAAAGGCGATGATTGAGCTGACTTTCCAGCGCGGGAAATCCTGCATGGTGGCGCTCAGTCGTTCGCAGGTTTGCCGGCGCCGCTCGGCGCGATCGCCGCCAGCGTTGCCTTGACAACCTTGACCTTCACACCCGTCGCGATTTCGACCTCGACGATCCGCTCATCCACCTTGATGACCTTGCCGACGATGCCGCCTGCCGTCGTTACTTCATCGCCCTTCTTCACCGCGTTCACGGCGTCCTGCAGCTTCTTCATCCGCTGTTGCTGCGGGCGGATCAGCAGGAAATAGGCGAGTGGGAGCAGCAGCAGATAGGGGATGATCATCGCGATCGATCCGTTGCCATCGGCGGCGGCGCCAGCGGTCTGGGCAAAGGCGGGGGGAATGAACATGAACGTCCTGAACTGGCTGGGGTGATGGGGCGAGCTGTCGCCCTATAAGTGGCGCGCGCTATCATCATCGCAAGGGGCGCGCAACCGCCGCAATCGTGTCAGCGCGGCACGAGCGCTGCAAAGGCACCGGCGATCCAGCGATGCGCGGCACGGATTGCGGGCAATCGGCGGATGTCGCGGTGCGTCAGCAGCCAGACTGGGCGCGGCGGCACAGCAAGCGCCAATGGCACGGCAATCAGTCCCGCCGCCTGCGCAAACGGGACCGGCAACAGCGCGATGCCCGCGCCGGCCTCGGTCGCTTGCAGCAGCGCGCGCGTGCTGCCGGTGCGCAGGGCAACAGCGCTGGTCAGCCCCGCTTTGGCGACCCAATCGAGCTCGGCGATGGGGCCATAGCTGTCGTCATAGATCAGCAGTCGTTCATCCTCCAGCCGCAGCGACGCTGGATCGCGCCCGGCGAGATAGCCCGCGCTGGCAAAGCAGCCGAGATCGATTTCGAAGATCCGCCGCGCAATCAGGCTGGCGCCTTCCGGACGCGACATGCGCAGCGCGATATCGGCCTCACGCGCGGCCAGACTCACCACTTCACCCTGGGGGCGCAGCGTGACGCATAACCCCGGCGCCATTTGCCACAGCATGGGCAGGGCAGGCGCGAGTATCTCGGTCACGATCAGGTCGGTCGCTGAAATCGTCACGCTTCCCGCCGCACTTGATGCGCCAAGCGCCGCTGCTGCCCGTCCGATCTGCGCGGCTTGCTCGACCAGCGGGGTGGCAAGCGCAGCGATACGACTACCATCCGCCGTCAGCCGGACGCCATTGGCGCGGCGGTCAAGCAGCCGCAGCCCGAGCGCTGCTTCCAGCCCCTCCAGCCGCCGCGCAATGGTCGACACGGCGAGCCCAAGCGGCTTGGCGACCGCGCTCAGCGAGCCGCGTTCGTCGAGCATCAACAATAGTTTCAGGTCTTCGCTGTCCACCAGCAATGCTACCTCGTTTTGCATAATGTGCAAAAGCGATTTGCGACCTTCACGCTTACACAGGCTAACCCGGGCGCGTAAATCCCGGTCGCCACTCGATCAGGAGTTTCGTCATGAAGGTCACCTCCACCAAGATCACACCGTTGATCGCCGCCGCCGCACTCGCCGCACTGCCGCTTGCCGCTGCGGCCAAGCCAGATGCGCCCGAGGGCCGCGTCGCGGTCGTCGTCAGCATCGCCACCCCGCCCGGCGTGACCGATGCCTATCTGAAGGCCGAGTTCGACAAGGCCGTCCCGCGCTATCAGGCGATCCCCGGGCTGATCCGCAAATATTTCACGATCGAGCCCAAGCGCTTTGGCGGCATCTATTACTGGTCGAGCAAAGCGGCGGCCCAAGCCTGGTTCAGCGACGCCTGGACGGCGCGCGCCAAGGCGACTTATGGCAGCGACCCGGTCGTCAGCTATTATGACGTGCCGCTGGCGATCGACGGGGCCAAGCCCTGATGCGCCAGCTCACCTTTGTGCGGCCCGGGCTGGTCGAGTGGCGCGAGGCGGCCACGCCGGTGCTGGCCGGCGCCGAGGCCGCCCTCGTCCGTCCGATCGTGCTCGGTCGCTGCGATCTCGATGTCGGTTTCGTGCGCGGGCTGGCGCCGATGGCGGCCGGCGAGCCGATCGGGCACGAGATGATCGGTGAGGTGGTCGATGTCGGCGACGGCGTTCGCCATGTCCGGCCCGGCCAGCGCGTCATCGTCCCCTCGCAGATCAGCTGCGGCGCGTGCCGCAATTGCCGACGCGGCTTTACTGGGCGCTGCCAGGCCGTGCCCTTCGCGGCTGGCTTTGGCATGGGCCGCCCGGGCAATTATGGCTGTGCCGCCGCTGATCTGGTGAGCGTGCCCTTTGCCGATGCCGTGCTGGTGCCGCTGCCCGCCGATGCTGATCCGGTCGCGATGATCGGTGCGGCCGACATGGCGGCGGACAGCTGGCGCGCGGTCGCCCCGCAGCTTGCCGAGCGGCCGGGCGCGAGCGTGCTGGTGATGGGCGGGCTCGCCTCGGTGATTGGCATCTATGCCGCCGGTCTGGCGGTTGCGCTTGGGGCGGGGCGAGTCGATTATGCTGATGATGACCCGGTCCGGTTGGCGCAGGCGGCGGCCTATGGCGCCACCCCGATCAGGCTGCCCGGCGATCTGCCGATGATGTACGAAATCGTCGTCGATGCCTGCGGCACGCTCGAAACCCTGATCCAGGCGATCCGCGCGACCGAGCCCGAGGGGTTGCTGACCAGCGTGACGATCCATCTGCGCGACACCACCCCGGTGCCGATGCTAGACATGTACCATAAGGGCATTGTCCTGCGCACTGGTCGCGCCAATGTCCGCACCAACATCCCGCCCACGCTTGATTGCTGCCACGCGCATGGCTTCCGGCCCGATCTGGTCGAAACAAGGCTCTATGCGTTCGATGATGCGCCCGCAGCGTGGATGGATGATGCGTTGCGCACGGCGGCATCGCGTGTTTGATCCGGCGCCCGGCTTTGCGCCGCATTTCCGCAAAAGTCCGCTGACGGAACCCTGGGAGCCGCTCTATTCGAAGCGCGAGGGCGAGGTGCTGACTATTGGTTTGCTTATCGCTGCGCCGCATACCAACGCGCGCGGCCTGGCGCATGGCGGTCTGATCGCCGCGCTGGCTGATAATGCGATGGGGTTGGCCTGTGCGCTGGCCGGGCAGGGGGCCGGGGCAGGCGTAGGCGGGATCGTCACGGTAAGCCTCACCTGCGACTTTACTGGGAGCGCCAAGATCGGCGATTGGCTGGAAATCCGCGCGATCCCCGTGCGGGTTGGCCGGACATTGGCGTTTGGCGAGGCGCAAGTGACCACCGGGGATCGCAGTGTCGCGCGGGCAAGTGCCGTCTTCAGCGTGCAAACCGCGCCATCACCCCCGCCGGTCGGGTAAGGCTTGCATCACGGCATCGGTACGCATAATGCCCCACGCTCGGTCGGGGCGTAGCGCAGCCTGGTAGCGCATCACACTGGGGGTGTGGGGGTCGCAGGTTCGAATCCTGTCGCCCCGACCAATAATTTCAAAGACTCAGCGACAATTTCCCCACCCGGCGCGGCGCGCGGGGCTTGGGCAGCGTCCGGGGTATAGGCAACAGCAATCACAATCCGGGGCTGGCGCCTTGCGCCGGACTAGCGCTAGGACGCGCTATGCCGTCCGCTGCATCAACTCGCACCTGGCAACCCGACAGCCGCCGCTGGCCGCCTGCGCTGATCGATGCCGCACTGGCGCTGCATGACAATCGCCTGTCAGAGGCTGAGCCGTTGCTCCGTCAGCATCTGAAGGCCGATCCCTTCGATGTCGCCGCGATCCGGATGCTGGCGGAGCTCGCCGGGCGGATCGGGCGGTATAAGGATGCCGAGAATTTGCTCCGTCGCGCGCTTGAACTAGCGCCCGATTTCACCGCGGCGCGCGCCAATCTGGCGATCGTGCTCTATCGGTTGAACAGGCCAGCAGAGGCAATTGCCGAACTCGATCTGGTCACGCATGACGAGCCCGATCACCTTGGCCATGCCAATTTGAAGGCTGCCGCCTTTGGCCGGATCGGCGGCTTTGACGAGGCGATTGCGCTGTATGAGGCGATCCTGGCCAAGGCACCCGATCAACCGCGCGTCTGGATGAGCTTTGGCCATATGCTCAAAACCGTTGGTCGCCAGGCTGACGGTATTGCCGCCTATCGCCGTACGATCGCGCTCGCGCCAGCGATGGGCGAAGCGTGGTGGAGCCTTGCCAATCTTAAGACGGTGCGCTTCGATGCTGACGATATTGGCGCGATGCAAGCAGCGCTCGCGCGCGGCGACACTAGTGATGAGGATCGCTTCCACCTCGATTTCGCGCTGGGCAAGGCGCTGGAGGATCGCGGCGAGGCGGAGTCGGCGTTCGATCATTATGCGCGAGGCAATGCGCTTCGGCGGACCAAGATCGTTTATGATGCCGATGAGACGACCGCTTTCGTCGATCAAAGCATCGCGCTGTTCACGCCTGATTTCTTTGCGGCCCGCGCCGGGCAGGGATGCCCCGCGCCCGATCCGATCTTCATTCTGGGCATGCCGCGCGCCGGATCGACGCTGGTCGAACAGATTTTGTCGAGCCACAGCCTGGTTGAGGGTACGTCCGAATTGCCCGATATGCCAACGCTGGCCCGGCGGATCGACGATTATCCGGCCGGGGTCGCTGCACTTTCGGCCGACGCGCTGCACGATATGGGTGTCGATTATTTGAAACGCGCCGCCATCCAGCGTCGCAGCGACAAGCCTTATTTCATCGATAAATTGCCCAATAACTGGGCGCATGCCGGACTGATCCGGCTGATCCTGCCCAACGCGAAGATCATCGATGCGCGCCGCCACCCGATCGCTTGCTGCTTTTCAAACTTCAAACAGCATTTCGCGCGGGGCCAGGCGTTCAGCTATGCGCTTGACGATATGGGGCGTTATTATCGGGACTATGTCCGGCTGATGACGCATTTCGGGGAGACGATGCCCGCGCCGCCCTATCGCGTCATTTATGAAGCGATGGTCGAGGATACTGAGGCGCAGGTGCGGGCGTTGCTGGCCGCTTGTGGGCTCGCATTTGAGCCCGCTTGCCTGGCCTTTCACGAAACCGAGCGCGCAGTGCGGACGGCCAGTTCGGAACAGGTGCGCCAACCGATTTTCCGCGACGGGATCGAAGCCTGGACCGGGTTCGATGCGTGGCTGGATCCCCTCCGCGCCGCGCTGGGTGATGTGATTGACGCCTATCCGGTGGTGCCAACGCGCTGATGCGCCGTTGCAAAACAGCAACATTCGCTCAACAAATAGAAACTAATTCGTCATGAACTTGACGGGAAAGGCCTTGAGGCAGAACATCGCGGCATGAAATTTCGTCATTTGGGGGTTACATGAAATTTTCTTCCTCGCGCGCTGTGCTTGCTGCCCTGCTGAGCTCGGTCGCAATACTTCCAACCGCGGCTTTGGCGCAGACCGCGCCTGCCGCTGAGTCGGCGATCGAGGATGCCGCATCGGACAATGACATCATCGTCACGGCCCAGAAGCGCGAAGAGAATATTCAGAATGTGCCGCTCAGCATTCTGGCGCTGGGTGAGAAAAAGCTCGATCAGCTTAACGTTACCAATTTCCAGAATTTCACTGCCTTGCTCCCGTCGGTTTCGTTCCAGAGCTCACAGCCTGGTGTGACCACCGTCTATGTCCGCGGCGTGGCCTCGGGCGGCGATGGCAATCATTCGGCGTCGCTCCCGTCGGTTGGCTTTTATCTCGATGAACAGCCGATCACGACGATCGGCGGCACGCCCGATATCCATATCTATGACGTGGCCCGGATTGAGAGCCTCGCTGGCCCGCAGGGTACGCTATACGGCGCGTCATCGGAGGCGGGCACGATCCGCATCATCACCAACAAGCCCGATCACACTGGCTTTTATGGTCGCCTTGATGGCACCGTAAACACCGTCAACAAGGGCGGCGTCGGCGGTTTGATCGAAGGCGTCATCAATGCGCCGCTGAACGAGATTATCGCGCTGCGCGTGACGGGTTTTTACCAGCATGACGCTGGTTATATTGATAACGTCCCCGGGACGCGGAGCTTCTTGCCAAGGCCGGGCGGCATCACCGTCAACAATGCTGCCTTCGTCGAAAAAGACTATAATGATTCAGATATTTATGGGGGGCGTGCAGCACTGAAGATCGACCTCGACGAGAATTGGACGGTGACGCCGACGGTGCTGTATCAGGAGCAGCGCAACAACGGCACCTTTGGCACCGACCAGTCGGTCGGTGATTTGCAGGTGCAGCATTTCTTTCCGGAAAATCGCCGTGATCGCTTCGTCCAGGCGGCGCTGACGATCCAGGGCAAGCTCGGCAATTGGGACCTCACCTATGCGGGCGCCTATTTCGATCGCAGGGCGCGCCAGGTGTCGGATTATACCGATTATGCCGAAGCATATGATTCACTCTATTCGTCTGTCGGCGGGGTTGCTGGCTATTTCTATTTCCAGAACGCGGCCGGCCAGAATATCGATTCCCGCCAGCTGATCATTGGCACCGATCACTTCACCAAGATGAGCCACGAATTCCGCGTTGCCTCGCCACAGGAAGAGCGATTCCGCATCGTCGCTGGCGGCTTTTTCCAGCGCCAGACCAACCAGATTCACCAGGAATATCTGGTGCAGGGGCTCGCCCCTAATTTGTCGGTCAACGGCTTGCCGGGGACATTATGGCTGACCGAGCAATTCCGCGTTGACCGCGACTATGCGATGTTTGGCGAGGCCAGCTATGACATCACCCCACGCCTGACCGCGACTGCGGGCGGCCGCGCCTATATCTTTGACAATTCGCTGATTGGCTTTTTCGGCTTTGGCCGTGATCCCAATGGGCCGCCGTTCAACGCGGCGGGCAGCTCGCGCACGGGCGTTGCCGGTTGCTTCACGACAACGGGCCAGGTGCTGCGCGACAACCCGACCGGCACCCTGCTGCCAGCTGCAGTAGCGGGAGGCCCTTGCACTAATTTGGCGACTTTTGCGAGCGGCACGCTCAGGCCACGCAACACCCAGGGGCAGGGCGTTACTTACCGCTTCAACCTCAGCTGGAAACCGATTGACGATGTGCTCGTCTATGGCACTGTCTCGCGCGGTTTCCGTCCGGGCGGTATCAATCGGCGCGCGACGGTTGGTCCCTATGAGGCCGATTTCCTGACCAATTATGAAATTGGCTGGAAGACGACGTTGCTCGGCGGTGCGCTGCGTTTCAACGGCGCGATTTATCAGCAGGAATGGAGCGCTTTCCAATTCTCGTTCCTGGGGCAGAACAGCTTTACCGAAATCCACAACGGCCCCGATGCGCGCATTCGCGGCGTGGAAGTCGATACCAGCTATAGCAGCGGCGGCCTGTCATTGACCGGGGCGGCGTCCTATACCGATGCGCGGATCAAGCGCAATTTGTGCTCGGTCGATGATCCTACCTTCACTTGCGCTGGCGGCGGCAATTTCATTTCGGCGCCGGCCGGCACGCGTTTGCCGATCACGCCTGAATTTAAGCTGTCGGCGAGCGGGCGCTATACCGTGCCGGTCGGCAGCGCCAAGGTATATGGCCAGGCACTGGTGACCTATCAGACCTCGGCTGCATCCGATCTGCGCACGGCGGTAACCCAGGCGGGGACGGGCAACATCGTCAACCCGGCTGCGCTGCAGGGGCGGCTGGCTGCCTTTGCATCGGCCAATTTCGCCTTTGGCACGAGTTTTAAGGATTATACGCTTGAGCTGTTCGTGCAGAATGCGTTCGACGCGCGTGGTGAGCTTTCCCGTTTCCAAGAATGCGGATCATGCTCGCAGCGGCCTTATGTGGTGGTGACCACGCCGCGCACGATCGGCATCCGGCTGGGCGGCAAGTTCTGAAGATTGGGGAGCGTTTTGCGCTCCCCATCACCCTGCCGCTCGGTTATCGTTGGGAAACGCTTCCCTGCAGGGCTCTCCCGGCGCTCGTTACCCAGCTTTGGGCGCCGTTGCTGGGGACACCGTCCGGACGTCGCTACCCGCCATATGCCCTGGCGCGCATTCCCTTTCTGGGGGCGGCGCGCCATTATCCCCAAGGTACCATATGCAAGCGCTCAACGGGGCGCGCAGAGGCTTGCCTGTCCCCGTGGGGACTTGTATCCCGATGTTATGTATTTCTGCTGAGACAGCGATCGGTAAATAATGGTAATTAATAATTTCATCCGATCAAAACAAAATCAGATAGTTTTCATAATTTTGGTAGTTGCTGTTTTAATGCGACTGCATGGTATAGGCTATGGCCTGCCTGCGTTGCTTGATCCAGACGAGCCGTTCTTCATGATTACTGGTCTGAAGATGATCAGAAATCAGACGTTAAATCCTGGCTGGTTTGGCCATCCGGGGACGACGATGCTGTATGCCATCGTGATCATCGAAATCGGCGTGTATGTGATTGGCCTGATGACGGGCCGGTTCGCCAATGCCGAGGCGTTTGCCGCAGCGGTATATCAGGACCCCGGGATCGCCTTTTTGCCTGCGCGCTACTTCTTTGTCGGCTGCGGTGTCCTGTGCGTATTTCTGACCTTTCTGATCGTTAAGCGGCTGTTTGGCGATCGCACGGCGCTGATCGCCGGCTTGCTGCTGGCGATTAACCCGCTGCATGTTAAATGGTCGCAAGTTGTCCGAACGGACATCCAGGCCACGGTTTTCATGCTGCTGTGCGTGCTGGCGTCGATCAGCGTCGCACGGCGAGGGCGGTGGCGCGATTACTTGATCGCCGGTGCAATGGCTGGCCTTGCTTGTGCGACCAAATGGCCCTGCGCCGTTGTCGTGCTGTCGTTACTGGCTGTCGGGGGCAGCAGGATAGCCCGCGCTGATTGCGACCGTCGCCAGGAAATGCTGCGCTTGGCGACCGGCCTGCTCGCTGCGCCGATCACTCTGGTCCTTGTGTCTCCCTTTCTGCTTCTTGATAGCGCGACCGTCGCGACCAATGTGGGTGGCGAGGCGCAGCTCCATCATTTGGGGGCGACCGGCGGCAGTTTCCTGTGGAATCTCGGTTGGTATATCGCTGATCCGCTCCGCCATGCGATTGGCGTGCTCGGCTTGGTGCTGGCGGCGCTGGGCGTCGTCCTGGCCAGTCGCCGGTCGCCAGAGGCGTTGGCGACATTGGTGCCAGTGTCCCTGGTGTTCCTGATCGCGATTTGCAGTCAGCGGATCATCTGGGCGCGCTGGATATTGCCGCTGCTGCCCTTTGTTTCGATTTTTGTCGCCGTTGCTGTTGTCGCGGCCGGTGGTTGGTTGCGCGGGACATTGCCGCGGATGCCGCAATGGGGGCTTGAGGCGGCGATGGTTGTGCTGCTGGGGGTACCGATGGTGGCCACCGCCCATGCCGAGGCCATCGAGCGACAGCATGATACACGATCGCGCGCGGCGGACTGGGCCAAGGCCCATTTTCCGCCCGGCAGTATCGTGATGCTTGAACATCTTGGTATCGACATGCTCCCCCAACCCTGGACGTTCCTGACTCCGGCTGGCGCCGCCGGCTGTGTCAACGCCGGCTATTATCTGAAGGGCAAGATCAGTGCCGATGTGATCGGCCGGTGGCGCGGTAAATCGTCGGTCGTGGATCTGGGGACCATCGATCCGTCGACGCTTGCCGGATGCCGGGCCGATTTCGCCATTCTATCTGATTTTGATCGATATCGCGACGAAGCCGCTTATTATGAAGCTGAGCTGCGCGTTTATCGTCAATATATTAAAGGCGGCAGGCAGGTTGCCTATTTCGCGCCTTCACCAGGGCGGTCGGGCGGCCCGATCGTTCGTATTTTCCAGTTTGCCAGCGCCGCGGTTCCGGCGGTGCGCGGGCCATCAGCCGCAACGGCGGGCCAGTCGCCGCGCCCGGAGAAGCAGGTCATTCGCTGAGGCCTAGAGTCTGTCCTGATGAGACTGAATCGATAGGGGATTCCCAAGCGGGATTGATTGTGATTCAAGCTGCTGGCTGGGCAGGAGGCCAGCAGCGAT
>LNFI01000016.1 GCA_001464615.1 Sphingomonadales bacterium Ga0077557 | reverse complement strand
CCATCCACCGCGCTCAGACCGCTTCGCCAGATGCGCGCCGTCGAAGGCACGGCAAAACCTTAGCGTATATCTGGGTCCGTTCTGTGTACCGACCCCTGATCGCCGCGACGAGATTGGCATGATGGCCGCCGCGTTCGAGGTGTTCCGGGGCGCATCGCGCGCGCAGGCTGACAATGAGGCGAAGCAGCGCGTGGTCGTCGACGAATTGGCCCAGGCGATGGATGCGCTGGCGGCCGGCGACATGACCTATCGAATCGAAACGTCGTTGGCGCCCGAATATGAAAGCCTAAGAACGGGCTTCAACCACTCGATCAGCGGGCTGGGCGAAATCATGACGAGCGTGTCCGACACGGCGTCGAGCGTTCATAGCGGCGCGTCGGAAATCCGGGCAGCGTCCGACGATCTGGCGCTACGCACCGAACAGCAGGCCGCAAGCCTTGAGGAAACCGCCGCCGCCATGAATCAAGTGACGTCGATGGTTCGCGATACCGCGCGGGGCGCCGCCGACGTCAACCGATCGATCGATGAAGCCCACCGCGAAGCAAGCGAAGGCGGTGCTGTCGTCAAGCGCGCGGTCGGCGCGATGGGGGCGATCGAGAAATCGGCCCACGAAATCACGCAGATCATCAACGTTATTGATGGAATCGCCTTCCAGACCAACCTTCTGGCGCTGAATGCTGGTGTAGAAGCGGCGCGCGCCGGGGATGCGGGCAAGGGCTTTGCCGTCGTCGCAAACGAAGTGCGTGCACTCGCCCAGCGCTCAGCCGATGCCGCAAAGGACATCAAGGCGCTGATCACCACATCCGCCGAACAAGTCGGCACCGGCGTGGCGCTGGTTGGGGAAACGGGCACGTTGCTCGACCGGATCGTGACACGCGTCGGCGCGATCAGCGCAATGATCACAACCATTGCCGAGTCCGCTGAAACGCAGGCAACCAACCTTCAGCAGGTAAACGGCGCGGTCGGCGAAATGGACAAGATGACCCAGCAAAATGCCGCAATGGTCGAGGAATCGACTGCCGCCGCGCGCAGCCTGGCCAGCGAAGCCGAGGGGCTCGCCGATGTCGTCGCCCGCTTCAAGCTGGGGAACGAGGCGCCAGCCCGCCGTGCGGCCGCGCCAACCCGACCGGTAATCAAAAGAAAAACGCGCGCACCGATGGTATCGGGCAATCTCGCGTTGAAATCCGACGATAGCGATGAAGATTGGTCCGAATTCTAAAGCGAGTTCGCGCCCCGCGCCCCTGGCCCCGCGTGCCTGATCCTTTGCCGTATTCGAGGAGTTTTTTCTTGACCTGGTTCTACAAATACGCGCCGATTCGACAGAAGTTCGATGTTTTGACCCTTATCCTTGGCACGATTGTCGGCGCGCTGGCGGTGGCCGTGCTGCGCCAGGAATTCAGCCCCGGCGCAACTGCTGACCCCTTGTTGCTGGGGCTTTCGGCGACTGTATTTGTCGGTACGATCGCCGTCTGCTTGCTTGCCAAGCAACTGATCTGCAACCCCTATGTCGATACGGTGGTGCGGATGGAGGCGCTGGCGGCCGGTGATCTGGACAGCAAGATCGATTATGCCGACCACACGGATTGTGTTGGTCGATTGACCAAGGCGATGGCGGTATTTCGCGACAACGCCCTGTTGATGCAGGAATCGGACGTCGTGCTACGCCGCGTGGTGCCCGAAATCACGACCGCGCTCGGCCATTTGAAACAAGGCAACCTTACCTATAAAATCGACACTGGTTTTGGCCCCACCCATGACGGGCTACGTCACGACTTCAACGATACTATTGGCGAATTGCGCGACGTTTTGAGCCGCGTTTCGGCCGCGGCGGGGCATGTCCATAGCGGCGCTTCCGAAATCCGTGCGGCATCGGACGACCTGGCGATCCGCACCGAGCAACAGGCCGCAAGCCTGGAAGAAAGCGTCGGGGCAATGCGCGAAGTGACGACCATTGTCGAAATGACGGCGCGCAACGCCGGCGAAGTCTCTGTCCAGATCGGGGAAGCGCATCACGCCGCAACCGAGGGCGGTGCGGTTGTTAAGCGCGCGGTCGATGCAATGGGTGAGATTGAAAAGTCTGCCCAACAGATCACGCAGATCATCAATGTCATCGACGGGATCGCTTTCCAGACCAACTTGCTGGCCCTTAATGCCGGGGTCGAAGCGGCACGCGCCGGGGATGCCGGCAAGGGCTTTGCCGTCGTCGCCAACGAAGTGCGGGCACTCGCGCAGCGTTCAGCCGATGCTGCCAAGGACATCAAGGCGCTGATCACCACGTCGACAACGGGCGTTTCACAGGGGGTGGCGTTGGTCGGTGAGACCGGCACCATGCTTGCCCGCATTGTCGAGCGGGTTGGCGTAATCAGCACGCGCATCGTCGAGATTTCGGACTCCGCCAAGGCCCAGGCAACGCGGTTGCACTTGGTGAGCGCCTCGGTTGGCGAGATGGACAAGATGACGCAGCAAAACGCCGCCATGGTCGAGGAATCGACTGCCGCCGCCCGTAGCCTGTCTGATGAAGCCACCGAGCTTGCTGGGCTGGTCCAACGTTTCCGCACGGGTGCTGGCGTTGGTGCCGTGGCGCAGCCTACTGCTCCCAAGCGTCGCGCACGCGTGGCTGCGTCGCAGGGCAACGCCGCGCTGAAGGTCGTCGTCGACGACTGGGCCGAATTCTGAGGAGGACGGTGACGATGGCGTCCCAGACATTTACCTTGTCGGCCCGGTGCGACCGTCAGGCGGCTGACGCCCTGCTCTCCGACTTGCGTGCCGGTGTTACCGCAGGCGATGTCGTAATTGACGGTAGCGCGGTAAGTCAGTTTGGCCAGGCGATGCTCCAGTTGTTGCTGAGCGCGCGCCGGACGGCGATGGCGCGCGGTAACAGCTTCACCATTATCGCTTCCGACGCAATGCAATCGACGCTGGCCATGGTCGGTGCCGAGCATCTCCTCGATCAAGGGGCGCGGCCATGACCAACGAAGAAATCCAGGCGATCTTTTTCATCGAATGCGATGAAGCCCTGGCCGCCGCTGAGGTCGCCCTCGACAGCTGTCGTGCTGGCCGGACCGATGACGAGACCGTCAACGGCATTTTCCGCGCAGTCCATTCGATCAAGGGTGGCGCTGGCGCCTTCGGCTTTGCGGCGTTGCAGGCCTATACGCATGGCTTCGAGACCCTGCTGTCGGATGTTCGCGATGGCACCGTCGCTGTCAGCGAGCCGCTGGTTGCGCTGATGCTGCGGGCGCTCGACACGCTTGGCGATCATGTCGGCGCAGCGCGCGATGGCGGTGCTGTGCCGGACGATGCGGCTCTGCTCGCCCAGCTTGCCGCTGCTCAGTCGGGGGTGATCGCGTTGGAGCCGACGGATGCCGTTACCGGTACGCCGGGCGCGGCTGACGGGGACGATTTCGCGTTCGATCTCGACGCCATGTTGGGCGATATCGCCGCCGACATCTCGGCCAATGCCGATTGGGTGGTGACCGTCCAGCCGCAAGCCGCTGCAATGGCCAATGGCGGTGAGCCGTTGCTGTTGCTGCGCGAGCTCAGCGCGTTGGGTGGCGGCCGTGCGCGCGTTACGATCGACGAAGGCGATGTGCCCGGGCTAGAGTCGATCGATCTTGGCGAGGGCTATCTGCGCTGGACGGTAGCACTGCCCGGTACGGTCGACCGCGCCGCGATTGAGGATATCTTTGATTTCGTCGGCGACGGTTGCGGCCTGACGATGTGTCGAGATGGCGAGCAGCCAGTGGCACCTGCGACCGTTGCAACGCCAGCAGCAGCGATCGCCCCCGCCCCAATTGCCGCGCCCGTTGTGGTCCCGATCCAAGCTGGGCCATCGTCCGCCAGCCCGACAGCCGAAGCGCCGGCAGCTACGCCAGCGAGTGGGCAATCGATCCGCATCGACCTCGCCAAGCTTGATCGCCTGATCGATGCGGTCGGGGAATTGGTCATCGCACAGGCGATGATGACGCAGCGCCTGACCAGCCACAATCTTGGCGGGATCGAAGAATTGGCGATGCTCGATGGGCTCACGCGCGACATCCAGGAAAGCGCCATGTCGATCCGGGCGCAGCCGATCGGATCGGTGTTCAGCCGCGTCCCACGGATCTTGCGCGAACTTGAGGCATCGACCGGCAAGAAGGTGCGGCTGGAGCTGGCGGGCGAAGCAACCGAGCTTGATAAGACCGTGATCGAGCGGCTCAGCGAGCCGCTCACCCACCTGATCCGCAATGCCGTTGATCACGGCATCGAACCCAGCGCCGATCGGATCGCCGCCGGCAAGCCGCCAGAAGGCGTCTTGACGCTGTCGGCCGAACATCGTTCGGGCCGGATCGTCATTCGCATCGCTGATGATGGTCGGGGGATCGATCGGCCGCGGGTTTACGCAAAGGCCGTCGAACGTGGGCTGATCGCCGCCGATGCGGTGATGAGCGACGAGGAGATCGACAATCTGATCTTCTCGCCCGGCTTCTCGACTGCACAGACGCTTTCGAACATTTCGGGGCGCGGCGTCGGCATGGATGTCGTGCGGCAGAATGTGAAAGAACTCGGCGGTCGCATCTCGATCGAATCACACCCCGGCAAGGGGTCGGTGTTCACGCTCGCGCTGCCGCTGACGCTCGCCATTTCGGACGGAATGATCGTTACCGTCGGCGATCAGACGTTGGTCGTCCCGCTTGCCCATGTCGTTGAAAGTCTTCGCCCCGACGCGCGCGATGTCCAGCATCTCGGCGTCGGTCGCGCGATGCTCAACGTGCGTGGGCGGTTTATCCCGATCCTGCCGCTAGAAGGACCCGTTGGCGCGCGTGGCGCGATTGCCGATCCGACCCAGGCGGTGCTGATCGTCGTCGATACCGAGGCGACTGGCCAGGCGGCGTTGTTGGTCGATACGATCTGTGACCAGCGCCAGTTTGTGATCAAGAGCTTGGACGCCCATTATCGCCCGGTTGAGGGCGTCGCTGGTGCGACCATTCTGGGCAATGGCCGCGTCGCCTTGATCATCGATGTCGATGGCCTTGTCGCAGGCGCGGTAAGCGAATCGCCGCCGTTGAAGGACGCTGCATGAACGCGCTGGCCGAAGCATTCGAAAAGCTGCCCGGGATCGGCAAGGGTGTCTATGCGCCCGCCGATTTCGAAGCGGTGCGCAAAATTGTCCACCAGACGGCCGGAATCGTGCTGGTGCCGGGCAAGGCAATGCTGGTTTATTCACGGCTCGCGCCGCTGGTGCGCAACACCGGCTGTGGCACTTTTGCGGCCTATGTGAAGCGGATCGAAAACGATGACGCCGAACGCCGCCGCGCAATTTGTGCGCTGACCACCAACCACACCTTCTTCTTCCGCGAGGATCATCATTTCGATCATCTTGCCAAGCACGTTCGCCCCGCGCTGTTGAAGCGCGCCGGCCAGGGGGATCCGGTGCGGATCTGGTCAGCAGGGTGTTCGAGCGGGGAGGAAACCTGGTCGATCATGATGACAATGCTGGGCAGCGATCGCGCCGCTGCAGGGCGGCTGGCCGCGGTGGATTTCCTGCTGCTGGCAACCGACATTGCCGATCATGCGCTCAAGGCCGCAGAAGCTGGGGCCTATCGCGCCGACACGCTCGATGCGGTACCGGGCGACCTGCGGCGCGCCTGGATGCGCGATCTGGATGGCCAGGCGACAATTGTCGATCAGGTGCGCGCCCTGGTGCGGTTCAAGTCGCTCAACCTGCTCGGCGACTGGCCGATGGCGCGCCCGTTCGACGTGATCTTCTGCCGCAACGTGATGATTTATTTCGACCAGCCGACCAAGGAGCGGCTGATCCACCGCTTTGCTCATCAGCTTGCCCCCGGCGGCCATCTCTACATTGGCCATAGCGAGCGCGTGACTGGCCCGGCGGCGCAGATCCTGACGCAAGTCGGCCCGACCATCTATCAGAAGGAGGCGGCATGACGATCCGTGTCCTCATCGTCGATGATTCGCCGACCATGCGCGCCTTGCTGAGCGAATTGCTCCGCCGTGAAGCCGACATCACCGTCATCGGTACCGCCGCCGATGCCGCCGAGGCGCGAACCATCATCAGGGAGCAAAGCCCCGATGTCGTCACGCTCGATATCGAGATGCCGGGGATGAACGGCCTGGATTTCCTGGACAAGGTGATGCGGCTGAAGCCAACGCCCGTCGTGATTGTTTCGGGGCTGACGCGCGACGGCGCGGACGCGACTGTCCGTGCGCTGGAGATTGGCGCGGTCGATTGTTATGCCAAGCCCGACGGCAAGGTTGGATCGCTGCTGACGACCGATCACGGCCGCCTCGCGACACTGATCCGCAATGCCGCCAACGCCAAGTTGCGCGATCGACACAGCAATCCTGTCGCCCCGATCCCGGTCTATGCCGGGTCTGCGCAAGCTGGTCATCATCGCCCTGCCTTGATCGCGGTCGGCGCATCAACTGGTGGCGTCGAGGCGTTGCAGCTGCTGCTTCAGAATTTCCCTGCGGATTGCCCACCCACTGTGATCGTCCAGCATATCAACGGCCATTTTGCCGAAGCCGTCGCGCGCCGTCTTGATCAGCAATGCGCGCCCAAGGTGACGATTGCTGAACCCGATCTGCCGTTCAAGGCCGGCCATGTCTATTTGGCGCCGGGCAATGACCGACATGTGCAGGTGCGTGGAAGCGCGGCTCACCCCTGCGCCCGGATGCGCGCCGAGGACAAGGTTTCGGGGCATCGCCCGAGCGTGGACGTACTGTTCCGCACTGTCGCTGAAACAATGGACGGCCAGGCGGTCGGCATCCTGTTGACTGGCATGGGATCAGACGGCGCGCAGGGCCTGCTGGCAATGGCGCGCGCCGGGGCCACCACCATCGCCCAGGACGAGGCGACCTGTACGGTATTTGGCATGCCCAAAGCCGCGATTGCGCTGGGCGCAGCTGGCTTGATCGCGCCGATTCACCGCATCGCCGATCACGCGCTGGCAAGGGCTGCCTGATGCTGCACCAGACTATCGAACCACCAATGGCCGACCTGCGCCGCCCGGTACGCCTGACCGTTATGCAGGGCCAAGCCCGGGTCAGTGGCGATCCGCGTGTCGAGCTGACGACCGTTCTCGGCAGCTGCATTGCTTGCTGCCTGTTCGATCCGACCAGCAATGTCGGCGGGATGAACCACTTTCTGCTCGCCGAGCCAAAAGGCGGACGCGGGGTAGATGAAAATTACGGCGCCTATCTGATGGAAGTGCTGATTAACGAGATGCTGGCCTATGGGGCGAGCAGAGCGGCGATGCGCGCGCATCTTTATGGCGGTGCCAATATGCACAGCGGGATGACGCGCATTGGGTCAGCCAATGCAGCCTTCGCCATCAGCTTTCTCGAACAGGAACGGATCACGCTGGTGCGATCGTCGCTTGGCGGCACGCAGGCACGCAGGGTCGATTTCCGGCCAGCCCGTGGCCAGGCGCGCTTCCGCCTTGTCGATGATGCCGTCGCCCCGCAGCCGATAGAGCGCCCCGCCGCAACCCGCGGCGACGTTGAACTTTTTTGATGAGGTGGATGAAATGATGACAACGCCAAGTCCCAAGACACGCATATTGACGGTCGATGACAGCGCAACCATGCGCAGCCTGCTCAGGCACGCGCTGGTTGGCCAGGGGTTCGAGGTCGAGCAGGCCGATGACGGCGTGTCCGCGCTCGAATGGCTCGCCCGCAACGATTGCGATGTCATCATCACCGACATCAACATGCCGCGCATGGACGGCTATGGCTTGATCGAGCAGGTCCGCGCCGGGGGCGCACACGCCCACCGACCGATCCTCGTCCTCTCAACCGAATCCTCGGACGAGAAGAAAGCGCGGGCCCGCAATGCGGGCGCGACCGGCTGGATCGTGAAGCCTTTCGACGCCGAAAAACTCGCCGCTGCCGTGCGGCGGGTTACCCATTGAGCCAATAACAGGGAAAGATCATGACGCGCCAGCTCATCACCTTTGAAGTCGAAGCCCAGACCTTCGGCATCGATATCATGGCCATCCGTGAAATCCGCGCCTGGACGCCAACCACGCGCTTGCCGCACGTGCCGCACTATGTCGCCGGCGTGGTGAATCTGCGCGGCACCGTGCTGCCCGTTGTCGATCTCGCTGCTCGTCTTGGCTGGCGTGCGACCGAGCCGACGGCGCGCCACGTCATTATCGTGACCCAGATTGCCGGGCAGTTTCGCGGACTCATCGTCGATTCGGTCAGTGACATCGTCACGTTCCCGACTGAGGCGCTGCAATCGCCGCCAGCGACCGGCGATGCCGTCGTCCCCTTCCTCGAAGGACTGGTCTCGATCGAAGACCGCATGGTGATGGTTCTCGACCTGCCATCGCTCACACAGGCGAATGACATCGCCGAAGCCGCTTAGCCAAACTTCTCCCTGCTGAAAGACCCCAAAATGGCCGCCACCAAAGTTCTAGTCGTCGACGATTCCATCACCATGCGCGCGTTGTTCACCAACGCGCTTGAACGCAGCAAGGATATCGTGGTGGTCGGTGCGGCTGACGGTGCCGAAGAAGCCCGCGCGATGATCGCCCAGCTGCATCCCGATGTCCTGACGTTGGACGTCGAAATGCCCGGCATGAATGGCATCGATTTTCTGGCAGAGTTGATAGAAACGCGGCCGATTCCGGTCGTGATGCTGTCGACGCTGACCCAGAAAGGCGCCGATATCTCGCTGCGCGCGATTGAATTGGGTGCGGTAGACTGTTTCCCCAAACCCCAGCGCGCGACGCCCGACGAGTTTGAGAAGATTTCCACTAAGCTCTGCAAGACGGTGCTCACCGCCGCCAAGACCAACCTTGCTGCCCGTAAACAGCCAGCCGCAAGTGCGCCCGCCATGGGGTCAGGCGAATATACATGGGACGGGGAAATCATTGTCGTCGCTGGGGGGATGGGGTCTATCGAGGCTGCCTCCGAAATGCTTGCTGCCTTTCCCGCCAATTGCCCCCCCACGGTCGTGTCGCTGGCAATTGATGAAGGGTTGGGCGTGCCATTTGCGTCGCGTCTGTCGCGAAGTGCGGCCGCCAAGATCAAGCTAGCTGCAGATGGAGAGGTGCTCGAGCCGGGCATCATCTATGTTGCTATCGATCCGCGCTTTCATGCTGTCGTCGATCGCTGGCCCGGCGGGCGGCTGCGTCTTGTCGATCGGGATCCGGTAAACGGTGTCCGCCCGTCTGCTGACTTGCTGTTTGGTTCGGTTGCAAAAACCGGCGGTGCAAAGTCAATCGGCGTGGTTCTTTCTGGCGACGGCAATGATGGCGCTGCCGGCATGGCCGCGATCAAAGCCGCTGGTGGGACTGGCCTCGTCCAAGACCCAGCGACTGCGCTCGTCCCAACCATGCCGGAGGCGGCCATTGCGCGGGGCGCGACGGCAATGGCAGCACCCATCCAGCTGGCGGCACAGGCTTGCCCAACCAGGAGCGTCAGCGTTGCTGCCTGATCGTGCGCAGTTGCAGGCGATCGCCGCCGAGTTGGCCGCTCTCGCTCACGACATTGAAGCAGTTGGCGTGGATCTTTGCGCCGATCCAGTCGTGACATCTGCCCATAGTGTTTTGCTGCAATCGATTGACCTGATCGGCCAGCGCCAGCGGGCGTTGGCAAAATTGCTCCTTGCGGAGAAATTCGATTCTGCGCTGGACGATTGCAAGCTGGACCGGATTGCAGGTCTATTTGACGGGCAACCGACATAATCCTCAACGTTTACCACGCCGCCGATGACAAGCCCGCCCGGTCTGCCTGACCGGTAGGGCTTTTTGGTTCACGTTCGTGCGCAGCGCCCATTGCCGACGCTCAATTTCGGGCGCGCGGCGCGCTGCCTTATCGCGGGCGCTGACAGCGACGCTTGGCTATGCCAAAGGGACGAAAAGCTTCCCCAGGAGAGACTCTATGCGCATCATCGATCATCACATTGCTGGCCCTGCCGGTGCAGCCGCCACTCGGTTCGGCGATGTGTTCGATCCCAATAGCGGAGCGGTGCAGGCGCAGGTGCCGCTGGGGGGGCAGGCCGAGCTTGATCGTGCGGTGGCAGCGGCGCAGGCGGCGCAGCCGGGCTGGGCCGCGACCAATCCGCAACGTCGCGCGCGCGTGATGTTCGAATTCAAGCGGCTGGTAGAGGCGCATATTGATGAGCTCGCGCATTTGCTGTCGGCCGAGCATGGCAAGGTCGTCGCCGACGCGCGCGGCGATGTGCAGCGCGGGCTCGACGTCATCGAATTCGCGTGCGGCGTGCCGCATCTGTTGAAGGGCGAATATACCCAAGGCGCCGGGCCGGGCATCGATGTCTATTCGATGCGGCTGCCGCTAGGGATTGGGGCGGGGATCACGCCGTTCAATTTCCCGGCGATGATCCCGATGTGGATGTTCGGCGTCGCAATTGCGTGCGGCAATGCCTTCATTCTGAAGCCCTCGGAGCGTGATCCATCGGTGCCGGTGCGGCTTGCTGAGCTGATGCTTGAAGCGGGCGCGCCAGCCGGGATCTTGCAGGTGGTGCACGGTGACAAGGAAATGGTCGACGCCATCCTTGATCATCCGGCGATCAGCGCGGTCAGCTTTGTCGGCTCGTCAGATATCGCGCACCATGTCTATCGGCGCGGCGTTGCAGCGGGCAAGCGCGTCCAGGCGATGGGCGGGGCAAAGAACCACGGCGTGATCATGCCCGATGCCGATCTTGACCAGGTCGTCGCCGAGCTGTCGGGTGCGGCGTTTGGATCAGCGGGCGAACGCTGCATGGCGCTGCCGGTCGTGGTGCCGGTCGGCGAGAAGACGGCGCTGGCCTTGCGCGAAAAGCTGCTCCCCGCCATCGCCAAGCTGCGCATCGGCGTGTCGACCGACAAGGATGCCGATTACGGCCCCGTGGTAAACGCGGCGCATCGCACCCGCGTGGAAAACTGGATCCAGACCGGGGTGGACGAAGGCGCCGAACTGGTCGTCGATGGACGCGGCTTCAGCTTGCAGGGGCATGAAAATGGCTTCTTCATTGGCCCCAGCCTGTTTGATCACGTCAAGCCCAGCATGGAAAGCTACAAGGAAGAAATCTTCGGCCCCGTCCTGCAAATCGTCCGCGCGGCCGATTTTGAGGAGGCGCTCGCGCTCCCCTCACAGCACCAATATGGCAATGGCGTCGCGCTCTTCACCCGCAACGGCCATGCTGCGCGCGAATTCGCCGCACGCGTGAATGTCGGCATGGTCGGCATCAACGTGCCGATCCCGGTGCCGGTCGCCTACCACACCTTTGGCGGCTGGAAGCGCTCAGCGTTCGGCGATACCAACCAGCACGGCCCTGAAGGCATCAAGTTCTGGACCAAGATCAAAACGATCACCCAGCGCTGGCCCGATGGCGGCGTGGGCGAAGCGGCGAATGCGTTTGTTATCCCGACGATGGGGTGAGCGATGAGGTTACTTTGGGTATTTGGTGAACTGTCACCCGAACTCCGTCACCGTATTTCCCGTATGAACTTCGAGTGTCACGCAGCTTTAGCGTGATGGAGGTTCCGATAGCGACACCGCAACCTTCCGCATCCTGGGCTGCGCATCTCCTGACGCCAGTTTCGGGGTGGTACGGGAGCGATCAAGGGGTGATCTCTCCCACCCCGGTCAGGTGCATCACCCCCTTGCCGGGCAGCTCGACCCGCAGTTCGAGGGTGCCGCCCGCCGCCTCGACGAAGCGCCGTAGCGTGGAGAGATAAAGGTCGGTTTGGCGTTCGATCTTGAGCACCGAGGGCTGCTTGACGCCAAGCGCCTGGGCGATCTGTTCCTGGCTGCGATCGGCGAGCAGGCGAAGCGCCTTCAGCCCTTCGACCTCGCGGTGCAGTGCCTCCGATCGCGCTTCGATCCGGGCGCGCCTGGCCTTGGGGAGCTTCGCCATCATCTCTTCATGGGTCGGGGGCATCAGTTTTCTCCACTATGTCCAGATGTTCGGCGTACCGCTTGTCCGCCTTGGCGATCAGCGCCTTGTAGAAACGTTTCTGCGCCACCCCGCTCTTGTCGCCAGCGACGAGCAGGATCGCCTCTCGCTTGGGATCGAACGCGAACGCAACGCGCCACACGCCATCGTCGGCCCGGAACCGCAATTCCTTCATATTGGCATGGCGCGACCCGCTATGCGTGTCCGCATGCGGACGGCCCAACGCAGGCCCGTAGGTCACGAGCAATGACGCCATGGCGAGCAGTTCGTCTTGCACCACCTCGGACAGGGCCTCTAGCTCCGGCAAAAATGCATCATGGTAGAGCAGAGTCCAAGCCATGATAAAATATAGCTCCTAAGCTATTATCTGTCCATAGGCTGCAAGCTATAATTGCTCTGCGTTGGTTGGCGCCGTTCGACCTTATTCCAGACGCCTCTTGCGGGACGATTGCAGAAAACCAACGGCAACCGAAAGTCGGCATCTTTGCGATGACAGCCCGCCCCCCTTGTGCATCGCAACAAAGCGTTGCAGCATAGCCATGACGAAAAGCTGGGGACTGAGCAGACTTAATGGGGCTAAAGCGCGCGTTTGACGAGATTTGGGGGGACGGCACCGGGCAGGTGGCGCGCGCCGAACTCGCCGCGCTTGGCGATTGGCTGGCAGCGACGCCGCCCGCCGATCTCAGTCGCCGTCAGCAGGCTGCCGAAGCGACCTTTCGCCAGCTCGGCATTACCTTTGCGGTTTATGGTGATAGCGACGCTGCCGAGCGGATCATCCCGTTCGATATCGTGCCCCGCGTGTTCCTGGCCGACGAATGGGCGCGGCTGTCGGAAGGGCTCGTCCAGCGGGTTGAGGCGATCAACGCGTTCCTTGATGATATCTATGGCGAGCGGCGGATCATGGCCGAAGGCGTGCTGCCACCTGATCTGATCTTCGGAAATGCGCAGTTCCGCCCCGAAATTGCCGGCATGGGGCCGCCGCATGGGGTGTGGGCGCATATTTGCGGGATCGATCTGGTCCGCACCGGCCCCAATGACTTCTTCGTGCTGGAGGATAATGCGCGGACCCCGTCGGGCGTGTCGTACATGCTCGAAAATCGTGAGGCGATGCTGCGGCTCTGCCCCGAGCTCTTTCGCGCGCTGCGGGTGGCGGCGGTCGATAGCTATCCCGATAAGTTGCTCGAAACGATGCGATCGGTGACCCCGCTGAGCGCTGGCAACAACCCGGTTTGTGTCGTGCTGACCCCCGGCCATTTCAATTCGGCCTATTATGAGCACAGCTTTCTGGCGGATTCGATGGGGGTCGAGCTGGTCGAAGCGGCGGACTTGGTGGTCGATGACGATATCGTCTGGATGCGGACGATATCGGGGCGGGTGCGCGTCGATGTCATCTATCGCCGGATCGATGATGATTATCTTGATCCGCTCGTCTTCCGGCCCGATTCCATGCTTGGCGTGCCGGGGCTGATCGCGGCCTATGCCGCCGGCAATGTCGCGATCATCAACGCGCCGGGCAACGGCATTGCCGATGACAAGGCGATTTACAGCTATATGCCCGATATCGTCCGCTTTTATTCGGGCGGCGAGGCGAAATTGCCCAATGTCGAGACGTACCGCTGCCGCGAGCCGCAGGCGCTGAAATATGTCCTCGATAACTTGGCGGACCTGGTGGTGAAGCTGGTTGATGGATCGGGCGGCTATGGCATGCTGGTCGGGCCGACGGCGAGCAAGGCCGAAATCGAAGACTTCCGCGCCGCGCTGATCGCCGCGCCGCATCGTTACATCGCGCAGCCGACGTTGTCGCTCTCGACCGTGCCGACGCTCGCCGATGATGGGCTGTCGCCGCGCCATGTTGATTTCCGTCCCTTCGTGCTCACCGGCGCAAAAGGCGTGCAGGTCGTGCCCGGCGGGCTGACGCGAGTGGCGTTGAAACAGGGATCGCTGGTGGTCAATTCCAGCCAGGGCGGGGGCACTAAGGATTCGATGGTGCTGCTCGACAACGGCGCACCGCGTGCTGCGCCCGCGACTGGATTGTCCCAGTCGCAGAGCCAAGGCTGATGCTGTCGCGCACCGCCTCGTCGCTTTATTGGCTCGGTCGCTATGTCGAGCGCGCCGATTTTACCGCGCGGCTGGTCGAGGCGACGGTGCGGCTCGATGCGCTGTCGGCGCGCCCGGCGGGGGAGGCAGCATGGCAAAGCGCGCTGGCGGTTTCCGAGACCGATGAGGCCTTTGCGGCGACCGGGCAGAGCGTGACCCAGGCGCATGTTGCGCGCTTCCTGACGCTCGACACCAGCCACCCGGGATCGATCATGCGTTGCCTGGATATGGCCCGGATGAACGCCAAGGCGGTGCGCACTGCGCTGACGCGTGACGCCTGGACATCGATCAACCGCGCCTGGCTGTTGTTCTGCACCCGTTCCAGCCCCGGCGGGACGGCGGCAACGATTGGGCTGGTCGAAGCGGTCAAGGTGGAAACCTTGGGGTTTGAAGGCGCGATGAACCGGATGCTGCGCAACCAGGCCAATGGCTTTATCCGGTTGGGCCAGGCGATTGAGCGCGCCGACAACACGGCGCGGCTGCTCGATGTCAAATATCATCTGCTGCTGCCCGAGGGCGAGCGGATCGGCGGCGTGATCGATCGCGATCAATGGACGACGATCCTGCAAACAGTCTCTGCCGTCACTGCCTATCGCTGGCTGTATAATGAAGGGCTGACCCCGGCCAATGTCATCGATTTATTGCTGTGTCGGCATGAGTTGCCGCGCTCGCTGGCCGGTTGCGTTGAGGAAGTGGTTGAGATTTTGAGCCTGCTTGCCAAGCGGAC
The DNA here is from genome assembly GCA_001464615.1 of Sphingomonadales bacterium Ga0077557. GTDB lineage: Bacteria > Pseudomonadota > Alphaproteobacteria > Sphingomonadales > Sphingomonadaceae > Sphingomonas. The sequence goes on along the minus strand of LNFI01000016.1, from coordinate 347,995 downwards.
CGGCCTGCAGGGTGAAGCGGATCGCATGGCGCGGATGCGCTATGCCCGAATGCAGAAAACCAACTCGCGCCAGGTGATCGCCAGCGGGCTTCACCAATATTTGCAGGCGTTCAATGCGGAAAACGCGCTGATCAGCGCGGCAATCGCGCGCCAGTTCCGGTTCGTCGGATGAGGCTGTCGATCGATCACCGGACGCTTTATCGCTTCTCCGCGCCGCAGGCGCGGCTGGTGCAGATGCTGCGGATGACGCCTGGCGATACGCATGATCAGACCATTGCGACCTGGCGAATCGATGTCGATTGCGATGCCCGGTTGAAGGCAGCCGTGGATGGGTTCGGCAACTCGGTGACGATGCTCTATGCAGCAGGGCCGATCGACGCGATTGAGATTTGCGTTAGTGGCGAGGTGCTGACGAACGCCAATGCTGGCGTATTGCGGGGCGCAAGCGAGCGTTTCCCACCCGAATTATTTCTGCGCAGCACCGCGTTGACCGACGCCGATGACGCGCTGACCGATTTTGCCCGCGAGGCGGCGGTCGGCACAACGGCGCTTGATCGGTTGCACGCGCTGAATCGCGCCATCCATGGGCGCTTTACCTTTTGCCTGCAACGACCGGTGCAGGGGCGATCAGCGGCGCATGCCTTTGCCGAACCGCGTGCGCCAGGGCGTGATCTGGCGCATATCTTCATCGCAGCGGCGCGCGCGATCGGCGCGCCGGCGCGCTATGTTTCGGGCTATGGCAAGCTGGACGTGCTCGGCACGAGTCAGCCAAGCCCGCATGGTTGGGCAGAAGCACATATCGAGGGGCTGGGCTGGGTAGCGTTTGACCCCAGCATCGGGCTTTGTGCGGGCGAAGACCATGTCCGCGTCAGCATTGGCCTCGATTCAGATGGCGCGGCCCCGGTCGCCGGGTCGCGACTGGGCGAGGGGGACGAGCAACTCGCTGTCGATGTTCATGTGGCCGAGCTAGACGACCAGTAACGGCGCGACCGCGCGTTTTCAGGCCAGTTCGTCGGCCAGAGCGGGCAGGCGGGTTGGGGTGAGGTCGGTATCACTCATTACCGTCCAGCCGCTTGGGCCGAGCACCTCGATCGGGCGATAGCGGGTCTTGTAGGCCATGCGGTCTGACCCTTTTACCCAATAGCCGAGATAGACATAGGGCAGGCCAAGCGCGCGGGCGCGGCGGATGTGATCGATAATGATGAGATTGCCGAGCCCAGGCCGATCTTCATGCGCGGCATCGAAGAAACTATAGATCATCGACAGGCCATCGGCTTGCTGATCGGTGAGGCACGCGCCAACCAGGCGACCGCGGCGGCCATCGACCGAGGGTTCGCGATACTCGACGACAAAGCTGTTGACCGGGCTTTGTTCGATCATGTCGGCATAATCGCCTTCATCCATACCGGCCATGCCGCCGCCGGGGTGGCGGCTGGCGAGATAGCGACGGAGCAGATCAAATTGCTCATCGGTCGCCCACGCCTTGCAGGCGCTGATATCAAGGTCGCTATGGCGGCGGATCAGCTTGCGCTGCGTGGCATTGGCGCGAAAATCATCAGCGACAACCCGCACCGAGACGCAGGCCGAACAGCCCGCGCAGCTGGGGCGATAGGCCACCGATTGGCTGCGGCGAAAGCCGATGCGGCCAAGCGCATCGTTCAGTTCGCTGGCGTGCGGGCCGTTGAGTTCGGTGAACACTTTGCGTTCGAGCCGACCGGGCAAATAGGGGCAGGGCGAGGGGCTGGTGACGAAGAATCGCGGGAAGCGAAAAGGTGCTGACACTGCCGCGGATCCTCCCAGTTGTGCCGACATTCGGCGGCCCCGATTGACCTCTTATGAATCACCGCCATCGTGATGAAAAGCGGCTTTACCATGATTGAAGGTTAACGCGGGCGCGCGCAGAGTCAAAATCGGGCGAAAGCCGTTAAAATGCCAGCGGCAGTGCCACTATAGGCCAGCCCAGCCGATGTTAAAGCGTCGCGCGACTCGCTTTGCCGCGCGCGCGAATCCCTCCAGCGTGCTTTTGTTCAGGCGAGTTCGACCAGGCTCACTTCATAGCCCGCCTGGCGGATCGCGGCGATCAGCCGGTCAAGATGCGCGCGGTCGCGGGTTTCGCATTCGATATCGGTGATCAGCCCCTTGGCAGGCAGCGTGGTGAAGACGCGCTGGTGATAAACTTCGATGATGTTGACGCGTTCGGCATCGAACACCCGGACGAGATTGAACAGCGCGCCGGGCTGATCCTGCAACCGCACCCGCAACCGGGCGAGCCGACCCGATCGCGCCAGATCACGCAGCAGGACATTGGCGAGCAGCCGCGTGTCGATATTGCCGCCGCACAAAGTGATGCCCACGGTCTTGCCCTGAAATCGCTCCGGGTGCTGAAGCAACGCGGCAAGGCCAGCCGCGCCCGCACCCTCGACCACGGTTTTTTCGATCTGGAGCAGCAGGCTGACGGCCTTTTCAAGGTTCCGTTCGCTCACCAGCAAAATGTCATCGACCAATGCTTCGACCATCGTCGCGGTGATTGCGCCGGGTTCCTTCACGGCAATGCCCTCTGCCAGCGTATCGCCTGCGCAGGGCATGTCGGTGCCGTTGATGCGGTTGTACATCGACGGAAACAGTTCCGCCTCGACACCGATCACCTCGATGTCGCGGCCGCTGGCGCGCGCGACGGTGGCCATGCCGGAAATCAGCCCGCCGCCGCCGATGGGCGTGACGATCGTGTCGATTGCCGGCACGTCCTCCAGCATTTCGATCGCGACGGTGCCTTGGCCCGCGATGATGCGCGGATCGTCGAAGGGGTGGACGAAGGTGAAGCCGCGCGCCGCCTCCAGTTCGCGGGCATGGGCATAGGCGGCGTCGAAGGTTTCGCCGAACAGGATCACAGTCGCGCCGTGACCCTCGGTTTGCGTCACTTTCACCGTCGGCGTCGTGGTCGGCATCACGATCGTGACGGGAATGCCGAGCCGATTGCCGTGATAGGCGAGCCCCTGCGCGTGATTGCCTGCCGATGCCGCGATCACGCCGATCACCTGGGGGTTGAGCTGCATCAGCGTGTTGAGCGCGCCGCGTTCCTTATAGGCCGCCGTGAACTGGAGATTCTCGAACTTCAGATAGACGGTCGCCCCGGTCATCTCCGACAGCGTCTTGCTGATCAGCGTGGGGGTGCGGACGATGGAGGGCGCGATGCGGGCATGCGCTGCACGGACGTCGTCGATCGATACGGGCAAAGCTGCCACGGCGGCGGGGGCGGGATCAGTAGCCATAGCCTTGGCCCCTAGACCATCTGGCGCAGCGACGGAACACGCCTTATGCGGCTAGCCCATGGCACATATCGCATTCATCGGCACCGGCATCATGGGCGGCCCCATGGCGCGCCATCTGGCGGCGGCGGGGCACAGCCTGACCGTCTATAACCGCACCCGCGCCAAGGCGGAGGCCTGGGTCGCCGCGCAAGGCGGCACCGTGGCGGAGAGCCCGGCAGCAGCGGCGGCAGGCAAGGACGCGGTGATCGCGTGCGTCGGCAATGACGATGATCTGGCGCTGGTGACGATCGGCACCGACGGCGCGTTTGCGGCGATGCGCGATGATGCGGTGTTCATCGATCACACCACCGTTTCCGCCGATATCGCCCGGCGACTGGCGACAGCACGCGCGCTGGTGGTCGATGCGCCGGTATCGGGCGGGCAGGCGGGGGCCGAAAATGGCAAGCTGTCGATCATGTGCGGCGGCAGCGACGCGGCGATGGCCAGCGCCGCGCCGCTGATGGCCGCCTATGCGCTCCGCATCGTTCATGTCGGCGGGCCGGGCGCCGGGCAGCAGACCAAGATGGTCAACCAGATCGCGATTGCCGGGGTGCTGCAGGGCCTGAGCGAAGCGCTCCGTTTTGCCCAGGCGAGCGAGCTTGATCTGGCGCGCGTGTTCGAGGCGATTTCGGGGGGCGCGGCGCAAAGCTGGCAAATGGTCAATCGCTGGCAGACGATGAGCGAGGACAGTTTCGATTTCGGCTTCGCGGTCGATTGGATGCGTAAGGATCTGGGCCTGGCGATCGACGAAGCCAAGAAGAACGGCGCGACGCTGCCGGTGACGGCGATGGTCGATCAATTCTACGCCGATGTGCAGAAACTGGGCGGCGCGCGGCAGGATACGAGCTCGCTGGTGCGGCGGCTGCCGAGGTAGGTGGATGGGGTTGGTGTGGTTGGCGTTGGGTCGGGGAGGAGAATGGACGGTTATCGCTCCAAGTGCGGACGCCTGACCTAACGTAAGCGATGCGCCCCAATCTCGGCCATAAGGTGCGGCACAGGTCATTCCTGAAAGCTAACGCTCGTTCATGTGAACGATGGACGGCGGTCAGTTGGATGCGGCGTTTCGCGATCAGGCGCAGCTCGATCAGCATTTGATCGTGCGGATTAAAGCGAATGCGCTTTTGCCCATTATCCAAACCTTCTTGCGGCTATTCGACCGCCAAATTGACCCAAGGGACGCCCGCTCGGGCAGCTGCAGGGTTCCTTAGAGAAAGGCGCGCTGCGCTGGCCCCTCATCCTCGCTCCTCACCAATGCAACTTCTTGCTTCTGCGGTGCCATAATCATGGGAATTGACTCGCCGAGCAGGCAGAAGCTTCGTATTTGAAGGGGGGCAACGCTGCGGAGCGCTTCCGGATCTTGCTGCAATTTCGTGCGGAGATCCATGAGCAAGCGCCCAAGCACATTCTGCCCATTCAAAGTATCATCTTCCTGCGGCATCGCTCCCCAATAACTGTCCTTTCGGGAGTCCTCGACAATGGGGCGGTCGCCGGTCGACAGAAGCAATTCGGAAAATTTACGCCAGTTATAAATTAGCTTCACGCGCAGGCACCATTTCATCACCTTTACACGAACGTCATCCCAATCGGGCCGGGATTCCTTCCGATAAGGCTTGGACCGCATCTTTGCCGTCATTGGACTGCCCTCTTCGAGGATCATCTGCTGAACCTCTGGCATGTGCGGAAAGCGGCACGCCTGATACAGTGCCTCTGAGGTCCGGATTCGGTAGCCGAGCACAACGACAGGGAAGCCGGGAGCCATATTTGAAAGCCCGCCAAACTCCTCTGCTGTCTTCCGGAACCGGACGACATCCTTGGCTTGGTAGGTTCGAATCTGCGTCTCGCTCATGGGCCTCAGTTATTCTTGCGTGGAAAGAGGGGATACCACGGATCGCCCGCCCATAACACCAGCGGTGCGTTGTTCGGACAATTCCTGTAGGTGACGATGGTGGAACCGAACCCGAGGGAATCGAACATCATTCGACCCAAGGGGCGCATGTATTTGTCAAAGTGCGGGCACATGTTCCGCACTCGAACGCCTGCGGTAAGGAACTCCTGCTCCAACAGATGCCGACCCGCTTCGCCGGAGAAGATGCCGATTGGGCTTTTGCCGCCCACTGCTCTAATCGGTGGTGCTTTTTCAAGGCTTGTCACATAGGCTTGTGTCGCATTGTCTGTTGGAATAGCCGTCGGGCACATCACGTCGGAATTGTTAATTTCAGATTTTCGATTCTCGAATGGCATTGCTCGCCACCACTTTAGTTCGATAGATTTGCTTGCCGCTTTTGCCGCTTCCCGAATCATCTTCGTTGAGTACCATTCGCTGTGCAGACCGATCACAAGTACGTCGAGCTTTGCGTTCGCCGGTGCTGATTCCTTTATCCACCTGATTATATCGGACCGCACTCTCCCACCGGAAAAAACCGCATCATCCAAATACAAATATGTGTGGGGCGAAACGCCGCACAGTCCCATGGCGATTCCGCATTGTCGCAGTAGCGAGTTTGCGAGCAACGTTAGCATATCTTTCTGACTGTTTCCGGCTGTCTGCAGGTCTAAAACTTTGACGCCCTGCCAAAATTCACAAGGATTTGCGCCGGCGAATCTTACGTTGAGGACGATCCCGTCAATGAAAGTCTGGACTTTGGCGCGGGTGAAATATGTCCGATCGAATACATGCAATAGTTCTGTCAGAATTGGATCACGCACCGTTGCGGGGAATTGGCTTATCCAACGATCGACATGCGCGGCATCCGGTGTCGGTATCTCGCCTGCACGATAGTCGGCGATCATGCTTGCTAGTGCTGCGCGCAAGTTAGGTGTGCTAGCCATTACTACCTCCCCAAACTGGCATTCTTAGCGCGATCGGCGTAGCCCGTCACGAAAGCACTACCCGTTGGGCTAGAATTGTATGAACTAGCACCCACACAGCGTGTAAATGGTAGTCATCGCAGGGGCTCTTCCCAAAATCGATCAGGCAAAAAACGGCCCAAAGATCGGTAGGCGGAGCTACACAAGCCAATATCGGCTTCTCTACCCATCTCAGACGCTGCCGAAAGCGATAGCGGCACAGAGCCCCATCCCCACCCCCTTCACCGCCCCACCGCAAACCCATTACGATACCCTGGCTTCACCGCCGCGATCACCGCTGGCGTTACCGGCAGCGTGATCTCATACGGCCCCTCGGCATAGGGGCCGGCGACATATTGATCCGCGATCAGGCCGATGCGGTTAATGGCCTGGCGGTTGCTTGAGCCGAGCAGCAGCGTCAGATCCTTGAGCGGCGGGCAGGTATCGAACGGGTCGCTGGATTTGCTAACGGCCTCGCCCCGGCGCTTGGCGCGTTCGGCGTCGAGCGCCTGGCAATAGGGCTGCTTGATCGCGGCCCATAAGGCGTCTGGCGCGGTGAACAGGGCGATGGGCTTCAGCCGTTCGCGGCGCTGCTTGTCCCATACCAGCGAATCGCTGCCGATATTGCCGTGCGCGCCGCCGCTAAAGCCATAAAAGGATCCGGACAGGCTCAGCAGGCGCGGCGTTTGCGTCACCACGTCCCAGACGATCGCGGTTTCATAGGGGTTGAAGCTATAGCCGTCTTGCTTTGCCTCGCGGCGCGCGTCGGCGGCATCCTTGACCAGGCTCGCGCGGATGCGGGCGCGGTCGGCCTCGAAATAAGCGGCAAGCGCCGGGATCGCGGCGGCCTGGACGGGATAGCTATAGCTGAAGTCGTAATCGGCGGTCTTCACCTCGAGCTTGGGCTGGGGGCGCTGGGCCGATTGCTGGGCCGAGAGCGGGGGCACCAGCGCGGTGCCTGCCACCAGCATGGCCGTAGCGATGATCGATCCGCGCATCATCTTCCCTCGCAAATTTCGCTGACAGCCAATATCACGGCGGCATGACCCGCCAAAACTCAATCGCCCGCCTGATCGCCATTGCCTGCCTGGGCACCGCGATTCCTGCCCATGCCGATGCGCTGATCGACAATGTCGACGGCATCACTCTGGATGCCGATGGCAAGGTGGTGCGCTTTACCGGGCTGGTGATGACGCCCGATGGCCATGTCGCGCGGTTGCTGAAACAGGGGGAGAAGCGCCCCGACAAGCTGGATTGGCGCGCGGACATGAAGGGCAAGGTGCTGCTGCCCGGCTTTGTCGATGCGCACGGCCATGTCACTGAACTTGGGTTTCGCGCGCTGGAGCTTGATCTGTCGGACACGACCTCGCTTGACGAGGCCAAGGCGAAGATCGCCGCTTATGTCGCGGCCAACCCGGACAAGAAATGGATTTTGGGCGGGGGCTGGAACCAGGAGAAATGGGGGCTGGGCCGCTTCCCGACGGCGGCTGATCTCGATAGCGTGGTTGGTGATCGGCCGGTGTGGCTGTCGCGGGCGGACGGCCATGCGAGTTGGGCGAATAGCGCAGCGATGAAGGCGGCGGGGGTTTCGGCCAAGAGTGCTGCCCCGGTTGGCGGGCGGATCGAGAAGACCGGTGCCGAGCCGAACGGCGTGTTCGTCGATTCAGCGCAGGAACTGGTCGCGCGGGTTGTGCCGCAGCCCTTGCCCAAGGAGCGCGGCACCGCGATCCTGAAAGCGCAGGCGATACTGCTGAGTTTTGGCATCACCGCGACGGCGGATATGGGCACATCGCTCGATGACTGGATGAGCTATCGTCGGCTCGGCGATGCCGGGTCGCTGCGCGTCCGCTTCATCGGCTATGGCGCGGGGATTGAGGAAACGATCCGTATCGGTGGCGTGGGGCCAACGCCGTGGCTGTATAATGGTCGGCTGAAGCTCGCTGGCGTCAAGCTCTACACCGATGGCGCGCTGGGATCGCGCGGGGCGTGGCTAAAGGCGCCCTATGCCGATGCGCCCACGCAGAGTGGCGCTGGGTTTCTGAACGATGACGTGCTGCGCAATTACATGAGCCGGGCGGCGATGGATGGCTATCAGGTCGCGGTGCATGCGATTGGCGACAAGGCCAATGCGCAGGTGCTGGCGGCGATCAGCGATTTGTCCGAAACTTATAAGGGCGATCGCCGCTGGCGGATCGAACATGCGCAAATCGTCGATCCCGCCGATCTCGCCAAATTTGGCGAACATGGCACGATCGCCTCGATGCAGCCGGTCCACCAGACGGGCGACCGGACGATGGCCGAAGCACGGCTGGGGCTGGATCGGTTAGGCGGGGCCTATGCCTGGGCGACGATGCTGAAAAATGGCGCGGTGCTGGCGTTTGGTACTGACTATCCGGTCGAGAGCCCTGATCCCTTTGCGGGCTGGGCGGCCGGCTTCACCCGCGCTGATGCCGATGGGAAGCCTTATGGGGGCTGGCAGCCGCAGGAGCGGGTCAGCCGCGAACAGGCGTGGCGCGCTTACACGATGGACGCGGCCTATGCGGGTTTTGCCGAAAAGGATTTCGGGCGGCTGGGTGCTGGGCAATGGGCCGATTTCATCATCGTCGATCGCGATCCCCTGCTCGCCAGCCCCAGCGATTTGCGCGCCACCAAGGTGGAGGAAACCTGGATCGGCGGGGTGAAGGCCTGGGGGCGCTAGAGCCTGATGACGTTAGGTCGCTTCAAAATTATACCCGTTCGGGCTGAGCGAAGTCGAAGCCCACGCGCTACACATGCCCTTCGACTTCGCTCAGGGCGAACGGGGTTTGTGTTGGACCAATCCAAAGTCATCAGACTCTAAAGCAGCCGCAAAGCGACTGATCGGGCCGCGATCAGTGTTGTGAATCCGGGACGTGGACGATCAGGCCGTCCAGCGCATCGGACATTTCGATCTGGCAGCACAGCCGACTATCGTCGCGCACGCCTTCAGCGAATTCGAGCATGTCATGCTCCATCTCGCTCTGCGTGCCGGTCCGCTCGCGCCATTCGGCGGCGACATAGACATGGCAGGTGCCGCACGCGCAATTGCCGCCACAATCGCCATCAATCCCGCGAATATTGTTATTGAGCGCGCCCTCCATGACCGAATAGCCGGTGGGGATGTCGACGTGATGTTCGGTACCATTGGATTCAACAAAAGTGACGCGCGGCATGAAACCCCCCGGATGTTCAGTGATGTGGCAGATCAGCGATAGGCGCGCGGATCAGCCCGGAATGCGCACCATCATGCGCTCATAGCCCTTCACAAAGGCCGATGGCACCCGGACTGGCGGCTCAACCACCTCGATCAGCGGCCAGCGCTTCATAACTTCTTCCCAGACGATCTTCAGCTGCATTTCGGCCAGGCGATTGCCGACGCAGCGATGAATGCCAAAGCCGAACGACAGATGCTGGCGCGGGCGGGCGCGATCGATGATGAAGGCGTCTGGATTGTCGATCTCGGTCTCGTCGCGATTGCCCGAGACATACCACATCACGACGCGGTCGCCCTTTTTGATGTGCTGCCCGCCCAGGATCGTGTCCTGCAGCGCGGTGCGGCGCATATGCGCAAGCGGGGTCTGATAGCGGACGATTTCCGGCACCATTGATTCGATCAACGCGGGGTTATCGCGGAGCTTTTGATATTCGCCCGGATTTTCGTTGAGGAACAACAGCCCGCCGGTGATCGAGTTGCGCGTCGTGTCGTTGCCGCCGACGATCAGCAGCAACAAATTGCCGAGATATTCCATCGGCTGCATGTCGCGCATTGATGGGTTATGCGCCATCATCGAGATCAGATCGCCCGCTGGCGGGGCATTGACGCGCGCATTCCACAGGCCAGTGAAATAGGTGAGGCATTCGATCAGGATCGCACGCTGTTCGTCGCGGGTCATTATGGCACCCGGCGCGGTGGTGTCGATGGTGGTGACATCCGACCAATAAGTCAGCTTGCGCCGCTCCTCCCAGGGGAAGTCGAATAACGTGGCGAGCATTTGTGTCGTCAGTTCAATCGATACGCGGTCAACCCAGTCGAACGGTTCGTTGATCGGCAAATTGTTGAAAATCTTCTGCGCACGCTCGCGGATCAGCACTTCCAGCACCGCCAAATTGGCGGGCGCGACGATCGGCGACACCGCCTTGCGCTGCACATCATGCTTGGGCTGATCCATCGCGATGAACATCGGCAGGATGAAATCACTCTCCTGATCCTTCGCCGTAATCCCGCCGAGATGCGCTTCTGAGGAGAAGACGGCGTGATTGGTATCGACCGCCATGATGTCCTTGTAGCGCGTCACCGACCAGAAGGGCCCGAACCGGCCATTGGCGCAATAATGGACCGGGGCTTCCTTGCGGAGCCGTTCGAAAAAAGCCCAGTGCGTATTGTCGACGAAGCGCGAGGAGTCGGTCATGTCGATGTCTTCGATAGGCATCGAATAAGCGATCGACCGGGCGGCTTCGATGGCCTCATCCTCGATCTGCTTGAAGGCGGTCGCCATGATCAGTCTCTCCCTCGCTGGATCCCGGTCAACGCCGGGCCACATCACCCGCCCAAACTGCCCTGCTTGTTGAGCGATGGCAATGTTTAAGGGGTGGGTAAGGGGTGAGTTGTCGATTCGACGCCACCCATTTTGGGCGAGACATTTGCCGATAAATCGTTGGCGCAGGGCACAAAAAAGCCCGCAGCGCCCTTATCGGGAACCGCGGGCTTTTTCCCCCGTCTTTAGCTCGTTTTACGCGACGGCAGCTTCCTGCACATCGTCCGGTTCGCGCAGTACATAGCCGCGGCCCCAGACGGTCTCGATATAATTGTCGCCCTCGCATGCCATGCTGAGCTTCTTGCGCAGCTTGCAGATGAAGACGTCGATGATCTTGAGTTCGGGTTCGTCCATGCCGCCATAAAGGTGGTTCAGGAACATTTCCTTGGTGAGCGTGGTGCCCTTGCGCAGGCTGAGCAGCTCAAGCATCGCATATTCTTTGCCGGTCAAGTGGACGCGGGCGCCATCGACTTCGACGGTCTTGGCATCCAGGTTGACGGCGAGCTTGCCGGTGCGGATGACCGACTGCGAATGGCCCTTTGAGCGGCGGACGACCGCATGGATGCGGGCGGTGAGTTCTTCGCGGTGGAACGGCTTGGTGACATAATCGTCAGCGCCGAAGCCGAACGAGCGGACCTTGCTGTCCATTTCGTTGATGCCCGACAGGATTAGCACCGGCGTCTGCACCCGGGCGACGCGCAGCTTTTTCAGCACGTCATAGCCATGCATGTCTGGCAGGTTAAGATCGAGCAGGATGATATCATAATCATAGAGCTTACCGAGATCGAGGCCCTCTTCGCCAAGATCGGTGGTGTAGACGTTAAAGCCTTCCGCCGAGAGCATCAGCTCGATGGCCTTGGCCGTGGTGGGCTCGTCTTCGATCAGCAGCACGCGCATCTGGCTATTCCCCTGTTGCTCGCAGCCCCGAACGTCCCCAGTCGCTCGGCACCGTCACACATATTCCATTAACCTCATCAGTGATGAAGGTAAAAGGTTAATTTGTGATTAAGCGGCCTCAATCCACGAGTCGCGTACAATTCCTGAGTCAGTAGAATCACTTGGCCGCCGTTAAATTTTGGTCTGGCAGACCCCGGTTAACGTTGCGGTGAGGTGATTGACGAGCATTTCCACGCGGCGGGGGCGCAAAGGGCTGGGCGGGGTCATCAAGTGCAGCGCAATCGGTGGCCCGCGCCAGTCGGTCAGGACCGCTTCCAACCGTCCGGCGGCAAGATCGGCGCCGACAAAAAAGTCCGGCAGCGTAGCGATGCCCAGACCGGCGCGAAGCGCAGGCAGCATCGCATCGCCGCTGTTCGACCGGAACGACCCCGCCGGGCGCACCGCGACCTCCTCGCCCCTGGGGCCAGTAAAGCGCCAAGGGCCGCTGGCATTAGTATAGGCAAAACAAACATGCTCGCCGAGTTGGGCAGGGTGCGTCGGCCGACCATGGCGGGCAAGATAGGCGGGCGCAGCGACAATATGGGTCGGAATTGGCCCCAGCCGGCGCGCGCGAAGGCTGCTGTCGGGCAGGTCGCCGATGCGCAGCGCAATGTCGATGCCCTCCGCGACGATATCAATCAGCGCGTCGGAGAGGTGCAGGTCGATCTCAAGCGCCGGATGGGCGGCGATAAAATCGGCAATAACCGGCGCAACATGCAGCAAGCCAAAACTCATCGGTGCACTCACCCGAACCAGCCCGGCCAGGGCCGATGTCGAATCATGCGCGGCTTCTTCGGCTGCACGTGCCTCACCCAGGATGCGATGCGCGTGCTCGGCCAGCGCTTTACCGGTCGTCGTCAGCGACAGGCGGCGCGATGTCCGGTTGAACAGGCTGGTGCCGATATGCGCCTCCAGCCGAGTGATTGCTTTTGAAACGGTCGCCTTGGACAAGCCAATCGCTTCAGCGGCGCCGCTGAACGATCGGTGCTCGACGACGCTGGCGAAGATCGCCCAGCCCTCCAGATCGGGTAGCCGCATCGCGATTTTCTCCGGCATTAGTGAATATTCGGAAACGATAGGTTTCCATCGTTTCCATTTACGCCGCGTTTGCAACCTCTATCTTGGCGGCAACACAAAGGAGGTTCCAATGCTTACCAAAAACCGCATCGACCGCCGGACATTCGACAGCCTTGGTCATGCCGATCATGGCTGGCTCAACGCCCGTCATCACTTCTCCTTCGCCAGCTATTACGACCCTGACCGGATGGGCTGGGGCAGCATCCGGGTGTGGAACGACGACGAAATCGCCGCCAATTCGGGCTTTCCGCCGCATCCGCACCGCGACATGGAGATCATCACCTATGTCCGCACCGGGGCAATCACGCATCAGGATTCGCTGGGGAATACCGGCCGGACCGTGGCGGGTGACGTGCAGGTGATGAGCGCGGGAACGGGCGTTCGCCATTCGGAATATAATCTCGAATCCGAAACGACGACCTTGTTCCAGATCTGGATCGAACCGAAGCGGCTGGGCGGCAGCCCGAGCTGGGGCGCCAAGCCATTCCCCAAGGATGATCGCTCGGGCAAGTTCGTGACGCTCGCCAGCGGGTTTGCCGAGGATGAAGGCGCCCTGCCGATCCGCGCTGATGCCCGGCTGCTCGCCGCCACTGTCAAAGCGGGTGAAACCACCAGCTACGATCTTGGCGATGGCCGCCACGGCTATCTCGTGCCTGCCACCGGCGTGATCGAAATTGACGGCGCCCGGATCAACGCCCGCGACGGTGTCGCGCTGCTGGGCGGGCAGACGATCACCATCACCGCAATTGAGGATGCTGAGATCGTTTTGGTCGATTCCGAATAGGCCAGCGTTCGTTGCATTGCCGTTTCCGGGTCCGTTCGCGGACGCGGACGGGGCGGGTGCGGCTTTTCCCCAAGCAGACCCAACGTGCCCGCCCCGAAAAGTCCCACCAATAAGGAAGCATCGTCATGTCAAAAGTACTTGTTCTCTATTATTCCTCTTATGGTCATATCGAGCAGATGGCCGAAGCCGTTGCCGAAGGTGCCCGTGCCGCTGGGGCGATCGCCGATATTCGCCGCGTACCGGAAACCGCGCCGCAAGCGGTGGTTGCGACGGCGCATTTCAAGACCGACAGCGCCCATCCGGTGATTGGTTCTGTCGAAGAACTGGCCAGCTATGACGCGATCGTGATCGGCGCGCCAACACGCTTCGGGCGGATGCCCAGCCAGATGACGGCGTTTCTCGATCAGGCCGGCGGGTTGTGGATGCGCGGCGCGCTCAACGGCAAGGTCGGCGGGGCGTTCACCTCAAGCGCGACCCAGCATGGCGGCCAGGAAGTCACGCTGTTTTCGATCATCACCAATTTGCTGCATTTCGGGATGATGATCGTCGGGCTGGATTATGGCTATCAGGCGCAAATGGGCGTTGATGAAGTGAAGGGCGGATCGCCCTATGGCGCGACGACGATCGCCGATGGCAATGGCAGCCGTCAGCCGAGCGCGGTTGAGCTTGATGGCGCCCGCTATCAGGGACGGCGCATTGCTGAAGTGGCGATCAAGCAGGCCGCCTGACCGTCTTCCATTAGGTTACCGCAGCGGCGGCGTCTCGATCCGGGGCGTCGCCGTTGGTGCGGCTGCAGGCGCCTGAGTGCCGGGCGCCGCAATCAGCGGCGACATCGGAGCGACCGATGGCATTTGCCGGGCGCTGGACGAAACAGCATTTCCCCCCGGTCTGCCCGGTGCCGCGATCAAGGGCGGGACGGCCAGTACCGGCGTTCCTTCCGGAATCATCGGCAGTGCTGCAAAATCGCGGCGGGCGCGGGCAAAGATCGCGCGGGCCGGGCCGGCGCCGGCGGCGCTTGCCGATGTGCCGACCCAGCGCCAATGCCAGGGTTCCCAGGTCACCCCTTGCGCATTGCCCGCCGGGAAGGAGAGTTCGAACCCGAAATCGGGCGCATGAGCGATCAGCCATTTTCCGGCCGGCGTCCAGGCGAAGCAGGCATCGACATCGCGGCACCCTGGTGAGGGGCGGGTACCGAAATCGATCGCATAGCCCGTCGCGTGTTCGCTATAACCCGGTGGCCCCACGGCGCGGGCACGTTCGGCGGCGTTGCGACAGCGCTTGTTCGGCCCGATCTGGCTGCAGAATACCGCGCGCTGGCGTTCAATCGTACGATAGCAGGATACTGCCCGGATCCGCCCGGCCATGCCTGGCGTCAGCGCAGCGGCAGCCAGCATGCGTCCCAGATCCGCCGCCGCTTCGGGACGCAAGAGACAGGGCAGCCCGAGCGCAAAGGCCGCCGGGGCGGGGACCAGTTCCGATACCGTCGCCTGGCCATAAGGCAAATGGCCAAGCAGCCGTCCGTCAGCGCCAACCGCGACGTTCTCACTTGGGCATAGATGCTGGGTGGTCGCTTGCGCAGTGATCGGCGCCAGGGCGATAACCGCCAGCGCCAGAGCGAATTGGTTCTTCATGGGGTCCTCGGGCCGATGCGCTTTTTCTGGCACGCGGGCGCGGCGAGTGGCAAGGGCGTGTGATGATTACAGACCATGTTCTTTTTATCGACGGTGAAGCAATCGTCATCGACAAGCCTGCTGGCCTGCCGGTCGATCCGCCGCGTGACGGCGCGCTCAGCCTGGAAAACCATCTGCAAAGCCTGACCTTCGGCTTTCAGCGCTGGCCGCAGGCGGTGCATCGGTTGGATCGTGACACCAGCGGTTGCCTGCTGCTGTCGCGCAATCCCAAGGCGCATAAGCGCTTCCAAAGGGTGTTTGAGGCTGGGCTAGTCACCAAACGCTATCTCGCGGTGCTGGATGGCATCCCTGACGGGGAAAGCGGGTTGATCGATCTCGCACTCGATAAGATCAGCAGCGAAGCAGAGGGCTGGCGGATGATTGGCAGCCCCAACGGCAAGCCATCGCGCACCCATTGGCGGCTGGTGCGCGTGATCGGTGCGCAATCGCTGGTCGAGTTTTCGCCCGAAACCGGGCGCACCCACCAGATCCGCGTGCACGCCGCAGAGGCGTTGGGCGCGCCGGTCGCGGGTGATCCGGTCTATGGGCGCAAGGGCCCGCACGGGATGCTGCTGCACGCGGCGGCACTGACCGTCCCGCGCGAGGGCAAGCCCGATGTGACTGCCGAAGCGCCGCTGCCTGAACGGTTCGTGGCGGCCGGCTTTGGCCCAGCGCCGACCGCTGAGCCCGCGCCTGAGACCAGCGATGGCTGAGTATGTCCTCCCCGAAAGCGCGATCGAGGAGGAGCGTTTCCTGGCCGCATCGGGACCGGGCGGGCAGAATGTCAACAAGGTGGCGACCGCGGTGCAATTGCGTGTCGATGTGTTCAAGCTGGGGCTCGCGCCCGATGTTTATCAGCGGCTGAAGACACTTGCTGGCACCAAGATGACGACAGCAGGCGAGATTGTGATTACCGCGCGCAAGTTTCGGACGCAGGATGCTAATCGCGTCGATGCCCGAGCGCGGCTGTCCGAGCTGATCGGCAAGGCGCATGATCGCCCGGTCCGCCGCGTCAAGACCAAGCCGAGCAAAGCCGCCAAGGCGCGCCGCGTCGACGCGAAAAAGGGGCGGAGCGAAGTGAAGGCGGGACGCGGTCGGGTGTCGGTGGATTGAGTGCTGCCCCTTGCCAAGCGGAGGGGCCGACGCCACCTGCGGGGCCAATGCAGGAGCTAGCGATGTACGCCTTTACCGTTGATACCAGTGCCAAGGCTGAATTGTACCGCGATTTGCGATCGGCGCTCGATGCGCTCACCGCTGACGAGCCCGATGCGGTGGCGAATATGGCCAATGCAGCCGCGCTGATCTGGCAATATCTGCCCGATCTCAACTGGGCGGGCTTTTATCGGCTGGTTGGCAGTGAACTGGTGCTCGGGCCGTTCCAGGGCAAACCGGCGTGCATCCGCATCGCGATGGGCAGCGGCGTGTGCGGGACGGCTGCGGCGACGCTGGCGACGCAGCTGGTAGACGATGTTCATGGCTTTCCCGGGCACATCGCCTGCGATGCCGATAGCCGATCCGAACTGGTCGTGCCGGTTGTGCGCGACGGCATGCTGATCGGTGTGCTCGACCTCGACAGCCCGATCGCGGCGCGCTTCGATGCTGCGGACGCCGCCGGGGTGGAAGCACTCGCCGCGTTGCTCGCCGGGCGTATCTGACCCGAACTGGGACAGTGCTTAAGGTGGCGAAAAACCGACAAAATTGGTAACGATGCCGTTAAGAAATTACGGTTTGTTCGGCCCGGGTCATCGTCCGGCGGACGACCGGGCGGAGAGTTAACCATGCAAACCCCCAAGATCGTGTCGCTTGCGCTGGCAGCGATCGTGCTGGCCGGCCCGGCCGACGCACAGCGACTCGGGCGCGGGCAGATGATCGCCCCGCAGATCAACGTTCCGGTCAGCGGGCCGCAGGGTGGGCCGGCACCGATGCTGGCACCGTCGGGTGGCGGCCGCACTGGCGCGCCGCCGATGATGATGTCGCGGCCAGCCAATCCAAACGTCAATCCGCCCCTGAACCGGATGCCGCGGCTGCAGGGCCAACGCTGGGGCGGCCAGGTCGGTGGTCGCTGGATCGGCGGTGTGCAGGCCCCTGGCGGCTGGAATGGCTATCGCCGCCCATGGCGCGGCTTTGCGCTGCCCAGCTACTGGATCGCACCGAGTTTCTTCATCGGCAATTTTGCCAGCTATGGTCTGGCCCCGCCGCCATACGGCTATCGCTGGTCGCGCTATTATGACGATGCGGTGCTGATCGACGATCGCGGCCGGGTGCATGATAGTGTCAGCGGGATTGGCTGGGATGGCCGTGATGATCAGGACAGCGACTATGCCGGGGATCAGCCAGGCTATGGCGCCCCCTATCCAGCGCCCGGCATTGGCTATGAGGGCAGCTATCAGGGCAGTTATGAAGTGAATGGCCAACGGGGCTATCAGCAGGGCCGGCAAAGCGGCCGATATGGGCCGAAGCCGCAGGTGCAGGCCGGCGCGGTGGTCCAGCCGCTCTATCCGCATGGCTATACCCAGACCTGGTCGGCGGGCAGCGGCTATTATTATCCCGGTGGTGTCACGACGACGATTACGGTGCAGCAGGCCCCGGTCGTCACCACGACCGTCACTGAATATATCGAGGAAACGGTGTACCGCACCCCCGTTCGCCGCAGCTATCGCAAGCCCGTGCGCCACGGGCGCGCAAAGCCAAAGTGCAGCTGCGCCTGCGCTTGCCGATAGGCGATTTTTCGGGCGCGCTAGAGCGTCATGACGTTAGGTCGCTTCAACCTCAGACCCGTTCGGGCTGAGCGAAGTCGAAGCCCACGCGCTTCGCATGCCCTTCGACTTCGCTCAGGGCGAACGGGGTTTGGGTTGGTCCAATCCAAAGTCATCGGACTTTAAGGGCGGGGCGCCGGTCCCGCCAACACCGGCAGGCTTTCCGCGCCATTTGCTGCCAGCGCGGCCACGGCGAAGAGGTGATCGTCGATCGAGGTGTTGACCAGCGTCACGCCCGGCTCGGTCACATCCTTATGGCCTGTCCAACGATCAGTATCGGTGCGCCGCCAATAAACGCGGTAGCCGGCCGCTCCCTTTACCGGCGCCCATTTCACCGCCGTGTCGAAGGACAGTGCGCCGTTGATCGTCACTTGCTTGGGCGCAGCAGGCGCGCTGGCGAAGCGGCGGATCGCAGCGACGTTGATCGCGGTGACCTTGGCGAGATAGGGGAAATCCATCTTGTCCACGGTGTCGCCATAATCAATGCCGCCCTCGCTCCGGATGTCCTGGTGCTGCTGCGTCCAGTTTTCCGCGCCGACGGAAAAGCGCACCGCCGGATAGCCGAGCCTAAGAAACGGCTCATGATCGCCGCCGCGCCCGAAGCGGTCGGGCCGCCGGTCCATGAATACATCAAGCCCACCGGGGATATCCCCGGCAATCGCGTCGATCGTCTTGGCCAGCGCGCGGGAGGGGCCGTCATCTTCGCCGCCATTGCCGCGCCGGGCGAGCTGCTCAGCGATTGTTTCCGACGCGCGAATGCCTTCGGAAAACACCCGAACACGGTCTGCCACCCGAATGCCATTCTGCCCCATCGTATTGCCGACGATATCGTTGTTGAGCATCGCTGAGACCTCCCAGCCGCGATCCCTGGCGGTTTCGGCGAGCAATTGCCCGCCCCACAACCCCTGTTCCTCGCCCGAGAAGACCGCATAGACGATCGTCGCCTCGAATTTCTCGGGCGACAGCAGCCGCGCTGCCTCCATGACCAGCGCCACGCCCGATGCATTGTCATTGGCGCCCGGCGCGTCCTTGGTCACGTCAAGCGTATCGGTGCCGCGGCTGTCGATATGCGCGCCGACGATGACGACGCGATTGGGATCGCGCCCCCATTGGACGCCCAGCACGTCGATCACCTCAACCCCGTTGGGTGCGCGCGGGCCTGTAAAGGTCCGACCGATGCGCTGAACCTGCATGCAACCGCACGCCTCGCCCAATTTGTCGAGCTCGTCTGCCGCCCAGGCCCGCGCCGCGCCGATACCGCGCACCGGATCAGTGGGGGACGAAAGCGTATTGCGGGTGCCGAACGAAACGAGCTTTTCAACCGTCGCCTTCAGGCGAATCGGGTCGGGCTTGTCCTTGGCATTGGCCAAAGCGGGAAGGCAGAGGGCGAGGGCGGCGGTGGCCAGCAGTGGAATGCGCATGGCGGCATGGTGGCGGCTACAGCACCCATCGGCAAGAGCCTAAGATGCAGCCGCGACCGTGCGGACATAATCCGGTTCGACCTCGGGCGCAGCGCATCCGTCCGTTGGGTAATAGGCCCCGTTGCCAAGTCGGGTGAGCAGACGGCGCGCATCGACAGCGGCGGCCGTCAGCTTCCCGTGGCCCGGCCCGGCGGCGATCCGGCGAAGCAGGGCGATCGTTCGCGCGCCGCAGCCATCGGCTGACAGCAAGCCCGCAAGCTGCGCGGTGGCCTCACGCTCTTCGCCCGGATCAATCGGCACATTGTCGGCTGCCGAGGGCGGATAATAAAAGGGTTGCTGGTAATAATTGCGCAAATCGACATTGGCGGCGATCGTGGCGGAGGTGATATTGGCGAGCACCGCCGCAGCGCCGCCCAGTTTGAACGGCTTGCGCGGCGTGAAACGCACGATTTTGAGTTTCACGAGCACATCAAGATCGCGGACCGACCGGGTTTGCCGTACCGCGTCAATCGGCAGGCCCGACGCAAAGCCGAACAAGCCGATCCCGGCATCATCGACCACAGGCAACCGCGGCTGTTCATCGTCGGGGAGGGCAAACTTTACCCGTTCTGCAACGATGCGGTCTATGGGCTGCATGCCGTCGGCAGCCGGCGTTGATGCGATGCCAGCGCTCGCCAGCAGGAGAAGCGGCAGGGAAGCAAGGCGCGGAGCTAGAAGATGGCGGCGGCGCATGGACGTTCTCCCAAGAGGTCAAGGGCGATAGAGCAATGATCTAAGGCAGAATTTTGACCACCCTGCTAGCTCAGCCGATCGATTGCAGCGGCGCTTAGCCCGCCGGGCACGATCATCAGCGGGATTGGCAGGGCGCCGGCATCCGATCCGGCGAAATGGCTGATCAGCGGGCCGGGCGCGCCATGCGGGGCGGCGGCAAGCACCAGCGCGGCGATTTCCGAATTGCCGGCGATGACGTCGCGAATCACCTTGCTGGCGTCGCCCTGGCGCACGGTGATGATCGGCTTCAGCCCCGATTCCTCGATCAATGTGCCTGCTGCGGCCGCGACCAAGGCTTCGGCATGCTGGCGCGCCTCTTCCTCGATGGTGGCCTGCACACCGCCCCAGGGCACGAACTCGGCAGCGGGCACCAGCGCCAGGATTTCGACGCCACCGCCCGTCTTCACGGCGCGGCGTGCGGCAAAGCGCAGCGCGGTTTCGGCCTCGGGCGTCTCGTCGATCACCACCAGATAGATGCGCATGGCCGTTTTTCCCCGCCAATTTCGGATCAATTTTGTCACTAAGGTGGGCCGGGACGGGGCGCTGTGCAAGCCTTGGCCTTGACCCGGCGCGCCGGATGGCGAAGGAAACGCCCACCCCCAGGACTCGCGCAAGGATTCCTCTTTCATGCCGATCGAGATCAAGATGCCCGCTCTTTCCCCAACGATGGAGGAAGGCACCCTCGCCAAATGGCTGGTCAAGGAAGGCGACAGCGTCTCTTCGGGTGATTTGATGGCCGAAATCGAAACCGACAAGGCGACGATGGAGTTCGAAGCCGTCGATGAAGGCGTGATCAGCCAGATATTGGTGGCTGAGGGGACCGACAATGTGAAAGTCGGCACAGTGATTGCGCTGCTGACGCAAGAAGGGGAAGCGGCATCGCCGCCCGCATCGCAACCGGCGTCACCTGCTAAATCGGCACCGGCTGTGCCTGATGCGGCTCCACCGGCTAGCGCGCCCGTCGCCGTGGCGCCCGCGCCGGTCGCGCCGCCGCCTGCGCCCGTTGCAAGCGGGGACCGGATCAAGGCCAGTCCCTTGGCGCGTCGATTGGCGGCCGAGAAAAGCATCGACCTTGCGACAGTGGCCGGGACTGGCCCGAATGGCCGGATCATCAAGGCCGATATCGATAGCGCGAACCCTGGTGCTGCGCCGATGGCAACGCCCGCCGCCGTGGCGCCTGCCGCCGCTGCACCCGCGCCTGCGCCAGCCGACCCTGTCCGCCCTGCCGCGCCCGTCGCGTGGGACGATACGATCCCGCACGCAATCGAGAAGCTCTCGAACATGCGCAAAACCATTGCGCGGCGGCTGACCGAAGCAAAATCGACGATTCCGCATATTTATCTGACGGTCGATGTGCGGCTTGACGCGCTGCTCAAACTGCGCGGCGAGCTCAACAAGGCGCTGGAGCCGCGCGGGGTAAAGCTGTCGGTCAATGATCTGTTGATCAAGGCGTTGGGTGTGGCGCTGATTCAGGTGCCGAAGTGCAATGTCACCTTCCTGGGCGACCAGCTCGTTTCCTATACCCGCGCCGATATCGCGGTCGCGGTATCGATCCCCGGCGGGCTGATCACCCCGATCATCAAGGACGCCGCAGGCAAGAGTATTTCCACGATCGCCACCGAAATGAAGGACCTTGCCCAGCGGGCCAAGGACGGCAAGCTGCAGCCAGCCGAATATCAGGGCGGGACGGCGTCCATTTCCAATATGGGCATGTTCGGAATCAAGGCATTTGATGCGGTGATCAACCCGCCACAGGGGATGATCCTGGCCGTTGGCGCGGGCGAGCAGCGGCCGTATGTGATCGATGGCGCGCTCGGCATCGCCACGGTGATGTCGGTGACCGGCAGTTTCGATCACCGCGCGATCGACGGCGCGGACGGCGCGCAGTTGATGCAGGCGATCAAGGCGCTCGTCGAAAACCCGCTTGGCTTGCTAGCCTGAGGCACGATCATGCGATTTGCGATTGAACTCATGCATATTGCGCTTGGTATCGCCACTGCGATTGTGATGGCGTCGATGGCGGCCTGGGCCGTGCCGCTGGCGCGCGCGGACATCTGGAATACTGACTATGTCGTGATCGCGTTCGTCATTGGCATGGGGTATCTCCCGCTGCGTCAGGCCTGGGCCGCAGACCGCGCCGCCGAAGCTGCCGAAGCACGGGGACGAGAGGCATGAAGATTGCGGTTATCGGCACGGGTCGAGTGGGCAGCGCAATCGCCCCGAACATCGCCGCCGCCGGGCATGACGTGGTCTATGGCGTGCGCGACCCTGCCGATCCGAAGCATGCCGGTGGGGATGGGATCGCGCGGCGCTCGACGGCGGAGGCGGCGGCCTGGGCCGACATCATCGTGCTGGCGATCGGCTGGGATGCGGTGGATAGCGCGCTGGCGACGATGGGGCCGATCACGGGCAAGATCCTGATCGATCCGATCAACCCCTATGATTTCCGAAACAACCTCGCTCCGCTGATCTCGCCCGATCAGTCCGCTGCAGCGTTGTTGCAGGCAAAGACCGATGCGGTAGTGGTCAAGGCGCTCAATCAGGTGGGATCGGGCGTGATGGCCGATGCACCAGTGCGGCGGATCAAGCCGCTGCAGTTCGTCGCCGCCGATGACGCCACCGCCAAGGCGGCGGTGATGCAGTTGCTTGCGGATATCGGCTTTGATGTCCGCGATGCCGGGGGCCTGGATTATGCGCGCGAGCTGGAAGGGATGGCGCGACTGTGGATCGCGCAGGCCTTTGGTCACGGTCTTGCCCCCACTATCGGCTGGGCGCTGACCGGCCCCGATGCCTGATCCGATCCCCCCTGAAAACCAGCTGGCGATCCGCGTTACGGCGATGCCGGCCGATGCCAACGCCTATGGCGACATTTTTGGCGGCTGGCTGATGAGCTTGATGGACTCCGCTGCCGGCCTGGTCGCCGCCCGTTATGCCAAGGGCCGCGCGGTAACGATCGCGGTCGAGGCGATGAAATTCCATGCGCCCGTGTTCGTTGGCGATGAGGTCTCGGTTTATGCCGATCTGGCGCGGGTTGGGCGCACATCGATGACGATCGAAGTGCAGAGCTGGCGACGCGACCGCCATGCCGAACAATCCTGCCTTGTCACGCAAGCACGCTTCACTTTCGTCGCGATCGATGAACGGCGGATGCCGCGCGTGATTGGCGAAGAATTTGTATGATCCTCCCTCCCCAGGAGTCTGACTGTGGCTGATACTTATGATCTCATCGTGCTTGGCTCGGGCCCCGGCGGCTATGTCGCCGCGATTCGGGCGAGCCAGCTTGGCCTGAAAGTAGCGATCGTCGAGCGCGAGTTGCTCGGCGGCATCTGCCTCAACTGGGGCTGTATCCCGACCAAGGCGCTGCTGCGCTCCGCCGAGATTTATCATTATATGCAGCACGCCAAGGATTACGGGCTGGTCGCCGAAAAGATCAGCGCGGATATTGACGCGGTGGTGAAGCGATCACGTGGCGTCGCCAAGCAGCTTAACCAGGGCGTCACCCACCTGATGAAGAAGAACAAGATCACCGTGCATATGGGCGAGGGCACGCTGACCGCCGCCAACAAAGTTGCGGTGACCAAGGACGGCAAGACCGAGGAAATCAGCGCCAAGAACATCATCCTGGCGACAGGCGCGCGCGCCCGCGACCTGCCCTTTGCCAAGGCCGACGGGAAGCGCATCTGGACCTATCGCCACGCGATGGTGCCGCCAGAAATGCCGACCAAGCTGCTCGTCATTGGATCGGGCGCGATCGGGATCGAGTTTGCCAGCTTCTACAATGATATGGGTGCCGAAGTGACCGTGGTCGAAATGCTCGATCGGATCGTGCCGGTCGAGGACGCGGAGATATCGGCCTTCCTGGAAAAGTCTCTGAAGAAGCAGGGCATGACGATCATGACCGGCGCTGGTGTCGAGAAGATCGATGTTGGCGCGAAGGGGGTAACCGCGAGCATCAAGGCGAAGGACGGCAAGGTTGCCACCAGCGAGTTCAGCCATGTTATCGTCGCGGTCGGTATCGTGCCCAATACCGAGAATATCGGGCTTGAGGCGCTGGGCGTCGCGATGGATCGCGGCTTCCTGAAGACTGATCCGATGTGCCGCACCAATGTCGCCGGGCTCTGGGCGATCGGCGACATCACCGCGCCGCCTTGGTTGGCGCACAAGGCCAGCCATGAGGGCGTCATCGCCGCTGAGGCCATCGCCGGCGGCCACCCGCATGCAATGGACCCCAAGAACATCCCCGGCTGCACCTATTGCCACCCGCAAATCGCCAGCGTGGGCCTGACCGAGGCCAAGGCGAAGGAAGCCGGATACGACGTGAAGGTCGGCAATTTCCCCTTCATCGGCAATGGCAAGGCGATTGCGCTGGGCGAGGCGGAGGGCTTCATCAAGACGGTGTTCGACGCCAAAACCGGCGAACTGCTCGGCGCACACATGATCGGCGCGGAAGTGACCGAGCTGATCCAGGGCTACACCATCGGCAAGACGCTCGAGACGACCGAGCAGGAATTGATGGAAACCGTCTTCCCGCATCCGACGCTCAGCGAAATGATGCACGAAAGCGTGCTCAGCGCCTATGGCCGCGCGCTGCATTTCTAAGGCGCACAAGTGAGCGGACCGGGCGGCGCAGCAGCCACCCGGTCCGCCGTTAGTTGGTTACGAAGCGCTGGTGGTGAGTGCGAGGCCGATTGGGCCTTCACCCGCATAGGTCATCTGCCCGGTCAGCTTGCCATCGGCAGCCGCTTGCACGCTGACGGCAACGACACCCTGGGTGCCACGGCAGCCGATCACCCAGGTGCCGCCGGGATGCCAGGGCGCCTGATCGCCGCCCCATTGATTGGCGACGCTGTAGGTGTTGGCCATTGTCCGGGTGCCCTGGAAGCCGATCGGGCCTTCCCCGGCATAGGTCATCGTCCCGCGCAGCGTCTGGCCATTGTCGTTGCTGGAGACGTCGATGGCGACCACCGCCTGATTGTCACGGCAGCCGATCACCCATTGGCCACCCTGGTGCCATGGCGCACTGTTGCCGCCCCATTGGTTGACGGCGTTATAGGCGGTTCCCGCCGATATCGCGCCCTTCACGCCGATCGGGCCTTCGCCCGCATAGGTCATCGTCCCGGTGATGGTCTGGCCATCGTCGCTTGAGCTCAGGTTGAACGCGACCGCATTCTGCCCGTTGCGTGCGCCCAGCAGGAACAGGCCGGCATCGTGCCAGGGGGCCGAATCGCCGCCCCATTGATTTTCAACCTGATAGCAATTTTCGGTGACGAGCGTGCCGCGAAAGCCGATCGGGCCTTCGCCAGTATAGGTCATCGTGCCGGTAAAGCTGCGGCCCCCGTCGCCTGAACTGATGTTGAGGGCGATCGGCAGCTGCGCGCCACGGTTGCCGATGTTCAACACGCCGCCATCATGCCAAGGGGCGAAGTCTCCACCCCATTGGTTCTGGATCGTATAAACGGTCATTTCCTGCTCCTTTTTTGGATTTTCATGAAAATCGGCCAAGGGAATCCGACCCGCTCGATACTGATCTATCGACAGGAGGATTGGTTCGGCCGCATGTGAAGGTTAAGCAATTACTGGGCGATCTTACTGATCTGCCACAGATATTTTGATTGATGATATTGTGTCGGTCAATTCGAACTAGGTCTATTGTCGATCCAATATCTGGTCAAAGTGGTTCATTCTATTGTTGCACAATTGAATGTTGCTGATCTTACCTATTGGCCTGCCAGCCCCTGAAGCTGAGGACAAGGCGCTAACCCGGAACGCGCGCCGGGGCCGATGGCGATTCCCAGCGCGTCTTTTTAGCGATAGGGTCATCATACGAAGATTTGATGGCGTGGAGTTGGCCAATGTCGAAACGAATGATTGCCGGACTGCTGCTTGCAGTATCTGCGCCCGCCCAGGCCGAGACCGTCGTCGTCACGGCCGATCACATGGTCGATGTCGTCGTCGGCAAGACGGTGGATTATCCGGCAGTGTTCATCACCGATGGCCGCATCACCAGCGTGGCCGATGCTCGCACAGTGAAATGGGGCAGCGACGTCAAGCATATCAACCTGTCGGGGCAGACGATCCTGCCGGGGCTGATCGACATGCATGTCCATTTGACCTCGCTCGCTGAGATTGGCGGCTATCGCGGGCTGCAATATACCGACAGCTTCTGGCAGGCGGTGGGCGTCGCCAATGCCAAGAAGACGCTCGATGCCGGGTTCACCTCGGTCCGCAATGTCGGGTCGGCGAACTTTGACGATGTCGGCTTGCGCGAGGCAATCGATGGCGGCTGGATCCCCGGGCCGCGCGTCACCACGGCCACCTATGCGATCGGCGCGACCGGCGGGCATTGCGACGACAACAGCCTGCCGCCCTCATTCGACAAGCAGCAGCCCTCGGTGATCAACTCACCCGAGGAAGCGCGCGCCAAGGTGCGCTGGCTGCACAAATATGGCGCGCAGGTGATCAAGATCTGCGCGACCGGCGGGGTGTTCTCGCTCGGCGACAGCGTCGGCGGGCAGCAGCTGACGCTCGAGGAGATGAAGGCAATCGCTGATGAAGCGCATATGCTCCACATCCGGGTAGCGGCGCATGCGCATGGCGATGAAGGCATTCGCACCGCGATTCTGGCCGGGATCGATACGATCGAACATGCCAGCCTTGCCTCTGATGAAACGATCAAGCTGGCGGCGGCGCGCCGCACCTGGTTCGACATGGATATCTATAATGACGATTATATCCTGGCGACCGGCACCGCCAACGGCACTGAGCAGGAGAGCCTGGACAAGGAAAAGGAGATCGGACTGAAACAGCGCCAGACCTTCCAGCGCGCGGTCAGGGCAGGGGTGCCGATGCTGTTCGGTAGCGATGCGGGCGTTTATCCGCATGGCGACAATGGCAGGCAATTCGCCAAGATGGTGCAATGGGGCATGACCCCGCTCCAGGCGATCCGCTCGGCAACGAGCAGCGCGGCAGAGGCGCTCGACAAGACCGCCGATGTCGGTGCGATTGCGGTCGGGCGCTATGGCGATATCGTCGCGGTGGCGGGCGATCCGCTGAGCGATGTGACGCTGCTCGAACATGTCAGCGCGGTCATCAAGGGCGGGGTGCGGGTTAAGTAAACCGCCGTTGGTGGGCGATTGGGCTAAAGCCGAACCATGTTGTTGTGGCTGTTGTCGCCCCACTAGCGGATATGCAGGTTTCCGTGTTACTCGCAGCGATATGAGATGGTTGCTCGTCATGGGGCTTGCATTACTTGCGACATCGTCCTCGAACGGAGGTGCCGAGCAAGCTGCCTCCATGGACCTTATCGAGCGTACTGTTGTGATGCCCGCCGGATCGGCACCGATTGCTCGATACGCTCGCTTCTACACTCGCGCACCTACCGGAGCTGTGGTCGGACTGTTTGTGATCGGTCCGCATGGCGGGCTGGACTCTGGCAAAAGGCGCTGGGTCTCTACGCTCGACGACCTGCCGTGGATCGCAGACGGGGGCTGTGCGGCGGTAAACGTCTCACTGGAGGCAGGCTCCACCGAGGCCGATACTGCCTCCTGCAACGGTGGCGGCTGACGTCCGCTTCCCACCCAGAATCCGACTTTTGTCGGAGAGATTTGTGAACTCGGTCACCGCGGTAAGAAAAAAGGGGCGCGATACCCCTTGGTACCGCACCCCTTTTTGCATCCAGGTTTCGCCAATCAGGCGGCGGCTTCGTTCGGGCTGACCAGATGGACTGATTCCGTCGGGCGGCCCGATGTGGATGTGCTGCTGCCGGTGAACGTCCTGCCCGAATCCGGCGAGATATGTTTCAGGCGGCCATCGATGCTGGCGCCATTTTCGATCGCGATATTTTCATATTCAACATCGCCCGTGATGCGGGCGGCGCGTTCTACGGTGAGTTGGCGAACCGAAACCGTGCCCTCAATCGCGCCAGCCAGTCGCGCGGTTTCGGCGCGGACATTGCCCGCAATCCGGCTTTCGGTGCCCTGCACCAGCGATCCGCAATTCACATCGCCATCGACCCGGCCATCAATATGCAAATCCGCGGTCGCCATGATGTTGCCCGTAACAATCACATCCGAACCAAGCACGGAAAACATGCCACGCTTTCCAGCGGGCTGGCTCGGGGGCTGCGGCAAGCTGCTCGTGCCCGAATCGCGCGTTGGACGGCTATTATTGTTAAACATGCTCATAATTACCCCGCAGAAATATCTGAGTCGATGAATTGAACGCCAAAGCTACCACAGAAGCGCGGCTTTTTGCAGGTAGCTTTGCTTAAATGGTGCGTGCCAGAAGGGGATTATCGTTCGCGGCGGGTTGGAGCAATGGCGCGGCGGTCAGCCAGGTCGCCAGGAGCATCGGGATGGCCCCCACACCGGCCATCCACGGCCAGCCGACACAATAAGCGAACAGGCCCAGAATCGAGCCAAGCTGCACATAAGCCGCGATACGCCAGTCGCTCCGGTTCGGGCTGATGATCGCCAATACGAGCGCCAGCACATCCGCCAGCAGGAAATAGCGTTCGTGCATGCGCGGCAGCAATCCTGCCGTGATCAACGGGGCCAACAAGGCGAGCCGAACCAGCATGACAGGCGTGAAATGGCGCGCGGTCGCGATGAAGCGCGCCAGATAGGCGGCGACCGCGCCGACCGCAGCCACCATCGCCAGCCCGGTAATGTCGTAGGATTGCGCCCCGAGCAGCATGGCGACCATCCAGATATTGGGCGCGTTAAGCGCGATGTCGTGAAATGTATCGGCCTGCCCCGCATAGATTGTCAGCAAATCATAGACGGGCCATCCGGCCAGCCAGGCCGGGACCAGCGTCAACGCATAGATGGCCGGCGTCCATAGCCAGTGGTGCAGCGGGACCCGGCGCGCGATCAGCAGCACCAGAATGAATGGCCCGATCAACACCGCCTGCAGCTTGATGCCGATCGCCAGCCCGCACCAGCCGAGCATCGCCGGGTGCTTGCGATCAATGGCGGCGGCCATCGCCATCAGCAGCGGCGCGGCATACATCGCATCGCTTTGCCCAAGCAGGGCAGCATTCAGGATCAGCGTGGGCAAGGCGAGCAGGCAGATGGCGAGGCGCTTGGCGTCATCGACCTTTAGACGGACGAGCAAATGCCACATTGCCGCTGCCGCCGCGACATTACCAAGTACGCCAACGACCTTGATGATAAACCCGTCGGCGATCACCCCCTTTAGCGGCGTCGCCAGCGCGAGCAGATAAAGATAGGGTGGGTTATAGGCACCAAATGGGTGCGCGAAGGCGGCAATCGGCCCGGTATCGACGATATGATTGAACCACGGAATGTAATCGTTGATGACATCGGTGGTGAAGATCGGCAGCAACATGGCATGCCACCAGACCGCAATGATCATGATGCCAGCGAAGATCGCTGGGCGAAGGCGGGCTTGGGGCGGGCGGATATCGCTTTGGAACATGGGGTTCGTCTACCCGAACAGGGTTAGCGCGCGGTAAAGAGCGCCGGATCGGCAATCGGCCAGACTCAATGTTGACCTCCCCCGGTGTGCCGCGTATAGGCGCGCCTGCTTCGCGGGACTCAAAGTCGCGTCGAGGCTGCTTGAACATTGCTGGATACCGTCCAGGACCGCGGAGCTCAAAAGGCTTCCATGAGGTCCTTTTTGTCATTTCCGACCCTGGGCAGGTTTGCCGTTGGGGATCCAGCAAAGTAACCGCCAGCCCCGTCTGGTAACATAAGGTGAAGGGCTTCATGCCGACGATTAACCAGCTGGTCCGCAAGGGCCGCGACCCGCAGAAGGCCAAATCCAAGGTCCCTGCGATGGACCAGAACCCGCAGAAGCGCGGTGTCTGCACGCGCGTTTATACGACGACTCCGAAAAAGCCGAACTCGGCATTGCGCAAGGTGGCCAAGGTTCGCCTGACCAACCAGCGCGAAGTCATCAGCTATATCCCCGGTGAAGGGCATAACCTGCAGGAGCACTCGGTGGTGCTGATTCGCGGCGGTCGCGTTCGCGATTTGCCCGGCGTTCGCTACCATGTGTTGCGCGGCGTGCTCGATACACAGGGCGTCAAGGATCGTCGCCAGTCCCGTTCCAAATACGGCGCCAAGCGTCCGAAGTAAGCCGATGGGCTTGTCCCGTCACCAAGGCTGAAGTGCAAAGGAAGAAAATATGTCTCGTCGTCGTCGTCCCGAAAAGCGGGAAATCCTGCCTGATCCCAAATTTGGTGATGAGGTTCTGTCAAAGTTCATGAATTCGGTGATGCTGGACGGCAAGAAGTCCGTCGCCGAAGGCATTGTCTATGGTGCGCTCGAAACCGTCGAAGCCCGCGCCAAGAAGGACCCGATTGCGGTGTTCCACGATGCGCTGAACAATGTGAAGCCGAACATCGAAGTGCGCAGCCGCCGCGTTGGTGGTGCGACCTATCAGGTGCCAGTCGAAGTTCGTTTCGAACGCTCACAGGCGCTGGCAATTCGTTGGCTGATCAACGCGGCTCGTTCGCGTTCGGAGCACACGATGGCCGGTCGCCTTTCGGGCGAATTGATGGATGCTGCCAACAACCGTGGCAACGCCGTCAAGAAGCGCGAAGACACGCACCGGATGGCCGAAGCCAACCGCGCCTTCTCGCATTATCGCTGGTAAACGGCAGGCTTTAGCCTTCCGCTGAACGACTAGACTTCCTATATCGGACCGGCCGGGGTGAGAGCCCCGGCCTCTCCACATCCCCAAGGAACCGATCATGGCCCGCAGCCATCCGCTCGAAAAATATCGTAACATCGGCATCATGGCGCATATCGACGCCGGCAAGACGACGACGACCGAGCGAATCCTGTATTATACCGGCAAGTCCTACAAGATTGGTGAGGTCCATGAGGGCACCGCCACGATGGACTGGATGGAGCAGGAGCAGGAGCGCGGGATCACGATCACGTCGGCTGCCACGACGTGTTTCTGGAACGATCACCGCATCAACATCATCGACACGCCCGGCCACGTCGATTTCACGATTGAAGTCGAGCGTTCGCTGCGCGTGCTCGACGGCGCGGTTGCCTGCTTCGACGGCGTTGCTGGCGTTGAGCCGCAGTCTGAAACCGTGTGGCGCCAGGCGGAAAAATATCACGTGCCGCGCATGTGCTTCGTCAACAAGCTCGACCGCACCGGTGCCAATTTCGACATGTGCGTCGACATGATCAAGGATCGCCTGGGTGCGCGTCCGGCAGTTCTGTATCTGCCGATCGGCATGGAAGGTGGCTTTAAG
The DNA here is from genome assembly GCA_001464615.1 of Sphingomonadales bacterium Ga0077557. Taxonomy (GTDB): domain Bacteria; phylum Pseudomonadota; class Alphaproteobacteria; order Sphingomonadales; family Sphingomonadaceae; genus Sphingomonas. The sequence goes on along the minus strand of LNFI01000016.1, from coordinate 316,636 downwards.
GGGCTGGTCGATCTGGTCGAGAACCGCGCGATCATCTGGCTCGACGAGCAGCTCGGCGCGAAGTTCGTCTACGAAGAAATTCCAGCCGACCTGGCTGACAAGGCCGCCGCTGCGCGCAGCGAGCTGATCGAAATGGCCGTCGAGCAAGACGACGACCTGATGGAAGCGTATCTGGAAGGCACCGAGCCGACCGTTGCGCAGCTGAAGGCGCTGATCCGCAAGGGGACGCTGAACTTCTCGTTCGTGCCCGTGCTGTGCGGCTCGGCGTTCAAGAACAAGGGCGTTCAGCCGTTGCTCGACGCTGTGGTCGATTATCTGCCGAGCCCGCTCGACATCAAGGACGTTGAGGGTCTGAAGCTTGACGGCACCACGCCCGATTCGCGTCCGCCGGAAGATGATGCGCCGTTCTCGGCACTCGCCTTCAAGATCATGAACGATCCGTTCGTGGGGACGCTGACCTTTGCGCGCATCTATTCGGGCAAGCTCGAAACCGCGTCGCAGGTGCTCAATTCGGTTAAGGACAAGAAGGAAAAGGTTGGCCGCATGCTGTTGATGCATGCCAATGACCGTGAAGACATCCAGGTTGCCTATGCCGGTGACATCGTCGCGCTTGCGGGTCTGAAGGACACCACGACCGGGGACACTTTGTGCGCCACCAATCTGCCGATCATCCTTGAGCGGATGGTTTTCCCTGAGCCCGTGATCGAGCTGTCAGTGGAACCAAAGACCAAGGCCGATCAGGAAAAGATGGGCGTCGCGCTCAATCGTCTTGCTCGCGAAGATCCGTCGTTCCGCGTGTCGTCGGACAATGAAAGCGGCCAGACCATCATCAAGGGCATGGGCGAGCTTCATCTCGAAATCCTGGTCGATCGCATGAAGCGTGAGTTCAAGGTTGAGGCGAATGTCGGCGCGCCGCAGGTGGCGTACCGCGAATATCTCGCCAAGCCGATCGAGCTGACCTACACGCATAAGAAGCAGTCGGGTGGTTCGGGCCAGTTCGCTGAAGTGCGCGTCAAGGTGACGCCGGGCGAGCGCGGTTCGGGCTTTGTCTTCATCGATTCGGTGAAGGGCGGCAACGTGCCTAAGGAATATATCCCGTCGGTTGAAAAGGGCATGCGCGAAACCGCATTGACCGGATCGCTGATCGGCTTCCCGATCATCGATTTCACCGTGGAGCTGACCGACGGCAAATATCATGACGTCGATTCGTCGGCGCTGGCATTTGAAATCTGCGCCCGCGGCACGATGCGTGAAGCCGCGCAGAAAGCCGGCATCAAGCTGCTCGAGCCAATCATGAAGGTCGAGGTTGTGACGCCTGAGGATTATCTGGGCGACGTGATCGGCGATCTGAACAGCCGTCGTGGCCAGATTCAGGGCACCGACACGCGCGGTAATGCGCAGGCTGTCGAGGCAATTGTGCCGCTTGCCAACATGTTTGGCTATGTAAACACGCTGCGTTCGTTCACGCAGGGGCGGGCGCAATATTCGATGCAGTTCTCGCACTATGACGAAGTGCCAGCAAACGTTGCCGACGAAGTGAAGGCAAAGCTGGCGTAACCCGGAATCACTCGCTATGGGGCACGCTTTCGCGCAGCCCCGGCGACACGAAAATTGATCAGCAAGGTAGGAAACAATGGCTAAAGCAAAGTTTGAGCGGACCAAGCCGCATCTCAACATCGGCACGATCGGCCACGTCGATCACGGCAAGACGTCGCTGACGGCTGCGATCACCAAGGTGCTCGCTGAGACCGGTGGCGCCACGTTCACCAGCTATGCCAATATCGACAAGGCACCTGAAGAGCGCGAGCGCGGCATCACCATTTCGACCGCACACGTCGAATATGAAACGACGGCACGCCACTATGCGCACGTCGATTGCCCAGGCCACGCCGATTATGTGAAGAACATGATCACCGGTGCCGCCCAGATGGACGGCGCGATCCTGGTTGTGTCCGCGACGGACGGCCCGATGCCGCAGACCCGCGAGCACATTCTGCTCGCCCGCCAGGTCGGCGTGCCGACGATGGTGGTGTTCATGAACAAGGTCGATCTGGTCGACGACGAGGAAATCCTCGAACTGGTCGAGCTGGAAATCCGCGAGCTGCTGTCGAAGTATGACTTTGACGGTGACAACATTCCGATCATCCGTGGTTCGGCCGTTTGCGCGCTCGACGACAAGCAGCCTGAGATCGGCCATGACGCCGTTCTGAAGCTGATGCAGGCTGTTGACGAATATCTGCCGCAGCCAGAGCGTCCGCTCGACAAGCCGTTCATGATGCCGATCGAAGACGTGTTCTCGATCTCGGGTCGCGGCACCGTCGTCACCGGCCGTGTCGAAACGGGCGTTGTGAAGGTCGGCGAGGAAGTCGAGATCGTCGGCATCCAGCCAGCCGTCCGCAAGACCGTCGTCACCGGCGTTGAAATGTTCCGCAAGCTGCTCGATCAGGGCCAGGCTGGCGACAACATCGGCGCGCTGATCCGCGGCGTTGGTCGTGAAGAAGTTGAGCGCGGCCAGGTGCTGTGCAAGCCCGGCTCGATCAAGCCGCACACCGACTTCCAGTCGGAAGTGTATGTGCTGTCGAAGGATGAAGGCGGCCGTCACACGCCTTTCTTCGCCAACTATCGCCCGCAGTTCTATTTCCGCACCACGGACGTCACCGGCACCGTCGAGCTGCCTGAGGGCACCGAGATGGTCATGCCTGGCGACAACATCGCGCTCGGCGTCAAGCTGATTGCCCCGATCGCCATGGACGTTGGCCAGCGCTTCACGATCCGTGAAGGTGGCCGGACCGTTGGTTCGGGTATTGTCAGCGGCATCTCGAAGTAATATAGGCTCGCCTCCGCCCGATTCCCCGGCCGTCAAAAACCAGGGAATCGGGCGGTTGCTATTTTATGTAACGTGTAATCAGAGGCGGTGATCAGCCGCCCCGCTCTTTCGCATCGGTAGGGACTATGGAAACGCAGAATATTCGTATTCGTCTGAAAGCATTCGATCATCGCGTGCTCGATCAGGCAACCGGCGACATCGCCGATACGGCCCGCCGCACCGGCGCGCTCATCCGCGGTCCTATCCCTTTGCCGACGCGCATCGAGAAGTTCACCGTCAACCGCGGCCCGCACATCGACAAAAAGTCGCGTGAGCAGTTCGAGGTGCGCACCTACAAGCGTATGCTGGACATTGTTCAGCCAACCCCGCAGACCGTCGATGCTTTGATGAAGCTCGATCTCGCAGCGGGCGTTGACGTGGAGATCAAGCTGGCCTAAAGGCCGCGCTCTCCAACGAGATTCGGCCCCGTTCAACGGGGCCAACGATAAGGGATACCGCCGGATTTATTCGGGCCCGCGTCCCCCGACACGCTTCCCAAACGGGAAGCACCAGCCCGGGTCGGGGCACGTACAAACATTTAGGGTTGAGGCACGCCCGCTCGGGAATAGTCCGGAGCGGGCCTCTGTTATTGAATGGAGCATGGATCATGCGCACTGGCGTGATCGCGAAGAAAATGGGGATGACCCGCTTGTTTAAGGACGATGGGCGCCATGTGCCCGTCACCGTCCTTTCGCTTGAAGGTCTCCAGGTCGTTGCCCGCCGCGAGGCCGACCGTGATGGTTATACTGCACTCCAGCTCGGCGCTGGTGTTGCCAAAGCGAAGAACGTCGCCAAGCCGCAGCGCGGCCATTTCGGCAAGGCCGAAGTGGAGCCCAAGGCGAAGCTGGCTGAATTCCGCGTTTCCGAAGACGCCATGCTCGATGTGGGCGCCGAGATTTCGGCCGACCATTTCGTCGCTGGCCAGTTCGTCGACATTGCCGGCAATACGCAGGGCAAGGGCTTCCAGGGCGGCATGAAGCGCTGGGGTTTCGGCGGTCTGCGCGCGACGCACGGCGTTTCGGTCTCGCACCGTTCGCTCGGGTCGACCGGTCAGCGCCAGGATCCAGGCAAGGTCTTCAAGAACAAGAAGATGGCTGGCCACATGGGTGACAAGCAGCGCACCCAGCAGAATCTGGAAGTCGTTTCGACCGATGTCGAGCGCGGCCTGATCTTCATCAAGGGCTCGGTGCCCGGATCGAAGGGTGGCTGGCTCCTCATCAAGGACTCGGTGAAGATCGCCCGTCCTGAAGCCGCTCCCTATCCCGCCGGTCTCAAGACCGTCGCCAACAGCAATGAGGCTGCGGCCGAGACGCCCGTCGAAGACGTGGCGGCTCCCGAAGCCACCGACGGCCAGGAGGCCTGAACATGAAAATCAAGCTTCAGTCGCTTGACGGTGCCCAGGGCGCCGACATCGAACTCAGCGATGACGTGTTCGGCCTTGAGCCGCGCGCTGACATCCTGCACCGCGTCGTCACTTGGCAGCTCGAAAAGCGTCGCGGCACCGCCCGTGGCACCCGTGAGCGCGCCGATGTGGCCCGCACCGGCAAGAAGTTCGGTCGCCAGAAGGGCGGCGGTACGGCTCGTCACGGCGATCGCCGCGCCCCGGTGTTCATCGGTGGTGGTAAGGCGCACGGTGCCCGTGTTCGCGACTTCAACCCGTCGCTGAACAAGAAGGTTCGTGCGCTCGGCCTGAAGATGGCGCTGTCGTCGAAGGCGAAGGACGGCAAGCTGATCGTGATGGACAGCCTGGTCGTCGAAAATGCCAAGACGGCCGTGCTGTTCAACAACTTCAGCACCTTCAACGCCAGGACGGCGCTGGTGATCGACGGTGACATGGTCGAGGCAAGCTTCGCGCTCGCCGCCGGCAACCTGCGCCAGATCAACGTGATGCCGGCGGCAGGCGCCAATGTTTACGATATTCTCAAGGCTGACACCCTCGTGCTGACGCGCGCGGCAGTCGAAAAGCTGGAGGCGCGCTTCGCCCTCCCGGGAGGGGCGAACTAATGGCTAAGAAGGAAAAGGCAGCGATTGCGGTCCGTCATTATGACGTGATCGTCGCGCCGCACATCACCGAAAAGGCAACGTTGCTGAGCGAGCACAACGCGGTTGTGTTCCGCGTGGCGAACGATGCGACCAAGCCTGAGATCAAGGCCGCCGTGGAAGCGCTGTTCGACGTGAACGTCACTGGCGTGAACACGATCGTCCAGAAGGGCAAGACCAAGAAGTGGAAGGGCAAGCCCTACACCCGGTCTGATGTGAAAAAAGCGATCGTCACCCTGAAAGACGGGCAATCGATCGACGTGACGACGGGGATCTGAGGCAATGGCACTCAAGCATTATAACCCGACCAGCCCGGCACGCCGTGGCCTGATCCTGGTGGACCGTTCCGGTCTGCACAAGGGCGGCCCGGTAAAGGCGCTGACCGAAGGCAAGCGCAAGACCGGTGGCCGCAACAACAAGGGCCATGTCACCTCGCGCGGCATCGCCGGTGGCCACAAGCAGCGCTATCGCATCATCGATTTCAAGCGCCGCAAGTGGGACGTTGAAGGCACCGTGGCGCGGATCGAATATGATCCAAACCGCACCGCTTTCATCGCGCTCATCGAATATCCAGGCGACGAAGTCGTCTATATCCTGGCACCGCAGCGTCTGGCCGTCGGCGACAAGGTTGTCGCTGGCAAGAAGACCGACGTGAAGCCGGGCAACGCGATGGAGCTGGGCCAGATGCCCGTCGGCACCATCGTCCACAATGTCGAAATGAAGCCCGGCAAGGGTGGTCAGCTCGCCCGCTCGGCAGGCACCTATGTGCAGGTCGTCGGTCGCGACAAGGGCATGGTGATGGTTCGCCTCAATTCGGGCGAGCAGCGCTATATCCGCAGCGATTGCATGGCGACGGTGGGCGCAGTGTCGAACCCCGACAACGCCAACACGAACCTTGCCAAGGCTGGCCGCAACCGTTGGAAGGGCATTCGCCCGCTGACGCGCGGTGTCGCCAAGAACCCGGTCGACCATCCGCACGGCGGTGGTGAAGGCCGGACCTCGGGCGGTCGCCATCCGGTGACGCCATGGGGCAAGCCGACCAAGGGTGCGCGCACCCGTCATAACAAGGCGACGGACAAGATGATCATCCGCTCGCGTCACGCCAAGAAGAAGGGCTAACCGCTCATGGCACGTTCCGTCTGGAAGGGTCCGTTCGTGGACCTTCACCTCCTGAAGAAGGCGCAAACCGCTCAGGAAGCCAATAACCGCGCACCGATCAAGACCTGGTCGCGTCGTTCGACGATCCTCCCGGATTTCGTCGGCCTGACCTTCAACGTCTATAACGGCCGCAAGTTCGTGCCGGTTTCGGTCAACGAAGACATGGTCGGCATGAAGCTCGGCGAATTTGCGCCGACGCGCTTCTTCCCCGGCCACGCCGCCGACAAGAAGGGCAAGCGCTGATGGGCAAGGAAAAATCCCCGCGTCGCGTGGCTGACAACGAGGCACTCTCGGTCGGTACGCAGATCCGTGGTTCGGCACAGAAGCTGGGCCTGGTCGCGGCACTCATCCGCAACCGCAAGGTTGGCGATGCGATGAACATCCTGCAGTTTTCGAACAAAGCGATGGCTGTCGAGGCACGCAAGGTGCTGGCATCGGCAATTGCGAATGCAGAGAACAACCATAACCTCGACGTCGACGCCCTCGTCGTGTCGGAAGCATCGGTCGGCAAGTCGATCGTGATGAAGCGTTTCGCCACCCGCGGTCGCGGCAAGTCGACCCGCATCCTGAAGCCGTTCAGCCGGCTGCGGATCGTGGTGCGTGAGCAGGCAGAGGAAGCGTAATGGGTCAGAAGAGCAATCCGATCGGGCTTCGGCTGCAGATCAACCGCACCTGGGACAGCCGCTGGTATGCAGAAGGCGCCGATTATGGCCGCTTGCTGCTGGAAGACCTGCGCATCCGCGAGTTCATCATGAAGACGCTGCCACAGGCCGCGATCTCCAAGGTCGTCATCGATCGTCCAGCCAAGCTGTGCCGCATCTCGATCTTCGCTGCCCGTCCCGGTGTGATCATCGGCAAGAAGGGCGCGGACATTGAAAAGCTGCGCAAGACGCTCGGCAAGATGACCTCGTCGGACGTCAGCTTGAACATCGTCGAAATCCGCAAGCCGGAAATCGATGCCAAGCTCGTTGCGCAGGGCGTTGCCGATCAGCTCGAGCGCCGCATCGCGTTCCGTCGTGCCATGAAGCGCGCGGTTCAGTCGGCGCTGCGTCTGGGTGCAGAGGGCATTCGTATCACCTGCGGCGGTCGTCTCGGCGGCGCCGAAATCGCGCGCACGGAATGGTATCGCGAAGGTCGCGTGCCGCTTCATACGCTGCGCGCCAATGTCGATTACGCTGAGGCAACGGCACACACGGCTTATGGCGTGTGCGGCGTGAAGGTGTGGATCTTCAAGGGCGAAATCCTGGGTCATGACCCGATGGCGCAAGACCGGTTGATGATGGAAGCACAGACTTCCGGCGTCCGCCCGGCGCGCTGATAGGAAACTAGACAATGTTGCAGCCAAAAAAGACCAAGTTCCGCAAGGCGTTCAAAGGCCGCATCCATGGCAAGGCCACGGGTGGCTCGACGCTTAACTTCGGGTCGTACGGCCTGAAGGCGATGGAGCCTGACCGGATCACCGCCCGCCAAATCGAAGCGGCTCGCCGCGCGATCACGCGCCACATAAAGCGCCAGGGTCGGTTGTGGATCCGCATTTTCCCGGACGTGCCGGTTTCGTCCAAGCCTGCCGAAGTCCGCATGGGCTCGGGCAAGGGGTCGCCGGAATTCTGGGCCGCCCGCGTCAAGCCGGGCCGGATTTTGTTCGAACTGGACGGCGTGCCCGGTCCGGTTGCCGCAGTGGCATTCGAGCGTGCAGCGATGAAGCTGCCGATCAAGGTTAAGGTTGTTGCCCGGCTTGGCGACACCTCGCACCTGGGAGCATGATGATGGCCGATGTGAAAGACATGCGGACCAAGTCCGACGATCAGCTGAGCGAAGAACTCGGCAACCTGAAGCGTGAGGCGTTCAACCTGCGTTTCCAGGCCGCGACCAACCAGCTCGAAAAGCCGAGCCGGGTTCGCGAAGTGCGTCGCGGCATCGCCCGTATCAAGACTCTGCAGTCTGAGCGTTCGCGCTCGACCGCCAAGTAAGGAATTTAGACATGCCGAAGCGCGTGCTGACGGGGCTGATCGTCTCCGACAAGGGCGACAAGACGGTTGTGGTGAATGTCGAGCGCAAGGTGAAGCACCCGCTCTATGGCAAGATCATCCGTCGTTCGAAGAAGTATCACGCCCATGACGAGGCGAACGAGTTCAAGGCCGGCGAAACGGTGCGGATCGAAGAGATCGCGCCGATCAGCAAGCTGAAGACGTGGAAAGTGCTCGACCGGGTCAACACCCATGCGACGCCTGACCGGGTTGATGTCGACGCGTAACGGCGTTGTTTGATTTAGGCGGGGACCGGTCAGCAATCGGCCCCAAAGTGAAGAAGGAAGCGGATCAATGATCCAGATGCAGTCCAATCTCGAGGTCGCTGACAACAGCGGCGCGAAGCGGGTGCAGTGCATCAAGGTGCTGGGCGGCTCAAAGCGTCGCACGGCCGGTGTTGGCGACATCATCGTCGTTAGCATCAAGGAAGCGCAGCCCCGTGGTAAGGTGAAGAAGGGCGACGTGCACCGCGCCGTTATCGTGCGCACGGCGAAGGACATTCGCCGCGCCGATGGCTCGGTCATCCGGTTCGACACCAACGCAGCCGTGCTCGTCAACAAGAACGAAGAGCCGATTGGCACGCGTATTTTTGGCCCGGTGGTGCGTGAGCTCCGTGGCAAGAAGCACATGAAGATCATCTCGCTCGCGCCGGAGGTGCTGTGATGGCTGCGGCCAAGATCAAGAAGGGTGACACCGTCGTCATCCTGTCCGGCAAGGACAAGGGCAAGACGGGCGAAGTGACCCGTGCTTTCCCGAAGGACGGCAAGGTCATCGTGTCGGGCGCGAACATCGCGACCCGCCACAAGAAGCCGAGCCAGGCGAACCCGCAAGGTGGCCTGGAAAAGATCGAAGCGCCGATGCACGTGTCGAAGGTGGCGATTGCCGACCCCAAGACCGGCAAGCCATCGCGCGTGCGGTTTGACATCAAGGACGGCAAAAAGGTCCGTGTGGCCGTGAAGTCCGGGGAGACGATCAGTGGCTGATGCTTATGTGCCGCGGATGAAGTCGATGTACGACGACGTTGTCGTGAAGGCGATGACCGAGAAGTTCGGCTACAAGAACGCGATGGAAGTGCCCCGGATCGAAAAGATCGTGCTCAACATGGGCGTGGGCGAAGCGACGCAGGACAAGAAAAAGGTCGAGCAGGCCGTCGGCGAAATGGAATTGATCGCGGGGCAGAAGCCCGTCGTGACCAAGGCCAAGAAGTCGATCGCGCAGTTCAAGCTGCGTGAAGGCATGCCGATTGGCTGCAAGGTCACGCTGCGCCGTGAGCGGATGTACGAGTTTCTTGATCGCTTCATCACGATCGCGCTGCCGCGCGTTCGCGATTTCCGTGGGCTGAACCCCAAGTCGTTCGACGGGCGCGGCAACTATGCCTGCGGCCTGAAGGAACAGCTGATCTTCCCGGAAATCAGCTATGACAAGGTCGACAAGATCCGCGGCATGGACGTGATCGTTACGACCACGGCGAAGACCGATGAGGAAGGGCGCGAGTTGCTCCGCCTGTTCGGCTTCCCGTTCCCGATCGAAGACGCAGACGCGAAGAAGGCGGCATAAGATGGCGAAGAAGAGTTCGATCAACAAGAACGAGCGCCGCAAGATGCTCGTCAAGAAATATGCTGGCCGCTATGCCAAGCTGAAGGCAGTTGCGAACGACAAGTCGCTCGACGATACTGAGCGCCTGATCGCCCGCCTGAAGCAGGCTGAAATCCCGCGCAACGGCAATCGTACGCGCATTCGCAACCGGTGTGAGCTCACGGGTCGCCCGCGCGCTTATTACCGCAAGTTCCGCCTCTGCCGTATTCAGCTGCGCGATTTGGCCAACAAGGGCCTGATCCCCGGCGTTACGAAGTCGAGCTGGTAAGGACGAGATATGGCACTGACCGATCCCATTGGTGATATGCTCACCCGCATCCGCAACGGACAGCGCGCGCGCAAGGACTCTGTCCTGACGCCGGGCTCCAAGCTGCGCGCCCGCGTGCTCGACGTGCTTCAGCGCGAAGGCTATATCCGCGGCTATACCGAAGAAGAGATGGGGCCTGCCAAGGGCATCCGCATCGAACTCAAGTATTTCGAGGGCCAGCCTGCGATCAAGCATGTTGCCCGCGTTTCCAAGCCTGGCCGCCGTGTCTATTCGGGTTCGCAGGATCTGCCCCGGATCATGAACGGCCTTGGCATCACGATCGTCTCGACGCCGCGTGGCGTTCTGTCCGACGCCGAAGCGCGCGAACAGAATGTCGGTGGCGAAGTGCTGGCGGAGGTATTCTGATGAGCCGCATCGGTAAAAAGAATGTGCCGATCCCCGCAGGGGTGACGGCCAGCATCGACGGTGGCATTATTTCGGTGAAGGGGCCTAAGGGCACACTCACCATGCCGCTGGTCGATGACATCAGCTACATCCTTGAGGATGGTAGCATTTCGGTGAAGCCGGCGAATGACACCAAGCGCGCGCGTGCGTTCTGGGGCATGCAGCGGACCCTGGTGCAGAACCTGGTGACGGGCGTGAGCGAAGGCTTTTCGAAGGTGCTTGAAATCACCGGCGTCGGCTATCGCGCTGCGTCGCAGGGCCGCAACCTGAACCTGCAGCTCGGCTACAGCCACCACGTCAACTATGCGATTCCGGACGGCATCGAGATCAAGACGCCCGACCAGACCACGGTCGAGATTTCGGGCATCGACAAGCAGAAGGTCGGTCAGGTCGCTGCTGAAATCCGTCGCTGGCGCAAGCCCGAGCCGTACAAGGGCAAGGGCATCAAGTATCGCGGCGAGTTCATCTTCCGCAAGGAAGGGAAGAAGAAGTAATGAGCAAGGGAATGTCTCTGTTCGAGAAGCGGCGTCGCCGCAACCGCACCGCGCTCCGCGCGCGGGGTTCGGGCCGTCCGCGTTTGTCGATCCATCGTTCGGGCAAGCACATCTATGCCCAGGTGATCGACGATGCCGCCGGCAAGACGATCGTTGCCGCATCGACGCTGGAAAAGGACGTGCGCGGCACGAACGGTTCCAACATCGAAGCAGCAACCAGCGTGGGCAAGCGCGTTGCCGAAGCGGCAGTGCAGGCAGGCGTCAAGCAGGTCGTCTTCGACCGTGGCGGCTTCCTGTATCATGGTCGCGTCAAGGCGTTGGCTGATGCCGCGCGCGAAGCCGGATTGGAGTTTTAAGAATGGCTGACGAAATCCAGACCCAGGCAGCGCCCGACGCTGGCGCTCCGGCTGGCGACAATCGTGGTGGCCCGCGTGGCGGGCGTGGCCCCGGTCGCGGTGGCCCCGGTGGCGGTGGCAATCGTGACGGTCGTGGCCGTGACAGCCGTGGTGGTCGCGATAATCGCGGCCGTGGTGGTCCCGGTGGCGATGACGGCGGCGAAGAGCTGATCGAAAAGCTGGTCCATATCAACCGCGTGTCGAAGACGGTGAAGGGCGGCAAGCGCTTTGGTTTTGCTGCACTCGTTGTGGTTGGCGATGGTAAGGGCCGGGTTGGCTTTGGTCATGGCAAGGCGCGCGAAGTGCCGGAAGCCATCAGTAAGGCGACGGCTGCTGCCAAGAAGGCAATGGTTCGCGTGCCGCTGAAGGAAGGCCGCACGCTGCATCATGATGGCAAGGGCCATTTTGGTGCGGGTCTGGTGACGGTTCGTTCGGCACCGCAGGGTACGGGCATCATCGCCGGTGGCCCGATGCGCGCCGTGTTCGAATCGCTGGGCGTGGCAGACGTGGTGACCAAGTCGGTTGGTACGTCGAACCCCTACAACATGATCCGGGCGACCTTTGAGGCGCTGATTCACCAGACCAGCCCCAAGGCCGTTGCCCAGCGTCGCGGCAAGAAGATCGCCGACCTGCTCGGTCGCGGTGGTTCACAGACCGCCGAAGCCGATGCGCTCGCGGTCGTGGAGTAAGACAGATGGCAACGATCAAGATCACGCAGACCGGCTCGCCGATCCGCCGTACCAGCGACCAGCGCGCAACGCTGGTTGGCCTGGGCCTCAACAAGATGCACAAGACCGTCGAGTTGACTGACACGCCTGAAGTGCGTGGCATGATCCGTAAGGTGGCGCATATGTTGAGCGTCGAGGGCTAAGCGAGCCGCTAGGTCTCTCTCCTCTTTTTTGCAGTCGTTTCTAGTGAGCGACCGTAGTCACTCGACTACGGTCGCTCGTTCGTTATAGGCAAAAAACTGGTGTTAGGAGAGCGCGGTGGCAAGCCGGAATTGCGTACCGCCAGAAGAAGCGATTTTCCTCTACATGGATGTGTGCCGCTTCATCGCGGCTTTTCTGGTCGTTTTGAACCATAGCCGCAGCCAAATTCTTGTTGATTATCGCGGCGTTCCTGATCCAGGGGCGCTGATTAGCCTGCTTTATTATATGGCGGGGTTTGGTCATCAAAGTGTGATGATTTTCTTCGTGCTATCCGGATTCTGGATCACCAAATCGGTCGTCGTTCGCACCGGACAGACGCATTTTTGGCCCGGCTATTTGATTGATCGCCTGTCGCGGCTGGGCATCGTGTTGGTGCCGGTGCTGGTGTTGGGCGGGACCCTCGATTTGATCGGCTTGCATTCGATAGCAGCGGATTTTTACAGCTCACAACATAGTGCGGGCGACATCCCCTATGTAACGTCGACGCTGTCCATGCAGTCACTGATCGCCTCCTTGGTGTTTCTCCAGTCGCTGGTTGCGCCGCCATTTGGGTCGAACGCGCCGTTGTGGAGCCTGGCTTATGAATTTTGGTATTTTGTCTGGTTTCCCGCTTTGTGGCTGGCGGCGCGCAAGCGGGTCTCATGGGCGCTTTCAACCCTGATCCTGGGCTGGTTTTTCCCTTCTTTGACGATGGGGTTCCTGTCCTGGCTTTGTGGCACAGGATTATATTTTGCCTGCGCCAACGCGCAGCGACGCGGCTGGTTAGGGAAGCGGGCAATTGCATGGCCAGTGTTAATTGTGGGCATAGTGTTGTTCACCGTCTGCCTGGCGCATAGCCGTTTTTACCCGATGTTCTTTGCTGGCGACGTGCTGATTTCCGCCTCTTTTGCTGCAGCGTTGTTCGGTGTGTATCTGGCCGTGCCGCCGCAGCTGCGCTGGTTAAGGCCGTTCGCCACTTATGGCGCTCAGTCGAGCTTTTCGCTCTACAGCATCCACTTCCCGATCCTGGTATTCCTCGCTGCGCTGCTAGGCCCGCTGCATCGTTTGCAGCCCAGCGCGGGCAGCATTGCCCTGGTTGCAATGGAAATAGGGTTCGTGATCATAGTAGGGCTGCTGTTTTCCCGAATTACCGAAAGAAACACCGCCACCCTTCGCGCTCTAATCCGCGCGCGGGCTTTGCCCAATTGAACGCGTGACAAGTGGAATGCGACTCAGTAAGGGGCCTTCCTTCCACAATCAGCGCGAAATAAGCGAAAGCGAGTGCACGACCATGAAACTGAACGAACTCCGTGATAATGAAGGCGCCCGCAAGTCGCGGATGCGCGTTGGCCGTGGTATCGGTTCCGGCAAGGGAAAGACCGCTGGCCGTGGCCAGAAGGGCCAGAAGAGCCGTGAAGGCGTCAGCATCGCCGGCTTTGAAGGCGGCCAGATGCCGCTGCACATGCGGTTGCCAAAGCGCGGCTTCAACAACATTTTCGCCAAGGATTATGCCGAGGTGAATTTGGGCGCGATCCAGAAGATGATCGACGCCGGCAAGCTCGCGGCCGATGGTACACTTGATCACGCAGCGCTGAAGGCCGCTGGTCTGGCGCGCGGTGGCAAGGACGGCGTCCGTCTGCTCGCCAAGGGCGAACTGACCACCAAGCTGAGCTTCACCGTCGCTGGCGCGTCAAAGGGCGCGATTGAAGCCGTCGAGAAGCTGGGTGGCACGGTCGATGTGATCCATGTCGTGCCTGCTAATGAAAAAGCAGCGGCCAAGAAGGGCGTTAAGTACAAAGAACGCCAGGCTCATAAGGCGTCTTTCAAGGCGTAACGCGTCGCTTCGGCGATCAGACGCTAGGCAAGCCCGCTTGCGTGACTATATGAGCGGCGGGGCGGTGAAAACGATCCCGCCGTTTATGTTTCCAGGACGATCAAACCGATGGCATCAGTAGCCGAGCAAATGGCCTCCAGCATCAGCTTTGCGAAATTTTCGCAGGCGACCGATCTCAAGAAGCGGCTGTGGTTCACGATCGTGGCGCTGCTGGTATTCCGTCTGCTCAGCTTCGTGCCGCTGCCGGGAATTGATCCGACCGCGCTTGGCCTGCTGTCGCAGCAGACCCAGGGCGGGGTGCTCGACCTTTTTAATTCGTTCACCGGCGGGTCGCTGGAACGCATGAGCCTGACCGCGCTTGGCGTGACGCCCTACATCACTGCATCGATCGTTGTGCAGCTCGCGACGTCGCTCTCGCCGACGCTGGCGGCGATCAAGAAGGACGGCGAAAGTGGCCGCAAGCGGCTGAACCAGTATACGCGCTACGGCACCGTTGGGCTGACGATCGTGCAGGGCTATTTCATTGCGCTCGGTCTTGAGTCCTTCGGCGCAAGCCAGGGTGTGGCTGCCGTCGTCGAGCCGGGCATCATGTTCCGCGTGGGCGCCGTGATCTCGCTGGTCGGTGGAACGATGTTCCTGATGTGGCTGGGTGAGCAGATCACTAGCCGCGGGATCGGCAATGGTGTGTCGCTGATCATCATGGCCGGCATCGTCGCCAGCATGCCGACCACGCTTTATAATCTGTTTGAGGGCAGCCGAACCGGCTCGCTTGATCTCGTTCGACTGCTGGGCATCATCGCTGCAGTGGTATTTCTGGTGCTGTTCATCTGCTTCATGGAGCGCGCTCAACGCCGCATCCTTATCCAATATCCCAAGCGCCAGACGCAGCGCGGCATGCAGGCTGATCGCAGCCATTTGCCGCTGAAGATCAACACGGCCGGCGTTATCCCGCCGATCTTTGCGTCGTCGCTGTTGCTGATGCCGCTGACGATCACGCAGTTCGCTGGCAATTATGTACAGGGCCAGAGCGGCTGGGGTGATTTCATCATCACGATGAACCAATATCTCCAGCATGGCTCGCCATTATATATGTCGCTGTATGGCGCGGGCATTATCTTCTTTTCGTTCTTCTATACCGCCGTTGTCTTCAATCCTGAGGAAACGGCTGACAATCTGAAGCGGCACGGTGGCTTCATTCCTGGCATCCGTCCGGGCAAGAATACCGAGCTTTATTTCGATTATGTGCTGACGCGGCTGACGGTGATTGGGGCTGGTTATCTGACGATCATCTGCCTGTTGCCGGAATATCTGGTTTCGGCGCTGTCGATTCCTTTTTATCTGGGTGGAACGAGCTTGCTGATCGTCGTCAATGTGACGATGGATACGGTAACGCAGATCCAAAGCCACTTGCTTGCGCATCAATATGGCGATCTGATCAAGAAGGCCAAGCTGAAGGGCGGCCGACTCCGCTAAGAGAGTCGGCGCCGAACGAGGGGACCTGAGCATTTGAATATCATCCTGCTGGGGCCCCCGGGGGCGGGTAAGGGCACACAAGCGAGCCGATTGCAGGCAGAGCATGGCATGGTGCAGCTCTCGACCGGCGACATGCTGCGCGCGGCCGTCAAATCGGGTAGCCCGGCCGGGCTGAAGGCCAAAGCCGTGATGGAATCGGGCGGGCTGGTTTCCGATGATATCGTGTCGGCATTGATTGACGAAAAGCTTGGTACGCTCGCTGCCGATGAAGGCGCGATTTTCGATGGCTATCCGCGCACATCGACCCAGGCCGAATCGCTCGATGCGCTGCTCGCGGCGCATGGCCGCACGCTGGATCACGTCATCGAGCTTGAAGTGAATGAAGACGCGCTGGTCGAGCGGATCGTAGGCCGATTCAGCTGCGCCAGCTGCGGCACCAATTATCACGACAAATTCAACCGGCCCAAGGTCGATGGCGTCTGCGATGTCTGCGGCGGCACCGAATTCAAGCGCCGCGCTGATGACAATGCCGAAACAGTCCGTACGCGCATGGCGGAATATCGCGCCAAGACGGCGCCGATCCTGCCGATCTACGAAGCGCGCGAGCTGGTTTCGCGGGTCGATGGGATGGCGGACATTGACCATGTCAGCGCCGCGATCGAATCGATCCTGAATCCAGGCGGCTGATTGCAAGCCGATTTTGCGACGAATGGCGTGACAGGTGCGTGCGGGCATGTGCATGTAGCCGCCCATGACGACTCGGGCACAGTTACTATCGGAAATGGACGCAATTGAAGCGACCGCCAAGCGTCTGGCGACGGTGGCAGAACGCACCGATGATCAGCGCAAGCAGGATCTGGCGGCGGCGCGGCGCGAGCTTGCGATGCGGATGATGACGGTCATGGCGATCGGCGAAGAGTATCCCCCGATCAGACAGAATGCGGCGGTTTATGCTGAACTGCGCCAGCGGTTGAGTGGATTGCGGGCCGTGATTGCAGACCATCAGGCACGCTGGTCCGCCGTGGCGATCGATAGCGATGACAAAGCCTATAGCGCTTCTTCGGCGGGCGTTCAGCTGGCTGGCCGGGATTTCATGCGCTGGGTCCGGCACCAGGTGGAGAGCCTGCCGCCATCCACTGACAATGACGACGGAAACGCTGCCAGCCGGGCCGTCGCGAGCTAAGGGAAACGATATGCAGGGGCGATCGGTATTCTGGGCGATGATGCTGGCGATGACGCCGCTGTCGGCCAGTGCAGAGGTCGTGCAGATGTCGGCCACGGGGTTCGAAACGACTCAGAGCATTACGATCGACAAGCCGATAAATCAGGTCTGGCCCGTCCTGCGCAATCCGCAAAAATGGTGGAGCAAGGAACACACCTATTCGGATGACAGCGCCAATCTTTATCTCGATGGCCAAGCCTTGGGGTGTTTTTGCGAGCGGCTGGCCGATGGCGGGAGCATTGCCCATGCGCAAATTCTCTATATCCAGCCGCCGCGGATGATCCGAATGACCGGCGGGCTCGGCCCCCTCCAGGCCGAAGCCGTGACGGGGACACTGACCTGGGCGCTGGCACGCGAAGGCGACAGCGCGACTCGGGTGACGTTCACCTATATTGTTGCGGGCACTATCCGGGGGGGCGCGGAAGCGATTGCGCCAAAGGTGGATGAAGTGCTGGCGGTGCAGCTGCTTGGCCTGAAATCTGCCGCTGAATCGGCACCGCCGCCGCCAAAGCCGCCAACCACACGTTGATCCAACTGATTCAGGTCGTGCTTTGCGTGGCCTTTGCCGCCGCGCGTGCCCGTCCCGGCAAGGTGCGCAGAAAATAGCCAATAATGCCAACGCCGACGACCGTCGGCAGCACCCAGATGATTGGGTTGAAGGCATGTTCGGGGAACAACTCGATCAGCCCGACTGAAAGGAACGCGGTGTAAGCGGCGATGCCGGTTGCGACCATCGCCTTCAGATGCTCGGGGATGTAATCACGCGCGCCGGGGGCGGGCTTGAACATATACCATAAATAGGTGGCGGTGGTGCCAAAGCCGATAATCGACACACCGATCATCAGCGGCTGGTTCAGCATGATGCCCTGCACGAAACAATTGGTGCCGGTCGCGAGCACCGCAAGTTGCAGCGCTATCATCGACCAGTGGCGGTTGGCGGCGTGGTTGCGCTTGTTGGCGACCATCTGCAGTCCATAGCGGGTCATGCTCATCGTCAGCAGCGCCAGATAGATCATCATCCAGCCAAACAGCCCGCGATAGAGCGTTTCGTCGGTCAATTGCGGGTGCATCGCCAGCGGCCAGCGCAGCGACAACAGGCCCATCCCCAATGCCATGAAGCTGGCGGCATAGATGGATGTCGTGAAAGCCTTACCCCAGCGGCGGTGCGCCGGGCCGCCCTTGCGGGTCAGCACCGATCCCCAGCAGCTGGTGAGCGCAACCGCGCCGGCGATGACATGAACGACGAGAATGATGTTGAACAGCCAGGGCATCAGTTGGCGGCGCCTCATATTTGCACGGCAACCAGCATGTTTTAGGGCCGCAACGTGCGCAAGGGTGATTATTTTTGGCGCGGCCATTTGCGGATTGCAGCTGCCCCCCGGCTAAGGTATTTTAGCTTTCCGCGTTGCACTGCACCACACCGCTTGACAGCTTGTGCGCTGCGGCCTAAGCGCGTGCTCTTCCGAACCACCGGTTGTCGGCGGCGCTTTCGCGCTCGCCGGTATCGTGCGTTAGGAAATCAACGCGATGAGATGGGGCCGGTGCAGCCATGCCAGGCCCTGTGGAGCAGGAGAAACACTTTCATGGCACGTATTGCGGGCGTCAACATCCCGACGAACAAGCGCGTTGTTATCGCGCTCACTTATATTCACGGCATTGGTAACACCAAGGCCAAGGAAATCACCACCAAGCTGGGCATTGCGCCTGAGCGTCGCGTGCAGGACCTGAGCGATCAGGAAGTGCTGCAGATCCGCGAGACGATTGATGCCGATCACACTGTTGAGGGCGATCTTCGCCGCGAAGTGTCGATCAACATCAAGCGTCTGATGGATCTTGCCTGCTATCGCGGGCTGCGCCATCGCAAGGGCCTGCCGGTTCGTGGTCAGCGCACGCATACCAATGCGCGCACCCGCAAGGGTAAGGCCAAGCCGATCGCCGGCAAGAAGAAGTAAGCGCGCGGCGCTTACTTCTCCGCCGGAGGCAGGCATGAAGCCGACAGCCTCCCGGTCTCAGCATCAGGGTTAGGATTTTTCTACTATGGCACGCGAACCTCAGCGCATTCGTCGGCGCGAGCGCAAGAATATCACCAGCGGCGTCGCGCATGTGAACGCCAGCTTTAATAACACGATGATCACGATCACCGATGCCCAGGGCAACGCGATTTCGTGGTCGTCGGCGGGCATGATGGGTTTTAAGGGGTCGCGCAAATCGACGCCTTATGCCGCTCAGGTCGCCGCCGAAGACGCTGGCCGCAAGGCTGCCGAACACGGCGTGCGCACGCTTGAAGTGGAAGTGAAGGGTCCGGGTTCGGGCCGCGAATCGGCGCTGCGTGCGTTGCAAGCGGTTGGCTTCCAGATCACTTCGATCCGCGACGTCACGTCGATCCCGCATAACGGCGTTCGCCCTTCCAAGCGTCGTCGCGTCTGATTCCGGCTTGTTCGCGCGCGATTGAACCGCTGGCGCGAACAGGTCTCCCACCGGCCGGAGCACGCCCCCGCTCCCGCCCAAAACCAAGGGGAAGCCCGTGTCCGTGAATGCAAAGAACTGGCAGGAACTGAAGAAGCCGAGCAGCCTTGAGCGCAAGCCCGGCGGTGATACCAAGCGCAAGGCGACCTTCATCGCCGAGCCGCTCGAGCGTGGCTTTGGCCTGACGCTCGGCAATGCGCTGCGCCGCGTTTTGCTCTCGTCGCTGCAAGGTGCTGCGGTTACCTCGATCAAGATCGAAAACGTGCTGCACGAATTCTCGTCGCTGGCCGGTGTGCGTGAAGACGTCACCGACATCGTCCTGAACGTGAAGCAGATCGCGCTGCGCATGCAGGGCGAAGGCCCCAAGCGGCTTCAGCTTTCGGCAACCGGCCCCGGCCAGGTGACCGCGGGCGACATCGCGGTTTCGGGCGACATCGAAGTGCTCAACCCCAATCTGGTGATCTGTCACCTGGACGACGGCGCGACGCTGAACATGGAACTGACGGCTGATGTCGGTAAGGGCTATGTCCCCGCCATCGCCAACCGCCCGGCCGACGCGCCGATCGGCCTGATCCCGGTCGATGCGCTGTATTCGCCGGTGCGTCAGGTTTCGTACAAGGTCGAGAACACCCGCGTTGGGCAGGAACTCGATTATGACAAGCTGACGCTGACGGTAGAGACTGACGGCACGGTGACTCCGGACGACGCGGTCGCCTATGCCGGTCGTATCTTGCAGGACCAGCTCGCGCTGTTCGTGCACTTTGATGAATCGGCGATGGTCCGTTCGGCACCGATCGGCGTTGCCGCCCCGGCAACCGGTGGCGAAGTCGCTGGCGACGCGCAGCAGATCAACCGGTATCTGCTCAAGAAGGTCGACGAGCTCGAACTGTCGGTTCGCTCGGCCAATTGCCTGAAGAACGACAACATCATCTATATCGGCGATCTGGTGCAGAAGACCGAAGCCGAGATGCTGCGCACGCCAAACTTCGGCCGCAAGTCTTTGAACGAGATCAAGGAAGTGCTGTCGTCGATGGGGCTGCGGCTGGGCATGGAAATCCCCGGCTGGCCGCCTGAGAACATCGAAGAGATGGCGAAGAAGCTTGAGCAGGAAATTATGGGCTGAGCTTGGCGTCCGGGATTAGCACAGCTAATCCCGGGTCCATCGCCAAGCCCGGTCGGTCTCGCGCTGCGAGGACCGACGACGCAGCTTTGCTGGGTCGGGTGAATAAGCGGGACCCCGGGTCAACCCCGGGGTGACGGTAATTTGGTTGGCTCGCCGTCCCAACCTGGTCTGGGGTACCTAATCCGGCCCCCTAACGAACGAAGGAATGAATCATGCGCCATCGCGTAGGCGGTCGTAAACTTTCGCGGACTTCGGCCCACCGCACAGCCCTGTTCCGTAACCAGTCGGCAGCGCTCATCAAGCACGAGCAGATCGTTACCACCGTCGCCAAGGCGAAGGAACTGCGCCCGTATGTCGAAAAGCTGATCACGCTCGCCAAGAAGGGTGGCCTGTCCAACCGGCGCCTGGCGCATGCGCGCATCCTGGACGACGCGCAGCTGGTCAAGCTGTTCGACGTGCTCGCTGCCCGCTATGCCGACCGCAACGGCGGCTATACCCGCATCATCAAGATGGGCCCGCGCGGCTCCGATGCGGCGCCGATGGCGATCATCGAATTCGTTGATCGTGATGTGTCGGCCAAGGGCCAGGATTCGGGCCCGGTGATGGGCGACGAGGATTACGCCGACGCGGCTTGATCGCCGGTATAGCCCTGGTCGCGCGACATTGGTGCCGGCTGGGTCAAAGGGTTGAGAAAGGGGTCGTGCCTGATAAAGGTGCGGCTCCTTTTTTATGCTCGGAGCCTGTCCTGATGCGTCGCACGCTATTGCTGATCCTGCTTGCCATGCCATTGCCGCTTCATGCTGAGCCCGCGCCGGAGACAAGCACGCAGATGACCGCCTCCATCACCTATCCCACCACCCGCCGCGTCGATCAGGTTGACGAGCAATTTGGCGTCAAAGTTGCCGATCCCTATCGCTGGCTGGAGAATGATGTTCGTACCGATAGCGAGGTGAAGGCGTGGGTCGACGCCCAAGTGACGACGACCAATGCCTATCTGGAAAACCTCCCCGGCCGCGACGTGTTCAAGGCGCGCATGAAAGAGCTCTATAACTATGAGCGCTTCGGCTTGCCAGTGAAGAAGGGTGGCAAGTATTTCTATAGCCGTAATTCGGGCCTGCAGAACCAGTCGGTCCTGTACGTCCGCGATACGCTGGCGGGAGAGGGTCGGGTGGTGATCGACCCCAATGGCTGGTCGAAGGACGGGGCGACGGCGCTGGCCGAATGGGTGCCATCGGAAGATGGCAGCAAAGTCCTGTACGGCGTGCAGGATGGCGGCACCGATTGGCGCACGCTGAAGGTGCTCAATGTCGCCACTGGTCAATTGTTGAGCGACACGATTGAATGGGTAAAATTCTCTGGCCTCAGCTGGGCGAAGGACGGATCGGGGTTCTTCTATTCGGCGTTCCCGGCCCCAGCCGAAGGGGCGAAGTTCCAGGCGCTGAACGAAAACCAGAAGGTCTTTTTTCACAAACTCGGCACGCCGCAATCGGCCGATCGGCTGATCTATGCCACGCCGGACAAACCCCGCCAGGGCCATATCGCGCAGCTGACCGATGATGGTCGCTGGCTCGTTATCGCTACCACCCAAGGCACCGATCGCCGTTACGAGGTGCATGTGATCGACCAGACCCAGCTCGGCGCGGCACCGCAAATGGTGTTCGCGGGGCTCGAATATGAGTGGCAGTTGGCCGGCAATGCAGGGGCCACGCTGTTCTGGAAGACCAACAGCGGCGCGCCCAAGCTGCGCATCGTCGCGACCGATCTGGCAAAGGCGGGCGAGCTGCCAGCGATCCGTGAAATCGTGCCCGAGGATAAGGCAGTGCTCGAAAGCGCCACGATCATCGGCGGCAATCTGGTCGCCGAATATCTGGTCGATGTGAAAAGCGAAGTCCGGCTGTACACGCTGGATGGCAAGAAGCGCGGGACCCTGCCCCTGCCCGGAATCGGCTCGGTGGGCGGCTTTGGCGGCGATCAGCTCGATACCGAAACCTTTTTCGCGTTCACCAGCTTCGCTACGCCGACGACGATTTATCATTACGACGTGAAGGCGAACACAGCGACCCCCTGGGCCGCGCCGAAGGTTGCCTTCAATCCAGCAGATTATGTCGTCGAGCAGAAATTCTACGCGTCGAAGGATGGCACCAAAGTGCCGATGTTCGTTGTCCACAAAAAGGCATTGCCCAAGGGCCCGGCACCGACGCTGCTTTACGCTTATGGCGGGTTCAACATTTCGAGCGCACCGGGCTTTTCCGCAACGCGGCTAGCCTGGATGGAGCAGGGCGGGGTGCTCGTCGTCGCCAATATTCGCGGCGGTGGCGAATATGGCAGTGCCTGGCATGATGGCGGGCGGCTGGAGAACAAGCAGAACGTGTTCGATGATTTCATCGCGGCGGGCGAATATCTGATCGCGAAGGGAATCACAACAAAGGATAAATTGACGATCCAGGGCGGGTCCAACGGCGGTCTGCTGGTCGGTGCCGTTGTCAACCAGCGGCCTGATCTGTTCGCGGCGGCATTGCCGGCGGTGGGCGTGATGGACATGCTGCGCTTCGACCGGTTCACCGCCGGGCGCTATTGGGTCGATGATTATGGCTATCCGTCGAAAGAGGCGGATTTCAAGGTGCTGCTTGCCTATTCGCCCTATCACAATGTCAAATCAGGCGTCGCTTATCCCGCGATCCTGGCGACCACGGCGGATACCGATGATCGCGTCGTGCCCGGCCACACCTTCAAATATGCCGCTGCCATCCAGCATGCCGATATTGGCCCCAAGCCGCATTTGGTTCGCATTGAAACACGCGCAGGGCACGGCAGTGGTAAGCCGACTGACAAGGTGATCGAGGAGGCGGCTGACTTGTGGGCCTTCGCCGCAAAATGGACCGGGATGACGGTCAAATAACCTGGCGTCGCCGTCACTCCGGCTGATTGAGCCGGGCGACGGCGACCGCTTGATGCTCGGTTATCCAATTGGGTCTTCGCCACCGACCGTGATGATCGCCCGATCCTGATAAAAGGCAATATAGCCCGCCAGGGCAGCCACCTGAACAAAGGGATCCGCATAGGCCCAGGCGATCGGTAGCTCGGGCGCGGTGCTGGCCGCAAGATAACGGGCAATGCCCTTGAACGGGCAGAACGTCGTTCGCTGGTCGATGGCAACCAGCCGGTCGAAATCAACATCCACGGGCGGAAAATAGAAAACCAGCCCATGGCCTTGCTCATCGACAACAATCGTTCTGTTGCTCGACGCCACGGTCTGGTCGCCGACTTGCACCGTCACTCGATTGCAGCGCGGGAGCAGATCGACCCGGTAATCGGGGCGTTCAAGAAATCCTGAAACAAGCATCTTCATTCTCCTGAGCGGGGCAGGGCTAGACCGATTTCGTGTCGCCGCCATCCACCCCACGGGCTGGGTAACGGATCACGTCGGTGGGTGGTCATGTCACAATCCCTTCAGAGAACGGGCCGTTCAGGCAGCGGCCCGCTTGCCCTTGAAGAGCAGGGTCATGAAGGCGAGATCGAAGCCGCGCGGCAGGATGGGGGCGGTGCCCATCACGATGGCGGCGACTGGTCCAATGATGACCGAACGGCGGCGGCGGCCTGCAGCTTGGCGGCATCACGCGCGACCATCAGCACAGCAGCACCCGATGCGACGGCAAGCCGCGCGGTTTCCAGGCCAATGCCTTCGCTGGCGCCGGTGATGAGATAGGTCTTGGTCATTGGGGGAGTCCCTGAGAAAGCGGGTTGGGTGCCCGGGCGTCGAGGGGGCGACGCCCGGGCGGGGGACAGAGTCACTTTGTCGCGAATTCGGCCTTGATCTCAGCCGCAACGGTGGCGGCGTTTTCATCGAGGACGAAGTGGCCGGCATCGAGCCAGACCAGCTTTGCCTTGGGCAGATCCCGCAGGAAGGCAGTCGCGCCGGCTTCGATGAAGAAGGGATCATGCTTGCCCCACAGGATCAGCGTCTTGGGGCTATGCTGGCGGAAGGCCGCATGCCAGCTGTCGTACAGCGCGACATTGGTCTTGTAGTTTTCCAGCAGGTTGAGCTGATAGGCATCGGTGCCGGGGCGATCGAGCAAAGCCTGGTCGTGCGTCCAGTTATCGGGGCTGATCGCGTCGGGGTTCTTCGCGCCCACCGTGTACTGGAACTGGGTGGTGCCGGCCTGAAGGAAGCTGCGCGCGCCCTCTTCGGATTTGGCATCGCGGTGCGCCCATAGCGGCAGGAACACCAGCTTTGGCGGATCGCCGACGCCCTCCATATAGGCGTTGGTGTTTTGGATCACGAAACCCTTCACCGCGTCCGGGCGCTGGGTGAAGATGCGGAAACCCACCGGGCCGCCATAATCCTGCATATACAAGACGTAGGACTTCAGGCCGAGCTGATCGATCAGGCCAGTCACATGGGTGGTGAGATTGTCGAACGAATAGTCAAACTCGGTCGCCGAGGGCGCATCGGATTGGCCAAAGCCGATATAATCAGGCGCGATCACATGGAATTTGCCGGCTAGCTGCGGGATCAGATCGCGGAACATGAAGCTGCTGGTCGGGAAGCCGTGGAGCAGGATGATCGTTGGCAAGCTCGGGTCACCGGCTTCGCGGTAGAAGACCTTGCGGCCGTTGACGGTGGCATAATGATAGGTGGTCTGGGTCATTGAAGCAGCCTTTTTGCTGGCCGCAACCGGGGCGGCGGCGTGGGTGGAGGTGGGGGGTGTCAGGGTGGTTGCGATCAGCACGGCGGCGATCGAAACGGCATGGAAAAGGGGCAGTCGAGTGGTCATCACAAACGTCCTTGGGGTCAGGGTGCAGAGGGGCGACGGCGCCACCGCGAATGGGTGGCGCCTGGTGCAATTGGCTGGGTGACTGGGAACGGGCAGGATCACGACGCTTTGGGCTGGTCAGCCCGATGTCATGCGTGCCCGTCGGCAATCGCCGCGATGGTCAGGGAAGGGGGAGGGCAATCCTTTCAGCAGCAGGCCTTTCAGCAACAGGCCTGATTGGCCGGTGACGCTGAATTAGTAACTTCCATTGATCGCCAGCAGACGTTATTTTTGAGACGTTGACTTCCACAAAATGGAATATCCGAATGGATCGTTTCGATGCGCTGCGCACTCTATTGGCTGCAATCGATGGCGGCAGCTTATCCGCCGCTTCCCGGCGACTGGGCATGCCGTTGCCCACCGTCAGCCGCAAGATTTCGGAGCTGGAGGCCCATCTCGGCACGCAATTGCTGATCAGGACCAGCCGCAAGCTCGTGCTGACAGAGGCTGGTCAAGGGTTTGTGCCCGCCGCGCGGCGCGTGCTGGGGGAGCTGGAAGAGGCCGAGCGGGCTGCGGCAGGCGAATATCGCACCCCAAGCGGAGAGTTGCTGGTCACGGCATCGCTGCGCTTTGGCAAGGCCTATCTGACCCCGGTGGTGTTGGCCTTTCTGGCCGAATATCCGCAAGTGAATGTGCGAGTGATCGCAGCAGATTATGTCGTCGATTTGATCGAGAATCATGTCGATGTCGCGGTACGGGTCGGTCGCCTGCCCGATAGTGGCCTGGTCGCCCGGCGGATTGGAGAAACGGGTTGGGTGGTGTGCGCGAGCCCGGCCTATCTTGAACAGCGCGGCACGCCGCAAACGCCTGAGGACCTTGCCGTCCATGATTGTATCGCGTTCGAAGGCTTGCAGCCCGCGCGCCATTGGCCCTTCGGAGTGGGGGCCGATGCCCGCACCATCGCCATCAAGCCGCGCTTTGCGGGGAATACCGCCGATGCCGTGATCGCGGCAGCCGTCGCGGATATGGGGGGCGCCCGGTTATTATCCTATCAGGCGGCAGAGGCGATCAGTCACGGGCAGTTGATTCCGCTGCTGGCCGACCAGTCACCCGATCCGATGCCCGTCCATCTCGTCCATCCCCCGGCCCAGCTGGTGCCGCTCAAATTGCGGGCGTTCCTGGATTTTGTCGCGCCGCGCCTGAAGACGGCTCTTCGCGACCTGGGCGGGTGATGGCCGAAGGCACCGCCCGCGCGGCGGTCAAACTGCGCTATGTCGCGGCTATTTGCCGACGGTGAAGGCAATGGGTGCGGTGGTGGATGGCGGGGCGGAATGCAACGCGATGACCTGGGTCAGTAATTCAAAGGTCGACTTGGTCTCTAGATCATTATCGGCGATGTAGAACCACGCGCCGCGATAGTGGACCATCGTGGTCGCTCCCACCGGCTCCCGGTCGGATACCTGGACGCGGAACACGCCACCCAGCATTTCCTGCCAATCGAACGGGCTGCCATCTGCCCGCGTGGTGCGGCGCACCAGCCCGGCATCGAGATCACGCCCCGGCACTTCCACCCCGGTCGCCAGGAAATGCAGCGCTGCCATTACTGGGCGCGTGGTGATGACCAGCGATTTGGTATCCGGCGCATCGCCTGCCAGAATGATGCGGATGCGATCGGCGGACGGATCGATCCCGGTCAGTGACTTGAATTTCAGCGCCTCTTCACTCGCTGCCGATCCGCGCGTGAAGCGTAGTTCGATGCTCGGCTTTTCGCCTGGGATGCGGACCAGATCGAGCCGATTGTCGCGTTGCAGCGCGCGCAGCAATTTGGCGGCATCGGCAAATTCGCGAAATTCCGGCTCGCGCGACGGGGCGGGGCCAGACGCGGTCGGCGCGTTCTTCAGCCCATTCATCTCGATCACCCCGATCGAAAATGCCCGGTCGATCGACCAGCCGGACCGCACCAACAAGAACAGAATTTCGGGGTTGATCGGTGTCATCATCTGCCGAACGAACTTCTCGCCCTCCAGCGGCGCGTAGAAGATCGTTGGCTTTTCGTTCAGCGCGATCGTGCCTGGCCCAAAGCCGAAGACGCGGCCGATTGTATCCTTGGCGGCAGTGCTTGATGTCTGGCTGTAACTGCCGCTGCTGCCGATCGACATGTTCATTTCGAGCGACGCGGCGATCCGCTCCACACTCGTGAAATAAGTGGTGTCGCGGTACCGGATCCGCACCAGATTCAGCAGCAGTTCCTGGTCATTGGTCTGGGCGATCGCCTGATTATAAAGCGGCCGGGTGGCGATAAGCGCGCGCGGCCCCGCATAGGCGCAGCCGCTGAGCAGTACCGCGGCGGCCAGAAGCGACCCGAGGGATTTCATTCGGCCAATCATCGTGAACCAATCTGCGCGAGTTCGGGTTTGGGCAGTTTGCGCGCCAGGAAGCGGGTCATTCCCGCCAGGATCTTGCCGGCCATCGAGATGCGCTCTGCTTCGATCTGTTCAGGGGGCTTGCTCGACCGGGCCTTGTCCGACGAAAGGCGACGTTCGGCGGCGGCCATGCTCAACGTTTCGGCGGCCGACGGGCAGGTGTCGAGCAGATGTTCGATATCGGTCTTGTCGATTTCATAGGCGATGGTGTCGGTCACCGCGACGATGGTCGCGCTGCGCGGTTCGCCGGTGAGCAAAGACATTTCGCCGAAGAAATCGCCGGGC
This sequence comes from Sphingomonadales bacterium Ga0077557, assembly GCA_001464615.1. Lineage (GTDB taxonomy): Bacteria > Pseudomonadota > Alphaproteobacteria > Sphingomonadales > Sphingomonadaceae > Sphingomonas. The sequence goes on along the minus strand of LNFI01000016.1, from coordinate 288,860 downwards.
GAAAATGCGGCGACATCCAGCTCACTGTCGCCTTGCGGGATTCGGACCGATACCAGCCCTTCGCTCATCACGAACATCGACTGGCCAGGGTCGCCTGCCGTGATCAGCCGCTCGCCTGCGACAAAATTCCGGCGGGCGATCCGGTCCGCCAGCTGGTGGAGTGTTGCGGAATCGATATCCGCAAAGAGCTGGACCTGATTGAGCAGACGGAACCGGCTGCCCGGCGCTTCGGCAAATCGACCATAATCCTGCGGTTCGGCGGTCCAGTTGTCGATTTTTGGGTGCGCGAGCGCCAGGCCCGTGGTCGACAAATGGCGCAGCAAGTGCCCGAGGATGAGATGCTTCGCCTTGCCCGGTGCCAGCTTGGCCGGATCGAGCATATATTTGATCTTGTAATTGATGCCGTTGCCGGTTGCCTCCGATATCCGCGCTTTCACGTCCCAGATGGCGTCATTTTCCCGTGCGGCCGCCTAGATCACCGATGACAGCACGCGGAGCGCGCGATCAGTGCTCACTTCGAAATCGAGCGACACGACCATTTCGAATTCGCCCATCCGATCGGGCTTCGAATAATTGAGGACGATCGATTCACTCATCACCGTGTTGGGGATGACCATCATCGAATTTTCGGGCGTGAGGATATAGGTGCTGCGCCAGTTGATCTCGGTCACCCGGCCCTGAATGCGGGTCGTGGTGCCACGGCTGAGGATCTGGACGAAATCGTTGATGCCAAAACCGCTGTCGAGGTTGAGCGCGATGCCGGAAAATGTGTCCGAGATCAGGCTTTTCACTGCAAAGCCGATCACCAGACCGATGACGCTCGACGTGGCAATCGCGCCGGTGAGGGGGATGTTGAACAGCGTTGCCGCCATTGCCAGTCCCATGGTGCAATAGATCAGCACATTGGTAATCTGGATCAACAAGCGCGGTGTTTTGCGGCCACTGGACCGGCCGAGCTGGTTCCAGAACAGCATTTCGGTCAACCGGCAGATGATGATCGCACCGGCGATCCACCCGATGATCGCAAAGCTGAGATAGATGGCGCGCGCTGACACACCCGTCAGCGCGCCGAGCATGTCAGCGACCAGCAGCTGAATGGCGCAAAGCGTGACGAGGAGAATGCCGACGGGTATCCCCAACGATCGGATCGCTGATCTGATCATGTGCCCTTCCAAAAACTCATTCCCCCCGAGCGATTGTTACATCTTCGTGACTCTATCGTTTGACAAGCGTTTTTTGGCGCTTTGCCTGCCGCATTGGGACGCATATCGGCCGGATTTTTCGCCTCCAATGTCGCGGCAATGTGCCCCCAAAGCCTAGCTTGTTGTGAACGAACGAAATTTTCCGTGCCGTTCGTGCGGACTGGCCTTCGTCGTTTTGGGCCGTTATCTGACGCCATGAACCAGCATCCCGACTCCATCCTGATCATCGATTTCGGCAGCCAGGTGACCCAGCTCATCGCCCGCCGTGTGCGTGAGGCGGGGGTGTATAGTGAGATCGCTCCCTTTAACGCCGCCGCCGCCGCCTTTGCGCGGATGCAGCCAAAGGGCGTGATTCTGTCGGGCAGTCCGGCTTCGGTGCTGGATGCCGACAGCCCGCGCGCGCCGCAGATCGTGTTCGATAGCGGGGTGCCGGTGTTGGGCATTTGTTATGGCCAGCAAACCATGATGGCGCAGCTCGGCGGCGAGGTGCAGCTCGGCGATAGCGGCGAGTTTGGTCATGCCTTTATCGAGGTGCAAGATAGCTGCGGGCTGTTCAACGGGCTTTGGACAGAGGGCGAGACGCATCAGGTGTGGATGAGCCATGGCGACAAGGTCACCAGCCTTGCCCCAGGCTTCCGCACGGTCGCGACCAGCCCCGGCGCGCCCTTTGCCGTCATCGCCGATGATACCCGCCAATATTACGCGATGCAGTTCCACCCGGAGGTGGTCCATACCCCCGATGGCGGCAAGCTGATCGCCAATTTCGCGCGCCATGTTTGCGGGCTGGCGGGCGACTGGACGATGGCGGAATTTCGCCAGACCAAGATCGACGAGATCCGCGCGCAAGTGGGAACGGGCAGGGTGATTTGCGGCCTGTCCGGCGGGGTCGATTCAGCCGTTGCCGCCGTGCTGATCCATGAGGCGATCGGGACACAGCTCACCTGCGTGTTCGTCGATCATGGGCTGATGCGCAGTGGCGAGGCCGATCAGGTCGTGGGCTTGTTCCGCAACCATTATAATATTCCGCTGGTCCATGTGAACGCGGAAACACTGTTTCTGAACGGGCTCAAGGGCCTCACTGACCCTGAGGCGAAGCGCAAGTTCATCGGTGCGACCTTTATCGAAGTGTTCGAGGCCGAAGCGCGTAAGATCGGCGGCGCGGAGTTTCTGGCGCAGGGGACGCTCTATCCCGATGTAATCGAAAGCGTGTCGTTCACCGGCGGGCCATCGGTCACGATCAAGAGCCACCATAATGTCGGCGGTCTGCCCGAACGCATGAATATGAAGCTGGTCGAGCCGTTACGCGAATTGTTCAAGGACGAGGTCCGCGCGCTGGGACGCGAGCTTGGCCTGCCCGATATCTTTGTCGGGCGGCATCCGTTTCCAGGACCTGGCCTGGCGATCCGTATTCCGGGCGAGGTGACCAAGGAACGCTGCGATATCCTCCGCAAGGCCGATGCGATCTACCTTGAGGAAATCCGCAATGCCGGGTTGTACGATGCGATCTGGCAGGCGTTTGCGGTGCTGCTCCCCGTGCGATCGGTGGGCGTGATGGGCGACGGGCGGACCTATGACAATGTCCTGGCGCTGCGTGCGGTGACGTCAACCGACGGGATGACCGCACAGGCGTTTGAATATCCCGGCGGATTCCTGCCGCGCGTGGCGACCCGCATCGTCAATGAGGTCAAGGGCATTAACCGCGTGACTTACGACTATACCAGCAAGCCGCCCGGCACGATCGAGTGGGAATGAGGCGTTAATCTCAGTCAATCAGCCGGTCTGTCGGTAGCGTTGCTTGCCGGGGTATTAGCGTGAATTTCCCAAACCGCCATGAACAGCGCGGCGATGACGGGGCCGATCACGAAGCCGTTAAATCCCATCAGCTCGAAACCGCTGAGCGTTGCGATCAGCACGACATAATCGGGCATACGGGCATCGCGCCCGACCAGAATTGGCCGCACGACATTGTCGACGCTGCTGATGATGAAAAAGCCGCACAGAAACAGCGCGACGCCGCGCCAGACATCGCCGGTGGCGAGGAGATAGACGGTGACTGGCACCCAGATAAGGCCCGTACCGATCGCGGGGAACAGCGAGAAAATCGCCATCGCCACACCCCAGAGCAAGGCGCCGCTGATCCCGAGCGTCCAGAACATGACCCCGCCGACCAGCCCCTGCAGGATCGCGACGATTATGCTGCCCCTGATGGTCGCACGGACGACGGCGACGAAGCGCGCCACCAGGAAACGTCGCTGATCGACCGGCAGCGGCAGGCTGCGCTCGACCATCATGGTCAGGGCTTGGCCGTCGCGCAGCAGGAAGAAGGTCAGGTACAGCATCACGCCAAGCGAGAGGAAAAACGCGATCGTTCCCTGCCCGACCGTAAACGCCTGCCGTGCCAGCGTCTGGAAACTGCTGGCGATGCCCTGGCCGATCCGGTCGCGCACGGCGTCAAAATCGCCCAGACCCATATCCACGAGCCAAGCGCGCACGAACGGCGGCAAATGGCGCTCCGCTGCGACGAAGCCGCGCCCGATGTCGATCTCGCCCGACTGGACCTGGCCATAGATCGCCGTCGCCTGGCTGAGTAATGCGACCCCGAGCAGCATCGCCGGGATGATCGCGACCGCCATGATGATCACCAGGGTGATGATGGCGGCGAGACTGCGGCGCTGCGGGATCCGCGCCAGCACCTGCGCGTTGAGTGGCGTGAACAGGATCGCGGTGATCACGCCCCACAGGATTGCCCCGATGAACGGCCCGATCAGCCAGACAAAGGCGACGGTGACGAGCAAGAGCAGCAAGGGCATGAAGCCGCGCTCAAGAATGGTACGGGGGTCGGCCGGTTCGGTCATGCGTGCCCCATCCCGTTGGCCGCGACGAGTCCCGAGCGCCCAGCGAGCAGGCGGCCGACCAATGGCTTGGCCCCCTCAAGCACGACCAGCAGCACCACGCCCAGCCCCGCCGCCAACGCCATGTCAGTCCAAGCGATCGATCCGAATTTCAGCAGAATCTGCGCTGAAGGCAGGAACAGGATCAGCGCGGTGATGGCGGCAATCGCCAGGACGACATAGCGCAATGCCGCGTTATGCCGCGACAAGGCCTCCCCCAGCGACGCCCCGAACGAACGGTTCACCAGGATCAGCGCGATTAGCTCGGCGATCAGCGCGAAAAAAATCAGCGCGCGCAACTCGGCATCCGCCATCCCGCTCCAGGTCTCAACCAGGAAAACCGTCGAGAGCATAATGAACGCCATCCCCCCCTGTACCACGCTCCAGGCGATCATCCCGATCGAGAAGAGCGGTTCGTTCGGGTCGCGCGGTGGTCGTGCCATGATATCATCCTCGTCGCGTTCCGCTTCAAACACCAGCGCGCAAACGGGATCGATCACCATTTCAAGCAGCGCGATATGGATCGGCCCGAACAACAGCGGCAGGCCGAAGAACAAGGGCAACAGCGCCAGCCCCGCAATCGGCACATGCACCGCGAAGATGAACGCCATCGCCTTGCGGATATTGTCGTAAATCCGCCGCCCGAGCCGGACCGACTCGACGATCGACCCGAAATCATCGTCAAGCAAAACGATCGCCGCGGCTTCGCGGGCGACATCAGTGCCGCGTTTGCCCATCGCCACGCCGATATGCGCTGCTTTCAACGACGGCGCGTCGTTGACCCCGTCGCCGGTCATCGCGACGATCTCGCCCAGCGCCTTATAGGCTTGCACGATCCGCAATTTCTGTTCGGGCATGATGCGCGCGAACACGGTGACAGCCTCGAGCCGGTCGGCCAACGCTGCATCGTCGAGCGCGTCAAGTGCGATGCCGGTCAGCACTTCGCCATCGGCAATCCCCGCCTGTTTGGCGATCGATCGCGCGGTGGCGGCATAATCACCGGTGATCATCACGATGCGGATGCCGGCACTGCGGCACTCGCCAACGGCGGCGGGAACGCTGGCGCGCAGCGGATCGGCGAGGCCGACCAGACCGGTTAGCGCATAGTCATAATCGAACTGGCTCTCCCGCCAGGCGCTGTCGGGCGGAGTGGCAGTGGCGACGGCCAGTACCCGAATGCCGCGCCCGGCCATCGCCTCCACTGCGGCGGTCATCGCGGCGCGGTCGGGCGGGGTGAGCTGGCAAAGATCGGCAATTGCCTCGGGCGCGCCCTTGGTGGCCATGATCAGGCTGGCGCCGTGTTCCCAGATGTTGGACATCGCCAGTAGTTCGGGGCGCAGCGCGTAGGCGTGCGCCAGCGTGCCATCGGGGGAGGTAATCGCGGGAATGGCCGTGCGGGCCTCGTGCAAGGCGATCTCCATCGGATCGCTCGGCTGCGCGGCACTGGCGAGCGCGGCGGTTTCGATCAGCCTGTGCCACGCTGCGGGGGTGGCGATAGCAGCGCCAATCGCCAAAGTCTCGCCCGATGGCAGCCAGAGTTCGGCGAGCGACATGCGGTTTTCGGTCAGTGTCCCCGTCTTGTCGGTGCACAGCACGGTCGCCGAGCCCAGAGTCTCGATCGCAGCGGCGCGGCGCGTGAGCACGCCGACCTTGCCGATCCGCCACGCGCCCATCGCCAGGAACACCGTCAGCACCACCGGAAATTCTTCGGGCAGCATCGACATCCCGATGGCGATGCCGGCCAGCACTGCTTCGATCCAGCCACCGCGGAGCAGCCCGTAGAGCAGCACCACCAGCAGCGCGACCGCCGTTCCGCCCGCCGCGCACCAGGTTACGATCCGCGTTGTCTCGCGGCGCAGGCGCGGCGCTTCGGTATCGAGCGTTGCCAGCGATTGCCCGATCCGGCCGATTTCGCTGCGTGGCCCCGTTGCCAGCACCCGCGCAATGCCGCTGCCGCGCGTGACGAGCGATCCCGAATAGACATAGGGCTGGCCATCGCCGCCGGGGCGGTGCGCGCCGTTCGCATCGCCTGCCGCAACCTGCTTCCCGACCGGTAGCGATTCCCCGGTCAGCAGCGACTCATCGGCCTGGAGGTCGCCTGACTCGATCAGCAGCGCGTCGGCGGCAATCCGGTCGCCCTGTTCCAGGACGATCAGGTCGCCCTTCACTACCTCTCGCCCCGGCACGTGCAGCCGAATGCCATCGCGGATTACCAAAGCGCGCGGCGCGGACAGATCGCGCAGCGCCTCCAGCACATGTTCGGTGCGCGCTTCCTGCACGACCGTGACGACGACTGAGAAAGTCGCAAACCCCAGCAGGATCAGCGCCTCAGTCAAGTCACCGAGCAGCAGATAGGCAGTACCGCCCGCCAGCAGCAGCGCCAGCATCGGCTCGCGCAACACCTCGACCGCAATGCGCCAGACCGATCGTCGCCCAGTCTTTGGCAATTCATTGGGCCCATCGGCTGCCAACCGGGCTGCTGCTGCGGCTGAAGACAGGCCGCAGCGATCGGGGTTAGTCGTCTCCGCCACGCTCGCCCCCTTCGCGACCCTCGCCGCCCTCGCCCGAACCGTTGCGATGGCAACGGACGCAATTGGCGATGTCGCGGATACCTTCCTCGGCGTGGATGGCGTTGATCCGGGCAGGGCTGTGCTCGTGACAGCTGTAACAGGTGTAGCGGGTGAAATTGCCGTCGGTGTGGCACGTCGCGCAGGTGGTCTTATGCGGACCGATCAGCGCGAAATAGCGGCTATGGTCAAAGGTAGCGGGTGTCCATCCGGCCTGGGTATGGCAGGCCGCGCAGTTGGTGCCCGCCTGCGCATGAAGCGGCGTTTTCGGTGCGCGGTGGCAGGTGGCACACTGGTCGCGCACCTCGGGCCGCAACAGCGTGTGGGCGAAGCGTTGCTTTGTCGCCTTGACCAATTTGGGCCCGCTATGGTCGCTGTGGCAGGCTAGGCAGTTGGGTTCGGTCAGCGATTGGTGAAAGGCAACGGCATCGCCGTCGTTGCGCATTAATCTGCCCGTCGTGGTGCGGATGCCGATCTCGGCAAGCGTGTGGCAAGCGGTACAGCGCTGAACCGATACGCCCCTGAAGGGCGCATGGCAGGCGAAGCAATTGTTGGCAAAACCCGCATGCGCCGGGATCAGCGGACCGGGCGCGACCATCTGTTGCGGAAAGATAAAGGCAAGCGCGATCAGCCCGCACAGATTGGCTGCGATCAGCCAAAGCGCCCAGCGGCGGATCATTGCCACCCCCAGAACAGGAAGATCGCGATGATATGGGCGAGCGCCAACACGCTGAACGCCAGTGTGATCGGCAGATGGACGACGCGCCACGACTTGACCATGTCGAAGGTCAGGCTGTCCCAATAGGTCCGCTCCTCGAGCTGCTCGGGCGAAAGCCCGCGCGCGCGCAGCCTGGTGCGGGTCGCCTCAAGCCGCTGGCGCGAGCGGCCGAGCAGATATTTGCCGGTCAGCCCGCTGGCGATGTTGATCAGCATCGCCCCCACCGCCAGCCAGGCGAGGATCGCGTTGAAATGAATGCCCGCGTGAACCAGGATCAGCAGCGATCCGGCCCAGGCGAGCCGTTCATGCCAGTGCAGCAGATCGCCCGGCTTGCCCGATGTGATCAACTTGCGCTTGCGCATCGAATAGCCCGACGAGGCGAGGATGAGTAGCACACCGGGGATGCCCAAATAGCGGCCGATCCACACGGCATTGGCCAGATGCAGACCGGCATCGAGCGCGAGTGTCCCGCCGGCTAGGGCGGCGAGCGACAAGTAGAACGGAATCACGTCCCGCTGCATCAGGCTGGCGCGGATGCCGGTCATGCGTTGAGCACCAGATCGCCGACCGGCGCGCCGACGCAGAGCAGGCAATGGCCCTTTGCGACGTCAAAGGATGGCGGCTGGGCGTAGCGCACCTCGCCCGAGGTGACTGCGGTGTCGCAGCTTCCGCAACTCCCGGAGCGACAGCCAGAGAGGACGGCCACGCCATTGCGTTCGGCAAAATCGAGCAGATTGGTCTCCACGCCGGTCCAGCTGAGCGTCCGGCCCGATCGCGTGAAGCGAATTTCCAGTGGTGTGGCGAGCGGGGTGGGTGCGACGTCCTCAGCCGATTCAATCGATGCCGGGCCGAACGCTTCATAGCGCACGGCATCGCTCGCCACGCCCCAGGCACGCAGCGCCGGGACCAGGCTCGCCATCATCGGCGGCGGCCCGCAGACGTAGAAATGCTGCTGGCCGTGCGGCAGGATGCGCCGCAGCAAGGCGACATCGATGTAGCCGATCGCGTGGTAGCGATCGCCCTTGGCTTCGAGCGGCAAGGGCGCGCTCTGGACGATGGTCAGGTGGAAATTGGGGTGCCGGTCCACCATCGCTAGCAGATCGGCCTCGAACACCAGTTCCCGGCTATCGCGAACGCCGTAGAACAGGTGGATCGCGCGGTCGGCCTTTGCAGCAAGCGCTGCGCGCGCCATCGCGAACAGCGGGGTGATGCCGATGCCGCCCGCGATCAGCACCGCTGGAATGCTGGCGTCGTCGTCGAGGACAAAGGCCCCTGCAGGCGCGCGCAGCTGAAGGATCGTGCCTGCGGCCACATGGTCGTGGAAATAGCTGGAGACGCGGCCCGGCGGCAGATCAGGGTGATCAGCGGGCGCGGGGATACGCTTGATGGTGATGCGATAGGCCAGTTTGTCGGGGCGATCGGACAGCGAATAGCAGCGCGTGACGGTGCCAATCTTGCCGCGCGCGTCGGGCAGTTCGAGGTGAAGCGTCAGGAACTGCCCGCCCAGGTACGGCGCGAGCGGGCGGCCATCGACTGGCTCCAGATAGAAGGAGCTTTGGCTGATCGCGTCGTCCTCATCATCGCGCGATCGCACCCGAAACGCGCGCAGGCCAGCCCAGGCGGCGTTGGGCACGGCGCGGGTCGGTATGGCCTGCACCGATGGCGGCCGGGGACGGGATGCTGCGAAGATGATCGCCGCAATTACCTGCACCGCAAGCGCAGCGCAGTTATAACCGGCGAGCGCGAGCGCAGTCATTCGCGTCTGCGCTCGGGCTGGAGCAGACGCCTAGTCATTGTCGCCCGCGCCTTCGCCCGCTTCACCACCGCCATTCTCGCCCGCTTCGGCATGCGCGCCGGGCGAGAACGCGACCGGATCGACCAGCGTGATGCCATAGGCAGCGGCACCAATCGCAACCGTCGCGATGGGAAGCCCGAGCGGCGTGGGCGACCGCGCATCAGAAATGCCGGGGTGGAGGTCTGCGCGCTTGCGACCCGTGATGAAGGCGCGGATCAGGTTATCCTTGGTCAACAGCGACATTGCGATCACCGCAATCACGTGCAGCGCGATCAGGCCGATCAACACATTCGCCCATGTCTCGTGCAGGCCGCCTTCGGCTTCGCCCTGCATCGTCGCGCCGGTATAGATGATGCCGCCGACCGTGCCGAGCAGCGCGATGATCGCCACCCCGCCCAGCGCATTATGGCCAATCGTCCGTTCGGGTTTGCCCGAAAACAACCCGCCGACATGATGGGCAATCTCGCCCGGCTTCAGGAAATCAGCAAAGCGCGCATGCTCGCCGCCGGCAAAGCCCCATACCAGGCGAAAGGCGATCAGCAGCGCCGCGACCCAGCCGGCCGGAATATGCCAGGGGGCAAGCGCGCTGCCTTCCTCCGACGACAGAAACGCCAGCAAAATGGTCACGACCAGCACCCAGTGAAAGACGCGGACCGGGACATCCCAGACCCGCACAGTAGCGGCAGTGGTGGGGGCCGTGATGGGCAGCGGGGAAATCGAAAGATCGGGCATGGTCACCTCCGTGGAGGCAAATGCTTCGACCCAATTGCTGACACAAACCTGACAGCGGCGGCTATCGATCCTCGTCGGGTGCGGCGAAGGTCACGCGGAACAGCGCACCGCCACCGGATGCATTGTCGACTGTGATGGCGCCGCCATGGGCCTGCGCCAGCCGCTGGACGATACCGAGCCCCAGCCCGGCGCCATCGGTCTTGCGCCGGTCCTTGCGCCAGAAGCGTTCGAAGATGTGCGGCCGGTCTTCGTCAGCGATGCCGGGGCCATGGTCACGCACGCTGAGCTGCGGCCCCGGCCCGGCGGTCACCTCGATTGGTGTGGCGCCGGGGGCATGCGCCAACGCATTGTCGATCAGGTTGCGATAGATACGATAGATCGCCTCGGCATGGCCGAGCGCACGGGTGTCGCCGACGCTCTCGAAGCGCAGGTCGCGCTCTGCTGCAAACACCTTGGGGGCCATCGCTGCCACTACCTCGCGCCCGATATCGGCGAGATCGACGAGGACATCGGGCTCGACCGCGAGCGCATCGGCCTGGGCAAGATCGAGCATCTGCCCGACCAGCCGCGCCATATGCTGGGTGTCGGCCTGCAGATCATCGCGAAGCGCGCTGGGCGGCAATTTGTCGAGCGACAGCTGCATGATCGACAGCGGCGTGCGCAGTTCGTGCGCGGCATTGGCGGTGAAACCGCGCAGGATCGCCATCGTCTCGTCGAGCCGGGTTAGCGCGCGGTTGACCGCGCGGACCAACGTATTGACCTCGCGCGGCTCGGGCGCTTCGGACAAGCGTCGCAAGACATTGTCGGCATCGAGCGCATCGACCTCAGCCTCAGCCCGCCTGAGCGGTTGCAGCACGCGCCGGACGGCAACGATATTGAACAGCAGCAGGAGCAGCGACAAGGGGATCAGCGGCAGCAACACATGCTGGACGATTTCGTTGAAGATCACCGGCACATAAGGGGCGATGCCATCGCCTTCGAACTGCATGAACAGCCAGCGCGACCGCCCGTCTTGATCGATGGTTCGCACCCCCGAAATGCGAAATCCCCCAGCGATGCGCTCGCGCCGGGTCCAGTCCATCAGCACACCGGGGCGTGATTGCCCGGCGATCGTGGCTGGATCGATATAGCGGGCAGACCAATGCTCGGCCCCCGGTGGCCCGATCGTCAGGTCGGCCGAGTTTTCCGCGCGGTGCGCCTCCAGCGTCAGCAATTCCTGCGCCAGCGATTCCGGCTGGCGGCTATAGGTGACGACGACGAGCCCGATATCGAGCAGCGCGAACAGCAAGGTGAAGGCGGCCAGCCGGGTGGCGATCTGCCGGAACAGCGTTGGCCCCGACGGTCCTTTGCGACTTTTACCGGCCCTGTCCATGGCCTGCTTTAGCCATAAACGGTCATCGGTGCGAACAGCGCATAGCCCACACCGTGGACGGTGCGAATCTGGATGTCTGCATTGGCCCCGGTCAGCCGTTTGCGTAACCGCGAGATGCACGCCTCCAGCGCGTTTGGCGTCACCTCCGCATCCATCGAATAGAGCGCTCCTTCCAGTGCCGGCTTGGCGACGACATGCCCTGCGCGCCGCAACAGGCATTCGAGCAGATCGACCTCGCGCGGGGTGGCCTCGACCGGCAGCCCCGCCACTTTCACGCTGCGTTCGGCTGAATGCAGCAAGACATTGCCCACACTGAGTTCGGTGCCCAACGAAGCCCCTGGCCGGCGCAGCAGCGCCCGGCAGCGGGCGGCAAGCTCGGGAATCTGGAACGGCTTGACCAGATAATCGTCCGCGCCGGCATCGAGCCCCAGCACCCGATCATCGAGCCCGCCACGCGCGGTCAGGATCAGGATCGGCATCATATCGTGCCGCCGCCTAAGCCCGCGCACCAGATCAAGCCCTTCGCCATCGGGCAGGCCGAGATCGAGCAGCATCAAATCATAGTCGTTGATCTTCAGGGCGTGTTCCGCACCACCGACGGTTTCGCACCAATCGACCGCAAAGCCCTGTCGGTCGAGCCCCTCGCGGATAAGGCTTGCCAGACGGGCATTATCTTCAACCAGCAACAGGCGCATTGTCGGTGTCCGTCCTTTCGACTGTTCGCTTGTAGCCCGTAATCATCACCAACGGCAGGGGCGCCAATCAGCGCAGAAAACTGCTTGCCGGTACGCGGTAGATTTATCCTGCTGCGCCCCTGGCCTGACGAAATGCTGACAGCGTTTGGGAAATTGTTGGAACGTGGCTAGCCACGTCTGGGCCAGTTCCATCCCCGCAGCGCGTGGCCGTTCATCTGCGCTGCGATTCTGGCCGCCCGGCCGATTGCGACGCGAGCAGGGTGCCTTGGACATTAGCGATTGCAATTCCAAAAGGGCATGGCCAATCTTGCGGCGGGCAGGGGCGCGATATGATGTCGCGTGATACTGCCATTGCGCGGGAGAGACCCGGATTTTCAAAGGGGTCTCGTTTGGTTGATTTACTGCTTAATGCGGGCGTGCCGTTTGCAGCGCTGATCGTGGCTGGGCTGGTCGCCGGTTTCGCGGCGGGCCTGTTCGGGATTGGCGGCGGTTTCATCGTCGTCCCAGCGCTGCTGGTGGTATTGCCCCTGTTTGGCGGCGATAAGGCGCAGCTTGCGCATGTCGCCATCGGCACCTCTGCCGCTACGATCATCATCACCTCCATTCGATCGCTGCGCTCGCATGCCCGGCGCGGTGCGGTGGAGTTTCCAATTCTGTGGAGCTGGGCCCCATGGCTGATCATTGGCGATGCCGTTGGCGTGCTGCTGGCGGGGCGGATTGATGGCCATATTCTGACGATGATCTTCGCGATTGGCGTTGGGTTGATGTCGCTGCTGTTTTTAATCCCGCACCTGGCCGACCATAAATTTGGTGATGATATGCCAGGCATCGCCCCGCGCGTTGCGATTGCGGGCGGCCTTGGGACCTTTTCCGCCCTGCTGGGCATCGGCGGCGGCACGATTGCGATCATGGTGATGACGCTGTGTGGCCGGTCGATCCACCGGGCGATTGCGACGGCGTCGGGCATTGGCGCGCTGATCGCCATTCCCAGTGCCATTGGCTTTGTGCTGATCGGACTTGGTGAGGCCGGGCTGCCCTGGGGATCGCTTGGCTTTGTCAACGTGCCGGCGGCGGCGGCGATCACATCAATGTCGATCCTGACCGCACCGCTTGGCGTTGCGGCAGCGCATAGCTTGCCCGCAACCCCGCTGCGGCGGATTTTCGGGCTCTACCTTGTTTTCATTGCGATTGTGATGTTCCGCAATGCCATGAAAATGTGATGAGTGACGATGTGACTGACCAAAAAGCGCGCCGGGTATCGTCGGCGTCGATGAGCGATGAGCGATAAGGCCAACAGCTAAAGGGAGTGATCAAGATGACCGATGTGATGACCGAGCCGACCGCCTTGATCCTGCCGCCCGAAGCGCAGGATGATTTGTTGACGCGCGGCTTTAATCGGCGCGACCTTGCTCGTTTCGCGGCTGTGTTTGGCGTGGGCGCGGTGGCGGCGACGACGGGGCGCCCGGCCTGGGCCGCCGCCGGTGTGCCGGATCCTGCTCCCAGCGCCAAGACCCGCATCGGTGCCAATGAATGCTGGACCGGGCCGCTGATGCCGGGCCAGATCGCCGCCAGCAAAATGATTGCGCATAGCAACCGTTATTCGCCGCATGACGAACGCGGCGATTTCATCAAGGCGGTGATGGCGATTGAAGGCGTGCCCTATGATCATGTCGCCCCCTGGCCTGGATCAAGCGATCCCTTGTCGCGCGCGGTGATCAGCTATTGTTCGCCGACCAAAGGCCTGGTGACGGCGGATCCGACCTTTGAACTCGCTGGCCGCACCGCCGAATGGATTGGCGCGCCCGTAAAGCGGGTGCCGCTGACCCCGGATTTCCGCCATGACGTGAAGGCGATGCTGGCGGCTGATCCCAATGCCGGCCTTTATTATATCTGCACGCCCAACAACCCGACGGGCACCATCACACCGATTGCCGACATTGAATGGCTGATCAAGAACAAGCCCGAAGGATCGATGGTCCTGGTGGATGAGGCCTATACCCATTTCGCCGGGGTACCGGTCGCGTCATCCTTTGTCGTGACGCACAAGGATGTGATCGTGCTGCGGACCTTTTCGAAAATCTTCGGGATGGCCGGCATGCGGATGGGCTTCATCATGACCAACCCCGCCAATATCGCCAAGATGATGCGTTATGATGGCGGCATGCAATCGGGCGCGTTGCCGCTGCCCTCGCTTGCCTGCGCGACGGCCAGCCTGAAGGCCAAGACGCTGATCGCGGCGCGCAAGGCCGAAATGGAGCAAGCGCGGGGTATGACGATTGATCACCTGAAGGCGCGCGGCCTGTCGGTGGTGCCCACCAATGCCAATATGGTGATGATCGACTGGAAGACCAAAGCCGCCAAGGAAGTGCAGGCGGCCTTCCGCACGCAAAGCGTGGAAATTGGTCGGTCCTGGCCAATCTGGCCGACCGTATCGCGGATTACCGTGGGATCGATGACCGACATGAAGAACTTCTGCATGGCACTCGACAAGGTGTGGGTTGCCTGAAGGTGATCGTCCGATCGATTGCAGCCATTAAGCCGGGTGCCCCGTTGGCTGGGCATCCGGCATTTTCTTGGCCGGTGCCGCGGCAGCGAGGGGTTCGGGCACCGCTTGCGGAAGTAAAGCGATGCTGCACTGCAACACAATGCTGACATAGTCGATAGAGCCACAATTTGTTATAAACAAGTCATTATTGAGCCATATATCTGCGTCAGTGTTTCTAGGTCGTTCCGATGCTTCACCCGCCTTCTACGGCGAGAGTGGCGACGAGGCAGGCGCAGGCGGGACCTCAATCTGGCAACAGGAGATCCCATGAAGTTATCAGTTTGCACCACCGCTAGCACTGTCGCCGCAGCGATGTTGATCATCGCGCAGCCTGCTGCTGCCCAGGAAACCGAAGCGCCCAAGGCACTGACCGTAACGGGCTCGATTGCGCTGGTTTCAGATTATCGTTTTCGCGGCGTTTCCCAGTCCGACGAAGAGCTTGCCGTGCAGGGCGGCTTCACCGTCACGCATGAAAGCGGCCTTTATGCCGGGACCTGGGCATCCAACCTTGCTGGTTGGGGCGCTTTTGGCGGTTCAAACAGCGAGCTCGATCTTTTTGCTGGTTACAAACGGCCCATCGGCGGCGCGACGCTCGATGTCGGCCTGACCTGGTATATGTACCCGGGCGGCGCAAGCAACACCGACTTTGCCGAGCCTTATGTCAAGCTCAGCGGCACGGTCGGGCCAGTGTCGGTGCTCGGTGGCTTTGCTTATGCGCCCAAGCAGCGGGCGCTCGGCAATTTCTCGAACACGCCGTTCAGCCGTGGCCAGTCCGACGATAATATTTACGTCTGGGGTGATGCCAGCGTTGGCATCCCGAGAACGCCAATCACCGCAAAGGCGCATGTTGGCTATTCGGACGGCAACCCAGGGCTTGGCCCGAACGGCACCAGCGTTGCACCGACCGGGAAATATGTCGATTGGCTGCTCGGCGTTGACGCAGTGGTAGGACCCTTGGTGCTCGGTGTTGCCTATGTCGATACGGACATCACTGCAGCGGAATCGGCGTATCTGTTGCCGAATTTCAGCTCGACCAAGGATGGCGGCCCGATTGCCGGCCCACAGGTCGTGTTCTCGGTTTTGGCAAGCTTCTGATCGGTTGATCCCGCAAGGGTTTGGCCTTGCGGGATCCCGCCGTTGCGTCGTGCGGGCGGCAATGGACTTTGCGCGACGGTCGGGTAAATGGCGGTGATGGCTGCTGATCCGCTTTCGCCCGATCGACTTATCCTGCGTCGGCCAGATGACTGGCACGTTCATCTGCGCGATGAGGCAATGCTGGCGGGCGTTGCACATTTTACCGCCCGGCAGTTTGCGCGGGCGATTGTGATGCCCAATCTCGTCCCGCCGGTGACGGACCGGGCAGCCGCATCGGCCTATCGGGCGCGGATCATGGCGGCGGTCGATCCTGGCCTTGGCTTCACGCCATTGATGACCTGCTATCTCACCGATCATAGCGATCCCGATGAGGTTGAGCGCGGCTTTACCGAGGGTGTTTTTGCGGCTGCCAAACTTTATCCCGCGCATGCCACCACCAATGCTGAACATGGCGTCTCCGATGTCAGCGCGATCAGCGCGGTGCTGGAGCGGATGCAGAAAATCGGCATGCCGCTGTTGCTGCACGGCGAAGTGACCGATCCTTCGGTGGACATTTTCGACCGGGAAGCGGTGTTTATCGATCGCATTTTTTCCCGGATCAGCGCCGATTTTCCGGGATTGAAAGCAGTATTTGAACATATCACCACCGCTGATGCGGTGGCCTTTGTTGAGGCGAGTGGCCCGCTGGTTGCAGCGACGATTACGCCGCATCATTTGCGGATAAACCGCAACGCGATGTTCGAAGGCGGCATCCGACCGCATTTCTATTGCCTGCCGGTTGCCAAGCGCGAGCGGCACCGGCTCGCCCTGCGCCGGGCGGCGGTTTCGGGCTCGCCGAAGTTTTTCCTGGGCACGGATTCGGCGCCGCATGAGGTTGGCCGCAAGGAATCGGCCTGTGGCTGCGCCGGTTTGTTCAACGCCCCCTTCGCAATTGAAAGCTATGCTGCGACTTTTGAGGAGGAGGGCGCAATCGATCGGCTGGAGGCTTTCGCCGCCGAGCATGGACCGCGCTTCTATGGGCTTCCGCTCAGCGATGAACGGATCGTGCTGGAACGCGTGCCGGTGACGGTTCCCGCAATCATCGCCACGCCCGATGCGGGCAATCTGGTGCCCTTTCATGCCGGGGATATCCTGCCCTGGCGCTTTGCTGGCCTTGCGCCTGCGTGACCATGGCTGAACCTGGCGATCGACCGCCGGTCTATCGATACCGTGTTTCGGGATTAACTGTTCAAAGCGATCTTGCCCTGCCCGGGTTGCGCCGACTGGCAAGCGATGCGCCGCCCGATGTGACCATCGCGGCCGGCGTCGTGCCAACCATGCTCCCTGATCCCGTGCTACTGCGGCCGCGATTGCAGCTTGGCGCGACCCAGGCGTTGTCGCTGCGTCCCGGCATTGGGCGCTTCCTGATCGAAGGCGGCAGCATGATCCATTATGCTGCTGAACCCGATGCCGCGCCGGAAGAACTGACGATGTTCCTGGTCGGTACGGTCTTTGCGGTGCTGCTCCATCAGCGGGGCGACATCGTTCTGCATGCCAGCGCGATTGCGGTTGGCGGGTGCGCCGTGCTGTTTTGCGGGCGATCGGGCGCTGGCAAATCGACGCTCGCCGCGGCGCTTGCTGAACAGGGATACCCGCTGCTATCCGACGATCAATGCGCGATTGCCCTGGATACGGCATCGCGGCCGATGCTTCGACCTGATGGGCGCCAATTGAAATTATGGACGCCCTCGATCGCGGCGCTGGCGCTGGACGGGCGACGGCAGGGCGCGGTGCCGATCAATCCCAACAAATTTTATGTCGATCCCGCCCAGCGGAGCGAGGACGCTCTGGCGATCGGCGCGATTTATCAATTGTCCGAAAGCGATTCTGGGGCGGCAATTGAGGTCAAGATTCCTAATCTGGCCGATCGCACCGCGCTGCTGGTTGCCAATGCTTATCGCCCGGTGCTGATGCAACGCATGGGGCGTAAATCCCGCTATCTCCAGGCGAGCGCGGCGATGGCGGGCCAGATCGGGGTATTTCAGTTTGTTCGGCCAAAGCAATTTGCGGTCATGCCCAGGATGCTCGGCGTGCTCGCCGAGCATTGGCAGGACATCGGGCTGGTCGCCTAGCGCGGCTTGCGATCCGCTGTCCAACCAAGGATAGCGGCAGAACAATTGGTAGAGGATGCGGTGTGGATCAGGCAGATATAGTCATCGTCGGGGCAGGGCATGGCGGCGCGCAGGCGGCGATTGCGCTCAGGCAACAGGGCTTTACCGGCTCAATAGCGATTATCGGCGAAGAGCCCGAACTGCCCTATGAACGGCCGCCACTGTCGAAAGATTATCTGGCTGGCGACAAGCCCTTTGAACGACTACTGATCCGCCCAGCGGCGTTCTGGTCAGAACGGCAGATCGATTTTCGGCTGGGCATGCGGGTTAACGCAGTGCTGCCAGAGGAGCATCGGGTCACGACCGAGGATGGCCAATCATTCGGCTATCGCACGCTCATCTGGGCGACCGGCGGCGCGCCGCGAAAGCTGACTTGTCCGGGGGCAGAGGTGGCGGGCGTCCATTATGTCCGCAGTCGCGCTGATGTGGATCAGCAGATCGCTGAATTGGCGTCGGTAAGCCGGGTCGTCGTCATTGGCGGCGGCTATATCGGGCTTGAAGCGGCGGCAGTGCTCAGCAAGCTCGGCAAGCAGGTGACGGTGGTCGAAGCGCTTGATCGCGTGCTGGCCCGTGTCGCCGGGGAACCGCTGTCGCGCTTTTTCGAAGCCGAACATCGCGCGCACGGCGTCGATGTGCGGTTGGGCGCGATGGTCGAGGCGATTGAGGGCGCGAACGGCCGGGCAATTGGCGTCCGGCTGACGGACGGCGAGCTGATCGGTTGCGACATGGTGGTGGTGGGGATCGGCATCATTCCCGCTGTCGCGCCGCTGCTGGAGGCAGGTGCCGCAGGGGGCAATGGTGTGCTGGTTGATGCGCAGTGCCGCACCAGCCTGCCCGATATCTTCGCGATTGGCGATTGCGCGGCCCATGCCAATCGCTTCGCCGGGGGCGCGGTGATCCGGCTGGAATCGGTCCAAAATGCCAATGATCAGGCAACAATTGCCGCCAAGGCGATCATGGGCGGTACTGATGGCTATGACGCAGTGCCGTGGTTCTGGTCCAACCAATATGATCTGAAGTTGCAGACGGTCGGTCTATCGACGGGCTATGATCATGTGCTGGTGCGTGGGGACCCCGCCACGCGCAGCTTCTCGGTCATCTATTTGCGTGATGGGCATGTGATCGCGCTGGATTGCGTCAACATGATCAAGGATTATGTCGCGGGGCGGGCGTTGGTGGTTGCTGGCATTACGACGGGGCTGTCACCCGATCCGATCCAGCTGGCCGATCCACTGATCGCCTTGAAGACGCTGGCTGCGCCCGCGTAACCGCCTTGGCCATGGGGAGGTAGATCTCCGCACGCAGCCCGCCTTCGGCGCGGTTCGATAGCGTCATCGTCCCGCCCTCATCCTCAACGGCGCGCGAGACGATTGATAGCCCGAGGCCAAAGCCGACGGTGTCGCGCTGGCGGGCGGTGTCGAGCCTGACAAAGGGTTTGAGGACATCAGCCAGCTTGTCGGGCGGGATGCCGGGCCCGTTATCTTCAACATAGAGGCGGATCGCATCGCCATCGTCTTGCAGCGTCAGCATCACCGATGATCCGTGGTGCAGGCCATTATCGACAAGATTGGTGATGGCGCGCTTGATTGCCGATCGACGGATCATCACTTCAAGATGATCAGGGCCGACATAGCTGACATTGGCGCCATGATCGGTCGCATCATCGGCGATAGTCGCGCATTTTACCGCAAGGTCGACGCGGGTTGGCGTTTCTGGATCCTCGTCGCCGCCCAAATAGGCGAGCAACGATGAAACCATCGCTTCCATTTCATCAATGTCTTCGCGGATCGCGTCGCGTACCTGTTGCTCCTGAACGCCATCGGCGCGCAGCTTAAGCCGCGAAAGCGGCGTCCGCAGATCATGACCGACCGCGAACAGCGCCTGAGTGCGATCGTTGATCAGCCCATGGATACGGCTTTGCATGCCATTAAAGGCGCGAATCACCTGCGCGACATCGGTTGGCCCTTCTTCCTTGACATAGACTTCGACACCGCTGCCGGTTTGGTCGGCGGCGGCTGCCAACCGGCGCAGCGGCTGCAATGTCCGTTGCATCAGCAAACCGGCCATCAGCACCAGGGCAATTGCTGGTGCCAGCGCGAGCAGGACCCGTTCGGTAATGACGCGCACATTGGCGACAGGTTCCTGGGTGCGGAAATACAGCCAGCTATGGTCGGCAAGGTGAAGCCCGCCCGTGACCACGGCCTTGCGGCCTGGCGATTCGAGCCAAATCCGCAGGTCAGTGCTGCCTAGCGTCGGTTCCCATGCCACAATTTGCTTCGTCATCCCCGCGAGCGCCGTTGCCGATGGCGGCGGCGGGTGCTGTGCAGTCTGCCACTGGACCAGATAATGGCCGGTGCTGAGCGATGCTGCAAGCTGCGGCCGTTGGGCGACGGGTGCTGCGGACATCAGTTGCTGGGTGATCGCCAGATGTTCGGCAATGCGGCGCGCTTCGTCATCGCGCACCGAAAATTGGCTGTCGCGCTCGTAAAGGATTGTACTGATGCCGAATTCGATAATCACCGTCAGCAGCAGGATCGCCACAATCTGCCCAAGGACCCCGGGCGATGGGCGAACGAACTTGATCAACGACGCTCGACAGGGACGTTCAGCATATACCCAATCCCGCGCACCGTGATGATCGGCGCATCACGGCCGGCGCTGGAAAGCTTGCGGCGCAACCGGCTGATCAACACGTCGATGCTGCGATCCGAACTGTCGCCAAGCCGGGTCCGCGACAATTCGATCAGCCGATCACGGGCGATCACGCGCTGGGCGTGATCAAGCAATGTTACCAGCAGATCGAACTCTGCGCCGGTCAGATCGACGCTGGCACCGCTGGGTGAGCGTAATTCGCGACGGGGCAGGTCAACCACCCACCCATCAAAAACAATGGTTTTGGCTTCGCCATCGCCCTTGCCCCGGTCAAGCGCCGGACGGCGCAGCACCGCGCGGACGCGCGCGACGAGCTCACGCGTCCCAAATGGTTTGGCAATGTAATCGTCCGCACCCAGCTCAAGGCCGACGACCCGGTCGGTCTCGCTCCCCCTGGCGCTGATGAAAATGATCGGCACATCGCTTTGCTGACGCAGCGACCGGCACAGATCGATGCCGTTGGTGCCGGGCAGCATGATATCAAGCAGGACAAGATCAACTGGCCCTTGATCAAAGGCCAACCACATTTCGGGCGCGGCAGCCGCAGGGCGGACGGTATAGCCGTTTTCCTGCAGCGCTCGGGTGGTAAGCGTGCGAAGCGCTGGGTCATCTTCAACCAGCAGAATCGTTGGGGCCGTCATACAAGATCGCCTAGTTTCATCGAACAGAAGTAGGGGGAGCGTTCCGGAGCGTCAACGGAGTGCGTTTCCCAAAGCGAATCAAGCAATACTTCTTTACATCGCAGGCAGCATTGCCGCTGCCGCTGTACCAAAGCGTAACACTGCTTAACCATCTTGAATGCTGGCAATAATCGTAAACATCGCGTTAACTTCAGCGCATGGCATTCAGATCAATCGCATCCGCCCCGGCCCATGGCCACCCGATCCGCCGGATGGTGGGAACCAAGCGTTCTGCGCCCAAGGCGCTGGCCGCCGCGGCAAAGGGGGAGGATGAGCTGAAGCTGTTTGCGCTCAGCTTCACCGCATTCTTCATCTGCATCTATACGCTGATTTTATAGGCGTTATCGCCTGGAGCTGGCCTGGCAGGCGTTAGGTCGCCGGGATGTCGTCACAGAGCAGGTGCAGTTTATAGCCCAGCCATGCCGATATCGGGCACATCACCGCGACCACGAACAGCATGTCGCTAGGGCCGACACCGGCAAGCGCTAACCCCTGCACGCCAACGGCGCCCAGCACCATGGCGCCGGCATTGACGACATTATTGGCAGCGACGGTCCGCGCGGTCTGATCCTTGGTGACGGTCGTCGTCAAAAAGGCATAGAGCGGCACCACGAACATGCCGCCCGTTACAGCAATCGCGATCAACGCAGCGACCACAGCAATGCCGCGCGGCAACTGCATGAAACTGTGCAAATCATACAGTGTACCGGCCGGGGCGGCTGGCCAGCTGCGGCACAGTAAGGAAAAGATCACGACGCACGCGCCCATCGCCAACACCGACGCTGGCGCATAGCGCGCTGAGGTATGGCCCTTGAGCAGCGCGTTGATCGCAACCGAGCCAACCGCGACACCGACCGAGAACAGCGCAATCACAAAGGTTGAAACAGCCTCATCAGAGGTGAGCACATTTTTGACCAGCGGCGGGAAGATGATGATCAGCACCGCCCCCATCGACCAGAAAAAGCTGATCGCGCAAATCGTCATGAACAGGCGGGGGATATGCATCGTCGCGCTGATCACGCGCCAGGATGAGGTAAAGGGGTTGTAGTTGATTTTTAGCTCTGGCCCGGCGCGCAGCGCTGCTGGCACGAACAGTGCGGTGACCCAGCCGATCAGCGCCACGACAAGTACCGTGATCACGGTCCACTCGGCCGGCTGGGCCGCGAGCAAGCCCGCCACGATCGTGCCGGCCAGGATCGCCAGATAGGTCGCAGATTCGACCAGGCCGGTGCCGCCCAGCACTTCGTCTTCGTGCAGATGCTGGGGCAGAATGGCGTATTTGATTGGCCCAAAAAACGCCGAATGAATGCCAAGCCCCAGCACCGCGATGAGCATCAGCGCCAGGCCGGGGGTGGCATAGCCACCATGCGCCAGCAGCAGGCCTGCCGAACCGACGATCATGATCAAAATTTCGGCGGTCTTCACGATCCGGATAATCTTTGCCTTGTCGTGTGTATCCGCGAGCTGGCCGGACAGCGCCGAGAGCAGGAAAAACGGCAAAATGCCGATCGCTGTCGCAATCGCATTGAAATTTTGCTCGATCTTGGGATCGTTATAAATCTGGTACGTCGCGAACAGCACCATCGAGGTCTTGAACAGATTGTCGTTAAAGGCGCCGAGGAACTGAGTGACAAAAAGGGGCAGAAATCTGCGCTTCTTCAGGAGCCCGAGCGCATTCAACATGGAAAAACCGTACCTCAAAATGGCAAGACTGTGACAAGGCCATAGCCGAGCGGCGCGGAAACCGGCAATCGGATAATGTAGATGCGCCCGCCGGGTGGGGTTTGCGTCGGCCCATGACAGGCGTAGAGCGGCCCGCAATGTTGACCTTGCCCAATTTGTTGACCCTGTCGCGGATCCTTGCCGTGCCGTTGCTCGCTGCCCTGTTGTGGTGGCCCGATTGGCGGCTTGGCTATGCGATCGGCTTCGGCCTGTACTGCCTGATGGGCATCACCGATTATTTCGATGGCTATCTGGCGCGCGCGCAGGGCACCGTCTCCAAGCTTGGCATATTTCTCGATCCGATTGCCGACAAGATCATGATCGCCGCGGTTATCCTGCTGCTGGTGGGGACGGGAGATATCGCCGGGCTGCACAAGGTTGCAGCCCTCGTCATCCTGCTGCGCGAGATTGCGGTATCTGGCTTGCGGGAGTTTTTGGCGCAGCTCCGCGTCTCGGTGCCGGTATCGCAGCTCGCCAAATGGAAGACCGCGCTGCAGATCATTGCCTTTGGCGGGCTGATCCTGGCCGGGGCGCTGCCGGCAGCGGCCTGGATCAAGCTGGCTAGTCTGTCAGCCCTTTGGCTGGCGGCTGGGCTGACGGTGATCACGGGCTGGGATTATCTGCGCGTCGGCCTGAAGCATATGGATTGACGGCGATGGCGGTCGAGATGCTCTATTTCGCTTGGGTCCGCGAACAGATTGGCCGTGGCCATGAAAGCGTCTCGCCGCCCGAAGGCCTGGCGACGGTGGCTGATCTGATCGATTGGCTAGCCGGCCGAAGCGCTGGCCATGCCGCCGCCTTTGCCGATCGCGCGCGGTTGCGGGCGGCGATCGATCAGCGCTTCGGTCCGCTCGACGCGCCCATCGAAGGGGCCCGCGAAATCGCCATTTTCCCACCGGTGACGGGCGGATGATGGCGGTTCGCGTGCAGGCCGAGCCGATCGATACGGCGGCAGCGCTTGCCGGGCTTGAGGCACCGGGTGCGGGCGCGGTGGCGAGCTTTACCGGCCTGGTGCGCGGCGATGATGGCGTTTCCGTGCTGGAGCTAGAGCATTATCCGGGGGCAACCGAAGCAGCGCTGGAAGCTCTTGCGGTCGAAGCGCGCGCGCGCTGGTCGCTCATTGCCGTCGAGATCATCCACCGGGTCGGGCCGATGGTTCCCGGCGACCGGGTCGTGTTTGTCGGCACCGCCGCCGCCCATCGCGGTGCTGCGCTTGACGCCTGCGCCTTCCTGATCGACCGGCTGAAGACCGACGCGCCCTTTTGGAAGCGTGAGCTGCGCGGCAGCGATGCGCGCTGGGTGGAGGCGCGCGCCAGCGATGATGCGGCGGCAGATCGTTGGCGGGCTGAGTAGGGATTGCGCTGCGCTGCGATTCAGTGCGCTCAGGCGGATGGTTGGAAAACAGCCCCTCCTTGGCAACCGATTATTTCGTTTTTGAACGCTTCAATGGGGAGGTGATCAATATGATCGCAGTTATAATGAACCCCATGCCCACTGCTAGTCCATTGGTGCCGAGCGCGAAACTGCTGACGAGTCCGAGCACAAGCAATATGATCCCAAGCGCGACCAAAATCCATGTTGGATAACTGCCCAGAGCGTCCATTTTCCAATGATATCGTTTCCGACTGACGTCCGCAATGGGAGTTGCATTTGGCAAGCGGGCCAGTTTGGAATCTGATGTGACGGTCGGGCGACAGCGTTCACAATAGCCAGGGCCGGATGCCCCAGTATTCCACCGCGTTCTTCATCGCCTAGTAGCTCGTCACTCAATCCAACTTGGGGATCAATACGCCGCCCATGACATGCACCACGCCATTGGCCTGGCCGAGATTGGCGGTTTCGATATAGCTTTTGTTGCCGTTGGCGTCGGTGATGCTGATCGCGCCATGGAGGATTTGGATCACCAGCGGCTCGCCGTCGATACTGGTGTAGCGCGCCTTGCCGCCGCCAGCCTTTACCCGTTCGCGGATCTGCTCGGTGGTGATTGCGCCGGGCACGATATGGTAGCGCAATATTCTGACCAGCGCCGCCTTGTTCTCGGGTTTCAGCAATGTCTCCACCGTGCCGGGTGCGAGGCGGGCAAAGGCGGCGTTGGTTGGTGCGAATAGCGTCATCGGCCCAGGGTTGATCAGCGTATCGATCAGGCCGGCGGCTTGCATCGCGGCGAAAAGCATCGACAAATTCGGTGCGGCAGCGACATTTTCGGCGATTTTTTTATTCGCCTGCATATTGGTGCTGCCAATGCCGAGCGTCGGCATCGGCGCGGGGGTTCCGACAGCGATGATAGCATCGTGCTGCTGTGCCCCAGCAGCGAAGCTAAAGCCAACGGCAACTAATGCGGCAGCTAAAACGGCAGCGCCAATCCGGCGCGCTTTAACGCGGCAGCGATTGCGCATCGGCGAGCACTTGCGACAGCAGTAGAAAATCCTTTTCGCGCGGGGATGCGCGTCGCCAGACGAGCGCGATCCGGCGGATCGCATTGTCCGCCTCCAGTGGCCGGGCGGCAATATTGGTGTGTTCCAATATCCCTGCCATGATCGCCATTTCCGGCAGCATGGTTACCCCCAGCCCATTATCGACCATCTGGACGATCGTATGCAGCGACGTGCCCAGCATCGTTGCCTCGGCGCGCAGTTCAGGCCGGTTGCAGGCCGATAGCGCATGATCTTTCAGGCAATGCCCGTCTTCAAGCAGCAACAGGCGATGTTCGTCGATGTCAGCGGCAAGGATGCTGGCGGGGCAGGGGGTGTATTCGCCGTCCGGAAACGCCACGAACAAGCGATCATCGAACAAGGGCTGCACCGAAACCTCGCCGCAGGCATAGGGCAATGCCAGCAGCACGCAATCGGTGCGGCCATTATGCAGCCCCTCACACGCGACACCGCTGGGCTCTTCGCGCAGATAGAGTTTCAGGTCGGGATAGTCGGTGCGCAATCTTGGCAGGATGCGCGGCAGCATGAAGGGCGCTATCGTCGGGATCACGCTCATCCGCATATCGCCTGACAACGGCCGCCCGGCCGCGCGTACCAGATCACCCAACTCATCGGCTTCGCGCAGCACGCGTCGCGCCTTTTCGGCTATCCGATCACCCAAGGGCGTAAAGCGGACGACCCGACGGGTGCGTTCAACCAGGGTGACGCCAATCAGCGTTTCCAGTTCACGCAGGCCGGCTGACAGCGTTGATTGTGTGACAAAACACGCCTCTGCCGCGCGCCCGAAATGCCCGTGTTCCTGCAAGGAAACAAGATATTGCAGTTGCTTGAGCGTTGGCAGGTAGGTCGCCATTTATCGTTCCAGTCAATCAATACGGAACAAATAACCTGTTGGCTCGCTAAATAACAGCCTTATATAGGCGGAACGAGAAGAGAGGGCGGCGCACGCCCCGTGGACGTGAGAGGACCTGGCTGGCTCCGAATTCATTCAAAGGAGTCCCTATCCATGTTGACCGTTGGCGATACGCTGCCAGATTTCACCGTTCCCGTTCAGCAGGGCATTCATGCCCTCCCCGCCGGCGAAACGCTCAGCCAGGATAGCTTCCCGGGCAAGTGGAAGATTCTATTTTACTGGCCAAAAGATTTCACCTTTGTCTGCCCGACCGAGATCATCGGCTATGCCGCGCTGAAGGATGATTTCGCTGATCGTGATGCCGTGCTGATCGGCGCATCGACCGATACCGCACATGTCCATCTCGCCTGGCGGAAGTCGGATCCCGATCTGGCGGCTGCTGATTTTCCCTGGCTGGCGGATAATGGCGCGGTGCTGGCCTCGGCGCTCGGCATTCTCGATGCCAATGAGCATGTCGCTTACCGCGCGACCTTCATCATCGATCCGGACAATGTCATCCAGGCGGTGCAGGTCAACGGCCTGAATGTGGGCCGTAACCCGCAGGAAACGCTGCGCGTGCTTGATGCGCTGCAGACCGATGAGCTCTGCCCGTGCAACTGGAACAAGGGCGACGACGTCCTCCAGCTCGCCGCCTAACCAACCAGTGGGGCGGGCGAAGTCCCGCTCGCTTTCTTGTCACCCCGGCCAGCGCCGGGGTGACTCGTTTTCAGGAGATTGATCGACCATGTCGCTCAAGGAATTTTCGGGCGCGCTGCCAGACTTCGCCAAAGATATTCGGCTCAACGTGTCGTCATTGCTCAACGAGCAGGCGCTGCCCGACCAGCGCAAATATGGTCTGCTGCTGACCTGCGCGCATGGTTCGGCTTACAAGCCCCTGGTCGATGCCGCCGAAGCCGAATGCACTGGCAAGCTGAGCGCTGAAGCAGCAACCGCTGCCCGCGCTGCCGCCGCCGTGATGGCGATGAACAACGTCTATTACCGCTTCACGCATCTGGCCGGGAACAAGGAATATCTGAATATGCCCGCCAAGTTGCGCATGAACGTGATCGGCGCGCCGGGCATCGACAAGGCCGATTTCGAGCTGTTCTGCCTCGCGGTCTCAGCGATGAACGGCTGCGGGATGTGCATCGACAGCCATGAGCAGGTGCTGAAAAAGGCCGGCATCAATGCCGAGACGATCCAGCATGCCGTTCGCTATGCATCAGTGATGAAGGCGGTTGCTTCGGTCCATGCGGCGCTGAACTGATCCTTGGCGGGGGGAGCGGCCCGGGATCAGCTCAGCGCCTTCCAGATCGTGTAGACACTGGTGATGGTCAGCAGCATGCCGACCAACACCATCAGCGCCCGCGCGGGCATGCGCTTGGCAAGCACAGCCCCGAATGGCGCAGCGATAAGCCCACCGATAAGGATTCCAAGCGTGGCAACCGTGAATGCCGCAAAACCCATTGTGGCAATGAAGGTTGCCGAAATTGTTGCGGTCAGGAAGAATTCGGATGTGTTGACCGTGCCGATTGTGGTGCGCGGTGCCGCCCCTTGAACCAGCAGGTTTGACGTCACCACCGGCCCCCAGCCGCCACCGCCCGCCGCATCCAGAAATCCGCCAATCAAGCCGATCGGTGCAACAACCCTCGGTTTGCGCGGTTCGGTCTGCCCGCGCCAGGCGCGATACAGCAGATAAAGGCCGATCGCGGCCAGATAGGCCATCACAAACGGCTTGGCGACAGATGCATCGATGCTGCTCAGCACATAAGCCCCCAGCGCACCGCCGATCATGCCGGGGATGACGAGCCGCCTGAACAGTTTCCAATCGACATTGCGGTTATAGATATGGCTGGCGCCGGAAGCTGCCGTCGTAAAGGTCTCGACCGCATGAACGCTTGCCGAGGCAAGCGCGGGCGACACGCCAAGCAGGCTGACGAGCAACGTGCTTGAGATCACGCCAAAGGCCATGCCCAGTGCGCCATCGATAACCTGCGCAGCGAATCCGGCCAGGATGAAGGGCAGGATAACATTGAAATCAATAAGAGAAACGTCAAACACGCCGGCCGCCTTCCCTTGGATATAGGAAGAATAGGCAGCGACATTATACCCTACAAGATAGATAGGATTTATTGGACTAAATACTGCGACGAAGCGGTTATGGAATTCGTCCGGGGGAGTGCCTAAATAGGCGCGAGTTCAAAAGAGGACCCGGCTCATGTTCGAGCGCCTGACAGCCTATCTCGATTCGATCAAGCTGCGCGATCCCGCGCCGCGATCACGCTGGGAAATCCTGCTTTATCCCGGCGTGCTGGCGCTTGGCTTGCACAAGGTTGCACACAGCTTGTATCAGGCTGATCTGTTTTTTCTGGCGCGTCTCGTCAATCACCTGTCGCGATTCCTGACGGCGATCGACATTCATCCGGGTGCAAAAATCGGGCGCAATTTCTTTATCGATCATGGCTTTACGGTGATCGGTGAAACCGTCGAAATTGGTGACAATGTTACCATTTACCAATGCGTGACGCTGGGCGGCACCAGCCCGGACAATGGCGTGGCGGGCAAGCGGCACCCGACCCTGCTCGATAATGTCATTATCGGATCGGGCGCGCAGGTGCTGGGGCCGATCACTATTGGCGTGGGCGCGCGGGTGGGGGCGAATGCCGTCGTCACCAAGGATGTTGTGCCCGGCGCGGTAATGGTTGGCATCCCGGCGCGCGCGACGATGGTCGATGGGGGGAGGAGCGACAAGAGCTTCGTGCCCTATGGCACGCCGTGCAGCGAAATGTTCGATCCCGAGACGCAGAAGGTCGAACTGCTCCGCTGTGAGATTGACACGCTGCGCAAGCGCCTGGATGCGTTGCTCGCGGATAATGAGGATCTGCGTGATCGTGCGTAGCAGTCCAGCGCTGAAGGATCAGCGCTAATGGCCCGGCGTTGAGTGCCTGATGGGGACGGTTACACCCTTTCCGCTGCCTGCCGCTCGCATGCCCGTGCAAGTCGGTTTCGATCGCGCGGAGTTGACGCGGATCCTTGATCTTTATGGGCGGATGGTCGCGGCGGGGCATTGGCGGGACTATGCGATGGATATGGGCCGCGATGCTGCCGTCTTTTCCGCCTTTCGCCGAGCCGCCGAGCGGCCAGAGTTTCGGATCGAGAAGCGCCCGGTGCTGCGCAACCGCCAGGGCATGTGGGCGCTGGTGGGAGAGAGTGGAGCCGTGCTGAAGCGCGGCCATGATCTGGCCGCCGTGCTTGCCCCGGTCGAACGCCGATTGGTCAAGCTGGTCACCGAATGAAAAAAGCCCCGGCGCCGTGGGGGCGCCGGGGCAGGGGCTTCGTACCAACGGAATGGCGTTACGCTGGTACCATCGTCTGCACAGGGGGCAGTCGATTGCGGAGGCCACCCAGCAGCGAAACGACAAAGCCGCGCATCTGGTGCCAAAAGACTGAAAGAGTGAGCAGCGCCGAGCCAATGACAAAGGCGGTGAGTGAGGCGCTCAGCTCAACCGCGCCCGCGCTCTGGAACAGCGCGTACATGGCGTAAAGCACATAGACGAGACTGGATACGAGCAGTGCCCGGCGATCGATCGCCAGCGCCACAAAGGCGAAGATCAGGTACAAACCAAGCACGATCCCCGCCTTGGCACTATCAACGTCCTGGTTGAACACGCCAAGCAACTGAAACACCGGATGGGCGATCAGCGGCGCCGCAGCAAGGTGGAGCCAAAAGGCAACATCGGACCGGCGCGTGCGGCGTTCCTTGTCAGACATGTCCCACCCCATTGCGACGAGGAACACGGCGACACCGGCGGTCAACGTGATCGGATAAATGGCGTCCTTCGCGGCAGGCACCGCCGCAAGCGTTAGCGCAATCACCATGCCGACCAGCGACAAAGCACCCGCTGCCACCGTGATCGGCACCATGAAGCGCCGCCAATGTGCCCAGGCGGCCCCTGCGGTCACCAGCGCAATGCCCGCGCCGATTACCGCATCGGTGCGATCGGGCAGATCGGGCTGCAAGCTGACCAACCCGCCGATCATCGTCGCAGCGACCCCGCCGACAAAGGCGAGCAGCAGCAGGATGCTGGGGAGCGCCATCCGGCGACGGCGGGTGAAAAATTCAGCCAGCAGCCAGGCCGATACAGCGACACCAGCGCCACCGAGCGCCGGGGTTACCATGCCGCCGATTTGCGCAATCGCGGCGAGCGACAGGCTGAGCGCAATCGCGACGAAAATGTCGTTAAAGCCGGTCAGCAGTTTGAAATGTTCTTCGTCCACTGCCGGGGCGTAGCGCCCGCTGGCGGTGAAGTTGCGAAACGCGGCGGCCTGATCGGGGGAAAGAACCCCCGCGGCCACCGCGCCGTCAATATCGCTTTCGCTATACATCGTAATCCTCCCGTTGATTCCGTGAGGATAGCATAAGTGTGTTAGCGGTTCAATACACTACTACAGACCTGTGTTAGAAGGAAAAGCCGATGCCGATCCCGCCGCTGAACTGGTTGGCAGAGCCCTCGCGCGCGACAACCGGGCTGGCAGCAGCGTCGCCCAACAGGCGCTTGTAATTGGCAAAGCCGTTGATCGACCAGCGTGGCGACAGTTGATAGCCAACCCCCAGCGACGCGCCGACATCCTTGATGCCGCCCTTGGCAGTGAAGGCGTCGAGCCCGCTCGCCGCCGCGCCGAGTGTCGAGATGGAATAATAGCGCTGGGCATAGTCGTCGCTTGCCCCGGTGAGCGATGCATCGGCGGAAACACGCCATTTGCTGCCCAGTGTCTGGACATAGCCAATGGTCGCGGTGCCCAGCCAACCGTTGTGAACTTGGCTGACATCATGGACGCCCTCTATCGCCAGCCGCAGACGACCAGTGTCGCCGATCGTGAACGATGTCGCGGCAAAGGCGCCAACTTCATAAGCATCGTCGATCCGGCCGAGACTGGCCACGGCGGCGCTGTCGATCCTGCGGCGGCGACCCAGCGTCAAGTGGGCGACCGGGCCGAATTCGAAACGGTCACTGTTGAGGATGTTGGCGCGCGCGCTCAATCCCTCGATCGCGACATAGCGGTTGTCGAGATTTATCTTGCCGCCGAGCAGCGGGAAGAGGCGGTATGTGTCGGCGCCTTCATAATCGGGTACCGCGCCAATACCGGCAATGACGGTGCCGTGAACGCCGCCATCTTTTTGGTCGATACTGTCGGCTTCCTGGGCGGCGGCAGGGGTGGTCAGCGCCAGCAGGGCGATGATCGGCAATACGGCTTGGAACATGTTCATGATCTTGGTCCTTTGTGGTGGGTTTCGACGGCGCGCGGAAACAGGGCACCGGCCGTCGTGACGGTGCCGGGTAAAACGGGATTGATTATTCAGGTCAGGCGGCGCGGGGCGCGCGCAGCAGGGTGATGCCCGTGGCGATCAGCCAGATGGTGAGGCCCAGAAATCCGGTGATGGTGGCCATGGAGAACAGCGCCCCGGTGCCACCAAGGGCGATCGCCAGCCCTTCGCCGGTGCCGACCGCGATCAATGCGGCCGTGGCGATACCAATCAATGCGGCGGGTTGATCGCTTTCCTGCCACTGCATCGTTGCGACCTGGATCACGAACAAGGCGAGCAGCCATTGGCCAATCTGTTCGCCGATCGCGACGCCGCCATAGCTGTTCAGCAGTTCAAAGCTGCGCTCAAAGGCGTTGCGCGCTTCGGGTGTTGACGCGGGATTGGCGTGATCGCGGGCTAAGGCGGGCACCACGAAGACCCAGCGTGACAAGCCGATTGCCTGGGCGAGGCCGGACAGGCCCGCCGCGATCGCTGCGCCAATCGCGAGCGCGGGGCGACGGGTGAGGCGATCGGCGGTAACCGACAGTGCAGCGCCGAGCGGCACAAGCGCCAATGCAGCGAGCATGAAGCCGTACCAGCTGATCAGCAGCTGCGCGCCACCCCCGGCAAAGCGGGTGAGCACGTCGGCGGCGCTGAGACGCAGGATTTCCGGATAATCGAAAATCACCGCGAGCACGGCGTAGGGAATGTTGAAAGCGATGGCGAGGCCCATTGTGGCCAGGCCGGTCCAGGTGCGTTGGGTCATGGCGAATCATTGTCTCCAGTTGGTGACAAAGTATTTGCCACCGGTCGGTGACATCTGCAAGCGATTTTATCACCAATCGGTGACATTTTTTATGGACGGGGTTTTCGGGCCTGCTAGGGTGGGGCTGCAGGAGATGAAAATGACCGACAAGATCGCCGAGCCGAATCCGAAAACCCGCGATCGCGCCCGTACCGAGGAAGCGATTATCGCCGCTGCCCGCAGCGTGCTCGCCGATCAGGGCTTTCAGGGGTTCGGGATCAATGCAATCGCGCGCCAGGCGGGATGCGACAAGCAATTGCTCTATCGCTATTATGGCGGGCTTGACGGACTAGCCGACGCGATCGGCAATGATGTTGCCAACGGGCTCGGACGTCGCTTGACCGAACAGGCCGGGGAGGGCGTGCCCGACAGCTATGCCGGCCTGATCGAAAAGCTCGTGCTTGGCTTTATCGAGGTACTTCGCGCCGATTCGCTCTTGCAGCGGATCATTGCCTGGGAAATCTCTGAGCCGGGCCCGATGGTGATCCGCTTTGCGTCGGCGCGCAGCTTTGTATTGCGGCGTTGGGTCGAAAAGCAGCGTGGGGATCTGATGCCACCGCCAGCCATCGATGCGCCGGCGATTAACGCGATGCTGATCGCCGCCGCCCAGCATCTTGTCCTGTCAGCGTCGTCGATTGGTGGTTTTGCCGGGATCGATCTTGTCACTGACGAAGACTGGTCGCGCATTCGCGCTAGCGTCCGCCAGCTGGTGCGGGCGGTCTATTGACGGGCTGAAAACGCACCGGTTCGTTTTAGAAACGCACCGGTACGGACGCTGAGCTACCCGTACCTTAGCGGACGGTGCTCTCCAGCCCTGCTATCGTCACGCCTGTTTTGTCGGCGTCACCGCCTGACAGGGGACCGGGGGAGAAACATCATGGTCGAAATGTTGCCGTTCTGGCTGGTGGAGACGCTGCAGCTGCTCGCCTATGCCTTTATCTTCGTCGTGGGTGCCGGCGTTCTGCTCGTGCTGGCGATGTATCTGGCGGATATCGGCCAGACGCGCGATGCGATCCGCCGCAATTATCCAGTAGTGGGGCGATTTCGCGATCTGTTCACGTCGCTGGGCGAATTCTTCCGCCAATATTTCTTCGCGATGGACCGTGAGGAAATGCCCTTCAATCGGGCCGAGCGGAACTGGATTTATGATACGGCAAAGGGGCATGACAACACGGTCGCCTTTGGATCGACCAAGAACATCATGCTGCCGGGTAGCGTCATCTTCGCCAATTGCGCCTTTCCCACGCTGGACGATGATGCGGCCAGAACCAAGCCGCTGCAGATCGGGCCCTATGCCGCGCACCCCTATATAGCACCGTCGATCTTCAATATTTCGGCGATGAGCTATGGCGCGCTGTCGACACCTGCGGTGCGGGCGCTGTCGCGCGGGGCGAAGCTGGCGGGGTGCTGGCTGAATACGGGTGAGGGCGGGCTGTCGCCGCATCATTTGTCGGGCGGGGCCGATATCGTCTTCCAGATTGGTACCGCCAAATATGGCGTACGCGACGAGGATGGCAATCTGAGCGACGACAAATTGCGCGAGATGGCGGCGCTGGACCAAATTCGGATGTTTGAGGTCAAGTTGTCGCAGGGGGCAAAGCCCGGCAAGGGCGGCATCCTGCCTGGGGCCAAGGTGACCGATGAGATCGCCGCCATTCGCGGCATCCGCGCGGGCGAGGATTCGATTTCACCCAACCGCCATCCTGAGATCGACAATGTTGGCGAGCTGCTCGACTTTATCGACCGGGTGCGCCGGGTGACGGGCAAGCCGACCGGGTTCAAATCAGTGATTGGTGCCTATGGGTGGCTCGACACTCTTTGCGTCGAAATCCACCGGCGCGGGATTGAGAGCGCGCCCGATTTCATCACCATTGATGGCGGTGACGGCGGCACTGGGGCGGCACCGATGCCGTTGATGGATAATGTCGGGCTGACGCTGAGGGAATCGCTGCCAATGGTGGTGGATATCCTGCACCGTCACGGCCTGCGCGATCGCGTGAGGGTGATCGCGTCGGGCAAGCTGGTGACGCCGGCCGACGTCGCCTGGGCGCTGTGTACCGGTGCGGATTTCGTCAATTCGGCGCGCGGGTTCATGTTCTCGCTGGGGTGTATCCAAGCGCTGAAGTGCAACAAGAATACCTGCCCGACCGGCATCACCACCCACAACCAGCGGCTGCAAAAGGGCCTCAACCCGCAGGACAAGGCGGTGAAGGTTGCGAATTACTGCAAAAACCTGGTCCATGAGGTCGAGGTGATCGCGCATAGCTGCGGCGTCGGCGAACCGCGCGCGCTCCGCCGCTATCATGTCCGGGTGGTGCAGGCGAATGGCAAGTCGGTGCCCATGGATGAGCTGTTCCCGGTGCCGGCAATAGGGTGATCGATAGCGTTTAAGTCGCCGCAATCGGATCACGCGACCGTACGGCGCGGGTGACCGAATATACCGCGATCCCGATGATCGCGGCGACCCCCAGCGATATCCAGGACTTGGCTTCGCTGCCTGCGATCAGCGCGAGGCAGACGGACGCTGCTGCGACGACGATTAGCCCGGTGCGCACCGATCCGCTTGGGGCGTGGCGTCGCTCAATGACGGGCAGCGCGGCAATGCAGCCCAGATAGACGATCAGCCGCGATGCCACGCTGAGCACCGCCAGCGCCGCAAAGCCGCCGCTGAACGACAATCCAACCAAAACGGCCATGATGAAGATGACTGCGTTGCGCGGGACTGCATCTTTGGGGCTGACCTGGCCGAACCAACGCGGCAGGCCGCCCAATGCCTCCAACGCCAGCAACCGGCGCGACAAAAACAGCATGTTGTTGGTGATATTGCCGAATATCGACAATGTCGCCGTCGCGAGCATGAGCAC
Organism: Sphingomonadales bacterium Ga0077557; assembly: GCA_001464615.1. GTDB lineage: Bacteria > Pseudomonadota > Alphaproteobacteria > Sphingomonadales > Sphingomonadaceae > Sphingomonas. The sequence goes on along the minus strand of LNFI01000016.1, from coordinate 253,746 downwards.
TGCCCCGGCACTGCCAATTAGCACCATAGCCATCGTTGATAGCGGGGCGGTGTCGGTTGCGGACGGGGAATAGGCGGTCGCGACATAGCCCCAAACCAGTAGTGCATAGAGCAAGCTGACGGCGAGGAACACACCAACAACGGCGCGCGGCATATCCCGTTTGGGATTACGGGCTTCGCCCGCCAGCGTCAGGGCGCCCTCGAAGCCGGTAAAAGCATAAGCCGACAGCAAGGCCGCCTGGCTCAGCGACCATGTTGATGCCGGGCGCACGCTCGCGCCATCGCTGACCACCAGGGGTATGGCGAGGACGATCAATAGCGCCAGGGGAGCAAGCTTCATCACCGACAGCACGCCCAAAATGCGGGCAACACCATTTGTGCGATTCAGATTGACGATGAAGATCAGCAGCAATGCGCCAAGGACCACGGCCATATGAGCCTGCAGGCTTGATTCCGGCATGCCCCAGCCCCGCAAGGCATAATCGGCGAGCAGGTTAACGTTGGCGGCAGCCGATGCGGTGGTCGATAGCAGCTGCATCCACCCGATCTGGAAAGCGGCGGTTGTGCCGAAGGCGGCCTCCACATATTGAATTGGCCCGCCGGTGCCGTCGAACAACCGCGCCAGCCGCGCGACGACGAGCACAATCGGCAGCATCGCCAGCCCGACGAGCAGCACAATCACCGGTGCCCAGCCACCCGCGCTATTGGCGACGCTGGCGGGCAAGCCGAATATCCCTGCGCCGATAAGACCGTTGAGCACCATCGCGATCAGCCCCCACAGCCCGACGCTGCGGATCAGCTTTCCATTGGTGAAGGTGGGGGGGGATGTCATCGTGCGATCAAGGTTGCACGAATGAATCGGGGCCGCAATTAGACCAGTGCTTATATCGACCTCCGTTCGGGCTGAGCGAAGTCGAAGCCCAGGCGCTGCGCTTGCCCTTCGACTTCGCTCAGGGCGAACGGAGGTGGGGGTTGTCGGATGACGGTCGTTACTTGGCCTGCAGCAGCTTCAGGATGCTCAGCGATTGCTCGCTGCCCGATTGCGGGGTGAGTTCGCCGGTGCGGTCGGTAATCTCTGCCCAATGGGCGGCGATACCTTCGGGCGACAGCTCGTCGCCGGTCAGCAGCTTACCCTGGGTCAGCGTGACATAGGCCGCCTGGAACACACCCGCGCCTGCGCCGATGATCATGTTGGTCGGGGCATCCTCTGACACCAGGAACAGCGCGGCAGGCGCGACCTTTTCAGGCGCGAAGGCGGCGAAGGCTTCGGCCGGGAACAGATCCTCGGTCATCCGCGTGCCAGCGGTCGGCGCGATCGTGTTGACCTTGATGTTGTTCTTGGCACCCTCAATCGCCAGCGTCTTGGTCAGGCCGGCAAGGCCTAGTTTGGCCGCGCCATAATTGGCCTGGCCGAAATTGCCGTAGAGGCCAGTTGACGACGCGGTCATCAGCACGCGGCCGTAATTTTGCGCGCGCATCGTCTCCCACACTGCCTTGGTGCAATTGGCCGAGCCATTGAGGTGCACATCGACGACGAATTTGAAATCGGCTGGCTCCATCTTGGCAAAGCTCTTGTCGCGCAGCACGCCGGCATTGTTGATCAGGATATCGACCGATCCCCATTTCGCCTTGGCGGCTTCGACCATCGCGACCATCTGGTCATATTCGGTGACGCTGCCGCCATTCGACATGGCGGTGCCGCCAGCTGCCTCGATCTCCTCGACGACCTTCATCGCCGCATCGGAATGCCCGGTGCCATCGCGTGATCCGCCGAGATCATTGACCACCACTTTCGCGCCGCGCCGCGCCAGTTCGAGCGCATAGGCGCGGCCCAGGCCGCCGCCTGCGCCGGTGACGATGGCAACGCGGTTTTCGAAACTGATGGTCATAGCGCTCTTCCTCTATTGATATCTGGTGCGCTTCCTATTCGATTGATCGGGCGGTGCAAGCGGGACCGTCATCATTACGGCCCCGCCACGACGCTATAACCACGATAACCGCGATATCAGCGTGGCCGCTTGGACCGGCGGTGCTTTTTGGCAGGGCCATTGCCTGGCTCCATACAATGATCGAACTCGCCCGCCTTGCAGAGCGGATAAGGATCGAGCGCTGGTGCGGGCAGTGTCGATTCCGGGGCGACGGCGAGCATGCTTTGATTGGCGCGCGCGGCGGTATTGGTTTGCAGATCAGCCTCACGCGATCGCGGTCCGGTCGATGGTGTCGTCGCGGTCGACAGCGCGGTATCTGGGATACCGTTGGTGGTGGTGGGGCCGGTTTGTGCGACCAAGGGGCTGGCCAGCAAGACCAAGCTGGTTAGGATATAAGTGGATTTCATCTTGTCTCTCCTGGCGAAGGGTCGGGGGCAGCCGAAGCCGCACCCTGACCAAACGCCGGGAGGAGGATTAGGGTCCGGATCGGCGCTCAGGCCCCCGAATCGAGCGCATAGCCCGCCGAGCGGACGGTGCGGATGATATCCGGCCGGTCCCCATTGTTGATCGCCTTGCGCAGCCGCCGGATATGGACGTCCACTGTGCGCGATTCGATGTCCGAATCATGGCCCCAGACCGCGTCGAGCAAGCGTTCGCGGCTGAACACCCAGCCGGGATGCTCCAGGAAATGCTTGAGCAACCGGAATTCGGTGGGACCGAGCGGGATCACCTCGCCCGACCGACGGACCTTATGGCCAACCGTGTCCATCTCGATATCGGCATAGGTCAGCTGCTCACCAGCGAGCGCGGGACGCACGCGGCGCAGCACCGCGCCAACACGCGCAACGAGCTCGCGTGGCGAGAAAGGCTTGGTGACATAATCGTCCGCGCCGGTTTCCAGCCCGCGCACCCGGTCTTCCTCTTCACCACGCGCGGTGAGCATGATGATCGGCACATTCGCTGTCTCTGGCATGCGGCGCAGGCGGCGGCAGACTTCGATGCCCGACAGCCCCTCGACCATCCAGTCGAGCAGGACGATATCTGGCGTTGCCTCCTTGGCGAGCAGCAGTGCTTCTTCGCCATCGGGGGTCTGCTGAACCTCGAAATCCTCGCGCTTGAAATGCCAGATCAGCAATTCGGCGAGGGCGGCGTCATCTTCGACGAGCAACATCTTGGCGCGGGCCATTATTCGTCTCCGTTCAGTGGGCTTTAATCAGTGAATTGGGGCAGCGCCGCGTTCGCGCTCCCCCATGTGAACGCCGGTGGCCGCATAATAGACCATCTCGGCGATGTTGGTCGCGTGGTCGCCCACGCGTTCCAGGTTCTTGGCGATGAACAGCAGATGCGCGACCTGGCCGATGCTGGCCGGGTTTTCCATCATATAGGTGACGAGGACGCGGAACAGGCTGTTGTAAAAATCATCGACCGCGCGGTCGCTTTCGCAGACCCTGATGGCGGCTTCGGCATCGCGCGCTGCATAGGCATCGAGCACGTCATGCACCATCGTTGTCGCCAGGCCGGCCATGGCGGGCAGCACTGATAGCGGCTCGATATCGCCATGATCTTCGATTGCGGCAACGCGGCGGGCGATGTTTTTGGCATAATCGCCGATCCGTTCGATCACCCCGGCGATTTTGAGCGCAGCAACAACCTCGCGCAGATCATTGGCGAGCGGCGCGCGCAAGGCGATTAGCTGGACCGCCAGCCGCTCCACCTGCATTTCGATAGCGTCAATCTGCTTGTCGCCAGAGACAATCACCTCGGCCCCTTCAAGGTCGTGGCGCTTAAGCGCGTTCATCGCGCCGACAATCGCATGTTCGGCAAGACCGCCCATCTGCGCGATCAACCCACGCAGTTCCCCAATATCTTCGTCAAACGCCTTAACTGTATGATCAACCAATGATTTTCTCGATTTTGAAACAATCAGCCATAACGGCCGGTGATGTAATCCTTGGTCCGCTCCTGGCGGGGATTGGTGAAAATATCCGAAGTCGTGCCATATTCGACGAGCGTGCCGAGATGGAAAAACGCCGTGCGCTGCGAAACGCGGGCGGCCTGCTGCATGTTATGGGTGACGATGACGATGGCGTAGCGGCCCTTCAGCTCGTGGATCAGTTCCTCGATCTTGGCGGTCGCGATTGGGTCCAGCGCTGAACAAGGCTCGTCCATCAGGATCACTTCGGGATCGACCGCAATGGCGCGCGCGATACACAGGCGCTGCTGCTGCCCGCCCGATAAGGCGGTGCCGCTGTCGCTCAGTCGGTCCTTGACCTCTTCCCACAACCCAGCGCGGCGCAGCGATTGCTCGACGGCAGCATCAAGCTGCGCCTTGGTCGACGCCAGCCCGTGGATGCGCGGGCCGTAGGCGACATTTTCATAGATGGATTTGGGGAAGGGATTCGGCTTTTGAAACACCATCCCGACGCGCGCTCGCAGCTGCACCACGTCCATATCGGCGGCGTAAATATCCTCGCCGTCCAGCCGAATGTCGCCCGACACGCGCGCGATGGCGATGGTGTCATTCATGCGGTTCAGTGTGCGCAAAAAGGTCGATTTGCCGCAGCCCGACGGGCCGATCAGCGAGGTGACATGATCCTTGTCGACGTCCAGCGAAACATCATCGATCGCCTGTTTGGGGCCATAGAAAACATTCACGTGCTTCGCCGTCATCTTGGGCGCGCGCGGGGGTGAAAGGGGGGAAGCGTTCATTACCAGCGGGTCTCGAATTTGTTGCGGAGATAGATGGCGACCCCGTTCATCGCGAGCAGGAAGACGAGCAGCACGATGATCGCCGCGCTGGTTTTTTCGATGAAGCCACGGCTCACTTCGTCCGACCAGAGGAAGATCTGGACGGGCAATACCGTTGCTGGATCTGTTAGCCGGGCCGGCGGCGTTGCGATAAAGGCGCGCATGCCGATCATCAACAACGGGGCAGTTTCGCCCAGGGCGCGCGCCATGCCGATGATCGTCCCGGTGAGGATGCCGGGTAATGCGAGCGGCAGGACATGGTGGAAGACCACCTGAATCGGGCTCGCGCCAACGCCCAGCGCGGCGTCGCGGATCGACGGCGGCACCGATTTGATGGCGTTGCGCCCGGCGATGACGATCACGGGCATTGTCATCAACGCCAGCGTCAAGCCGCCCACCAACGATGCCGATCGGGGCAGGTGGAAGGTGTTGAGAAACACTGCCAGGCCAAGCAGGCCGAAGATGATTGATGGAACCGCAGCAAGGTTGTTGATCGATACCTCGATCAGATCGGTCCAGCGGTTTCGGGGCGCATATTCTTCGAGATATAACGCTGAAAGCACGCCGACCGGAAAGGCAATCGACAGCGTCACCAACATCGTCAGCAATGACCCCTTTAGGGCACCCCAAATGCCGACGATCGTCGGATCGGTTGAATCGGATTCGGTCAAGAACGGCCAGTTGAAGACGGTGTGGAGCCGCCCGTTGCGCTGCAACTGCGCGACGGTGGCCTCTGCGGCGGGCGATCCCTTACCCTTGGACGCGATATCGAGTTCAGTCGATGCGGGTACGCGCAGCATCACCCGGCGGCTGAGCAGCGACGGATCGGCCTTTAGCTGGTCGCGCACGCGCAGCCATGCCCCGTCCGAAAGCAGGGCATCGCCACCCCGACCAAAGGCGACGACAGCGGCGCGCGATGTTGCTTCGGCCAGCCCGGCACCGGCCAGCGCCAGATCGGCGCCTTCCCCCTTCAGCCGATCCGCTTCCAGGGCGAGGCCGGCACGGGGAAAATCGAACGGCAGGGTGATTTCGGTTTGCGTGAACCCTTGAGCGCCGTTGATCGCCATGGTCGCCAGCAGGAACACCAGAAAACCGGCCGACATGATTACGGCGCCCAGGCCAAATAGCCGGAATCGGCGTTCGGCGGCATAGCGCCGACGGATGCGCTGCTGCATCGCGTTTGCACGCCAGTCAGTGGGCGCACGATCGGGCTGGATTGGGGGAAGGTCCATCTTATTCATATGCTTCACGATAGCGTTTGACCACCGTCAGCGCGACGATGTTGAGCAGCAGCGTGACCACAAACAGCGTCAGCCCCAGCGCAAAAGCGGCCAATGTCTTGGGGCTGTCAAACTCAGCCTCGCCGGTCAGCAGATCGACGATCTGCTTGGTAACGGTCGTCGCGCTGGCCAGCGGGTTTATGCTGAGCGTGGCGATGCCAGAGGCCGCCATCACCACGATCATCGTCTCACCAATCGCGCGGCTGATCGCGAGCAGTACGCCGCCAACCACGCCGGGCAGTGCTGCCGGTAATAACACCCGCCGGATCGTCTCCGATGTCGTTGCGCCCATCGCCAGCGACCCATCGCGCATCGCGGCGGGGACGGCAGCGATCGAATCATCGGCCATGGAGGATACAAACGGGATGATCATCACCCCCATCACCAGCCCGGCCGCCAGCGCGCTTTCCGAACTAGCCGCGCTATAGCCCGCCGCCACCGCCAGATCGCGCACGGCGGGCGCAACGGTCAGCGCCGCGAAATAGCCATAGACCACGGTTGGCACCCCGGCGAGCACCTCCAAAATTGGTTTCATCCAGCGGCGCACCCGCGGGGCGGCATATTGCGTCAGATAGATCGCGCTCATCAGCCCGAAGGGAATGGCGACGATCATCGCGATCACCGCGCCGATGAAGAAGGTCCCCCAGAATAGCGGCACCGCGCCCAGTGATGCCCCCGGATCGCGCGCATCGATGACCTGCGGGCTCCAATGCGTGCCGGCCAGGAAATCCAGGATCGGCACCATTTGAAAGAAGCGCCAGGATTCAAAGAGCAGCGAACCGACAATCCCCGCCGTCGTCAGGATCGCGATCAGCGATGCGGTGAGCAGCAACAGCATCACCACCCGTTCGATCCGGGTGCGCGCCCGGAAATCCGGCTTCACCCGGACATAGGCATAGGCACCACAGGAGAGCGCCAGCAGCAGCGCCAGCGTTGATCCCATCCAGTTGTAGCGTAATTGAGCGCTGGCATAGGCGGGGGCCAGCGCGTGGGCGAGCGGGTTGCCGCTGCCGAAATGGTTGCCTTGCGCAATCGACCGGGCTTCAGAAAGGACGGCCGCGCGTTCAAAGCCGGGCGGGGGCAGGTTGGCGGCGATCGGCACCTGCAGCACGGTGTTGGTGACCATGCCGGGGGTGATGAACAGCCAGGCCGTCACGAAGATCAATGCGGGAATCACCACCCACATGGCGACATAGGTGCCGTGATGAGAGGGCAACGAGCTGAATCGCCGCGCCGCGCCGCGCCGGAAGCCAACCGCGCGGACGCGCGCCGTTAGCCAGCCGATCAGACCGAGACCGGCGATGAGAAAAAGGAGCAGCAACGTGGGCAAGGGCGATATTCTTCAACTTATCTGGAAACAAAAGGCAGGATGGCGCTGATCATCAGCACCATCCTGCCGAAAACGTTAGTTCAGGGTGCGGCCGTCGAGGGTTGTGCCGTTCTTGATAATCGCCGCCGAAGCATCGCGCACCGATTGCGGGGCGGCGATCAGCCCACGCTTCACGAGCGGACCACCCGGTCCCCAGGCACCGGCAAAGGCATCCAGGAACTGCGGCAGGCCAGGAATGGCGGTGAGGTGCGCCTTTTTCACATAGATGAACAAAGGGCGCGATCCCGGATAGGTGCCCGCCGTAATCGTCTCATAGGTTGGCGTAACACCGCTGATCGGCACGCCGATCAACTTGTCAGCGTTTTCCTCAAGATAGCTATAGCCGAAAATGCCAACGGCATTAGGGTTTGACTGGAGCTTCTGGACGATCAGATTGTCATTCTCGCCGGCATCGACATAGGGGCCGTCATCGCGAATGCGGGTACAGGCATTGGCAAAATCGTCAGGCTTTTTGTCCTTCATGGCGATGCTAGCGGGATAGATGGCAGCACAACCGCGCGCCATGATCAGTTCGGCCAGCGCATCGCGGGTGCCGCTGGTCGCTGGTGGGCCATAAACCTGGATCGCGACAGCGGGCAGCGCCGGATTGACGTCTTTCCAGGTCTTGGCGGTGTTGGGCATGCCGCGCGGATTGGCGGCGAGCGCCAGATAAATGTCAACCGGCGTCAGCTGCAGCTTCGGCCCGTCCGTGCCCTCGGCAAAGGCAATGCCATCAAGCCCGACCTGGATTTCCATGATCCGATCGGCACCATTTGCTGTGCACGTCGTGAATTCAGTCAGCTTCATCCGGCGCGATGCATCGACAATATCGGGATGCCGCGCGCCGACCCCGGCGCAGAACAGCTTCATGCCAGCACCGGTACCCGTCGATTCAACGACTGGCGCCTTCATGCCGGGGTTTTTGTTGACGAATTGTTCGGCGACTAAGGTCGTAAAAGGATAGACCGTCGATGACCCAACGGCCTTGATCTGGTCGCGCGATCCCGCGCCGCCGCCATTGGCCTGATCGGTGCATGCCGAGAGCGTAAGCGCAGTAACCGCCAAAATCGCGAGATGACGTCGCATCGAATCCCTCCTTGCAGGACTGTTCCCGCGGCGCCGCTATCACCCCGAACGGGTTGCCTCTGTGACAGTAGGGTTACCGTTTGATGACAGAGCCTCCCGGCGCGGGGCGGTGTTGGGGATGGCGGGCAGCAGAATCGACGCAGTTGTGCCCTTGCCGACGATACTTGTGATATCGAGCCGACCGCGATGACGCTCGATAATATGTTTGACGATGGCAAGGCCAAGGCCAGTGCCTCCCAATGATCGGCTCCGCCCGGCATCGACTCGGTAGAATCGCTCGGTCAATCTTGGCAGATGCTCGGGCGCGATGCCGTCGCCCTCATCAGCCACGCTGATTCGCACCATCCCGGTCTGATCGACCCATAATCGCGAGATAACCGGCGTGCCCGGCCGGCCATATTTCATCGCGTTACCGATCAGATTGTGCAGCACTTGCGACAATTGCGCGCGGTCCCCCGTGACCGGGGGGACATTGGCCTCGATATCGCTGACCAAATCGGCACCGCGTTTGTCATGCGAATCAGCGATTTCGGCATGCACCTCTTCCATCAACTGGCGCAGATCGATGGCGGTTGCTGGCACGCGGTATTTCTCCGCTTCGATCCGGCTGAGCGAGATCAGATCTTCGACCAGGCGCTGCATGCGCCGGGCTTCGTCGAACATTACCTTTAAGAAGCGCGAGCGCACGTCGGGGTCGCCGCCAGCCTTTTCATCGCTCAGCGTTTCGACGAAACCCAGGATGGAGGCGAGTGGGGTGCGCAGTTCATGGCTGGCGTTCGCGACGAAATCCACGCGCATCCGTTCGGCTGCATAACTGCCGGTTTGATCGATCAAATGCACCACGCGGCGGCCATCCGACATGGTCGTCACGCGCATTTCCCAGCGTTGATCAAGCGTACCCAGCCCAACCAGGTTGATCGGCCGGGTTGAATTGCTCCGCATCTCGGTCAGCCGTTCGGCGGCGGCCGGGTGGCGAATCGCCAGGCGGACATCCTCGCCAATGATATGCCCGCCGAGCAAAACCCGTGCGGGTTGATTGGCATGGCCGACGCGGCCATCGGCGACGATCAGGATCGGCTCGATGACTGCTTCGATCATTTCGTCGATATCGATCGGGTTCGCCCTGCGGTCGACTGGGTCGGCAATCACCGCTGGTTCGGGCGCGACATCGCCGGTGCCTGCAGCGACCAGCACGGCTGCCACGCCGCCGACCAGCACGATCAGCCCGCCTTGCAGGCCCTGTTCGAGCATGACGATTGCAATCGCCGCGACGACGATGACGGCGATTGCGGTGAGGGTCCGATAACCAAAGGCGTCAAGCATTGGCCATGTCTAGCGCAATCCGCGCGCGGCGGCGAGTATGGTTACCCGGCTTGCACTCAATTTACGATTGTGAAAGGGCCACAGGATCATATTCGGGGCAGCATGATGGAACGGCCATGAGCGACGATATTCCCCCGGCAGAAACGCCCCCGCCGCTGCCCGCGACCCCGTCCTTGGCGGCAGCAGCGGAGGCCATGCCAACCCGGCGGCGTGCGTTGATGCTCGGCGCGGTCGGCGCAACCGCCATCGTTTCGATCCGCCCGGCGCTCGCGCAAACCACGGCGTCGGTGCTCACCTGCGAAATTCCAGTGCCCGATCCCGCCCGCGCCGGCAGCTACATTGCCGCCGATGGTTCATTGGTGCCCGCCGGAACAGCGGGTGCCTTTCCGCCAGCGCGGGTGCCGTTCAAGGGCGAAGATGTCCGCCGTGCCATGGCTGGCGGGCGGTTGCCGGGGATGGATAGCGATCGTACCCGCGCTTATCTGCAATATATTCGGCGCCTGCAATCGGGCACCAGCGGCTTTACCTGTTTCGCCTCGCTGCAGATGCCGCGCGGCTAAGCGCCGTGTCGGCACCCGTCTATCGATCGGTGTCAGCCGCCACCTTGCGGGCGGTGCAGCTTGATGAATTGACGCTGGTGTATCACCGTGCATCGGGCATTACCCATATCCTTGCTCCCCCCGCCCCCGAAATTCTTGATGCCCTGGCGCCTGAAGCATTGACCGGCGCGGCGCTGCTCGCGCGGTTGGGCGACGAATATGATCTGGGCGACGCTGATTCCGTCGCGTTGCTGGCCCGGCTGGATGAACTTGTCGCCGCCGGGCTGGTCGAACGACGATGAGGTTCGCCCATCAAGTGAAGATTGGCCCGATCGGCTTTCGCATCGGATCGGATTGGTCCGCACCAATTGCCGCCCTGCGCGCACTCTACAGCGATTATCCTGCACCGGAGGGCGGCGTGCCCGATTTCACCGTGCGGCTGTTCGCTGCGCGACCGTGGCGGCGCTTCATTCGCCCCTCAGTGATGATCGGCGGTGATTATGTCCTGCCCGAAGCGGCGCCGTTGCCCATCGCGCAGGGGCTGCTGGCGGCAGAAATGGGCATGAACCTGCAAATGGCGCTCGGCCAGCGGCGCTATCTGCTGCTCCACGCTTCAGTTGTCGAACGCGACGGGCGCGCGCTGTTGATGACCGGCGAATCGGGCGCGGGCAAATCGACGCTGGCGGCCTTGCTGGCGGCGCGCGGCTGGCGGCTGATGGGTGATGAATTCGCGCTGGTCGATCCGGCAAGCGGGCTGGTGCACGCCTTTCCCCGGCTGGTCAGTTTGAAAAATGCCGCGATCAGCGTGGTGGAAATGGCGGTGCCCAGCGCTCGGTTTGGCCCGCTGCTGGCAGGCACGCCCAAGGGCGATATCCGACATCTTGTGCCCGACGCCCACGCCATTGCAGCAATGGACCAGCCGGCGCGCCCCGCCTTGCTGCTCTTCCCGCGCTTTGGGCTTGAAGCCGCGATGCGCCCGGTACCGCCCAGCGAAGTGTTCGTCCGGCTGACCCAGGCGTCGACCAACTATGTCGCCATGGGCGAACGCGGCTTTGATGCGCTGACCGGGTTGGTCGGCCAGATCCCCGCCCAGGCAATCGATTACCCCGATACGCAAACGGCGATCGACCTGGTTGAGCAGCTATGGGCGTCGACATGAACCGCACCGCCTGGCTGCTTGCCGATGCGCTGCGCGATCCGGCGACGACGGCTGATCTGGACCCGGCGGGCTGGACGTCGCTGCTCGCCATGGCGCGCGCCGAACAGTTAATCGGTTCGCTTGCGCACCGGCTTGGCGGTTTGCCGGTGCCGACTGCGGTCGCACGTCTCCTCGCTGATGCTCGCGCTTCTGCCGAACAGGGGCGGGTGGCGGCGCTGTGGGAGGCCGAAATGGCGCGCCGCGCGCTCGCGCCGCTGGATCGGCCGGTCGTGCTGCTGAAAGGGACCGCCTTTGTCGCGGCCGGTCTGGCAGCGGGGCAGGGGCGCTCGATCGGCGATCTCGACATTCTCGTGCCGCGCGACGCCCTCGATGCGGTCGAGGCGGCGTTGCTCGCCAGCGGCTGGGAATGGGTCAAGCCTGACCCTTATGATGACAGCTATTATCGCCGCTGGATGCATGAACTGCCGCCGCTGATCCACCGCGATCGTGACCGGATGATCGATGTCCATCACAGCATCCTGCCGCTCACCGCGCGGATCACCCCCGATCCTGCCGCCATTATCGCCGACAGTATTGCCCTGGAAAACGGTCTGCGCGTGCCCGCACCCGCCGATATGATCGTCCATGCCGCTGCGCATCTCTTTGCCGATGGCGATCTGGCGGGTGGGATGCGCAATCTGTGGGACGTCGATCGCTTGATTGGCGAATTCGGACTGGCAGGTGTAGCGGCCCGCGCCGCGCATCACGGCCTGACCCGCGAGGTTTGCCGGGCGGTGCGGCTTGCGCACGCACTTTATGGCACGGAGATTCCCGCTGATTGGGCCACGCCTAACCGAACCGACGCGCTCTATCTGCGTCGGCTCACCGCGCGCGACGGCTGGGGCAGGGCGATCCGCCCGGTAACACGGTTCGGCTTTTATGTTCGGTCGCATTGGCTGCGCATGCCGCCCCATCTGCTGGTGCGGCATTTATGGACGAAATGGCGCGGCAATGGGCCGTCCGCTCGCCTGTAAAGCTGACGCTTGCACCCGCGCATGGCCGTCGGTATAGGCCCGCTTCCATGCTTTTCCGGCCGGCTTTTTGGCGCCGCCGCCGGGCTCCGTCGGGGAGTAGCTCAGCCTGGTAGAGCACTGCCTTCGGGAGGCAGGGGCCGGAGGTTCGAATCCTCTCTTCCCGACCATCACTGATCCATCCGCTTAAGCGATCGCGTCGCCACTGTTCATCGGCCCCACGATGCGCCTTTTGGACCTTGCCGGTCCTCCCCCATTCCCGCCCCTTTGCCGGCCAAATCTGCTGCACATGCGAACACCCCTTGGGGCCAGCACAAAGCCGTGATAGGCGCACCCTTATGCTCAATATCAACGGCATTACGGTGCGGCTTGGCGGTCGCACGATATTGGAACGTGCAAGCGCGACCTTGCCGGCGAAGAGCCGTGTCGGGCTGATTGGCCGCAATGGCGCTGGCAAATCGACGCTGATGAAGGTGATGATCGGCCAGCTTGATGCCGATGATGGCGAGATCGAGATGCCGCGCAAGACGCGGATCGGCTATCTGCAGCAGGAAGCCCCGCACGGCAGCAAGACGCCGATTGAGACGGTACTTGAGGCTGATACCGAACGCGCCGCGCTGTTTGCGGAGGCCGAACATTGCGTCGATCCTGACCGCGTCGCTGAACTCTATGAACGGCTCGAAGCGATCGACGCCTATACCGCCGAGGCCCGGGCCGCGCGCATCCTGGTCGGGCTCGGCTTTGACGAGGAAATGCAGCAGCGCCCGCTCGACAGCTATTCGGGCGGCTGGAAGATGCGGGTGGCGCTCGCCGCCTTGCTGTTTTCCGAACCCGATCTGCTGCTGCTCGACGAGCCATCGAACCATCTCGATCTCGAAGCGACTTTGTGGCTCGAAAGCTTCCTCAAGGCCTATCCCGGCATGATGGTTGTCATCAGCCATGAGCGCGATCTGCTCAACAATGTCGTCGACAACATCCTGCATCTCGAAGGCGGCAAGACCACGCTCTATGCGGGCGGCTATGACGCGTTTGAGCGCCAGCGCGCCGAGCGCGCCGCACAACTCGCCGCCGCCAAGGCCAGCCAGGATGCGCAGCGCGCCAAGCTGCAGGACTATATCGCCCGCAATTCCGCCCGCGCCTCCACCGCCAAACAGGCCCAGTCGCGCCAGAAGATGCTGGCGAAGATGCAGCCGATCGCCGCGATGGCCGACGATCCGACGCTGAGTTTCGATTTTCCCAGCCCCGATGAGCTGAAGCCGCCGCTCGTTACGCTCGACATGGCCAGCGTCGGCTATGGTGACAAGCCAATCCTCCAGCGATTGAACCTCCGTCTCGATCCCGACGATCGCATCGCGCTGCTTGGCCGCAACGGCAATGGCAAGACCACGCTCGCCCGCCTGCTCGCCGCCCAACTCGCGCCGATGGACGGCGACATGACCAAATCGGGCAAGATGCGCGTCGGCTATTTCACGCAATATCAGGTCGAGGAGCTTGACGGCGAGGATACCCCGCTTGAGCATATGCAGCGCTTGATGGGCGACAAGACCCCCGCCGCCGTCCGCGCCCAGCTCGGCCGTTTCGGCTTTTCGGGGCAAAAGGCGACGACCAAGGTCGGCAAATTGTCGGGCGGCGAGCGCGCGCGGTTGGCGCTCGCGCTTATCACCCGCGATGCGCCGCACATGCTGATCCTCGACGAGCCGACCAACCATCTCGACGTCGATGCGCGCGAGGCGCTAGTGCAGGCGCTCAACGCCTATGATGGCGCGGTCGTCGTCGTCAGCCATGATCGCCACATGATCGAACTCACCGCCGATCGGCTGGTGCTCGTCGATGCCGGTACCGCCAAGGAATATGCCGGCAGCTTGGATGACTATACCGATCTGATCCTCGGCCGGAACCAGCCCAAGGGCGATGCCAATGCGGTCAAGGGGGGCAGCAAGAAGGACAAAAAAGCTGCCGCCGCAGAGCGCGAGCGCGCCGTCGCGCTGAAAAAGACTGCGCACGAGGCCGAACAGGCGGTGGTGAAACTCACGTCGCAGCGCAGCGCCATCGACCGCGCGATGTTCGATCCATCGGGTGCTGAGCCCTGGCTCGCCAAGCTGTCGATGAGCGAACTTAGCCAGCGTCGGGCCGAAGTCGACGCCAAGCTCACCCTCGCCGAAGCCGCCTGGCTTGACGCGAGCGAAGCGCTGGAATCGGTAGCGGCCTGATCGCCGATCGGTAATAAGGTCGGCTGATAAGGAGAGCCGGCCAAATGCAGCATGCGAAGACGGCGCTCACCGCGCGCTCCGGCCCCTATCGCGGTATCGCCGCTGAAATGTTCCGCTGGCTGTGCCTCGCCTATCTTAAGCTCGGCGGCTGGACGATGCAGGGCGATTGGCCACCACTCGCCAAGGCCGTGCTGCTTGCTGCCCCGCACACGTCGAACTGGGACGGCATTAATATGCTCGCGGCGGCTGGCTATTACCGGGTGACGTTGCGCTGGATGGGGAAGAAGAGCCTCACCACCGGCCCATTTGGTCGGCTGGTCCTTTGGCTCGGCTGCGTCCCGATCGATCGCGCGGCGAGCCATGACGTCGTGCAGGCAATGACGGATGCTTTCGCCACCGAAGACGCAATGATCCTCGCCATCCCGCCCGAAGGTACCCGCAGCCTGACGCGCGAATGGAAGACGGGCTTCTACCACATCGCCGTAAAGGCCGGCGTGCCGATCATCCTGACGGTGCTCGATTATGGCACCAAGACGATCCGCGTGGCCGGCGTCTTCCACCCGACCGGCGATTATGCCGCCGACATCGTCCAGATTCGCGCACCGTACAAAGAAGCGGTTGGCAAGGTGCGCGGGGCGTTTGCGACGGGGGGGTGAGGGCACTCGCCCCGCCCGCGCCTTTGTGGCAGCATCACGCCATGGCGCGGACCGTCATCTCCTATGCATTGTTGCTCGCCCTCGCGGCGACCGCACTGCAATGGCTCGACTATCGATACACAGTCCACGCCTTTTCAACCGAACTCTACGTCACGCTGTTGGCCATCGGCTTTATCACGCTCGGCATCTGGACGGGCGCACGCCTCACCCCGCGCACGATCGCCGGACCATTTCAGCGCAACGATGCCGCGATCCGCGCGCTCGGGCTGACGCCGCGCGAATGCGAGATTCTCGCCCTGCTCGCGTCGGGCCAGTCAAACAAGGAGCTCGCCCGCAGCCTTGGTATCTCGCCCAATACGGTCAAGACGCATGTCGCGCGCGTCTATGAAAAGCTCGCCGTCACGCGTCGGATCGAGGCGATTGAAAAGGCGCGTACGCTCGCCCTGATTGCCTGAAATAGTGGGGTGATGGGGCGAGTGATGGGGCCAAATCACCCATCCGGGTGATAGCATCTGGCCCAGGCACGGGGATAGAGAAGCGGCTATCAGCAATGCCGGGGGAGAAGCGGGCATGAACAGCATCACCAGATACGCAGCGATTTATGGCGGGTGTTCCGGCGCGGTCATCATCGCCACGATTATCGGCGGTACGGCGCTGGCCGATCGCATCAGCTTCGCCGGGTCCGAATTTTTCGGCTATCTTGTCATGCTGGTCGCACTGACCTTCATCTTTGTCGGCATAAAGCGCTACCGCGATATCGAGCGCGGCGGCATCATCCGCTTCCTGCCAGCCTTTGGGGTAGGGCTCGCGATCGCGCTGGTCGCGGCTTTTGTCTATGTGTTGGTGTGGGAAGTCTATCTGGCTGCGACCAACTATGCCTTCATCAACGATTACATCGATGGCATCCGCCACGCCAAGCAGGCAGCGGGCGTGACCGGAGCAGCGCTCGATCGCGCCATGGCGCCGCTGGAAACCATGCGGACCAGCTACGCTAACCCATTGTTTCGCTTGCCGATGACCTTCATGGAAATCGCACCCGTTGGCGCCGTGGTGTCGCTCGTGTCGGCCGCCCTGTTGCGCAACCCGCGCATCCTGCCGGCGCGTTAAGGCACGGCGCCCGCATTCGGCACCCGCCGTGCGGAAATGATCCGCACCGGTGCCGCAATCATCTGACCCTTCATGAACCCTTCGCCCAGCGTCGGTGAGGTCGGCGCGTCGAATATCCGCGCGACGACCTCCATCCCTGCCACGACACGGCCAAATGCTGCATAGCCTGCGGTATCGCCGCTCGCCTCCGGATGCGCGTCGAGCCCGGGCATATCGGCCAGCAGGATCGAGAAATCCCCGGTCGCGGTACCCGGCGCATAGCGCGCCATCGATATCGTCCCGGCCTTGTGGAGAATGCCGGTCTGCGTCGTCGGTTCATGCACGATCGGCTTCAGCGTGCGCTGCGGCACATTCTGCGTGCCGCCCTGGATCAGGCCATTGGGCTGCGTCCCCCAGGCCAGCCGCATTGCGCGGTAAAAGGTCGTGCCGTCGAATAGCTTGCGATCGACATAGGCGACGAAATTCTCGGTCGTGACCGGCGCATGCAGGTGATCGAGATCGAGCGTGATCACCCCCGCATCAGTCGTGATCGCCACCCGTACCGTATCGCCAAGCACGGCAGGCGGTGGCGGGGCGGGGGCGGCTTTGCGCCTTGGGCTCGCGCTCGCAGCGCTAGTCAGCAGGGCAAGGGCGATAATCGGCGCGGCGATGCGGGCAAGGATAGGGGGCATTACCGCAATCTACCGTTTTGCGCCGCTCACCGCCACCTTCATCGCGCTAAATCGCCAGCCCCGCCGCGTTGCCGCTCGCCCAGGCCCATTGGAAATTATAGCCGCCAAGCCACCCGGTCACATCGACTGCCTCGCCGATCGCATACAGCCCCGGCAGCTTGCGTGCCGCCATCGTTTGAGACGACAGCCCGTCGGTCGAAATCCCGCCGACCGTCACTTCGGCCTTGGCAAACCCCTCGCTGCCATTCGGCATAAAGCGCCAATCGGCCAGCCGCGCGGCGATATCGGTCAGTTCGCGATCGGTATAGGTCAGCAACGCACCGCCAAATGGCAGCTTTTCGGTTAACGTATCAGCGAGCCGCAACGGCAGCACGCTCGCCAGGCTGTTGCGTAAGCTCACCTTTGGCCCCGCGCGTTTCGCTGCGACCAGCCAATCGCGCGGGCGTCCGGGCAGGAAATCGATGCCGATCGCCTCGCCGTGCCGCCAATAGCTCGATACCTGCAGGATCGCCGGGCCCGATAGCCCGCGATGCGTGAACAACGCCGCCTCCTTGAACACCGCCTTGCCGCACCGCGCCACCACCTCGGTCGCGACGCCGGACAGGGTTTGGAACAAGGTCTCGTCACCGCCCAAGGTCAGCGGGACAAGGGCAGGGCGGGGCTCCACGACCTTCAGCCCGAACTGCCGCGCGAGATCATAGGCAAAGCCCGTCGCGCCCATTTGCGGGATTGAGGGGCCACCGGTCGCGATCACCAGCGCCGGTGCCGTCTCGATGTGATCGCCAAAAGCCACCCGAAACCGGCCGTCCGCATGCTCGACTGACCGGATTGCCGATCCCAGCGCGATATCCACCTGGCCCTTGGCGCATTCATCGAGCAGCAGATTGACGATCTGCTTGGCCGATCCGTCGCAGAATAACTGCCCCAGCGTCTTTTCGTGCCAGGCAATCCCGTGCGCCTCAACCAGCGCGATGAAATCGGCTGGCGCGTAGCGGCTCAGCGCTGATTTGGCGAAATGCGGGTTGGCGGAGATGAACTGCGCGGGCGTGGTGCCGATATTGGTGAAATTGCACCGCCCGCCGCCCGAAATCAGGATCTTCTTGCCCACCGCATCGGCATGGTCGATCAGCAGCACACGCCGCCCGCGCTGTCCTGCAACCTGCGCGCAGAACAGCCCGGCCGCCCCCGCGCCCAGGATAATCGCGTCATAGGGAGCAGGCGGTGTTATTCCACGTCGCCCGTAAACCACATGCGCTGCAATTCGCGCTGTTTGTCCATGAACTGGTGCTTCAGCGCGCCGAGCACGTGCAGCCCGACCAGCACATAGACGGCATAGGCCGCGATCTCATGAAACTCGCCGAACAGATCATGCATCTGCTCCTTGGTCACCGCGTCCAGGTTCATGATGTAGCTGATCCGCGGAAAAGGGATCACCCCGAACAGCGTCAGTGGGTTTTCGTCAGCCGCTTTCCACGCCGAATCATGCATCCAGCCGGTGATCGGCATCGCGAAGATGATCACATAGAGCAGCACATGCGTCACATGGCTCAACTGCACTTCCCATTTCGCATAGCCGGTGGGCAGCGCGGGCGGGGTGTGCGTGAAGCGCCACAACAGCCGCATGATCGCCAGCCCTAGTACCGTAATGCCAATCGATTTGTGCAGGTTGATCGCCGGGCGAATCGATTCCTCGGGGTAAAACTCCCAGGTCAGCGCCAGGAACACGTTGATGATAATCCCGATCGCAACAAGCCAGTGGAGCGTAATCGCAAGGCTGGTATAGCGGCGTGCTTCCATCGTCTCTTCCCGTCGTATCTTGTGGCGCTGCTCTGGCGATAAAACGCCCCAAAGCCTAGCGTGTTGCAAGCCTGTGTTCATCAGAAATCGGAAATAAGCCCAGCGCATGACCTCGATTAGCCAGACGCTCGCCGCGCAATCGCCGCGGCTGACGCCCCGACGCGTGCCTGCTTCCGCCTATCTCATCGCCGGTGGCGTGCTGATTCTGTTCGTCGCGCTGGTGGCGCAGGCGTTTTTCCGCACGGGGCTGGCGAGCTGGTCGGTCGGCCTCGTCTACATTGCGTACGATACCGCGCTGCTGATCTTCACGGGCACCAAGACCTGGCAGTTGATGCGCCCCGCGCCTGCGCCCGCCCAGACCACCGCCACCACGCACCGCCCCACGCTCGGCGTGATCATCGCCGCGCATAATGAAGCGGGCGTACTCGGCATCACCATCGACACGCTCGCCCAGCAAAGCGACCCGCCCGATCTCATCCTCATCGCCGATGACGGCTCCAGCGACGATACCCCCGCCGAGCTGCACCGCCTCTACGGCCTCACCCCGCCAGCGCTTGGCAGCATCAGCGATCCTGCCCCCGGCCTGCCCACGCTCCGCTGGCTGCGCGTCCCGCATGGCGGCAAGGCGCGCGCGCTCAATCAGGCGATCCAGCTGCTGGATACCGATGTCGTCCTCACCGTCGATGCCGATACCCTGCTCGACCCGCCCGCGCTCGCCGCGATGCGCGGTGCCTTCACCGCAGAGCCCGCGCTCGTCGCCGCCACCGGCGTGCTCACGCCCATTTGCGGCCCCTCGCTTCAGGGGCGGATTTTCCAGTGGTTCCAGACCTATGAATATGTCCGCAATTTCCTGTCGCGCTATGCCTGGATGCGCGTCGACAGCCTGTTGCTCATCTCGGGCGCGTTCGCGGCGTTCCGGCGGGATGCGCTGATCACGGTCGGCGGGTTCGATCCTGCCTGCCTCGTCGAGGATTACGAGCTCATCCACCGCCTCCACCGCCATTCGACCGACAAGGGGCTCGGCTGGAAGGTCCGCGTCATTGGCGGCGCCACCGCGCGCACCGATGCGCCCGCGTCATTGATGGCGTTCCTGCGCCAGCGCCGCCGCTGGTTCGGCGGCTATCTGCAGACGCAATATTGGAACCGTGACATGATCGGCAACCCGCGCTTCGGGTCGCTCGGCACTGCGCAAATGCCGGTCAAGACGCTCGATACGCTCCAGCCAATCTACGGCATCGCCGCCTTCATCATCCTGGCGGTACTGGTGCTAAGCGGCAAGTTCATGCTCGCCTGGCCGATCCTGCTGGTGATGATCGTCAAGATCATCTTCGATCTCGCCTACCACCTCTGGTCGCTACGCCTCTACGCCCGCTGGACCGGCCAGACCGAAGGGCTGGGCTGGGGCTGGGCCATTGTCGCTGCGATCCTCGAGCCCTTCACCTTCCAGCTGCTGCGCCATGCCGGCGCGACCTGGGGTTGGTGGATGGTCCTGACGGGCCGCGAGACCTGGGGGCGCCAGAAGCGGACGGCGATTGAGGGCGTGGGGCGATAGGGGGGGGGGGGCGAGATTGCGTCCTGCGCTCGGCCATTCCCGTGCTCCGCGAGCGCAACTAAACTCAGTCGTTCATTCAGTGAAGGCACCGGCGACTGTTAATGTGGCAACCGGCCAATCCGGTATGCGCCTCTAGGCTTGTCACTCATTGTTGGACAAGCTTAGAGCAAAGCGGTCGTTCATCCTGCGGGCTCCGGGGTTATCCTGCTCGATTCGACGTTGGCGAAATGACTGGTAATTTTGTTGGCAAGCCCCTTAATCGCGGCGATTCTTCTTGGGTCGAGGAGGGGTAGCGAGGGATTCGAGTTTACCATGTCGAGAAGATTGTAAGCTAGGTCGACCTTCGGCAGCTTGCGTCCGGTGCTCTCGCGAAACATGTGCTCGAGCGTGTTCATCCGTGTGCCGTTCGCCGGTTGAAAGGACTCGATGCGGCGACAGGTCGGGTGCCATTTTGTGATGATCTCATTCGCGGCTTCCAAAAGCCGCCCCTCGATCACGAAGTCCTCGAGCTCCAAAGCGGTGCCAGCTGGGTTCTTCAACACTAAAATGTGGGCTGCTGGCACGCCGTTCTCAAGCAACCGCTTCTCGATAGCCTTGCCGCCAGGATCGGCATCCACAACGTGCAGGACATTCGTCTCGGTGATGAGCGCCTGCGGTTCGAGCGCGCCCTTGTTCTCTGAAAGTCCCGGAACAAACTGGAACCCCAGGCTCGCCTGTCCGAGTGCTTCCCTTAAGAGGGTGGGGAACAGCAGCATGTCGCTCGGACCCTCTACCATTACCGCCCGTCTTGTAGGGAAGAAGGCGAGTGTGGCTGCCCCCAGACCAAACAGTAAGGGAGTCAATCCGTGGCCGGGCTCGTTCCAGAATCGGTTCACGATCTTGCTTGAGCCGTCAGCCGGGTTCTGGACGATGGTCCGGACGCCATTACCCAGGTCCTCTGGAAGGCAGCCAGCGGAGTGAGTGGTGAAGATTACCTTGGGCGAGAGCTGCTGTCGCGCGAGCATCTGCACCAGGTCGGCCTGAGCGTCATAGTGGAGCCGCTGGTCGGCCTCGTCAATGAGAAGCACCGGTTTATCGGCGTGGTTCCTGGTTGCAAACATTTGGAGTGCCACGAACTGTCGAAGACCATCGCTACGCTCTGCAAAGGCAGTGAACTCAGAATTTGAGTTGACGATCTGGACCTCGAATTCGTCACCTTGGATCCGTATCGCGACCTCGGTCCCCGACTGCTTCCAAGCCTCTTTGAACTTACGCCCCAGCGTCTCGCTGGCCCGACGCTCTAGGGTTGTGATCTTGGCGTTGAGACCTTGATCGATCGCTAGGAACAGCTCGTTTAGATCGAGACCGGCGACCTCGACCAAGTTCGCGAGCGCGGGCGGGACGCCTTGGCGAAGAGATGAGATCGAATAGCTCGAGGCCAAATTTCTCGCCTGCTCGTCAAACACTAGGAAAGGAGGTATTCGAGACTTCAGCGCACTGACCGCTTTCTGAAACGGAGTTGGCGCGTGCTCACGGTCAACCGCATCCGCCCAGACCGCGAAGAACCGGTTGTCCGCACTTGTCGGTGTCGAGGTTGCGACGTTGATCGCCTCGATCATGTTCTCTAACTCAGCTACAACCAGCTCGGACAGAGTCTCGTTTTCGGTGCGGAGGCTATCTACGATACTGGTCATTTTCTGCGAAAAATTGTCGTCGATCTGTAGAATCCGTTCCTTCGCGGGCTCGTTATCGAGTAGCAGTTCGATCGCTTGGATCAGTGAATCCCGGTGGGCGATGTTCCTAGTAGGGGCTGGAGGCTCGAAGTTGAACCTGCGGCTGCCGTCGGGATACTTGTGCACGATGAAGGTGCGCGGACCGGAGAGTCCCGAGGAGGTCAAGTCATCCTCATTGAGGAAGAACCGGCCAATAATACGGAAGTTCTGAGGATCGACATCGCGCGAAAGTTCCTCAGCCGAGGGCGGATTCGTGTGTCCCAAATGTGCGATGGCGTTTAACAGCGTAGATTTCCCGGCCTCGTTTGGGCCGAGGAGAGCTACGAGCTTACCATTCGTCTGCAGCGATGTCGTTTTCTTGAATCTCTTATAGCACTGGACGGTAACGGCAAGCAGTTCCACGGCAGAGCCCTCAGTATCGTTTCAATATAGCGGTTAGGTAGCACTTGTCGCAGTAAATGGAACTCATTGCATAGCGCGCTGTGGCTTCAAATACCCAAGATACGACATTCGCCCCCCTCACAAAAACCCCACCAGCAACGTCACATTCAGCCCAATAATCACCCCCGCCACGCCCCACGCCGCCCATTTCAGCCACCCAGGGCTCGCCAATCCCCCCATCAGCGCACGGTCGCTCGTGAAGGCTACCAGCGGCACCACGGCGAAGGGGAGTTGCAGGCTCAGCACCACCTGGCTCAACACCAGCAGGTCGGTCGCGCCGCGGTCGCCCAGCGCGGCGATGACGGCGACGGCGGGGATGATCGCCAGCAGGCGCGTCGCCAGTCGCCGTGCCCAGACCGGGATTTTCAGGTCGAGGAAGCCCTCCGCAACGATTTGCCCGGCGAGCGTGCCCGTCACGGTCGAATTCTGCCCCGCCGCCAGCAGCGCGACCGCGAACACCACGCTCGCCGCGCCCGCGCCAAGCATCGGGCTCAGCAGGGCATAGGCCTGGCCGATCTCGGCCACATCGTTGCGCCCCGCGACATGGAAGGTCGCCGCCGCCAGGATCAGGATCGCCGCGTTGATGAACAGCGCCAGCCCCAGCGCGATGCTGCTGTCGATCGTCGCCATGCGGATCGCGTCGCGCTTGGCCGCGTCGTCGGTGTCGAAGGCGCGGGTCTGGACGATTGATGAGTGGAGATACAGGTTATGCGGCATCACCGTCGCGCCCAATATGCCGATCGCGATATACAGCATCGCCGGGTCAGTCACGATCCGCGCGGTCGGTATCAGTCCGCCGGCAATTGCGGCCAGGTCGGGCTGCGCGATCCAGAGTTCATAGGCGAAACACCCCGCGATCACGACCAGCAGCGTGACGATAAACGCCTCCAACAGGCGAAAGCCGTAATTCTGGAGCATCAGGATCAGCAGCACGTCGAACGCGGTGATGCCCACGCCCCACAGCAAAGGCAGCCCGAACAGCAATTGCAGCGCGATTGCGGTGCCCAGCACTTCGGCGAGATCGCAGGCGATGATCGCAATCTCGCACAGCACCCAAAGGCTCAAATTGACGGGGCGCGAATAGCGCGCGCGGCAGGCTTGGGCGAGGTCGAGCCCCGCTGCGATCCCCAGCCGCGCGGCGAGCGCCTGGAGCAGCATCGCCATCATGTTGGAGATGAGGATGACCGAGAGCAGTTGATAGCCGAACGCGGAGCCACCCGCGATGTCGGTCGCCCAGTTGCCCGGGTCCATATAGCCAACCGCGACCAGATAACCCGGCCCGCTGAACGCGAGCAGCCGTCGCCAAAAGGGCGCGCCTTTGGGTATCGCGATTGTGCGATAGCTCTCGCTCAGCGAGGCACGGCGCGTCTCGGCTGCGTCGTTGCCGATCATCGCATAGGGATCACCGTCAAAGGGCGGGGGCGGGGCCATCAGCGCTTATTGGCGCGCCAATTGCGGCGCGTCCAATCAACAGTGCCGGTTCTGCCCGATCAGGTGCGATTGGCGGCGCTGAGCACGGCGCGGACGCTTGCCGTGGCAATGTCGCTGTCCAGCCCGACGCCGAACACCGTCCGACCGCTGGCGGTGCGGCATTCGACATAAGCGACCGCCTGGGCATCGGCGCCATGGCCGATCGCATGCTCGTTATAATCGACGACATCCAGCGCGGGCCCGGTGCTGTCGCTCAGCGCGGCGATAACGCCAGAGATCAGGCCGTTGCCGCGCCCGGAGATTGATCGGTCCTCGCCGTCTATCGCGACATGGCCAATGAAGACGCGCTGTCCGGCTGCCCCAGTCTCTTCATAATCGCGCAGCACGAAGCGATCCTTGGCGCTGGGCAGATAGGTCGCTTCAAACAACTGCCAGATATCGGCGGCGTTGAGTTCGCGGCTGGCTTCGTCGGCGAGCGCCTGCACGTGGCGGCTGAAATCGGCCTGCAGCCGCTTGGGCAGTTTCAGCCCCTTATCCTGTTCGATCACCCAGGCGACGCCGCCCTTGCCGCTTTGCGAATTGACGCGGATCACCGCTTCATAGCTGCGCCCGAGATCGGCCGGATCGATCGGCAGATAGGGGACTTCCCATTGCGCATCGTTGCGCGCTTCCTGCGCGGCGAAGCCCTTTTTGATGGCGTCCTGATGCGATCCCGAAAATGCCGTGAACACCAGATCGCCGGCATAGGGGGTGCGCGGGTGGATCGGGATATGCGTGCAATATTCGACCGTCTTGACGATCGCATCAATGTCGGAAAAATCCAGTTTCGGATCAACGCCTTGCGTGTACATGTTGAGCGCAACCGTCACCAAATCACAATTGCCGGTGCGTTCGCCATTGCCGAGCAAACAGCCCTCGACCCGGTCGGCCCCGGCCATCAGGCCAAGCTCCGCCGCGGCGACCCCGGTGCCGCGATCATTATGGGTGTGGAGCGAGATCACCACGCTGTCGCGATTGGGGATGTTGCGCCCAAACCATTCGATCTGGTCGGCATAGATATTGGGCGTCGCGCATTCGACGGTGGCGGGCAGGTTCAAGATGATCGGGTGGTCGGGGGTGGGGCGCAGAATGTCCATCACCGCCGCGCACACCTCGACCGAGAAATCGAGCTCGGCAGTGGAAAAGGTCTCTGGGCTATATTGGAAATGCCAATCGGTATCGGGCTGGGCGGCGGCGCAATCGCGCAGGATCTTTGCGCCCTCCACCGCGATGCCGCGCACGTCGTCGCGGGTCATGCCGAACACGATCTTGCGCCAGGCCGGGCTGACGGCATTGTAGAGATGGACGATCGCGCGCGGGGCCCCGCGCAGCGATTCAAAACTTGTCTCGATCAAGTCACGGCGTGCCTGAGTCAGCACCTGAATCGTGACATCGTCGGGGATCCGCCCCTCGGCAACCAGCCCGGAAATGAACCCATATTCGGTCGCGCCCGCGCTAGGGAAACCTACCTCAATCTCCTTCATGCCGATTTTGCAGAGCAGATCGAACATCCGCGTCTTTTTCTCGGCATCCATCGGATCGATCAGCGCCTGGTTGCCATCGCGCAGATCGGTCGACAGCCAGCGCGGCGCGGCGGTGATGGTGCGTGATGGCCATTGCCGGTCGGGCAGGGTGATTGGCGGGAAGGGGCGATATTTGGCTGACGGATTGCTGTGCATCATGGTCTCGCTGGCTGCGGGGTCTGCGGTTCGGGTCGGTCCAGGCCCTTAGGCGGTTGATCGCGCGGGCAAGAGCGCACGCGATAGTGGCGCCTAAGGGCGCGTAAGTCGCAGCGACAGGAGCAGGGTGCGCTCGGCCATGATTTCCCCCTAACGCGTCGGCGGGATGGCTGTCCAGCCTTGGCCTGCGGAAAGGCCAGTCATCGGCGGCCCAGCGCCGGCAAATCATGCCCTATTTGGGGATGGCAATGTTATGCAGCGACATCCTCGCTGTGGCGATTCGCTGAAAGACTGGCTTGATCGGTCGTTGCTCGCGGGATGCCACCGGAATGCAGCAACGCCGCGCGCCGTTGCCCAACCTGCAACGATTCGAAGAGCTGCGCATAGCCTTGCGCCGCGTGCGACAGCCGGTTCGCGGAGAGTGCTGCGGCTGCTTCGACAATGCTCGGTCGGGGCTGGTGTTGCTGGTGATGGATCGCGGTGACCAACGCCGCGGCAGAGCTGTCTGCCGCCAGCGTGCCGAAGCTGCCAATCTGCGCCAGATCACGCAAATAATGTGAGCAATCGGTGGCGACAAAGGGCACGCCCGCAATCAGCGCTTCTGCCGCGACAGCTGGCCCGCCTTCATAGCGCGAACAGATCAGCAGCAGATCGGCATCACGCAAGATGGTCGATACATCCGGCCGATATCCGGTCAGCGTGATGTGCTCTTGCAAGCCATGCCGCGCAATCGCTCGCTCCAATTGGGGGCGTTCGCGCCCTTCACCGACGATCGTCAGATGGACCTTGGTGTCCGGCTGCATCGCCGCCACTACCTCAATCGCTAGGGCGAAGCGCTTTTGGGGCTCCAGCCGCCCGATACAGACAAGGTGGAGCATGTCCTTGGTCGAACGCCGTTGCGCAGGGGGTAACGGAACCACTGAATCGGCAAGAAACGGGTCTGGCACCGATTGCACCAGCATGTCAGGCAACAAGGCCTTTGCGTCATTCTTCAGGCCTGGCGTCATTGCCGCCAGCGCATCAATGCCGCTCACCAGCCGACGCAGGAAAAAGCGCTGTACAGCCTCCAGCAGCACGCCATTTCTGGCGATCAGCGGGTTGCTGATCTTGGCGACGATGGCCGCGTTGGGCAGCTGGCGGCGAAAGGCGCGCGCCAGGCCGAAATGATAATTGCCCGGCAGGAAAACAATGTCGGGGCGAAGCGGGGCAACCCGATCCGCCAATCGGCGCGCGAGCCGCCAGCGCGACAACAGGCTGCGCTCGATCGGTGGATCGAGTGCCACAATCGTCGCCCCAGCCGGGACATGAGCATCGCTTTCGCCGCTGGTGCTGCCCACGGCAATGGATACCCGGAACCCCATGTCAATCCAGGCACCAGCCAGCGTCATCGCAATTTTTTCCGTCCCGCCGGGATGGAAATCATGCATCGCAATCAGGATATGCGGCCGTGGCAAAAAAAACTGCATGGCATGGTCCGATAGAAACCGAAGCCCCCAAAGGGTTCGATTGTCGGACCTTCCATGCCAAGTCAAGCCACGCAGGTCGGACTGCCGCGTATCCTGATTTCGGTGTGGCTAGTTCTTCGCTTTGTCGACCAGCTTGTTGGCGCCGATCCACGGCATCATCGCGCGCAGCTCCGCCCCGACCTTTTCGATCGGGTGCGCGGCAGCGGCCTTGCGTGAGGCTTTCAGCTCGGGCTGGCCCGCGCGGTTGTCGAGGACGAAATCCTTGACGAAGCGCCCTGCCTGAATGTCGGCGAGCACGCGCTTCATCTCGGCCTTGGTCTCGGGCGTAATGATCCGCGGGCCAGTTTTGATGTCGCCATATTCAGCGGTGTTGCTGATCGAATAGCGCATATTGGCGATGCCGCCTTCATAAAGCAGGTCGACGATCAGCTTGGTTTCGTGGAGGCATTCGAAATAGGCCATTTCCGGCGCATAGCCCGCCTCGACCAGCGTCTCGAAACCCGCCTGGATCAGATGGGTGATGCCACCGCAGAGCACCGCCTGTTCGCCGAACAAATCGGTCTCGCATTCCTCGCGGAAGGTCGTTTCGATGATGCCGCTGCGGCCGCCGCCGACCGCGCTCGCATAGGACAGCGCCAGCGCCTTGGCATAGCCGTTGCCCGACCCGCCTTCGGCTTCTTGCGCGACCGCGATCAGGCAGGGGACGCCGCCGCCCTTTTGATATTCGCTGCGCACGGTGTGGCCGGGGCCCTTGGGCGCGATCATGATGACGTCGAGATCGGGGCGTGGCTCGATTAGTCCAAAATGGATGTTTAACCCGTGCGCAAAGGCAATCGTCGCGCCCTGTTTCAGGTTCGCGTGGAGATCATCGGCGTAAATCGCCGCCTGATGCTCGTCGGGGGCGAGGATCATCGTCACATCGGCCCAGGCTGCGGCCTCGGCATTCGACATCACCTTGAAACCGGCGGCTTCGGCCTTTTTCGCGGTGGCAGAACCGGGGCGGAGCGCGATCGCGACTTCCTTGACGCCGCTGTCGCGCAGATTCTGCGCATGGGCATGGCCTTGGCTACCATAGCCGACGACCGCGACCTTCTTGTCGGTGATCAGGTTCAGATCGGCGTCGCGATCGTAATAGACTTTCATTTCGGTAGCTCCCTTGTCCTGTTTCCGTCCCGTCACCCCGGACTTGTTCCGGGGCCCACCTCGCCGCCCGCAGTGCAGTGAATGGGGCGCAGTGGACCCCGGCACAAGTCCGGGGTGACGGCTAATGATGTGCGCGTCCTATGCCGCCTCTTTGCCCCGCGAAATGGCGACGATGCCGGTGCGCGCAACTTCGATCAGCCCGACCTCGCGCATCAGCTCAACGAATTTATCGATCTTTTCGGTGCTGCCGGTCACCTCAAACACGAAGCTCGACGTCGTCGCATCGACCACGCGCGCCCGGTAAACGTCCGCCAGCCGCAGTGCTTCGATCCGGTGATCGCCAGTACCCGCAACCTTGATCAGCGCCAGTTCGCGTTCGACATGCGCGCCGGCGGCGGTGAGATCGGTGACCTTGTGCACCGGCACCAGCCGGTCGAGCTGCGCCACGATCTGTTCGAGCACCGGCGGGCTGGCCGAGGTGACGATCGTGATCCGGCTGACCGATTTGTCCTCGGTAATCTCGCTCACCGTCAGGCTCGCGATATTATAGCCACGCGCGGTGAACAGCCCGGCGATCCGCGCCAGAATCCCAGGCTCGTTATCGACAATCACCGCCAGGGTATGGCGTTCGGCGTTTTCTTGCTTGATGTGCATCAGACCAGCGCCTTGGCTTCGTCGTCCATCACGCCGGTCACCTGATCAGCGGCCAGGATCATGTCGGTATGCGCCGCGCCTGATGGGATCATCGGAAAGCAGTTCGCGCTCTGCGACACCCGGCAATCGACCATTACCGGCCCGTCATAAGCCAGCATTTCGGATATGCCGCTCTCAAGCTCGCCCGGCTTTTCGATCAAAATGCCCTTCCAGCCATAAGCCTCGGCCAGCTTGACGAAATCGGGCAGTGAATCGCTATAGCTTTCGGCGTAGCGGCTCTCATAGGTCAGCTCCTGCCACTGGCGGACCATCCCCATATATTGGTTGTTGAGGATGAAGATCTTGACCGGCAAGCGGTATTGCGTCGCGGTCGCCAGCTCCTGGATGTTCATCTGGATCGACGCCTCACCGGCAATGTCGATCACCAGCGCCTTGGGGTGGCCAAGCTGCGCGCCGATCGCGGCGGGCAGGCCATAGCCCATCGTGCCGAGCCCACCACTCGTCAGCCATTTATTGGGCAGCTCGAAATCGAAATGCTGCGCGGCCCACATCTGGTGCTGGCCGACTTCGGTGGTGATGATCGGCGCGCGTTTGTGCGTCGCCTCCCACAGCGCCCGGATCGCGCGCTGCGGCATGATCTCTGTCTTGGACTCAGCAAAGGCCAGGCTCTTCTTCGCGCGCCAGCCCTCGATCCGCTGCCACCAGTCGGTCAGGTCGGGCTTGGGGTGCTGCCGCGCCTTGTACACACGGATCATCGCCTCCAGCGCATAGCCGACATCGGCGATCACCGGCAGATCGACCCGCACCGTCTTGTTGATACTGCTGCGATCGATATCGATATGCGCCTTGCGCGAATGCGGGCTGAACGCGTCGAGCCGCCCCGTCACGCGATCATCGAAGCGTGCGCCCATCGCGATGATCAAATCGGCCTGGTTCATCGCCCAATTGGCTTCATAAGTGCCGTGCATGCCCAGCATGCCGAGCCATTGCTTCGACGATGCCGGAAAGGCACCAAGCCCCATCAATGTCGATGTCACCGGCGCGCCCGTGATCTGCGCCAGTTCACGCAGCAAGGTGCTCGCCGCCGGTCCTGCATTGATGATACCGCCACCGGTATAGAAAACCGGGCGTTCAGCCGCCGCGAGCATATCGACCAATTGTTCGATCACGGCCGGATCGGGCTTGATCTGCGGGCGATAGGTTTTGTGCTTGATCGGGCCGGGCTTGGTATAGCGCGCCACCGCGACCTGCACGTCCTTGGGGATATCGACAACGACTGGGCCCGGCCGGCCCGATGTCGCGATATGAAAAGCCTCATGGATCACGCTGCCCAGCTTGGCCGGGTCCTTCACCAGATAATTATGCTTGGTGCAGTGGCGGGTGATGCCCACCGTGTCGGCCTCCTGAAAGGCATCGGTGCCGATCAGGGATGTCGGCACCTGGCCGGTGATCACCACCATCGGGATCGAATCCATCAGCGCATCGGTGATCCCCGTCACGGCATTGGTCGCGCCGGGGCCAGAGGTGACCAGCACCACGCCGGGCTTGCCGGTTGATCGCGCATAGCCCTCCGCCGCATGCGTCGCGGCTTGTTCATGACGGACCAGAATATGCTTGATCCGCCCACCGGCCGCATTGTGGCGGAACAGCGCGTCATAAATCGGCAGGACGGCGCCGCCCGGATAGCCGAATACGATCTCCACGCCGAGATCGCACAGCGCCTCGACAAGGATATCGGCTCCGGATTTCTCGGTCATCAGTCGTCCTTCGGGTTATTGCAACGCAACAAAATTATGCGAAGCGCGCTGTTAGGGGTGTAAAAAATGCAGGTCAACCCTTTTTGTGTAATCTAGTTTCAATTTCGTTGCGCAGACTATTCGATTCTGTCGCGCTAATCGCGGCGCTATAGCGCGTAGGCGCGGTGGCGGCGATGGGTAAATTTGGGTGGGCGTGGACCGCGCTGAAATGCCGACGTCGCGAGTGAGAAATGCCCGACCGCGCCAACTAGCGGGGCTAAATCTGCTGGAGGTGCAGGGATAAGTATTTTCGCAGCAAGCGTCGCGTCGTTTCTCCCGGAAGTTGAGCGGGATCGCTTGAGAGCTTGTGAAAGAACGCGTCCCGCGTCTCCTTCAAGTTCGCAAAGATCGTAATATCCTGATTGGCCCCAGCCGGATCGAGCGCGCTCGCCATGATCGCAAACTTGTCTGCAAGGCGATATTTGTCCTTCATGACGATCCGCATGCGGTCGGCCACGTTCTGGGCGCTCTGCGGCAACGCGCTGCCAATCGCTGCGGTCCAGGACGCTTCATAGCGCTCGAACGTCGCACCCACCAAGATTTCGAGCCCGGCCCACGCGGAAATGAATGCGCTGAGCGACTGCAGTCGGCTTTCATGCGATTGCGCTAGAAGCCGAGGGACGTGGCGTAAATTCTTTGGTGCCTTGTCCAATGCGTGTGCCAGCATCACGGCCTCGGCCGCCTGATCGGGCAACAAGGAGGATTTCGAGGTTATGGTCATGCTCGCCTCAGGTGTCACGATGTAAACCGGACGATCGCTGCCCTTAGCGATCATCATATTCGCAATCCCGAGCGTCTTACCGTCATGGACCACACCCTCGAATCCGGAGAGGCGAGCGCGCTCAATGCGGTGTGCCGGGTATTGCGGGCTGTATCGCCAAAGCTGGTGCCCGCCTCGGGGTCGAGGGAAAGAGCGAAATCGCCAAGATCGATCATGTGCTCCAGGTTGCGGTCGGCCAGCTCATGTTCGCAATCTATTACCTACAGCGTGCCGTCGCCCGTTTCAGCAAGCTGTCCGGCTGGTCCGGCGAAGATTGCGTCGAACCGTTGCCGCGCCGTTCGAACGGCGCAAAACCGTTACAAGTCCAATCCTGGCCCAACGTCCGGCTAGCCAGCCGCGGCAAAGTCGCGGTACACCCCCCACCGCCACCCATCGAAAGCGAAAAACCCGCCATGAAATCCACCATCATCGCCTATTTCTCCGCAGCAATCGCGATGTTGGCGCTGGATTCCGTGTGGCTCGTTTTGACCGCAGACCGGCTGTATCGCGCCAATCTGGGTGATTTGATGATGCCGGGGTTTAATCTTGTCCCGGCCGGGCTGTTCTACCTGATTTACCTGATGGGCATCACCGTGCTGGCGATCCAGCCCGCGCTCGCCAGCGGGCGGGCGACGACCGCCATGTTTCGCGGCGCGGTGCTCGGCTTTGTGGCCTATGCCACCTATGATCTCACCAACCAGGCGACCTTGCGCGATTGGTCAACGGTGGTGACGGTCGCTGATCTGTGCTGGGGGACGTTCCTGACGGCGTCGGCGGCCAGCTTCGGCTATTGGGTCAGCCGCCGCTTCGTGGCGTCAGCGCGGTAGGGCCGCCCGCGCCGATCAGGGCTTTGCTGGGCGCAGCCGATAATGGCTGACGCCCCATTCCTCGCCGCCGGCATGGCCGAACAACCCGGCGGTGGCCAGGTAGAACAGCCGCCAGCGCCGCCGCCATAGCCGCGCATCCTTGCCGTACACCTCCACCAGGATGCGATCGATCTCGGCGATATTGGCATCGAAATTGGCGAGCCAGTCGATCGCGGTGCGCTGATAATGCGCGCCATTCCAGCGCCAGCTTTGCTCCACTTCAAAGCTTTGCGGGAAATGCCCGATCAGCCCGTGGCTCGGCATGATGCCGCCGGTGAAGAAATGCTGGGCGATCCAATCGGCCTTGTCATGCTGGTTGAAGCGGTATGGCTGGTTGCGATGCGTGAACACATGCACGAACATCCGCCCCTCCGGGTTCAGCCAGCCGCGCGCGCGGGCGAGCAATGTTTCCCAATTGGCCATATGTTCGAACATTTCGACCGAAACGATCCGGTCAGCGACGAAATCGGGCACGAAATCATTCATGTCCGCGGTAATGATCGTCACATTGCTCAGGCCCAACGCCTTGACCTGCCCCTCAATATAGCCGCGCTGCGGGGCGGAATTGGAAACCGCGACGATCCGGGCATTGGGGAAGCGCTCGGCCATGAACAACGTCAGCGATCCCCAGCCGCACCCGAGCTCCAAAATGGTCTGGCCATCGGCGAGATCGGCATGCGCGACGGTTTCGGTCAGCGCCAGGATTTCGGCCTCGGCGAGCGTCTCCTTGCCCGTGGAATAGAGGCAGCAGCTATATTTGCGGCGCGGCCCCAGCGTCAGGCCGAAAAAGGCGGGCGGCAGTTCATAATGTTGTTGATTGGCGACATCGGCATGTTCGGCGATGGGGTGATCGATCATTGCCCTTGCGAATTGCTCATCATTGGATGGCGCGCCAGCCAGTTTGCGCTTGGTCCGTGCGCACAGGAAATCGACGCCCAATTTGGTGATCGGATCGGGCAGGGGCGTCGATTCAGCGGCGCGCAGCGCCTTTTCAAGCAAGTTCATTGATACTCTTTCGCAGGGGAATTGACGGTTGGGGTTTTGGGGAGTGGCCAGAATGCCCGGACGCGCGCCTGATAATCGCGAAAGGCATCGCCGCGCGAGCGCAGCATATGCGCCTCCAGCGGCGGCAGGCCAGAGGCATAGACGAGCAGCAGATACATAAAGGCAGGGCCGGAAATGGCGAGCCAGCCCCAGCCAAAGGCGCCGTCCGGCCCGATCGCAATCACGGCATAGGCCGTCCAGCTCAGCCATTCGAAAAAGTAATTCGGATGGCGTGACAGCCCCCATAAGCCGGTGTCGCAAATCTGCCCGCGATTGGCCGGGTCGGCGCGGAACCGGGTGAGCTGCTGATCGGCAACCCCCTCGCCAATCACCGCAATCACCAGGATCAGCGCGCCGACCAGATCGGACCAGGCAATCGCCGGGGCGGGGTTACGTGCGGCCAGCATGATCGCGCCAACCAGCAGCAGCGCCGCCGCTGCCTGAATTTGCAAGAAGATGAAAAGTTGCCGCGAGAAATCATCGCCCCATTCGCGGCGAAGCTCTGCATAACGCGGATCATCAGCATGTTTTGTGGTGCGGATCGCGATGTGCAGGCCTAGGCGCAGCGCCCAGCCCGCCACCAACGCAGCGACCAGCCATTGCCGCGTGCCGGGCGGGCCATCAAGTGGGGCTAGCGCTGCAATAACACCCGCGATTCCGATCGCGAACGACCAGATTGCGTCGGTCCATCCGGATTGGCCCGGGCGGCGCGCAATCGCCCAGGCGCCGGCCATGACAGCCGACAGGAAGAGCGCGATAAGGAGGATTAGGGTGGCGAAGGTCATGGAATAGGATACGGGTGGACGACTTTTTTGGATGATCGTCCAGCAAAAGAAATCCAAAAAGCGACAGAGCTCGTATCTAATCGGGTAATGTGGGTGGGGAAAAGGCAGCGGGGGGCTGCGTCGTAATGCGATTTGAAAACGATGCCGTGCTTGATATTGCGATCGTAGGTAGCGGAATTTCCGGCCTTTCTGCCGCCTGGCTATTGGCGAAACGCCACCGGGTGACCCTGTTCGAGGCTGATGGCCGGATCGGTGGCCATAGCCATACCGTGGTCGCACCCAGCGGCCCGGTCGATACCGGTTTCATCGTCTATAACGAATCAACCTATCCGAATCTGACGGCGCTGTTCGCGCATCTCGAGGTGCCGACCAAAGCGTCTGAGATGACGTTTTCGGTGTCGATCGACGATGGTCGGCTGGAATATGGTGCCAATGATCTGGGCAGCCTGCTCGCCCAGCGGCGCAACATTTTCCGCCCGCGCTTCTGG
Source organism: Sphingomonadales bacterium Ga0077557 (assembly GCA_001464615.1). Taxonomy (GTDB): domain Bacteria; phylum Pseudomonadota; class Alphaproteobacteria; order Sphingomonadales; family Sphingomonadaceae; genus Sphingomonas. Next base: position 219,008 of record LNFI01000016.1, on the reverse strand, counting down.
TCGATGATGCGCGATCTGCTGCGTTTTTATCGCCAGGCACCGCGCGATCTTGCCGGTTTGGGGGACGAAAGCCTGACCGACTATCTTGACCGCGGCGGCTATGGCGTGGCGTTTCGCGAGGACCATCTTTACCCGATGGCTGCCGCGATCTGGTCGACGCCGTCCACTGATATCCCGCTTTATCCCGCCGCAGCGTTTATCCGCTTCTGGGATAATCACGCGCTCTTCGAACTTGGCCAGCGCCCGATCTGGCGGACGGTTGATGGCGGCAGCCGGGAATATGTGAAGCGGCTGACCGCCGACTATGCCGATCGCATCATCCGGGACGCGCCGGTGCGCTCGGTTCGCCGCTCGGGTGGTCGCGTCGATATCACTACTGATCATGAGACTCGCCAGTTCGATCATGTCGTGCTGGCGTGCCATGCCGATCAGGCGCTGGCGATGCTGAGCGATGCTGATCCGGCTGAACAAGCCTTGCTCGGTGCCTTTGGCTATCGGTGTAACGATGCGGTGCTGCACAGCGATGCCGCGCTGATGCCGCAGCGCCGCCGAACCTGGTCGAGCTGGAACTATGCCGCCAGGGGTGCGGATGCGAACAAGCTATCGGTGACCTATTGGATGAACCGGTTGCAGGACCTGCCTGACAGCACGCCGCTATTCGTCACGCTCAATCCCTTACGCGAGCCCGATCCGGCCAGCATCATCTGGCGCGGCATTTATGATCACCCGGTGTTCGATACCGCCGCCATCCACGCGCAGCAGCAGCTGTGGTCATTGCAGGGCAACCGCAACAGCTGGTTTTGCGGTGCCTATTTTGGTGCAGGTTTTCACGAAGATGGGCTTCAGGCCGGGCTTGCCGTGGCGGAGCAACTCGGCGGAGTAGCGCGTCCTTGGACAGTGGCCAATCCATCGGGGCGGATCCATGTGCACCCCGTTGATGCAGCCCCGGTGCTGGCAGTAGCATCATGACTCAATCGGCATTGTACCGGGGCAATGTGATGCACCAGCGGCACGGGCCGCGCCGCCACCGGCTCGATTATCGCCTGTTCATGCTGCTGCTCGATCTCGACGAGGTTGGAGCGCTTGGCCAGCGGTTGCGGTTTTTCTCGCGAAACCGCTTCAATTTGCTGTCATTCAACGATCGCGATTATGGCGATGGATCGCGGGTGCCGCTTAGGGCGCAGATCGAACGGCATCTCGATGATGCCGGGCTGTCGATCAATGGCGGGGCGATCCGGCTGCTGACGATGCCGCGCATGTTTGGGTTCGCCTTCAACCCGATCAGCGTTTATTTCTGCTACCGGCCTGACGCGACGCTCACCGCCATTCTCTACGAAGTGAACAATACTTTTGGCGAGCGGCACAGCTACCTGCTGCCGGTTGATCCCGCCGCCGGCCTGCCGGTCCGGCAGACGGTGCCGAAAGCGTTTCACGTATCGCCATTCATCGGCATGCAGATGGAGTATGCGTTTCGCGTATCGCCCCCGGCTGAACGGCTGGCCATTGCGATTACCGGCACTGGCGCCAGTGGTGCGGTGATCACCGCCGCCCTTGTCGCGCACCGGCATGCGTTGACCGATAGGGCCTTGCTCCGCGCGCTGGCCGCTTATCCATTGATGACCTTGAAAGTGGTTGGCGGCATCATGTGGGAAGCCCTTAAATTGTGGATCAAGGGCGTGCCGCTCCAACCCAAACCTCCATCGCCCGGCCGCGTGATTACCGTGCCGACTGCCCAGGTGACCAAATCATGTATCTGAATGATGGCGGCATGCCCGCAACCCCCGATCCCATCCCCGTTGCTGCGCAGCGTGGGGCAGGCAATTGGCTCGCCCGCCGCGTGCTGCGCTATATCCATAAAGGGCGGCTGACGATCATTCTGCCCTCAGGAGAGGCTATTGCCCAAACTGGAGAGATGCCGGGGCATGATGCGACGCTGATCCTGCATCATCCTCGCGCGATCCGGCGACTGCTGACGCGGGGCGATATGGGCTTTTTCGATGGCTATGTCGCTGGCGACTGGTCATCGCCCGATCTGGTCGCGCTGCTGACCCTGCTTGCTGATAATGTCGAACGGTTGCAGCAGACGATTGACGGGCTTGCCGTTGTTCGTCTCGCCAAAAGACTCCGCCATCTGGTGCGGCGCAATTCAAAGCGGGGCAGTCGGCGCAACATTTCTTTCCATTATGATCTGGGCAATGATTTCTACCGGCTCTGGCTGGATGAAAGCATGACCTATTCGTCGGCCTGCGCCGTCCAGCCTGGGCAAACGCTAGAAGACGCCCAACAGGCCAAGCTGGATGCCATTGCTGGCATGCTTGATCTCCACGGCAGCGAAACCGTGCTGGAAATTGGCTGCGGCTGGGGCGCGCTTGCCGCCCATCTGGCACCGCTCTCCGCCAGCGTGACCGGGGTTACGCTATCGCGCGAACAGCTTGCTGTGGCCCGTGATCGGTGCGCCACCGCGGGCCTCAGCAATGTTGACCTGCGGTTGCAGGATTATCGCGATGTACCCGAACGCTTCGACCGGATCGTCTCGATCGAAATGATCGAAGCGGTGGGGGAGGCCTATTGGCCGGTATATTTTGATACGCTGCGCGCGCGGCTGGCACCCGGTGGTACGGCAGTGCTGCAAATCATCACCATGCGGGAGGATCTGTTCGATTCCTATCGAACCCGGAGCGATTTTATCCAGCAGCATGTTTTTCCGGGCGGGATGCTGTTGTCGCATGGCGTGATCGAACAGCAGGCGCAGCGCGTTGGGCTAACGCTTGATGGCATCACGACTTTCCGCGAAGGCTATGCCGCGACGCTGGCGGAATGGCGGCGGCGATTCACCGGTGCAGCCGATGAGGTTGCCAAATTGGGATTCGATCGCGATTTTTGTAGGCTCTGGACTTATTATTTGAGTTATTGTGAAGCGGGTTTCCGGACCGGCACCATTGATGTCGGGTTATATATCTTGAAGGGGTAAAGATGATTGATCGACGGCAGATGCTTGCAGGTGGCGCGTTGCTGCTGGCACTTCCGGATGTGGCGCGGGCTGGCCTTGCTGTGCCTTCCAGCAATCACCTGCGCTTCAACATTCTGCGTAAGGGATCAAAGCTCGGCACGCATGAGGTGACGATTACGCCAAGCGCTGGCGGGCTCACTGTGAATGTTGCGGTCGATCTTGCCTATTCGCTGCTGGGCGTCACGCTGTATCGCTATACCCATCGCGCGACAGAGGTCTGGTCGGGGGATCAGGTCGTCTCGCTCCGCAGCACGACCAACGACAATGGTGAAAAATATCAGCTGATTGGTCAGCGTGGGCCCGAAGGGCTGGCGATCCAGACCAACAAGGTTGCGCGCTATATCGCGCCGGCAAACGCGCTGCCCGCAACGCACTGGAACCAGCGCGAGCTTGATGGCCCGTGGATCAATACGCAGGACGGCAAATTGATGCGGCCCAAGGTCAGCCCGCGGGGCATTGAAACCATCGTCGCCGGTGGCGGCAAGACCATCAAGGCTCACCGCTTTGCGCTGACGGGTGAGGTGCAGCTTGATATGTGGTATGATGACGATCTCGGCTGGTCCGGCCTCAGCTTTAACAAGGGAAAGACGCCGATCCGCTACGAACGGCAGTTCTAACCGGCTTTCCGCCTCGGTTGATCGCAATCAGCTTTTCACCCGCTACAGCCAGGCAGACATCGCAGCATTGACGGCATCTGGTGCTTCCCAGGGCACGAAATGGCCGGCATCGATCGTCACCAGCGTCATCCCAGGCACCAGCGTCTCTAGCCCGACCAACTGGCTGGGCTTCAGCGCCGTATCGGCCATGCCCCAAATGATGAGCGCCGGCATGGCGAGCGCAGGAAAGGGCTTGTCGAGAAACGCCGGGCGGGGCGGCTCCTCATCCATGGCGGGCACGATGATCGGGCTGGCGCGATACCAGTTGTACATCGCGGTCAGCGCGCCCGGCTGGCGCCATTGATCGAGATAATGGGGGCGTTCCTCGGCGAGCTTGGCCTGGTCGGCATGGCCGACAAAGGTCTTGGCGAAATAAGCCTCAACGCCGATGGCGGCGATATGCGCTTCAAGTAACGGGTTGCGGAATGCCCGGATATACTGGCTGGCAGCGCGCTGATCGGGATCATCGAACATCGTGCGCTGAAAGATCAGCGGATGCGGCGCGTTGATGATGATCAACCGCTCCACCCGGTCGGGCCGATTGAGCGCCGCCATCCACGCAACCGCGCCACCCCAATCATGCCCCACCAGGGTGAAGCGATCCTTGCCGAAATGATCGGCCAGCGCCAGCACATCGCCAAGGAGCTTGGCGGGGGCGTAATCGCTGACCTGCTCGGGCTTGGACGATCGCGCAAAGCCGCGCTGATCCGGAGCGATCACGAAATGGGTCTTGGCCAGTTCGGGGATCTGGTGGCGCCAGGTGCGGTGCGATTCGGGAAAGCCGTGCAGCAGGATGATGGCTGGATTGGCGGGGTCGCCAGCGATGGCGACGTCAAGCTCAACCCCGGTCGGTAATGCAATGCGTGTAAGCGGAAAGGGTGGGATCATTTTCTCTCCTGACGCCAAGGCAGGGCCGGTGGTTCATTACCGTTATTGCGGGTGGCTGATCGTGTTGGGTACCGCCGGAATCGGAATGAATTCGGCCTCGTCACCTAAAACCTTGGGGAAGCGGCCCGCCGTCCAGTCGGCTTTGGCCTGATTGATCCGATCCCGCCGTGATGAAACGAAGTTCCACCAGACATGGCGCGGGGTCGCAAAGGCCTCTCCGCCGCAGAGCATCACTTGGGCGCCACTGGCCGAGCGCAGGGTGGCCCTAGTGCCCGGTTTGAGCACATAAAGCGTCATTGGATCGAGCGTCATCCCGTCCAGGCTGGCGTCGCCGATCGCGACATAAAGCGCGCGCTCATCGGTGCTGGCATCGATCGGGATGCTGCCGCCCGCATCAAGCTTGATATCGGCATAAATCGTCTGCGCATAGGTCGTGGTCGGCGCGGTCGCGCCCCATAGCGATCCCATGATGATGCGGGCTTGCGCGCCGCTGCCCTCGATAACCGGGAGGTCGGCGCGCGCGACATGTTCAAAGGCAGGGGCCATTTCTTCGTCGGCTTCGGGCAAGGCAAGCCAGGTCTGGATTCCCGACAATGTAGGTCCAGCGGCGCGCGCGCTGGCCGGCGAGCGCTCCGAATGGACGATACCGCTGCCCGCCGTCATCAGATTGACCGCGCCCGGTTCAATCGTAGCGAAGCTGCCGATCGAATCGCGGTGATCGATCGCGCCGGCGAACAAATAGGTGACGGTGGCGAGATTGATGTGGGGGTGCGGCCGAACATCGATTCCCGTGCCGATCGCGAGCGTCGCCGGGCCCATCTGATCGAAGAAGATGAACGGCCCCACCATTGTTCGCGGACGCGCTGGCAAGGTTCGGTGCACCTTGAAGCCGCCCAGATCATGGCTGGTCGGTAGGATCGTTTCCAAGATTGGGGAATCGGTCATGATGCGCGCTCCAGCAAGCGGTTCAGCATATCGACAATGTCCTCGGGGAAAATTTTCTCGGGCCAATTTGCCAGTTCCGCCCGGGTGAACCAGCGCCAACCCGCCATGACGCGCTGTTCCAATGGCGTATGGCCATGGGTGGCAATTTCGGTGGTTTCCGTGCGGATCAGGAAATAGCGTTCGTCCGCGAAGACCGGCACCCCTTCCAAGGTGATGAACGTCACTTCGCGACGGGCAATTTCCGGCCCGGGATCAAGATCAAAGCCGGTTTCCTCAAGTAACTCGCGCCGGGCGGCGGCTTCATAACTCTCGCCCGGATCACAGCCGCCACCTGCCGTCGCCCAAAAGGGCGCGCGATCATCCGCCGCAAAACGAAACATCAGCAGCCGGTCTTGCGGATCAAGCAGCAGCAACCGTGCCGCCGGGCGGGGCAGGCGCGCGCTCACGCCTCCTCGGGTGCCTTGGCCTTGATCACCAGCGCATGAACGGTGCCGTCCATCAGATCCCCCAGTGCCTGATTGACGAGCCGCTGCCGCGCCACCCGCGATTGGCCAACAAAGGCTGCACTTTCGATCACCACGGTGAAATGCGATTCGCCTGATCCGTCATCCCCCATATGCCCGGCATGGCTGGCGCTATCGTTGATGATTTCGAGCAGGCTGGGCTCAAGCGCGCGGGCAAGGCGCACAGCGATTTGGGTGGCAACAGGGCCAGTGGCAGCATTTGTCATGCGCCCTATATAAGCCGTTTTAGGATTTCGGGGAGCCACGTGACGCACGAGCGTGAAAAGAAGGATCGGCCAGCGCAGCGCTTCCATGGACGCGTGGGTGATAGTGGCCGACCCTGTATGGAACCGGGCTGTGAGTCCCCCGGCGAATTCCGTGCGCCACCGCCCGAAGGGGTAAGCCAGCGCGATCAGCCGGCCGCCTATCGTTGGTTCTGCCTTGATCACGTCCGCGCCTTCAACGCGCGGTATAATTTCTTCGCCGGGATGAGCGTGGATGAGATTTCAGCCGCGCAGCGCCCCTATGCCGGGTGGGAACGCGAAACGCGCGCCTTTGCAACGGGCGGGGCGGACCGGCCGCCGCCCTGGGCGGATTTCAGCGATCCGCTTGATGCGATCGGTGCCCGCTTCCGCGCCCGCGCTGCCGTCGATCGCAAGGATGGGCGGCCCTTGTCGGAAGGCGACCGGCGGGCGCTGAAGGTGCTTGGCCTGGGCACGGATGTCGACCGGCGGGCGCTGCGCGAACGCTATGCATCGCTGGTCCGCCAATATCACCCCGATCGCAATGGCGGAGACCGCAGCTTTGAAAAAAAGCTGCAGGACGTGATCGCCGCTTATCAGCAGCTAAAGGGTGCAGCTGCCTTTGCCTGATGGCTCGCCGCCAATTGATGGCGGAGTGCGCAATGGCATCTCGACTTGGCGCGATTCATCGGGCTAGGGGGAGGACTCACTAAAGGCCGATATGATGACCAACATTCCGAATACCCAGCCCGACAGCCGTGACACGACGATCATGGAGGCGCCCGACAAGATGGTGAAGGTCCGCGAGATGTTCGGCATCGATTCGGACATGGAGGTCCCCGCCTTCTCCGAAGCCGATGAGCGCGTACCCGATCTCGATCCGGCCTATGTCTTCGATGCCGATACCACGCTGGCGATCTGCGCCGGCTTCGCGTTCAATCGGCGGGTAATGGTGCAGGGCTATCACGGCACCGGCAAATCGACGCATATCGAACAGGTCGCCGCGCGGCTGAAATGGCCGTGTATCCGGATCAATCTCGACGCGCATATCAGCCGCATCGATCTGGTTGGGCGCGACGCGATCGTGCTCAAGGACGGCCAGCAGGTCACCGAATTCCGCGAAGGCCTGCTCCCCTGGGCGCTGCAGACGCCGACGGCGCTGGTGTTCGACGAATATGATGCCGGTCGCCCGGATGTGATGTTCGTCATCCAGCGCGTGCTGGAGACCGAGGGTAAGCTGACCTTGCTCGACCAGAACCGCGTGATCCGGCCGAACCCGTATTTCCGGCTGTTCGCGACGGCCAACACGGTAGGTCTGGGCGATACGAGCGGATTGTATCATGGCACCCAGCAAATCAACCAGGGCCAGATGGACCGCTGGAACATCGTCGTCACGCTCAACTATCTGCCCGCCGCGGTTGAGGCGCAGATCGTGCTCGCCAAATCGGGCGAATATGACAAGCCGCACGGCAAGCAGGTGGTCGACAATATGGTTCGCGTGGCGGACCTGACCCGCAAGGGTTTCATCAACGGCGATATCTCGACGGTGATGAGCCCACGTACCGTGATCACCTGGGCGCAGAACGCACTGATCTTCGGCGATGTCGGCTTTGCGTTCCGCCTGTCGTTCCTCAACAAATGCGATGAGGCCGAGCGCGCGCTGGTTGCCGAATATTATCAGCGCGTATTCGGCAAGGATTTGCCCGAAAGCGTGGTGGGGAAGGCTTGAGCGAGCAGCTCAGTCGCGCGGATCGTGGTCGTAGAATTCGACTATGAACCGCGCGCCGTGCTCGAGCGCGACGTGATGGACAAGCTCGGGCGGAATGACCCAGGTCTCGCCCTGTGTCAGCCGTTCCGAGCAGGCGCCGCCTGCCTCGTACAGCACTGCGCCCGCCGTCACGCGGAGCAATCCCCAGGTCCCTGCCTTGATGCGGTGATCGCGCAACAGGCCAGTGGGGACCGTGAGCGAGTCGAACTCGGCCGTGCTGCGGTAGGGCGCTGCCATTGGCTCACCCATTCGCAAGCGTGATGACGGCAAAGGCGACGCCGAACAGCGCAACCATCAGCGGCACTGTCAGGATCTGCGCAAAGCCCGCGCCATAGCTCAGCCGCCCGGTCAAGGTGTCGAAGCCATGCGGCTGCGGCGCCGAGGTGGTACCACCGACCGTCTTCAGCACCGTCGCGGTGCCGAAATACATCGCGGCATAGCCCATCGAAATGACGATCACGAACACTGCGCCGCCATCACCGCGCGTAGCGGCGAGCATGGCGAGGAAAAACACGGCATAGGCGCTGAACATCACCGTCCAGATGCCGCGCGGCATTTCGAAACTGCGCGACTCATGGCTGCGGTGCGCCAATTCGGGCGGCGGCGCGGTCTCTATCACGGTTGTGTAGGCGGGGTTAAAGGCGTTAACATCGATTTTCATGGTTCACCTCTTCGTCTGTGCGGCGGGCAAGATACCGTCGCGGTGGATGGAAATGCCGAGCATCAGGCTGCGGGCGATGCGCTCGGCGCGGAGTTGGAGAAACGCTTCAGCTTCGGGCGTCGGCGCGAGATCGACCAAAGTCGTTTGCCACAGTGCGAGCCAACGTTCGAAATGCGCAGACGTAATCTCGCGGATGGCAACATGCTTGAGCAGGGGATTGCCGCGAAAGCGCCCGCTTTTGATCGCGACCGAGGCCCAGAAATCCTTCATGCGCGCCAGATGCGGCGCCCAGTTGGCGACGCGCGCAGCAAAGATCGGGCCGAGCGCCTCGTCAGCCTGGATGCGCGCGTAAAACCCCTCGACCAGCCGGTCGATCAGCGCGTCGTCGATACCCGCACGGGCTGCGGCATCGTGCTTGTCATCGCGGGCCGGGGTAACATCGACGTTCATGGCTAAACCTCATAAGATGCTTATCACTTGCATGATATAGGGCCATTGCATTTCAAATGCAATATTCTAAATGCATCTTATGAGATTAACGCTTCATACCGACTATGGGCTGCGCGTGCTGATGGCGCTTGCGGTCAGCAGCGAGCGTGTAACGATTGCGGTGATCGCCGACCGCTATAGCATCTCGCGCAATCACTTGATGAAAGTGGTGCAGCGGCTGGCGCAGCTCGGGCTGGTGCACGCCGAACGCGGGCGGACCGGCGGGCTGACGCTGGCCAAGCCGCCAGTTGACATCAATCTCGGCGCGGTGGTGCGGGCGATGGAAGAAACCGGCACGTTCGTTGAGTGTTTCGATCGCCGGACGAATCAATGCGTCGTCGCCCCGGCCTGCGGCTTGCGCGGTGTGCTCAGCGGGGCGCTGCTGGCTTTTCTCCAGCATCTCGACCGCTTCACGCTCGCCGATCTGGTGCCGCAGCCTGAGCGCATGGCCGAGCTTCTGCGGCTGAACGACCCGCCGCCGCCCGGCTGACGCGTCCGCGCCAACTTTGCAATTGGTCGGGTGCTCGCTACAAGGCGCTGGTGTCCAGCCCCAGCCCCCTAGATCGCTTCAAGACCGTGCTCGGCGGTGTCGCGCGCGTACTCGCCGACGAGGCGGAGGTCGAGCTCGCTTATACCGCCGACGCGCCAACCCAATCGGGCAAGCATATCAAGGTGCCGATGCCCGCGCGCAGCCTACCAGCCGATCAGGTGGCCGAGGCGCGCGGCTTTGCCGATGGTTTTGCGCTGCGGCTGAAGCATCATAATAGCGCGCTGCATTTGAAGGGCGCGCCAGTCGAAGCGGTCGCGCGCGCGGTGTTCGATGCGGTTGAGAGTGCGCGCGTGGAGGCGCTGGGCTCGCGCGGCTATCAGGGCATCACCGATAATCTGCAAACCGCGCTCGGCGTGCGGATGCGCGCTGACCCGATAACGCGCGCCCGGACGCGGGACGAGGTGCCGCTGTCGACCGCCGTCTCCTTGCTGGTGCGCGAGCGGCTGACCGGGCTCGCCCCGCCCGCCGCCTGTGTGGACGGCCTCGCGATGGTCCGCGACTGGATCGAGGAAAAGGCAGGCGGCGATCTCGACGCGCTCGGCCTCGTCATCGATGATCAGGCCGCGTTCGCGCAAATGTCGATGAAGCTGCTCCAGGATCTTGAGCTCGTCGAGGGCGATCTGCTCCCCGATGAAGCCGATGACGGCGGCAGCGATGACGAGGGGCAGGACGACCAGCAGCAGGACGATAGCGACGACAGCGACGACGCTGGCCAGCAGGGTGACGGCCAGGTCGAACAGCGCGGCGAAACCACCGATAGCGAGCAACAGGAAGGCGAGGGCAGCGAAGCGCGCGACGATTCGCTCGACGATGCTGACGGCGAACCCGGTGACGAGGGCGATGATGGGATGATGCCCGTACGGCCCAACCGACCGATGTCGGATTTCGCGCCGCAATTCGAATATAAGGCCTGGACCAACAGCTTTGACGAGGTCATCGCCGCAACCGAGCTGTGCGATGCCGACGAACTGGCGCGGCTACGCTCCTATCTCGATCAGCAGCTCGTCCATCTGCAGGGCGCGGTGACCAAGCTCGCCAACCGCCTCCAGCGCCGCCTGATGGCGCAGCAGAACCGTAGCTGGGATTTTGACCAGGACGAAGGGATGCTCGACGCCGCCCGCCTCGCGCGCGTCATCATCAATCCCATGCAGTCGCTCAGCTACAAGATCGAACGCGAGACCGATTTCAAGGACACCGTCGTCACGTTGCTGATCGACAATTCCGGCTCGATGCGCGGGCGGCCAATTTCGATCGCCGCGATCAGCGCGGATATCCTGGCGCGCACGCTCGAACGCTGCGGCGTCAAGACCGAGATTCTCGGCTTCACCACCCGCGCCTGGAAAGGCGGGCAGAGCCGCGAAAGCTGGCTCGCCGCGGGCCGTCCAGCGCAGCCCGGTCGGCTCAACGACATCCGCCACATCGTCTACAAACAGGCCGACGAACCCTGGCGCCGCGCCAAGGCCAATCTCGGCCTGATGATGCGCGAAGGGCTGCTCAAGGAAAATATCGACGGCGAGGCGCTGCTCTGGGCGCATGGTCGGCTGATCGGTCGGCCCGAGGATCGCAAGATATTGATGGTGATTTCAGACGGTGCGCCGGTCGATGATTCGACGCTCAGCGTGAACAGCGGATCGTATCTGGAACGCCATCTGCGCCAGGTGATCGGCTGGATCGAGGCGCGATCCCCGGTGGAGTTATGCGCCATCGGCATCGGCCATGACGTGACGCGCTACTATAGCCGCGCGGTGACGATCATGGATGCGGACCAACTGGGCGGCACGATGATTGAGCAGCTGGCGGCGTTGTTTGATAACGATCGGTGAGGGGCGGGGGTTGGGCTAAAGCCGCAAAGGTCGCATTATCGCGGGGGGTTGCGGTGCTAGGTTGGGGCGGCGAGCGGCGGTTCCAAAGAGCGGCATGAATGATGGCGGGGTTGCGGAGTGTAGGACAGAGGATTTTGGGGGCGCAGGCGAAGAGAATGCTTTGCTGGAAAGTATATTATAGCTGCGCCATGATCGAGATACGGCGCTTCATAAGTTAAATAACTTGCACCTTGCCGTTACACTCCACTTGTAGCGCTTCAAGTGTGGACTTTGCGGGAATGACACCTTAAGCGGAAAATACTGCAAAAACGTCGACTTTGCCGGCCTAAAATTCGGTATTCTAATCGACGTCTAGGAGGTGTTCGATGATTCCGCTGGAAATTCTGCGCGAGCTTGTGCCGAATCGATTTCCCGAAGACGACTTCAGAGCGTCGCTCGGCCCCGATAGTTTCTCGCGCGAGGAACCTGAACGCTGGATCGGAATTTGGTCCGAATATCTTCGCTTTTGCCTTCGACGCGACGCAGACGGCGGATATTTTGCTGAAGAACTCGATCTAACGGGCTTGATAGCAAGTGGCATTTTCCGCGTTACCGACCGCGAGGAAATCAAAACGTCGCCAGAGTTCCCAATCGTAAAGGGATATCAATTCGGTGCGATCCTGTTTCGCGGCGTGCGATTAGACGACGGCAGAGAATCGACGGTCAAACTCGAAGGTGGTCGATCGCGGGCCCCGCTCCTTGAGCGCGTCGCAATATTCAATCAGCACGCAACGCCAGACGGATACGTCGCCGCGATTTTCGAAAACGACAAGGGGGACCATTTCGGAATTACAGCCGGGCATGTCGTCGAGCGATATCGCCCGGGACAGCGCGTCCCAATTGATTGCTCGGAATGCGGTGTTGGTGCGCGCCTCGTCACACGCGCCCCCGGCTTCATAGACGCCGCGACGGTCGAATTCCCTTGTGGCGGACCAAGCTCGACCTGGTACCGCGATGGTGCCAACGTACGCAGCGCAATCGAGGGGGAAACGGTCCACGTCCACCTTGGTAACACAGGGTTCAAAGCCAGTACGGTGATGATGTCCCTGTCGTCGCCATCAGAGATTCGAAGCGCCGCGATGCCAAAGCATTTCCTGATCGACGAGCATGGCCACCCCGGAGATAGCGGTTCGCTCGTTTCGGCAGCCGACCACGATCACGAAAGCGCCGATTTGATCGGGATGTATCTTGGCGACACCAATTGTCAGGAGCCGAGTGGAGCTTTCTTCACCTACGGCTATGGGCTCGACCTAAGGCAAGCTGCGGCCCTTCTGGGCGCGCGCCATTTAAAAGGAGATTTCCATGAATGATTCTTTGATTTCCGATTTTCAGATACTAATTGTAGGATCAATATCGGACGTGGCCACTCCAGATGGCGAAGAAGCGCCGTTCGTGGTCAATCGGCATTCGCGCGGCTCGGGCGCGGTCATCGATCGGATCAACGATCTTGAAGGCATTTGGGATCAGGTCATCATGAAGCTCACCGGTCTCGCCGCGAAATCGCAGGTGGCTGCGTTGGCTTCACAATTTGAGCTCGACGAGATCGAATTCAATGTCGGAATTGAGGCTGGCCTGAGCGTAGGTCTGGTTACAAAGGGCAACGCCTCGGTTTCCATCAAGTTCTCCAGGAAGAAGACTGACGGATAGCCGTCGCACAACCGAGGCCAAAGCATCTGTCTGCATTCCTCAAGCTCTACCCAAAACCATACAGTCGCCAATGTCCTCGGCGTCGCGATTGGTCGAAACGGGGCAAGTGCGCAAATCGACGACAACATTAAGAATCGGAGAATTTCGCTTTCTCGAAAGAGTATGGCCGAACGCGCCCACTCTGCTAACCCTGACCCCGCCCATGCCCATCACCCCACCCCCCACCGGCTTCCACGGCCCCGTCAAGCGCTCCGTGACGATCGCCGGGCACCAGACCTCAATCAGCCTCGAGCCCCTCTTCTGGGCCGCGCTTGAAGCCGCCGCCACCGCCCGCGCGCTCCCGCTCAATGCGCTGATCGCCGCCATCGACGCGCTGCGCATCGCCCAGTCGAACCCGCCCAACCTCGCCAGCGCGCTGCGCAGCTGGTTGTTCGCGAATCCACCCGTTGTTAATGAAAATCACTCGCAACAAGCTTGACGTTGCGAATGACTCTCAATAGACCCTCCCTATCGCGAGTCATTCGCAATTGGGGACCGATTACATATGCGTGCGTCAACCTTGCTCGCCACCACTACCCTGTTTTTGGCGGTGCCGGCGCATGCCTTGCCAACCGACGACATCGATATGGCTGCTGGACCGCAATCCGGCACCGAGATTATCGTCACCGGCAAAATCGAAGGCTATCGCACCGAACAGACGAGCAGCGCGACCAAGACCAAGACGCCGCTGGTGGACGTGCCCCAGGCGATCACGGTGCTGACGCGCGAGCAGATTGACGATCAGGCGATCCGATCGGTTGCTGATCTGGTGCGCTTCGTCCCCGGCGTTTCGGCAGGGCAGGGTGAGGGCAATCGCGACCAGATCACGCTGCGCGGCAACAACTCCACCGCCGATTTCTTCGTCGATGGTCTTCGTGACGATATTCAGTATTTTCGCGGCTTTTATAATGTCGATCGGGTTGAGGTGCTAAAAGGCCCCAACGCGACGATCTTTGGTCGCGGCGGCGGTGGCGGGGTGGTCAACCGGGTGAGCAAGGGCCCGATCATCGGCAGCACCAGTGCAACCGCCGAAGCGACCGGCGACACATTTGGCAGCTGGGCGGTGACCGGCGACGTGAATGTTGATCTGGGCGCGGCGGCGCTGCGGCTCAACGGTTTTTACGAGGAGCTCGACAGCCACCGCGATTTTTATGAAGGTGCCCGCTATGCGATCAACCCGGTAATCGGCACCGAATTGGCTGGCGGCATCAAGCTGCAGCTGGGCTATGAACATGTCAGCGATGTCCGCGTTACCGATCGCGGCGTCCCCTCGCTGGCCGGTCGCCCGCTCACCGGATTTCGCGATACGTTTTTCGGCGCGCCCGGCATCAATCGCTCGCCTTTTGAGGCCAATGTCGTCCGCGCGCGCGCAGAAGCACCGCTGACCGATCACCTCACCGTGAACGCGCAGTTGCTCTATGGCGATTACAACAAGTCCTACGCCAATGCCTTTCCCGCCACGGCCGTGTCGGTCAATCCGATCACGGGCGCACGCACGCTGGGTGTGGAGGCGTATGATGACTTGACCCAGCGTGAGAATTTCATCGCGCAGGGCAATGCCGAATGGCGCGGATCGACCGGTGGGATCGATCATGTCGTGTTGTTTGGCGGGGAATATACCCGGCAGGATAGCGGTAATGAACGCCGCAACGGATTCTTCAATCCCGCCGCACCGCTGAGCGCGGCCAATCGCCGTGCAACGGTGTCGCTGAGCGACCCCTTCGTCATACCACCCTTCACCTTCGTCGCGGGCGCCGCGGGAAACAGCAACCGCCAGACGCGCAGCACGCTGACGCAAGGGTCGGTGTATCTGCAGGACCAGATCAGTATCGGCGATCATGTCGATGTGATTGCCGGGCTGCGCTACGACCGGATCGACCTGGCGGTGAATGATATTTTCGCCGGGCAGCAATTCCAGCGCAGCGATGATCTATGGTCGCCGCGCTTTGGGCTGGTGCTGAAGCCTGCAGCCAATGCATCGCTCTATGGCAGCTATACGCGGTCTTATCTGCCGCAATCGGGCGATCAGTTTCTGTCGCTCACCGCCTCGCTCGCCGCCCTGGTGCCCGAACGCTTCGACAATTACGAAATCGGCGTGAAGTGGGACGTGACACCTGCGCTCCAGACGACCCTTGCTATTTATCAGCTCGATCGCACCAATACGCGCGCCACTGGGCCGACGCCGGGCACCGTCGTGCTGACGGGTGCGCAGCGGTCAAAAGGGGTCGAGTTCGGCGTCACGGGTAACCTCACCAAGCGGTGGCAGACCAGCCTGGGCTATGCCTATACCGAGGCCGAAATCACTGGCACCACGGTGAACGCGCCGCAGGGGCGGCAAGTCGCGCAGGTGCCGCGCCACCAATTTTCGCTGTGGAACCGCTATCAGCTGCTTGATCGGCTCGGCGTCGGTGTTGGCCTTTATCATCAGGCTGATCAGTTCACGACGATCAGCAACGCCGTGACATTGCCCGCCTATACCCGCCTCGATCTCGCGCTGTTTGTGAAGCTCACCGACAAGATCGACGCGCAAGTGAATGTCGAAAATGTCACGAACACGACCTATTTCCCGGTCGCGCACAACGACGTCAACATCTCGACCGGCGCGCCAACCAATGCGCGCTTCACCCTGCGCGCCCGGTTCTAGAGCGTGATGACGTTAGGTCGATTCAACCTCACACCCGTTCGCTCAGGGCGAACGGCGTATGGTTTGGACCAATCCAAAGTCATCACACCCTCTGGCTTGGCCCCGGGCAGGCCAAGCTAAAGGGTGATAGCGTTAGAGCATCGTGCTGAGCGAAGTCGAAGCACAGGGCGCACCGCTTGGCCTTCGACTTCGCTCAGGCCGAACGGAGGTGGTTCAGATTTAACGCACGTTGCTGTAGGTCGATTGAACCTGACACCCGTTCGGCCCCGGATCAGGTCCGGGGGAAGTCGAAGCCCAGGCGCGCCGCCTGCCTTGCGACTTCGCTCGGGGCGAACGGCGTATGGGTTGATCCAATCCGAGGTCATCACACGCTAGCGCCCCAGCAACACCCGCGCCTGGCCGGCAATCTGCGCCAGCATCGCGGCATTGGGCGTGGGCGCGCGGCGGGCGCGGTCGACCAGTGCCTTGAATTGGGTGACGCGGCCGGCATTCTCCGTCAGCCAGGTTTCGACGAGGAGCTGCGGGTCGCTGCCCGCATGCCGCCCGAGAAACTCGAGCCGCAGCTGCTGGAAATCGCGCGCCAGCCCGGCAATCAGCAGCCGCTCCCAAGGATCGCTCGAGGTGATCCAGGCCGCATTGGTCTGCGCCCAATCAAGCCCCAGCGCCTGGCCGAGATGGGTAAAGGCGCGTGCCAACACCGTCTCATCCATGGCGAGCCGCTGGCCAAGTTCGGCAAGGCCAATCACGCCATCCAGTTCGAACAGCCGCAAGACCTTGTGGCTCAGTTTGGAAGGCACGCCGTAACGCTCCAGCCGCTCGACGATGCGCTGGCTTTGCGTCTGCGCTTCTTCCAGCAGTAGCGCCTTGGCCGCTTTGTCGAGCGCGCCAAAACCCTTGGCGATGCGCTTCAATACCGGGCCGGGGCTCGTGCCGGGCTTGGTCACGCGCAGCAGATCGGCGATCTGCGACCGCGTGGCGATTGCGACTTCGTCGAACAGGATGATCCGCGCCTCTTCGGGCATCGCCGCGGTTTCGATCTCCGCCCAGAGCGCCGGAAGCTCGAACAATTGCTCGATTACCACGAACATCGCCGCGATATCGGCCATCGAAGCGCCTTCCTCCTCCGCAAGTTCGAAGGGGTGGAGCACGCCCATCCGATTAATCAGCCGATTCGCCAGCTTGGTCGCGACAATCTCGCTGCGGAGCTGGTGGCTATCGATTGCGTCGGCGAATTTTGTGCGCATCGCCTTGGGAAAGGCGGCCTGGAGATCGTCGCGCAGCATTGCATCGGTGCCGAGCGGGCTATGCTCGATCGAATCCTGCAGCGCGAGCTTGGCGGTTGCTAGCAGCACGGCGAGTTCGGGACGCGTCAGCCCGCGTCCTTCCTGCGCGCGCCGCAGCAAATCCTCATTACCCGCCAACCCCTCGACCGCACGGTCGAGCCGACCGGCGCTCTCGAAAATCTCGATTAGCCGGACATAGCTTGGCAGCCCCTGGGCGCCATCATGTTCCATGATCGACAGCGCGAGCGTTTGCAGGCGGTTATCCTCGAGTACGATTTTCGCAACATCGTCGGTCATCGAGACGAGCAGCTTGTTGCGCTTGTCATAGGAAAGGCGGCCTTCGATCATCTCGCGGTTTAGCGCGATCTTGATGTTGACCTCATTATCCGAGCAATCGACGCCGGCCGAATTGTCGATGAAATCGGTGTTGATGCGGCCGCCATGCGCGGCAAAGGCGATGCGGCCGGCTTGCGTCACGCCCAGATTGGCGCCCTCACCGATTGCTATCGCGCGGACATCTTCCGCGTTGATGCGCAGCCGATCATTGGCGGGATCGCCAACCTGGATGTTATTCTCCGCCGCCGCCTTCACATAGGTGCCGATGCCGCCAAACCAGATCAAATCGACCTGGGCTTTCAGGATCGCCGAAATCAGCGCAACCGGATCAAGCTCCGTTGCATCGATCCCCAGCAGGTCGCGAATCTGTCTGGAAAGCTTGATCGACTTTTCGCTGCGGGCGAAAATGCCCCCACCCTTTGAGATCAGTTTTTCATCATAATCCGCCCAACTGGAGCGCGGCAGCGCAAACATCCGCGCGCGTTCTTCCCAGCTGGTCGCGGGATTGGGATCCGGATCAAAAAAGATGTGGCGATGGTCGAATGCCGCGACCAGTTTGATCGACTTTGACAACAGCATGCCATTGCCAAAGACGTCGCCGGACATGTCGCCGCAGCCAACGACACGGATCGGTTGCTTTTGGACATCGACGCCACGTTCGGCGAAGTGGCGCTGGACGCTGATCCAGGCGCCCTTGGCAGTGATCGCCATCGCCTTATGGTCATAGCCTTGCGAACCGCCGCTGGCGAAGGCATCGCCCAGCCAAAAGCCGCGCTCTAGGGCAATCGCGTTGGCAACGTCGGAGAATGTCGCGGTGCCCTTGTCGGCGGCGACGACGAAATAGGGATCGTCATCGTCAAGGATCGTTACCTTTTCGGGGTGGACGATCTTGCCCTCCATAATGTTGTCGGTGACCGACAGCAGTGACCGGATAAAGATGCGGTAGCTTTCGGTTCCTTCGGCTAGCCAGGCATCGCGGTGCGAGGGCGGTGGTAACTGCTTGGGATAGAAGCCACCCTTGGCACCGGTGGGGACGATCACGGCGTTCTTGACGCGTTGTGCCTTCATCAGGCCGAGGATTTCAGTGCGGAAATCATCGCGCCGGTCCGACCAGCGCAGGCCACCGCGCGCAACGGGCCCGGCGCGCAGGTGAATGCCCTCCACGCGGGGGGAATAGACCCAAACCTCTCGCCAGGGCAGCGGGGCAGGGAGTCCCGGCACCTTGTGGCTATCAAGTTTGAAGGCGAGTGCTTCAATGGCGGCGGGGGCAAAGGCGTTGGTGCGCAAGGTGGCGGCAATCACGCCCCGAATTGACCGCAGGATACGGTCATCGTCGATCGCTGACACGGCATCGAGCCCGACATCGATCGCGCGCGCGGCTTCCTCGACGCTCAGCTTTGACTTCGGGCTATGCGCTGCCTCGAACCGCTGGATCAGGGCCTTGGCGACTGCGGGCGCGCGACGCAGCGCATCGACTACCGTCACCAGTCCGTAACTCATTCCGGCCTGGCGCAAATAGCGAAACCAGGCGCGGAAAAGCACCACGGCGCTGGGTGCTAATCCGGCATCGACGATCAGACTGTTGAAGGCATCGTTTTCGGCCTTGCCGTTCAGCACGGCCGCAATCGCATTTTCGAGGACGGTCATGTCGCCATCAAGCGCATCGGCCGGTGCCCAATCGCCTGCCGAAATCGCGAAATCATGGACAAAGCCATGGGCTTCATCGGTAAGCGCGGTCGGGACTTCTTCAATGACCCGGAAACCGAAATTTTCAAACACAGGCACCGCATCGGACAGCGCCAGCGCTCCACCTAGCCGATAGATTTTCAATCGTTGCCCGGTCTGTGTTCGATACAGCCGTACCGATCGATCACCGCTATTGTTGAGCGTGGCGAGCCGCAAAATGTCCTGTGCTGCCTCCGCCGCGCTATTGGCGGCGCGATAGCCGTCCGGAAAGCTGGCTGCATGCCGCATGGCCAACCGTGCGGCGCGAGTCGGCTCCAATTGTTCGGCGAGCGCTGCTTCAACCGCGGGAACCCAACCGCGGACCATATGCTGCAACCGCTGGTTGAGCGGGCCGGTGTCGGGCATGCGGCCTTCGTCACGCAGATCGAAGGTATAGCGAATCATCGCGACAACGCCGTCTTCAAGCGCGATCGACCAATTGAGCAACGATCCGTTCGATGCCGCCGCCAGCATGTCACCAATCGCGATCCGCCGCGCGGTCGAAAGATCGTCACGCTGCAGCCAGACAAAGGCGAACATGTGTCGGCCGAGCATTGATCGCACCAGCACCATTTCAGCACGCGGGCGATCCGCCAGCGACATGGCGGTCAGCGATAGCTTTTCGAGCGACTCCTGATCAAACGCTGTCACCAGATCATGCGGTAACGCGCCCAGCGCATGATTGAGTGCCTTGCCGGTATGGCCACGCGGATCAAAGCCCAGCTTCTGTTCAAGCATGGCCAGCCGGGCACGAAGTACCGGTACCTCCTGCGGCGGTGCGCCAAGCGCAGCGCTGGTCCACAGCCCGGCATGGATCGACAGGCCAGCGATTTTCTTGCCGTCCATTACCGGTACGATCACTAGATCAAGCGGCACGTGGCGATGGACGCCGGAAATGAGATTGGATTTGACGACGAGCGGCGGGACATTGCCTGCTTCGAACCATTCCATCGCCAGCACGCGCGACGCATCGGCGAGCAGCGGCACCGGCTGCTGCTGACGCGTAATCCCTAAGCTTTCTGTCACCCGGCCGTCGCGCAGCCAGTGTTCGTAGCCAAGCAAGGTCAGCTTGCGGTCAGCAAACCAACTAATCAGGGCCGCACCCTCGCGAGCACCCGCGTCCGTGGTGCGGGCCAGCGCTTCCGCATCGGCTTCCATCCGCGCCTGCATGGTCAGCCAATCATTCACCGCCGCACGCACATTGCCAAGATTGCGTTCAAGATCGGCAAGAAGTGCGCGCCGGACTCGGGCGTCGGCGCGTTCCATCTCGATATAGATCATCGATTCGGGGTGGCCGGTGCCAACGCTGAGTAATTTGCCGGCTGAATCGCGCTCGACCGGCAAGACGGGGTGGATGATCCGTTCGATCGATACATCATGTGCGCCGATCGTCGCGGCAATCGAATCGACCAGGAAGGGCATATCGTCATTGACGATCGCCAAGCGCATTTGGCGGTGCATCGGATCGGCGGCGATGCTTTCCAGTTCCAGCCGGGGTATACCCGGCGGGCGCTGCTCGGCCGCGGCAGCCATGAAGCGCGCCGCTTCGGCACGCTCGGCTTTGCCAAACCCCTCTAACTCGCCCGGCAGGGCACCTTCTACCAGCCTGACAGCGAGCGCATCAGACAGCGATTTCAGCGTGGCTTTTACCATTGGGCCGCTATGCGCCCAGCCAGCGCTTAGCTCAAGAGTCTGCGCATTTTGCGCTGCATCCAAATCACGGTGGTGTCACCGGCTGACGGGTTAGCGCGCGGCCTGCTCGATGATCGGTCCGGCGAAGCGATCGTCACCCGACACACTGGCAACAATCTCCAATTGGCCCGCGTCGCCAGCGCGCGCGACGAGCAGGACGAACGACCCTTTGGGAAGGTCGACGGGGAAATCGATCGTTGCGATTGGCGCGCGCATGCTGAGCGCCGCGCGTGCTGCCGTTAGCGGGTCTGGGGACGGGGCAGGGCGCGGGGCAGGGCGGCGCAGCGCACGTTCTGCGGCGACAATGCCTTTGATCCCGCCTTCTGCCATATCAAGGAAATCGGCGAGCGCGCCGACTGGAACGTTGCAGCGCCGCGCATGGGCAAGGACGGCCGCAAATTCGGTGATTCGCGTCTTGTCATAATCCTGGCCAAAGATCAGCTTGACGACCGGCGTCATCGGCGCGCGGGCTTGTTCAGTGATCCCAGCCCCCGCCAACAATGCCGTATAGCCAACCGGATCAGTGCTGGCCGCGATAGAAAAATCAAAAGCGCGGCCGAGCGCACGATAGAGGGCGGACCGGCTCCGCGTATCGGCCGCGCGCGCGGCTGCGGCGGTTTGCTGGGCGAGCATCAACTGATCGGCAAGCCCAGCGGCGATTACGAAGGCGGAATCGTCGTCGCTGGATGGCTCGTGCGTATCCTCGAAATCGTCCTGGCCGGCGCTTGGGCCACTCGCCCAAGCCGGTGCCGCTGCCGTCACGGCCTGACGTGGCGCCTGGCTGACGGCGACCGCAATTTCCGCATTCAGCTTGGCCTGGGTCTCGGCATCGACCAGCTCTTTCCAGTTGATCACGCCATAGATGAAATCGATCGTGTCATCGTCTGACGAAAATGGCATCAAAATACCGCGATACATGGTGTTATGGCCGCGCGTGCTCACAAATTCCGCTTCGAAGCCGATAGGCGCGCGATTGGCGATGATCTGCAGATAATGATCGGTCAGCCGTGATAGCAGCGAGCGGCTGGGGACCTGGCTGATATGGGTGGTGGTTGAATCAAGGTCGCATTCGGTGCGCAGCGCGCGGCCAAGAAACTGGATCGCCGGATTTTCGATCCCGGCAGTAAAATCCAGCAACACGCTATGCGCGCCGAAATCAGCGATATTTTCAGGATCCAGGTCCTCAATCAGCGGATAAGCGCGGCCGCGCAGCAGCGACACCCAGTGATTATAGGCGCGCACATGCATGCGGCGCTCATCCGTGCCGATATCGACCTGGGCATTATCGTCCACGCACAGATCGGCCTGGTCGTGGCTGTCATAGTCGGTGCGGTCGTCTTCGAACCCGCGGAGCGTGTCCATGCGCATTTCCCCAATGGGCCCATGCCCGGTGCAACGCTGGTTTTGACGCACTGTGGTAAATGTTACGTAAAGCCCGGCCCCGAAGTTTGACGGGCGGGGCAGGCTGTTGGTTGCAGCCACGAGCAGTGCCCCAGACCGCCCGACCTGCCGCTTGCCAGCCCCGAACCCGTCTGATAGGGGCCCATTCCTCACCGGCGCCCACCGACGCGCCGATGCCAGGCGCCGCTTTAGCTCAGTTGGTAGAGCATCGCATTCGTAATGCGGGGGTCACAGGTTCGAGTCCTGTAAGCGGCACCAGTATTTTCAATGACTTAAGGGGCGCTCGCGGGCGCAGCAAGATTTGCGCCCCACCATTTCCCCACTGGATAGCTGCAAAATTCGCCACCCGTTGCCCTTTGGCGCGGCGTGGCGGAATGCGCCCGGTTGGGTTGGTTTGCCTGCCGTATCGGTCGGCACGCCGGCACGCTTGCCGCTGTCGACCTCGGCCTTCTTCATCCCCTCGTGAAGCGTCTGCGGTGCGCAGCCGATCTTGTCGGCAACCGACACCACGGCCGATCAGCGCGAAGGATATTTGCTCTCGTGATCCAATATCATCCGCACCGCACGGGCCCGAACCTCGTTTGAAAACTTGTTCGTTGTCTTGCTCATATCGGCTCCGCCTCCTCGGGAGTTGGAGCCTCTGACAATCCCGGGGCGCTCCAGTTTGCTGGACGGGAGGAAGCGCCGATGAAGCGTCCGTCGGAACGTCCCATTGCGCGGGCATGGCGGTGGCCTTTCCGGCGTTGCCGAGTGTCGCGAATTTCGCCGCCGTAGCAGTCATGTCGTCGGCGCGAGCCTCGCAACCGGCACGTCCGCTCCAAATCGTTTTGAGCGCCGTCAATTTGCGGGAATGGACACTCGACGGGAAAATGCCGGGGATATCCCTTGCCCAGGCCGCAAGCGCCTTGGCGGAATGCGCCATCGTCCTGGTATCATCCCGACGCGCTAAGACCATCTTTAGCCCCAGGAAACGCGCGAGGGCCAGCTTAAGGACGCCTTGGCGCGCGCGACGGCTTCGTGGGTGGTCCATCCGATGCGGGTGCCGTCGCATTCGCCGCTGCGCTCACCCGCGCTACCGGCAAATAAGAACAAGAACCCTGCTGAAGCTAGCAATGAATTGATGCTCAAAATGGCTCTTCGGTAATGGTCTGAAACGCCAATTTATAGTTGGCACGGCAACCTGTACTTTCCACAGCCGTCATGTTATTTGGATTAATAATGAATGAGCATTTCACTGTTTTGAAAATTCTACAATTTTTAATTAACTGATGTATATTTAATTTGCATTTTTATTATCAAAAATAATAACAGAATTCAAATTATAATGTTAAATTTTGAAAATGATTTTTACAAACAATGCCCTAAAGGTATGGATCATTTCTCAAATGGCTTATATCTTACACAATACCCCTTATTGACATGGTACACTAAAATGAGCGACGCACGAAATCAGCTGCAAATATTGGTTCGTATTGATCGCTTGCGGATAATTATCCTTCTGCATGCGGCTTTTCCCTTTGCCGCCCTGGGTCAGCAGACCCAAAATCAACCGCAAACCGCATTGTGCTCGACCTTGAACAGTGCCTTACGCGCCGCCAATCCCAACACAGATTGCCGCGAGGTAAAGGCAGGTGCCGTTATTGCCCCATCGACCGATGTCGGTCGGTACATTACGGCGCTAAATGAGGCAGCGGAACGATATGCGCGCCACTTCGGTGCCCCCAAGCGACCAATCATGTTGACGGTGGGCACCGAGCTCTTGCCCGACCAAATTGCTAGCCTCCGCGCGCGAAACATCCCGTTGCTTAACTGGCCCCGGACGGTGCTGGATCCAAAGGTGATTGAGGCTGCCATCCGAAAGCAAATTGATACCCAATTTCCAGCAGCGACTGCCGAAGCGAAAGCCGACATCGTACAGAAGCTTCTCGCCAAGCTGTCAGCGACGCCGGGAAACGCTGGGGGCAGCGTTGAAATGGGGATCATCCAGCATGAATTCGGCCACCTCTGGTTCATGCTTGATTTTGATGGTTTGGCACCGCGCGCCTCCAAATCCGGTTATGGCAGCACGGCGCCTGACTGGCTTGACGAAATGGCCGCAGTTCTGGTCGAGAACGACGCGATCACTACAAAACGCCGCAGTGATCTCAAAATGGCACTTCGCCGACCAGGCGGCAGTCGATTGGAGACGCTGTCGCGGTTGCTCCAGCGTGACCATCCAATGCCGAGAAGCGCAAATGGCAAGGTCGGCAGCGTCGCGATCACGATCCGTGCCGACGCCACCAATGACGCGGCGGCAGCACTTGAACGCGAAACGGTATCAGATTTCTATATCCAGGCGCGTGGCTTTGCAGACTTCGTCATTGCAAGCACGCACGACGACATGGTTTTCGGAAAGATTTCGGTGGCTTTGTCGCGCGGCCAGAGTTTCGAGCGGTGGCTCAGCGAGAATGGCGCGCAAATTGGGTTGAGCGACTCACTCCCAGGTCTTGAAATACAATGGCGCGCGTGGCTCGTTGAGCAATCTGCCGAGGCTGTGGCAAAGGCCTGAATGGGTCGTTATTCGCTGCGAAGCGCCTCGATCGGATCGAGCGCAGCAGCACGACGAGCCGGCAGATACCCTGCTGCCAATCCCGTCAGCAGTGATGTGGCCAATGCGAACAAGGCGTCGCCAGGCGCTACCGAAATGGGCAGCGCAGAGACGGCGGCGATAATAAAGGCAATGGCGAGGGTCAGCACGAGCCCGATGAACCCGCCAAGCCCGCACAATATCGCTGCTTCTGTTAGAAACTGGTTGCGAATATGGGTTGGCTTGGCCCCCAGAGAAATGCGCAGCCCAATTTCTCGGGTTCGCTCGGTAACAGACACCAGCATGATGTTCATGATTCCGATGCCACCCACAATCAGGCTGATCGACGCAATCGCGGCCAGTACACCTTGCACCACCGCGACAACCGACGATGTTGCGCCACTCAGATCTTCCGTGGTCGATACAGCAAATGGGCTGGTCTCATCGTCACTGATACGCTTTCTATCCTTCAAGAATTTCAGTGTCCGCTCGCGCGCGTCGGTCAAATCGACCTCGCCGCCGAATTGAAGCAGGACTAACCCGACCGAATCGTCGTCATTCCCAACGCGAAGCCCCAGCCGTTGGCGTGCAGTCGTGATCGGAGTCAGTGCGAAATCATTCTGATCACCCGAAAGACCACTACCAACAGTCGATGCTATTCCGATCACGGTTGCAGAGACCCCGTTCACCCGAACACGGCGACCGACGGCCTGGTCGTCCCCGAACAAGCGGTCTGCAGTGCTTCGTCCAAGGACAATCACCGAAGCCTGTGTCGCGATGTCGCTGTCACGCAAAGACGCTCCTTCGACGATCGTCAGCGGTGTCACGTCAAAAAAACTCAAATCCACGCCTCGCACAATAGTGTCGGCCCGATTTGCGCCCGCAATGATCCGGGCAGACCCGGAGAGCTGAGCGGCGACCGTGTCGATTCCCAGCAATTGTCGCTGCATCGCATCAACATCGCGATCGGTCAGCGATGCTCGGATCGCCCCGCCTCCGCCCCGTCCATCGGGTGCTGGGTAAACCAACACCAAGTCATGGCCCAACGCATCGAGTGAGCTCGCTATGCTGCGTTCAGCCGCCCGCCCCAGCGAGATGATCAGCACCACCGAGGCAACACCAATGATGACGCCCAACATGGTCAGGAGCGACCGCAACCGGTTCGCCCGGATCGTGTCGAACGCAGAGCGGATGTCCTCTTTCCACATCACGGCGTTGCCGCACGCGCGTCTTGCTCAGCTGCTGAGGTTTCCAGTGCCCGGCGGGCATTGTCCGAAACGACCCTTCCGTCAAAAAAATCAACGATGCGTCGTGCCCGGTCGGCAACGCGCGGATCGTGCGTAACCGTGACCAGGGTAATACCCCGCGCCTGCAGTCCGTCGAGCCGGTCCAGCACGTCACGCGATGTCTCACTGTCAAGCGCGCCGGTCGGCTCATCGGCTAGAATCAGCCGCGGATTACCGACCAGCGCGCGTGCAATGGCAACGCGCTGTTGCTGGCCGCCCGACATCTGGGCAGGCAAGTGATCGAAGCGATCATCAAGCGCCATTGCGGCCAACGCGTCGCGCGCGCGTTCGCGTCGTTCCGGTGCCGGGACTCCCTGATAGATTAAGGGCAACGCGACATTATCGACCGCATTCATTCGCGCCATCAAATTAAATTGCTGGAAAACAAAGCCAATCGTCCTGCTACGAAAACTGGCCAGTTGATCGATCGTGAACTGAGTAACGTCGGCACCATCAACAATCAACGCACCGTGAGTAGGTCGATCAAGGCATCCGAGCAGATTCATGAACGTCGACTTGCCTGAACCCGACGGCCCCATGATCGCGACATGATCGCCACGGTCGATCTTGATGCTGACCGAATCGACCGCGACGACTCTGTTGCCACCCAAATCATATATCTTGGTGACGGCAACCGTTTCGATAAGGGGGTCGAACACCTTCATCCGCTAATAGCTCGCAGATCGAGCCCGACCAATCGCTATCCGATCACCTACTTTAACGTCGCCCCCGACGATCTGCACCATTTCGTCTCCCCTGATTCCCAGTTTGACCGGGACAGCGACAAGCCCTCCCGGTGCATCGGCGTCAGCTCGCCAGATCGTCGGCCTACCATCTGCTGGCGCGCCCGATGATCTCACCTCTCTTGTTGTGGAAATCGGGCCATTGCCGCCACCGCCGCTCGGTGCGACCGAGACGTTGATGCTGCTGATCTTCGGGATCAGCCAACGTTCCCCTGCAAGCACTGGCGTGAACCCAATCGCCGACAGCGGCACACGGATCGCCTCCTTCGCGATCGCAGTCAGTATCTCGACATGAGCAGACATACCCGGAAGCAGGCGGGCATTCTTATCGAAAACCTCGATGATAACGGTATAGGAAATGACATTGCCCGCATCGATAGCCTGAGGACGAACCTGACTGACGGTGCCCAAAAAGTTGCGCGTCGGGAACGCCTCGATGACGAACCTTACGGTCTGACCAACTCGAACCTGGCCGATATCGGCCTCGTTGATGCTCGCCTCAATCCGCATGTGCGACAGGTCAGTCGCAATTTCGAATAACACGGGCGCTTGGAAGTTCGATGCAAGCGTCTGCCCCGGATCGACTTGCCTGGAAATCACGACCCCTGCGATCGGCGAAATGATCCGTCCGCGCGCGCGGACGGTGCGGGCATCAGCGAGCAACGCCTCGGCCCGCGCTAATTCTGCGCGCGCGCTTGCCATTTGGCCGCCTGCACCCTTAACATCCGCTACCGCACGCTGGTTCAATGTCTCAGCATTTTCAAGCTCACGCTTCGCCACAAAGCCACGCTTATATAACTGTTGGAGTCGTTCGTTATTGCGGCGGGCGTCGGTGACTCCTGTCAGGCCACGCGTGATCGCCGCTTCGGCCTGAATGACATTGGCCCGCGCGAGCGCCACCTGCGCTTCGGCCTGACGGACCGAAGCATCCAAGCGTACGGGCTCAAGTTCTGCAAGCAGTTGCCCTTGCTGCACATGATCGTTGACGTCGACCAGAACTTGCGAAACCAGTCCTGATGCCTCAGCGCCGATCTTCACTGTCTGTAAGGGGCGCAACCTGCCCGAGGAAACGACCGATCGTTCGACATCACCGCGCGTAACATTCGCCATTTGATATTCGGGCTTCGGCACAGGCCACCAAGACCAAGCAACTAAAAGCGCGATCAATGTGACAATTACCGACAGCCGTGGCCGTTGCCGAAACGTCCTGCCGACCATCATTATAAAAAGTCTGGCAAGACGCATCACGCTGATAACCGATAAGTCAATTAATCAAATACCTATAAACTGCCCTGCGTGCCGATTTACGTCGATACTTCAATTAAGCGGCGTCATCGTTGCATTTCCAATTTTTATCGAACCAAGTGGCAATAAGGCAGAGCTTACGAGCACCTGGCCAATGTAAGAGCGTTCATTGTCACGCACCATCTCCAGTTTAATGCCCGAACCCTTTTCCACCGGGTTGCCGAGCACGATCATCAATTTATCGTTCGCCATGGTGCATTGCGCTGCGACGAATGCATTATTTTTCACGGGATCTGACAAAACGCAACCGCTCAGCTTATTATTTCGCACAGAAAATTCGGCAGTATATTGTCCGCCCGTGGCAGCTTGCGTTCCGTCCTTTGATTTCACGGAAATACTAACGCCAACGCCAGCACGCTGCTCTGCCTTCCATTTCAGCAGATACCTGCCATTCGGGATTGACGTGGCGATGGCAGAAGCTGGGTACGCCGCATTGCCCTGGTTGCAGGCAGTACCAAGCAGGACAAGAAATCCCGCTGTGCCGATCGCCATTGCCTTCACCATAACGCGCATCTCCAATGAAAAAAGGGTCGATACGATAGCAAATTATTCTGCCGTATCGACCAATTAATTTCAACAATGAATGTTAATCATGCCTTAGTATCAGCGTTCACTGTCTGACAAATTACGGTGTCCGCGTCGACCTGAACACAAACCGTAATATCCACCGCGACGATGATGAGTTCGACGTGAACAGTCACCGCATTTGCTGGCGCTGTGGGGATCAGCGCCAGCATCGGTGCAAGGGCAATTACGGAGAACAAGCGACGTGCTTTCATAGGCAGTCTATTCATGCGAAACTCCCGTCATGTGAGCGACCGTAAAAGGTCAAATTGAAGGTCACATTTCGGAGATATTTGTTCAAATAAAAATCGGTACCAAATCGAGCCTCATAGGTGAGTATTTTTCTGATTTAAAGATTGTCGGGAAGTTTACTTATCGATTAGCGATAGCATAAGCAGGACTTGATATTTTAGGATATGCATGGACGACCGACTGGGTAGGCCGATCGCTGCATGCGCTTGATTGTGTCGGACTACTGACGCGCCTAAAGGCGGCATGACTCCCGCGCTCCCAAACCTACGCCAAGGCTTCCATTACGGTGATTGCCGGATGGTTGCCGCTACCTAGATTCTCATCTCAAGAACGCATATCTATCATTTATAATCAGATATTTATGAGTTCATGGCTACGACGTTTGGTGGCGCGAGTACATTGTCTTGCAAGCCGATAGTCGTGACGAGGCGGCGCGCATCCTCACAAAATCGCGCCGCATACGGACAATGCGCTTTTTCGATCTGGTTGCGAACAGGACGAAATACAAGCCGCTCGCCGTCGTCGAGCGAACGCGAAACTGCCCGACGATGAGGGCAAAATCACTGGCGACTGACGGAAATCGTCCAATGGTTCGCCTGCCTATCTTTGTCCTCTGCAGGGCACCAGTTTTTTCACAATCGGGACCGCTGAGAGGTCGCAGTTGGCACGATGCCAGCGTGCGGCGGCTCTGGTTTCGGACTATTTTTCCTTGACTAGTTGGATAATGTTCCTGAAATGTTCTGGCCGCAACGAACGGCGAGGGCGACATGATTCGAACGTCAACCTACGGGCAGCAAAGTGCTTTTTCTTGGTGGCTGCGAACTGGCAGGCTGCCGCCGGCTCCAACGCCTGACGGGATCGAACGCAAATTCAATCCCTGGCATGATCCGTTGGATGGCCGGTTTACCTTTGCGGGGGCGGGACGCCATTATGGTGCTGGCGGGGTCGGCCCGGCGGGTAGCGCCAGCAGTCGGAACGCTGATCCTGTTGGCCGCCAAAAGCCTCGGCCACCGGAGCGCGCAACGCGCCCAAGTGCGGAAACGCCGCCCGCCGGACAAACGGCGCAGCAACGCAAAAAGCCATTACTCCAAGCGACGGGCGAGGTGCGGCCTAAGCCTGTGGGTTCGCCGCGTAGCGATCAGCGCAATCCGGTCGCCGACTTTATCATCGGTGTCGGAGAGGGAGGCTATGATGTCGCGAAAGGGACGGTCGAGGGCGTCTATGCCGCGCTGACGACGAACCCGGTCACCACCCTTCGCAACGTCGAGCGCGGAATCGCCGGCATGATCGATACAGCGATCGCGGCCGAGGACACACCGGCCCGTGTCCAAGTGGCGCGCGCGGTGAGTGCGGTGGCCAATGCCTCGGCGCGCGATATCGGTCGTGTCGCGGGGGCAGCCGCTGGAGACGTCGCGCTTGCGGTTGCACCGGGTGCGGCACTGGCGAGGGTTTCCGAATTGCGCCGCCTTCGTAAGGCAAGGCCTAGTCCAGGTCCGTTTCCGCCGCCCACGATCGGGTGGGCGAATGAAAATCTAAAGTCAGACAAACCCTGGAAAGCCTATAACGACACAGCGACAGGGGCGCGACCCGGCAAAGCGCCGACGTAGATGCGGACCCTTCCAGACGGCTCGAAGCGGCCCGTGAAGTTTGACGGCGTGCAAGGCGAATATATGATCGACCGAAAATTCGCCGTCTCGGGAAAGCCGCGGGCGGTAGCGCAGCTATTGCGTCAGTCCCAAGTGTTGGCGCAGCATCGCCTTATCGGAATATGGGAAGTTCCCAATGTAACCCAAAAAAATAAGGCTCTAAAACTATTTAAAAGGTATAATGTTACCAACATTAAAGTCAGGATTGTCGAACCATGATCGTTCTACAGATCGCGCGAATTATTGCTAATTTTTCCCTGTTTCTCGATCTTACCGATGACGATCTCCTGGATCCTGACGAAGCCGTTCAGATGATGGAACTGCTAGGCGCGGACCTCCAAGCGCTGGACAAGGCATTTCTCCGCGAACTGGTGGATGCTTTTGCGGTTATCGCTCCTGAATACACTGGCGAGGCTCAAAAATTGGTGCGTGACATACCGTACAGTTTCTATCTGGAGGAGGAGTTGGCGGCTGGCGACTCCGTAAGACTGGCGGAGCTCGAAGCACTGCGCGATGCAAGGGAGGATTGAACGCAGAGACAAGGGTCGTTTGACAGCAAGTCCGCCATCATCAACGCGCCAAGTGCTCAGACCCAACTTTTGAAAGTTATCAACATCAGGGTAAGGGTAGTAAAGCCATGATGAACTTGCAGGTCGCGCGAATAATTGCGAACTATGTTCTATTTCTCTATATGACCGATGAGGATACACTAGATCTTGACGCTGCTGTTCAACAGATGGAAGAGCTCGCTAGCGACCTGGAGGCGCTTGATAAGGATTTGCTTCGAGGTTTGATTGACGCCTTTGCTGTGATTGCTCCGGAATATAGCGGCGAGGCGCAAATGACGGTACGCAACATAGCGCATGACTTCTACCTTGAAGAGGCATTGGCGGCCGATGACCCGGTGCGGCTGGCCGAGTTGGAGGCGTTGCGCGACGCGAGGGACTGACCGCAGGGGATGCGGGCGTGGGGCGATGTAAAAGTCGCGTTACCTCAGGGCCGGTGCCTTTCGATTGGCGACGATTGATCAAGTTTCCTTAATGATATGCGGGCGCCCGTTCATGCCCCGCGCCGCATCATCCCCATGATCGCCTTCAGGCTCGGCCGAGCGCCTGCTGCGAGCAGGTTTGCGCGGAAGACGCGGCCCAGCAGGATCACTTCGGCGATGATGAACGCGACAAGCACCGCGCCTGATCCGATGACTTCCCAGGTCGGTATCCCCGAGCCGAGCCGCCCCAGCACCGCGAACGGGGTGTAGAGCGGGATCCAGGTCATCGCCTCCACCAGCACGCCGCCCTTGCCCGACAGGATCGACTGCAACAACAGCGTGAAGGGGAGCATGATGACCATGATGACCGGGGTCAGATAGCCTTGCGCATCGCGCATCGATTCGCTCATCACGCCGATCACCAGGAAGATCATCGACACCATCAGATAGCCGGCGACGAAGAAGAAGATGATCGTGGCGATGCTTTCGATTGAGGAGACAGGCTCGAGCGCGGGCTTGATCAGCTCGGCGATGTCGCCCTGCGTGGCATAGGCCGCGAACAGGCCGCACGCGACCCAGGTCACCACCATCGCCAGGCCAATGCCGACGGTGCCGATCAACTTGCCGTACATCAGCTCATTGGGAGTGATGCAGGCGAGCACGGTCTCGATCAGCTTGTTGCTGCGCTCCTCGATCGCGCCTTGCAGCATCCAGCTGCCCGACAGCAGCAGCGACATCATGAGGATATAAGCGCTGGCGAGCGGCAGGATCGACCGGATGAACACCCGCTCGCGCCCGCTGCCCTCGGGCGGGGTGGTGACGCTGATCGCGGGGGCGATGACGCTGGCAGCAGTAGCGGTGTCGGTCGCGACGCCATTCGATTGCAGGAAACGCGTGCGCAACTCGCCCGTCAGCACGCCCTGCAGTGCGGTGACGAAGGACCCGCGCGGCTGGCCGTTCGCCCACAGCCGCACGACGGGCGTGCTGCCGAAATCGGGCGGGAGCGCCCCGCTTTGTCGGCCGGCCGCAGCAGCGGCTCGAGCCACTGGTCGATCGTCGCCGCGGGGGCGTTGGCAACTTCCGGCGGGGTGGGGACGATCTTGTAGTTGGGCTCGGGCGCTTCGAACTTCTTGGCATCCTCGGGCGCGACCTTCGCGATGCTGGCGCGGGCCGCCTTCAGCCCGCCCGCAGCCACAAACGCCTCGACATCGGGATCGCCGAACCAGCGCGCGTCGCGGGCCCAGACGGCATTGGGGGCCGCGCGTTGCAGGTCGTGGCGCTTCACATAGCGCGCAAGATCGATCAGGATGAGGCGCTGTTCGTTGGTGTCGATCTGGTGACGGATCGCCGCCGCCACGCCGCCGCCGCTCTGGTCGATAAGCATCACCGTTTCGACATTCGACCGGCCGTTGAAGCGTGACGTCAACGGCCCGAGCGCGAATGCGGCGGGCAAGATGATCAGGGTCAGCCAGAAGCTGCGCGTGGCGGCGATCTGGCGAAACTCGCGCGCCGCGACGAGCATGATGTGCTGGATCATGGCCGTGCCTCCGCGCCGCCGACAATATGGAGAAAGACGTCATGCATGCTCGCGCGCTGCTGCTCGAAGCGGCGGAGCGCAAAGCCCTGCGCGGTGCAGTGCTGCAGCAGGTCGCCTGGGTCGCCACCGGGGGCAAGCCTGACGTCCCACATACGCCAGCCTTCCGCAGCAGCGGGTCCCTTGTCCTCGGCACCCTCGACCCCGGCGAGCGTCGCGGGGGAGTGCTGCGCGACCAACGTCAGCCGCACCGGCAAAGTGTCGCGCGCGCCGTCCTGCGTGCCCTCAAACTGCTTGCGACCATGCGCCAGGAACAGCAGCCGGTCGCACAGCCGCTCGGCATGCTGCATCACGTGAGTGGAAAAAACCACTGCCGCGCCACCCTTTGCAGCATCAATGATCTCGTCCTCCAGCAAGCCCTGATTGACCGGGTCGAGCCCGGAAAAGGGTTCGTCCAGGATCAGCAAATCGGGCTTGTTGACGATCGCGGTGGCGAGCTGGACCTTTTGCGCCATGCCCTTGGAGAGCATGTCGACGGTGGTCTTGGCAAACGCCCCCAGCCCGAACCGGTCGAGCAGCACCAGCCCCTCCCGCCGCGCATCGGCTGTGGCCATGCCCTTCAAGCGTCCGAAATAGACGATCGTCTCGATCGCGGTCATTGTTCGGTAGAGGCCGCGTTCTTCGGGAAGAAAGCCCAGCCGTGCGCTCGCGCCGCGGCCCGGTGGCTTGCCGAGTACCGCGATGCTGCCCTGATCGGGCCGCAGGATATCGAGCACCATGCGCAGCGACGTGGTCTTGCCCGCGCCATTGCCGCCCAGAAAGCCGAACACCTCGCCCGGTGCTACGGCAAAGCTTAGGTTGTTGACCGCAGTAAAGTCGCCAAACCGCTTGACGACGGCGTCCAACCGAAGCGCATCCATCGCAATTCCCCCCGTTTCACAAGGCGCTTAGCGTGGTGCCATAGCGATACGCAACAGTAATCGATTGGGGCGCGATTACGCTGATCAACTGTGCGGGAAAGGCACCAATTTGGGACCTGACCAGCACCTGTTGTTGCGATTGGCCGACCTTAGTTCGGCCTTATCGCGTCTGTTCGGGCACGGGGGCAAGGGCGGACGCACGGTTGGTGCGCTTGCCGTCCATTTCGATCGGTAGCGTTGGCAATGTGGTTTGGCGCCCGTCCGGCAGGGTCACTGGCTCCAGTCCGCCCGACGCCAAAAGATGTGGGTCATCAAACAAATCCTCCGGCCGTGCGATCGGGGCGAAGGGAATGCCGGTTCCTTCAAGCCGCGCAATCACTTCGGCTCGGGTGAGGCTGCCGATCAGCGCGCGAATTTCCGGCAGGATGCGCTCGCGTTGCAAGACGCGGTTGTTATTGCGCCGGAGGGTTGCGTCGGCCCACAGGCTGTCTAGCGCGAACAAGGCGCAGAAACGTTGCCAAAGCGGGTCGGAGACGACGCCAATGAAGACGGGGTCATCCTTGGTTTCGAAGACGTCGTAAATTGCCCAGGCGGAGATGCGCGCGGGCATTGGCGCGGCGGCGTGGCCCGTTACTGCCATTTGGGCCATATGCTGCCCCACCAGATAGACGGTGGTCTCGAACAGCGATGCCTGCACCTTTTGTCCGCGCCCGGTGCGGTGGCGTTCCTCAATCGCGGCCAGGATCGCGATGACGCCGAACATGCCGCCGGTCACATCAATGACGCTTGATCCAGCGCGTAAGGGTCGACCGGGTGGTCCGGTCATATAGGCCAGCCCGCCCATCATCTGCGCAACTTCGTCAAGCGCGGTGCGGTCTTCATAGGGGCCGGGCAGAAAGCCCTTTAGCGAGCAATAGACGAGCCGTGGATTGATCGCCGCCAGCGCCGCGTAGCCCAGTCCCAGCCGGTCGAGCGCACCGGGGCGGAAATTCTCGATCAGGATATCCGCCTCTGCGGCGATCGCCATGGCGGCAGCGAGCCCTTCGGGCGATTTCAGATCAGCGGCGATTGATCCCTTGTGACGATTATACATCGGAAAATAGCCCGATCCCGAACCAATGAGGTTCCTGGTTGGATCACCGCCATGCGGCTCGACGCGCGTCACCTCGGCACCCAGCGCCGCAAATATCGATCCGGCTGCTGGGCCCATTACCATATGGGTAAATTCTACAACCTTCAGTCCGGCCAGCGGCGTCGCATGAGTCATGCGATGCGCCCTTCAAGGCCGATCGGTAGGCCTGCATCAGGAGTGAAGCCATAAAGCGGCTCGCCCGGTAGCGCCTCGGCCAGGATTGCACGCACCGCCATGAGCTTGTCGAGATCAATCCCCGTCTCATAGCCCATTGCCTGCAGCATGAAGGCGAGATCCTCCGTCACGATATTGCCCGATGCGCCGGGCGCATAGGGGCAACCGCCAAGCCCACCAAGCGACGAATCGAGCGTGGTAACCCCTTCCTCGAGTCCGGCCAGTGCATTGGCAAGGCCAAGCCCGCGCGTATTGTGCAGGTGTAAGGCGGTGAGTTTGTCGGATCCCACGGCGGCGCGCACCTTGCGGACAAGCCGCTTGACCTGCGCGGGGTCGGCATAGCCGGTTGTGTCGCTGAGGCTTAGTTCCATCGCCCCCGCCGCGACTGATGCTTCGGCGAGCCGCACGACCTGATCCTCACTGACGGCACCTTCGATCGTGCAGCCGAACGCGGTCGAAAGCCCGACGGCGAAATGGACACCCGCTGCCTTGGCGATCCCAGCGACCGCGCGGATTTCCTCAATCATCTGGGCGTGATCCTTGCGGACGTTGCGCCTGGAATGGGTCTCTGACATCGAAAAGGGGATCGACATGCCGTGCACGCCTGCCTCTATCGCCCGCGCAGCTCCCTTGGCATTGGGCACCAGCGCGACCACGTTCAATCCCGGCAGCGTCCGCGCAAACGCCACCAATTCTGCCGTATCGGCCATTTGCGGCAGCAGCGACGGGGGCACGAAGCTGCCAACCTCAATCTCGCGCACCCCCGCTTCGGCCTCGGCCTTGATCCAAGCCTTTTTGGCGGCGAGCGGCATCACCCGATCGATCGATTGCAGACCGTCGCGCGGGCCGACTTCGGAAATGAGGATGCGGGTCATGCGCTGGGTTCCAGATAAATCCATGGCCGAGCGGCCTGATCGGCAATGAGAAAGGCGTCGATGGCGGCCCGGTGCTTTAGCGTCAGGTCGATCGCGTCGAGCCCTTCAACCAGCATCGCCTTGGCCTCGGCATCGATTTCGAATGCGGCGGTTACCTCATTGGACGTCACCGTTTGGGCGAGCAGATCGATGGCCACCATGTCGCCCAACTGTGCGATCAACCCCGCGTCGAGTACCACCGGAATGATGCCGTTACGCACGCAATTGCTCTGGAAGATCGGCGCATAGCTGGGCGCGATCACGGCCCGCATACCATAATCATGCAACGCCCAGACGGCATGCTCACGGCTTGATCCGCAGCCGAAATTGTCGCCGCCAAGCAGGATGGGCGCATGGGCATAACGGGGCTGGTTGAGTATGAAATCGGGGTCCGGCGTGCGGCCCTCAAGATAGCGCCAGCCGGCGAACAAGCCGTCGGCCAATCCGGTCTTGCCAACGCCCTTGATCTCCCGGCTGGGGATGATCGCATCGGTATCGATGTTGGCGCGGATCAATGGCGCGGCGATTCCCGAGACATGGGGGACGGGCGGGAAGGCGGTCACGCGGTCACCCTGGCGCGTGCCATGCGGGGATCAGCGAGCGCCCCCGCAATCGCGCTGGCAGCGACGGTTTCGGGGCTGGCGATGTGGGTGCGGACGCCCGGGCCCTGACGCCCTTCAAAATTGCGGTTGGTCGATGAAATCACGCGGGTGCCGGGTGCAAAACCTGGTCCGCCTGCGTAAAAGCACATGGCGCAGCCCGAGAGGTGCCATTCGAATCCGGCATCGGTAAAGATCCGGTCGATCCCCTCGGCCTCGGCTGCGCGGCGGACCGCCATTGATCCGGGCACGACGATGGCGCGCACGCCCGGCGCCACGTGCTGGCCGCGCACGATGTCGGCGGCGCGGCGCAGGTCCGATAGCCGGGCGTTGGTGCAACTGCCGATGAACGCCACATCAATGAGCTGGCCTGCTAGCGGCTGGCCCGGCGCCAAGCCAATATAATCAAGCGCCTGCGCATATCCCTGTGGGGTCAGGGCGGCGGCGGCTTGATCGGGGACGGACGCGCTGATCGCTGCAGCGCTTTGCGGGGAGGTGCCCCAGGTCACCATTGGCTCGATCGTTGCCGCATCGATGCTAATCTCGCGATCAAATGTCGCGCCGACGTCGCTATGAAGCGTGCGCCATGTGTCAGCGGCTTGCGCCCACACGGCTCCCATCGGCGCAAAACGCCGACCTTTTAGATAGTCGAACACCATGTCATCGGGCGCGATGAAGCCAGTCATCGCGGCGAATTCGGTGGCCATATTGCACAGCGTCTGGCGCCCATCGAGGTCCAGCGCGGTAACCGCCTCACCGGCAAACTCAACAGCATAGCCTTTGCCGCCACCTGCGCCGTAGCGGGTGAGGAGGGTGAGGATCATGTCCTTCGCCGTCACCCCCGGCTGCAGCGTGCCGGTAAATGACACGCGCATCGTCTTGGGCCGCGCCATGCGCAGCGTGCCCGTCGCCATCGCATGTTCGGCCTCGGTCGAGCCGATGCCCCAGGCGAGCGCGCCGAAAGCGCCTTGGGTGCAGGTGTGGCTATCGGGGCAGACGAGCGTTGCGCCCGGCAGCACAATCCCGAGTTCGGGCGAGATGACATGGACGATGCCTTGGTCGGGGTCATCGACATCGAACAGCCGAATGCCCGCCGCCGCCGTTTCCTCGCGGGTCGCGTCCAGAAAAGCATCACCGCTGGGGACCAACGTGCCCGTCCGCCCCGGCAGCGTATCGACAATATGATCGGTCACCGCGAACACGCGGGCGGGATCGCGCACAGTCCGCCCTGCCGCCGCCAGCGATTTTAGCGCGACCGAACCGGTTCGTTCGTGGAGGAACACCCGGTCGATCGCGATCAGATCGTCGTCAGGCCCCAATGATGTGACGATATGCGCGTCCCAGAGCTTGGCGAATAAAGTTCGTGCCTCAGCCAGCAGCGGCCTCCATCTCGGCTTCCAGCGCCCGCCAGTCGCGCGTTACCAATGTTTCCTGGATAGCGGTGCGCGTCTCCAGTTCGCCATTGCGGATCCAGTGCCAGGTCCGGCAGCGGCTTTTGCCATGGTCAGCGATCTGGATCATTTCATACAGATAGAGCGATGGATCGCCAGTGCGCTGCCAATAAAGCATCACCGCGCGGTGATGCTCGTCCTCGCCCACTTCCCAGGCAGAACCGATGATCAGCTCATTGTCCCACCAGACGCGTTTGTCGTGATAGGCGGCGGGAAAATCGCGGATTTCGGTGCGGCCATCGGGCCACGTGTAATGGTTGGTCTGGTGATAGGGCGTTTCGGCATTATCGTCGAGGAAACGGCAGAACAGCCGCGATGTGTGCTCGTCGATCTTTTCGCCGGCGGCATTGTAATAGGTATAGGTGCCGTCCCACACGCCCTCATGGCGGGCGAGGACTGGCATGTCTTCACGAATTCCCATCAGCTTTCTCCTTCGTGCGATCGCAATGCGACAAGATAGGGCCGGGCGGCTGTCGCCCGGATCAGCGCACGATGGTCGCGCGCCAGCTTATCGGCGTTGATGTCGGTCAAATCAAAGGCCCGCGCATGGGCTGCGTCGGCCGCGTACCAGGGATCAAACAAGTGCCGCGCGCGAACGATTGCCCAGGCACGCGTTAGATAGCTGCCGAAGCGGTCGGGCGTGAGATCGGGGAAGAGCAGGTCTGGCGCGCCGTCCGGGACGGCAGGAAGAATGACGTGACTTGCGCTAAGCGCTTCGGCGGCACCATCGATCACGGCCTGCCATGCGCCCCAGATTTCCGGCGGCTGGCCAGACCAGCATGCCGACAGACCATGGCCAGGCAAGTCGATCACCAAACCGTGCCCAGGGTCGATCAAATCGGCGGCGCTGCCGGGTGGATGGAGAGTGAGCGGGCCGCCTCTATGGCCGCGCCAATGGATCAGGCCATCAAAGGCGTCGGTGACGACCTGCAAAAACCCCTCATCTTCGGCATCGTCGATAGGCGGGGCGCTGCCGTTCGCATGCTGGCGAAGGAAGGCGAGGCTGTCGGCTTGATGCTCGGCGGGGGTGGCCACTTTGTGCGCTGACCATCCTTGGGGCATCGGCCCCAATCGGTCGATATGCGGCTGGAGCGGATCGCCTCCGTAGGCGGTGATCAGCACGGGCGGTGTCACTGCATCGACCGGCGGAATATCGCGCGGCGCGCGAAGCACCGCGCCATAGCCGGCGCGATAGGCGGCGCCGGAATCAAGCATCTCACGCACTGCTGCATCAACGCGTGGGACGTCGGCATGGGCGACCGACAACCGCGCTTCCGGCCGAACATCGAACCAGGGGAAGAACCAGCTTTGTTCGAGCATCCGGTTCCACAACCAGGTGAGGTGTTCGCCAAAAGCGCTAGGCTCGAACGCTGGCAGGTAATGCTCGCCGAACAGCGCCATCTCCTCGGGCGTCCAGATCGCATAGCCGCCAATGGCAAGGCAGCTGAACCGCTCGGGATGCCGCTTTAGCGCGCTCACCAGGATGATCCCGCCTGAATGAAAGCCATAGGCCGCCACACGCGCCAGCCCCAGCGCGTCGATCAGCTCGACGATGGCATCGGCAAAATCATCGATGCTTGGTTTATCGCCCGCCAGCGGATCGGACTGGCCGAATCCCGGTGTGTCGGGCGCAATACAGGTGAAGTGCGCCCCCCATTCGCGCATCAACGCTTCATATTCAGCCGAAGAGCGCGGACTTTGGTGGACCATCAACAGCGTTGGCCCCGCCCCGCAGCGGCGAAAATGCCGGCGGCGGCCACTGATATCGACGAAGTGACGACTAATCTGCATTGCGCTTAAGTTGTCCGGACAAATCCTGCTGGACAAGTCCTAATCCTGTCCGCATCATCGACACAAGCAAATAAGGAGGCAAGCCTGCAATGTCCGATCCGATCGGCACCCGGATGATTGAGGACGGCCGGACTGCGCGCGAGATTTTCGATAGTGTCATGGCCAATCCTGCGCGCAAGAAATTCGGGTTCGGCAGCAAGCTGGCAATCGTCAATGTCGATTTCCAGCAGGCCTATACCCGGATCGACAAGTTCGCCACGGCATATGAAACGGACCCGCGCCAAATCGACTATGTGAACATCATCTCCGATCTCGCCCGGGCGCGGGGTATGCCCGTCATTTGGAGTCGGGTGGGGTATAAAGCCGATGCGGGCGATGCCGGCATCTGGGGCACGCGCACCGACACCCCCGATTCGCTGCAGAACATCAACTATGGCAGCGAGCGCCACGCCTATGACGATCGCTGCGTGATCCATCCTGACGATCTGCAATTCACCAAGCGCATGCCGAGCGCGTTCTTCGAAACGCCGCTCGCCAGCTATCTCGTCTGGCACAAGGTGGATACCGTGGTGGTTACCGGAGGGTCGACCAGCGGGTGCGTGCGCGCGACCGCCGTCGATGCGCTCAGTCACGGCTATCGCGCGATCGTGCCGATAGAGACCTGCGCCGACAAACATGAAAGCTATCACTTCGCGAACCTCACCGATCTTCAGCTGAAATATGCCGATGTTGAGCCCGTCCAGACCGTCATTGACTGGTTGGAAGCACGCTAATGCAGGAAGGTGCCGCTGATCCCGGTCTTTACGATTATGTCCGCTATCGGTGCCGCCCGAAGATTATCTGGCCGGGCGGCAAGACTGTCGCCGTCTGGGTCGCGCCCAATCTTGAATATTACGAGATCGACCCACCGGCGCATCCGCAGCGCAAGGCCTGGAGCAAGCCCCATCCCGATGTTGTCGGCTATAGCCACCGCGACCATAGCAACCGCGTATCGCATTGGCGCATGGCAGAGGCGATGAGCCGCCATGGCTTTCCCGGATCGGTCAGCCTGTCGGTGGCCTTGTGCCAGCATCACCCTGAGGTGGTCGATGATGCGGCGCAGCGGGGCTGGGAGTTTTTCAGCCACGGCATCTACAATACGCGCTATGCTTACGGCATGGACGAGGCGCAGGAGCGCGCGATTATTGAGGATTCGATCCAGACGGTGCTTGCCGCGACCGGCCAGCGGATCAGGGGCTGGCTCGCGCCCGCGCTGACCCACACACCGCGCACGCTCGATCTGCTCGCCGATTATGGCCTCGATTACACCTGCGACCTGTATCATGACGATCAAGTGCAGGAGGTGAAGGTTGCCAAGGGGCGGCTCGCCTCGATTCCCTACAGCCTGGAGGTCAACGACCATTATGGCTTCTTCGTCTATAATATGAGCCCGCGCGACTATGCCGATACCCTGATCCGCCAGTTCGACCGGCTGGCCGCGGAAGGGGAGGCGTCCGGCACGGTGATGTGCATTCCCCTGCACGCGTATTTGATTGGCCAGCCGCACCGCATCGGCGCGTTCGAAGGTGTGCTGGAGCACATCGCCGCCGATGGCCGGGCCTGGATTGTGCGCGCGGGGGAGATTGTCGATGCGTGGCGGGGGCAGCAATGACGCTTGATCCCGCCTATCAGGACTATCCCAATCGCCGCTTTGGCTATGACCATGATCTCTTTCCATGGTCGGCGCTGCGGGACCGTTCGCCTGTCACCTGGCCCGACGGCAAATCAGTCGCGCTGTGGTTGTGCGTCAGCCTCGAATGGTTTCCCATCCTGCCCAGCGACACGCCCTTCCGCGCGCCGGGCCATATGCAGACCGCTTATCCCGATTACCGGCATTACACCGCGCGCGATTATGGCAATCGGGTGGGCGTGTACCGGCTGCTCGATGCGTTCGCGAAGGTGGGTGCAGTGGCCTCGTTTGCGACCAATGCGGCGATTGCCGATCGCTATCCCGACCTGATCGCCGATATCGTCGCGGGCGGGCATGAGATCATCGCGCATTCGACCGACATGAACGGCACCATCGCCAGCGGAGTGCCGATCGACGACGAGCGCGCCCTGATCGCCACATCGCTCGATACGCTGGAACGCGTCAGCGGCACGCGCCCGCGCGGCTGGCTGTCGATCGCGCGCAGCCAGAGCTGGAACACGCCCGATCTGCTGAGCGAAGCCGGGCTGACCTATGCCTGCGATTGGGTGAATGACGAACTGCCCTATCGGTTCAACAACGGCCTGATCAACCTGCCGCTCAACCACGAACTGAGCGACCGTCAGATCATCACCATCCAGCAGCAATCGGCGGACAGCTATGCGCAGCAGATGCGCGATGCATGCGACTGGCTGACGACAGAGGCGCGGACGCAGGGCGGGCGGATGCTGCCGCTGCACCTGACGCCCTATATCATGGCGCTGCCCTATCGGATCGGCGCGCTGGAGGATTTGCTCGCCGATCTCAGGCAG
This sequence comes from Sphingomonadales bacterium Ga0077557, assembly GCA_001464615.1. Lineage (GTDB taxonomy): Bacteria > Pseudomonadota > Alphaproteobacteria > Sphingomonadales > Sphingomonadaceae > Sphingomonas. The sequence continues at coordinate 176,303 of LNFI01000016.1, read as the reverse complement.
CGGCCCGAGGTATGGACCGCGACTGGCGGGGCGATTGTGGACGCGTGGGAGGGGCAGCAATGAGGTGGCATCCAAATCCTCCCCGCCCGCGGGGAGGGGGACCGCGAAGCGGTGGAGGGGGAGCGCCGCGAGCGACCCGCCTTTTGCCGCCCCCCTCCACCATGCTGCGCATGTGTTGGAACAAGATCGCGCCTCCCGGGCCCGATCTTGGATGGCCGGGGGCCATCCAATGTTCCAACACCCTCCCCGTGCCGGGGAGGATTTGATGGAGCTATCCGTCCGCAATCCGCGCACCGGCGCACTCGATTACGCCATCGATCCGCTCGACGCCGGTGCCATCGCCGCGCTGGCAAGCGTTCTACGGGCCAGACAGCGCCGCTGGGCTGCCTTGTCGCCCCACGAACGCGCCAAAATGCTGCAGTCACTGGGGGCAGCAATCGCGCGCCATGCTGACGCAATTGGCACCGCGCTGACGATTGATACCGGTCGTCGTGCCATCTCACGGATCGAGGTGGAGGGAACGGCGCGGACCTTTGATCGCTGGGCCAGCCTTGCCCCCGATCTCATCGCCCGCGCCACTGGCGAGGCGCGGCCCAGCGCGACGCCAGGCGTCACTGTATCAACCCGGCTCGTGCCCTATCCATTGGTCGGCGTGATCAGCCCATGGAACTTCCCGCTGACGCTCGCGCTGATCGATGCGATCCCTGCGCTTGCCGCCGGGTGCGCAGTGATCGTCAAGCCGTCCGAAGTCACGCCGCGCTTCATCCGTCCGCTGATGGCAGCGATTGCCGAGCTGCCGGAGGTGCCGCTGGTGGTGATCGAGGGCGATGGCGCGACCGGCGCCGCGCTGGTGGATGCGGTCGATTATGTCGCCTTTACCGGATCGGTCGCTACCGGGCGAAAGGTGGCGGCAGCAGCCGCGGCGGCGTTCATTCCGGCCAGCCTGGAACTGGGCGGCAAGGACCCGATGATCGTGCTGGCCAGTGCCGATCCGGCCTGGGCGGCGCAGGTGGCGCTCAGGGCGTCGATCGTCAATACCGGGCAGGCCTGTCAGTCGATCGAACGGGTTTATGTTGCGCGGCAGATCGCCGAGCCTTTTCTCGAAGCGCTGGTCGCGGCGGCAGAGGCGGTGCGGCTCAATGCCGAGGAGATCGGCAGTGGCGAGATCGGCCCCTTCATCTTTGCCCGGCAGGCTGAGATCGTCCAGGCGCAGATCGATGATGCGGTGGTCAAGGGCTCGACGGTGCTGGCGGGCGGAAAAGTCGAGATAATCGGTGGCGGTCATTATCTGCGGCCGACGGTGCTTGCTGACGTTACAACGGACATGGCCATCATGGCCGAAGAAACCTTCGGCCCGGTCATCCCGGTCACGGTTTTTGATACTATCGATCAGGCCGTCGGGCTCGCCAATGGCGGCGTTTTCGGGTTGTCGGCGGCGGTCCTGGCGGGTTCGGCTGACGAGGCTGAGGCCGTTGCCGTCCAGCTGAATGCAGGCGCTGTCTCGATCAACGACGGCTCGCTCACCGCGATGGTGTGGGACGCTGAAAAATCGAGCTTCGGCGCGAGCGGGCTCGGCCCGTCGCGGATGGGCGACAGCGGCCTGCTGCGCTTCGTCCGCAAACAGGCGCTGCTTCGCCAGACCGGCACCGCGCTGCCGATCCAGGCCTATGCCGAGGATGTCCGCCGATGACGAGCTTTGCCGAGGCCATGCCCAATATGCTGCGCCACGCCGGTGCATGGGAGGGCACCTACACCCATCTTGCGCGCGACGGATCGCTGATCGACCGCCACCGCACTTGGACCCTGTGCGAATTCCCGAGCGATGGGGCGTTCGCCTATATCCAGTCGAACAAGATGACCTGGGACGATGGCCGTGTGGTCGAGCGCTCCTTCGGCGGCGTGTTCCGCGACGGGATGCTCCACTGGGATACCGACCGTTTCATCGGCTATGGCTGGGAAACGCATAGTGGCTCGGTGATGCTGCGGCTCGACCGCAAGGATTCCCCCGGCGACCATTTCGTCGAGATCATCCATTTGTCCGACGACGGCAGCACGCGGGCGCGGACTTGGCAATGGTTCGAACAGGGCGTGCCAACCCGGCGGACGCTGTGTGATGAGGTGCGGGTGGGGTAGGGGGTGCTAGCCCTTCTCCAGAGGGAGAAGGATACCGCAGCTTGACAGCTTGCTGTCTAGCGAAGGTTGGATGAGGGGTTCTGCACTATCGAGAGGGTGATCCCCTCACCCAGCTCCGACTAGGGCCGTGCTGAAGGAGCGCGACCCAAGTCTGCGCAACCAGTTCGGGGTGATCAGCACCCCGTGCTGATCAGGCCATGCCGGGGGCATGGCCGACCCCGAACTCCCGACGGGACAGGGGGAAACGAACGCCGAAGCCCCTACCGCGCCAATTCCACCAGCTCATACCACGTCGCCATATACCCCCCAACGCCGCCCTGCACGAACACGGCGTCGTCGTCCGCCGTCACCCAGATGTCGTAGCGCGGGTGTTCTTTGCCGCCCATGCCGGTGTCGCTTGAATCGATGAAGGCGAAATGGCGGCAGGCGAAGGTGCCGGCGGCGACGGTCACCGTTTCCTCGCCGAAATATTCCAGGTCGATTGTCACCTCGGCGATCATCGGCGGGGTCGCGCCGCGATGGTCGGGTGACGGGAGATAGCAGCGCACGGTGCGGCGGTGCGGGCCCTTCGAAACATCCATGCACCGCGTCATGTAGCCATCGCTGACAATCGGGTGCGTCCCCAGCCCGTCAATCGCGCCCATGAAATCGACGCGCTGCGACAGCCGCCCGATCGACGGCCCGGCGCTTTCGCATTCGATCGTGCCGCCATCTTCGTGGTGCGTCAGGTTGAACCAGCCCGATCCCATAAAACTATCGCCGACGGTCAGATGGACGTGCAGGTTGCGCGGGTGGCCATCGGCGTCGATCGCATAGACGACATCGCGCAGCACGGTGGGCGCAGGTTCCTCGATCTCGCACTGCGCGCGCAGCGTCATCGCGCCATTGCTGTGATGGGTAAAGGCGAACCACTCGCGGCCACGTTCCTGATCCAGCATCTCGGGCTTTTTGGAGGTATAGCGAATGCGGCCACGAACCGTGCGGTGTTGCATCACAATTCCTTCAACTCGCGGCTTACCTGCTCCACCGGCTTCTCATCGACCGCCATCGCGTCCATCGCCTGCTGCACCCCGCGCATTACGCGCGCGATATAGGCCTTGGTCTCGATCCCGCGCTCATAGGCCGCGTCCTTGTCCGCGACGAAGCCTTCGATATCGGCGCGGCTGATCGTGCCCTGCGCGTCGAGCAGCCGCTCAACGGTGTCCTGCCGTTGTTTCAGCACTGATACCTCGGCCACCAGTGCCATCACGATCGAGAGGATACGGTCGATCGCGGGGTCTTCGAAATAGTCGGGCCGCTTGCCCTTGGCGCGCTTGCCCGCCAGGCCGATCCAGTCGAGACCCTCGCTCATGCCGCCTTCCACGCGCCATAAGCGTGCCAATAGGCCGCGCGGCCATGATCCTCGCCGTCGCCGTCATTGGCCTTGGGGAAGATGCTCTCGTCGACCACCGCACGCACCCCGGTCTCGAACAGATCGTCCGTCGAGAACCCAGCCTCGACCATGATCGATTTCAGGTCGAGCGCGTGCATCGATGACCAGAAGGGCTCGTTATTGTTGAACGCATCCCAATCGCGGATGAACTGTTCGTAGAGCGGCATCGCGTCCGAATATTGTGGCTGCTCCAGGTGGAACATCAGCCCGCCGGGCGCGAGCACGCGGTGCCCCTCGCGGATGATGCGCGGGAGCGCGGTGCCCGAGAGTTCGTGCAGGTACATCGTCGTCTGCACCCAATCGAAATGGCCATCGGGATAGGCGCTCAGATCCTCGGCATTCATCTGGACGAAGTGCAGGTTGCGCGCGCCCAGGGCCTGCGCGCGGGCATGGCCGTAGCGCAGGCTTGGTGCGGCGGTGTCGATCGCGATGATCTCGGTCTCCGGAAAGGCAAGCGCGAGCGGCACGATATTGTGGCCGATCGTCGCGCCCATATCGAGGATACGCTTGGGGCTCCAGCCGGGCCGTTCGCGCTTGATCCAATCGACCAGCGCCATGCCGCCGCCATCGGACAGCGCACCCAATCCGCCCGCCGTCGTCGCAAAGATCCCGCAGTCGTAATTGGCACCCGCCGAAACGTCGCCGGGGCGTTCTTCGCCATGATAGCTGCCGGGCATGCAGTGAATGTCGACCGCCTGCTGGTAGCGCGGCACCTGCACCGACGGATCAAGACGGAGCGTGACGCGCCCTTCGTTGAACTGGCGCGCCTTGGCGTCGAGTTCATCCAATTGGCGCAGCACCATCTGGCGGCCATTATGCTGGCGCATCTCCATCGAGTTGCGCTTCAGCGCTGACCAGAAGCGGTGCCACGGGTCCTTGTTCATCGCGCGGCGGATCTCGAAACGATCCTCCGGCTCGCGCCCATGTTCCTTGACGAATGCAGGCAACACCCGCGTGTCATAGGCGCGCTTGTTGCCGGGGCCGAGCGTGGTGGCCATATATTTGTTGAAGTTCGCCAGGAAATCGAAGCGCGCGGCCTCGTCATGGCTGGGCTCTGGGAACACCGCGTGGCGGGCGACCTCGGTATAGGGCGGGGCGACATCGATCTTGTCGGGTTGGGGCTTCATATCAGGCCATCCTTGGAGAGGCGTTCAATAACGGTTTCATGCACGCGCAGAAAATGCTCGCGGTCCGGGACGGCGTGGTTGCCATCGGCATCAAGCAAGCTGTTGGCGGGCTGCACCGCACGACCTGCATAGATGGGCGCGAACAGTTCGAGCCGCTGCCGCGCGAGCTGGTTGGTCATGCCGGGCTTGCGGCGCTGGGCGTGCAGCGCGGCGAGGTCGATATCGGCGAAAGCGGTGAAGGTCTCGCCCGCATTGGACTCGCTCAGCACTTGGCCCTTGTAATCCACCACCATCGAATTGCCGTCGGCAGAGGCGAGCGGGAGCGCGGTGCCCTCAATCCCCGCCGTGTTGGCGCTGACGACATAGGCGATGTTCTCGAACGCGCGCGCGCGCTTCGCAATCGCTTTCGGCGTGGCGAGCGGGGAACCGATTTCCGATGACGAATGCACGAAGATCTCCGCGCCACGCAGCGCATGGGCGCGGGCGATTTCGGGGTAGAGGATTTCTTCTGAGGCAATCGCCGAAAAATTGCCGATCTCGGTCTTCGCCACCGGGAACACGCCGTCCAACCCGTAAATGTCGAGATATTTCGACCACACATCATGCGGCGTCGGCGCGAACATCGAATTGAGCCGACGATAGCGCAGCACGACCTCGCTCGAGGGCGCCAGGATCACGCTGGCCTGGAAGTACAACCCCGGAAAATGCGGGTCACGCTCATAGGCATTGACCGCGAGGAACAGGTTCAGGCTCTGCGCGAGCTTGCCGAGTGCCGCATATTCCGGCCCGTCCATGTCGAGCGCTGCTTTCTCGGCAAAGTCGGGCACGGTGATGCGGCCGGGATAGCTGGTGAGCAGATACTCCGGCAGCACGGCGAGGCGCACTGGCGACCCACCATATTGCTGGATGAAGATCGCCGCTGACCGGAGTTTGGGGCCGAGCGCTTCGATCATCGCCAGCATCTGCGTGGAAGCCTCGGCCCGATCGGCGCAACGCTCGACCGATCGCGCTGTGAGTTGCATCGCCACGGCGGCATAGGTGTCAGCCATGGCCACTCTCAATCCTCCCCGGCACGGGGAGGGGGACCGTTTGCCGAAGGCAAATGGTGGAGGGGGACCTCCACAAGCGCGACGCCTGCGGCACGCCCCCTCCACCATGCTGCGCATGTGTTGGAACGAGATCGCGCATCCCAGGCCCGATCTTGGATGGCCGGGGGCCATCCAATGTTCCAACACCCTCCACGTGCCAAGGAGGATTTAGCTTCGCCGTCACAACCCCAGCACTCCCGGGTTCATCCGTCCCTCCGGATCGACCGCCGCCTTGACCGCCTCCAGCATGGCCCAGGCGCCCGGGTCGCTCCGCGCCTTCACCGGGTAAGTCCGCCCGATTTGAAAATGGATCGCCTCCATGCGTCCAAAAATCGCGATAATCTCTGCCCGCAATTTCTCCACCAGCGCACGGCCTTCCGCATTGGCGGGAAAGTCGCGCAGCTTGGCCAGGTGTGCCGCCTCGACGCTGTCCTTGTGCAGCGCCGCCTGCGCATCGGGCCAGTAGAACACCGGCTCGATCAGGAACCCGGTGGTCGCAACGGGCAGGAACATATAGCCCGCGCCAATCCCCAGCCGCTCCATTTCCACTGCATGCGCTTCGAATAGCGCGATTACGGCCTCGATTGTGGCCAGCGCCTTGGAATGGCGGACGATGCCGTGCACCGGTACCCAGCGCTCGCCGCTGGGCCCCAACATCGAATTGACCGGCGGGAAGGGATTGGCGCGCAACACCTTGGGGATCGTGTTCTCGACCTCGCGCCCGCCAGCTTGCGCGACAATTGCACGGATCGCCGCCATATCGGCGTCAGCGCTTGGCTGGTTGCGCCCTTCGGCAATCGTGTGGATCGAAAAGGTGGCGTCGTCGAGGAAGGAGCGGCCCGCCGCGACAACCTTCGCGCCTTCCTTCAGCCCCTTCCAGAACCCGCCTTGGGCCTTCATCATCCCGACCAGCGCCCTGGCGTCGGCGCCCAGGCTGTCGCGCTTCATCCGCTGCGCCTGCAGGAAGGGATCGAAGCCGAAGCTTTCGGACGCGAGACCGGCGCGCGCAATCTCGCTCATCGCCGCCGTGAACTGCTCGGGCGTGTCGAAGGCGAAACTGCCATAAGCGAAATGGCTCGCTTCGCGGATCAGCGGCAGCGTGACATGCGCCTTGATCCCCAGCGCCCCGCAATCCGCCGCAAACAGCCCGGTAATGTCGGGCCCGAATGGGCGCAGCACGTCACTGCCGGTGCGCACGATGCCGCCATCCGCCAGCACGACATCGAAGCATAGCGCCGTCGCCGAGATCGATCCGTTGCGCGCGCCCCAGAACAGCCCGTTCTGGCTCATCCCGCCGCCGACGCTTGCGCGAATGCCCGACAGCGTGCCCCAAAGCGGTGTCCTGAGCCCCAATGGATGGAGCGTTTCATAGAGCTTGGCCCAGGAACAGCCGGCCTCCACCGTCACCGTCATGTCGGCCGGGTCGATCGTGAGGATGCGGTCCATCGCCGCCATATCGACCACCAGCGCCCCCGGCCCATCGGGCAGATAGCCGGAGGTATAGCTCATCCCGCCGCCGCGCGGGACGATGGCGAGCCCCTGCCGAGCGGCGACCGTCACCCCCGCCGCCAGCGTCTCGATATCGCGCGGGCGCAGGATCGCGATCGGGCGGTGGCCGATCGAGAACACATCCTGCCCGTAAAGCTCAAGCGATGCCGGATCGCTGAGCAGCGCGTCTTCGCCAACTGCTGCAACCAGCGCGTCGAGCATCGAGACCTCAGCCAGCATGGCCATCCTCCGCGCCCAGTTGTGGATAGCGTCCGAGCGTCAGCAGCAGGGCGCCGCCCACCGCAAACATCGCGACTGCTGCCATCAGCATCAAATCATAGCTGCCCGTCCGATCGCGGACCACGCCATACAGGATTGGCGAAATCGCGCTGCCGATGCCGAATGGCATGTAGAGCGCGCCATAGATCGCCCCGTAATTGGCCATCCCGAAATAGCGCGCCGCCAGGAAGGCGATCACGTCGCTCTCCGCCCCCGCCGCAAAGCCAAGCAGGAAACCGCCGGTCATGATCACTGACAGTCCAGCCGTATTCCCTACCAGCAGATAAGCGGCGATCGCGGGCAGCAGCATCGCTGGAAAGGCAATGCCCGGCGCCCAGAATCGGTCGAACAGCAATCCCACCAGCACTCGCCCGGCGAGGATGCCGAGCGCCACCACACCGAGCACGCTGGCGGCATCCACCGGCGTAAAGCCATGCAGCGCGACGATCTGCGCCATGTGGATGTGCGCCCCGCCATAAGCGAGCGCGATCAGCAGGATCGACAGGATCAGCACCCAGAAACGGTGGCCGCGCATCGCCTGGCGCAAGCTGAGCCCAATCAGTTGTCCCTGGGCATCCGTCACACCCGCCGGACGCTCGTCAGCGCGCGGCTCGCGGAACCAGAGCAACGCGACGGGTAGCGCGATCAGCAGCGGGAACAGGGCGACGATCGGAAAGGCCAGTCGCCACCCGCCATAGCCAATCGCCGCGACCGCCACCTTGGGGACGATGATCGCGGCGAGCGAGGTGCCGATCAGCATGATGCCAAGCGCCAGCCCGCGATTCTTGGCGAACCACATGCTCACCGCGCGGCTCCAGGTAACCGGGGTCGATCCAATCCCGATCAGCCCCAGCACTGCCCAGAATGCCCACCAGCCGGGCAAGCTGCCGGGCACGAACCAAAAGGCGGCAAACACGATGATGAACCCGATCAGCGATCCGATCGCTACCGGGCGCACGCCGAACCGGTCGGCCATTGATCCATAAAGCGGCGCCAGCAGCGATGCGATGATTCCGAAGATCGTCACGCCGCCCGCGATCGCGGCGAAATCCCAGCCATATTCGGTGTGGATCGGCCCCATTACCAGCGGCAGGACGTTGAACGGCAACGGCGACGCCCCACAGGCGACGCCCAGCAACGATGCCGTCAGGACGCGCCAGCCCTTTTTGAATTCGCTCATGAGCCATGCTCCCGGCTGAGCTCAGCGAGCTCAAAGGTCGAGTCCATGTATCCGGACACGACGCCGCGAACATAGAGGAAATCGCCGTCAGCGCTCACCCACATGTCATAGGGCGGGTGGGCATTGGTCAGCCCGACAAAGGCGACATGGTGGCAATCGAAGGTTCCGGCCGGCACCGTGATGGTCTCGCGGCCAACATAGTCGAGCCCCGATCCGCTGGTCGTGATCATCGGCCCGGTCGCGCCCAGATGGTGCACCGAATGGAGCAGGTTGCGGCCGAAAAACTGCCGATGGCCGACGCCCTTGTGATAGGGGAAGGTCGACGCCAGCCAGCCATCGCCCTGCACCGCGTGGATGCCGAAGCCGCGGATCGGTCGCTCGATCGGTATCGATTGGCTGACCCTGCCTTCGTCGCGGGTCCAGCTTTCACAGGTCGCTTCGCTATCGGTGAAGCGGAACCAGCCTGTGCCCGTCACCGCACCTTCGCGCATGATGCGGACAAAGGCATCGTGCGGATGAAAATCGGGATGCACTGACAGCACAGAATCGCGCACCACATTCTGGTGGGCACCGTCGCCGCCGGTCAGCGTCATCTCGCAGTGCGCGGCCATTACCCGCAGGCCATCGGCACCGCGCGTGATCGACCAGTCTTCAAATCCCCACAGGGTGTTGGAGCCGGTCTTCCGATACTCGACCCGGCCACGCAGGCGGGGGATTGGCCGAAACGCGGTCATATAATGGCGCGATGATTGCGCTCGATCACGTTGATCAGCACATCGTCCGGGCCATAAAAGCTCATCTCGCGTGATCCTGGGACAAGGCTGGTTGGCGGGCACAAAATTTGCCAGTGTGAGGCGTTTAGCCTGTCGACGAGCGGGTCCAGCGAAGGCATGTAAAACACGAGAACGCTCTCTCCGATGTTGACAGATCCGCGCTGTTTCCGAACGCGCGACAATTTGCCGCCGACGACCTGAAACAAGCCAATCATCCCGAATGGTGGACCTTCCACCTTTAATATGCGCGCGATGGTGGTGGCGCCCGCCGGAATGCCCAGCAATTGCCCAACTATCGGCCCGGTAAACTTGCCCGAATAAAATAGCTGATCGAGCCCCAAAAGGTCTCGGTAGAATGATGTCGCTACGTCAATGTCGCTGACGAACAGAGCGGTGCGGACAAGCCGGCTGATATCAAGCCCGCTCGCCGGTGCTTTGGCACCGGCAACGGATGCCGCCGCCAAGGCGGCACCCGTTATTCCGGTTAACACTTCGCGTCTGCCGATCGGGGACGTCAAAAGTTTACGCGCCCGCGAATGGTCCACATACGCGGGGGATTGAGATAGGTCGTATTCGACAAAGCCGATTGCGTGAATGCCTCATCAAAGCAATTGGTGCATTGCACGGACAATTGCCAAAGCTTGTTGGGCCCATTGAGCGCCAGGCCGGCATTCACCACCCATGCCGCTTGGCTGAACGATCCCAACAGAAGCGCGCCGCTATTGGGGTTGGATGGGAAGGTGCCATTTGGCCCGGTAATTGATCCTGCGCGCAATGACAGATTGGCGGTCTGTACTTCCTGATCGGTATGATAACTGGCATTGACGGATGGGGTGAGCGAGTAGCGGCCGATTGGCGCATCATAACTACCCCCGACGGCGATAGTAAAATCGGGCGTGCGTACCGGCGTCGCTATCGAGCCTTGCGCGGTGACGATGCCAACCCCGCATGCGGGGGCATTGTTGGCCGGTGTGCCCGCTGGTGCGGTATTTGGCGTTACCGGCACTTGACCGGCGGCTAACTGGCGTCGGCAATCGGCAAGCTGCCCCGCCACCGACTGCACGCCAAACTGGTCGAATGCCGGTGCGCGATTATTGATCGAATAATGATCATTTTGGTATCCGACATTGACGTACAGGTTCAGCCCCCGCGTCGGCACCAGCGTAAATTCCGCCTCAACGCCGGTATTTTTATAATCGGCGAAGTTTCTGGTGACAAAGCTCAGTACCCCGGTTGTCGGATTGATGATGCCCGCAGGGGTCTGAAGGTCGCTGACATCGGCGTGATAAACCGTGATGTTAGCCCTCAGTTTGCGGTTGAAAAATTCGGATTTGATGCCGCCCTCATAGCTCCAGATGGTTTCGGGCGTGAATGGAAGCACACCGGACGGCGCGGTGCCACGCGCATTCCATCCGCCGGATTTGAACCCGCGCGTCGCACTGGCGTATAGCAGGATGTCGTCATTAACCTTGTAGTTGATTGCAAAGCGCGGCGTCGTTTGCCCGGTTCGTAGGCGCAAGGGAATTGCAACGCGTGTTGGCACCGTGGTGCCATTTGCGGGGACGAAGAAATTGGGATCGAACAAGCAGTTCGCCGGTGGCGTTGCCACGGCGCACATTGCCCGCTGATCGATCAGGCTCAGCGTTTTGGTCTCATCAGTATACCGGACGCCTGCGGTTAGCTTTAGCTTGTCGGTGATGTTCAGATCAGCCTGAACATAACCGGCAAATGCCTCGGTATTATTGTTGAGCACTCGGTCGCCAAGTAGCAATGATCCGCCGAAAACGTCAGCAAAATCGGTGCGATTTTCCTCTTTGAGATAGTAGAAACCCGCGACGTAATCGATCAGATTGTCGCCCAGTTTTCCGTTCAGTTTCACTTCTTGCGTAAATTGGTCCGACCTTGAATCATTCAGAATGGTGAACCCGCCGCGTGCAAAACCGCGAATTGGTGGGTTGGGCACGGCGACCGTCGGCCCCGAGCGCCCATCGAAGAAATCGATAGCAAATTGTTGAGTTTGGTTGACGAACCCGGTGATCAGGGACAGCGTAGTATCGCGCGCAACGTCAAATTCCAGGTTTGATGTGACCAAATTGGTCGCCGATTTGTTGCCCAGCCCAAAATTGGCCTTACGACCGCGGACGCCCAAGCCAGCAAAATTCGCAGCACCGGGAACCTCGCTCAGGCCGGTCGCCGAAAACCGACCATTACAGTTGGCAGGATTTGATGGATCGCAGTCGAAGTTCAGGATATTTTCGCCATCGGCCTGAATGAAGGCATAGCTGGCATTCCAGCGCACGTTCGGCGACAGCTCCCCATAAAGGCCTACTCTTGCCCCGAACCCGTCATCGTCGTTTAGCCGTTGACGGGTGATGTTGTTGATCGTGTAGCCGTCGTCATCTTGCCAATAGCCAGAAACCTTGACCTGAAACGAATCGTTAACGGGGAGATCGACCGACCCACGGAAAAGTTTCCGATTATAGGCACCGTACCCGCCTTCCAGATAGCCGCCAAATTCTTTGCCAGGCTTGCGCAAGATCACGTTGATCGCGCCGCCTGTCGTGTTCCGGCCAAATAGCGTGCCCTGAGGGCCGCGCAGTACCTCAACCCTTTCGACGTCAAACAGGGCGAGGTTGTTGGCGCTTTGACGCGAGAGGAAGACGTCATCGACATAGGTGCCCACTGGCGGATCAAATGTTGCCAGCGATTCGGTATTGCCAAGCCCGCGCAGATAATAAGCGTTGGCTGACCCCAGTCCTGTATTATTCTGCGCAATCAGATTTGGTACCAGTTGGCCTAGGTCGAGCGCGCTGGAAATGCCGGCCGTTCGCAGTTGGTCTGCGGAAAATGCCGAAATGGCAATCGGTACGTCCTGGATATTCTCACTTCTGCGCTGCGCGGTGACGACGATATCGGTAACGCCTATATCCCCGTCTGCGGCGGTTTCAGTGCTGGTCCCCGACGAATCACGGGATGTCTGGGCAATGGCCGGTGCGGCGACCAGGGTTGCCGAAATTGCGGTCGTTAGCGCAAACTTCCATTTCATCGTCTGGTTTCCCTTAAAAGCGTTGGTTGAGACGTCCCTGTGATCTGCTCGTTCGATTGTTATTTGTCCGGACAAATTTTCATGTATCAATCGGCATGTCAAGCCGGGTCGAATTGAAAGGATCGAACTGAAATGGAGGACATGGCGTATCGCAGCCTGGTCTATGCGCACCTGCTGCTGTTCGTTCTGTGGCTGGGCGGTGACGTGGGGGTGTTCGTGCTGGGCCAGCATTTCCGCAAACGGCAAAGTTATTCGCTCGACCAGCGACTCGCGCTGCTGAAGCTGTTGGTCGCGGTCGATATGGGGCCACGCACGGCCTGGGCGCTGATGGTACCCTTGTCGCTTAGCGTGGCGACAGCTGGCGGTTGGATTGCGCTGCCTACCTGGTTGGTCATCGCGGCATGGGGCGCGGGCCTGGCCTGGCTGTTGCTGGTGTGGGATTCGCACATCCATGATCAAACCCCGCGCGCCGCGCGCAATCGGCGGATCGAAGCGTTGATCAAATATGCCATCACCGGTTTCTATCTCTGGCTGGGCGCGACCTCGCTGTTGACTGGCGCGCCGATCGCCATGCCATGGCTTGCGTGGAAGGCGCTGCTGTTCGGGTTGATCTTTATCGCGGCGATCCTGATCGATCTGGCGTTCAAGCCAGTTGGCCCGCAGCTTGGTCGGTTGATCGCCGAAGGATCGTCAGACGCGACCGAGATTCCCTTGCGCCGGACGATGGACCGTACCCGCATTTTCGTGCTCATGGTCTATGCGCTGCTGTTCATCACGGCATGGCTTGGCGTCGTTAAGCCAAGTTAAGCAGCGGGCAAATCCACTTTACGACTTGACGTGACAAAGTTGTCCGGACAAATCTGATTCCATGACGGGGCGATCATCTATTGGCGCGGCCATGGGGCTGACAAGCCTGTTGTTTGTCCCCGGCTCAACACCCGCGCGCTTTGCCAAGGCGCTGGGGAGCGACGCTGATTTGATCTGCATCGATCTCGAAGATGCCGTGGCATCGGAGAGCAAAGCGGCGGCAAGGGCAGCGGCGATCGGCGCGATTGGCCCGCGCGTTGCCATCCGCATCAATGGCGTGACCACGGACGATGGCATGGTCGATCTGCACGCGCTGGCCGCCGCGCCTGGCTTGCCCGACCTGGTGCTACTCCCCAAGGTGGAATCCGCCGACGAGATCGCGATTGCCCGTCGCCACCTGCCTGATGCCGCCTTCGTGCCCTTGATTGAGACCGCGCGCGGTCTCCGGTTGGCGCATCACATTGGTCAGGCGCCCGGCGTGGTTGCGATGATGTTCGGCGGGGGCGATCTGTCGGGCGAACTGGGTGTCGCGCTGGCTTGGGAGCCGCTGGCGGTGGCGCGCGGCTTGTTCGTTCTCGCCTGTGCCGAGGCTGGCGTGCCCGCGATCGACGTGCCGTGGATCGTGCTGGACGATGCGACCGGGCTGGCAGATGAGGCCCGGCGCGCGCATGCGATTGGCTTTCAGGCTAAGGCAGCGATCCACCCCGCGCAGCTGGACGCGATCCACGCGGCGATGCGCCCATCGGCTGACTTGGTCGAGGAAGCGCGTGCAGCGCTGGCGGCCTATGAAGCCGCTGGCGCGCGCGCCATTCGCTATCAAGGCCGGATGCTGGAGGCGCCAATCATTCGCCGCTATGCCCGGATCATCAACATGGCCAAAGCGAGGGAGCTGACATAATGCGTGACGGCGTGACAGAGGTGGCCCCCGGTCGCTTCCGTGAGAATTACGGGCGGTCCTATGAGGATTTCGTCGTCGGCCACATCTATGAACATCGCCCGGGCCGGACGATCACTGATGCCGACAATGTCTGGTTCACGCTGCTGACGATGAACACCCATCCCGCGCATTTCGATTATGAATTCGCCAAGAAAACCGAGTTCGGCAAACCGCTGGTCGCGTCGCCGCTGACGGTCGCGATGATGGTGGGGATGAGCGTCTCGGACGTCAGCCAGAAGGCCGTCGCCAATCTTGGCTGGGACAATATCCGCCTGACCCACCCGCTTTTCCCCGGCGATACGCTCTATGCCGAAAGCGAAGTGCTGGAAAAACGTGAATCGAACTCGCGCCCCGAACAGGGCATCGTCACGGTGAAGACGATCGGCAAGAACCAGCACGGCGATATCGTCTGCACCTTCAGCCGCACAATGCTGATCTGGAAGCGGGGCTTTGGCCCCGTTGATGACTGAGGAACCAAATATGGCAAGCGCCCTGGACATGATCCGCCCCCCGATCGACATCGACGAGGAAGCCGCCCTGCTCGAAGCGATTGATCGCTGGATCGAGCGCGAGGTCCGCCCTGTGGTGATGAAATATGATCATGACGATATCTGGCCGGGCGAACTTGTCGATCAGATGGTCGAAATGGGCCTGTTCGGCGCGACGATTGGCAAGCAATATGGCGGGCTCGGCTTGCCGGCGGTGACCTATGCCAAGATCGTCGCGCAGATCTCTTCTTATTGGATGGCGATTACCGGCATCTTCAATTCGCACCTGATCATGGCGGTTGCGGTCGAAAAATTCGGGACCGAGGCGCAAAAGCAGCTTTGGCTCCCCAAATTCGCCAGCGGCGAAATTCGCGGCGGCCTGGCGCTGACCGAACCAAATGCCGGCACCGACCTGCAGGCAATCCGCACGACGGCAGTGCGCGACGGTGACGATTATGTGATCAACGGCACCAAGACCTGGATCTCGAATGGCATCAAGGGCAGCTGCTTCGCGCTGCTGGTGAAAACCGACCCAAAGGCGGACCCGCGCTACAAGGGGATGAGCCTGTTCATTGCGCCGAAGCAGGAAGGCTTCACCACTGGCAAGAAGTTTGAAAAGCTGGGGTATAAGTCGATTGATTCAGCCGAGCTGATCTTCGACAATTATCGCCTGCCTGCGGCCAACCTGATCGGCGAACGCGAGGGGCAGGGGTTTTTCCAGGCGACCGGCGGGCTTGAGCTTGGCCGCATTAACGTTGCGGCGCGCGGCGTAGGGCTCGCCGAGGGCGCGCTCAGGCTCGCCACCAACTATGCGCAGGTCCGCGAAACCATGGGCAAGCCGATCGCCGAGCACCAGGCGATCCAGCTCAAGATCGGCGAAATGGTCACCCGCGCCCGCGCCGCGCGCCTGCTCACCTTCGACGCGGCAGAAGCCTATGATCGCGGTGAACGCTGCGACATGGAGGCTGGTATGGCGAAGTTCTTTGCCTCCGAAGCAGCGGTTAAGAATGCCGAAGAAGGCATGCGCATCTTCGGTGGCTACGCTTATTCGAAAGAATATGAGATCGAGCGTTATTACCGCGATTCGATGCTGATGTGCATTGGTGAAGGCACCAACGAGATGCAGCGGATCATCATTTCCAAGCAATGGGTGAAGCGGAATCCCGCATGACCAATCCGTTGCGCCTTCCCCTGACCGGCTATCGTATCCTGTCAGCCGAGCAATATGGCGCCGGTCCTTATGGCACGATGTTCCTGGCGCAATTGGGGGCGGAGGTTATCAAGATCGAACCGCCCAAGCAGGGCGACACCGCGCGTGCCGTCGGCCCCCATTTTCTGCGCGAGGGGGAAAGCCTGTATTTCCAGAGCTTCAACCTCAACAAGAAGTCGGTGACCCTCGACCTGACGGCGCCAACGGGGCAAGCGGTGTTCCGGCGGCTCGCGCAAAATGCGCATGCCGTCGCCAACAACATGCGCGGCGACCTGCCCGACAAATTGGGGCTGACCTATGCCGCCTTGGCCGAAATCAACCCGGCGATCGTGTGCGCACATCTGTCCGCTTATGGCCGTGACAATGATCGCGCGAAATGGCCGGGCTATGATTATCTCATGCAGGCCGAGGCGGGCTTCCTAGCGCTGACCGGCGAGCCGGAAGGGCCCCCGGTGCGCTTCGGTTTGTCGATGGTCGATTTTATGACGGGCACGATGATGACGATCGGCCTGCTCGCCGCGCTGATTGAAGCGGCAAGGACCGGCACGGGGCGCGATGTCGATGTTGATCTGCTGTCTGCGGCCGTTCATCAGACCAGCTATCCGGCGGTCTGGTACATGAATGAGGGCGATGTCACGCCGCGTGCCCCGCGCTCTGCCCACCCGTCGGTCACGCCGAGCCAGATGTTTCGTACCGCCGATGGCTGGATTTTCGTGATGGCCCAGCTCCCCAAATTCTGGGCGATCCTGACAGGCAAGATCGACCGCCCTGACCTTGCCAGCGATCCCCGCTTTGCCACGCCTGCCGACCGGCTCGCCAATCGCGAAACGCTGACGACGGTGCTGGATGGGGTGTTCCAGCAACAATCGACGGCCCATTGGCTCGGCGTCCTGCAAGGCCATATGCCAGTATCGGCAGTCAATCCACTCGACGCCGCGCTCGACAATCCGTTTCTTCGCGAAACGGGGATGCTCGACACGGTCGCCCATCCCGACAGACCCGAATTGCGCGTGCTCGCCAATCCAATCCGGCTGGATGGCGAACGCTTGCCCAACCGGGCTGGGCCGCTGCTCGGGGCAGATACCGCGTCGGTGCTGGTCGAGGCGGGCTATAGCGTCGCCGAAATCGCCGATCTGAAAGCTAGCGGCGTCATCTGATGGCCAAGCTTACCGGGATCACCGTCGTCGATCTGACGCAGTTCCTGCCGGGGCCAATGATGACCATGATGCTGGCCGATCAGGGCGCGGAGGTTATCAAGGTTGAGCCGCTGGCGGGCGATCCGGCACGGGCGCAGGCGCCGTTCGAGGCTGGCCAATCGGTGTGGTTCCGAAATCTCAATCGCGGCAAACGCAGTATCGCGCTCGACCTGAAAAGTGACGAGGGCAAGGCGGCGTTGTGGGCGTTGATCGAGCGCGCCGATATTGTGGCAGAGGGCTTCCGCCCGGGCGTGATCGATCGGCTCGGTTTCGGCTATGCGGCGGTCGCAGCCCGCAACCCCCGCGCCGTTTATTGCTCAATCAGCGCCTTTGGTCAGACGGGGCCGCTCGCCCACCACCCCGCGCATGACATGGCCGTTCAGGCCTTGGCCGGCTTCCTCTCGGTCAATGACGGGGCCAATGGCACGCCGGTTGTTCCGGGTGTTCCTTCGGCAGATATGGCGGCGGGGCTGACGGCATTGTCGGCCGTGTTGATGGCGCTGATCGGTCGCGAGAAGACCGGGCGGGGCGACTATATCGACATCGCCATGTATGATTCGATGCTGCCCTGGTGCGCGCATATTGCTGGCGATGCCATCGCCGGGGGGGCGCCACCACGATCGTCGGCGCAACGCTCGCTGGGGGGGGCGGCGTTCTACAATGTCTATCGCACCGCAGACGGTCGCCACATTGCGCTTGGCGGGCGCGAGATGAAATTCGTCACTAATTTGCTGACCGCGCTGGGACGTAGCGACCTGATCCCGATTGCCGAGGCCCCGGCAGGCGAGCAGGGCGCGCTGATCGACTTTCTTCGTGACAGCTTTGCCCAGCGGACCGGCGACGAATGGGTTGCGTGGTTCGCGGACAAGGATGTCGCCTTCGCACCCGTTCTCGATTTTGCCGAAGCGCTCGCTTCCCCGCAGATCACCCATCGCGGCCTGCTGGTGGAGCATGACGGTGGACACCAAATTGCGCCCGCTATCCGTTTCGCCGCTGACGACTGGCAACCGCGCGCTGCGCCCGATCTGGGCGTGGGTTGAGCGATGGCCTCAGCGCTCAACCTCGATATGCATGGCGTAAGCGAAGCGATCACCGGGGTGGTGGCTGGCGGAAATCTCGATCACCCGACCATTGTCGTCGCGGTAGCAGCGCAAGATCCGCAAGCAAGGCGATCGCCGCGAAATGCCAAGCGCCTGGGCGATTTCCGCGCTGGCGGCCACCGCCTGAATATCCTGCGTCACCTGCGCGATCGTGATTTTGCCGAGCCGTTCGAGCTGCTTGAACAGCGTGGGTTCGCGAATGTCGATGGCATCGGCAATGTTGGCGAGCGCGGGATGGATATAGGCTTCAGTAAAGGCGATTGGCTTGTCGACGCCACTGCCCGATCGCACGCCGTGAAACCGCGCCCATTTGCCCGTCGTCTCGCCATCAATCTGTTCGGCCAGCTTGCGCGGCAACGGAACGCTGCCGTCCCGCTTGAAAGCCACCTTGGTATCGCGCGCATATTGCAGAATTTCGCCAACGTTCGACAAGGGCTGGTGGAGCGCACCGCCGCGCGCCGCCGCCGGCTGAATGACCGTGCCGGATCCACGTTTGCGCTGGATCAACCCTTCAGTCTGCAAGGTGCGCAGCGCCTCACGCACCGTAAAGCGGCTGACGCCATAGCGCGCGCAGAGCACGCTTTCGGTTGGGAACTGATCAGTCAACGGCAAGTCGCCGCCCAGAATTTGCCCGCGCAGGTCGTCGGCGAGTTCGAGGTAACGGGGCTTGCGCGGTTCAGCGCGGGGCTTGGTGACGGTTTGCACCGACAAGGTGTCTCTCCAGTTGTCCGGACCGAATGTCGTGGTTGAACATAGCTTAATCGGGCAGCTTGCACAGCATTTGCTGCGTCCGGTCAATACGGCCACGCGGGCAAGGGCGCGGCTTCATTTACTCGACTGGATGGGATGTGTAGCGGGCGCGCGGCGGAGCGAGGTGGCAGTTGCGCTGGGCGGCGTTCAGGGCGGGGCGCTGGTCACATCGGCGTTCCTTGGTAATGTGCTGGAGATGGATGATGTCCACCGGGCGGCCTTGCTCCATCCCGGGCCCGTTATCTGGCCGGCGGCACTGGGCAGACCGTCCGCATCAATCGACGATATGCTCGCCGCTGCGGTCCGTGGGTATGAAGCAATGATCGCGATAGGCGCGAGCTTTGATACGCAGCATTACGCGCAGTATCACCCGACGGCGACCGCGGGCGTCATCGCTGCTGCCGCCTGCGAAGCGAGCAGCGCGTCGTCCGATCCTTTGATCATCGCCAACGCCATGGCGCTTGCTGCGTCAGTTAGCGGCGGGCTCTGGCAAACCCGGCACAGCACCAACATGGCCAAGCAATGGCATGTCGCCAACGCTGTCGAGACCGGGCGCTCGGCCGCTGGCTTTGCGCTCAGCGGCATCACTGGCCCGCTCGACATCCTCGAAGGCGCGCAGGGCCTTTACGCTGCGACCTGCCTGAATCCGGCGCCGATGGTTTTCAACGACGGCTGGCGAATCGATGAGGTCAGCTTCAAGCCCTGGGGTGCCTGCCGCCACGCGCATCCGGCGATCGATGCAGCGCTGGCCTTGCGCGCGCGCGGCACCCTGGCCGGGCCGATCGATGTCGAGACCTATGCCGATGCGCTGACCTTTTGCGACCGGCCCGATCCGACGACGCCGCATCAGGCCAAATTCTCGCTCCAGCATGCCGTCGCCGTCGTCGCCGCGCGCGGTGTCCCGACCCTCGCCGATTTCGAGCCTGATGCGATTGCCTTACTGGCGGACGCCCGGGCGCAGGTGAGGGTGCGCGAGAATGCAGCAATCTCCGCGCGCTATCCGGCGCATTTCGGCGCAACGGTGCGTGCGGGCGGCGATGCGGAAACGCTGATCGACACGCTCGGCGATCCGGAACGGCCGCTGTCGGGTGACGGCGTCATCGACAAAGCGCGCGCGCTCTTCGCCTGGGGACAGCTGAGCCCCGAGCAAGCCGACCTGGGCGTGACGCTCGCCCTGGAGGGGGACGATCCGAGCGCCATTGTGCGTTGGCTGGACGATATTTTGTGAGCGCCACCGCCGCCCTGCTGGATTTCGTGCGCGCCGATCATGTGCTGCCGCCAACCACGCGCGCCGATGCGGCCCGGTTACTTGCCGATACATTGGCGGTTGGCGCAGCGGGATCGACCGCACCGGGCGCGGCAGGCGTTCTGGCGGCAGCGATGGGCTGGGGGGCGGGCGAGGACGCAAGGCTGATTGGATCTTCGGGACGACTCCCCGCTGCAAGTGCTGCCTTCGTCAATGCGTTTCGCATCCATGGCCTGGAATGGGATGCGGTGCACGAGCCCGCGGTTGTCCATGCCCTGTCCGTCGTCACTGCCGCGCTGGGCGCGAGTATTGATCGGATGGGCGGCTGCGATCCTGAAACGGCGCTGGCTGGACTGGCGGTCGGGGTCGATGTGGCGAGCGGGCTTGGTATCGCCGCGACGTCTCCGCTCAAATTCTTCCGCCCCGCCACCGCCGGGTGCATCGGTGCTGCGATGGCGGTCGCTCGGATCGAGGGAGTTGAGCCGCTGGAAGACGTGCTCGGTCTGGCCAATAGCTTCTGTGCCGGGACTATGCAGGCGCATGTCGAAGGGTCAATCGCCCTGCCGCTGCAGGTGGCCAACGCGGCTCGGTCAGCGATCATGGCCGTTGATCTGGCCAAAGCCGGGCTGAGCGGCCCGCATGATGCGCTGGAGGGGCCGTTCGGCTATTTCCGGTTGATCGATGACGGCCAATTGGCGACCTATACCAACCAGATTGGCGCGCGGTGGCTGATCTCTGACGTTTCCACCAAGCCCTATCCTTCGGGCCGCGCCAGCCATGGCGCGCTGGGGGCGATTGCGGCGTCCGGGGTCATGCCCGGCAACATCGCCTGGATCGAGCTGTTCGCGCCACCGCTGATCAAGCGGCTTGTCGGGCGGCCCTTCACTAGCGAAATGACTCCAGCCTATGCGCGGCTGTGCCTGCCTTTGCTGTCGGCGCTGATGCTGACTGATGGTTGCATCGACCCCCGCCGTTTCATGGCCGCGACCTTTGCCGATCCGGCCATCGCCGATCTGGCCGGGCGGATCATCGTGAACGATGATGGCACGCCAGATCCCAATGCGCTGTCGCCACAGCGGATGGTGGTCACGCTGAAAGACGGCGCGACGATTGAGCACACAATCCCGGCGACACTGGGAAGCCCGGACGCGCCGCTGACCGCGGAGCAGACCGCTGCCAAGCGCGATCTCGCGGCGGTGCTCGCGCCCGATGCCGATCCCCGCCTTTTCAATTCACCGATCGCCTGGTTCACGGAGCCTGCATGACCTTCCCGACCTATTTCGAAGCCTTTGACGCCCGACAGATGCTCGCTGACTATCCGATCGGCGACGCCTTCACCGCGCGCTATACGGGGATGAGCCGCGACGAACTCCGCAGCCTCCAGGAAGCGCAGTTCACCCGGTTAATGACGCGCGGCTGGGAAATCCCCTTTTACCAGCGGCTCTGGGGCGCGAAAGGGATCGAGCCAGGCGACATCCGCAGCCTCGATGACATCACTAGGCTCCCGGTCTATGACAAGACCAACCTGATGGCCTCGGTCGCCGCCCAACCACCCTATGGCGATTTCGCTGGGCGTGGCGCCGATCCCGTTATCTTCCACACGACAAGCGGCACCACTGGTCGGCCGCAACCTTTGCTCTTCGGCCCCAAGGGTCGCGAGATCACCAACCTGCTCGTCGGGCGCATGTATCGCTGGCAGGGCTTGTCGCCGCAGGACGTTGTGCAGTCGGTCTATGGCCACGGCATGATCAATGGCGGCCATTATATCCGCGAGGCTGTAACTCATTTCACCAATTCGCTGTTCCTTTCGGCGGGCACGGGCATTGAGACGCGGAGCGCCAATCAGGTCCAGCTCATGGCCGATTTCGGCGTGACGGTGCTGGTTGGCTTTGTCGATTATATCCGCAAGCTTGCCGAGGTCGCGCGTGACACTGGTCTGCTCGATAAGATGCAGATCCGGATGATCTGTGGCCATCTCGGCACCGAGGATCGCGCCGCGACCGAAGCCGCGTGGGGAGGGGCCAAGGCGTTCGACTGGTACGGCGTCGGCGATACCGGCAGCATCGCCGGGGAGGGGCCCGAGCGCGAGGGGCTCTATGTCTGGGAGGATGCGCAATATCTGGAGCTGCTTGATGTGGAGAGCGGCGCGCCGGTAGGCGTCGGCGAAACCGGCGATATGGTCGTCACCTGCCTGTTCAAGGACGACATCGCGCCGTGTATCCGCTTCAACACGCATGACATCACGCATGAGCTGACGGGCACCAACGCGACGGGTATGGCCTTTAAGCGGATCGCCGGGTTCAAGGGCCGCAGCGACAATATGGTCAAGCTGCGCGGCATCAATGTCTTCCCCCACGCGATCGGCTCTATCATCGAGAACCGCGCTGATCTGACCGGCGAATATGTCTGCTGCCTGGTCCGCGATCCCGCAACGCAACGCGACGACATGCTGGTGATCCTCGAAAGCCGGGGCGGCAGCGACGCTGGCGAACTCGCCAGCCTGTTGCGCCAGGGGTTGGGGGTGGAGGTGGCAATCGCACTTGAGGCACCCGGCGGCACCGCGACCCTCACCCAGATTGATGTCCGCCAGAAGCCGATCCGGCTGATCGACGAGCGGGGGCTATGAGGGCGCTTCCCAAAATCCTCCCCGGCACGGGGAGGGGGACCGTCCGAAGGACGGTGGAGGGGGCGGGCCACCAGGCGAAGCCTCTGGGGCGGCCCCCCTCCGTCAGCGCTTCGCGCTGCCACCTCCCCGTGCCGGGGAGGAATTAGATGATCGACTTTGCTGACCTCGAAGCGCGCAACGCGCCCCTCAATGCCTTTGTCGATTGGGACAGGGGCGCGACGGGCGGCGAGGGGCCGCTGGGCGGCATCACGTTCGGCATCAAATCGAACATCGCCGTCAAAGGGCTCCCCTGGACCGGTGGCATGGGCACCCGGCGCGGCATCATTGCGACTCGCGACGCGGCAGTTGTGACGCAATTGCGCGCGGCCGGGGGGATCATCCTGGGTAGCCTCAACATGCATGAGGCCGCGCTCGGCGCGACCACCGACAACGTGTTTTACGGTCGGACTCATAATCCGCACCGCCATGGCTACACCCCGGGCGGTTCGTCGGGTGGCAGTGGTGCGGCGGTGGCAGCGGGTCTGTGCGACGTTGCGCTCGGCACCGATACGCTGGGATCGGTCCGCATCCCGGCGGCCTATTGCGGCATCTGGGGCCTCAAGCCGACGCTGGGCGCGGTGAGCGATGACGGGCTCGTCCATCTCGGCACGGCCTTTGATTGCATCGGCCCGCTCGCACGCGACCTCGATTTACTGCAGCGGGTCTGGGCGGTGATGGCCCCCGGCCAGACCGACGACAGACCCTTCACCCGCCTGCTGACGCTCGCGGATATCGATCAAGTGCCGATCCAGCCCGCAGTTGACGCGGGTTATCAGCGCGTGCTGCGTGCGATTGACCTGCCCGCCGACCCCTTCCGGCCCGACGACCCGCTGTCCGCGATCCGCATGGCCGGGCTGATCGAGTCGGTGAACGAGCTGATCGGCGATCTCGGGGAGGCCCGCCACGGTCCGCTGGTGTCAGACGAGCTAAAGTTCGTGATGACAGCCGTCGGCGCGTTGCCGCCCGCGCCCGATGTCATCGCCCGCACCCGCGCCACCCTGGTTGCAGCACTCGGCGACGACGGTGTCCTCGTCATGCCCACCGCGCCGCAATCGGCCTTCCCGCATGGCGCGCGCGCGCCCGTTACCCAGGCGGATTTCACCAGCATTGCCAGCGTCGCCGGGCTGCCCGCGCTTGCCCTCCCGGCGGGTGTCGCTGCCGATCATCTGCCGGTCAGCGTTCAGCTCGTCGGCCCAGCCGGCAGCGAAACACGCCTGATCGCGCTCGCTCGCCGGATCGAAGCGACGATCAACGGCTATGCCCCACCCCGATCCTAAAGGAGACCCGCGATGCGAATTATCTGCCTGTTCAACCTGAAGCCCGGCGTCGATCCGGCAACCTATGAAGCCTGGGCCCGCAATGGCGACATCCCCGCCGTCAACGCGCTGGGATCGGTGACCAGCTTCACGGTCCACAAGGCAACCGGCCTGTTCGGGTCAGACGCCAAGCCGCCTTATGATTATGTCGAAGTGATCGACATCAGCGGCATTGACAGTTTTGTCGCTGACGTGACGACGCCCGAGTTCCAGGCACTCGCCGCGCCCTTCCGCGATTTTGCCGATGACCCGATCTTCATCCTGACCGAGGATCTCTGATGCGTTTCGCCGGCAAGACCATCGTCGTCACCGGATCGGGCCGCGACAAAGGGCTCGGCCAGGCGATCCTGCAACGCTTCGCCGATGAAGGCGCGAACTGCGTCGTCAGCGATTATGAAATTGGGGATGCCGCGCAGGCGGTGGCGAAGGAACTCAGCGATCGTGGCGCGCCGGTCGCGACCGTCGCCTGCGACGTCTCGTCTGCTGCCCAGTGCCAGGCGCTGGTGCAGAGTGCGGTCGATGCGTTCGGCGGCATCGACATCTTCGTCAACAATGCCGGGATCGGTTTCATGATGAAGCCGTTTCTGGAGGTCGTGCCTGAGGATTGGGACAAGGTCATCGCGGTCAATTTGTCCGGCGCTTTCTACTGCACCCAGGCCGCCGCCAGGGCGATGGTCGCGGCTGGTAAAGGTGGCCGCATCATCAACATCGCGTCGCAAGCCGCCAAGACCGGCTTCCCCCATCTGCCCGCTTATGTGTCCTCCAAGCACGGCATGGTCGGCCTCACCCGCGCGAGTGCTGTCGAACTCGGCGCGCACGGCATCACCGTCAACGCGGTTTGCCCCAATCACGTTACCACGGGGCTTGGGGCCGAACAGAACGCCTATTTCTCCAAACTGCTCGGTTTTGAGAGCGTCGAGGCGTATCTGAAGAACATGGCCGCCAAGAACCCGATGGGCCGCCCCGGCCTCGCTAGTGACACCGCCGCCGCCTGCGCCTGGCTCGCCAGCGACGATGCCTTTTATGTGACCGGCGAGGCGATCAACGTCTCGGGCGGCGAGGAAATGCACTGATGCGCCCCATGCTGAACGAAGAACGGATAGACTGGCCCAACGACGCGAAAATCGCGCTCAGCATTGTCGTCAATGTCGAAGAAGGCAGCGAGATGACGGTCGCGCGCGGCGACCGGGGGATGGAGCCCGTCGATGAGCTCGGCATCCACATCAAATCGCCGATCCGCAATTACGGCAATGAGAGCAATTACCTCTATGGCATCAAGGCGGGCGCGCCGCGCATCGTCAAGTTGCTCCGCGAACACGATATCAAGGCGAGCTGGACCGTCGCCGCGCTCAGCCTCGAAAACCACCCGGAGATCGCCGCCGCCATCCGCGATCTGGGCCATGAGCCGGTCAGCCACGGCTATCGCTGGGTCCACCAGTTCAAGATGGACGAAGCCGCTGAGCGCGATTTCATCCGTAAGGCGGTGGCCTCGATCGAAGCGACCACGGGCACGCGGCCCTATGGCTGGCTGTCGCGCTATTTCCACACCGACAATACAAGGCGCCTGCTGATCGAAGAGGGGTTCGACTATCATATGGACGATTATTCGGGCGACATACCCTTCTGGGATCGCACCACCGTCCCCGGCAGGCCGATCGCCATTGTGCCCTATCAGCTTGACGACAACGACATGAAGATGTGGACTGATCCCGCCTATACCCCCGCCAACTGGCTAGATTATGCCAAAACGTGCTTCGATCAGCTCTATCGCGAGGGCATGGAGGGCAATCCCAAGATGATGTCGCTCGGCCTGCATTTACGCATCATCGGGCGGCCCGGTCGGATCTGGGCGTTCGAGGCCTTTCTGAATCATGTCCGCGCGCATGAGGGCGTCTGGATCGCGACCCGACGCGAGATTGCACAGCATCTCGCGAAGGTCGATCCGGCATGAGCACCAACCCCCAATCCTCCCCGGCACGGCGAGGGGAACCGCGGCGCGAAGCGACGGGGTGGAGGGGGCGGGCCGCAAGCGCAATGCAGGTGGAGAACCCCCTCCACCGCTTCGCGGTCCCCCTCCCCGTACCGGGGAGGATTTGATGCTCCGCCTCGAAACCCAGGGCGCCGTCGCGCATCTGATCATCGACCGCGCGGCTAAGCGCAACGCGATCACGCAGGAGATGTGGGAGCAATTTCCGCCACTGATCGCGCAGGCAATGACCGACGATGCGGTGCGCGTGATGATCCTGCGTGCGGCAGAGCCCGGCGCCTTTTCCGCCGGGGCCGATATTGCCGAATTCGGTACCGGCGCGACTGATCCTGCCTGGCGCGCCGCCAATCAGGCCGCCATCGCCCGTGCGCAGATCGAACTTACCCTCGCGCCCAAGCCCGTCATTGCCTTTATCGAGGGCGATTGCGTCGGCGGCGGCTGCGGGCTGGCGCTCGCCTGCGACCTGCGCGTCGCGACCGCCAACGCCAGGCTGGGGATCACCCCCGCCAAGCTTGGCCTCGTCTATTCGCTCCACGATACCAAGCTGCTGGTCGATGCCGTCGGCCCGTCACAGGCCAAGCGCATCCTGTTCACCGCCGGGCTGATCGATGCAGATGAGGCGCTGCGGATCGGCCTTATCGACATGCTCGGTGACGATCCGATCCCGCTCGCTGAGACAATCGCCGCCAACTCGCCGCACACCGCGCGCGAGGCCAAGGCGATGGTCCGCCGCATCCTCAACGGCCAGGCACATGATGATGCCACGACCAGCGCGCTGTTCGCCGATGCGTTTATCCAGCCCGATTTCGAAGAAGGGGTCAGCGCCTTCCTCGCCAAGCGAAAGCCGGTGTTTTGATGAGCGATTTCCTCACCCATGGCCGCATCATCGGCGGGCTAGCGACAGTGCCCGATCTCGCCGCCAGCCTGCGCGATTATCGCGACCGGCTCGGGCTCTCGGTCGTCGAGCAAGGCGCGCTGTCTGCTGATCTCGCCGCGAGCTGGGGCTGCCCCGCCAATGCCGGCGCGCCGTTCGCCACGCTTGCGCCCTTGAGCGGCGCGCCCTGTTATCTGCGGTTGGTGCAGCAGCCGCTCGATCCGGGCTTCGTGCCGACCCGCACTTATGGCTGGGCTGCGTTTGAGATCACCGTGCAGGACGTATTCGGCTGGCCGGACAAGTTGGAGGGCAGTGGCTTCGATATCATCGGCCTGCCGAGGGAGATCCCCGGTCTCCCCTATTTCGTCGCGATGCAGATGCTGGGGCAGGGCCGCGAGATGATTTATCTCAACGAGGTGCGCGAGAACACGCCGACCTCTGATCTGCCGCCCGCCAAGTCGTCGGTCGATCATCTCTTCATCGTCATCCTAGCCGCGCCCGATCGCGCCGCGACAATGGCTTGGTATGCCGAGCATCTCGGGCTCGAGGAGGGCGGCGGCTATACGATTCCATACACGATGATCAACAAGGCGTTCGGCCTGCCCGATACCCATATGACCTCGCTCAGCATGGCGCAAAAGGGGCGGCTACCGATCGTTGAGATCGATGATTATCCGAGCATCGCGACGGTGCGAGCGAAGGGGGAGGGGATGCTGCCGCCCGGCAATGCCTTGGTCACGCTTGCAGTGGATTCGCTGGATCGCCCAGGGCTTGATTTCATTACGCCGCCGGTCGTTCGATCGGGTGCCTTTTATACCAACCGCCACACCGCGACGGTCATCGGCCCGGCTGGCGAACTGCTCGAACTGGTCGAGATCGGTTAGGGGATCAGCAGCGTCGATCCGTGCGTCTCGCGCCCCTCAAGATCGCGATGCGCCTGCGCTGCTTCCTCCAGCGGATAGCGCTGGCCGATCGTCACCTTCACCTTGCCGCTCGTAATCATCTCCCACAGCCGCGCCGCGCCCGCCGCGCGTTCTTCGGGCGTGGCGTAGTAATCGAACAGCGTGGGCCGGGTATTGTAGAGCGAGCCCTTGGTGGCGAGGATACCCAGCGCCACCCCCGTCACTGGCGCATCGGCATTGCCATAGCTGATGATGATCCCACGCCGCCCGGTCGAATCGAGCGAGGCGTTCCAGGTTGCTTGGCCGATCCCGTCA
Organism: Sphingomonadales bacterium Ga0077557; assembly: GCA_001464615.1. Taxonomy (GTDB): domain Bacteria; phylum Pseudomonadota; class Alphaproteobacteria; order Sphingomonadales; family Sphingomonadaceae; genus Sphingomonas. Next base: position 147,964 of record LNFI01000016.1, on the reverse strand, counting down.
TAGGTCACCCGCACGCCCGCGCCACCGGTGATGGCGCGCACCCGCGGCGCAATATCCTCATCGCGGTAGAGGATGATTTCCGCCGCCCCCGCCGCGCGGGCCAGTGCCGCTTTGTCTGCGCTGCCGACGGTGCCGATTACGTTTGCCCCAAGCGCCTTGAGCCACTGGACCAGGATCAGTCCGACCCCGCCGGCGGCCGCGTGCACCAACACCCAGTCGCCCGGGTTCACCGTCGCGGCACGTTCAGCAAGGAACTCGGCAGTGCAGCCCTTCAGCAGCGCAGCGGCCGCAGTATCGAAATCGATCGTGTCGGGCAGCTTGAACAGCGATGCGGTGGGCAGGTTGCGCTCGGTGGCATAGGCGCCGCGCTGCGGGCCGAAGGTCGCGACCCGATCGCCCCGCGCGAAGCCAGTCACATCCTTGCCTATGGCGGTGATTACACCTGATGCCTCTAGCCCCAACCCACTCGGCAGCGCCAACGGATAGATGCCGCGCCGGTGATAGGTGTCGATAAAGTTCAGCCCGACCGCGCGCGTTTCGAAACGCACTTCGCCCGGCCCCGGCGGCGGCAGATCGACATCAATCCACTCGATCACCTCGGGTCCACCCGTTCGGGCAAAAGTCGCTGCGCGTGCCATTAATCCGTCCTCGCCAGTTGTGCGCGATAGGCGCGCGCGATCAGCGGCAGCAGCAATAGCGGCACCAGCCCATAGAGCAACGGCACCGCCCCCACCGCCGCGCGCAGATTGGCCTCGCCAAACACGCGGGTGGACAGGAGCCCGACCGTCGTCGGCCCCAGCCCAAGCCCGGCAATGCTGATCATCATGTAATAGAGCGACACGATCGTCGCGCGCGACGCGCCCGGCGTGATGTCGAGCAAAGCGATGATCCCTGCCGCCGTCACCGTGCCAATGGCGACCGAACTGATCGCCAGCATCATGAAGGCCAGCGTCGGCGTCGGCATGAACAGCGGCACGGCGCTCGTCGGCAGCATCACCACAAAACCGATCATCAGCGCGCGGAACGCCGCATCGGGCGTGCCCGATTTACGCCACCGGTCGATGATCGCCCCTGCCGAATAGACCGTCGCCGGTCCGACGATCAGGATGATTAGCCCATTGACCAGCGCATAATCCTTCGCCTCCCAGCCATAGGTCCGGGCGAAGGCGGCAGGGTTGAAGCCTTGCGAATAGGCGATGATCGTCATGACGGCGACCAGACTCGTCATCCCGCCAAACGCGCCGAAGCGCTTGGCGACCAGCGCGACCGTTGCCCCAAATCCGGCTGCCGCTTTGTTCCCCGGCCCGCGCCGCCGCGGTGGTTCGGGTAGCAGCAAAAAGCCGATCGCAATCAGCAACCCTGGCAGGCCGACGGCCATGAAGGCGAATTGCCACGGTCGAAGCGCGCCGAGGAGGGGCAGGGTGATGCCTTCGGAAACCTTGGCCCAGCCCAATACCGCCGCGCCGATCAGCGAGGCGATGCCCGCACCCAAGGAGAGCGCGGCGGAATAGACCCCAATGGGAGTGCCGCGTTTTTCGGGCGGGAAGCTGTCGCTGATCATCGACATGGCGGAAGGACTAAGCGTCGCCTCGCCCACGCCCACGCTCATCCGCGCCACGAACAGCCCGCCAAAGCCGCGCGCCATGCCCGATGCCGCCGTGGCCAGGCTCCACAAGGTGATCCCCGCCGCCACGATCCAGGTCCGCCGTACCCGATCCGCCAGCCAGCCGAGCGGTACGCCGATTGTCGCGTAGAACAGCGCAAAAGCCGGGCCGAGGAGGTAGCCGATCTTCTCGTCGCTGAAGTGCAGGTCGGCCTTGATCGGTTCAATCAGCAGGCCAAGGATATAACGATCGACGAATGAAAAGACATAAGCCAGCGTCAACAGCGTGACCATTGTCCAGGCGGTACGCGTGCTGGGGTAGGAGGCCTCGGTCATGCTGCGCCCAAAATCTTGTAGATGACGATCAGGTTATCGTCGAAATCGACGATGCCAATCTCGCGGCCGATCCTGCCGTCCTTGGTCTTCAGCACTTCTTCGTCATAGACCGTCAACCCCAGCGCGCGGGCGCCCGCCATCACCGCATCGGGATCGTCGATTTCGAGCACGATTGCCGATCGACGCGGATGCGGTAACGGGGCGATGTCGACGCCCTTCACCTCGGTCAGTGCCATCACGCGTTCCTGCGTCGCGGTCGAGAGCACGCAAAAGCGCATCACCGCTTCACGCGGAACATCGAACACCGCATAGGAATAGCTGTCGGGGTTGGGCGGCAGCGTGAAGGTCACATCGAACCCCAGCACGCTCTGATAAAAGGTCAGCGCCCGCTCTAGATCGGCCACGACCTGGTTGCCACGCTGGAACCGCACGCCGCTCACGAAACCCGCTCATTCACTTCGAAGAAATAGCCATCGAGATCGAAAAAGCTCGCCCCGACCATCGCCTGTTCCTTGCCGTCGAAACCGATGACGGTCCAGTCGCGCGGTTCGCAGTGGATGCGGCTGCCACCCTCTCGCGCGCGCTCAGTGGTCGCGCGGCAATTGCGTGCTGCCACCACGAAGATCGGCGCGCCAAACGCGATTTGCGTCGGCAGCTCGGCGGGCGTTGCCATCGGCGGATCGGTCCATTGCAGCAGGCCGATCATGCCGATCAAGTCGTCCGCGCATTTCAGGATGATCAGCCTGGTCTGGTCGCCCTTTTTGCCCGCCGCCAGTTGCGTGCCGGAAAGCGTGAAAGGCGTGTCCATCACGCGCGTCATGCCGAAAACGGCCTCGTACCAGCGCGCCGCCGCTTCGGCATCGCGGACCATCAGCGTGGTGCGCTTGATGATGTCGGGCCCAGCCATTGACTCAGCCATTGATCTTGGCAGCCTCGATCAGCAGCACCTGGCAATCGGCAATGCCCTCGCGCAGCTTTTTCACCTCGGCATAATCGGGAGAGTTCCAAAAGGCTTCCGCCGAAGCCTTGTCGCGCCATTCGGAAATCACCATCGACGCGCCTCCCTCAAAAACTTGGGCGCCGAAATCACCCTCGAGCAAGGTCGCGCCGGGTCCACGCAACACATATTTGCCGCCAAATTGCTCCACCAGCTTGGCGGCCGCCATGCCATAACCGTTGATGAAGGCGTCGCGGTCGGCGATCTTGGCGGTCACGATCATGTAAGCAGGCATGGGCAGCTTCCTTTAGCAACGGACCATTTCGGCCAGCGCGCCTTGTCGGCGAGATATTTCGAGCGATAGGCCTCGTACACCGGCATCACCAATTCGCTATGGACGAAGGGCTGGCGGTGCGGTGCGCGGAAATCCTTGATCGGGATGCGGTGCGTCACTCGCGGCCCCACTGGCGCGGTGGCGATGTCGGACGCCAGCCCAGCCCCTGCCGCCAGCACCATTCGCCGCGAAACCCGATTGGCATCCTCCATACCGCCCCCTCTTCTAAGTGTGTCGCTCACGCAACACATCTCGACTCGTTAGCGTCCGCTAATAATTTGTCTGGACAAATTATGCGGCAAATGAAAGTCTCGCTTCAGAAATTTGTTCGGGGGGGAGTCAATCATGCGACTGATCTTACGTGCCGGCCTGTTGGCGGCGACAATGTTGAGCCCGGCGGCAGCTTTTGCGCAGGCGGCGCCAGCAGAGGAGGAGCAGGCAGCAAATGCACCGCAGGAAATCATCGTTACCGCGCGCAAGACCTCAGAAAAGCTCCAGGATGTGCCGGTCGCCATCACGGCTTTTACCGCCGATGACATCAAAGCAGCCAAGATTGAGCGGCTGGCCGATCTCGCCAAGCTGACGCCCGGCCTGAATTTTACGCCTTTGTTTGGCGCGCAGAACCAGTTGCCGATCATCCGTGGTGCCGCCCAAACCCTTGGCCAGCTCAACGTCGGTGTGTTTCTTGATGGCATTTTTCTGTCAGGCAAGGCTGGCGTCGATCTTGAACTCAACGATCTTGAGCGGATCGAAGTGGTCAAGGGGCCACAATCGGCGCTCTATGGCCGCAACACCTTTGCGGGGGCGATCAACTATGTAACGAAGCGGCCGTCTGCAGTGTTAACGGCCAATGCCGAATTTACCGGCGGTAACAATGGCTTGGTGAAGGGTATTGCAAGCGTCAGCGGCCCGATCAGCGACACGCTGCGTTTCCGTGTTGGTGGCTTTTTTCGCCAGTTCGATGGCTTTTATCGGAGCTCTATTGACGGCGGCAAGGTCGATTTCGCACAGAATTACGGCGCTATCGGCACGCTCGAATGGGCGCCCGATGAGGCGTTTCTCGCTACTTTGCGCTTTACCTATTCAAAGGAAAATAACGGCCAGCCGCCGTCAAGCATCATCCGCACCAACGGGGGGATCGGCCAGCCTGCCGGTGCACCGGCATCGCAGCGGCGGAACCTGTTTTTCTTCGGTGAGGTTCCCGGGATTGCGCGCAATGGCGTAACCGTCAACACGCGCAGCGTGCCGGGTCTGCCCGGCGGCAGCTATGGGGATCGCGAAGAATCGATCCGCGGCAGCCTCGATCTTCAATATGATTTCGGGCCGGTCACGCTGACGTCGATCACGGCCTATGCCAAGCGCAACGCCGAATTCACCTTCGATGGCGACAATACGATCTGTGATCGAACGGGTGGCTGCCCCACCTTTGGCTTCCCGTTCGTCCCCAATCTGCCGATTGGATCAAGCGCTTTCAGCCTGTCGAGCAATGACGGATATTTTCGTGACATCAGCCAGGAAGTTCGGCTGAGTTCGTCGGGCAAGCAGACCATCGACTGGCTGGTTGGCTTTTATTATTATGATAATATCAATGTCGGTGTTGAACGTGGCCTGAGCCCCTCCACGACGACAGGCCCAACCGCCTATTCGGCGTTTAATCCCAATTATTCCTTTCCGCGCATCAGGTTGACGACGAAGAGCTATTCGGGCTTCGGTTCGGTCAATTGGCACGCGACCGACAAGTTCACGATCACGGGTGAAATTCGCTATGAAAGCGAAACCCAGACCTTCGCGCAGTGCCCGACCTTTTTTGCCAACCCATCGCCGACGCCGCCGGCGGGAACGGTGGGCTGCGGTGCGGTGCCATCACCGATCGTTACGTCACCGACAAGCCCCTTTACCGGTGCCTTGACGGTATTCCCCAGCCCAGCCGGTACCGCGGCTGCGACGGCGTTCACGGCGACGCAGCAGACCTTCAGTTTTGCGACCCCGCGCGCGATTTTCAGCTATAAGGTTGATCCCTCCGCTCTTGTCTATGCCAGCTATGCCCGGGGCGCGAAGACGGGCGGGTTCAACACCGGTTTGAATGTCTTTCCCGATCAGCGCACTTTTCAGCCCGAAACGACCAACAATTATGAAATCGGTCTGAAATCGCGGTTGTTTGACAACCGGTTGCTGTTCAACGTTGCCGGCTATTATACCGATTGGCAAAACCAGCAGGCGGTGTGCCAAAATCCGGTAACCGCAGGCGGCAATAGCACCAATCGATCCTATTCCTGCAACGTTGCAGCAGCGAATATTTACGGCGTCGAAGTTGAAACCTCCTACCGCTTTAACGATGTCTTCTCGGTCTTTGGAAACTATGCTTGGACGCGTGCCCGTTATAGTCGTTTCATCGACGATTCGGGGGCGCAGAATTTGGCGCTGGCAGGTCTGCCAGCGATCAATTTCGATGGCAAATCCTTGCCCTATGTGCCTGACCACAAGTTCCTGATCAGCCCACGCGTCGATGTGCCGACCAAAGGGCCGATCAAGCTGCAGGCACGTGCCGACTTTGTTTACCAGTCAAAGAGCTTTGTCCGTGCCGACAATCTCCAGAATTTCGGCGATCGCGCGACCGTTGATTTCCGCGTAACGGCGACCAATGGCGCATGGCGGCTGCAATTCTTTGTCGACAATGCCTTTGATGATGCTTCGCCCTTGGCCGGTGTTCGCTTCTTTGACACCACCAATTTCTTCGTGTCTGCACCGCTGGTCCAAGGCGCAAACCGTCGGCAAATCGGTGTGTCGCTCGGCTATAATTTCTGATCGGCTACCCGCTAGGGCCAACAAAAAGCCCCGTCGGATTCCGGCGGGGCTTTTTTGTGCACGATGTAATCGGCGGCGTTATTTCGCTGGCGCTGCTTTTCTGGCCGCATCAAGCCGCTTCTTGAACACCGTCCAGGTCGTCTCATTCGGGCGGGCATCATCGGTTGGCGGCGGCGCGACATAGGCCGGGTAGCGCGCGGCAATCTCGTCGCGGATGACGGCGGGTAGCTCGGCATAGCTTTTCAGCTTCGCCCCCATCGCGTTGAAAACGATGTTACCGTGCCGACCGCGCATCTTCATCCACGGCATCCAATCCGAAATCCGCACCCAGGAAACGGAAGGATAGGCGGTTGGATATTTCGTATCGAGCAATTCGTCGGCGCGCGCGGCGAAATCGAAAATCTCCATCGCGTGATATTTGTTGCCGACAAAATCCTGGTAGTCGCCGCCAAGCGGGTTTTCATAAAATAGCGGCACTTCAAGCGGCATCTGCACCCATTGGCCCATACGCTGCATGTTAAGGGCATAGGGCTTGCCCTCTGCGCTCATCGGAAAGCTGGGGCGGCCATTCACCGGGTCATTGGCGATGTGCATCACCTCAACCTTTTCCCCGGTCCACGGATTATCCCATTGGCGGACGATCTGGCCGGTCTTGGGATCAGTAAAGAACATCACCTCACGGCTGACCTGGCGAAAACCGGTGCCGCGCTTGGGATCGGTAATCGCGATGCATTGGCGGATATTCATGCCTTCACCGCCGAACAACAGCTTGTCGGGCTCGCCTTCGACGCGCGAATAAATTCGTCCAGACCAATAATAGACTGCTGGTTCACTGTCCTTAACACCGCATTGGGTGCGCTTCATGATCTCGACCGCATCGGTCGGGTTGGCGGGATCAAGCTGTCTGGCGTTGGCTAACGGGCTTACGGCTATAGCGATAATGGCTGCCGCCACTGACATCTTGATTGTCATCATATTCTCCCGCTCCTGTGCTTCGGGTCACTCGTACCGGAAAAAAGCACCAAAGAAAATATGTCCGGACAAATCTGGCCGTGGGGGAGTTTCCGCTTCGATCGCGCGCGGGGAAATGCGGGACTGCGGATTTTTATAAACTGAAACTCCGGGAGTGGTTGTCGCCCCCAGACTGGAAATCCCCGGTCGCAGCCTGATCAAACAGGGCTGCGACCGGGCCTTACCATGGGTTGATCAGGCGATATCGAACCGATCGAGGTTCATCACCTTGGCCCATGCCGCGACAAAGGCATTGACGAACGCCTTGTCGGCATCACTCGACCCATAGACTTCGGCAACGGCGCGAAGCACCGAGTTCGATCCGAAGATCAGGTCAACGCGGGTGCCCGTCCATTTGACGGCGCCAGTCGCCCGGTCACGCCCTTCGAACAGCTCATTGCTGTCGTCAACTGGTGCCCAGACGGTGTTGATGTCGAGCAGGTTGACGAAGAAGTCATTCGACAGCGTGCCTGGGCGATGCGTCAGCACACCATGTGCTGCCCCACCGACATTGGCACCCAAAGCGCGCAGACCGCCAATCAGCACCGTCATTTCAGGCGCGGTGAGGCTGAGCAACTGAGCACGATCGATCAGCAATTGTTCTGACGACAACGGATGGCCGTCGCGCAGATAGTTGCGGAAGCCGTCTGCGGTTGGCTCGAGTGGCGCAAAGCTGTGCGCGTCGGTCTGTTCCTGCGTGGCATCGGTACGACCCGGCGTAAAAGGCACGGTCACATCATGACCTGCTTTTTTCGCCGCATCTTCAATTGCTGCACCACCGCCGAGCACGATGAGATCGGCCAGCGACACTTTCTTGCCGCCCGCCGCAGCGCCGTTAAATGCTGCCTGGATCGCCTCCAGCTTGACCAGCACATTTGCCAGCTCGGCGGGCTCGTTGACGTCCCAGTCCTTTTGTGGAGCCAGGCGGATACGCGCACCATTGGCGCCACCGCGCATATCGCTGCCCCGGAAAGTCGAGGCCGAAGCCCAGGCTGTCCGCACCAACTGTGCAGGCGTCACGCCGGACGCGAGCAGCGTTGCTTTCAGGCTGGCGATATCTGCGGCATCAATCAGCGCGTGATCAACGGCCGGTACGGGATCTTGCCAGATCAGCTCTTCGGCGGGCACCAGCTTGCCGAGATACCGGTTAATCGGGCCCATGTCGCGATGCGTCAGCTTGTACCACGCCCGGGCGAAGGCATCGGCGAATTCGGCTGGATTCTGGTGGAACCGGCGTGAGATTTTCTCATAAGCTGGGTCCATCCGCATCGCCATGTCGGCAGTGGTCATCATCGGGGCATGGCGACGCGCGGGATCATGCGCATCGGGCACGGTGCCCTGCGCTTCCGGGTTCTTCGGCGTCCATTGCTGGGCACCGGCCGGGCTCTTGGTGAGTTCCCATTCATTGCCGAACAGCGTGTCAAAATAGCTGTTGTCCCAGGCGATCGGCGTTGCCGTCCATGCGCCTTCAATGCCGCTGGTGATCGTGTCGACACCCTTGCCGCTGCCCATGCTGTTCTTCCAGCCCAGGCCCATTTCCTCGATCGATGCGCCTTCCGGCTCGGGGCCGACAAACTGGCCGGGATCGCCAGCGCCATGCGCCTTGCCGAAGGTGTGACCGCCAGCGGTGAGCGCGACGGTTTCTTCGTCATTCATCGCCATCCTCGCGAAGGTTTCGCGAATGTCACGACCTGAGCCCACTGGATCGGGGTTGCCGTTCGGGCCTTCGGGATTGACGTAGATCAGACCCATCTGCACCGCGCCGAGCGGATCGGCGAGCTCGCGATCCCCGCTATAGCGCTGATCTTCCAGCCATTTGCCTTCGGGGCCCCAGTAAATATCCTCTTCTGGCTCCCACACATCAGCGCGACCACCGGCAAAGCCGAACGACTTCAGGCCCATCGAATCAAGCGCGACATTGCCGGCCAGAATCATCAGATCGGCCCAGCTTAGCTTGCGACCATATTTCTGCTTGATCGGCCACAGCAGGCGGCGCGCCTTGTCGAGATTGCCATTGTCCGGCCAGCTATTGAGCGGGGCAAAACGCTGCGTGCCAGACCCCGCGCCGCCGCGCCCGTCAGCAATGCGGTAGGTGCCGGCGCTGTGCCAGGCCATGCGGATGAAGAACGGGCCATAATGACCGTAATCGGCAGGCCACCAAGGCTGGGAATCGGTCATCAGCGCGTGCAGATCAGCGACGACAGCGTCGAGATCGAGCGTCTTGAATTCCTCTGCATAGTTAAAGTCCTCACCCATCGGGTCGGACTTGGCTGAATGCTGGTGGAGCATGCCCAGCTGGAGCTGATTCGGCCACCAATCGCGATTTGTCATGCCTGAGCGTTTTGCGCCGTCATGGCCGCTGTGCATCACCGGGCACTTGGTTTCGTCGTTCATATGCTCTCCATTTTTTATTGGGCAGGGGCGAAACTTGACGTTCTGGAACGGCCATACCCCGGACCGTGAACAGAGCGAAACGATCAGTTCTTATATCAGTGATCGATTTTACTCGTCACATGATACGCCACTTCATTCGTCTTCGCTGGCCAAAGCCCGGGCATCTAGACCTAGCGCAGGCAAATCTGCCGCCGCAGCGGCGAGCTCCGCATTGGCTACAATCTGGCGATAGGCCGCATCAAGCTTGCGCACGCCCGCATCAGCCGCCGATTCTTCACGAACATTGACCAAGAAAAAGTCGCTGGCGCCCAAAGTGAAGCGGCGGCTTTCTGCCTCGGCCATCGTGGTTGCACGGTCATGTTCTGCCTCGGCTAGCGTCCGCAGCCGTTCAGTGGCTTTGACATCAATGGCCAGTCCATCGATCGCGACGATAATTTGCTCTTCAGTTTGTTGCCGCCGCCGGCGAATCGCGTCGATTTCAGCCGTCGTCTGGTCGATCCGGCCTTGGGCGGCGCGGCGTTGCAGCGGCAGCGTGAAGCTTAGCCCCACTTTTGTTTCGGTGCCGGCGCGCGACCGCCCGCCTTCGCCAAGCGGGCCGATATCCTGGGCAACTTCCGCCTTCAGATCCAGCCGGGGCTGCAAAGCGTTGCGATCAAGTTCGAGTCGATTGGTCGCCTGAGCCATCCGCAGATCGATCTGGCGCAGGTCTGGGCGTGCATTCAGCATGGCCCGCGGATCGCCATTCGATCGTGGGATGGCCGGAAAACTTGTCGGCAAGCGCGCCGTTGGCGGCACCATCGGCGCGCCATCGGCGTCGCGCAGAAAGAAGGAAAGCGCGTTGGCGGCCTGCGCTAAATCCTGCTCTGCGCGGGCGACCAATGTTTCCCGGCGCAGGATATTCTGCTCATTTTCCGTCAAGATGATCGCTGGCCGTGCGCCGAGCTGAACCTGGCGCACGAGACCCGCTTGGCGCGCCTGGGCAAGTTTCAGCAGATCCCGGTACACCGCCAGCCTAAGACCCGATGCAACCCACAGATTATAGGCACCGATCGCGCGGCGCTGCACGCCGATTGCCGTCAGCAACCGGTCTGCCTCTGCGATGTCGACATCAATGCGGGCGTTGCCACGCGCAAAGCGGCGATCATCGATCAGTCGATCGCGCATCAGCGACAGGACCGCGCCAATCTTCAGCTCACCGAAATTATTGGTGAAGCGCTCGTCCTCATAGATCGGGAAGCGACCGCTTGAGATCCGGTAGCCGCCATAGAGGCTGCCGCCCCAGTTTTCGATCGGGCGGGTAATCGTCCCGCCCGCGATTTGGCCATCGTAAAAGCCCGTCAGCCGGGATTCGGCCTCTGCCTTGACGACGGTATCGAACGCGCCCTCTGCGCTGAGCACCTTGCCCTCGGCCTGGCGGACCTTGGCGATTGCCTCCAATATCTGCGGCGCGTGGCGGCGCGAAGAGCGCAGCACCTCGGCAAGCGACAGCGGCGCATCCTTTGCCGGGGCCGGGCGCGATACAACCGGTTCGACCGGGCGCGTGAGGTTCTGGGCCGTCGTAGCGCCTGGGAGAGCGGTTGTTACGACGACCCAGGCAGCCACAACGATGCAACTACGCATTTGGTTTCTTTTCCTTCGGCGGAATTGGTGCCGCCTTGGGATCAGCGGGCGGCTGGAACTGCAGCGGGAAGTCATTGAGTTGACGCCAAAGTTCAAAACCGGCTGGCACAGTGTCCATCAGCACCCAGCCACGCACCTTGGCTCCAAGCCGGACATAGGGCTCCCGCGGCCATGGTGCGCGATCGGGCGCCGGTTCGACGAGAAGGCGAAACAGGCCATTGTCAGACGCCGAGAGGTCAATCGCCCGCACCCGTCCGTCGAACATGCCCTGCGCGACAGAGGGCCAGCCGCTGAACTGGATCGCGGGCCAACCTTCGAACGCAAGTCGCACCCGGCGACCCGGCGAGATCAACGGCACATCGCGACCATCGACATAGAGTTCGACGATACGCACCGAATCTTCGGGCGCAAAAGTGGCGAGGACATCGCCCTGCTTGACCATGGTGGCGCTGTCGCCGGCATTGATCCGCATGATCCGGCCATCCCGGGGTGCGCGGACGATCTGCGCCGATTGACGGCTGAGATCGACATCGACCTTGTTGATTGCCGCCCGGCTCTGCGCAATCTTGGCGCGGTAGTCGGCGACTTTGATCTGCGCCGATTCATAGTCCCGTCGCGCGGCCAGCCCTTCACGGAACAGCGATCCCGTGCGGTTGACGTCGAGCATCGCCGTTTGCGCGGCGAGCTCAGCGGCCTGGATCTCGGCAAGCTTCTGCGCACGTTCAGCGCGGAGCCGATCGAGCAGTAGCGGATCGTTGTCGACAATCTGGGCGATGGGATCGCCGCGCTTGACGATACTGCCATCGGTAACGTCCCAGCGCAGAATGCGTCCGGCGACCAGCGCGGTCACATTCTGCACCCGGTCGCGGGGATCGAGCGCAGTGACGCTGCCGGTGCCGGGAGCCGTCTGGACCCAGGGGATATACACCAGGCCGACGATTGAGGCGATCATGGCCACAGCCAGCATGATCGCGACCGCCCGCAAGACAGCCGGCGTCTTGAGCCTGCCCAGCGTCTTGAACCGGCTGAGCTGTTCAACGTGCGTTTGCATTGGCTTCCTCGAGTTTATCGGCATGGCGAAGCGCGTTGAAGATCGCGCGATCGTTTTCAATCCATTGCCGGTCCCGGCCAAGCCAGAGATGGCCATCAAGCCGGGGCGGGTTATTGCGATTGGTGAAATAGATCACCGTTGTCGGCAGCGTGCCGAGTGCATCGAACAGCCGACTGAGTTCGTCCGCGGGCACCATATCGAACAGCGGCGACATGACGAGAATTTTCGGGCGCGAAAGCAACGCCCCGGCCAGCTTAAGCCGCATCATTTCAGGCAGCGAAAGCGGCCAGCCGGTTGACGCGAGCACAGTATCGAGCCCCAGCGGCAGTTTGCCAATCCGACGATCAATGCCGACAAGTTTCAGCGCGTTCATCATCGAACTGGGCTCATCATCGGGCGAGCATAGCTCTAAATAGTCGCGGATCGAACACTCCACGATCGTCGGGCGATCAAGCACGATCACGTCGCTGCGCAGGCGATAGGGATCAAGCGCATTAATGTCAGCACCACCCAGTGTGACAAAGCCTTTTTCTGGCGTGCGGTGGCGTTTCAGCAGCAGCGCAAAGGCACGCTGCGTATCGGGATCAGCGGCGGCGACCAGCCGGGCACGATACGGAATGGTGCAGTTTATAGTGACGTCTTCGATCTGAACGCTGGCAAAGGCCAGATCACCCGCCGCATCATGTGGTTCCGTCACCCGCCCAGGCAATTCCTGCGGGATATCATAGAGCAGCCCGAGTTCTTCGACTGCGGTCACCAGATCATAAAAAACGTCGAGATAGGGGCCAAGCTGCGCAACGCCGTAAAAGATGCTGGACAGGATCAGCTCGGCGGCGACCAACTGGCCGATCGACAACTGCCCCTGAATGACCAGCCATCCGCCAAGCGCCAGCAAGCCGGCGCTGGCCACGGCATACAGCACCAGATAGGCCACGTTCTGGCTGAAGCTGTAATTGAAGTGGCGGCGATAGGCGGCGATGTACCGCGCCGTCATCGCTTCAGATTTGTCGATCGCATAATCGATATGGCGGCCCGATTTGTAAAAGCCGTTCGATGCGCCGACGCTCTCCAGCCAGTGCGCGGTATCATATTTGGCATGGCTCAACGTGACGGCTGACGTCATCGCCCCACGCGACCAGATCCGCCAAATGCCCCAGGCGATCAGAATGAAAAGCAGGTTAAAGCCCAGGAAAAACGGGTGGTAGAATGACGTGACGACAAAACCCACCGCCGATTGCAGCAGGATGGTGAACAGCCCGATCAGCAGCGACGGCACCGATTTTTGCAGGTTCATCACTTCAAAATAGCGATTGAACAGATCGCCCTTGCGATCATCGCTGAAAAAGGGGTTGCGCGAATGCACCGCGCGGAGCGTGATCTCGGCGACCAGCTGCGCGAAGATGCGCTGGCGGAACACCTCCATCAAATGCACGCGAAAGGCGCTGAGCAGCGCTGACAGCATCAGCAGCGCAAACAAGATGCCAGCCAGGGTGAAGAGGGGGGCAGCCAGCGCCGTGTTGGCGACGCTGTTGATCAGCATCTGCACCGAAATCGGCGTGGCGAGCGACAACAGGCTGATGCCGATCCCATAGACGATCGCCAGCGTGAAAAAGGCGCTGTCAGGCCCCAATATCGGGGCCGCCCAGCGAATGACATCGCGCATTCTGACGCTTTTTGGGGCCTCGCCCGCCATGTTCTGCTCCCGAATTGCAACGCGTGTGTGTGGGGGGGTCTAAATACAGCGGCGCTCGATAGGATCAACGCAGCAAAACAATTCAAATCAATTCTAATTTCCTATCGGTTGGATCGATCGCTCAACCTCGCTAACGATTGCTGCCAGCCGTTGATAGGCCGGCGCTCGCCCTGCACTGCGCCGCCAGGCCAGGGCGACCTCCCGGTAAATCGCGCGACCGCGGATCGGGCGGACACGGACATCGTCCTCATCACGAATTTCTGACCGGATATAGAGCGAGGGCAGCAGGGCCAGTCCCATCCCCATGCCGGCCATTTGACGGATCGCGTCAAGGCTGGTCCCTTCATAATCGCGCATGACCTCCGCGCCGACAGCGGTGCTGAGCGCGAGGATCTGTTCGGACATCTTATATTGCGGGGAAAGCGTCAGCAGCCCACGTCCGGCTAGGGCCGCCGGATCGATCGCGGGCTCTGCGGCGAGTGAATCGTCAGCAGCCATTGCGATCAGCAGTTCTTCGCGAAACAGCCGCTGGACGGTGAATTCATGGCCGACAACCGGCAATTGCAGCAGCACGGCATCATGGGTGCCGCCAGCAAGGTCGCGGAGCAGCTCGTCGGGCGATCCTTCGCGGACATGCAGCCGCAAATCGCGGTGATCGCGGTGCAGCCGTGCCACGACATGCGGCATCAGATATGGCCCAAGCGTTGGCGACACGCCAAGCCGGATCGTGCCACGCAGCCCTTCCGGGTCGTCCAGCGCGCTATCTTCAAGCGCCTGAACATCATTCAGCAGATGCTGTGCGCGTTCAACAATGTCGCGACCGCGCGGGGTCAGCGTTGCGACGGTGGTGCCGCGTTCGACCAGCCTGATGCCAAGGCGCTGCTCAAGCAGGGCAATCTGCGCGGAGAGCGAGGGCTGGGTTACGCCGACCCGTTCTGCCGCGCGCCGGAAATGCCCTGTGGCGGCAAGCGCGACCAGATAATGAAGCTGGCGGAGCGTAATTTTGGGAGCGGCCATGCTGGGCTGTCTAGCGCGCCGGGGGGGACAGTCCAATCATGCAGAGCGATTGGCTGCCGGTTGCTTTGCAGCGCTGCGTAAGCGTGGCCGTTTGGGTGCAGCGCCGCGCAATAAAACATCCTGATCGTTTTCCGATTTGCTATTTTCGATCAAATTGGCTTTCAATTCCCCGGTATGCCGCCTTCGGGAACCGAATCACTGATGAATGAGCTTGCTTCAACGTTTTCCGTGCCCGTTCCCGCTGCCTCCAGTAATCCGGTACGGTCGGGCGATGATTGGCGCGCGATGCGCGGTGCCTGTCTGGCCGATCCTGGTGCCTTTCACGGCGCGATTGCCGCCAGCGCGATGCACTGGTTTGTCGATCATCTCGGCAGCGCGGGGGCGTGGCTGGCGCGCGGCGAGGATGGCCGCTGGTCGGGCTGGGATGCGGCAACTGCGGCTGCGGTTACTGCCGATTTGCCGGCCGATTTCGCGCCCTGGACCAAGGCATTCGATGCCAGCGAGCCGCCGCATTGGCGCTGGTTCGTCGGCGGGCGGACCAATGCCTGCTTCAGCGAAGTCGACCGCCATGTCCTGAGCGGGCACGGCGATGAGGCGGCGCTGATCTTTGAAGGCGATCGCTGGGATATGTCCGCAGGCGGCGGGCGCGGGGCGCCGGTCGATTGCTTCACCGTGTCGCGCAAGAAATTGCTGCTTGAGACGGCGAAGTGCGCGCTGGCGCTGCAGGCGTTGGGGCTGAAGGCGGGGGACCGCATCGCGCTCAACATGCCGAGCATTGTGCCGCAGATTTACTGGACCGAAGCGGCCAAGCGGCTGGGCATTGTCTATACCGCCGTGTTTGGCGGGTTCAGCGACAAGACGCTGTCGGACCGGATTTGCGATGCGGGCGCGCGGGTAATCGTCACGTCGGATGGCAGCTATCGCAACGCGCAGGTCGCGGCATTCAAGAACGCCTATACTGACCCGGCGCTTGATAATTATGTGCCGGTGACAACGGCGCTGGCGATTTTGTCTGAAATCGATCTCGAACTGCCGGCGGCGGATACCGCGACGATCCTCGCTACCGTCAAGGAAACGCTGGCGGGCGAAGTCTCGGTTGAACGGTCGGACATCATGCGCGGGGTTGGCCGTGCGCTGATCACCTTGGGCAGCGAGGGCCGGATCAGCGCCGCCGATGCCGCGCGCGTGCGGATCGCCATCGCATCGAGCCTCGTTACGTTGCCGCCGCGCGTGGAAACGGTGATTGTGGTGCGCCACACCGCGCAACCCGACATCATCTGGCGCGAGGAACGCGACCGCTGGAGCCATGAGCTGACCGATGCGGCGCTGGAAACCTTGCTCGCCAAGGCGCGCGAGGCTGGCTTCGCGGTAACGTCGCAGGATGAACTGCTGGCAATACCGGACGCGGATTTCGTACCGGCGATCTGGGCATCGTCTAAGCCGCTGCCGGTCGATGCCGATTATCCGATGTTCTTTATCTACACCTCGGGGTCGACGGGCAAACCCAAGGGCATCGTTCACGCGCACGGCTATGCGGCGGGCGTCGCGCATACGATGAAAGTGTCGTTCGATGCGCGGCCGGGCGATACGCTGTTCGTCGTCGCTGACCCGGGCTGGATTACCGGCCAAAGCTATCTGATCTGCGCACCGCTGATGACGCGGGTGACGAGCGTGGTGTCGGAAGGATCGCCGGTCTTCCCGCACGCCGGGCGGTTCGCGTCGATGATCGAGCGGCACAATGTCACGATCTTCAAGGCCGGCGTGACTTTCCTCAAATCGGTGATGTCCGATCCGTCGAACCTCGCTGATCTTGAGCGCTATGACATGGGCGGTTTGCGCGTCGCGACCTTCTGCGCGGAGCCGACCTCGCCATCGGTGCAGGCGTTCGGAATGCAGCATGTCGTGCCGCAATATATCAACAGCTATTGGGCGACCGAGCATGGCGGCATCGCCTGGACGCATTTCTACGGCAACCAGGATTTCCCGCTAAAGCCCGACGCGCATGCCTATCCATTGCCCTGGATTATCGGGGATGTCTGGGTTGAGGATGCCGATGCGACCGCAAGCGCAACGCCATTCGCGCGCGACGGCGCCGATGGCGTGCCCTGGAGGCAGGCCGAAATGGGCGAGAAGGGCGAGATCGTCATCGCCGCGCCCTATCCCTATCTGGCGCGCACCATCTGGGGCGATGTCGATAATTTCCGCGTCGAGAATGGTAGCGTTCAAGGCGATTGGCGCGGTGATTCCGGGCGCTGGATTGATGGTTATTGGAAGCGCTGGCGCGGGGTGTGGGCCTATACCCAGGGCGATTTCGCGATCGCGCATGAGGATGGCTCCTTCTCGCTGCATGGACGCAGTGACGACGTCATCAACGTGTCGGGTCACCGGATGGGGACCGAGGAGATTGAAGGCGCGGTGCTGCGCGACAAGGCGCTCGATCCGGATTCGCCGGTCGGCAATGTGCTTGTCGTTGGCGCGCCACACCGCGAGAAGGGGCTGACGCCGCTCGCCTTTGTCGTGCCCGTTGCAGGGCGCAAGCTCACGATCGACGACAAGCGCCGCCTGTTCGAGCTGGTGCGCAGCGAAAAGGGTGCCGTCGCGGTGCCGGCCGATTTCATCGAGGTCTCGCAATTCCCCGAAACGCGATCGGGCAAATATATGCGGCGGATGGTGCGCGCTTTGGTCGAGGGCGGTGACGTCGGCGACGTGACGACGCTGCGCAACCCGGAGTCGCTGACTGAGCTCAAGACCGCGATCGACGACTGGCAGCGCAAGCAGCGCCTGTCGGAGGAGCAGTCGCTGTTCGAACGGAATCGCTATTTCCTGGTCCAGTACAACAACGTCGCGCCGGGCAAGCGGGTGGCGACCGTCACCGTTACCAACCCGCCGGTCAACGCGCTAAACGAACGCGCGATCGATGAACTGGTGGTCGTGGTCGATCAACTGTCGCGCAAGGATGATGTCATCGCGGTGGTGTTCACCGGGCAGGGCACGGCATCATTCGTAGCGGGTGCCGACATCCGCCAGATGCTGGAGGAAATCCATTCCTTCGAAGAAGCGATGGTGCTGCCCAACAATGCGCAGCTAGCGTTCCGCAAGATCGAGACGATGGGCAAGCCGTGCATCGCCGCGGTGCAAGGCGTCGCACTGGGCGGCGGCATGGAATTCGCCCTCGCCTGCCACTACCGGATTGCCGAGCCGACCGCGCGCTTTGGCCAGCCCGAGATCCGCTTGCGGTTGCTGCCGGGCTATGGCGGGACGCAGCGTTTGCCGCGCTTGCTCGCTGACCGGAATGGCGCGACGGGCGTGCGCGATGCGCTCGACCTGATCCTGGGGGGACGCAGCATCGACGCAGCGACGGCGGCGGATATTGGCCTAGTCGATACGTTAGTCGATGGATCGCGCGACGCGCTGGCTGAGGCGCATGCGGCAATACGCGCTTTTGTGAAGGATGGCGCGAATAGCCCGTTGGGTGCGGCCTATGCCGCGCGACAAGCGGCTACCAAGGCATGGGAAGAGACATCGTCGGTCGATCTTGATGCGGTGCTGGCGGATGATTTCCTGCAGCGTATCCAGCGGCAGCTTGACTGGGCCGGGCGTGGCACGGCGGGTAAGCGCGCACTCGAAGCAGTGCGGACCGGCCTTGAACAAGGCATGAGCGCGGGGATGGCGCGCGAGGCGGCACTGTTCGCTGAAGCCATTATCGACCCCGAAGGCGGCAAGACCGGCATCCGCCAGTTCATGGACAAGGTGAGCCCGCCGCTCCCCGTCCGCCGCGACGGCGTGTGGTTGGATGAAGAGCACGAACCGCGCGGCAAAGCGCTTGAATCGGAAGGGCAGTTGCTCCCCGTCGGCGCGCCCTTCTACCCTGGCGTCACCCGCATCCCCGAATGGCAATATGCGTTCGGCATTGCCCGTGATGCAGAGACAGGCGCACCACGTTTCGGCCCGCCCGCCAGCCATGAGCGCGAGCTGATCGTCAAGGTGCCAGAGCCCGCGCCCAACGAAGCGTTGCTCTACATGCTGACCAGTGAGGTCAACTTCAACGATATCTGGGCGTTGACCGGCATTCCTGTGTCGCCGTTCGATAGCCATGAAGAGGACGTCCAGATTACCGGCTCCGGCGGCATCGCCCTGGTCGCGGCGCTTGGCAGCGAGACGCGGGCCGAGGGGCGCGTGAAGGTCGGCGATCTGGTCACCGTCTATTCGGGCACCAACGATCTGCTCAGCCCCCAAGTCGGCAATGATCCGATGTATGCGGATTTCTCGATCCAGGGGTACGAGACCGAAACGGGCAGCCACGCGCAGTTCCTGACCGTGCAGGCACCACAGATGCACGGCATTCCGCCCGATCTGACGCTGGAGCAGGCGGGGAGCTATGTGCTCAACCTCGGCACGATCTCGCGCTGCCTGTTCACGACCTTGCAGATTGCGCCGGGGCGAACCTTGTTTGTCGAGGGTGCAGCGACGGGCACGGGTCTCGACGCGTTGCGCAGTTCGGTGCGGACCGGGTTGCAGGTGACCGGGCTGGTATCGTCGCCCGAACGCGCCGCTTTCATCACCGGGCAGCAGGGCGCGGTCGGCGCGATTGATCGCAAGGACCCGCGCTTTGCTGATCTTTTCACGATCGTGCCTGAAGAAGCAGAAGCAGCCCGCGCCTGGGAGGCAGCCGGCGCACCGCTGATCGTTGAATATGAGGCGCTGAACGGCGGCAAGCTTGCCGATTATGTTGTCAGCCATGCCGGTGAGACGGCGTTCCCGCGCAGCTTTCAGCTGCTGGCGGCAGGCGGCACGCTGGCGTTCTACGGCGCGTCATCGGGCTATCACTTCAGCTTCATGGGCAAGCCCGGCACGGCCAGCCCAGAGGAAATGCTGCGCAAGGCAGCGCTTCGCGGCGGCGAGGCAGTGCTGATCTATTACGGCCCGCGCTCGAAGGAATTGCTCGACGAAACAGGCCTTGAGATGATCGAGGCGGCGCGGCGCTTCAATGCGCGCAGCGTCGTGGCGACCACGACCGATGGACAGCGCGAGTTTCTACAGTCACTGGGGCTTGAGGACGCGATCGAGGGGATCGTCAGCCTCGAATCGATCCGGCGGAAGGAGGGCGCCAACTTCCTATGGCCCGACACGATGCCGCAACTGCCCGATTCCAAGGTGGATATCGAGGTGTTCAAGGCGGCCGTGCGCGATTATCAGGACCGGGTGATGAAGCCGTTCGGCTCGGCGATTGGGAAGATCCTGCGCTCGCCCGACAATCCGCGCGGCAGCCCCGATCTGATCATCGAGCGCGCCGGGCAGGATACGCTCGGTGTCTCGACCTCGCTGGTGAAGCCCTTCACTGGCCGGGTGATCTTTGCCGAAGATATGGCCGGGCAGCGCTTCACTTTCTATGCGCCGCAAGTGTGGACGCGGCAGCGCCAGATATTGATGCCGACCGCGTCGATCCTGGGCACGCATCTGTGCAACGCTTTCGAGGTTGCCCGAATGAACGACATGATTGCGGCGGGCTTGCTGGAAGTGACCGAGCCGCAAGTGGTGCCGTGGGACGGGCTGCCAGAGGCGCATCAGGCAATGTGGGACAACCGCCATTCGGGCGCGACCTATGTGGTGAACCACGCGCTGCCCGAGATGGGCCTGCGCAGCCGCGATGCGTTGCTAGAGGCTTGGGCGGCGGGGGAAGCGCTACCGCCCGATCTTTAGCGGCGTAGCGCCGATTGGCGGGAATGGCGTACCCTGTTGCCGTTCTCTCATCATCAACGATATGATCAGGTTCGCCCTCCCCAGGCTCTGAACACGTCAATAAGCGGCAAATGAATGACCCGCGCGATTACTGGGAGCTGAAATGGCCAAGGCGAAGACCGTATCGACTGCAGCGACTACAACCCCAACCGCCAGCGGCAGGCTGGTGGGCAAGATCGCTGTCGTCACCGGCGCGGCGGGCAATTTGGGTGGCTATATCGTCCGCCATTACCTCGCCGAGGGCGCGACCGTGGTGATGACGGGCCGCACGCCCGCACGCACTGACGCCGCCGCCGAGGCGATCCGCGCGGAGACCGGTGTCGATGCGACGCGGCTGGCGACGGTGGCGCTCGACGGCGGCGATCCGGAATCGGTGCGCGCTGGCATTGCTGATGTGGTGAAGCGCTTTGGCCGGATCGATATCCTCGTCAACAATGCGGGCTCTGCCGGGCCAAAGCAACCGCTTGAACAGTTGCCGATCGACGCCAAGGAACTGGCCGCGCTGCAAAAGGCCGGGTCGACCGATGGCGAGACGGTGGGCGACGCAATCCGCAACATTTTTGGTGTCGCCTGGAACGTGTCGCGCGCTGCCGCTTCGGCAATGGGGGAGGGCGGATCGATCATCAACGTTTCGACGATCTTCTCGCGCACGCCTTATTATGCGCGCACGGCCTATGTCGTGCCAAAGGCAGCGATGAATGCATTTTCGCGCGAATTGTCGCTTGAGCTGGGGCCGCGTGGGATTCGCGTGAACCTCGTCTTCCCCGGCCCAATCGAAAGCGAGCGGATTCGTACCGTGTTCGCGACGATGGATTCAATGCGTGGCGATGAGGCGGGGACTACCGCCAACCAGTTTTTCGACATGATGTCGCTTGAACGCTCGACCGGTGGCAAGGCGAAGGCCAAAACCTTCCCGACACCAGCCGACATCGCCACCACCTGCGTTTTCCTGGGAAGCGACGAGTCCGCCGCCTATAATGGCCATGATTTCGAAGTGACGCACGGCATGACCGTCCGCAAGGAAGAGCGCGCGACCTATTTGTCGCGCCCGACGATGCGGTCGATGGACGGATCGGGGCTCGCGGTGCTGATCGCGGCGGGCGATGGCTGGCAGGAAGCGCTGGAGATCGCCAATATCCAGATTGCCTGCGGCGCGCGGGTGCTGCTGGGGCTGGCGCGGCAGGCGGACGTGGCGATTGCGCAGGCGCGCGCCAAGGCGGAAGGCGCCGACGACCGGCTGACGATCATCCGCTTCAACCGGACCGAGCCCGCCGCGATGGAATCGGCGCTTGATGCCTATACCAAAGAGCACACGCCGATTACGGGCGCGATCTTCATGCCGGTGTTGGGGCCGGGCGAGCTGGTCGGGGATCTGGTCGATGCGACCGATGAGGATGTCGAGCGCTTCATGGATGCCGAAATGGCGGGGAGCATCGCGCTCGCCCGCACGCTCAGCCGGTACTGGAAGCGCAACGACAATTTGTTGCAAGAGCCGCGCTTCGTGTTTCTGACCAATCCAGCCGATGGCAAGGGTGACGTCTATGCGCAGATGCTGCGCGCGGCGACCGAGCAGCTGATCCGCATCTGGCGCGATGAGTCTGACATCGACGTGGCGCATGGCCGACGGCGGCAGGCGGAATGGGGTAACCAGAT
Source organism: Sphingomonadales bacterium Ga0077557 (assembly GCA_001464615.1). Lineage (GTDB taxonomy): Bacteria > Pseudomonadota > Alphaproteobacteria > Sphingomonadales > Sphingomonadaceae > Sphingomonas. Next base: position 125,771 of record LNFI01000016.1, on the reverse strand, counting down.
CGTCCGCTTCGGCAATGCCGAGGCCGAGAATACCCGCTTCACGGCGGGGCATGCGGCGCGCATTTTGCTCAAAGAGAGCAAGATCCGCGAGATCACGCTCTATGTGCCGGGCAATATCGGCGAGGCGACCGGATCGCGCAAAGCGATGCCGGGGTTCAGTGAGAACATCACCGGGCTGCATCTGGGCAAGGTTGCGCTGATTACCGGCGGCTCCGCCGGGATTGGCGGGCAGGTCGCGCGGCTGCTGGCGCTGGCAGGCGCGAAGGTGATGATGGTCTCGCGGCGGGAGAGCGAACTCGCGGTGGCGCGCGCGCGGATCGTCAGCGAACTCGAGGATATCGGCTTTGCCGGGGTCGAGCGGCGCGTGCAGACGCTCGCCAATGTCGATGTCAGCGATTTCGACTCTTTGAAGGGCGCGGTCGATGCGACGCTGAAAGCCTTTGGCCGGATTGATTATCTGATCAACAATGCCGGCGTCGCGGGGGCCGAGGACATGGTCGTCGACATGAGTGTCGATGCCTGGAACTACACGCTCGATGCGAACCTGATCTCCAATTACTTCCTGATGCACCATGTCGTGCCGCTGATGAAACGCCAAGGCTCGGGCTATGTGCTCAACGTCTCGTCCTATTTCGGTGGCGAGAAATATCTGGCGGTCGCCTATCCCAACCGTGCCGATTACGCCGTGTCTAAATCGGGGCAGCGCGCGATGGTCGAGGCGATGTCACGCTATCTGGGGCCCGAAGTGCAGTTCAATGCGATCGCGCCTGGCCCAGTCGATGGCGACCGGCTGGCCGGCACCGGCGGCAAGCCTGGCCTGTTCGATCGGCGCGGCAAGCTCATTCTGGAGAATAAGCGGCTCAACGCCATCCATGCGGCATCAGTGAAGGCGCTGCGGCGCGGCGTGCGGGTCGAGGCGCTGCTGACGCGGCTGGCGCGCAACGACACGGTGCGGATGTCGCATGATACCAACAACCCGCGCGAAATTCGCGACCTGGCGCTCGCCTGCGCGCGCGAAGGCGATGGCATCTGCACCTGGGACCAGTATCTGATGACGCCGCTGATCGCCGCTGCGCTGGTCTCGCGGTTGCGCAAGGGCGGCTATTTCCTCGATGCGCCGGGTTGGGCGGATCGGCCGGATACGCCAGAGTCTAACGCTGGCTGGCTGCTGCGCTCGCCGCCTGAGGGCGCGCCGTTCCTGCCCGCTGACAAGATCGCGATCGAGGCGAAGAAAGTCGGAGGCGGGGTGCTCTCCAAGCTCCATCTCGGCAAGATGCCGACCGAAACCGATGTGGCGCAGGCAACGGTGTTCTTCCTCGCCGACCGCGCGGTTTCGGGCGAGACCTTCATGCCCTCGGGCGGCCTTTCGGTTGAGCGATCGACCACCGAGCGCGAGTTGTTCGGCAGCCCCAAGCAGGAGCGGCTTGACCAGATGCGCGGCAAGACGGTGTGGATCATCGGCGAGCATCTCGTCGATTATATCGCTGAGACCGCGCGTGCCTTCATCAACGAATGCCAGGTCGCGCGGGTGGTGCTGATCACGCGGACGGCCGAAGGGTTCGACACGCTGAAGGCGGCGCTGGACGATGTGCCCGCCACCGCGCTGCAATCGATCGTCTGCGGTGACTCGGTCGAAGGCGCGATGAATGCCGCGCTGCTGCAATGGGGACGGCCGACCACCTTGTTGTCGACGCCGTTCGAGGCGCTGCCGCAAAAGCTGTTCGAACTGGACGATCCACTTAGCCCAGAGGAATTCCGCGCGTTGGTCGCGGGGAACCTCACCAATCATTTCCGGGTGGCGCGCAAGGCCTCGCTCTATGATGATTGCCAGCTGGTGCTCGCCTCGCCCGATGTGCCGATGGGCGACAAGAGCCCGGCTTTTGCGCTGGCGAACTTCATCAAGACGACGCTCCACGCCTTCACCGCGACGCTGGCCGTGGAAAATGAGCGGCTGGTGCATGACGTGCCGGTCAACCAGATCAACCTGACGCGGCGCGTGCAATCGGAAGAACCGCGTAACCTCGACGAGCATCTCGAAGAGGTAAAGCGCTTTGCCCGTGCGGTGCTGCTGGTCGGCGCGCCGCTGCCTGATGCCGAGGATTCACGCTACCGATCGCGCATCTATCGCGGCATGGCGATGACGGTTTAAGGAGTTAGGGTGAGCGACTATCTGCCCTTTGAAAAAGCGATCGAGGCGCTCGATCAAAGTGCGGCGAATTTGCGCCGCACGGGCGAGCGCCTTGATGAGGCTGCGCAGCTGGAGGAGCGGGCGCAGCGCCAGCTTGGTTTTCTCTATAGCAAGCTGACGCCCTGGCAGCGGGCGATGGTGGCGCGGCATCCGGCCCGCCCGCATATCAACCATTATATCGATGGCCTGTTCACTGATTTCATGCCGCTGGGGGGTGATCGCGCCTTTTCTGATGATCCAGCGATGACCGGTGGGCTTGCCAGTTTCCAGGGGCGGCCCGTCGTGGTGCTTGGTCATGCCAAAGGCGACGATACCGCCTCGCGCCTCAAGCATAATTTCGGGATGGCCAAGCCCGAGGGCTATCGCAAGGCGATCAGGCTGATGGATTTGGCGGATAAGTTCGGCCTGCCGGTCATCACCTTGGTCGATACGCCGGGGGCGTTTCCCGGCATGGACGCTGAAGAACGCGGCCAGGCGGAGGCGATTGCGCGCAGCACCGAACGCTGCCTGTCGCTGGGCGTGCCTATCGTCGCGATCATAGCTGGGGAAGGCGGATCGGGCGGCGCAGTCGCGCTGGCGGCGGCCAATCGCGTGCTGATGCTCGAACATTCGATCTATTCGGTGATCTCACCAGAGGGCTGCGCGTCAATCCTGTGGCGCAGCGCGGCGCGGGCAGCCGACGCTGCCGAGGCGATGAAGATCACTGCCGGTGAATTGCTCAGCCTTGGGGTGATTGACCGGATCGTTTACGAACCCGCTGGAGGCGCGCACCGCGACCACGCCACGATGATCAAGCGGGTGGGTGTCGCCCTGTCTGCTGAACTTGCCGCCCTTGGGGCGCTGTCTGCAACCGCATTGCGCACCGAGCGGCGCACCAAATATCTGCAGATCGGGCGGTTCGGCGCAGGGATTGGCGATCACCATTAATCGGTGATGGTTTGCGACGGGCATCTTGGCTAAATTGCTGGGGTAACCGGGGGAGAATCGTCATGCGGCAAGGCCTGTTGGTGGTGATGGTGATGCTGGTCGGCTGCACGGCGGGCGGGGGTGCCGACGATAATCAGGCGGCGAGCGATCCGGCGATCAACAGCGCCAATGTCGCGCTTGCCGACCCAGCACCTGCTCCATCGACCACTGCTGTCTCGCCGCTCTTGGTCGCGCTGGTTGGCGATGGCTTGCAATTGGTCGATGGCGACAGCGGCAAGACCTATGCAGTGCCATTTGGTACGGCGCAGGATGAGGCGCTTGAGCGTATCGGCAAGGTCCAGGGCCCGATCGGCGATTCGGGCGATTATGAAGAATGCGGCGCGGGGCCAATTTTCTATGCGGACTTCCCCGGCAAGCTGACATTGCTGTTTCAGGACAAGAAATTTGCCGGCTGGAGCGTTGGCGGTCCGGGCGCCGATGCCAAGCTGACGACATTGGCGGGTATTGGCGTGGGCAGCACGCGCAAGGCGCTGGAAGCTGCCTACACCGCGACAATCGAGGAAAGCACGATCGGCATTGAATTTATGGCGGGCGATATGTCGGGCCTGCTCGAAAGCGCCAAGCCGGCCGCCAAAATCTCGGATCTTTGGGCCGGGGTCACCTGCATCGCGCGCTGAGGCCGACTGAGGCCTTTTTGCCGATCACATCATCTTGGATGCACCTGCATGACCATCATCTACGGGATCAAGAATTGCGACACGATGAAAAAGGCGCGCGTCTGGCTTGATACTGCCGGGGTTGCCTATCAGTTTCACGATTACAAAACCGCCGGGGTTGATCCAGCGCGGTTGCGCGACTGGGTGGCGCGCGCCGGTTGGGAAAGGGTGCTCAACCGGGCCGGAACGACCTTCCGCCAGTTGCCCGATGCCGACAAACAGGGAATCGATGCCGACAAGGCGATCGCGCTGATGCTGGCCAACCCGTCGATGATCAAACGCCCCGTGCTGGAGTCAGGCGATGCGCTGCTGATCGGCTTCAAACCCGATGATTATCGCACGCAATTCGCCTGATCCCGGGCCTTGGCTGCGGCTGTCGGCTTCCCCATATCGCTGGTCCCCCTACAGGAGCCCCATTTATGCCGACCGCCACCTGGAATGACACCGTCATCGCTCAGTCCGACGCGACGATTGTGATTGAAGGCAACCATTATTTCCCCGCCGATTCGGTGAAGATGGAGTTGCTCGAAGACAGCAGCACGCACAGCCATTGCCCATGGAAGGGTGAAGCCAGCTACAAGACGATCGTGGCGGGTGGGCAGCGCAATGCCGATGCCGTCTGGTACTATCCTGATCCCAAGGAAAAGGCCGCGCAGATCAAGGGCTATTTCGCCTTTTGGAAAGGCGTAAAGGTCGCCTGACCGGGCGCGCTACGTACCCCAGAATTGCGATTCGCCGCGATTGGGCGCAGCTTCCCTTTCATCAAACATGGGGGAGGGAAGACCTGTGCCTTTATCCAAACAAAAACCACCAACCTGGTTCTGGGTCGTGGCGGTAATGCTGCTGCTATGGGCGGCAGCGGGCGTGTTCGCCTTTTATGCGCATATGACCGTTGACGCGACGGCGCTGGCGGCGATGAGCGACTATGATCGGGCGTCCTTTGTGAAGCTGCCGGCATGGTTCAGCTTTATCTATGCGCTTGCGGTGCTGCCCGCGCTGGCAGGATCGGTCGCGCTGCTGCTGCGATCGAAATTCGCCTGGCTGCTTTATGGGCTATCGCTGGCTGGCGTGATCGTTCAGTTCGGTTGGGTGTTCGGCGCGACCGACCTGATCGCGGTGAAGGGCGCAGCGGCGACGGTGCCGTTTCCGCTGTTTATCTTTTTGATGGCGGTGGTGCAGCTTTGGTTTGCCGGTATCGCGATCAAGCGGCGCTGGATTTCCTGAAAGAAGCGATTCTGAGGGCGGGGTCACCGGCCATTGGAATCACGGGACGACCATCGGCGCAGGTGGCATGGATCAGCCCTGCCATTGAAACACATCGTCGAGTGACTTGCCAAAGACCGCAGCGATTCGAAATGCGGCCTCAAGCGACGGCGAATATTTGCCCGCCTCGATCGCGGCGATAGTCTGCCGAGTCATGCCGATCTTTTCGGCCAGCTCGGCCTGCGTCATTTCGCCTGCCATGAAGCGCAGGGTCCGGATGCTGTTGGTGATGGGCGGGACGGCCATGATCAGCCTTCCCGACGATAACGCCAGAGTTGCGCACCGGCATTGACGACATGCGCCGCCACCAAGGCGAGCAGCAGGGCATTGCCGATGACGACAGCAATGATCGTCTTTGGATCGCCGGTTAGCCAACGCTGCGCTGCTGTGACGATGATCGGGGTTGCCACCATGACGGCGATCACCAGCATGCTCAGCAGGGTATAGGCCGGGACCGCCGCCGTTGCCGCAAAGTCGCGGTCGCGCGCATCTTCAGGCGCATTGGCGTCGGCCGGTGCCCAGATGGCAAGGATGATCGCGGCGGCCACTTCGACCGTCACCAGCAGGATCACAGATTGGATAAAGCCGCCATAGGCCTGCTCCGCATTGACTGTCCCGCGCGCCAGTAAACTGCCGACGTCAAACAGATAGGAGCCCCAGATCGCTGTCTCTGCGACGATCGAAACCCACAGCATTTTTTCGCGAAACGTCATGATCACCCCTGTTGATGTCAGCATAGATAGTCATGATGTAAAAAATATCTAACATAACGTCAACTGAATTTTACTTCGGCGGCTGTCCGCTCTGGCCTCGCTTGGTTGAATCCGTTAACGGACAGCAATGTCTACGACCTTCACAATCGATACCGCGACCAGCCGCGCGAACCCCACGCCGGCGCCGATGAAACGCCTTACGGTGCCAGCGATCCAGCGGCGCAAATTCGACGGCAAAACGGAGCAGCCGCTGGTCATGCTGACGGCCTATACCGTGCGGATGGCGCAGCTGCTCGATCCGCATTGCGATATGCTGTTGGTCGGTGATTCGCTTGGTCAGGTCATTTATGGCCTGCCATCAACCCTGGCGGTGACGCTGGACATGATGTGCGCGCATGGCGCGGCAGTCGTCCGGGGCAGTTATCACAGCGTTGTTATCGTCGATATGCCATTCGGCAGCTATGAGTCCTCACCCGAAGCCGCTTTTGCCAGCGCCTCCCGCGTGATGGCTGAAACCGGCTGCGCGGCGATCAAGCTGGAAGGTGGCCAGGCGATGGCACCGACAATCCGCTTTTTGAGCGAACGCGGCATCCCAGTGATGGCGCATATTGGCCTGACGCCCCAGGCGGTAAACGTGCTGGGCGGCTATGGCGCGCGTGGCCGCAGCCAGCAGGAGCATGAGAAGATCATGGCGGATGCCAAAGCGGTTGCCGATGCCGGGGCGTTTGCGATGGTGCTGGAAGGCGTAGTCGAGCCGATCGGTGCCGCTGTCACCCAAAGTGTCGATGTGCCTGTGATTGGCATCGGCGCATCGGCGCAATGCGATGGGCAGGTGCTGGTAGCAGAAGATATGCTGGGTCTGTTCGAACGGACGCCGCGGTTTGTGAAACGTTTCGGCGATATTGCTGGCCGTATTTCCGCCGCGGTTGAGACCTATGCGAGCGATGTCCGGTCCCGGGCATTTCCTGGGCCGGAACAGACCTACGCCCCCAAGGATTGATACCCTTTCGTTTACTCAGGGCTGCCGCTAAGGTCCGCGCCTTCCTGCCATCCGATGGAGCATATCTTGGCCGTTACGCCACCAACCAATGAAGCATTTCTGCGCGAAGTCGATGAAGAGCTGCGTCGCGACCAGGCCAGGGATTTCTGGACCCGCTATGGCCGCTGGCTGATTGGCGCGGTGGTGTTGGGGCTGGCTGTCTTTGCCGGTGTGCTCGTTTGGCAGAACCAACGCCAGCAACAGGCCGGCGAACAAGGTGAGCAGCTCGCCACGGTATTTGAAAAGCTGGGCGCGGGCGACGAAAAGTTGGCGACTAAACCGCTCGCCGCGCTCGCAGACGATGGCATTGGCGGGTATCGCTCGCTGGCCAAGTTTACCCAGGCAGACATTCTGTTGCAGAAAAATGATCTGAAGGGGGCCGCCGCGAAATTTGGCGAGGTGGTGAATGATACCGGCGCGGCCAAACCGTTCCGTGATCTGGCGCTGATCCGCCAAACCTATGCAGAATATGATGGCTTGAAGCCGCAGACCGTGATCGATCGGCTAAAGCCGCTTGCTGTGCCGGGCGAACCCTGGTTCGGCTCTGCTGGCGAATTGGTGGCGATCGCTCACCTGAAATTGAACCAGAAGCGGGCGGCCGGCGATTTGTTCGGCCGGATTGCCAGAGATCAGACCGTGCCTGAAAGCCTGCGCCAGCGCGCGGTGCAGATGGCCGGTGAGCTCGGCGTCGATGCCGTAGACCAGACTGAGGAAAAGAAACCGCAATGATGAAATCACTTCGATCGCCGATCGCCATTGCGGCGCTGATCGCGCTGAGCGGTTGCGGAGCCTTTAAAGGCGGGCCGAAAAAGACCCCGACGCTGGGCGATCGCGTGCCGATTCTGGTGTCGGAAAACGGCGCCGAAGCCGACAAGACGATCGCCGATGTGCAAGTGCTGCTGCCGCCGGCTGGACCAATTGCCGATTGGGCGCAGCCGGGCGGCAACGCCGCCAAATCGCTTGGCCATGTCGCACTGGGCACGGAACTCTCGCGGGTATGGTCGGCGAACATCAATGGCGGATCCAATCGCCAGCGGCTTGGTGCCGCGCCGGTGGTTGCCGAAAATAAGCTGTTCGTGGTTGATGTCGATGCGGTCGTCCACGCCTTTGCAGCCGATACCGGCAAGCCATTGTGGAAGGCACCGCTGACCGAGAACAAGGAAAACCGCGATGCTCGTTTTGGCGGCGGCGTCAGCTTTGACGAAGGCCGCTTGTTTGCCAGCGATGGCCTGGGCGACATCGTTGCGTTGGATGCCACCAATGGCAAGATTTTGTGGCGGGTCCGCCCATCGGGGCCACTGCGTGGGGCGCCGACGGTCGCCAATGGCGCGGTCTATGTGCTGAGCCAGAATAACGAGCTTTACGCGCTGTCACAGACTGACGGAACGGTGCAATGGACCGCCAGCGGGTCGCTTGAATCGCAGGGCGTGTTCGGGGTCGCTGCACCGGCAGCCGCGCGCGGCACGATTGTCGCTGGATTTTCGTCCGGCGAACTCAACGCCTATCGTTATGAAAATGGACGCGTCTTGTGGCAGGAAATCCTGTCGCGGACGAGTGCGTCAACCTCGGTTTCCAGTCTTGCCGATATCGATGCGGCACCAGTGATTGATCAAAACCGCGTTTATGCCGTCGGCGAAGGCGGGCGCATGGTTGCGCTTGAGCTGACCACGGGCCAGCGATTGTGGGAACAGAATCTGGCCGGCATTTCCACCCCATGGATTGCTGGCGAATGGGTGTTCGTGGTGACCGATGATGCCAAGCTCTATTGCTTGTCGCGCGCGAACGGAAAAATTCGCTGGATCAGCGATCTTGGCGGCTTCAAAAACATGAAGAAGCGGAAAAACGCGATTAGCTGGATCGGCCCTGTGCTTGCGGGCGGTCGCCTGATCCTGCTCAATTCCGAAGGTAAAATCGTCTCTGTCTCCCCGACAACTGGCGAAAAAGGCGCGGTAATCAAGGGCGGTGCATCGTTCAGTCTCCCGCCGTTGGTGGCAGGTAATCTGCTGTACACGATTGATGCCAAGGGGCGGATCACTGCGTATCGATAATCGCCACGCCACGGCGGGTGGCGAAAATCAGCGGTGGCGCTAAAAGGCCCCGATGGCACAGCTTCCCGTCGTCGCAATTATTGGCCGCCCCAATGTCGGCAAATCCACCTTGTTCAACCGACTTGTCGGTAAAAAACTGGCGCTTGTCGATGATCGCCCTGGCGTCACGCGCGATCGGCGCGAGGGCGATGCGCATCTGATCGGCCTCGATTTTCGAATCATCGATACCGCCGGCTATGAAGACGAGGACGCCGCCTCGCTACCAGGGCGGATGCGCCAACAGACCGAAGCGGCGGTGAAAATGGCCGATGTCGCGCTGTTCCTGATCGATGCGCGCGTCGGGTTAGTCCCGCTCGACGAAGAAATCGCGCGCTGGCTGCGCGGATCGACAACGCCGATCGTGCTTGTCGCGAATAAGGCGGAAGGCCGCGCTGGCGAAGCGGGCGTGCTCGATTCGCTATCGCTTGGGTTTGGCGATCCGGTGCAGCTCTCCGCTGAACATGGCGAGGGGCTCGGCGACCTGTTTGAGGCACTTTTCCCGCACCTTGAGGGCAAGGCGATCGAGGAAGAGGCTGAAGAGGATGAGGACAATCCCAATGCCGTGCTCAAGCTGGCGATTGTTGGTCGTCCCAATGCCGGCAAATCAACGCTGATTAATCGCATCCTGGGGGAGGATCGGCTGATTACGGGGCCCGAGGCAGGCATTACCCGCGATTCGATCGCGATCGATTGGGAATGGCCCAATCCTGCGGGCGGTACGCGCCCCGTGCGCCTGATCGACACCGCCGGCATGCGCAAGCGCGCGAATGTGCAGGATAAGCTCGAAAAACTGTCAGTCGCTGATGCGCTGCATGCGATCGATTTTGCCGAGGTCGTTGTGCTGTTGCTCGATGCGACGCGGGGGCTAGAGGTCCAGGATCTGAAGATTGCTGACCGTGCCCTGCAGGAAGGGCGCGCGCTGATCATCGCGCTCAACAAATGGGATGTCGCGGAGGATGCGAGCCGGCTGTTCAATGGCGTTCGCGCCGCTCTTGACGAGGGCTTGGCCCAGGTACGTGGCGTGCCGCTGCTCACCATTTCGGGCGCAACGGGCAAGGGCATTGATCAACTGATCGCGGCGGCCTTTGAAACGCGTGACGCCTGGTCGCGCCGGGTTGGCACTGGCGAACTCAATCGCTGGTTTGAACGCGCGGTAGAGGCCAATCCGCCGCCGGCACCCGGTGGCAAGCGGATCAAGCTGCGTTACCTCACTCAGGCCAAGACACGTCCGCCTGGTTTCGTCCTCTTCGGTACCAGGGTCGATCAGTTGCCCGAAAGCTATCAACGCTATTTGATCAACGGGATTCGTCGCGATCTTGGCTTTGGTGCGGTGCCCGTGCGGCTGACCTTGCGCGCGCCGAAAAATCCTTTTGATTCATGATTTTGAAGATTGATGCCCGCGGGCAGCGGTGCCCGTGGCCAGCGATTCGTCTGGCGCGGGCATTGCGTGAAGCGCATCCCCAGATCGAAATCATGGCCGATGATCCTGCGGCCGAGCGTGAACTGACGGCCGTAGCGACCGCCGCCGGGGCGACGATTACGCGACAATCGTCTCAATTCTCACAGATTTTTCACGTTGCCGGGCCCGGCGTCGTCAACATCTCCTTTACTTCAAACGGCTAAACCAAGGGTGGACCTTCGCTTTAGTGGGTTCAGCAATGGAGAGTTCTGGGTGACTTTGCAGGGCAATATGTTGGTTGATTGGGATGCCTATGCGCAGGCGCGTAGCGAACTGGGCACAGCATTTGTGCGTATCCTGGGGTATTTTCAGGAAGACGGGATCAAATCGGTCGCAGCGATCGAGGCGGCAATGCGCGCCGGTAACGCTGCTGCTTTGGTGATCCCAGCCCATACCCTGAAGGGGGAGGCGCGTCAGTTTGGCGCCGAACCGTTAGCGGTTGCGGCAGAACGCATCGAAACGATCGCTCGCGCTTGTGTCGAGAAGCGCGATTCGCCCGACGAAGCACTCGCGCATATCGTCGATCTCCGCCCGCTTTTCGAAGCGACGCTGGAGTTGCTGCAACGCGAGGCCAATCCGCTGGTTGCGCGCAAGCCGGGCTTCGGACGGCGCGCAATGAGCGGCTTTTAACCTCAACGCCGATCGGCGTCAGTCCTGTTCGGCCTTGCTGTTGAGCTGGATGTAGTTCTCCAGCCCCATCCGGGCGATCATGTCGAACTGGCGTTCGAGCATGTCGACATGTTCCTCTTCACTCTCAAGGATTGAGACGAACAGTTCGCGTGACCCATAATCGCGGACCGATTCGCAATGCGCCACAGCATCGCGCAGCACGCCGATTGCTTCCTCTTCAAGCGCCAGATCGGCTTTCAGCACTTCCTCGACATTCTCGCCGATTCGCAACCGGCCCAGCATCTGGAAATTCGGCAGGCCGTCCAGAAACAGGATGCGCTCGGCGAGTTGATCGGCATGCTTCATCTCGTCGATCGATTCATGGCGCTCATGCGCCGCGAGCTTTTTGATGCCCCAATTATCGAGCAGTCGGAAATGCAGCCAATATTGATTGACCGCTGTCAGCTCATTTTTGAGAACTGCATTCAGGTACTCGATGACCTTGGCGTCACCCTTCATTGTCGATCTCCACGCTGGTTGTCCCAAGCAAACCGGTGAAAGCGGCTCAGGTCAAGCGGCGACGCGTTCCTCGGCAATGATTTGACGGGCAAAATCCAGGCACTGGCCACATTTTGGCTGACTACCAAGGGCGCGATAGGCGGCGCAGGCAGTGGCCGCACCACCGCGTGCGGCCTTGCGGAGGTCCTGTTCCTTCAACGCATTGCAAATGCAAACGACCATCATGCCCTCGCTCTCAGCGTGACAATGCCGCTAATGAGAGTGATTCGCAAGGCTTATTGCATTTGGTTCGCATTAACTGACCGCGTACCGCGACGATGGGTCATCGGCGCTATTTGGGGGACCGCAATTCGCGGCGGATCATTAGTTTCAGGCCGGACCAGACGGCATCGACCGCGCATACCTTCACATCAACCAGGCCCATCGGCAGAATGATCTCTCGAATGACGTCTTCGGTGATGTCGGTGGGCTGTTTCGATGCCTTTTTGGGCCAGGAAATCCAGATAAAGCCGCCTGGCGCGATCGCTGTCCGCAAGTGCGTCGCAAGCCGGGCAAGCTCGGCACGGGTGGTGACAAACACATGCGCGGCATCAAGCCGGGCTTCCATGGTCGCGCATTCGTCAACACCGATGCCTACCGGGTCTATTTCGGTGCGGACGCTCTCGGGCATCGCGCTGAACCAGACGCGCATGCCGGGCTTGAATCCCAGCTTTTTGGCGAGCGGGGTGCCGGAATAGCCCGCCACCGGGGTCGTCATAACCAGCTCGCGATCTGGGTGAGTGGCTTTTTGCGCAGCGCGTGGAGCGGGACGGTGGCGTCGGGCGCGGCATGGCCAGCGACGATGATCATCACCGGCTTCTCGCTCGCCGGCCGTTTGCACACGCGGTTAAGGAAGCGCATCGGATTGGGGGTATGGGTCAGCGTCGTAATATTGGCAGCGGTTAGCGCGGCGAGCAGAAAGCCGCAGGCGATGCCGACGCTTTCGTTGACGTAATAATTTTGCTTGTCGTCGCTGGGCTCAATCCCGCCGCGCCGCTGCGCGAAAACGACGATCAGCCAGGGTGCGCTTTCGAGAAAGGGCTTATCTGGATCAGTGCCGAGTGGCCCCAATGCATCGAGCCAATCGGGGCCCGCTTTGCCGTTATAAAAGGCGCGTTCTTCTTCTTCGGCGGCGACGCGGATCTGGGCCTTCAGATCGGGGCTTTCGATCACCGCAAAATGCCATGGTTGGTGATTGGCACCACTTGGTGCGGTGCCCGCCGCCTCAATCGCGGCTTCGATGATTGCGCGCGGTACTGGCGCGTCGCTGAAATAGCGACAGCTGCGCCGGGTAAGGAGGTGATCGCGAAAGGCCTGTGTGCGGGCGAGTCGCTCGTCATCGGCAATCGCGGGCAGGCCGGGCCAGGGCTGGGCAGGGTGATCTAGCATGAAGAAATGTCCGACGAGTCTGGTGGCCGCGACGACCTGTGCGTGGCTGTGGTTACCCTGCCGACTTTTGGCACAGTGCGGCAGCGCTGGGCAGCCCCTTTGCGTGCGGCGTTGTCGTCATTGCTGGCGCTATGCGTCTCGCTGCGGGCCTAGTCGAGCAGACGGTCTTCCTCGACGGGCGCCAACGCTGGCGACAGGATCTGAATGACGCCCAAAGCGACCAGATAGGCACAGCCGGCAACCGCAAAGATTGGCGTATAGGAGCCCAATGTCGCCAGCATCGCGCCGGCATATTGCGACATCGCCATGCCGCCGATCGCGCCCATTGCCCCGCCCATGCCGATCACCCGGCCGACCGCGCGTTTTGGAAACAGATCGGATGGCAGGGTGAACAAATTGACCGAAAAGCCCTGGTGCGCCGCCCCTGCTAGGCCAATGATCGCAACCGCCAGCCACAGATTAGAGATATTGACCGCGATGATGACCGGCAAGGCGAGCAGCGCGCAGACCAGCATCGTCAGCTTGCGCGCCCGGTTGACCGATACCCCGCGCTTGATCAGCGCCGATGAGGCCCAACCGCCAAGAATGCTGCCCGCGTCCGACATGATATAGATCGCCGCGAGCGGCAGCCCAAAGGTCTTCAACTCCAGCCCGTGCCGTTTGTGGAGAAAATCGGGCAGCCAGAACAAAAACATCCAGAATACCGGATCGATCAGCATTTTCCCGATCGCAAAAGCCCAGGCTTCGCGCATCCGCAAAATGCGGCTCCACGCGATCGGTGCGGACAGTTCAGGCGTCTCATCCACCGGCATCTTATCGACGATGCCGCCACCGACATTTGGCCGGCGGTAGAAGATCAGCCAAAAGGCAAGCCAGACCATGCTCGCCAGGCCCGTTGCGACAAAGGCCGCGCGCCAACCATAGGCACCGACAACGACCGGCACGATCAGTGGGGTAACGATCGCGCCGACATTGACGCCGGCATTGAACAGGCCGGTGGCAAAGGCGCGCTCCTGCTTGTCAAACCATGCCGCGATCGCGGCCAATCCGGCGGGATAGCCGCCGCCTTCGCCGATGCCGAGCAGCGCCCGCGCCATCATGAATTCACCGGCGCTGCGGGCGAAGCCATGCGCCATCTGCGCGACCGACCAAATGACGAAAGCGACTGCCAGGCCGATGCGCGCGCCGAGCCGATCAACCACTGCACCGAACATTAGATAGCTGGTTGCGTAAGCGGCCTGGAACCAGAAAACCATATTGGCATAGTCCATCTCGCTCCATTTGAGCTCAGCGGACAGGCTCGGCTTGAGGACGGCGAGCATCTGCCGATCGAAATAATTGAACGCCATCGCACTGAAGAGCAGCGCGGCCACCCACCAGCGCCCGCGGTGGCGCGCCGGTGGATTGATCGTTTCAGCGCTTGGCGTAGCGACCGCCCCCATAACAGTCACTGGTCGTCCACATAGCGGAACCGGATCCGCGAAATGATATCGCCCACAGCCTCCAGCGGTTGGCCATAGATATCGAAGAGATGCGCCCGCAGCGACGCTTCGTCATAAACGTCGGGCGATGAACCAGCGAAATCCTCGGGCCGCAGGTCCATTGGCGCCAGAACATCAATCGCTTCGATCTGGATACGCATCCGCAATGCGTTGAAGACAGGGGGAATGCCGAGCGCGTCAGAGCCGGATTGCACAATCACGCGGGCAGTAACGGTTTCCCCTGGCCGATATCCCCGCCATTTAGGCCAGCGGCGATCACCGGGACGAAAGACGGTCGTTAGCGATCGATTGAGCAATAGCGGCTCGTACGTCAGCCGAAACGCCATCTCATCGCGTGGCAAATCCAGGGGTTTAACCGGTAATGGTGCCTGCGTGGTTGCGGGCTTGGATGTCGTCATCCCAACGCTTTGCGCATAATGTCGAGCAAGGTCGCATCCGGCTTGTCGAGGCCGGTCAGGATCTTGAACGCTGGCGCTGCCTGGAACAGGTTCATGTGCTGGCCCGAATGCGTGCGATGGCCAGCGTTGCGCGCCAGCTTCAGGGTCAGCGGCAAGTCTTCGAGCAGAATGTCTGCGACGATCGCGGCTTGGGGCAGGCGCGACAGATTGGCCATTGATTGGGCCAGATCCATTTCGACATTGCCCGTCATGGCTGCAAAGGCGCTGAACTTTTCGTTCGGCTGCGCGCCTTTGTTCGATGTGTTGACCACCAGACCTGCGTCGGCGATCTCTTCGCCAAGCGCGCTTTCGGCAACGGCGCGGGCGGTTGTCAGCGGCGCAATAAGATCGGCGATCGTCTGCGCCTTGGCGACGGTGCGGTTGACGATCACCACTTCGCGCGGCTTTTCCTTGGCCAGTTCATAGGAGATGGGCAGCGCCGTGCCCCCGGCACCAAGAATGACGATCTTCTGGCCAGCAACGCAGCCGGGATATTCGTTGAGCAACCCGGCAACAAAGCCGATGCCATCGGTATTATGGCCGACGAAACGATCGCCTTCGCGGGCGATCACATTGACGCTGCCAATGACCTCGGCAGAGGGTGCCAGCGAATCGAGTGACGGGGCAATCTTGTCCTTAAAGCCTGATCCCGCACCGCCGCCGCTATAGATTGAGCAAGACCTTAACCCTGCAACAATTTCGCCAACCCGCGCTGGATCGCCGATCATGAAGCAACTGCGATAGGGCAGGCCATAATGGGCGAACACTGCATTATGCATCGCCGCCGATCCGCCTGGATAATCGTGATCGATCAGGAAAACATAAAGCCGTTCCAGCTTATCGTCGGCGAGATCGAGCGCGTTATTGCGGGGTTGGGCCGCAACACTGACCAGCCCCGACTCGATCATCGCTTTGATAGGTGCCAAGGGCGCAGCTTTGCTACCGCCCCCAAAAAGGGTGCTGAAAATGCCCATGATATCCCCTTGCCCCGAGTTTGACTGCGTCTGGCAATCGGATACGCCCTCCTAACAGGGCGCGCAACTGCTCGGCTATCGGCTTACCGGTGCTGTACGCCGCCGATATCGGGCCTTTTTGCCATCAGCAATCGGCTATCTAGCGACAATGAAGCGACATTTTCTGCGTCAATCAACGCATGAGAATTTTATCGGATCAAAAGCAAAAAAGCGTCACCAAAGAGCTTAGGCGCCAGTATCTGCCCAAGGACGACAGGGGACCCGGCGTTCTTTCCGGTTGCTGCCGATCAATGAACGCTCAACCGCGCCGGGCGGCGAGCTTGGCAGTGATGGCGATTGGGGTCGCGACCAGCGCGATATGGCGGACCAACGGCACAATGATGTCCAGCGGCGCCGTCCCTGGAACCTGATCCGGCCACCGCAGCGGCAATACGATCCAGGTCATGATGAAGGCCAGGATCATCCCATAGCCAAAGGCGCTGATTTCCGGCGTGCTATTGACCAGCGGTAAACGGGCAGCCGCGATAAGATAAACCAGCACCATTGCCAGGATAATGCCAAAATGGACGGCGGCGCCAATTGCCAGCACCGTTGTTGCATCGGCGATGGCCGCTGGATCAACGACAGCGCCTGCGATCAGGCGCAAGACGGATTCAGGCGTGCCACCACTGAGCTTCGCGAGGCCAACTTGTCCGAGCAGATCCGCTGCGCCGGCAAACATCGTGCCGCCCAGCAGCGCCAGGATAAAGCCGACGACGCTGTAGGATGTCGGCTTTGCAGCGATATACCATGATCCGCCCGTCACCGTTGTCATGATCGTGTCCCCCCGAAACCGGCGTTAACCATATCATCGGCGTCGCTACGGGTCCAGTGACCGCCGTAGTGGACAGCGCGCACGCGACACATCGGTGGGGGCGCTGCTGTTTATCGTGCTGAGCGAAGTCGAAGCACAGGGCGCACCGCTTGGCCTTCGACTTCGCTCAGGCCGAACGGAGGTGGTGCAGATTTAACGCACGTTGCTGTAGTGCAGTCACTCCCGCCGATTCGCATGGCGTGACAATGCGAACAATTTCCAAGCGACGGCGACGACCATCGATAGGTGGACGCCGTTGGCATGTCGGTGGCAGGAATCGTCATTGTTATTCCCCCGTTCGCGCAAGATCGTTGTGATCGCGCTTCTGGGGGAAGACTTTCGGCAGGCCGCCTTCTCGACAGCGCTGCGTTTCTATTTTTCGGGGGCGGGGCTGCCCATCAACGTCGCGAAAAATCCCTGATGCGCCGCCCGCAAGTCAGTCAGGCTGACGACGTGGTCGGTGACCGGGCATTCGACGATGATGCGGTTTGCAATGGTCCGGCCAATGCGCTCGACCGACACCTCGGCGTCGATCGAGGCATGCAGAAAGTCGTTGAGATGCTCGTCGCGGATCGTTGCGACATAGAGACCCTGATCCTCGGCAAAATAGGTCCGAGCGAGGCCATAAGGCAGCGGTGCGCTGATCATGGCCCCGATATCGCCTGCCAGGGCCATTTCCGCGATGGTGACGATTAGGCCGCCGTCGGACACGTCATGAACCGCGCTGAGCGCCCCTTTTTCGATCTGCGCGCGGACGAATTCGCCGTTCCTGCGCTCGGCGGCCAGGTCGACACGAGGCGGCGGGCCGTCCTCGCGCCCGTGGAGCTCGCGCAGCCACAGTGACTGGCCGAGATCGTGGCGCGGCGTGCCGATCAGCATGACGACGTCGCCGGTGCCCTTGAAAGCAATTGTGGCTGATTTGGTCCAGTCGGCAAGCAAGCCAACGCCGCCGATTGCGGGGGTGGGCAGGATTGCCGATCCCGTGCCGTCCTCATTCTTGGTTTCGTTATACAGGCTGACATTGCCCGACACGATCGGGAAATCGAGCGCGGCGCAGGCCTCGGCCATGCCCTCAATACAGCCAACGAATTGCCCCATGATCTCTGGGCGCTGCGGGTTGCCGAAATTCATGCAATCGGTGGTGGCAAGCGGCTTCGCGCCGACAGCGGAAAGGTTGCGATAAGCCTCGGCAATCGCTTGCTTTCCGCCCTCGACCGGATCGGCAAAGCAATAACGCGGGGTGCAATCGGTGGTGATCGCCAGCGCCTTCCCGGTGCCGTGGATGCGGACAACCGCTGCATCGCCGCCGGGCGGCTGAAGCGTGTCGCCGCCAACCTTCTGGTCATATTGCTCCCAGATCCAGCGCCGTGAGGCGAGATCAGGCGACGCCATCAGCTTGAGCAAATCGCCAGCAACGTCCTTGCAGTCGGGGATATCGACCAGCGCCTTGGCGGGCGGGGTGGTGACCCAGGGGCGGTCATAGGCGGGCGCATCGTCGGCGAGCGGGCCGAGCGGGATATCGGCGACGGTCTCGCCTTGGTGGACCAAAACCATGCGGCCCGTATCGGTTACTTCGCCGATCACCGCGAAATCCAGCTCCCATTTGCGGAAGATCGCTTCGGCGAAATCCTCTCGGCCGGGCTTGAGGACCATCAGCATGCGCTCCTGGCTTTCGCTGAGCATCATCTCATAGGCGGTCATGCCAGTTTCGCGCTGCGGCACCTTGTCCATGTCGAGCCGGATACCGACGCCGCCCTTCGACGCCATTTCCACGCTGGAGGACGTCAGCCCCGCCGCGCCCATGTCCTGGATCGCGACGATCGCATCGCTGGCCATGAGTTCAAGACAGGCTTCGATCAGCAGCTTTTCGGTGAAAGGATCGCCGACCTGGACAGTGGGGCGCTTTTCCTCCGAATCCTCGGAGAAATCGGCCGATGCCATGGTCGCGCCGTGGATGCCGTCGCGGCCAGTCTTGGAGCCGACATAGACGATCGAATTGCCCACGCCCGATGCGGCGGAATAGAATATCTTGTCCTGCTCGGCGATGCCGACGGTCATCGCATTGACCAGGATATTGCCGTCATAGGCGCGGTGGAAATTGACCTCACCGCCGACCGTGGGGACGCCGACGCAATTGCCGTAACCGCCAATGCCGTGGACGACGCCCGCGATCAGGTGGCGCATCTTGGGGTGATCGGGGCGCCCGAAACGCAGCGCATTCATATTGGCGACGGGGCGTGCGCCCATCGTGAACACATCGCGCAATATGCCGCCAACCCCTGTCGCCGCGCCCTGATAGGGCTCGATATAGCTGGGGTGGTTGTGGCTCTCCATCTTGAAGATCGCGGCCTGACCATCGCCGATATCGATAACGCCGGCATTCTCGCCGGGGCCACAAATGACTTGTGGGCCAGTGGTTGGCAGCTTTTTCAAGTGGATACGGCTGGATTTATAGCTGCAATGTTCAGACCACATGACCGAGAAGATGCCAAGTTCGGTCAGGTTGGGCTCGCGGCCAAGCGCGTTCAGGACGCGGGCATATTCGTCTTCGGACAGCCCATGCTGGGCGACGATTTCAGGCGTGATGGCGCTCATGTCCTCGCGCATAGCGGTGTCGAGGCGACGCGTCACCCCCGGTTCGATCCTCGCTTAGCCGTTGAATACAGATCGAAACGTTAGTTAACATAAAAACAACCATCACTTGTGGTAATGCGCTTGGCTGATAATATCATCATAACAATCTATAGTTAATTTGCGTTTTAGTAATGCTAAATCATCATAAATGATACTAAGACAATTTAGTGACATTTATAATGTACCACACTCTCAATAGATTTTGGGAGGTGGTTACATGAAGCAACACGTCACCATGGAAGATGTTTGGGTTCCAAAGGGCGCGGATGCCGCGCCACGCCGATTCATCAAGCCATTGTCTTTCGTGCCGATGTTTGCGCGGGGAGGCGACACACTCCAGCGTTTGGCCGAAGAAGCGAAGCGTCGCCCCGATGATGCCGGGGCATTTGAGCGGCTCGGCATCGCCTATGCCAATTCCGGCGATCATGCCCAAGCCGCTCAGGCGCTTGGCGAATCGGTTGCGATCGACCCGAACCGGAGCCGTGCCTGGTCAGCATTGGGCGAAGCGCAGACCGGCGCTGCTGGCGCGGATCAGGGCCCGATCCCCCATGCCGCCCGCCGCTCATTTGATCGTGCCCTGGCACTCGATCCGGAGGATGTGCGGGCGCAATTCTATCTCGCGCTCGACAAGGACGCGCAAGGCGCGCCTGAGCTGGCCATCGACGCCTGGCTCGGTCTGCTTCGCGTCGTCTCGCTCGGTTCCGGGCCGGAAGAGAAGATCCGCGCAGCCATCCTCGCGTCGCTCAATCGAAAGATGCATATCGATTGAGCCGGGCGCGGCAATGCCTACCCCATCGCGGCGGCGGCGTATGTATTGCCACGCCTTGGGGTAGTTATCGGCTATTCGCTGGCGCGACCGCGATTGCCGAGGCTTGCGCTGCGGGCAGGCGGATCAACGGCCAGAGCAATTGTTCGCCGGCGCTGGTCGGCGGCAGATTTTCGACGCCGTAAAGCTCAGGATAGCGGCGCGTGATCTTGGCGGTGCCAAACAGCATGTCCCATACGAAAAGCAGATTGCCGAAATTGCCCTTATAGTTGGTCACCCCATCATGCGCGTGGCGGCCATGGTGCGCGAAATGCGTCGCAGGGGTGGAGATGACGCGTTCAACGAGCCACATCACCGGTGCGGTAAAGCGGTTGCGATAAAGCGGTTCGTCCCAGCGAACATCCGAATGTGCACCGATGATCACCGCCATCTTGACGACCGTATAGCCCGCATAAAGCCAACCCAGACCCAGATAGATGAGTACGCCTGCGAACCACAATGAGGGCATTAGGGCATAGTAAAAGATGTTGTTTCGATAGACGACCCGGACCGACATATATTCGGCATTATGATGCGGCCGGTGAAGCTTGTAGAGCCACGACACAGTGTGGCTCGCCCGGTGCCACCAATATTGCATCATATCTTCGCAGACGAGCAGCAGCGCGAGTTGGGCCAGGACCGGCCAGCCGATCAGCGCGTCACGCGTGCCGGGGGCGATCATCTGGGTGAGGGCAAACCCGCCAGCGACGACCAGCGGCTGGGTCACGGCGATCAACATCACCGTCCCGACAATCTCGACGATTGCATCCTGGCGTGTCGCCCCGGGTTTACGAAAAAAGCCCGCGCTGATCGCTTCTAGAAGGGCAAAACCGACATAGACGCCGGCAATCGCGATTAATTCCATTCTCATCTGCGCTCTCCCTGGCGCGCCCGCGCCGGGGCTACCCGATTGCGATAGGCGAGTTGACGGCGTAAGAATGACAAGAAGTTGGCATTTGGACGTGCGATGACACGACTGCTCGATTTCGACACGCCCAGTCTGGTGTCTTTGCTGCCGAGGGAAGCGGCGACCGCGCTGCGTCAGGCGGCGACAATGGTCGTCTATGGCGATGGGGCGTTGATCTTTTCGCGCGGCGATGCGCGCCCGGGGCTTAGCCTTGTCCGGACTGGCGCGGTGCAAATCGGTAACCCTGGGATCGACGGTTCGTTCGTTGTCACGTCAGTGCTCGGTCCAGGCCAATGTTTCGGCGAAATGACTCTGTTCGGTAACTTGCCACGCACGCATGATTCGGTCGCGGTCGGCCAGACAGTGATCGATCACCTGACCCCGGCTGCCTATGCCGCGGCCACCGCCGTGCATCCGGCGATCAACCAGGCGATATTGGGGATGATGGCGCGACGCATCTACGCGCTGCTTGAGTTCAGCGACGATCTGCGCCGCCTGCCATTGATCGTCCAGTTGGCCAAGACTTTGCTGCGGATGGCATCGGCGGGTTCGCGTGGCACTGCGGTGCAGGCTAACCAGGAGGCGATTGCCGCTACCTTGGGGGTGTCCAGGGTCGCCATTGGTACGGCGCTGGCAACGCTTGAAGGCCAGGGATTGATCAAGCGCGGCTATGGCCGGGTAGCGATTCCTGACCGCGCCGCGCTACAGCAATGGGTGGCCGACAGGACGATGTTAGCGCCGATTGACGGGCAGGGATGACGGCGACGACCGACGGGCTTCAGTCTTTGGGCAGTTCACGGATTTCAATCGTGCCGCCGGCTTCAAAGACAGGATTGCCGATTACCAGCGCCTTGGCGGCAGCCAGATCGGGCGCGGCGATCCGGATGAACCCGCCCAGCTGCGCGCTGATCGGTGGCGGGGCGCCGGCCTTGTTGATGCAGATGCCGTCGCCAATGCTGCTGCCGCCTTGAAAGGCGCCGGAAGCATGGAGCATGCCGAAATACGCATCCCATCCCGTGTCGTCGACATTGGGATCAGCATCGCGGTGCATCAGCAGGATATAGTCGGTCATCAGGCGTCCTCGCGCGGGCCGTTGAGCCAGCGCCCAATGATAACACCGGCCGCCGCACCCGCAAATTGCGCGAGGATAAATCCTGGCGTGTCGATCGGGCGGATTCCGGCAAAGCTGTTGGTTATGGCGCGTGCGATGGTGATGGCCGGGTTGGCAAAACTGGTCGATGAGGTGAACCAATAGCCAGCGACGATCCAAAGCGCGACCAGGGCGGGCACGGCAGCTGGCCGCTGGCGGCTGCCCATCACGATCGTGAACAACAGGCCAAAGGTCGCGACAAACTCGCCGATCCATTGGCCGGTGCCCGTGCGCGACTTGATGCCCAACTGCAGCAAGGGCAGGTCGAACATCGCATGCACGATCAACACGCCGATGATGCCGCCGATCAATTGCGCGGCAATGAAGGGCAGCCAATTGCGGCGCGCGCCGAGCATCAGCGTTACCGCCGGATTGAAATGCGCGCCCGAAATCGGCCCGAGCAGGGTGATAAGCACATAAAGCACCGCCCCGGTCGCGCCCGTATTGCCCAGCAGGGCGACGGCATCATTGCCGCCCGACAGCCGCTCGGCCATCACGCCGGATCCCACGACGGTGGCGAACAGGATGAGCGCGCCGATGAACTCAGCGGCGATCGCGCGCACGCTGCTGGTCTTCACAGGATGTCGCGGACGAGATCCTGCGGACGGCAGAGGCGAACGCCCTTGTCGGTCTCGACCAATGGACGGTTGATCAGCACCGGGTGCGCCATCATAGCATCAAGGATCGCATCACCGTCCTTGTCGAGCAGGTCGAGCTCAGCGCAAAGCTCTGCGGCGGGGGTGTTGTGCGTCCGCAACCCGGCGCGCGGCGTGATGCCGGCGCGGGCATAGAGCCCCGCCAGCGTATCGCGGCTGGGCGGAGTCTTGAGATAGTCGATAACCTCGACGTCGATGCCGGGCGTCTCCTGAAGGATCGCCAATGTCTTGCGCGAGGTACCGCAGGCGGGGTTGTGCCAGATGGTAGCTTTCATCAGTTGCACCCGCACGCTGTCTTCGAGGTCAGCGCGTCAATCGTGGCGGAGGTGCCATAGGTCGTGGCCTCGCCTTCGGTCAGGAAGGTCTCCCAGACGACGCCTTGCGGATCGGTGATCCAGCTTTTTTCCGACTTGGCGTAGCAACAGGTGGTCTTGCCCTCCTCAACCACGGGCGCATCGGCTTTTTTGAGGCGGGCATAGACATCGGCCAGCTCGCCGGCATCTTCGACCTGAATGCCGAGATGCTCGACGCCTGCGGCGGTCCCGCGCATCGAAATCGCAAAATTGACGCGCGGATCATCGAGCATCCATTTGGCGTAATCGGGCTTGGTCACGCTCGGTTCAGAGGCGAATAGTGCCGAATAGAAACCGATGGAGCGATCAAGATCATCGACCGCGACATGGACATGGAGGCGCTTCATGCGACTTTCCTTTGTGTTTCGGAGGCAGCAACAGCGTCGGGCGCACAGGCGGCGCCCCCGCAGCAATTCTCAGTCAGATAATCGACCAGCCCCGTCATCGCGGCAAAGTCTGCCGAATAGATGAGGGAACGGCCCGCGCGACGGCGGATCACCAGCTTTGATCGCTCAAGCTGCGTGAGGTGAAACGACAGCGATGACGCCGGGATGCCAAGCCGCGTCGCCATGTCGCCCGCTGCCAGGCCATCCGGTCCCCCTGCCACCAGCGCCCGGAATGCAGCGAGCCGGTGATGCTGGGCAAGCGCGCTCAATGCGGCGATAATGTCGTCGGGGTTTTTCATTTCGATATTTCCACTAATATCGAAATGAAAAGCTGTCAATACGCCGTGGACGGACTCGATCTTCCGAGCAGGTCCGCCATTGGCTCAAGTTTCAACGGCATCGCCCTATTTGGTAGCGGCTGGCGCGAGTGCCCTGGTTTCGATGAAGCGATAGGCATCGGCGGCGCTTTGATCGGCGCGTTCTTCCATCGGGATATGGCCGGTCTTGGGATAGACGATCAGCTGGCTGCCGGCGATCCGCTGGGCGAGCCATTTGCCCGACGAGGCCGGGATCAGCGCGTCATTCTCACCCCACAGGATCAGGGTCGGGGTCTTGATCCGCGCCAGCTTTGCGTCGGTCGCATAATCGGGGGCGGTGGAAAAGCGATCGATCGTCGCGATGCGATTGCCGGGGTACCGCAGCATTTCCCAGTAGCGATCGATCTGCTGATTGGTGGCGAGGCGCTTGTCATAAAAGGCACCAGGCAGCGATTCCGCGATCAAACTGCGCGGCGTGATCATCGCCGCCAAATTGCGGATAATGGGGGTTCGGGCGATCCGGAAGGCGAGTGGCGGCGACGGGTTACCGGGCTCGGGCTGGCCCGACGCATCCACCAGGATCAGGCCAGTCAAATGCTCAGGATAAGACAGCGCATAATGCCAGGCGACGCCGCCGCCCATCGAATTGCCGGCCAGGATCATGTGATCGACGCCAATTTTGGCACGGACCTTTTCGACCACATCGACAAAGGCGGCTGAACTATAATTGCTGGTGGGGCTCGGGCCGGTCAGACCATGACCGGGCAGGTCAAAGCGGATGACGCGATAGCGCTTGCCGAGCCGCTCGGCCCAGGCATCCCAGGTGTGGAGGTCGGCGTTGGAACCGTGGATCAGCATCAGCACGGGCGCGCTCCGCCCGCCGGTATCCCGCAGATGCACGGTCAGTCCGCCGCCGAGATCGACAAATTGTGATGGTGGCGCGCCATATTTTGCGCGCATCGCTGCAGGATCGGTATCGGGGGTGCGGAAATACAGCATCGCGCCGCCAACGGTGATCATCAGGACAATCAGCAGCCAGCCCAGAAACTTACGCATTGATTTTGGTTTCCCCATTCATTGTGACCCATAAAAAGGGTCGACGCGTCACTTTGCCGGTGTTGCTTTCAGATATGTATCGAACCAGGCGACGGTGCGCTGGAGTGAATCGAGCTGGTTCTCACGCTTGCGAAACCCATGCCCTTCGGCTGGGTAGAAGATCGTCTCGACGACATTGCCCTTGGCTTTCAATATGTCATTGACCTCCTGCGCCTGGCCGCGCGGGACACGGATATCGTTTTCGCCCTGAATCGTAAGGAGCGGCGCCTTGGTCGCGCGGATATAGGTCAGCGGTGATGCAGCGTCATAGACCTTGGGATCAGCGTCGGGCGTGCCAATCAAGGTCCGCTGATAGGCCTTTAGCACTTCATCCTGGTCGCGGTACATCGTCCGCCAGTTGATGATGCCGAACCACTGGACAGCGGCAGCGAATTCATCGGGCGCGCGGCCGATCGCCATCAGGGTCATGAACCCCCCATAAGAGCCGCCGAAAATGCCGACGCGCTTTGCATCGACATAGCCGCTGGCGACCAAAAACTGCTTGGCGGCGATCGTATCCTTCAAGTCGCCGCCGCCCAAATCCTTGAAATTGGCGGCCTGAAACGCCTTGCCATAGCCGGTAGAGCCGCGGAAATTTGGTTGAATGGTAATGTAGCCGCGGCTCGCGAAGGCAGCGGCAAAGCGGCTAAAGCCATCAATCGCCTGGCTGGTCGGGCCACCATGCGGCAGGACGATGGCAGGATTGGTGCCGTCACGCTTCAGATTATAGGGCATTGTTACAACGGCACTGATCAACGTGCCGTCGAAGCTCTTATAAACGACTTCGGTCGATCGCGGCAGGCTCGACGGGCTGAGGCTCGCCATGGCCAGCTGTGTCGCCGGCCGCACCTGTGCGCTGGCCATGTCGTAAAGATACAGGTCGTTCGGCGAATCGGCACCGGAATGGCTGACCATCATCAATTGGCCATTCGGTGCAATCGGTTCACTACCGACGAAACCGTTGACGCCGGGTGGCAACCCCAGCGGTGCTTCCGTCATCGTCGTAACATCGACCTTTGACAGCGATGTGCGGGTATCGGCGGCGGTGCGAACGATCATCGCTTTCCCGTCGCGCGTAAAAATGCCGCTGGTCTGTTCCCATGGCGTGGGCTTTAGCCACCGCCAGCCTTTGGTGGCGACGGCGTAGAGCCCGGCATGCAGCTGACCGGTGGTGTCATTGCTGGTGACGGCGATCGTTGCGCCGTCTGCAGTCGCGTCGCTCGCGAAAAAGACGGTATCGGGCTTGCCGAGCAGCCGCGTGACCTTGCCATCCGCAACGTCGATCCGCCAGACTTCACCGACGACACCGTCGACCCGGTCGCGATTGGCGATCAGCGCGCGGCCATCATCGATCCAGGCAACCGGACTCCAGCCGTATTGCGGGTCCTTCTCGGCGGTCAGCGCGCGAATGTTACCGTCGCTGTCCATAACTGCGAGGTTCGACTGGCCTTCGGATTTCAGCTTGGTGACGAGCGCAATCGTTCCACCGGACGGCGCGACAAGCATCGTTCCTTCCCGCCGATCGGGCGTGTTGGTCAGGTTGACAACCGCGCCGCCGCTGGTGGGGACGCGGAAAATGTCAGTATATTCGTTGCCGCCCTTGTCCTGTTCGAAATACACCCATTTGCCGTCACGCGACGTGACGAGACCGTCTTGTGAATCTTCTGACTGGGTCAGCTGGATCGGCCAGCTGCCCGCCGTGTCGGTGCGCCAGATATTGGTCCGCCCGGTCAGGTTAGTGGCGATGAAGATCGTCTTGCCATCCGCGCTCCAGGCAGCGCCGCCCAGCGAACGGGTGGTGCCAATATCCTCCACCGGCACTGATGCGGCAGATGGGTTCTCGCCGGATGACAGCGCTTTCGGATCGGACACGGGCCGGTCGGGAGTCTTGACTTGCGCGGCAAGGGGAGCGGCCGCCGTGGCGGCAAGCAGCAGGGCGGTTGCGATACGCATCAAGTCTCTCCCCAGGTTCTGGTAGGCCGGACTTGTGTCACGCCGGGGCGCGAAGGGCAATGTCGCGAGGTGCGTATCGCTTGGGCCGCTCGATCAATCCTCCTGCCGGGCCAGCCACTCTTCCAACCACTTGATCGTGTACTCGCCCTTTTGGAAATCAGGCTCGTCGAGCAATGCCTGATGGAGCGGGATCGTCGTCTTCATCCCATCGATCACGAATTCCTTCAGTGCGCGACGCAAGCGGCGCAGCGCGCCGTTGCGGGTGGTGCCATAGACAATCAGTTTGGCGATCATCGAATCATAATAAGGCGGCACCCGATAACCGGCATAAAGACCGCTATCGACGCGGACATTCATGCCACCCGGCGCGTGGAACTGCTTCACTGTACCCGGTGATGGCGCAAAGGTGCGCGGGTCTTCGGCATTGATGCGGCATTCGATCGCATGTCCGCGGAAGTGCACGTCCTCCTGCCGAAGCGTCAGCGGATGGCCCTCAGCAATGCGGATCTGTTCGCGGACAAGATCGAGCCCGGTGATCGCTTCGGTTACCGGATGTTCGACCTGCAGGCGGGTATTCATTTCGATGAAATAGAATTCGCCATCTTCCCACAGGAATTCGATCGTGCCAGCGCCGCGGTAGCCCATATCGGCCATCGCCTTCGAGACGATCCCGCCCATCCGCTCACGGTCTTCCGCGCCGAGTACGGGGGAGGGTGCCTCTTCAAGCACCTTCTGGTGGCGGCGCTGGAGCGAGCAATCACGTTCGCCCAAATGAATGGCATTGCCATTGCCGTCGCCGAAAACCTGAAATTCGATATGGCGCGGATTGCCGAGATATTTTTCGAGATAGACGGTCGCGTCGCCAAAGGCCGCTTTCGCCTCAGTGCCGGCCTGCTGCATTTGGGTTTCGAGATCGGTCGCGCTGGTGACGACCTTCATGCCGCGCCCGCCGCCGCCTGACGCCGCCTTGATGATAACGGGATAGCCGACACGCTCAGCAATCGCCTTTGCTTCGCCAATGTCACTGATCGCGCCGTCAGAGCCAGGCACGAGCGGCAGACCGAGCGCACCCGCTGTCCGCTTCGCTTCGACCTTGTCGCCCATCGTGCGGATATGTTCGGGCTTGGGGCCGACGAAGATGATGTTATGCGCTTCGACGATCTCGGCGAACTTGGCGTTTTCGCTTAAGAAACCATAGCCGGGATGGATTGCATCCGCGCCTGAGATCTCGGCGGCGGAGATGATGTTCGGGATGTTCAGATAGCTTTCGGTCGCCGATGGCGGCCCGATGCAAATGGCTTGATCGGCCAGGCGGACATGCATGGCGTCGCTGTCCGCTGTCGAATGGACCGCAACCGTTTCAATGCCCATTTCATGGCATGCCCGGTGAATACGCAGCGCAATCTCGCCCCGATTGGCGATCAGCAGCTTCTTGATCTGGGCCATATTACTCGACGACGACGAGAGGTTGATCAAATTCGACCGGCTGACCGTTTTCGACCAGAATCGCGGTAACGGTGCCACCTGATGGCGCGATGATCGGGTTCATGACCTTCATCGCTTCGACGATGACCAGCGTCGCGCCAGCCGCGACCTTGTCACCCACCTGAACGAACGACTTCGCGCCAGGCTCTGCCGAGAGATAGACGGTGCCAACCATTGGCGATTTAACGGCGTTGGCGGTTGATGGCGCAGGGGCGGCTTCAATCATTGCAGGTGCTGCGGCAGGAGCGGCAGGGGCTGGCGCTGGCGCATAATGCGGCATCGGCGCTGCGGCAGCAGCAACGGTGACCGTCCGGGCGACGCGCACGCGCCGATTGCCGTCTTCGACCTCGATCTCGGTCAGCTGCGTTTCATCAAGCAGCTCGGCGAGCTGGCGCACTAGCGACACATCAATCCGCATCGGCCCTTCGTCTGCACCCGTCACATCTGCCATACTGGTCCCCTTTTTCCCCGTCTTGACCCGACGTCCTGTCAGAACCGCGCCGCCGCTTCAAGCGCCAGCAGATAGGATAGTGCGCCAAAGCCCGCGATTGTGCCCCGTGCGGCCCGTCCGACCAGGCTGATATGACGAAATTCCTCGCGGGCATGGGGGTTCGATAAATGCACCTCGATCACTGGCGTGGCGACGGCTTTGATCGCATCATGCAGCGCCACCGAAGTGTGGGTAAAGCCAGCCGCATTTAGCAAGATGGCCTTGGCCCCCATCGCTTGCGCTTCGTGCATCCAGTCGATCAAATGGCCTTCATGGTTCGACTGGCGCATATCGATCGTTAGGTCGAGCGCCTGGGCGCGATCTTCGAGCATCCCGGCAATGTCGTCGAGCGTGTCGTGACCGTAGATCTCGGGTTCCCGAGCGCCGAGAAGATTGAGGTTCGGCCCGTTGAGGACAAAGATCGTGTCGGCCATGCTGCCCCTTTGGGTGTGGTCTATGCGACTTGGTATAGGCTTGGGTGGGATGCTCGCCAAGTTGGTGCGTTCAGGCCAATGCCGCTTCGACTTGCGCCAGCCGGTCCTTGCCAAAATACAGCGCGTCGCCAACGAAGAAGCTGGGGATGCCGAACACACCGCGCGCAACGGCGGCTTCGGTGTTTGCCACAAGCCGGTCCTTGATTGCTTGTTCCTGGGTGCGGGCGATCATTGCTGTGCCATCAAAACCGTGCGTGTCGAGCACACGGACAATCACCGCTGGATCAGCCATATTCTCGCCCGCCTCCCACATCGCCTCCAAGCCGATGTCGATGAAACGGCCCAGCATTCCCGCTTCGCTGGCGACGATCGCCGCGCGCATCAGGGTCAGCGTGTTGACCGGAAAATGCGGATTCATGGTGAAGCGGGTTAGGCCATGGGCGGCGATGAAGCGCTGCATTTCCAGCCGTTCATACGCCATCCGGGCGGGGACATCAGCAAACTGCACCATCGGCGCGCGGTTGTTGGTCGCGCGAAAAATGCCGCCGAGCAGGCACGGCGTATAGGTGACGTTGGCGCCGGTTCGCGCGAGCACGGGTGGCAGGGCCTTGTGCGCCAGATACGCATTTGGACTGGCGAAATCGAAGATGAATTCAACGGTCTTGCTCATGTCAAAAACGCTCCGTCCAGGGCCTTAGGTCGAGTTCATGCGTCCAGGCGGTCCGCGCTTGATGGTGCAGCATGACATAGTTTTTGGCAATTTCGTCTGGCGACAAGATCGCGTCAGCGTCGCGCGCCGCCTGAATGTCGTCGATGCGCTGGGCAATGAAATCTGTGTCGATCGCACCATCGATAATGGTGTGGGCGACATGGATGTTCTTTGGCCCCAGCTCGCGTGCCATGCTCTGCGCCAGCATGCGCAACGCAGCCTTCGCGCCCGAAAAGGCGGAAAAGCCGCTGCCGCCGCGCAAGGATGCCGTCGCGCCAGTGAAGATGATAGTGCCACGGCCGCGCGGCACCATGTGCCGGGCCACCTCGCGACCCATCAGAAATCCGCCAAAGCAGGCCATTTCCCAAACCTTGCGATAGACGCGCGACGTCATTTCGGTGATCGGGAAGTTCACATTGGCGCCGATATTGAACACCGCCACCTCAATCGGGCCGATATCGCGCTCGATCGCATCGACCATGGTGACCATCTGCTCTTCGTCGCGCGCATCGGCGGGGAACGCTTGTGCCAACAGTCCATCGTCGCGGATTGATTGGGCGAGTAATTCAAGCTTGTCAGCATTGGCCGGGCGGCGGTTGACGCAAGCGGTGAGCCCCTCGCGGGCAAAGGCTCGGGCGATGGCGCCGCCGGTTGCATCGCCTGCGCCGATGATCAGGGCCGCTCCGTTCATTTGCTCCGCACCTTTCTCGCCCGAGCAATCACTGTTTCGGTTGCCGCTTGGGCCGCCCGCTACCTATATGCGCCCGATAAGCAATGCAAAGGCGCACAATGGCTGTTGATGGCACAATTGGTATCCATGTGAATGGCGAGCACCGGCGGGTTCATGACGGGCGATCAATCGCTGATCTGGCCAATGAACTTGGTCTGGCGCCTGAGAAAATAGCGGTCGAGCGCAATCTGGAGATCGTGCCGCGATCGACACTGGCGCAAGTGATGCTTGAAGATGGCGATGCGCTGGAGATTGTGCATTTCGTTGGTGGCGGCGATCATGCCCCCGTGGATGCGGATGACAGCTGGACAGTGGCGGGGCGCCGCTTTCGGTCGCGGCTGATTGTCGGCACCGGCAAATATAAGGATTTCGCCCAGAATGCCGCTGCGCTTGAGGCATCAGGTGCAGAGATTGTGACGGTCGCGGTGCGGCGGGTGAACGTGTCCGATCCTAAGGCACCGATGCTGACTGACTATATCGATCCCAAGAAATTCACCTATCTGCCCAACACCGCTGGCTGTTTTACCGGGGACGACGCGGTGCGGACGCTACGGCTGGCGCGTGAGGCGGGCGGCTGGGATCTGGTGAAGCTTGAGGTGCTGGGTGAGGCGAAGACGCTATATCCAGATATGGTCGAAACGCTGCGGGCCACTGAAATCCTGGCCAAAGAGGGTTTCCTGCCGATGGTGTACTGTGTCGATGATCCGATTGCCGCCAAACGGCTTGAGGATGCCGGCGCGGTGGCGATCATGCCGCTGGGCGCGCCGATTGGCTCCGGGCTCGGTATCCAGAACCGAGTGACGATCCGCTTGATTGTCGAGGGCGCCAGCGTGCCGGTGTTGGTCGATGCGGGGGTGGGCACCGCTTCCGACGCGGCCGTCGCGATGGAATTGGGGTGTGACGGCGTGCTGATGAACACGGCAATCGCCGAAGCCAAAGACCCGATCATGATGGCCGCTGCCATGAAGCTGGCAGTCGAATCGGGTCGCTTGGCGTATCGATCGGGGCGCATGGGGATCAGGCGCTATGCCGACCCCTCAAGTCCGCTTGCTGGATTGATCTAAGCGTGTAACCATCCGGCGCTGGGAGTCGAATAGACCAATATGCATCGCCTTGCCGCCCTGTTCATGATCGCTGCTTTGGTCGCCATGAGCCTGGGCATGGCTCTTGGCGCGCCGGCCTCAGCAGCAGGTCACGCATCATTGATGCATCACTCGTCCAGCCCTGATAAAAACTGTGGTGGCCAGATGGCGATGTCCTGCGATGCCTGTTGCCTGGCGGTGCCGGCGATCCCGGTCGGATCGACCGTTCAGGCGCGCCCGGACATCGATTTTACAACAGCCGCGATCACCCCGCAGATCGGCCTTGCTATTGCACCGGCCTTGCCCCCGCCGCGGCAAACGGCCCTTTCATAGCTACCCCTAATTCAGCGCGGTGCGCTTTATCGCGCCAATATATTGGAGAAATTTCATGGTTCGTTTCATCAAGTTCGCTGTCGTCGGCCTCGCCGTATCCGGTTCCGCCGCTTATGCCGCTGCGCCTGCTGCCGTCGCGGCTGCCTGCAGCGCTGCCTGCATGACGGTTTGCGCGACGTTCGGTGTCGATTGCGGCATGCCCAATTGCTGAAGCCGATGATTGGATGATTTGTCCGATCACCTGAATGATTGAGTGCCGGAGCGGAGCCGTTCCGGCACTCTTTTTTTGATAAGGGAAGCACGATGCGCCTATCCTTGGTCCTAGTCGCTGCCTCGCTGGCGGCCTGTAGCCCAGCCGACCCTGCGGCCGGCGGTGCATCCCCCGCCGGGATTGCCAATGCCGATGGAGCAAAGCCGGCAGCAGGCACGCCGACAGTGATCAAGGCGGCGGATGGTGTAACCGTTTACGGCACGCTCTATGCCGCTGCGGACCCCAAAGCGATCGTCCTGCTGTTCCACCAGGCCGGGTCGGGCAAGGGCGAATATGCGACGATTGCGCCGCGATTGGTGGCGATGGGCTATAGCGCGCTAGCGATCGATCAGCGATCGGGCGGTGACCTGTTCGGGCAGAACCAGACGGCGGACGCTGTCTCCGGCCAGCCAAGCTATCTCGATGCCAAGGCCGATCTTCAAGCTGCGCTTAACTGGGCGAAACCGCAGGGCAAGCCGGTTTTGCTATGGGGGAGCAGCTATTCGTCGGCGCTGGTCTTTCTGGTCGCAGCCGAAAATCCCGGGGCGGTCGCGGGGCTATTGTCCTTCTCTCCGGGCGAATATCTTGGCCAGCCTGATCTGGTCATGCGCAACGCGGCGAAGCTGGCGATTCCTGTTTTTGTAACATCGGCCAAGGACGCAGGGGAAATCGCCGCCGCCAAAGCGATCGTCAATGCTGTCCCCGGCAAAAGCAATGTTCAGGCAGTGCCCGCTATCGCTGGCGTTCATGGATCATCGACGCTGATTGCCGCCCGCAATCCGCGCGGGGCCGACGATAATTGGCGAGCGGTAACTGAATTTCTAAGTCGCGTCGCGCCGTGAACCAGCATCAGGCCTTGCGCAGATACCAGATCGACCGACCGCCACAGGCCGGGTCTTCGGGCCGGTAATCGATTTCGGCCAACTCCGCGCGGACAAAGGCCTCCCGATATTGGTGCGGCTCAAGGCTGGGCCGATAGAGCGGTTCGCCCTGGAAGCTCTCCATTTCCGTGCCCTTGACTGGCGTGGTGTTGAATAGCACACGGCCGCCCGGCGCCAGCCATGCCCCGATCCGCACAATCACTGCCGCCTGCTCGTCGCCGTGCAAATGGAACAGGCTGTCCCATGCGAGCACGCCATCATAAAATCCATCCATCGCAACGCGGCGCATATCGGCATTAATCCAGCGATGGCGCGGAAAACGCGTGCGACATAGGCCGACCATCTTGGGCGAGATATCGACGCCGGAAACCATAAATCCGCGATCAATCAGGTGCCGCGAAACCGGCTCGCCCGCGCCACAGCCGAGATCAAGGACCCGGCCACCTTTGGGCAATGGCTGCAGAAAACGATCGAGCCAGGCGCGTTCGGAAAAGGATTTGCGCCGACTGGAATCGAACTTCGCGCTGTTGCGTTCATAAAAAGCGGCAATCAGATCAGACACATCGATTCGCCTCCTTTTACCCGTATTGCGGCAAGGTTGAGGGATTTTTCAGGAACCCAAAACCCGATCACCCGTTGTTTCCTACAGTCGTCCCCACGCCGAATGTCTCGGCCGAACGGCGCGTAAAGGAGTTGTAACATGGGCGAGTTGACCGACAAAATCAAAGGCAACATCAATGAGACGATTGGCAAGATCAAGCAGAGCAGCAACGATGCAGAAACCCAGGCCGAAGGCAAGGCGCAGGAACTGAAGGGCAAGGCCCAACAGGCGATGGGCAAAGCCAAAGGCGCACTGGGCGACGATATCTGATTTCGGCCCTGGTTGATTGATGGGGTCGCTCTGGGAAACCGGGGCGGCCCTTTTTCAATCACCGGTTGCGGATTGCGCTGATGGTCGTGCCGTTGGTGATCACTTCGATATCGGTTTTCAAATGGAGCAGCTTCACGCCCGGTTGCGCGAGCGCGCGGTCGAGCACGGGGGCGAATTGATCGGTTGTCTCGACGGTTTCGGACCAGGCGCCATAGGCTTTGGCGAGCAGCGCGAAATCGGGGTTGTGGAGCGCAGTGCCGCTGAGGCGCTCAGGGTATTCGCGCTCCTGGTGCATGCGGATCGTGCCGTAACCGCTATTATCGACGACGATGACGAGCATTTGCGCGCCATGCTGGATGGCGGTGGCGAGTTCCTGCCCGTTCATCAGGAAATCGCCATCTCCGGCGACCGCGACGACGGTTTTATCGGGACACCGCAAAGCCCCCGCAACAGCGGCAGGGAGGCCATAGCCCATCGCACCGGCGGTGGGGGCGAGTTGGGTGCCGGGGTTGCCATAATGCCAATAGCGATGCCACCAGCCAGAGAAATTCCCCGCCCCGTTGCAGATGATTGTGGCCTCCGGCGTGAGGCGCTCGCGCATCGCGGCGACGCAGGGGCCCAAATCCAGGGCAATGCCATCGCGCGGGCGCGGCGTCGACCAGTCGAGCCAATCGCTATGGGCTTCGGCGCCGTCCGACCGCGGCCAGGCGGGGGCCTCAGCGCGCGCCAGCATATCGGCGAAAAAGAAGACCGGCGCGCAGATCGCCGTATCGGCGCGGTACACCCGGTTGAGTTCTGCCGGATCGGGATGAATGTGGACCAATCTCTGGCCCGGATGGTCGGGCGTTACCAGCGTATAGCCATCGGTGGTCGCCTCCCCCAGCCGGGCACCGATCACCAGCAGCAGATCCGCCGCCTTGATCCGCGCGACCAGTTTGGGGTTGGGACCATAGCCCAGATTGCCCGCCCAAATCGGCGACGCATTGGCAATTGCATCTTGCCGCCGAAAGGCACCGGCGACCGGGATGCCCCAATGCTGGGCAAAATGATCAAAGGCAGCCGCGGTTCGCGCGTCCCATCCTGCACCGCCAACGACCGCGACAGGCCGTTTGGCGGCAGCAAGTTGATCGAGCAGATCGCCGAAGTCATATGGGTCGAGTGCGCTTGGATGACGTGTGAGAGCAGGCCGATCCACCGCCTCCACGACATCGCACAGCATATCCTCGGGCAGCGCGATCACGACCGGGCCGGGCCGCCCGCTGGTCGCGACGGTGAAGGCGCGGGCGATATATTCGGGGATGCGGCGGGCGTCCTCGATGCGGGTCGCCCATTTGCACAAAGGCGCGAACATTGCGGGGAGATCGACTTCCTGAAACCCCTCGCGGTCGCGCATGCCGCGATCGACGTCGCCGATGAACAGGATCATCGGCTGCGAATCCTGCATCGCGACATGCACGCCGATGCTGGCATTCGTGGCACCGGGGCCGCGCGTGACGAAGCAGATGCCGGGGCGGTGCGTCAGCGTGCCGTCTGCGCAGGCCATGAACGCAGCGCCACCCTCCTGCCGACAGGTGACGACATCGATTTCCGGCGTGTCATGGAGGGCGTCGAGCACCGCGAGGAAACTCTCGCCCGGCACCTGGAAGATCCGGTCGCAGCCCTGCGCGATGAGGTTATCGACAAGAATCCGACCGCCGGTTCGCATTGTGCCTATCCCATTTTTCAGCTCAGCCGGTCTTGGCCAACGCAACGGTTGCGAAGTTTCGCAACGCCGAATCGACCAACTCCCGATTTTCGATCAAGCCATGGCCGCTATTTGGGATCGTCACAATCGTTCCGCCAAAGAACCTACGGTAGCGCTCAGCGTTGTCGGCTGGCAGGAAGTCGCAAGAACCACGGACGATTAACGTCGGCACCAACGCCGCCGATTTTTCGGGCAGCGAGGCGCGCTTCACATCTTTTGAAACCAGCCTTTGTACATAGAGGTTGCCACCACCGGGCAAAGCGGGCGGCTTCACACTGGCCCCTTTGCAGACGATGCCATCGATAAGTTCGCTGGCAACGAGTTCGTCAAACAACGTTGCGGAATCGCTCTGCGACAAGGTCGATTCAGCGCGAGCGCCTTCGCTGTCGATTTTGCTGATCGCCGCGATCAAAGGCTTGCTATAGTCGACCTTGTCACGATTGGTGCGGCTATAGTCTCGTTTGCCGTCAAACCCCGGGAACATCCCTGGCGAGGTCAGAATTGAGCCAGCAACCCGTTCGGGAAAGCGCGCGGCATAGGCGGCGGCCAGGCTTGCGCCGAACGAATTTCCCCACAGAATGACCTGGGGTGCGTTGAGCGCGATACGAAGCGCTTCGAGATCGGCCACTGAGCGATCAAGTGAATAGTCAGTCGCCTTTAGCCGCGCCGATTTGCCGCCGCCCGCCTGGTCAAAATAGACGGTCGTAAAGCCCGCCGCCCGCAAGACCCGTCCTTCCTCCAGGCGCCGAGTTTCGGTGTAGAGCCCCGGCCCGCCGTGCAGGAAAATGATCGGGGTTGCGTGGCGCGTGGCCCCTTCACCGGCAAGGGTCCATGTCGCGATTTCTGATCCGGTCGAGAGCTTCATGATCGCGGGAGCGGGTTGCGCAGGCGCGGGAGCCGCCAAACTGAGAACCGTTATATAGCCGACGAGCCCAAGCCATCGGCGCCTAGGCCGGAATTTCGAGATACCAGGCAAAGAGATCCTCCGATTCGCGATTATGCTTAGTGTATTATAAATATGCATCACCAATCGCGAAAGTGAAACGGATTTCTGCAGTCAGATAGTCGTCTCAAGCCTGATGGATCGCCTTGGTCACGCAATAGGTGGCAAACCCTTCGATCCCGCCTTCGCTGCCGAAGCCCGACAGCTTCACGCCGCCGAACGGCGTATCTGCCCCGCTGATCGCAAAGCTGTTGATGCCGACCATCCCTGCTTCGATCGCGTCGCCAAGCAGGTTGGCGCGGCGGCCATTTTCGGTGAAGGCGAAAGCGGCGAGGCCGTAAGGCAGGCGGTTGGCTTGTTCGATCGCGTCGTCGAAATCCTTGAACGATCGGCTGACCGCGACCGGGCCAAAGGGTTCGTTCGACATGATGTCGGCCTCATTGGGGACATCGGCGAGCAGGGTGGGGCGGAAAAAGAAGCCGCCCCCATTCTTGTCATTGGCGCCGAAACGCTCGCCGCCGGCCATGGTGCGGGCGCCCTTGGCCTTGGCGTCGTCAACCAGGCGCTCAATCGCGTCGGGGCGGCGGATATTGGCGAGCGGGCCCATGCGAGTGGCGGGATCGAAGCCGTCGCCGACGGGCACTTGCGCGGTGCGCGCAGCGAAGCCGGCGAGGAAATCCTCATAGATCGCCTCCTCGACATAGAAGCGGGTGGGGGACACGCAGACCTGCCCTGCGTTCCGGAATTTCTGCGGCACGACCATGTCGAGCGTCCTGTCCAGGTTGCAATCGGCGAAGATCAGCACAGGGGCATGGCCGCCCAGTTCCATCGTCGTGCGCTTCACCCCGTCGGCGGCGAGGCGCAGCAGGTGCTGGCCGACGGGAACCGACCCGGTGAAGCTGATCTTCGCGACGATTGGGCTGCCGATCAGATGGCGGCTGACGGTGTCAGGCACGCCGAATACCAGCTGGGCTACCCCCTTGGGCAGCCCGGCATCCTCCAGGCAGTGCATGATCGCGCTGGTGCAGCCGGGGGTTTCCTCAGGCGGCTTGCAGATCACCGCACAGCCTGCGGCGAGCGCTGGGGCGAGTTTCTTGGCCATGAGATAAACCGGGAAGTTCCATGGGGAGAGCGCGGCGACCACGCCGACCGGCTGCTGGATCACGATCGATCGCTGCCCGGTCGGGCGCACCAGCACGCGGCCATAATGGCGCAGCGCTTCTTCCGCGAACCAGTCGAACATTTGCGCCGAACTGATCACCTCACCGCGAGCCTCGCCGATGGGCTTGCCCTGTTCGCGCGTCATCAGCGCGGCGATGGCGTCGGCGCGCGCGCGGATCAGGTCGGCGGCCTTGTGGAGGATAACGGCGCGGGCATTGACGTCGGTCGCGCGCCAAAGCTTGAAGCCACGCTCGGCAGCGGCCAGCGCGGCATCGAGATCGGCTGTTGAGGCGAGCGGCACTTCGGCAATTGCATCGCCGGTGGCGGGGTTGACGACGGGGCGAGTGTCACGGC
This sequence comes from Sphingomonadales bacterium Ga0077557, assembly GCA_001464615.1. GTDB lineage: Bacteria > Pseudomonadota > Alphaproteobacteria > Sphingomonadales > Sphingomonadaceae > Sphingomonas. The sequence goes on along the minus strand of LNFI01000016.1, from coordinate 87,334 downwards.
CTTCGCCCGCACTCCAGGCGCCATCGACGAACAGGGCCAGCGCTGCGTCATAGCTGTCGGTCATGAGCGGAATTCTCCTTGGCGATCCTGATATCGAAGCGCAGATAGGCCCTCAAACAAAGCAATGCGAGAGGGATGCAATGACCGATTTCACCGTGGTTGCGCAGGGGCTGCGCTTTCCTGAAGGCCCGGTGGCGATGCCCGATGGCAGTGTGATCCTGGTCGAAATTGCCGATGGGCGGATCACGCGCTGTTTCCCCGATGGCACCCGGACGACGGTGGCGAGCCCCGGCGGCGGGCCGAACGGACTGGCGATGGGCCCGGATGGCAAGCTCTATTGCTGCAATAATGGCGGCTTCAATTACCACGAACATCCCAGCGGCCTGCTGATCCCCAATGGCCAGGCCGATGATTATTCGGGCGGGCGGATCGAGCGGATCGACATCGAAACCGGCGCAGTCGAGATACTCTATAAGGACGGCGATTTTGGCTGCGTGCTGCGCGGGCCGAACGACATCGTGTTCGACCAGCATGGCGGCTTTTGGTTCACCGACCATGGCAAAAACCGCCCTCGCGAGCGGGATGTTACCGGCATTTTCTATGCCAAGGCCGATGGATCGCACCTGGAAGAAGTCATCTTCCCGAGTGAGAACCCCAATGGCATTGGCCTCTCGCCCGATGGCAACACGCTCTATGCAGCGGAAACCTATACCTGCCGGCTGATGGCGTTTCGGATCACGGCGCCGGGCAAGGTCGATCAGGCGGGCGGCCTCGGCGGCGCGGGCATCCCGCTTTACCGACCGGCGGGATACAAGTTCTTCGATTCGCTGGGCGTGGAAGACTGCGGCAACATTTGTGTCGCCACGATTGGTGAGAGCGGCATTTCGGTGATCTCGCCGGCCGGGGAGCTGGTGGAGTTCGTATCCACCCCCGACCCGTTCACCACCAACATCTGTTGGGGCGGGGCGGATAGGAAAACCGCGTTCGTTACGCTGTCAGGCACCGGTCAGCTGATCGCGATACCTTGGGCCCGACCCGGCCTGAAACTGGCCTATTGAAGGATGGATTATGCCCCGATCCCATAGAGAATCGCATCTCGTCGCGCGGATCGGTTGGTTGCGGGCGTCGGTGCTGGGGGCAAATGACGGGATCGTTTCAACCGCCAGCCTGATCATCGGCGTGGCGGCGGCGGCGCAGAGTCCGTCGGCGATTGTGGTGACCGGTGTCGCGGCTTTGGTCGCGGGGGCGATGTCGATGGCGGCGGGGGAATATGTTTCGGTCAGTTCGCAGGCCGATACCGAAAAGGCGGACCGCTCAAAAGAAGCGCGCGAGCTGGTCGAGGACCCGGAATCGGAACTGGAGGAACTGACGCGCATCTATATGGCGCGCGGTCTTGACCGCAAATTGGCGTCGGACGTTGCCGCGCAATTCACCGCCAAGGACCCGCTAAAGGCGCATCTGCGCGACGAACTCGGCCTTAGCGCCCATATGGAGGCGAAACCCATCCAAGCGGCACTGGCGTCGGCGGCGAGTTTTGTCGTCGGAGCGGCGTTTCCGCTGCTGCTGGTGCTGATATTGCCGAGATCGTGGCTGGTCTGGGGAATCGCGGTTGGGTCGATTCTGTTCCTCGCATTGTTGGGCGTCGTCGGGGCTCGCGCTGGGGGCGCGCCGGTGCTGCGCGCGACCGTTCGGGTGACATTCTGGGGCGCATTGGCGATGGCAATCACGGCAGGGGTGGGATTGCTGTTCGGGGCGGTCGGCTAGCCGTTGACCCGCGCGGTAGCGGGGGACTAAGCGACAGCTGTGCCAACCCGAAACCTTGCGGAGTGCTCCCATGAAAAAGCTCTACCCCAATGCTGCCGCCGCGCTTGAAGGGGTGTTGTTCGACGGGATGACGATCTGCGCGGGGGGATTCGGCCTGTGCGGAATCCCGGAACGGCTGATCGACGCGATCCGCGACGCGGGCACCAAGGATCTAACGATCGCCAGCAACAATGCCGGCATCGATGGCGAAGGGCTCGGCAAGCTGCTGCGCACGCGCCAGGTGAAGAAGATGATCTCTAGCTATGTCGGCGAGAATAAGGAGTTCGAGCGGCAATATCTGAGCGGCGAGCTGGAAGTCGAGTTCTGCCCGCAGGGAACGCTGGCCGAACGCTGCCGGGCAGGCGGTGCGGGCATTCCGGGCTTTTACACCAAGACCGGTGTCGGCACGTTGGTCGCCGAGGGCAAGCCGGTAATGGAATTCGACGGGCAGGACTATATTCTTGAGCGCGGCATCCGCGCCGATCTCTCGATCATCAAGGGCTGGAAGGCCGACGAGGCGGGTAACCTGATTTTCCGCAAGACCGCGCGCAATTTCAATCAGCCTATGGCGACCGCGGGCAAGGTCTGCGTGGCCGAAGTCGAGGAAATCGTGCCGGTCGGGAGCCTTGATCCCGATCAGGTGCATTTGGCTGGCATCTATGTGAACCGCCTGATCCTGGGCGCGCCCTATGACAAGAAGATCGAATTCGTAACGACACGCGAACGGGAGTCGGCATAATGGCCTGGACACGTGACGACATGGCCGCACGCGCGGCAAAGGAATTGCAGGACGGGTTTTACGTGAACCTGGGCATCGGCATCCCGACCCTGGTCGCGAACCACATTCCCGATGGCATGGACGTGACGCTGCAAAGCGAGAACGGCATGCTGGGCATCGGCCCGTTTCCCTATCCGGACCAAGTCGATCCCGACCTGATCAATGCCGGCAAGCAAACGATTAGCGAGTTGCCGTCGTCAGTCTATTTTAGCAGCGCGGACAGTTTCGCGATGATCCGGGGCGGGCATATCGACCTGACGGTGCTGGGTGCGATGGAAGTCAGCGAAGGTGGCGACATCGCCAATTGGATGATCCCGGGCAAGCTCATCAAAGGGATGGGCGGCGCGATGGATTTGGTCGCGGGGGTCAAGCGCATCGTGGTGGTGATGGAGCATACGTCGAAGAACGGCGATCCGAAATTCATCCCCGCCTGCACCTTGCCGCTGACCGGCAAGAATGTGATCGACATGATCATTACCGATCTGGCGGTATTCCACCGGCCCGATCATGCCAGCCCGTTTGAGCTGGTCGAGATTGCGCCTGGCGTCACTGCCGATGAGGTGCGGGCCAAGACGACGGCGCATTATATCGCGTAAACATATCAGGGAAGCGCATGCGGGTTTTGCTGACAGGATCATCGGGCTGGCTGGGCCGGTTTCTGGCGCCCCGGCTGCGATTGGCCGGGCATGAGGTTGTCGGCCTGGACGTAGCCCCTGGGATCGATACCGATGTGATCGGCAGCGTGGCTGATCGGGCGGTGATCGACCGGGTTTTTGCGGAACGCGGGATTGAGGCGGTGATCCATTCGGGCGCACTGCATAAACCGGATATAGTTCGCTATCCGACGCAAGCCTTTGTCGATGTCAACGTCACCGGGACGCTCAACCTACTCGAAGCGGCGGTGGTCGCCGGGCATGACCGGTTCGTCTTCACCTCAACCACCTCGCTGATGATTTCTGACGCGATCCGCCGGGCCGAAGGAGACCGCGCGGTTTGGATCGACGAGACAATGGCGCCGTTGGAACCGCGCAACATCTATGGCGTCACCAAACTCGCCGCTGAGCATCTCTGTCGCTTGTTTCATCAGGAACGCGGGCTCGCGTGCATGGTCTTGCGGACTGGGCGGTTCTTCCCCGAAGATGATGATACAAATACCGAACCGGCGGGTGAAAATCTCAAGGCGAATGAGCTGCTTAATCGCCGGTTGACCGTGGAGGATGCAGCGGCAGCGCACCTTGCGGCGCTCGATCGGGCACCGGAGATTGGCTTTGGCACGTTCATCTTGTCAGCGCCGACGCCGTTTGTGCCGGCGGATGCGCAGGCGCTGAAGGCTGATGCTGTCGCGGTCATCTCGCGCTATTTTCCCGATGCGCCCGCCTTATATGCGAAGCGGGGCTGGGTGCTGCCCACCAGCATCGATCGCGTCTATGATTCGCGCCTGGCCGAACACCAGCTTGGGTTTCGGTGCGCGCAAGACTTTGGCACGGTGCTCCAGTCGATCCGCGATGGCGCAGCGCCCCCCGTTATCCACGAAGCAAGCTATTTAAGCCCAAAAGAAAGGCGCGGGCAGACCGAATATTGCTGATCCTGCCCGCATGACGTTAAATTGTGCCACGATGATCCCGAATTCGTTAAAGCGGCGTCACGCGGGACTTTCATGACATCGCGGAAATGCCTAAGGCGCCCTAGAGGCCAGCAGATATAGCGATAGCGGAACACTGGCCGGGTTTCGTCGGGGGACTTTGCATGAAAAGAGCGCTGTATTTATTGATCGCGGGCACCGTGCTCAGTGGCGTTTTTGCTTATGCCGCCAGCGGTCAAACCCCTGCTTCGGTGAAGCTGTGGCGACTCGATTGCGGATCGACCTATATTCCCGATCTCAACCTGTTTTCTGACACACGCGCCTATCCCGGCCAGGGCAAGGCGCTGACCGCAAGCTGCTATCTGATCAAGCACGGCGACCGCTACATGATCTGGGATGCCGGCCTGCCGGCATCGATGAAGGGCGCGAAGATCGATCCGGTCAAGGGCGGCGCGTCGGTGACCAAGACCGTCGTCGAACAGCTCGGCGAGCTGGGCGTGAAGCCCGAACAGATCGAGATGATCGGCATCAGCCATTATCATTACGACCATGTCGGCCAGGCCGAATCGTTTCCGGGCGCGACGCTGATGATTGGGAAGGGCGATCTGGACGCGCTCAGCGCCACCCCGCCGGCCTTCGGCGCCAATCCCGCGGCGCTCAAGACCTGGATCAGCGGCACCGGCAAATCAATGCCAATTAGCGGCGACAAGGACGTGTTCGGCGATGGCAGCGTGACGATGATCGACACGCCCGGCCACACCCCCGGCCATCACGCGCTGCTGGTCAAGCTCATCAGCGGCAAGACTTTCCTGCTGACCGGCGATCTCGCGCATTTCCAGGAAAATTACGCAACCGACGGCGTGCCAACCTTCAACACCAACCGCGCCGATACGCTGGCCTCGCTCAGCCGGTTCAAGGCATTGGCGCGCAACACCAAGGCGACCGTGATCATCCAGCACGATCCGCGCGACATCGCCAAGCTGCCCGCCTTCCCGGCGGCTGCCGAATAAAGCGCGCCCAAAGCGGGCGACGGGCAAATAGCCACTGGACGCAGCCGCCCGCTGGCTGGCAAGGCAACCGCATAATCGAACAGGAGTGACGGCGACACAGTGCCGTCGTCCGACCAGCGGGAGAAGATAGATGCGGGCTTTGCTGTCGACGGCACCGGGCGGACCGGAAACGCTAACCCTTGAGACTATGCCGGACCCAGTCGCCGGTAAGGGGCAGGTTATTGTCGCCGTCAAAGCCTGCTCGATCAACTATCCCGATGTGCTGATCATTGAGGATAAATACCAGTTCAAGCCGCAACGACCATTCGCCCCCGGCGGGGAAATTGCTGGCGTCGTCGAGAGCGTGGGCGAGGGTGTGACCGATTGGGTGCCAGGCGATCGGGTTGTCGCCACCGTTGGCAATGGCGGCCTCGTCGAAAAGATCGCGGTTGATGCCGCCCGTCTGTTTCGCCTGCCCGAAGGGCGTAGTTTTGAGGAAGGGTCGGCATTGTTGCTGACCTATGCAACGACCATCCACGCCCTGCTTGATCGCGGGCACCTGGCGGAGGGGCAGACGCTGCTGGTGCTGGGTGCTGCGGGTGGTGTCGGCCTGGCGGCTGTTGAGCTCGGCAAGGCTTTTGGCGCGCGCGTGATCGCTGCAGTATCGAGCGAGGAAAAGGCCGAGGCATGCCGAAAGGCTGGCGCAGACGGCACGATCGTTTACGGTCGCGCGCCGTTCGACAAGGACCAGTCAAAAGCGCTGGCGGAAATGTTCAAGGCCGCTTTGGGGCCGAACGGTGCCGATGTGATCTACGATCCGGTCGGCGGCGATTATGCCGAGCCCGCGCTGCGATCGATTGCCTGGGAAGGGCGGTATCTGGTGGTTGGTTTTCCCGCCGGCATCCCCCGGCTGCCGCTTAACCTGACGCTCCTGAAAAGCTGCGACGTGTGCGGCGTATTTTGGGGTGCCTTTGCTGCGCGCGATCCCAAGGCCAATCAGGATCATGTCGAACGGTTGTTTCGATTGTGGAAAGAGGGGGCGATCAATCCGCTTGTCACCGAAGTTTTCGCGTTCGAAGATGGTGGCAAGGCGATTGCAAAAATGGCGGCACGCGGGGCTATCGGCAAGCTGGTCGTGCGCATTGGCGACTAGCCAAACGTTGCGTTAGCTCGGTTGCTTCCCTATTTGGTGGCGACAATGATTTTTACAGGGAAGACCCCCTCATGACGACTTTCAACGATCGGGAGCGCGCGGCCGAAGCCAACTTCGCGCTGGGTGAAGAAATGGCGTTCCGGGTAATCGCCCGCCGCAACAAGCTGGTCGGCCATTGGGCGGCCGAGCTGATGAAGCTCACCCCCGAAGAGGCCGATGCTTATGGCAAGTCGGTCGTACAGGCCGATTTCGAGGAAGCCGGCGATGAGGACGTCGTCCGCAAAATTGTTGGCGATTTGATCGCGGCTGGCGTTGAGACCAGCGAGGATGCCGTGCGCGCACAGCTGAGCCTGCAGAGCTTCGTCGCGCGCCAGCAATTGAGCGACGCAGTATAATTATGGCGATGCCCGCGGCTGAAATTGAGCGCCTGATCCGCAGCGCGATCCCCGATGCGCAGGTGGAGATAACCGATCTGGCCGGTGACGGCGATCATTATGCGGCTAAGGTCACGGCCGAAAGTTTTCGGGGCTTGCCTCGAATTAAACAACATCAGGCGGTTTATGCAGCGCTTGGCGGGCGCATGGGGGGTGTTCTCCATGCCTTGCAGCTGACGACCGCTACCCCAGCGTAACGAAGGATTGATCAATGACCGATGATTCCCAGGCCCGCATTGCCGAGATGGTGACGAGCAACGATGTGCTGTTGTTCATGAAGGGCAGCCCGCTGTTTCCGCAATGCGGCTTTTCCAGCAAGGCGGTTGCGATTCTCAACCATATGAACGTTGAATTCGGCAGCGTCGATGTGCTGCAGGATCAGGGCGTGCGCCAGGGCATTAAGGCATTCTCTGATTGGCCGACCATTCCGCAGCTTTATGTCAAAGGCGAGTTTGTCGGCGGCTCCGACATCATGATGGAAATGTATGAGAGCGGCGAATTGAGCCAGCTGTTCGCCGACAAAGGCCTCGTCAGCGCGAGCTGATCGACCAAGGGGGGCTTTATATGCGACTGGACAAGGGCGATTCCCCCGAAGGGCCAAGTGGGCCTGCCCCGATGTTAATCTGTGATCTGACGCAGAGCTATTCACCAGCAGGTGGCGGCGGCGTAAGCACCTATTTGCGTGAAAAGCGGGATTATATCCTGGCCAAAACACCCCATAGTCTGTTGCAGATCGTCCCTGGGCCAGAGGACAAGATTGTCGTCAATGGGCGGCATATCTGGGCAGAAGTCGGTGCCGATCCGGTGCGGGGTAGCCCCAATTATCGCTTCATTCTGCGGACCAAGATCGTCCGGGAGTTGCTTGCCCGTTTCAAGCCCGATGTGGTTGAATCGCTTTGTCCCTGGGTGCTGCCCTGGACGGCGATCCATCATCGTCGCGCGCATCCGGAAACGGCGCTCGTCGCGGCCTACAGCACCGATTTTCCCAATGCCCATGTCTACCGCGTGGCGAGCGCAAAGTTCGGGTCATTTCTTGGCAAGGGGTTTCGCTGGCTTTCTTATGGCTATGCCGAGATCACCTACCGCGAATTCGACTGGGTCTACACGTTGAGTGACGATGTTTGCGAGGTGCTCGCCGCGCATAATGTGCCGCGCACCAGCGTGCTGCAGCTTGGCGTCGATATCGATATGTTCCACCCGTTGAAGCGCGATCCCGCGTTTCGGCGCGACTTGGGCCTTCCTGGCGATGGGCCATTGCTGGTCTATGCGGGTCGGATCGATAATGAAAAACGCGCTGATCGCTTGATCGATATGTTCCGTCGTTTGCCGCCCGACCTGGGCGCGGCGATGGTGCTCATTGGTGATGGCAAATTGCGGTCAAGGTTGATGGATGAAAGCGCCGGGCTACCGATTGCCTTTATGGGCTTTGTTCATGATCGGGCGGTGCTGGCTCGGGCACTGGCGTCGTCGGACATCTATGTATCCGGTATGGCGGATGAGACGTTTGGCATTTCGATTGTGGAGGCGCAGGCGGCTGGACTGCCCGTGGTCGGCGTCGCCAGCGGGGCGATGATCGATCGCGTCCCGCCGGGGCTGGGGCTGCTCGGCCCCGTCGACGATACCCAGCAAATGGCTGATAATGTGGTGGCGCTTTGGCACGGCGATCATCAGGCGATCGGTAAGGCGGCTCGGGCTCATGTCGAAGCGCGATTCAGCTGGGATCGCACCTTTGAACGCTTGCTCAGCGATATTTACCCCAAGGCGCTGCAGAGCGCCGCAGCGCGCCGGATAACGGGCGGCCGGCCACAGATGGTAGCGCGCCCAGCAATCGCGCCTGCAATCTGAACCATTTCCTTAGGGGATGCCGGGGCGGGCGGATTGACGCGAAACCGGAAGAAGCTGTCAATCCGCCCTGCTGAAGCGCTACCGCTCGGCATATCCGTTATATAGCAGCCTTTGTGCCAGATTGACCAAGCGCTGCATTTTCGGCCCGTTACAATGGTTAACGCCGACTCTGGATGGCGTTCGACTGTAAGAATTTCCGACACGCACCGTTCAGCCTGTGGTCATTTACGAACGGCGAATATTGCCTGGTTCCCTAAAGCGCTGGCCTCTTGACTACGGATGTAATCGATGGGATTACATCCGTAGTCGAAGGAGCGAGCGATGGCCGAACGAATCAGCGATGCTGAACATGCCGTGATGGAAGTATTGTGGGATTGTGCCCCGCTTTCGGCGCAAGACGTCGCCGAACGGATCGAACCGGGCCGCGATTGGAGCGTCAATACCGTCAAGACGTTGCTCGGCCGGTTGCTTGCCAAGAATGTGATCGGCCATCAGGAAGATGGCCGCCGCTATTTGTACCGGCCGTTGGTCGCGCGCGAAGATTATGTCGCGGGGGAATCGCGCCGGCTGATGGATCGGCTGTTCGGCGGCAAGCTGACCCCGCTTGTCGCCCACCTCGCTGAACGCGATCAACTGACCGACCAGGACATCGCTGAGATAGAGGCGCTGCTGAAAGGGCTCAAATCATGATCAGCTGGGGGGTGGAAACGCTGCTGGCGACCAGCCTGCTGATGCTTGCCATTTTGCTGTTGCGGAACCCGGTGCGGCGGGCCTTTGGCCCTTCGGTGGCCTATGCACTTTGGGCATTGCCGGTCCTCCGGCTCATTCTGCCACCGCTGCCCGGCGACTGGCGATTGAGCGGATTGGTATCCCCCGCCGTTGAAAAGGCGATGGGCCAAGGGGTGGCGTTCGGGGTGCTCAATCCTGAACGATTGCCCGCTAGCGTCGCCGACCAGGCGATTGCGACGGTTGATCTCACCTTAGCCGCTGAACCGATACGGATGATGCTGGTACCGCCCGTTGCCGCGGCAGGCGGGCCAAGCTGGCTGTTGCTTGCGCTGATCCTCTGGGCGATCGGTGCGGCAATCTTTCTTGCCTATCATCTTGTCACCTATCGGCGCTTTTGCCGCCGCCTGGAAAGCCAGACGCGGCGGCGCCATCGCATCGCAGGCGATCGGGTAGAGGTGATCGAAACCGACGCAACGGGTGGTCCGCTAGCGTTTGGCATCTGGCGCAAGGTCGTGGCCTTTCCAAGCGACTTTACCGATCGCTATGATGAGGATGAACGCACGCTCGCGCTGGCCCATGAATTGGCCCATCACGCACGCGGCGATCTGGTTGCGAACTGGGTGGCGCTTGGTGTGCTTGCCCTGCACTGGTTCAACCCGATTGCCTGGCGTGCCTTTCGTGCTTTCCGGGCGGATCAGGAAATGGCGTGCGATGCGCGCGTGCTGGCCGGGCGCACCGCTGCCTTCACCCATGCTTATGGTCGCGCGATCGTCAAATCGGCGCATGGCGGGGCGATATCTGCAGCCTGCCATTTGCACACAATCAATGATTTGAAAGGGAGATTGAGGATGCTTTCATCAACGAAGAAGTCGCGTGGGCGGCTGGTCGCGGGGTCGATGGCAGTGATCGCGGTCGGCATTGCTGGCCTTGGCCTAACGGCATCGGGTACCCAGGCAGCCGAGAATGTGCGGACCAAAGTGAACGAGGCGATCGGGGGTGATCTGGCTGAGCTTGACCGGTTGGCTGCGTCCAATGTGCGGCATGCGCTGGCCCCATTGCCATCGCCCGCTGCCCAGGCGACGGGGGCGGCACCGGTACCGCCAGCTGCGCCCGTGGCGCCGTTGCAGCCACAGTCAGTGCCCGTGCCGCCTTCCGATGTCGCACCCGCTGCGCCTCCAGCGCCCGTGGCACCGGTCGCACCGGTAGCGCCCGCCGCCGGCGACACGGATAGCGAACGGCAGGAATGGACCGATGCCGATGGCAAGCGCCACATCATCGTGTTCAAAAAGCGTCGGTCAAAAAAATCTGAGGCGGACCTGCTGGCCGATGGCTTCACCCCTGAAGAATTGGCGCAATCGAAGCGCGATGGCGCGCCGATTATCCACCGGATGTTCAAATTTGGCGGCCCAGGCGTTAAAGTCCGGACCGATGATGGCAACCGCATGACCATCGAAATCAGGCAATTTCCAGAAGTTACCCAAATGAATTGCGGACGCGGGCAGGGCGACGACCGCAAGATGGTTCTGCATGACGAAAAGAACGGCAAACGCCGCATTATTATATGTCAAAACCGGATCGATAAAGTGACGGTAGAAAGTGCTGCGGTGGCGGCCAATAGCAGGAATATTGAGCGCAAAGCCTATCAATCCGCGCTGGAGGGGCTTCGCAGCACCCGCGCCAGCATCGCGGCAAAAGGCAAACCGAGCAGCGAAGCGTTGCAGGCGATCGACGAGGCCATTGCTGAAGTCGAAGCTGATCTCGCCAAGGTCAACTGATCCGCACCAATGATGCCGGTTATACCGACATCATGCGGAGTCCCGGCAGGCGCGCCCCTGTGTCTGCCGGGACACTCGATTTCAGGCCATTAATCGCTCGCCGGTTCCACGCACGCCCCTTGTCTTTGCCGAACCAAACCGCCATTTGCAGAGGTATGGAGGCGATACCGACAGGCGATTGCATCGCGCTCGAGCCGCTCGTGTCACGCGTGCTGGCACCCAATCCCTCGGCCTTCACCTTTACGGGTACGCAAACCCATCTGGCCGGCACCACGGATCTGGCGGTGATCGATCCCGGCCCCGATGATCCCGCGCATATCGACGCCATTGTCCGCGCGATTGCGGGCCGGCCGGTGCGGGCCATCGTCATCACCCACACCCATAATGACCACAGCCCAGGCAGCCGCCCGCTAAAGGCTGCGACCGGTGCGCCGATCATGGGCTGTGCGCCACTGGTGCTCGATGCGCTCGGGCCCCGCGCCGATGCCGCGTTCGACCGCGATTATGCGCCGGATCGGGTGATGGCCGAGGGCGACAGCATCACGGGCGATGGCTGGACGCTGATCGCTGTCGAAACACCCGGCCACACCTCCAACCATCTCTGCTTTGCGCTGCCTGAGGCGGGCGCATTGTTTACCGGCGATCATGTGATGGGCTGGTCGACCACCGTCGTTTCACCGCCCGATGGCGACATGGCGGCCTATATGGCCAGTTTGCAAAAGCTCCAGACGCGCGATGATCGCCGTTATTACCCCGCGCATGGCGAGCCGATCGACAATCCAGCGCAAAAGGTGCGCGGCTTTTTGGGCCATCGTCGCCAGCGTGAAGCGCAGATCCTGCGACTTTTGGAGGAGGGGGTGGGCACCATCCCCGAGCTGGTCGAACGCATGTATGTCGGTATCGACCGGCGACTGTTTGGCGCGGCGGGCGGATCGGTGTCGGCGCATCTCATCGACCTGCGCGCACGCGGGCTGATTGTTGAGGATGGCGCGCAATGGCGGATGATCTGAAACCCGCTGGATCGCGCTGGCTGATCAATCTGTTGATCATTATCGGGGTCGGGTTGCTCGGTTTCCTAGCTTATGATCGATTTCGCGAGCGTTATACCCCGAGCGTTGACGATGGCGGCAACGCCGTGACCCAACTCGTGTCGGCGCGGCTGTCGGGGGCGAGCAGCTTGAAGGTCGCCTCGCTGACCGGCATCATCCAGAGCCGCGCAACCGATGTGCGCGGCTTTGGCTGGCTGCGGTCGGATCAGGTGATCAAAATGCCCTATTCGGTCGATTATTTCGTCGATGTTTCGGGCATCGGCCCCGATCAGGTCGAATGGGATGCGAAGACCGAAACGCTGATCGTCAACGCCCCCGATGTTACCGTAGCGGCGCCAAACATCGACGAGGCGCACCGGACGATGGTGGAGACCACCGGCGTGATTGTAACGCGCGAAGCGAGCGAGGCGCTGAGCCAGCAGGCGTCGCAAAACGCGACTAATAAGGCGCAGAGGGAGGCGGGCTCCCCAGCGCGGATCGCTCAGGCGCGCGAACAGGCGCGGGCGGCCTTGTCCAATCTCCTTGCCGCGCCGCTTAGCACGTTGGGCCACGCCAATGCTCGGGTGATCGTCACCTTCCCCCCCGAACGCCGTCGCGTGAATGGCGAGCAATGGGACGTTTCGCGTTCGGTCGAAGAGGTGGTTGGGGATAGGCGGTAGGGTAGGTGGATTGGGGAAAGGGGCTTAGTCTGTTGAAGATTCGTCAAGTCGCTTTTGGGGAACCGGTCGGCTCGTCTCCAATCACCAGATTCTGGGAAGGGATGTCGCTTCAAGAATGACCGAATTTTACCCGTTTTGTTATACACAAGCAGATCGCCGCTCTCTTCTCAGGCCATTTTCTCTTTTAAAGCGTCCAAGAAGCGGGCTGCCCAAGGAGATGCTTTCGCAACTAACCCAGGATCAAGGCTAGCTAGGATTTTGAAGGAATGGGCGCCCTTGCCGTATGGAGCTTTCGTCCTGCAGTCAGCGGTCGCATCCCTGAGCGATCGATATACCTCGCTCTTCGGTATTCCCTCAATGGCGCGCTCAGCAGCCGGCAGCTTTCCTTCTTTAAACCCGTGGCCGAAAAACGTGATTAACGCAGCACGATCGGCAAGGAACCAGTTTTCCATAACCTCGACCATCATATGGCAGTCGATATCATCGCTGGCTTTTGGCTTAGCCCAAAGATCACCTACCCTTTTTCCAAGATGCTTCCAAGGAAGCCATTTCGTTCTATCGTCACCATCTTGACAATCATCCGACAAATTGCCCTCGCTATCAACTAAAAGTACCGCATCTTCGTTATTTTTTATTGCAGTAATAAAGTCATCGTACGCTTCTGACCGGCTTCCACAGGCCACAATACGCGGGCGCTTTTCAATTCCAGCCTTGGTTATAAAATTTTTGAAGCCTTCGCGGCATTCCGATTTCAATGCCGTAGAACTTCCCCCGCCTTCTACAAAGAGTTTCACCAGCGTGTTCCCCCAATATCACCGCGTGTCCAAAGCTGGCCGAGGCGGTATTTTTCTAGCCATGGTTTGAGCTTTTCATTATCCAGCCTTTCGAGACGAGTTCCGTCTTCCGTTCGTTCGGCTATCATTACGGATTCTGGAGTGTCGGTCATCGCATCAACTAGAACGTCAGAATGGGTTGTCACAATCAACTGCGTCCTGGTGGATGCATCTTTAAGGAGTTCGGCTAGCTTCGGCAGAACGTCAGGATGTAGCCCAAGTTCGGGTTCTTCTATGCAGACCAGGGGACCTGGATCGGGGTGACAGAGAACAGCGAGCAAACAGAGGTAACGCAATGTACCATCAGATAATCTTGTTGCTGGAACAGTGTAGCGCCCCTCGTGGAAAAACACCTGCACCGTCCCGCCCTCAATTTGCACGTCAAAGTCATCAATTCCGTCGTAAAGCGTGCGGAGAGATTCAAGTAGTTTCTTTTTTATAACAGGGTCTCGCCGAAGGCGATTCAAAACTAGACCTAAATTGCTTCCATCTGGTTCGAGATGCTCATTTGGTAAATCTGCTTTCTGGGGTAGGCGTGGGACAGTGTAGCGGCCAAAACTCCATTCTCTATAAAGACGGATCTTTCCAAATGTGTTCCCCAAATAGGTAAGCTCAGGATATTGTAGCGGATCTTTTCTCTGGGATAAAATAGAAGAGACTGGGTCGATGTCTTCGTGTTGAAGTTGCCGCGTTGTCCCATTTATATTTAAAACACCATGGCCGTTTTCAAATTTATAATATAAATAAGGTTTCTTATGGCCCTGGTCGGGATTTTCATTCTCTATTTTTTCGTCAACTATCTCAAATCTCTGACCCACCTCAGTAAATCGCAATATATATCGGAGACGTACGTTGCGCTTAGGGTAATTAATTACTGCATTTATTTCTGCAACAGGCTTGGTGGCTCCTTTCCATAGCCAATCTCTCACTCCACCACCGTCTCTAATCGGTGTAAGTAAATCTTTTGGCGTCGCACGCAAAAGTTCAATTGCTTCCATAAGGTTCGACTTGCCGGAGCCGTTCGGTCCAACGATGACGTTTAACGGGCGTAATTCGATCGCTCGTTTTTCCTTCCCATAGCTTAGGAAGTTGGTGAGCTTAATGCTCTCCAGCAGCATCGAAAAATCTCCTTCCGCCTATCGAGACATCGACCGGTTCTGGTACTATCGCTATTCCATGGGACGGGCCTACGCAATCCAGCTGTCGCATTGGTTGAGCATATAGGCCCGCTAATGGTATTTCTTTCCAAGTTTGCATGGCAAATGTATGCGGGAGGTAGTTACCGTCTCGATTGGGACCATCGAACGGCAAGCATCGGCGTCAGCAACCAAATCTTTCCTACATCACCGAAAAATGAGATCGCTTCCGTCGCTCTTTGAAGCCGTCAACCCGACCTGAAATCGTTCGCCCCCATACGGGGTTTGCGAAATGGGGCTGGTAACCCGCAACTTCTGCAACTTCGTCCCAGGAGGCAGTGGGCGGGTCGTGCTCGTCGCCCGTTAAATGGCCCTCAGCCACTAAACCTGCTTGCGCACCATTTTCCAGGCTGGGCTGACCTGATATGGCCGTGGCCAGGGGAAATTGGGGGAAATGACGATGGCGACTTTGGCAATGCCGCAGCCGCAGCCGCAACAGCAGCATCGCAGCGACGACAGGTTTTTCCTAACGATGGCGTTCGTGATGGCGGGGCTGCTGATCGCGGGGTTCGGGCTGACGCTAGCCTTCGGTCGGTCGAGCTTCAACCGGCCGCCGATCGTTCATGCTCATGCGATCGTCTTCATGGGCTGGATGGTCATTTACGTCCTGCAAAACTGGTTTGCGACGCAGGGTCCGATTGCGCTGCACCGGCGGCTTGGCTGGTTGGCGATGGGGTGGCTGGCGCTGATGCTTTATCTGGGCACCGCCGTGACATTGATGAACGTGCGCGCTGGCACAACGCCCTTCATATTCCAGCCACTGCACTTTCTGGTATTCGATCCCTTGTCGCTGATCGGCTGCATTTGTCTGATTGTCGCTGGCGTGAGTTTGCGGATGCACACCGGCTGGCATCGGCGGCTCAACTATTGCGGGATGGCGCTGCTCGTCGGGCCGGGGTTCGGGCGGCTGCTGCCGATGCCACTGCTTATCCCATGGGCGTTTCATGCCACCTTTGTCTGCGTGATGCTGCTGCCGGTAATCGGCATCATCGCTGATTTGCGGCGCGACGGGCGGGTCCACCCGGCATGGTGGTGGGGCCTGGGCGGTATCGTTGCGACGGAGATCGTCACAGACATTATCGCCTTTGGACCCTTAGGACTGACGCTTTATCAAGTCGTTACGGCGGGGACGCCGGGTGCCGCAATTGCCCCGCTGGCTTTTCCGCCGTCGCCACTGGGTTGATCCGGCGCGCTGGCGGGGCCATGTGGGCGGCGAGCGACGCGGAGAGTCGAGAAATGGACGCACGGAACGGTATTGGCGGCAACCCGACAGGGACCGATCTGCGCGATGAGATCGATCGGCTGCGCAGAGAGCGCAACGCCATCATCCTCGCGCATTATTACCAGCGCCCCGAAATTCAGGACATTGCCGATTTCGTCGGCGACAGCCTGGACCTGAGCCGCAAAGCGGCGGCGACCGATGCCGATGTGATTGCGTTTTGCGGCGTGAAGTTCATGGCCGACACCGCCAAGATCCTCTCACCTGACAAGATCGTGGTGCTGCCCGATCTGCGCGCCGGGTGCAGCCTGGAAGATAGCTGCCCGCCCGACAAGTTCGCCGCCTTCCGTGCCGCGCACCCCGACCATATCGCGCTGACCTATATCAATTGCTCGACCGAGGTGAAGGCGCTCAGCGACGTGATCGTCACATCATCATCGGCGGAAAAAATCCTCAGCCAGATCCCGCTTGATCAGAAGATCATTTTTGGCCCCGACAAGCATCTTGGCGGCTATCTGGCGCGCAAGACCGGGCGCGACATGCTGCTCTGGCCCGGTGTATGCATCGTGCATGAGGCGTTCAGCGAAACCGAATTGCTAAAGCTGAAGACAAAGCACCCCGGCGCGCCTGTGGCAGCGCACCCGGAATGCCCGCCTTATATTCTGGACCATGCCGATTATGTCGGATCGACCAGCGGTATCCTCGATTTCGCGGCGAAGATGTCCGGCGATATCCTGATCGTCGCGACCGAACCGCACATCATCCACCAGATGGAAAAGGCTGATCCGACGAAGAATTTCATCGGCGCGCCGGGCGCGGACGGCAACTGCAACTGCAACATCTGCCCCTATATGGCGATGAACACGATGGAAAAGCTCTACATCGCGCTGCGCGATCTGGAGCCGCGGATTGAAATCGAAGAAGGGCTGCGGTTGCGCGCGAAGAAATCGCTCGATGCGATGCTGGCGATGGCGGGCGGCACGGTCGGGCAGGGTGATCTGGGTTTTGTGACGTTCACCGCGGACCAGAGCTGAACGCTGTTCGCGGCGGGTCTGGGTTTGACGGGATTGGTTCGCGCAGCGGCGCGGAGGGCACAGAGAAGAAGAGAGATTTGTTCGCGCAGAGACGCAGAGATGCCGAGCGGGGGATATCAAGGATCGGTCGCCATGCGGCGACGCAGTCTTTTCCTTCCCAGTGATTGAAAGCGCTTCGCGCATCCGGTTTGCAACCGCTCAGCGTCTCCGCGTCTCTGCGCAACCTAAAACCTCGTCAGACGCTCCGCTCAGTCAAACGCCGCATGCTGCGCCTCGGCCTTTGGCGGTCGGCCAGGGCGCTTGAGCAGTAACACTAGCGGCACCGCCAGCGCGGTCAGGAACATCATCAGGCGGAAATCGTCGAGATAGGCGATCATTGCGGCTTGCCGTGTGACTTCGGCATTCATGATCGCCATCAGCGACTGACCGCTCTCGCCAAGGATAGAGGCCTGGCTGGGGTCAATCGCGCTCATCGAATAGGCTGTGATATGGCCGCTCAGCTCCTGATGGCTCGCCTGGACGTTATAACCAAGCAAAGCGGTCACCATCGAAATGCCAACCGACGCGCCGATATTGCGGAACAGGTTGAGCAAGCTCGCTGCTTCGGTCCGGTATTGCGGGGGTAATGTCGCAAAGGCGGTGATGTTCAGCGGAATGAAGACGAGGCCAAGGCCAATCCCCTGGATGAACCCCGTGACGATGAACGGCGTCTGCCCCATCACTAGCGTCCATTGCGTCATATCCCAGAGCGACCAGGCGGCAATGGCGAGGCCGGTGCCGATCAACATGCGCGTGTCATAGCCGCGCTGAACCAATTGTCCGGCAACTCCCATGCTGATGACAATGCCAATGCCACGCGGCATCAGCAGCATGCCGGTGTCGAGCACGGGATAGCCGAACAGCCTTTGGAGCATCGGTGGCAGCAGCGCCATTGTCGCCATCATGATGATGCCAACGACGATCATGAAGCCAAGGCCCGTCACCAGATTGCGGTTGCGTAGCAAGTCCCGGTCAAACATCGGCTGATCGGCGGTGGCGATGTGGATTCCGAACATCACGGTTGCGCCCAGCGAAACCAGCCCTTCGATCGTTACTTCCCATGACTGGAACCAGTCGTTAGACTGGCCACGATCGCACATCACCTGAAACGCGGCGATAGCGATGGCGAGCAGCGAAAAGCCAAACAGGTCAAACTTTCGCGCATTGAGTGGCCGGGTCGGCAGCAACGCCCAGAGGATTGCAAAACAGGCGATGCCGACGGGCACATTGACGTAAAATACCCAGCGCCAATCGAAATTGTCGGTCAGATAACCGCCAATCACTGGCCCTAGCACTGGCCCAACCATGATCCCCATGCCCCAAACCGCCATCGCGCCGGCCTGCCGAGAGGGTTTGTTGATGTCGAGCATCACCGTCTGGCTGAGCGGGTTCATAAAGGCGGCGGCGATGCCTTGCAGAATACGGAAGCCGACCATTTCGGTCAGGTTCTGGGCAAGGCCACACAGCATCGACGCCGCGACGAACCCCACCACGGCAAACAGGAACAGGTTGCGCGATCCAATCCGGTCTGACAGCCAGCCGGTGATCGGGATGGCGACAGCAGAAGCGACGATATAGCTGGTCAGCACCCAAGTAATGGTATCGGCCGTCGCGCCAAGCGATGCCTGCATATGCGGCAACGCAACGTTGGCGATCGTGGAGTCGAGGATCTGCATGATTGTCGCGGCCATCACGCCCAGCGTCAGCAGTGCGCGGTTGCTGGTTTCAAGCGCGGGAACATCGAGTGGTATGACCGGGGCAGCAGCGCTGGGCTGCGCCCCGCGTGCCGGACTAGCGCTTGCCATGATTGCGGACGTCGACCGTCACCTTGGCGCTAAGCCCCGCGATCAGCTGGCGGGGACTAGCCTCGTCAATGGCGATCCGCACCGGCACGCGCTGGGTGACCTTCACCCAGTTTCCCGTCGCGTTCTGCGCAGGCAGTACCGAAAATTCAGAGCCGGTGCCTGCGCCGATTGATTGGACATGGCCATTCAATTTCAGGTTGCCATAGGCATCGAAGCTGACGGTTGCGGGTTGGCCGACGCGCATCTTGTCAAGATCGGTTTCCTTGAAGTTCGCCTCGATCCAGGTGCGCTGGCTGGCGACGATGCTGACGGCGGGCAGACCAGAGATCATCATCTGGCCGATCTGCAGCCGGTCCGCCTGGCTGATCGTGCCGCTGGTCGGCGCGAACACGGCCGTTCGGGTCAAATCGAGCTGCGCTTTTTCGCGCTGTACCTGCGCCGCGGCGATAGCGGGACTTTGGCCTGGAACAGCGGCACCCGTCGCTAATTTGGCGCGGGCTTCGTCAGCGCTGGCGCTGGCGTTGGCCAGCGCTGCCCGAGCCTGTTCCAGGCCATGTTCGGCCTGTTCCAGCCGGGCGCGGGTGGTGAAGCCCTGCTTCATCAGCGCGGTCTGGCGATCAAAATCCTGCTGCGCAGCGGCGATCCGGTCCTGCGCGGCGGTGATGTCAGCCGATGTGCCGCGATAGCTGGATTGCAGCGTGGCGACATTGACCTGAGCGGCGGCAATCGCGGCATTGGCCTGGTCTACGGCAATTCGATAAGGAGCAGGATCGATGCGGAACAACAGATCGCCCGCCTTGACGCGCTGATTCTCCTTGACCGCAACGTCAACGATCCGGCCGGCGACATCGGCGGAGACGGCGACTTTGTCCTGCTGGACATAGGCATTGTCGGTTGACACGAATTGGCCCGACGTCAGCCAGAGGTAGCCTGCAATCGCGGCAATGATCAGCGGCACCGCGATCAATGCTGCAGTCCGCCGCCACTTGCGCGGTGCCACCACGGGCGTTGTCTTCTGAGCGGCGAGATTCTGGGCGGTCAGATTTCGGGCGGGATCGGCTTCAGCCATGTTGTGCCTCTTGGGTGTCGTCAGTTTCAGCCAGATTGGCGCGAATGTCGTTGAGGGTGGCGATGAACGCTGCTTGGCGTGCCGGATCGATGCCAGCGAGCGCCGAATCGAACATGGCATCAGCAATGGTACGCAGCTGATCGATCAACGGGCGCGCGGAGTCGGTGAGATAGATTTGCCAAGCCCGGCGATCATGCGGGTCGCGGCGACGCTCGACATGGCCGGCTTCCTCAAGCCGATCGACCATCCGGCATAAGGTGATTGGTTCGACTTCCAGTAATTCGGCGAGCTTGCCCTGGTTGATGCCTTCATTGCGGATGAGCGTTGTCAGTGTACGCCACTGCGCGCGGGTAACGCCGATCGCGCGGGCACGCTCGTCAAAACGCCGACGCATCAGGCGCGACACATCGCTGATCAGGAAGCCGATACTATCCGTCATATGGCGCATATAGTAAGTAGGCTTATTAATAACAATACATACTAATGGCGGTATCAGTGCCTTTCCGGCAAGAGCGCTGCATATTCATTGCGGAACCGAACGATATGCCGCACGTTAACGGGGTCGATTGCTCCAGACGTGCCGGGGCCTGATTGCCGACAGGGGCCAATAATCATTCTCACCAAGCCAACCGTTAAATTGCCTTTTTTGGACGGTGATCAAGCGGCTGTCGCGCTGATCCGCGATTTTGATTGGGGCAGCACGGCGCTGGGCCCGATCGAGCACTGGTCTGCGCCGCTGCGGACTGTTGTCGGGATGCTGTGCCGGGTGCCCAATCCGCTGGCATTATTATGGGGGGCAGACGGCATTATGATTTATAATGACGCCTATGCCGTCATCGCTGGCAAGCGCCACCCGGCAATGCTGGGCAGCAAAGTCCGCGAAGCTTGGCCGGAAGCTGCCGACTTTAACGATCACATCATGGCCGAGGGGCTGGCAGGGCGATCGCTGTCCTATCGCGATCTCGCCATGGATATTGCGCGCAATGGGGAACGCGAACAGGCATGGTTCAACCTGGATTATGCGCCGGTATGGGGCGACGATGACTGCCCTGCCGGGGTGATCGCTTTCGTCGCCGAAACAACGAGCCGAATCAAGGATAACGCTGCGCTGCGCGAGACCGAAAATGCGCTGCGGATCGCCAATGATACGCTGGAAGCCCAGGTCAATGCGCGCACGGCTGAACTCCAGGCAAAAGAAGCGCGGCTGCGTACCGTGTTCGAAACCAGCTTTGGTTTTCAGGGGCTGCTCGATCCCGACGGCCGGTTGCTCGATGCCAACGCAACGTCGCTGACGGCGATCGACGCTGCGTTAGATGATATTGCTGGTCTCTCCTTTTGGGAGACCCCCTGGTTTGCCGGTACGCCGGGAATGGACGAAACGATCCGCGACGCGGTGGCGCTTGTTGCGCGCGGTGACGTGGTGCGCCAGGAATTGCTGATCAATCTGCCGGTTGGCGGCTGGCGCTGGTTTGATTTTGTCCTGCGACCGATTTTTTCGACGCAAGGTGAAGTCATCGCGATCGTCCCCGAAGCGCTTGAGACCACGGAGCGCCGCGCTGCCGAAGAAGCGCTGCGGCAATCGCAAAAGCTGGAGGCGATGGGGCAACTCACCGGCGGCGTCGCGCATGATTTCAACAATTTGCTTACGCCCATCATCGGCACGCTTGATTTGCTCAGCCGCCGCGAAATCGGCGGGGAGCGGGAACAGCGGCTGATTGGCGGCGGGCTGCAATCGGCAGAGCGCGCCAAGATGCTGGTGCAGCGGTTGCTGGCCTTTGCCCGGCGCCAGCCGCTTCAGCCGCAGCCCGTTGACGTGGCCGCGCTGATCGCTTCGATGAGCGATTTGATTGCCAGCACATCGGGGCCGCGCATCCACATCGCCATGGATATTGCAGCGTGGCTGCCGGCAGCCACGGCAGAGGTCAACCAGCTGGAAATGGCCTTGCTCAACCTGGCTGTGAACGCACGCGATGCGATGCCGGAGGGCGGCACGCTGACCATCGCCGCAGCAACCGCAGACATCATCGAAGGCGCGGTTCCCGGCCTGGCGGCGGGGCGCTATGTGAAAATTACCGTCAGCGACACCGGCACCGGCATGGACGAGCATACCAAGCGGCACGCGATCGAACCGTTTTTCTCGACCAAGGGCATTGGCAAGGGCACCGGGCTTGGTCTGTCGATGGTGCATGGGCTTGCCTCTCAGCTTGGCGGCGCGCTCAACATTTCAAGCAAGTTGGGGCTGGGGACAAGCATCGAGCTGCTGTTACCAGCCACGGCAGCGTCAGTAGTGCCGATCGACCAACCGACCGATCCTGCTAACGCCGCCATTGGGGCCGGCACCGTTTTGCTGGTCGATGATGAAGATCCGGTGCGGCAGACGACCGCTGAAATGCTCATCGAGCTTGGCTATCAGGTGATCGAAGCCCATTCCGGCGAGGCAGCGATTGAGCTGATCGACCAGCATACCATCGACATGATCGTCACTGATCATTTGATGGGCGGCATGACCGGGACGGCATTGATCGAGCACGTTCGCCAAACCGCACCTGACCTGCCAGTGCTGGTGATCTCCGGCTATGCGGATGCCGCTGGAATCGCTGCAGATGTGCCGCGCCTGACCAAGCCATTTCGCAGCGCCGAACTTGCCGCCATGCTGGCGACGATCCAGCAGCGCTGACCGGCTTTGTCCAAGACAGCGATGCAGCATCGGTTCGATTTTCGGACGAAGCTACACCCTACCGTATAATGACCAGTGGATTCGCCCGCAGTCTTGTCCTAATGACCATCGCCGTGCCGTCGATTCATGCCCTTGCCAATCCTGCGCGCTTCCTGAAGCTGGCGCGCCCCCTGACCCCGGCGTTGTTCTGGGCAGGGGCGTTGTTGATCGCCTTTGGCAGCTGGGCTGGCCTGACGCAGACGCCGCCCGATTACCTGCAGGGCGAAACGGTGCGCATCCTGTACATCCATGTGCCAACCGCTTGGCTGGGCATGGCCGGGTGGAGCGGCATTGCCGTGTCGAGCCTGACTTTTCTGATCTGGCGGCATCCGCTGGCCATGCTTGCCGCGCGCGCCATGGCGCTGCCCGGCGCGTTGTTTGCAGGCCTTTGCCTGGCGACCGGATCGATTTGGGGCCGGCCGACCTGGGGGACCTGGTGGGAATGGGATGGGCGGCTGACATCGATGCTGCTGCTGTTTTTCGTCTATCTGGGCTTTATGGGGCTGGCGCGCGCCGATGCCGATCGCGGTGGCGATGGCCGCATCCCGGCGCTTTATGGTGTTGCTGGTTCGGTGTTGCTGCCGATCATTCGCTATTCGGTGGTGTGGTGGAATACGCTGCATCAGGGCCAGAGCATCGGCATCAACAAGCAGACGATCGATGGATCGCTGATCTGGCCGCTCTGGTACACGCTGGGCGGCTTTACCTTGTTCTTCGCGGCGATCGTGTTGATGCGGATGCGCGCTTCGCTGGCGCTGACCAAGGCAGAGGCGCGGATGCGGCGGATGGCGAATAGCGGGGAAATGGCCGCATGAACCCCTGGCCATTCGTTACCGCCGCTTATGCGATCACGCTGACCGCCACGGCGGTGATCGCGCTTGTCAGTTGGTTGGCGATGCGTAACGCCGAAAAGGGCAGCAAATGAAGGCGAAGCATCATCGACTGACATTGGGGCTGCTCGCGCTCGCCGCGATCGGCGGGGCAAGCGGGTTGGCGCTGTCAGCGTTGAAGGATCAGGCGGCATTTTTCTATGCGCCGGGCGATGTCGCCACAAAGGGGCTGCCGCTTGGTCGCGGCGTGCGGCTGGGCGGGATGGTTGAAGGCGGATCGATCAAGAAACAGGCGGACGGCGTTACAATCCGCTTCATCGTCACCGATGGCAAGGCGACCGTGCCGGTCACATTCAGCGGCATCACGCCTGATCTGTTCAAGGAAAAGTCCGGCGTTGTTGCCGAAGGCAAGTTCCAGCCCGATGGCAGCTTTGTCGCCGATAACCTGCTGGCCAAGCATGATGAACGGTATATGCCTCCCGAAATGGCAGGCAAAATGGCGGCGAATATGACGCCGGGGAAAAACGCACCACAATGATTGCTGAAGCAGGGCTCGCCGCACTCTGGATCGCTGCTGCGCTGGCCGCGCTGCAATTCGCATTGGCCGCACTTGGTGTGGCGCGGGGTGACCCCGATGTGATGAATGCTGTGCGCCCGGTTGCGATAGTGCAGGGCCTGGTCATCATGGTCGCGCTGGCGGTGCTGATGTGGCTGTTCGTCCAGTCGGATATGTCGGTGTTGCTGGTTGCCACCAACAGCCATTCAGCCAAGCCGATGATGTATAAAATCGCCGGTGCCTGGGGCAATCATGAAGGATCGATGCTGCTCTGGGTGACGATTCTGGGCATGGCGGGCGGCGCTGTGGCGGTGCTGGAACGGCGGCTGCAAGTGTCGACGCTGGTGGCGACGCTGGGCGCACAGGCGCTGATCGCGCTGGGATTTTACGCGTTCTTGTTGTTCTCATCCAATCCGTTCGCGCGGCTAACCCCGTCGCCGGTTGACGGGAACGGACTGAACCCGTTGCTGCAAGACCCCGGCCTCGCCTTCCACCCGCCCACCCTGTACATCGGCTATGTCGGTATTTCGGTGGCGTTTTCATTCGCCGTTGGCGCGATGGTGACCCGCGATGTTGGCCCCGCCTTTGCGCGCGCGATGCGCCCCTGGGTGCTGGGGGCGTGGATTTTCCTGACGCTGGGCATCACCGCCGGCAGTTACTGGGCCTATTATGAGCTTGGCTGGGGCGGCTGGTGGTTTTGGGATCCGGTTGAAAACGCGTCGCTGATGCCCTGGCTTGCCGCGACCGCACTCCTGCATTCGGTGACGGTGCTCGCGACACGAGACGGGCTGCGCGCGTGGACGATCATGCTGGCGGTGGTTGCCTTTTCGATGTCGATGATCGGCACGTTTTTGGTGCGATCAGGCATTTTGACGAGCGTGCATGCCTTTGCCGTTGATCCTGAGCGCGGCAGCTTCATCCTGGCGCTGCTCGCGCTGTATATTGGCGGCGCGCTGGCGCTATTCGCGCTGCGGGTGGGCACCATTCGCGCGGGCAACACGTTTGAACTTGTCAGCCGTGAAGGCGCGCTGGTCGCCAACAACCTGCTGCTATCGGCGATCCTGGGCATCGTGCTGATCGGCACATTGTACCCGATCGTCGCTGCCGGACTGTTCGGCTTGCAGCTGTCCATTGGCCCGCCCTTCTTCAATAAAGCTGCCGGACCGGTTGCGCTCGCGCTCGTCGCGATCATGGCGGCAGGGCCGCTGGTGCGTTGGCGCCGTGATGAGGCTGGCGCTGTCGCCAAACGCATCATCGTGCCGATTGTGATCACCGTGCTGGTCTTGCTTGCCCTTGTCGTGTTCGCGGCCAATGCCGGTATCTTGCCGATCCTTGGCCTGTGCCTGGCAGCGGGCCTGGCGGTGGCCAGCCTTGCGCCGTTGTGGAAACGCAATCTGCGCCGCACGCCGATGTTCACTTATGGCATGGTGCTCGCGCATCTGGGCATCGCGGTGAGCCTGGCCGGGATGGCATCAGAGACCGCGTTTACGCAACAGACCCTGGTCGCCGCCACTATTGGTGAGCCGCAGCGGGTGGGGCCGTACACAATCACGCTGCAGGGAATTACGCCGGTCGCGGGCGAAAACTGGTCGGCATTGCAGGCCCGGCTGAAGGTGCAGCGCGATGGCGGTACGCCCTTTACGATGACACCGCAGTCGCGCTTTTTCTCCAGCCCCGTCACCGTCACCAGTGAATCGGCGATTGCCACGGTGTTCGACGGGCAGCTTTATACCGTGCTCGGCCAGCCTGATGAGGCCGGGCGGTGGCAGTTGCGCCTGTGGTGGAAGCCATTTGTAACGCTGATCTGGGCGGGGGGCGCGATGATTGCGCTGGGCGGCTTGCTGTCGCTGATCGGGCGCGTCAGCCGTGATCGCAAAGCCGTGCTGCGGGAGGCTGCGGCGTGAAGCCTGGGCTGCTCTGGGTGCCGCTGGCGGTGTTTGCGGGGCTGTTCGTGGTCGCGGGCTATGCGCTGATCAAGCCCGCCGATCGCACGGTGCGATCAGCGATGATTGGCCGGCCTGTCCCGGAATTTGCGCTGCCGCCCATGCTGCCGGGTAAGCCGGGCCTCGAAACCGCGATGTTCCGCCAAGGCAAGCCCCGCCTGCTGAACGTCTTTGCAAGCTGGTGCATCCCGTGCATTGAAGAAGCGGCCCAGTTGGATCGCCTGCGCGCGATGGGCGTGCCGATTGACGCGGTCGCCATTCGTGATCGACCAGAGGATATTCGCCGCTTTCTGGCGCGATACGGCGATCCGTATGAAACAATCGGTGATGATTCTGAAAGCGCGGTGCAGCTGGCGTTTGGCTCTGCGGGCGTGCCCGAAACCTTCGTGATTGACGGGCAGGGTAAGATCATTCTCCAGCATGTCGGCGCGATTCGCGACGAGGATGTGCCGAAAATCCTTGAAGCGATGGGCAAGTCATTGTGATACGCTGGATAATCGCACTTTTGTTGCTGATGGCGGCTGGCCCGGCGCTCGCTGATTCGGCGCGCCCGCCTGCACGGCTGGCGGACACGCAATTGCCCGATCCCAAGCAGGAAGCTGAGGCGCAAAAGCTGATGCTCACGCTGCGCTGTCTGGTGTGCCAGGGCCAATCGATTGGCGACAGCAATGCCGAAATGGCGGGCGATATGCGCGCGTTGGTGCGCCGCCAGATTTCTGAAGGATCAACGCCTGAACAGGTGCGCGATTGGTTGATCGTGCGCTATGGAGATTATGTGACCTATGATCCGCCACTTTCGGCCGCAACGGTGCCGCTATGGATCGCGCCGATTGCGTTTATCGTGATGGGGCTGTGGCTGGCGCGCGCCAGTTTCAAGCGACGGAAGCGCGCCTGATGGGCTGGGTGATGCTGCTGCTGATCGGGTTGGCGTCCGGAGTGTTGCTCTGGCGGCTGTCGCTGCCGCGACTGGTCTGGACAATGGCCGGGGCCGCGTTGCTGTTCGGTGCCACGGGCTATGCGTTGCAGGGCACGCCGACCCTGCCCGCCAGCCCGGCCAAGCCGCAATCAAACAAGCTGGATGTCGCTGCGGACATTGTCGAGCTGCGCGGGGCGTTTTTCGGTCGGTACACTGCTGACGCCGCCTATCAGACAGCGGCCGATGCGATGATCCGCATCAGCGACCCCGCCAGCGCCGTAAAGGTCACGCTGGGGGGCATTAATCGCAACCCGCGCAGTCCTTCTTTGTGGACTGAACTGGGCAGTGTGCTCGTCACGCATGATGCCGGTAATGTCTCGCCCGCTGCGCTGTTTGCATTCCGCCGCGCGATGATTTTGGCCCCACGCCATCCCGGTCCGCCATTCTTTCTGGGGCTCGGTTATGCGCAATCGGGCCAGCTCGAAAATGCCCGGATCTGGTGGCGACGTTCGCTGCAGCTCACCCCGCCAGGGGCCAGCTATCGCAACGCGATTGCCGAG
This sequence comes from Sphingomonadales bacterium Ga0077557, assembly GCA_001464615.1. Classification (GTDB taxonomy): domain Bacteria; phylum Pseudomonadota; class Alphaproteobacteria; order Sphingomonadales; family Sphingomonadaceae; genus Sphingomonas. The sequence continues at coordinate 59,822 of LNFI01000016.1, read as the reverse complement.
CGGTTGATGCTGCTCGATCAGTTCATTGCGATGAACAAGGCGCAGCAACAGCAATAACCTGCCTAACCGAACGGGCGGTTGAGCTTCACGATCGCACTATTGAGCCAGGCGGCGAAGGTGACCCAGGCGAGATAGGGCATGACGAGCGCGCTGGCGAAGGGCGAGATCGGCCAGAGCAGGGTAACGAGCAGCACCAGCGATACCCACAGGAACACCACTTCCACCAGCGCCCAATCAGGTCGCTGCGCGCGGAAGAAGAGCGGGCTCCACAGAAAATGGCAGACTGCATTGGTGCTGAACAGGCAGATCACACGCGCCTGTTCAGGCCGCGTATCGGCGGCGTACCAAGCAGTGATTGCCGACCAAGCGGCAAGGCCCAAGATGATGCTCCAGGCCGGGCCGAACAGCCAGTTGGGCGGTTGCAGGCTGGGCTTTTTCAGATTGTGATACCACGGGCCGATCGGCGTCATCAGGCCGCCCGCGCCGCCCAAGAAGACGGCGACGCCAATCGCGATGATGACAGGAATTTCCATAAGCTGCTGGCCGGTCCGTATTGTGGAGTGTCAAACTCCTGTTACACGCAAAGGATGCGTGCGTCCTTTCCATTCTCCGCCATCGTCGGCCAAGACGAAATGAAACTTGCCCTGCTGATCGCCGCGATCGATGCGCGGATTGGCGGGGTGATGGTGTTTGGTGACCGCGGCACTGGCAAGTCGACGGCGGTGCGTGCGCTCGCCGCGCTGCTGCCGCCGATGCCTGTGGTGGCGGGGTGCCGCTATAACTGCGCGCCGGGCCAGTCGGTATGCCCGACGCCCGAAACCCACCTGCCTGGCAAGGCCACCGCGCCGGTGCCCTTTGTCGATCTGCCGTTGGGCGCGACCGAGGACCGGGTGGTCGGCGCGCTCGATCTGGAAAAGGCGCTGGCGCATGGCGAAAAGGCGTTCGAGCCAGGGCTGCTCGCGCGCGCACACCGGGGGTTTCTCTATATCGATGAGATTAACCTGCTTGAGGACCATATTGTCGATCTGCTGCTCGACGTGGCGGCATCGGGAGAGAATGTCGTCGAGCGTGAGGGGTTGAGCGTGCGGCACGCGGCGCGCTTTGTGCTGGTCGGCAGCGGCAACCCCGAAGAAGGCGAATTGCGGCCGCAGCTGCTCGACCGGTTCGGGCTGTCGGTCGAGGTGCGCACCCCGCAGGATTTGAAGCAACGGGTGGAGATTTTGAAGCGCTGCGATGCATTTGAACGGACGCCCGATGAATTTGCTGAGCAATGGTCGAAAGCTGAACGCAAGACGCTGAAGCGGATCGCCAAGGGCAAGGAGTTGCTGGCGAGCGTGACGATGCCTGATGCGGTGCTGACGCGCGCTTCCGAGCTGTGTATGGTGGTGGGCGCGGATGGCCTGCGTGGCGAGCTCACGCTGATGCGGTCCGCGCGCGCGCTGGCAGCGTTGGAGGGCGATGAGATTGTGACCGAGGTGCATCTGAAGCGGGTTGCGCCGCTCGCGTTGCGGCACCGGCTGCGGCGTAATGTTCTTGATGAGACCGGCTCGACCGCGCGGATTGAGCGCGCGATGGAAACGATGTTCGCGGCATGACCGACACGGGCGAGATGTCGTCCGCGGTCTTGGCGCCCGATATCTGGTCGGATGCACTGCTGGCGGCGCGGCTGTGCGCGGTTGATCCTCGGCTTGGCGGGCTGGTGCTGCGCGGCGGCGGCGAGGCGCGCGATGCGGTAGTTGCGGCCCTTATGGCCGGGCTGGGCGACGGCGCGCCGGTAAAGCGTCTCCCCGCGCATATCGATGATGAACGGCTGCTCGGCGGGCTTGATCTGGGGGCGACGCTCTCGACCGGGCGCGCGGTGTCGCGCACGGGCGTGCTGGCGGAGGCCAATGGCGGGCTGCTGATCGTGCCGATGGCGGAGCGGCTGGCGGAGTCGGTCGCGGCACCGATCGCGGCGGCGCTCGATACCGGCGAAGTGATTGCCGAGCGCGAGGGGATGACGTTGCGCTCCCCGGCGCGCTTTGCCGTTGTGGCGCTGGATGATGGCGTGGAGCCGGACGAGCGGCCGCCAGTAGCGCTGGCGGAGCGACTAGCGTTTTGGCTAGACCTGGGCGAGGTGCGCCCGCCCAAGGTGTTTCCCGGCGCTATCGATCAAGGGAAAGATTTGGGTGCAGTGGCGCCGCCCGCGACCGATGTGCTGGAGGCAATTGCTGTTACCACGCTGGCTTTGGGTATCGATTCCGGTCGCGCGCCGATCTTTGCATTGCGGGCGGCGCGGGCATCGGCGGTGCTGCATGGGCGGTCGGTGATTGGCGAGGATGATGTGATGATCGCCGCGCGCCTTGTGCTCGGCCCGCGCGCGACGCGGATGCCACCGCCGCCTGAGGCTGAGCCAGCGCCCGAGACCGAGGCACCGCCGCCGCCGCCGTCCGACAGCGATACCAGCGAGCAGGAGAGCAGTGAGCCGCAGCCGCTGGAGGATGTGGTGTTGGAAGCGGCACTCGCCTCGCTGCCCAAGGATGTGCTCGCGCAGATTGCTGCGGGCAGCGGCAGGCGAGCCCCAAAGGCAGGCGGGCAGGGCAAGGGCGCCAAGCAACGCTCCGCGACGCGTGGTCGGCCCGTGGGCGTGCGGGCGGGCATCCCGCGCGGCGGCTTGCGGCTGAGCCTGATCGATACCTTGCGCGCCGCCGCCCCCTGGCAGCGGGTGCGCGGTGCGGACGCGAGCCGCGTGCAGGTGCGGCTCGACGATCTCCGCATCCGGCGGTTCGAAAAGAAGATGGAGGCGACGACGATCTTTGCGGTCGATGCGTCGGGGTCATCGGCGATGGCGCGGCTGGCCGAGGCCAAGGGGGCGGTCGAACTGCTGCTGGCCGAGGCTTATGTGAAGCGCGCGCAGGTGGCGCTGGTGGCGTTTCGCGGGACCGAGGCCGAGCTGATCCTGCCGCCGACCCGGTCACTGGCGCGCGCGCGCAAGTCGCTGGGGGCATTGCCGGGCGGGGGCGGGACCCCGCTTGCCGCCGGGCTCAATGCCGCGCGCGAACTCGGCGAGGCCGCGCGCAAGCGGGGGCGGACGCCGTTTCTGGTGATTCTCACCGATGGCCGCGCCAATATCGCCGCCGACGGATCGATGGTGCGGCAGGCGGCAGAGGACGATGCCGAGGCGGCGGCGCGCGCGATTGGCCTGTCGGGGATCGCCTCTGCCTTTGTCGATATTTCCGCGCGACCGCGGGCTGAGGGGGCCAAGATCGCCGCTGCCATGCGCGCGCGCTATCTGCCGCTGCCACGGGCGGATGCGCGGACAATGCACGCGGCGGTGAAGGGGGTTCAGGATGCTGAGCGATAAGCCGCGCTGGGAGGCCGAAGGACGCGACTGGCCCAACCGTGAGGTGAGCCGCTTTGTCGATGTCGGGCGGTTGCGTTGGCATGTGCAGGTCGTCGGAAACGGCCCCGTGCTGCTGCTGCTCCACGGGACGGGGGCGGCGACGCATAGCTGGCGGGCGATGCTACCGCTATTGGCCGAGCATTTTACCGTCGTGGCGCCCGATCTGCCGGGGCATGGCTTTACGACTGGGCGGCCAATGGGTGGGCTGGCGATGCCCACGATGGCCAAAGCGGTGGGCGAGTTAATGGCGGCGCTGGACATGCCACCCGCGCTGATCGTCGGCCATTCGGCGGGGGCGGCGATTGCAATCCGGATGGTGCTCGACGGGTTGGCCGCGCCCAAGGGCGTGATCGGGCTCAATTCGGCGCTGCTGCCCTTTCCGGGGCTGGCGGCCAAGCTGTTCCCGACGCTGGCGCGGATGCTGTTCGTCAACCCGTTTGCGCCGCACATCTTTGCCGGCATCGCTCGGCAGCGTGGTGAGGCGGGGCGGTTCCTAGCGCGATCAACGGGCTCCACGATCGATGCGGCGGGGGCGGATTTTTACGGGCGGCTGTTCGCGACGCCGGGGCATTGCGCGGGCGCGATCACGATGATGGCCGACTGGGACCTGGAATCGCTGGCGCGCGACCTGCCCAAGCTGGCGGTGCCGCTGCTGCTGATCCATGGGGCGGGCGATTCGGCAATTCCGGCATCGACTGCCGAGGGTGCGGCGGCGCTGGTGCCGGGGGCGGTGCTGGAGGTGCTGCCGGGGCTGGGGCATCTGGCGCATGAAGAAGCGCCCGAGCGAATAGCGGCGATGATCGGGGCGTTTGCTGGTGAGGTTGGGGTGGGGTGACTTGCTTGTCCCAACAACCGCTGCCTTGTGTCCCCGCGAAGGCGGGGACCCAGCCTGGGCTCCCGCCTTCGCGGGAGCACAATTAGGTATAGCGGTGAACGGAAGTTATCGCTCCAACGGCGGTCATTGCAGGCGCATGAGCCAACAGGGTTTTCAGTCGTCGAGCGCGCGCTTGAGGTCTGCCAAATAAAGATCGAGATGGTGGCCCGGCGGGCTCGCCAACTGGCCGATAGCGCGGTTGAAGGGACTGGCCATGGTCACCTCCTCGACAAACCGAGCTAGTGTGCCGCCCGTGGTCGGCGCGAAGTTCACGCGCCAGGTGCCTTCAAAACCGAGCGACGATGCATAGCCTATCGCGAACAGCGCGCCAGGCTTGCTTTTTATGAGCCTGAAGCTGATTTTGCTGCCGTCGCGCGGAAACTCTGTCCAGCTGGCACCGTCGGCGCTGACTTCGACTCTGCCGATGTCGCTGCGCCAAGCGGCCTGTGCCTCGATATCGCTGATTCGCGCATACACCTCGGCGGGTGGGACGGGAAAGGCTACGTCGCGCTGCGCCCGCGTTGTGGCGGGAAGCGTGAGCCCCCAGCCATAGAGCCCGCCCGCTGCTAGCGCAGCAATCGCTATCAACGCCAGCAGCACCTTACGGATCATTGCCGCGCTTCTAGCGGATCGCTCGGCGTTCGCTCGGCAAAGTCGAACACCGCAGGCTGGCGACGCAAGGGTGACACCCGCACGCCTTCTGCTTCGAGCAGCGAGGTCTGATAATCTGTCCCGCCGGGGTATTTCGGATTGAGAAAGCCGCCCTTCTTGAGCACCCGCCACCAAGGGGTCAGCTCGGCGTCGGGCACGCCCATCTCGCGCTGTTCCTCGGCGGCGCGGGCGCACATGTTGAGAAAGATCGCGGTCGAAACCGGGCAGGCTACCGCGACCGCGTGGCGGCGGGCGATGGCCGCGCGCAGATCATCGAGAGTCGCTACTTCCCCACGCTTCAAACTGCGCACCACCGCGTTGACCTCAGCGGGTGAGGACACCACCATCGCGCCGCCATTAGCTTCGCGATAGCCGGGAGCGCCCGTGGGGATGACATGGACGATATGCGGCTCGCGTCCGCTGTTAAGGTGGTCGAGGGCGGTCTTGCGCTTTGCCATGGGGGCGACTGGCTCCTGATTCGGCGACGATTTAGCGCGACGCGCCCAGCGCGGGAATAAGAGCACTTTGTTCACTCTTTGATCCGGCGTCGATCCCTCCCTCGCTCGTGCATCCGAACGATGTAAGCAGCCATTCTGCTATCCACCAATCCCCGCCATTCGCAATTCGTAGCGCCACCGCGTAAAACGCCCACCAGCGTCGCCATCCTGTTCAGGAACTACCTATGATCCACGACCATATGGGCCTGCTCGAAATGGGCCTCGTCTTCGGCGGCGTTATCCTCTTTCTTGCCTATCAATATTGGGCGACGACGCGCTCGATCCGGCGCAACAAGGATGAGCGCGAGACATAGCGGGCGAGCCGATCCAAGAAATCCGTTCGTCCTGAGTAGCGGCTGAGCTTGTCGAAATGGCGTATCGAAGGACAGCGTTTTGGGGCGGGCCCTTCGATAAGCAGCAGGTGAAGCATGCCCCGCATGTTTCAGGATCGTCCGGGGGACGATCCGACCTGCTGCTCCTCGACTTCGCTCAGCCCCTACTCAGGACGAACGGGTCATTGTTGGCCACCCAAGTTCGCCGCGATAACCCCTCAATAAATCGCTCGTGGCATCCTGAACGGCAGCATCGCCTGCACGATCGGCGAGCGGAACCGCCCCAGCGACAAGCTCTCATGCACCGCGTGCACATCCTCGCCGAACAGCCGCGTGTCGAGCGCGGAGCGGGCGTAGAAAGGGGCATCGACCCAGGTCTTGGTCACCTTGGCCTTGTGGCCAGCGTCCACGCGGGTCAGGCGGTCGATCATCCAGCCGGAGCGGGGGAGGCGGAGCGATGGGGGCGCGGCGACATCGGTCCAGCGGCCCTGGCGGTCCATCTTCAGCGCCAGATCGAAGGGCGTGCCGTCTCGCCGCGTGCCCTCATAGAGCACGGCGACATCGTTCTTCAGATGCGCGCGCGACCAGTGCCAGTCGTTGAAGCCGTCCTCCAGCGCCTCTTCGCCGAAGTTCGAATCGAAATAGCCGCTGCCGTTCCAGCTGATGCCGGGGTTGGCCATGTCGACCTCGACGCGCGAGCGCGGCGCGACGGGGTGCCAGCGGTGCTTTCCCGCCGCATCGAGGCAAAAGCCGGTGGTGCCGATCATCTCCGGGTAAACACGGACCTGCCCGCGCACTGGATAGGGCAAAGGGGCCGAGGTTTCGTTGATGTCGATGACCAGGCAATCGCCGTCCCAATGCAGGCCGCTGGGGCCGACCTGGAAAGTATCCGCATCGCGGCGGACCTGGTGCCAGGGGCGTTCGGTCATCGCCCAGGCATTGCCGCGCGGGCCATTCAGCGAAACATTGATGGCGCAGTGGTTCTCCGGGCTGCGACGCCCGCTGAGCTTGTAATAGGGCGAGAAGACGCTGCCGATAAAGGCAATGATCGTCAGGCCGAAGCGGCCGTCGTCGCTGCAGGCGTCGATATACCACCAGGCATAGCCGTTCGCATCGACCTCGACATCGAAACGTGGTCCTTGAGCAGGATATCGACGGCATGGCCGCCGCTGAGCGCTGCCATCGGGACGCCCGCGCCCGGATGGGTGCTCCCGCCCGCGCAATAAATGCCAGGGATCAGTGTCCGGGCGCCTTGCCGGCGGAAGGACGCCGCCCATCCGTGCGAGGCCCGTCCATAAAGGGCTCCACCCGTCGAGGGAAACAGGGCCTCGAACGTTGCCGGAGTCGACAGCACCGTTGCTGTTGGGGGCAGTTCCAGTGATAGGCCCGCCCGCCTCGTAATCTCCAGCATCCGCGATTGGCATTGATCGATCTCCGCTTCGGTAAATCCTGGCCCGTCGCCATTGGCGGGGGCGTTGACGAGTATCTGCAGACGTTCGCGCCCCGATGGCCCCCCACCCCGATCAACGCCCTGATCGTCGCGGTCCTGCGCGCAGATATAGACGGTGGGGTAAGACGGCAGCTTGCCGGCGGTGAGCGCGTCGAACTCGGCCGGATAATCGTCCGAGAAGAAGACATTATGGTGCGACAGCGGAAAGCCGCTCGTCTTGCTATGTGCGGTCCACACCAGCGCGCTATGTGATCGCTGGGCTGGCGTCATCCCGGTCACCGCGCCGCGTGCTGCCGCCCCAAAGCGGCCATCGGCAATGGCTGACGGATCAGCGTTGCAAACGATCGAATGGGCGGTCAGACGTTCACCTGTCGCCAGCCGGACGCCAGCGGCGCGGCCGTGTTCGACCAATATCTCCGCGACCGGGGCATTGTACCGGAACTGCGCGCCACGCTCCACCGCCAGCCGCTCCAGCGCGCGGGCAAGGGCATGCATGCCGCCGTCGAGCAGCCAGACACCGCGCGCCTCGACATGGGCGATCAGCATCAGCGTGCCGGGGCAGAGAAACGGGGAGGAGCCGCAATAGGTGGCATAGCGCCCGAACAACTGGCGCAGGCGGGGATCGCGAAAATGGTCGCCGAGCGAGGCCCACAGCGTCTGGAACGGTCGCGTAGTAAGAAGGTCTGCAAACCGCACCTTGCCCATTTCCCAGGCGAGCCGGGTCGGACTGCCGCGCTGGCTGCGCATGAACGGCTTGTCGAGCGAGGTGAAGATCTGTTTCGCCTCGGCACAAAAGCGCCGATACCCCGCTGCCTCTTGGGGGCCGGCAAAGGCGGCGATGGCGTCTTCACTCGCGGTGCGATCAGCGAACAGATCGAGCCGATCATTGCCCCAAGCGTGGCGCGCGAGCGTGGTTGATGTGGTCAGCGTGAGGTAATCGTCGAGCGATGCACCACAGCTGTCAAAGATGGCGTCAAACACGTCGCGCATCGTGAAAACGGTTGGTCCACCGTCAATCTGCGCGCCACCCGAATCGACCTGGCGCATCTTGCCGCCGGGGGCTGCTGCCGCTTCGAGCACCGTTACGTCAAAGCCGCGTGCAGCCAGCAGGGCGGCGCTGGTCAACCCGCCCACACCGGCGCCGATCACGATGACCCTTTCGCGCTGCATGCCGGCCTTTCTTCGGTTGAGCGAATTTAAGTCGATTGACGCACCCCCATCAACCGTCCAACTATTTGGACATATGAAACTGTCCAGAACCAAAGACAATAGCCCTTGGCGGGAACGCTGGGTGGCGGCGCGCAATCGCGTGCTTGCCGATCCGGGCTTTCAGCGCTTTGCCGCCCGCTTCCCACTGACCCGGCCGATCGTGCGCAGCAAGGCGCGGATCATGTTCGATCGCGTGGCGGGCTTCACCTATTCGCAAGTGATCGCCGCCAGTATCGAATTGCGCCTACTCGATCTTTTGGCTGATGGCGCCCGAAATCTGGCGGACATTGCCGTATCAATCGATGTCCCAATCGAGGGCACCGATCGATTGCTCCGCGCAGCCGCATCGATCGGGCTGGTCGAGCGGATTGCTGAGGATCGCTGGGCGCTGGGCGGAGAGGGCGCGGCGCTGCGCGGCAATGGCGGCATTGCCGAAATGGTGGCGCACCACCGGCTGCTCTATGCCGATCTTGCCGATCCCGTTGCGTTGCTGCGGCGGGGCGCAGGCGGCGGGAAGCTCTCCAATTATTGGACCTATGCCGAATCGGAAGGGCAGGGGGACGGTGATCAAGTGGCGGCCTATTCCGGGCTGATGGCCGCATCCCAGCCGCTGATCGCTACCCATGTGATCGACAGCTATGCGTTTGGGCGACACCGGCGGATGCTTGACGTTGGCGGCGGGCAGGGGGCGTTTATTGCAGCGGTCGCCGCGCGGGTGCCGGGGATTGAGCTGGCGCTGTTTGATCTGCCCGCCGTTGGCGAACGCGCGCGGCGAGCGCTTGATGCCGCCGGGCACGGCCCGCGCGTGACGATTCATGGCGGCAACTTCCTGGCTGATTCGCTACCCGGCGGGCATGATCTCGTCACCCTCATTCGCGTGCTGCACGATCATGATGATGCGCCAGCCCTGCAATTGCTGCGCAACATCCATGCCGCGCTGCCGCCGGGCGGGCGCCTGTTGATTGCCGAGCCGATGGCCGAAACCCCCGGGGCTGAGGCCGCAGGGGATGGCTATTTCGGCATGTATCTCTGGGCCATGGGATCGGGCCGGCCACGCAGCAAGAAGGCGATCGCCGCGATGCTGCGGCAAGCCGGATTCAGCGCCACCAGCAACGTCGCAACCCCCCTGCCGCTGACCGTAAGTGCGATTGTAGCGAGTCGTTGACGCACAAAGCGTCCAGAACAGTTGACAATAAAAAGTGTCCATATAGTGTGACACTCGTGATGCCCGAACCAGTCAGTTGAGAGCATCAACAGGGGAGTAAATGGTGGAAACGCTGGCGGTTATATTGGAGGCACCTGAGACGCTCTCGTTGCGTCGCATGGCGCTTAATCCAATGACGGCGGGCGATCTGCTGGTCGAAGTGGCCTGGAGCGGCATTAGCTCCGGCACTGAAAAACTCCTGTGGTCTGGGAAGATGCCAGCCTTTCCTGGCATGGGTTATCCCCTTGTTCCTGGCTATGAATCCGTTGGTCGCGTGATCGATGCCGGCGCAGAAGCGCAATCGCGAATCGGTGAGTGGGTGTTTGTGCCGGGTGCCAATTGCTACACGCACGCTCGCGGCCTGTTTGGCGGCACTGCGCGCCGAGTCATCCTGCCGGCGGCTCGAGCCATGCCGGTTGACGAATCGCTGGGCGAAGCGGGCATTCTGATCGCGCTGGCCGCGACTGCCTATCACGCTATTGCCGGGGGTGCCGCACCCGAACTGATTGTTGGACATGGCATTTTGGGCCGATTGATCGCGCGAATCACGGTTGCCTGCGGGGCGCCGCCGCCGACGGTGTGGGAAACCGCCGCCGAACGCCGGATTGGCGATTTCGGCTATCGCGTGATCGATCCGTCAGAGGACGAGCGCAAGGATTACAAGACGATCTGCGATGCAAGCGGCGCGGGCAGCATCCTTGATTCGCTGATTTCACGGCTCGCCAAGGGCGGCGAGATTGTCCTCGCCGGTTTCTATGACAAGCTGACCTTCTCGTTTCCGCCGGCCTTTATGCGCGAAGCGCGGCTGCGGATTTCCACTGAATTCGTGATCGACGATCTGCGCGCCACCGCAAAGCTCGTTGATAGCGGTGCGCTCAGCCTTGGCGGGCTGGTGACGCATGTGCGCCCGGCTGGCGAGGCCACCGAAGCTTATCCTGCCGCTTTTGGCGATCCTGAATGCCTGAAAATGGTACTCGATTGGAGAAGTGAATGACGATGCTCGACCTAGGCGCGCTGCGCGACGAGGCGAACCAGGAGCCCGATCCGGTCCACACCGGTGAAGTGACCAAGGAAACGCAGATCATTGCCATTTACGGCAAAGGCGGTTCCGGCAAGTCCTTCGCGCTCGCTAATCTCAGCTACATGATGGCGCAGCAGGGCAAACGCGTGCTGCTGATCGGTTGTGATCCCAAGAGCGATACGACCAGCCTGTTGTTCGGTGGCAAATCAACCCCGACGATCATCGAGACGAGCTCGGCCAAGAAGCTGGCGGGCGAAGAAATTGGCATTGAGGACGTTTGCTTCCAGCGCGACGGTGTGTTCGCGATGGAGCTGGGCGGGCCAGAAGTCGGTCGCGGTTGCGGCGGGCGTGGTATCATCCACGGGTTCGAAACGTTGGAAAAGCTCGGCTTTCACGAATGGGGCTTTGATTACGTCCTGCTCGATTTCCTGGGGGACGTTGTCTGCGGCGGCTTCGGCCTGCCGATCGCGCGTGACATGTGCCAGAAGGTGATCGTCGTCGCGTCGAACGACCTGCAGTCGCTCTATGTCGCCAACAATGTCTGCAAGGCGGTCGAATATTTCCGCAAGATGGGCGGCAATGTCGGCGTCGCCGGCATGATCCTCAACAAGGATGATGGCACTGGCGAGGCCAATGCCTTTGCCGAGGCGGTCGGCATTCCAGTGCTGACCGCGATCCCGGCCAACGAGGACATCCGCAAGAAGAGCGCGAACTATCAGATCATCGGCAAGCCCGGCGGTCAGTGGGCGAGCCTGTTTGAAGAACTGGCGATCAACGTGGCCGAAGCGCCGCCGCTGCGGCCGACACCGCTTGATCAGGATGGCTTGCTCAACCTGTTCAGCGCCGATGTGACGGGTGCCGATTTCACGCTGAAGCCCGCCAGCCAGGCCGATATGCGCGGTGTCGACTTCGTCGTGAAGCCCTCCCTCGAAGTCGTTTACGACGCGGTTTGACAGTGGATCTGGAAAACCCCTCCCGCGAGACTGATCGCATCGACCTTAGCGCTGCTGAAGCGCAGGGTGCCGGTTGCCATGCTGGCGCCGAGACGATGCATGAGGCCGCGTCAAAGGCCGGTAAGAGCGAGATTTTGGAGCGCTATGCGGCGGATTATCCCAAGGGTCCGCATGATCAGCCGCAATCGATGTGCCCGGCGTTTGGGTCGCTTCGGGTTGGCCTTCGCATGCGCCGGACCGCCACTGTTCTCTCGGGTTCCGCCTGCTGCGTTTATGGGCTGACCTTCACCTCGCACTTCTATGGCGCGCGGCGGACGGTCGGCTATGTCCCTTTCAGCTCCGAAACGCTGGTTACCGGCAAGCTGTTCGAAGACATTCGCGACGCGGTCCATGATCTCGCCGATCCGGCGCTGTACGACACGATCATCGTCACCAATCTCTGCGTGCCGACGGCCTCTGGCGTACCGCTGCAATTGCTGCCTGATCAGATCAACGGTGTGCGGGTGATCGGCATTGACGTGCCCGGTTTCGGCGTGCCGACGCATGCTGAGGCAAAGGATGTGCTGGCAGGCGCGATGCTCTCTTATGCGCGCAAAGAAGCCGAGCTTGGCCCGGTTGCCGCGCCTAAACAACGGCCTGATCGCCCGACAGTAACGTTGTTGGGAGAGATGTTCCCGGCCGACCCGCCCGGCATCGGTATCATGCTTGAACCGCTGGGCTTGGCCGCTGGCCCGGTCGTCCCCACGCGTGAATGGCGCGAGCTCTATTCGGCGCTGGATTGCGCTGTGGTTGCGGCGATTCATCCTTTCTATACCGCCAGCGTGCGCGAGTTTGAGGCGGCGGGACGCAGTGTTGTCGGTTCGGCTCCGGTCGGGCGCGACGGTACTGCGGCCTGGCTAGACGCAATTGGTGCCGCCTGCGGCATTGCGCAGGACAAGATCGACGCATCGAAGAATAAGTTCCTGCCCGCCATCGCAGGGGCGCTTGCCGCCAAGCCGATCAAGGGGCGGATTACGGTGTCGGGCTATGAGGGCTCCGAGCTGCTGGTCGCCCGGCTGTTGATCGAAAGCGGTGCCGAGGTGCCCTATGTCGGCACGGCAGCGCCGCGCACGCGCTGGTCGGATCCGGACCGGGAATGGCTGGAAGCGCATGGCTGTCGAGTCCAGTATCGCGCAAGCCTGGAACAGGATATTGCGGCGATTGGGGAATATGGCCCCGATCTGGCGATTGGCACCACGCCGGTGGTGCAGCATGCCAAGCAGAAATCGATCCCATCGCTCTATTTCACCAATCTGATCTCAGCGCGCCCGTTGATGGGGCCGGCCGGGGCAGGGAGCCTGGCGATGGTCGTCAATGCCGCGCTCGCCAATCAGAGCCGGATGGACAAGATGACCGCCTTTTTTGACGGCGTTGGCACTGGGCATACCGCGGGCATCTGGGAAAATACGCCTGAGGATCGCCCCGAGTTCAAAGCGAAATACGCCGCCAAGCGGATCGCGATGGCCAAGGCCGAGGAGCATATCGGCACATGATGGGCCTCAACTCAATCCTCCCCGGGACGGGGAGGTGGCGCAAAGCGCCGGAGGGGGGGCTCCTCTTCGCGCAACGCTTGCGGCCAGCCCCCTCCACCATGCGGCGCATGGTCCCCCTCCCCGTAAACGGGGAGGAAATATGACGCTCGTCCTCGACCATGACCGCGCCGGCGGCTATTGGGGGGCGGTCTACGCCTTCACTGCGATCAAGGGATTGCAGGTCATCATTGATGGCCCCGTCGGCTGCGAAAATCTGCCGGTTACCTCAGTGCTGCATTATACTGACGGCCTACCGCCGCACGAATTGCCGATCGTTGTCACAGGACTCGGTGAGCAGGAGCTTGGCCGCGACGGCACGGAGGGTGCGATGAAGCGAGCGTGGAAGACGCTCGATCCTGATCTGCCCGCTGTGGTGGTGACGGGGTCAATCGCTGAGATGATCGGCGGCGGCGTCACGCCGGAAGGCACCAATATTCAGCGCTTCCTGCCGCGCACGATTGACGAGGATCAGTGGCAATCGGGCGACCGCGCGCTGACCTGGCTATGGACGCAGTTCGGGCCGAAGAAGGTGCCGACGCTGAAGGAATTGCGCGAAGGCGAGAAGCCCCGCGTCAATATCATCGGGCCGATGTATGGCACGTTCAACATGCCGTCCGACCTCGCCGAAATCCGGCGACTGGTTGAGGGCATTGGCGCGCAGATCAACATGGTTTTCCCGCTCGGTAGCCACCTGGCGGACGTCAAGAAGCTCGCCAACGCCCACGTCAATGTCTGCATGTACCGCGAATTCGGACGCGGGCTGTGCGAGGCGCTTGAGCGGCCCTATCTGCAGGCGCCAATCGGGCTGGAAAGCACGACCTTGTTTTTGCGCAAGCTGGGCGAGCTGACCGGGCTAGATCCCGAGCCGTTCATTGAGCGTGAGAAGCATACGACCATCAAACCCCTCTGGGATTTGTGGCGTTCGGTCACCCAGGATTTCTTTGCGACCGCTAGCTTTGCCGTCGTCGCGACGGAAACCTATGAACGCGGCATCCGCAATTTCCTAGAAAGCGACATGGGATTGCCGTGCAATTTCTCCTTCCGCCGGACGGCGGGGGTGAAGCCGGATAATGCCGCCGTGCTTGAGGCCATTCGCACCAATCCGCCGCTGATCATGTTCGGCAGCTATAACGAGCGGATGTATCTGGCCGAAACGGGTGGACGGAGCATTTACGTGCCCGTTTCCTTCCCCGGGGCCGCGATCCGCCGCCATACCGGCACGCCCTATATGGGCTATTCGGGCGCGACTTACCTGATCCAGGAAGTTTGTAACGCTCTGTTCGATGCGCTGTTCAATATCATTCCATTGGCTGGCCAGCTCGACCAGGTCGAAGCAACCCCGGCCCGGATGGAACGCGAACTGATGTGGGAAGACGAGGCCAAGGCCGAGCTTGACGCGGTTGTCGAGCGTGAACCGGTACTGGTGCGTATTTCTGCGGCCAAACGCATTCGTGACGCTGCCGAGCGCGGCGCGCGACGGGCGGGCGAGAATAAGGTGAGCGCAGCGCGGCTGGCCGACGCGATTACCGAAAGCAGGGGCGGATGACGGCTCTGCACAGCAATTTCCGCAGCATGCGGACAAACCAATCTTCGTGGTGCTTCGCGCTGCGTGGATGCCGTCGGGGGACGCGTGCCGCGCGCCTGATCTCGCCGGGTCGAACGAAGATGAAGGAACGAACGAAATGAGCGACGATAGAATGGGGCCGGGTACCTACCTGACGCCCGACGAAGCGAAAGAATTTCACAAGCTGTTCGTGGTCAGCATGGGGTTCTTCACCATTGTGGCCATCATTGCCCACTTCCTCGTTTGGCAGTGGCGGCCATGGTTCCCGGGCACGCCTGGCTATGATGCCAAGACCGCGCTCGTGGTTCCCGCCCAGGCGCCGATCCACTCGGCTAGCGTTTAATAAGGAGAATATGCCATGTGGAGAATGTGGGTAACTTTTGATCCGCGCAGGGTCCTGACAGCGCTGGCAGTGTTTCTGTTCACGCTTGCGATCCTGATTCATTTCATCCTGCTGAGCACCAATCGCTATAATTGGCTCGAAGCACCAAATCCGCCTGCAGCGACGGCCGCAGCGGCAGTGACCCCGGCACCGGCGGCGTCCTGACAAAACGAGCAGTGACAACTCGATTGTCACGAAGTTGACAGTTGAGGCGGACGTGACCTGATTGGCGTGCAAGCGCCCAGGTCCGTCCAGTCCTCAACACGATGAATTCATGCCATCCCGCCGAAGACCGACGGGTGAAGGAGCTGTTCCATGGCACTCTTGAGCTTTGAGCGGAAATATCGGGTAAGGGGGGGCACGCTTGTCGGCGGTGACCTGTTCGATTTCTGGATCGGCCCCTTTTATGTCGGTTTTTTCGGCGTCACGACTGCGTTTTTCGCCAGTCTCGGCACCGCGCTGATCCTATATGGCGCCTCACTGGGACCGACCTGGAACCCGTGGCTGATCAGCATTGCGCCGCCTGACATTAGTTATGGCCTTGGCTTCGCCCCGTTAAAGGAGGGCGGCCTGTGGCAGATCATCACGATCTGCGCGATCGGGGCATTTTGTTCCTGGGCGCTGCGCGAAGTGGAGATTTGTCGA
This sequence comes from Sphingomonadales bacterium Ga0077557, assembly GCA_001464615.1. Classification (GTDB taxonomy): domain Bacteria; phylum Pseudomonadota; class Alphaproteobacteria; order Sphingomonadales; family Sphingomonadaceae; genus Sphingomonas. Next base: position 44,087 of record LNFI01000016.1, on the reverse strand, counting down.
AAGCTGGGCATGGGCTATCATGTACCCATTGCTTTTGGCTTTGCCATTTTTGCCTATGTCAGCCTGGTGGTGATCCGGCCGTTCTTGCTGGGGGCGTGGGGCTTCGGCTTCCCTTACGGCATTTTCAGCCATCTCGATTGGGTGTCGAACACCGGCTACCAATATCTGCACTTCCATTATAACCCGGCCCATATGATCGCGGTCAGCTTCTTCTTCACGACGACGCTGGCGCTGGCACTTCATGGCGGCCTGGTGCTCTCTGCGGTGAACCCGCAAAAGGGCGAAGATGTGAAGTCGCCCGAATATGAAGACGCCTTTTTCCGCGATACGATCGGTTACTCGGTCGGCACGCTCGGCATTCACCGTGTCGGCTTGTTCCTCGCGCTTTCGGCGGGCTTCTGGAGTGCTATCTGCATCATCATCAGCGGCCCGCTATGGACGCGCGGCTGGCCTGAATGGTGGACGTGGTGGCTCAATCTGCCGATCTGGGCTTGAGGGGAGCACACAACATGGCAACCTATCAGAATATCTTTAATCAGGTGCAGTTGCGCGGGCCGGCCGAAATGGGCCCGCCAACCAACGATCCCCACGAAATACGCAGCAATACCGGCGGCTACTTTTATTGGCTGGGCAAGATCGGCAATGCGCAGATCGGCCCGATCTATCTCGGCTGGCTCGGCACACTCTCACTGCTGTTCGGCCTGATCGCTTTCGAGATCATCGGTCTCAACATGTTGGCCTCGGTCGGCTGGAGCCCCATCCAGTTCGTCCGCCAGCTCTTCTGGCTGTCGCTTGAACCGCCTGCACCCAAATATGGTTTCCAGGCGATGGTGCCGCTTGCTGAAGGGGGCTGGTTCATCATCACTGGCTTTTTCTTCAGCGCTTCAGTGCTGCTCTGGTGGGCACGGACCTATCGCCGGGCGCTCGCGCTTGGCATGGGCACTCACGTCTCCTGGGCTTTCCTCAGCGCGATCTGGCTGATGCTGGTGCTTGGTTTCATTCGGCCGATGCTGATGGGCAGCTGGTCCGAAGCAGTGCCTTATGGGATCTTCCCGCATCTGGATTGGACTGCCGCTTTCTCGATCCGTTACGGCAACCTCTTTTACAACCCGTTCCACGCGCTCTCGATCGCCTTCCTTTATGGGTCGACGCTCCTGTTCGCGATGCACGGCGCGACCATCCTGGCCGTTGGTCGGTATGGCGGTGAGCGTGAAATTGAGCAAATCACTGATCGTGGTACCGCATCTGAACGCGCCGCCTTGTTCTGGCGCTGGACGATGGGGTTCAACGCCACGATGGAATCGATCCACCGCTGGGCCTGGTGGTTTGCGGTGCTGACGACGCTTACGGGCGGCATCGGCATTCTGCTGACGGGCACTGTCGTTGATAACTGGTATCTCTGGGCTCAGCAGCATGGTTATGCGCCTGCTTATCCCTCAACCGGTGTCGTCGATCCAGCAACTCTGCCGGGAGCACCGCAATGATCCGCGTCGCCACCATTACCAAAGCAGCTCTGGCTGGATCGCTCATGCTGGTGCTTGCCGGTTGCGAGATCGGCCCCAAGAAGATCGAGCAAACGGGCTTTCGTGGCACTGGCGGTGATCAGATCACCGCTGTCAACCGGCTGGTCGATCAGCCGGTGCCCGCGCCACCCTATGACACACCAGATGATAGCGGGCCGCGCGCCAGCGAAACCTATCAGAATGTCAAGGTGCTGAACAATGTCAGCACCGAACAGTTCAACCATCTGATGGCCGCGATCACCACTTGGATCGCGCCACCGGAGCAGGGCTGTAATTACTGCCACAATCCAGAAAACATGGCGTCTGACGAAGTCTATACCAAGGTTGTCGCCCGGCGGATGTTGCAGATGACGATCAACATCAACCAGAACTGGAAGCCGCACGTCAAGGAAACGGGCGTCACCTGCTATACCTGCCATAAGGGCAATGCCGTTCCCAAGAATGTCTGGGCGATGGCGGATGCACCGGCAAGTACGCCGATCCGCACGATGAGCAACAAGCATGGGCAAAATACGCCCGCAGCAACCGTTGCCTTTACGTCGCTGCCTTATGATCCGTTCACGACCTATCTTGGCGCCAAGAATAACATCCGCGTCCAGAGTGCCAGCGCGTTGCGCGGGCCGACCCCTGGGCCATCGATTGCCAAGACCGAAAAGACCTATGCATTGATGATGCACATGTCTTCGGCGCTGAACGTCAATTGTACCTTCTGCCATAACACCGACTCGTTCGCGAGCTGGAGCAACAGCCGGCCGCAGCGTACGGGTGCATGGTATGGCATCCGGATGGTTGGCGAGATCAACAACAAGTATATTGCTTCACTTGCCTCGGTCTTCCCAGCCAACCGCAAGGGGCCTTATGGCGATGTCCTTAAGGCTAATTGCACAACCTGCCACCAGGGCCTCAACAAGCCACTGGGTGGGGTGAGCATGGTGAAGGACTATCCGGCGCTGATGGGAACAACCGCACCGGCACCTGCAACGGCGGTGCCGTTGCCGGCGGCAACACCGACGGTTTCCGCACCGGTGACAGCGGCTGCCGACGGTAACGTCGCGGCACCAGCCTCTGGCCAATGATTGCTGGCCCCGCCCCCGGCAACGGGGCGGGGCAGCTTTCCGGCGCAAGGTGTTGCAGCGCCGAGGCCGCAGTTGAATTTCCTTGCGATTGCCCGTGTGGCAGGCGACGATCCCCTGATTAATTTCAGGGGATTTTTTATGCGTTCGATGCTCGCATTGCTGCTGATCACCACCGCTCTGCCAGCGACTTCAGCGATTGCGCAAGATGCCGCAGCCGTTCCTGCAGGTCCCAACCGTCTTTTCACCGGCGAAGACTTGTTTGCTCTTGAACAGGCAGCAGATCCGCAGATCAGCCCCGACGGCAGCGTAATCGCCTATGTGCGCCAAAGTGCCGATATCATGACCGATCGGTTGCGCTCGACGATCTGGCTGGTCGATGCCCGCACGGGGGCCCAATCGCCGCTGGTCGCTGGGCCAGGCAATCATAGCCGCCCGCGCTGGTCGCCCGACGGCCGTCGGCTTGCCTTTGTGTCAGCAGTGGACGGCAAGGCCCCGCAGTTGTTTGTGCGCTGGCTTGGTTCTGGTGAAACCGCGCGCATCACCGGCTTGCCGGATAGCCCAAGCGACCTTGCTTGGTCGCCCGCCGGGGATCGTATCGCCTTTGTCATGACCGTGCCCGGCGCGCCGGCCAAGCTCGGCAATGCCCCGGCCAAGCCCGAGGGCGCTGCCTGGGCCGAACCGCTGGAGGTGATCGACCGGGTCACCTACCGCGCTGATGGCGGCGGCAATATCAAGGCCGGTTATGATCATCTCTTCCTGGTCCCCGCCGATGGTGGCGCGCCGCAGCAGCTCACCTTTGGCGCGGTGAATGACGCGGGCCCCCTTTCCTGGACGCCCGATGGCAAGCGGATCCTGTTTGGCGCGGTGCGATCGGCCGATTGGGAGCGCGAGCCGAACAACAGCGAAATCTACGCCGTGGATGTCGCCAGTGGTAGTGTGACGGCGCTTACGAGCCGCTATGGACCCGATTTCGCGCCGGTGGTCTCGCCGGATGGCCGGCAGATCGCCTGGCTTGGCTATGCCGACAAGCGGGCAAGCAATGCCAATGATGAGCTTTCGGTGATGTCGATCGACGGGACCGACGCACGCACGCTGACCGCCGGGCTCGATCGCAGCATTGATGGGGCGGTTTGGGCCAAGGATAGCCGCTCGTTGATCATTTCCTTTGACGATCATGGCGTCAAACAAGTGGCCAGGGTCGGGCTGGATGGGCGCGTGACGACGGTTGTTCGTGGGCTGGCGGGCGGCGGGCTTGACCGGCCCTATTCTGGCGGCAGCTTCTCTGTCTCCAATGGTGGCCGGATTGCCTATAGTGGCGGCACAGCGGCGCATCCGGCGGATGTCTATGTCAGCAATGGCGGGGCGGACACGCGGCTAACGGCGCTCAATGAAACGATGCTGGCGCGCAAGACGCTGGCGCCGGTCCGTCAAATGAATTTGCGCGCGCCCGATGGCACCGCGATCGAGGCGTGGCTCGCGACTCCGCCCGGCTATGTTGAGGGGCGGCGCGTGCCGCTGATCCTGGAGATTCACGGCGGGCCGCACAGCGCCTATGGCCCCAGTTTCTCCACGGATGTCCAGCTTTACGCGGCGGGCGGCTATGCCGTGCTGTATGTTAATCCGCGCGGCAGCACCTCTTATGGTGCCGGCTTTGCTAACCTGATCGACAAGAAATATCCCGGTGGTGACTATGACGATCTGATCGCGGCGGTCGATGCCGCGATTGCGATGGGCGTGGCGGACCCCGACAATCTGTTCGTGACGGGCGGATCGGGCGGGGGCGTGCTGACAGCATGGATCGTCGGCAAGACCGATCGCTTCAAAGCTGCAGCCACGCAAAAGCCGGTGATCAACTGGATCAGCGAGGCGCTGACGATGGACAATACCGGCTTCACCTCGCGCTATTGGTTCAGCAAGGAGCCGTGGGAAGACCCAATGGCCTATTGGAACAGATCACCGCTCAGCCTGGTCGGCAATGTCAAAACGCCGACGATGGTGGTGGTGGGCGCTGAGGACTATCGAACCCCGGTGAGCGAGTCGGAGCAATATTATGCCGCGTTGCAGATCCGCGGTGTGCCCACGGCGCTGGTGAAATTGCCTGGCGCGAGCCATGGCGGGTTTACCGCGCGACCTTCACAATCGGCGGCGAAGGCATCGGCAATCCTGGCCTGGTTTGAGAAATATCGAGTGAAGCCGAAGGCGAATTGAAACCGGCTTGCGGCCGGGATTTCATGCCTTCCGATCAAGCACAGGAGTTACCATGAACAGGATCGTGCGGACCGCCGTCAGCTTGGTGGCCGGGTGTCTGGTCGCCGTGGTCATCGCTCAAACCGGGAATGCGGCTGCCCGCAGTTTTTGGCCTGACTATGCCGCTGCAGAGCCGACAAAGGCCTATAGCTTGGCCATGCTGGTGGCGAGATTGGCAGTTGGTGCGCTCTGCACGGCGGCGGCTGCCTGCATCACAACAATCATTGCCAGAGATGGGCGGGCGGCATGGCTGCTGGGCGGTATACTTCTGGCGATCTCCCTTCCAATCCATCTCTTCAGGGTCTGGGCGGATTATCCGGCTTGGTATCATATCGTGTATCTGGGCTATCTGGTGCCGATCGCTGGGCTGGCGGGATTGGCCATCCAGCGCCTCTCTCTGTGGCAGGGGCGACCGCTAAAGCCCTCCATCGACCACTGATCTGTATGCCGGATCAGCCGGTCGCCCAGCGAAAGGCGCGGCTGATCTCTGCCGGGATGTTCGCGTCATAGCATTTGCCGTGCGACAGGATGATCCGTTTGGGCGCCCATGCCAGCATTTGCGCTGCGGCCGCGCGGACACGATCCCGATGGCGGCGTGCGGGCAGACGGATGTCGATTGAGGTCTTGCCGCCCGGGCCAATCGAGCCGCCGGCGCGCAGGATCAGGCGGGTGATCGGATTGACGACGCGACCGGCCTCAAAATTCTGCATCAGGTCAGTCACGATCACGGTCGACGTCGGCCGGTGGAAAAAGATCGTTTCGATAAAACCGCCAAGATCAACCTGAATCTGGTCGATCTCTTCAGCCCAGGCCGCAGGCGCGGCGTCACCCAATGCGTGGGCAGGGCTGGGTAGCGTCGTGAAGCGTGGTGGCAGATCAGGCGACAAATGGCATTCGGCACGCGGGTTGGCCGCCGCCCAGTCGGCAATATGGGTGTAATGGAAGCTGTTGGGGGCGACGATCCAGCGAATTTCGCCCAAAGCCGCCAGCTGTGCTGCAAGCGCGGCGCTGAAATCACATGGGGAGTGAAGCCACAACGCCCCACCGATGCGGATCACGGTCATCCGGGTGGGGCAGGGCAATGTCAGTCCTGCCAGCCGATACCCAACTTCAGGTCCGTCGACGATCCACAGATTTTCGTCGAGCCGTAGCGGCTGTGATTGTGGCTGATATGGTCGATAGCCGGGGCTGCTCATCGTTGCAGACCCCGGCCAGACGAAAGAATCAGGCCGCCATTGCCCGACGGGCCAGTTCGCATTTCGACCAGATTTCGGACAGCGCGTTGACGAGCCTGTCGATATCGTCATCGGTATGGACCGGCGAAGGCGTAATGCGCAGCCGCTCCGTGCCGACGGGCACGGTCGGGTAGTTGATCGGCTGCACATAGATGCCGTGATGCTCCATCAGCCAGTCGCTGATCATCTTGCACTTGTGCGCATCGCCCACCATCACCGGGATGATATGGCTGGGGTTTTCCATTGTCGGAATGCCGATAGCGTCGAGCCGGCGGCGGACCTGAGCCACGCGCTCCTGGTGGCGCTCGCGCTCGATCGAGCTGCGCTTCAGATGCTTGATGCTGGCACAGGCACCCGCTGCGATGGCGGGTGGCAGCGCGGTTGAGAAGATGAAACCGCTGGCAAAGCTGCGGACGTAATCGCACAGATTCTTCGACGCTGCGATATAGCCGCCCATCACGCCGAACGCCTTGCCGAGCGTGCCTTCGATCACGTCGATCCGGTCCATCAGGCCTTCACGCTCGGCAATGCCGCCGCCGCGTGGGCCATACAGGCCAACGGCATGGACTTCATCGATATAGGAAAGCGCGCCGTGCTTTTCGCAAACGTCGAGGATTTCCGCGATCGGGCCGATATCCCCGTCCATCGAATAGACGCTTTCGAAGGCGACAAGCTTGGGCCGACCGGGTTCGACCATGCTGAGCAGCCGGTCGAGATCGGCGGGGTCGCTATGCTTGAATCGGTGGCACTCGGCGCGGCTGTGGCGCATGCCCTCAATCATCGAGGCATGGTTGAGCGAATCGGAGAAGATTACGCAGTTCGGCAGTCGCGCGGCAAGCGTCGAAAGCGCCGCCCAGTTCGACACATAGCCCGAGGTAAACAGCAACGCTGCTTCCTTGCCGTGCAGATCGGCGAGTTCGGCTTCGAGCAGCACGTGATGATGGTTGGTGCCGGAGATGTTGCGCGTGCCCCCTGCACCCGCGCCACAGCTGTCCAGCGTGTCGTGCATCGCGGCGAGCACAGCAGGGTGCTGGCCCATGCCGAGATAATCATTCGAACACCAAACGGTGACTTCTTTCACGCCGTCTTCGGTATGATGTTTCGCGCGCGGGAAGGCCCCAGCCTTGCGCTCTAGCTCAGCGAAGGTCCGGTAGCGGCCATCGTCCTTGAGCGTATCGAGCTCGGCCTGGAAAAATGCCTCATAGTCCATCAAATACCCCTCCCCGAAATCCTAATCTATTATGGCGGCTTTTGCCGCACTTGGTGGCGCCGGCTTAGACGCTGAAGCCCAGCGCCACATCTTCGCATCGCGAACTGGCAGTACCAGGAAAATATGCTCCACAAGACCCAAAGCCGCAAGCCCCGCGAGCAACGTGGCGGTCACTGCCGGGCCGCTCGCGGCTGGTGCTGCTTCAGCGCTTACCCAGGCCCAGATCGCTGTGGCGGCACAGCCGATCACAGAGATGGGATAGAGCGCGCTGATCGACCTTTTACCGAAATAGCTTTTGAGATAGGCCAGATGTGCCGGAAAAATCTCGTCGCTCAAATTCGGCACGCCAAAGAACAGGTTGAACTTGGCGCTGAGCCGCAGGCCAAAGAGCAGCGCGAAGGTGAGCGGTGCCGATTGGTTGGGCTGGCCCCAGGTGATCGCCACGAGCAGCAGCAGATTGGCGGCGATCGCGATTTCGTGATGAATCACAGTGTTGGTCGCTGCCTTGAAGCGGTCCCAGCCAACAAGGCCAGGGGGGCAGGGAGTCTTGAGCGGGCCGGCGACGAAGCCCATCAGGAAGCCCATTTCATGCCAGCCCCAGATCAGGATCGCCGCGGCAAAGCCAACATAGGCACCCGACCAGCTGGTATCACCGCTCTGCCACCACACCACCGCCATGGCGATCATCGCGACCAGCCCGGCGAGACGGTGGCTCGTCTTGAAGGTCGATTGCGGTCGGCTATCGAGCCACACCACGGCGCCCGTGCCAATGAACCACATCAACAATGCAAAAAAGAGCGGCGGGATGGTCACCAGGCGGGCACCAGCCGAACATTGGCGGGCAGTGCGTTCTTGTCGACTGGATGCAGATAAAGGCGGGCGAAGTTGAATCCAGCTGCGCCAACCAACCCGATTTTCTTGATCGCGCCGATGATCCCGCCTTGCGCTTTGGCGTCGTCGATTGCCAAAGCAATCTTGCGCATCCGCTCAAGCCCGGCGCGGAAGGCGGGGCTGTCGGTTTGCAGCGTCATGGGGAAGACTTGCTTGGTAATTTCCGAGCAAACGCGGAAAACCTGGAAATCATAATCCTTGGGATCAATGCCCAGCGCCTTGTGGAATTGCGGGCGATTATGATCGCGAACATACATCGTCGCATAAACAGCGACCAGGAAGAAGCGGACCCACAGCTTGTTGAGGCCGGTGAGCAGCTTGGGATCGTTGCGCATCAGCAGCGCAAAGGCTTCGCCATGGCGGAACTCGTCATTGCACCATTCTTCGAACCAATTGAAGATCGGGTGGAACCGCAGTTCGGGATGGCGCGCGAGGTGCCGGAAGATCGTGATATAGCGCGCATAACCAATTTTTTCCGACAGATAGGTCGCGTAGAAAATGAACTTCGGACGGAAATAGGTGTATTTTTTGGTCTTTGTCAAAAAGCCCAGATCGACGCCGATCCCGGCATCCTTCAGCGTATCATTGATGAAACCGGCATGGCGGCTCTCATCGCGGCTCATCAGGCGGAAGAGCTGCTTGATATCGGGGTTTTTGGCGCGCTTCTGAATCTCGGCATAGAGGATGCAGCCGGAAAATTCGGCGGTCAGCGAGCTCACCAGGAAATCGATGAATTCTTCGCGCAGCCCATCGGGGAGGCTTTCGATCACGCCGTCAAACTGGCTGGTGCGTTTGAAATGCAGCTTGTTGGGATCAGCGACCATTTCGGCGATCAGCTTATCCCATTCGGCGCGAACCGGCGTGACGTCGATCTTGTCCATCGCCACGAAATCGGTGGTGTAAAAACGCGGGCTCAGCACCGTGTTTTCTTTGGCAATCGCCATTGTATCTGGCGCTGCCTTGATCGGTGTGACGGCGTTCATACGGTCCTCCGCGGCGTGAAGCTGACTTCATAAAGTTCGGTCATTTCAAAATGACCGGCGAATTTGGTCCAGAGCCGTTCGATCGCGGTGGCGCGCTCGACCGTCGCAATCCGGTCAAACGTCGCGCTTTGGCCGAACGGGATCATGATCGGATCGCCATGCACCAGCACCTTGTCGCCCGGATTGATTGCCACGCCGCCGTCAAGTTCGACATGCGCGTGAAAATGCTCGTGGCTGTTTTCAATTTCGATCCGGCACGGTGTGTCAAACCGTGTCCGCGAAAAGCTTATCACCGGGCAGTCTCCGGGCGGGTGAGCAGATCAAGGAACGTTGCACGGTTCGTCGATCCAAAGGAATTAAGCTCGATTGAACGCCCTGTAACGGTATCCGTCAATGATAATTCGCCGTCTTTCCACAGCGTGAGATCAAATGGCGGTGTGGAGGTAATGCCCTGCATGCGCCGCTCCCGCGCAAGGCCGCGCATTACGCCGCGAATGAAGCCGCTATTGGTGCCAGGTTCGAGCAACAATGCCGTGCCGCCAGTGGTGACATCCTCAATCACCACCGCACCATCGGCGCGATCGGAAAAGCGCAGCTGGCGGCTGGCGATGGGCGCCACTTTCTGTTCTGCGCGCATCAGCACGGGGGATGCCGCGGGCGGCAATTGCATGATTCGCGCGGCGCTAGTGATCGCGATCGACGAAACCACCAGAAAACCGGCCATGATCAGCGCGCCCTTGGGAACGTCAACATGATGGGAATGCGGGGCGGTGGTCATGCGGCGACTGCCTGTTCTTCTGCCTGGGCGCGACGCGCGGCGGCTTCAATGGGGACGACGCGACCGTCGGTCTGGATCGACAGGCAGGCGCGCGCGAGCAGCGTCGCAACGGCATCGACATCGGGCACAGCGCGCATCATTGGCTGCGGTTCAACATAATGCCAGGCGCGGGCATGCGGCCACAAAGCCGCATAGCCAAGCCGCTGTTCGCTGTTCAGCTTAATCGCCAGATCGCCGGTGCCGTTTGCGCGTTGGCGCAGATCGACATTACCGATAATCCCGAGCGGCAGATTGATGCACTTGGGGAGCGCAACGCCGAAGCGGAGCACAACGCGACGATCGGTGAGCGTATAGATCGTCGACCGTGCCACGGCCCAGGCGAGCAGGTGCAGCAGCGCCAGGCCAACGATCATCCCGCCAACCGTGATTGCAACGCCGGCCAGATCAGATGGGGCTTCAACCCCGCGCCACAGCGCTGCACCAAGGGCGAATACCGTCAGCGCAGCGAAATAGGCGGCAACCGTGCCGGTGTGAAAAGCCGTCCGGGCCAGCACGCGCCAATTGGGCGCGCCCTGCCAGATGATCGTCTCGCCCTTGGGGAGCAGGCCCGGCAGACCCGGAACCGGCTCCATTTCATATTCCGTCATCATATCAGGGGCTCCGAACGATCGGCGGTCGCATAGAGATAGCCGCCGCCGAAATAGGCCTGAACGCGCTCCTCTTCGTACAGGGTGATGACGCCAGTGCCTTCGATGGCCGGGGCATCGGCGAACTGGGCAGCGGTGATCGCTGTGGTGGTGACAGTCTGGCGGAAACGGCTGACCGAGGCGACCGTCATCGGCATCAGCACTTGGCGAGCACCGGTATCGACCTGGAGATAGCGGATCATTCGATCGGCCTTGTCGATCCAGATATCGCTGACCGTGCCTGCTTTTTTGCCATCATAAGCAACAACGGCATAACCGCGTGGATCGGCATCCTTGCGTTCAAGGAAGAAGCCTTCGGCGGTGCTCAGCGGCACGATGCGGGCATGGCCTTCCCAATCGAGATCGGGGCGCTTGGCGCGCTCAGCAAAGGCAGCCGGGCCGACGCCGTCAACCAGCGGGTTGCCGGTTGGCTCGATCGGGGCACCTGCGAACCAATCGGACTTGCGCGCGCCGGGCACCTGCACAGGCTCACGGCCCTTGGTGGGGGCGGTGACAGTGCCATGGCCGAAGGGCAGCTTGAAGCTCTTGGTCGGTGCGGTCAGGATCAACCCGCCTTCACCTTCAAGTCGGCCAGTCAGCTCATGCTCCAGGGGGTAGCCCTCGCGGCGATCCTCCCGGCGCAGATAGATGACCAACCCCAGGAAAAAGAGGAAAAAGGCGTTGAGAACGATCAGCGCCACGTCGATCCCTTGTGTGACTTGTAAGTGCATCAGAACTATCCTTCACATATCCGTCAAATGGGGAATTCGGTAAGGCCGAAGCGTGGTGCGGGCTTGGCTTCCCGACCACGAACCAGCGGCCCGAGTGCCACCAGAGTCGCCAACAACAACAAAATTTCAAAGCAATAGACAAACGCATAGCCCGTCGTCGGTGCTGCCAGCGTTGCGCCAAGTTCGCGCGCGGTTGCCGCTGACGAGATCAGATCTCGCGCAAAAGCGCCGATCGCGATCGCGAGGCCACCACAGGTCGCCTGCACCGCGCCCCAGGCACCGAGCGCAAGGCCGCTATGTCCTTCATCGGAGATGCTCATGGCCGCAGTGAGGGTGCCGACCGAGAACAGTCCAGCACCAAAGCCGATGATCGTCGCGCCGATTGCCAGCAAGGCGGGCACACCCATCGGTCCAGCGAAAATAACGAACAGAAAGGCCCCGATACCGGCAGTCGCGCCGAAGCCGGCCAGCCGATGCGGCTCTCCCCCCTTGCTGAGCGCGCGGGCGGCAAGCGAAAAGCCAGTGAGCATCCCGAGCGCCCAAAGCGCGGTCAGCGACGTGGTCGCGCCCACGGACAGGCCCAGAATCTGGCCACCATAAGGCTCCAGCAGCACGTCCTGCATGCTGAACGCTGCCGAACCAAGGCCCACCGAGACCAGCAGCCGCATCGTCTTGGGGCGGGCAATGAAGATCTTCCAAACCTGCTTGAAGCTGGGCGCGTTGTCGCGTGCGGTCGTCGCCGCGCGGTTGCGCGCTTCCTGCTTCCACAGGGCGATGATGTTGAGCACCACCGTCAGCACCGACACCGTCGACACAATCTGGACCAGCCGGGTGGCTGAGAAATCCTTCAGCAACTGGCCAAAAACAAGCGCGCTGATCATCATGCCCAGCAGCAGCATCACGTATAGCAACGCGACGACACGTGGTCGGGTCTCGTCGGTGGCGAGATCGGTGGCAAGCGCCAGGCCAGCGGTTTGCGTGGTGTGCATGCCGGCGCCGATGAACAGAAACGCCAATGCGGCCGCAATCTGGCCGCTGAACGCAGGGCCTTGGCCACCGCCCGACATGACAAGCAGCGCGAAAGGCAGAATCGCAAATCCGCCGAACTGCAGCAGCGTCCCGAACCAGATATAGGGTACCCGCTTCCAGCCGAGCAGCGAGCGGTGATTATCCGATTTATGGCCGATCAGCGCGCGCAGCGGCGCGAATAACAATGGCAGCGAGACCATCGCCGCAACGACCGACGCCGACATGCCAAGTTCGACGATCATCACCCGGTTGAGCGTACCCGTCAGCAGCACAGCGGCCATACCGACCGAGACCTGGAACAGCGACAGGCGCAGCAAGCGGCTGAGCGGCAATTCTTTGGTCGCCGCATCTGCAAAAGGCAGGAATTTGGTGCCCGCCTGCATCCAGAACTGAGTCGTGCGGCCAGCCTTCATGCCGTCAACACCTCCAGGGCATGGCTGGTATAAAATCCCCCTGAAACCTTGCGATCCCGGCCAAGTTCGGCGGTCGGCATTGCGTTTTTGATCAAGGTACGGATCAGCCGTTCACGGACCGGGATGATCGCAGGCGAGCGATCGCTGCTCGGGAACAGCCGGCCCATGCCGAGCGCAATCATCAGCAGAGGCGTTTGCGGCGCAAAGGTGAAGACCATTGATCCGCTGGTGCGGTCTGAAAGGCCGCGCAACACCTCGACAATGTCGAACGCCTTATAATGAATGAGCGAATCCATCGCGACGACGTGATCGAACCGACCCAGCGACGGATCGAGCATGTCGCCGACGCGCCAATCGATGTTGAGCTCCGCTGGCGCACGCTTGCGGGCGATCTCGACCAGGCTGCCAGCGACATCGATCGCGACGACTTCTGCGCCACGTTGCGCTGCTTCCACGGCCAGCGCACCGGTGCCGCAACCAGCATCGAGCAGTCGCTTGCCGGTCATGTCGGCGGGCAGCCACGACAGCAAGGTATCGCGCATTTCATTGCGACCGGCCCGCACGGTCGCGCGAACGCCGCTGACCGGCGCGTCGCTGGTCAGCTGTTCCCAGGCCTTGCTCGCGGTTTTGTCGAAATAGGTTTCGAGCTTGCCGCGATAGTCAGAATAAGTCGCTGTCTGCGTCATTCGAACCCCAGAAATTCAAAAATATCGCGATCCTTCATCGGCATCGCTTCAAGCGGATCGGTCCCGGCCCAAAGCTGGGCGGCGAGCCGCTTATATTCGAGGCAGGCTGCATCGACGGCGGGCGACGAGGGCATTTCGAACAAGGTGCACTTCTTCAGCCGCGAGCGACGAATCTCGTCGAGGTCTGGGAAATGCGCGAGGCGCTTCAGGCCCGTGGCCTCGTTGAAACGGTCGATCTCGTCGGTCGCGGCGGAACGATTGGCGATCACGCCGGCCATGCGGACGTCATAGTTTTTCGACTTCGCCTTGATGGCAGCAACAATGCGGTTCATCGCGAAAATGCTGTCGAAATCATTGGCGGCAACCACCACCGCGCGCTCGGCATGCTGCAAGGGGGCGGCGAAGCCACCGCACACTACGTCCCCCAGCACGTCGAAGATCACGACGTCGGTTTCTTCGAGCAGATGGTGTTGCTTGAGCAATTTCACCGTCTGGCCGACGACATAACCGCCGCAGCCGGTGCCGGCGGGCGGGCCGCCTGCTTCGACGCACATCACGCCGTTATAGCCCTCGAACATATAGTCTTCTGGGCGGAGTTCCTCGGCATGAAACTCGACGGTTTCGAGCACGTCGATCACCGTCGGCATCAGTTTCTTGGTGAGGGTAAAGGTGCTGTCATGCTTGGGATCGCAGCCAATTTGCAGCACGCGCTTGCCGAGCAGCGAGAAGGCAGCGGACAGGTTCGACGAGGTCGTCGACTTACCGATACCGCCCTTGCCATAAACCGCGAAGACCTTCGCATTGCCGATGCGGTCGGCGGGATCCATGCGGACCTGGACGGAGCCTTCGCCGTCGGCGCCGCGAACTGGTGGGTCGAGAAGGGCCATGTGTTTGTTTCCTTAAGCCGCGACAGCCACGACACCCTCGAGACGATCCTCGAGTTCGTCGCTGGCGGCGTGGAGGGCTGCGAGCGTAGCTTCGTCTGGTGACCAGTAATTGCGTTCAACCGCCTCGATCAGGCGATTGGCGACACGTGCCGAGGCGCGCGGGTTGAGCGCGGCGATGCGCTCGCGCATTTCAGCGTCGAGCACATAGGTTTCGCTGATGCGTTGATAGACCCAAGGGTCGACCTCGCCCGTCGTTGCAGACCAGCCCATTGTCGTGGTGACATGGCCTTCGATCGTGCGGACGCCCTCATAGCCGTGCTTGAGCAGACCTTCGGTCCAGACGGGGTTGAGGATGCGGGTGCGGGTTTCGAGCGCGACCTGTTCCTGCAGGCTGCGGACCTTGCCAGAGCCTTGCGTTTGGTCGCCGATATAGACGGGGGCGGTGGTACCACCCTTGGCACGGGTGACGGCACGGCTGATGCCGCCCAACGTATCGACATATTGGTCGATCGTGGTGATGCCGAGTTCGACGCTTTCGAGGTTCTGATAGGCGCAATCGACGGTCTTGAGCGCGGAGGCGAGGATTGCGGCCTGACGGACGGGCACGCCCTTGACGCCGTACGCAAAGCCCTTTTGCCGCTCGAAACTGTCAGCGAGTTCATTGGGGTCGGTCCAGGCGCCGTCGTCGATCAGCAGATTGACGTTGGCACCATAAGCACCCTCGGCGTTCGAGAAGACGCGCAAGGCGGCGGTTTCGAGGTCGCAGCCATGTTCTGCCTGATGCGCGAGCGCGTGGCGACGGACAAAGTTCATCTCCTCAGGCTCGTCGGCTTGCGCGGCGAGCAGGGCGGCTTCTGCCATCATGCGGGTTTGCAGCGGCAGGAGATCACGAAACACGCCCGACAGCGTCACGATCACGTCGATACGCGGGCGGCCGAGCTCTTCGAGCGGGATGAGTTCGGCCCCGGCGAGGCGGTTATAGCTGTCGAAGCGCGGCCGCGCCCCGATCAGCGCGAGCACCTGGGCGATCTGCGCGCCTTCGCTCTTCAGATTATCGGTGCCCCACAGCACCATCGCGACGGTTTCGGGCAGATGCCCTGAATCGGCGACGCTGCGATCAACCAGCCGTTGCGCCTGTTCTGCACCGTCCTTGACCGCGAAGGCAGAGGGCAGGCGAAAGGGATCAAAGCCGTGGATGTTGCGGCCAGTCGGCAGGATTTCGGGTGCGCGCAAGATGTCGCCGCCTGAGACCGGGTGGATATAGCTGCCGTTCAGCGCGCGGACGATGCCGTCAAGCTCATGGTTGGTCGCGAGCGCCTTGTCGAGCGCGGCCATGTCCTTGAGCAGCGGGGTGTCCGCCTTGAGCTTGCCGTCCACCAGCGCCTCGACCGTGTCGCGGCTGAGTGGCTGGTCGCGGCCTTCTGCCGAAGCGAGGATCATGTCGATCCGCTCTTCGCGGGTGGCGGCGAGACCGGCGACATGCAGCCCTTGCGGGATCAGTTCGCGCTCAATTTCATAGAGCTTGGCGGCGAGCGTGGTGACGTCGCTGCCGTCAAGGTCGAGCGCCTCGGCCTGCACCGCAATCATTTCCGCGAGGGGTTCGGCTTGCTCGTCGCCTGGCTCCATGGTGCGCCAGCGATCAACCGATGCCTTCAGGTCGGCCAACCCCTTATAGACGCCCGAATTGGTGAGGGCAGGCGTCAGATAACTGACGAGCGTTGCGCCCGAGCGCCGCTTGGCGAGCACACCTTCTGACGGGTTATTGGCGGCATAGAGATAGATGTTGGGCAGGTCGCCAATCAGGCGATCGGGCCAGCAATCGGCGGTAAGGCCGGTCTGTTTGCCGGGCATGAATTCCAGGCTGCCATGGGTGCCGAAATGCAGCACGGCATGCGCTTTGAAGTCCTCGCGCAGCCAGCGATAGAAGGCGGCAAAGGCATGCGTTGGGGCAAAGCGGCCCTCGAACAGCAACCGCATCGGATCGCCTTCGATGCCGAGCGCGGGCTGGATGCCGATGAACACGTTGCCGAACTGCGCGCCCAAAATCTGCACCGACGTGCCATCCGACTGGAGCTTGCCGGGCGCGGGGCCCCAAGCGGCTTCGATTTCATTCAGCCAAGTTTCGCGGGCAACGATGGTGTCGGCGCTGACCTTGGCATGGACATTGGCTTCAGTGCCGTACCGAGCCGCATTGCCGCCCAGGATCGCCTCGCGCAGATCATCGACGGTGGCGGGGATCTCAACGTCATAGCCTTCGCTTGCCAGGCGGGTGAGGGTGGCATGAAGCGATTCGAACACCGCCAGGAACTGTGCGGTGCCGGCAGCGCCAGCATTAGGCGGGAAGTTGAACAGCACGATCGCGACCCGGCGGTTAACCTCGGCCGAGCGGCGCAGTTCGATCATCTTGAGCACACGGCCGGCGAGTGCCTCGGCGCGTTCGCCGCAGCTTTCCATCTGGCGGACGGCGCCCGTTGCCGGGAAGGTGCAGCCACGCTGGCATCCGGTGCAGGCGGTGTCGGTACCGTCTGATCGGCCGCCGAACACCATCGGCTGGGTGCCGCCGTCAAGCTCGGGGATCGCGATCATCATCGTCGATTCGAGCGGGAGCAGGCCCTGGCGGTTGGCACCCCAGGCTTGCAGCGTCTGGAACTCGACCGGATGTGCGGCAATGTAAGGGCGATCGAGCTTGGTTAGGATCGCTTCTGCAGCAGCGGTGTCGTTATAGGCAGGCCCGCCCACCAGGCTGAACCCGGTCAGGTTGATAACCGCATCGACGGTAGACTTGCCGTCCTTCATGAAGAGTTGTTCGATTGCCGGGCGACCGTCGAGCCCACCGGCGAAGGCGGGGATCACATCGAGCCCGCGTGCTTCGAGCGCGGCGATCACGCCGTCATAATGCGCGGCATCCTTGGCGAGGACATAGGAGCGCAGCATCAGCACGCCGACAGTGCCCTTGGTGCCGCGACGACGCGGCAGATCGGACAGCTTAGCCGACATCCGCGCGGGAATAGCTGGATGATAGATGCCAACTTCGGGATAGTCTCGCGGGGCCGCCGCCTTCATCTTGCCGCGTAGACCAGCCCGCTCACCAGCGGCATAGCGGTCGATCAGCGCGCGGATGAGATCGACGATATTGTCGTCGCTGCCCGCCAGCCAATATTGCAGCGTCAGGAAATAGGCGCGCACATCCTGCGCGGTGCCAGGCACGAACTTCAGCAGCTTGGGCAGGCGGCGCAGCATTGCCATCTGGCCCTTGCCGGATGATGCGCCCGGCTTGCCGGTGCCGCGCAGCTTCTTGATCATGGCGAGCGCGCCAGTGGCAGGCTTGTCCATGCTGTAATCGCCCATCCGCGTCAGCTTGACGATGGCAGCGGCGGACATCAGCCCGACAATAGCATCACAGCTATCGCGCCGAGCCTGCAGCGCGGGAAGGACGGCGCGGATATGGTCTTCCAGGAACAGCATCGTCACCAGGATGATATCTCCCTGGGCGATATCGGCACGGGCGGCATCGAGTGCGCCGGCCTTTTCTTCCCAATCGGCGGCGGCGTGAAAGTGGATGGTGACGCCCGGATTGGCTCGTTCGAATTGTTGTTGTGCGCGTTGAAATGCCCCTGATAGGTGATTGTCGAGCGTGATCACCACAACGCGAACCGGCGTGATCTGGGCGGGGGCATTAGCGCGCATAATGAGCCTTCGCGTCATAGAGCGTGTCGATCGTAATGGCGGCTAGGCCGTGCTCGGTGGCATAGCGCTCGGTATTGCGGCGTGCCTTGCCGCGGACGAAAAATGGAATTTTCATCAATTCCTTTTCGGCCTCAGCGCTCCAGCCGCGCGCCGCGATGACTTCAGGTTCGGCGACAGGCGGAAGCGACGCCTGATCCTCGATTTCAGGTGCGCTTTGCTCTGCCTTCGGCGCGGCACTGCCATGACCCAAATGACTGGCACCCGCGCTGTCGCTGAATTCGAAATCGTCGCGGAACATCGTCAGCAGATGTTCCTCCAGCCCCATCACCAACGGATGGACCCAGGTGTCGAACAGCACATTTGCGCCTTCGAACCCCATTTGTGGGGAGTAGCGCGCTGGGAAATCCTGGACATGGACGGGGGCCGAGATGACCGCGCAGGGGATGCGCAGCCGCTTGGCAATGTGACGCTCCATCTGCGTGCCGAGGACGAGTTCGGGCTGGAGCGCGGCGATCGCGTCCTCAACCTCTAGATAATCGTCGGTGATCAGCGGTTCGACGCCATAAAGCTTGGCGGCATCGCGCAGGTCGCGCGCGAATTCGCGATTGTAGCAGCCCAGGCCGACGACCTCGAAGCCAAGTTCGTCGCGCGCCACGCGGGCGGCGGCGATGGCATGACTCGCATCACCGAAAATGAAGACGCGCTTGGCAGTGAGATAGGTCGAATCGACCGAGCGGCTCCACCAGGGCATGTTTGATTTGTCTAGCGCCAAGGCGGGATCGACGCCCGCGAGCGCCGCGACTTCGTTGACAAAATCGCGAGTCGCACCGTGACCGATCGGAATCGTGCGGACGGTCTTTTGTCCAAAGGTCTTTTCCAGCCAGCGCACCGCCGTGTCGGCGATTTCCGGGTAGAGCAGGATGTTGAAATCAGCCGCACCAATCCGCTTGATGTCGGCTGGGCTGGCGCCGAGCGGGGCGACCAGATTGATGTCGATCCCCATCGATGTGAGCAGGCGCGTGATCTCGATAATGTCGTCGCGGTGGCGGAACCCCAGTGCGGTGGGGCCGAGCAGGTTGACGCTTGGGCGGCGGCCTTCGCGCGGGGCGGGGCGGACATCCTTGTCGGCGATCGCGCGGACCAACTGGTAAAAGGTTTCAGCGGCGCCCCAGTTTTCCTTGCGCTGATAGCTGGGCAATTCGAGCGCGACGACGGGGATCGGCAGGCGCATCGCATCGGCCAGCCCTGCGGGATCGTCCTGGATCAGCTCGGCAGTGCATGACGCGCCGACTAACATTGCCTGCGGCTGGTAGCGCTCGAACGCGTCGCGCGCGGCCGACTGGAAAAGCTCGGCGGTGTCTTTGCCCAGATCGCGTGCCTGGAAGGTGGTGTAGGTAACCGGCGGGCGGTGATTGCGCCGTTCAATCATCGTGAACAGCAGATCGGCATAGGTATCGCCCTGCGGCGCGTGCAGGACGTAATGCACGCCCTTCATCGCAGTCGCGATCCGCATTGCCCCGACATGGGGCGGTCCTTCATAGGTCCAGACGGTCAGCTGCATCGCGTCAGACCTTCAATACATCGCGCCGCCGCAGCGGGCGCGCAAAAAGTTCGGCAAGATCGCCAGCCTGGTCGAAGCCGTGGATCGGCGAAAAGACGAGTTCGATCGCCCATTTCGTCGTCAGTCCTTCGGCCTCGAGCGGGTTGGCGAGGCCAAGGCCGCAAACGGTGATGTCTGGGTTTGCGGCGCGG
Organism: Sphingomonadales bacterium Ga0077557; assembly: GCA_001464615.1. Lineage (GTDB taxonomy): Bacteria > Pseudomonadota > Alphaproteobacteria > Sphingomonadales > Sphingomonadaceae > Sphingomonas. Next base: position 24,273 of record LNFI01000016.1, on the reverse strand, counting down.
ACGCGGTCGAGCTGCTTATCGACGTCCTGGCCTTCACTGATCACGGTTGCGGACGGCAGCAGCGCCAGATCCTGGGCCAGATGGCGGCGGTGGAGATAGGGTGTGCCAACTTCGATCGGCACCATGCCCAGTTCCTGGCTCAGGAAGCGCGCCAGCGGCACTTCAAGCTGCGAGTCGGGCATGAAGAAGATGCTCTTGCCTTCGAGCTTCGCGCGGCAATGTTCGATCGCGCGTTTGGCGCGCTCGCGACCGGGGGCGATCACCCGGTGGAATTCCATTTCATCGACGCCGAAGGCGACGGCGGCAGCGTGCAACCAGCTCGTCGTGCCTTCGGCGCCGAAGGGGAACATGGCATCGAGTCGCACCGCGCCGCGATCTTCGAGCGCGCGGGCGGTTTCACCCAGGAACGGTTGGGCAAGCAGATAGCGCGTATTGGGGCCGACGGGCGGCAGATGAACGGACTGGCGCGCGGGCAGCGAGCGCACCGTCTTGATCCCCAATTCCTTGAAGATACGCAGAAACTGGTCTTCGACAACATCGGGCAGCGCGCCGACGATCATCAATTCCTGCGGTGCATCGGCGGGCAGGGTGGGGAGTTCAGGGACCAGCGCGGCGAGGCAGGCGTCTTCGCCTTCGGTAAAAGTCGTTTCGATGCCGCTGCCCGAATAATTCAGGATGCGGACATTCGGCGCATGTTTGCCCTGCAGGCGCTGCGCGGCGCGCGACAGATCAAGCTTGATCACTTCCGACGGGCAGGAGCCAACCAGAAACAGCATCTTGATATCCGGCCGGCGCGTCAGCAACCGATCAACGACTCGGTCGAGCTCTTCGTTGCAGTCAGCCATGCCGGCGAGATCACGCTCTTCGATTATCGCTGTACCAAAACGGGGTTCAGCGAAAACCATCACGCCTGCCGCCGATTGCAGCAGATGCGCGCAGGTGCGGCTGCCGACGACAAGGAAGAACGCATCCTGCACCTTGCGGTGGAGCCAGATGATTCCGGTTAGCCCGCAGAAAACCTCGCGCTGGCCCCGTTCACGCAACACCGGCGCGCAGTCCAGACCATTGGCAAGACCGTTGGCCGATGCGGCGGGGCGCGGTGGGGTCAGCACAACGGTCATGCGGCCAATTTCTGCTGTGTAGGCAGCGAATCGGATGATGCCGCGGTCGATTGGGCAGCGTCATGAGTCGCCGCCTGCGCCTCTGCCTGCGATTGTAGTCTTGCTGCGCGCAGTTTCAGAATGAACTGGGTCGCGTTGACCACGTAAGTTGCATAGGCAGCAAGCGCGAGGATCATCCGATCCCGTTCGCTGCCCAGGCCCCCGATCAACATCACCAGATAGGCAGTGTGCAATGCAAGCACCAGGAAGCTGAACACATCTTCCCAGAAAAAGACGTCTGCGAACAGCCACTTATCATAAACCACCTTTTCCCAAATCGAGCCAGTGATCATGATCGTGTAGAGCGCCATCGTCTTCACCACGATCGAGATAGTCGCGGCAAAGGCCCCGTCGCCGGTCTGCAAATACCGCACCACCAGCACCAGGCTGATGAGGAAGATAAGGAATTGAACGGGGGCAAGGATGCCCTGAATCAGCGTCCAGACAGATTGATCACGGCGAATGCGCTGTTCAGGCGTATAAAGTGGCATGGGCGCCATGGGGTGCAGCGACCGCCGAAAATTCTCGAACTGATGGTCGTACTGGGGGGTGTTCACCCGCATCGCTCCCCGGCGTTTGTCATCTGCCTCATTGGGGAGAGACTAAGGCAGCCCCCGTCAAAGTGTCAACACAAACTGACGTCCAAAAATTTTGACAGATGCTGCGCTGCGGCGTAGCTAGGCTGTTGTCAGACATCCCGAAACGGCATAGCTTATGATTCGCTGGGCTAAGAATAATCATAATGCCCCGCGTGCAGATCTGTCGTTTGCGCTCGATTTGGCGGGGAGCATTGGGGAATGGCTTCATTACTGGAATTTGGGGCCCAGCTTGCCTCAGTCTATCGCAAAAAATCCCCGATGCGAGACCCCAGTGCGCAGCCCGTTCAGCCGCCAAAACACGCCACGATCATTCACGATGGCGCTTCCCTTTCCAAGCTTGTCGAACGCGAAATCATCCCCCGACTGGTGGCGTCATATCCAGTGACAAGCACGCAAGCGACGCTGGGTGATTCTGACCAAATTACGGCCGAAGAAGTCGATGGCTTTGCCCCATTGTCGCTCCATGTCGAAGCTGATGCGTTGCTGGAATATGTTGAAGCGATCCTCCGTCGCGGCGTTGGCATTGATTCCATTCTTGTCGATCTGCTCGCCCCGGCGGCGCGGCGGCGCGGCGGCTCGGCGAATATTGGGAAGATGATCGCTGCGATTTCGTCGATGTCACGATGGGGCTGTGGCGGCTGCAGGAAATCGTCCATGAACTCGGTGCCCGGTTGCCGGTCGAACGCCAAGCGGGGCCAGGCCGTCGGGCTTTGTTCGCGTCCTTGGTTGGGGATCAGCACAGCTTCGGCACGGTCGTGATCGAAGAGCTTTTCTGTCGTGAGGGCTGGCTGACGGACCGGATGGCTGAGGCGTCCACCCCTGATCTGCTTGAGCGTGTGGCCTGTGAGTGGTTTGACCTGATCGGATTGACGATCACATGTGACTGCCATATTGCGCCATTGCCTTCGATTATTGCTGCGTTGCGAAACGTGTCAAGAAACCCTCGTCTGTGCGTGATGGTTGGTGGCCGGATTTTCGCTGAAGATCCGGCACTCGCTATCCGGCTTGGTGCCAATGGTACGGCACCGGATGCGAAAGTTGCGGTCAAGGTCGCTGCTGAGCTGGTCGACGCGCTGATGACCGAGGCGGCGAACTAATAGTTTTTTCTACCCTTTCATGAGCGCAAGGAGTGCGGCGGCTCGTCGATGAACAAGCATCTCGCCCCTCCCAGGCCGCGCCCCTTTTCGCTACCCGATCAGATACCGGGCGCGCTGCCCGCCAACGTCGCTGCCGCCTTGCTCGGCTCAGTGGGCGATGTTGCCTTTGTGATTGATTCTGCCGGCATCGTCCTGGACGTGGCGATTGCCGAAACCGATCTATTGAACGCGGGCCTGGCCGATTGGGTCGGCAAGCCCTGGGCCGACAGTGTCACGACCGATAGCAAGACCAAGGTCTCCGATATGCTTGTCGCCGCGGCGGCGGGCGAGCCCGGTCGTTGGCGGCAGATCAACCATGCCTGCCCCGAAGGCGATCTGCCCGTGCGCTATATGATCGTCGGCCTGGGACGGGGTGGGCAGGTGATCGCGATCGGCCGTGACATGCGCGCCGCTGCAACGATGCAGCAGCGATTGTTGCAGACCCAGCAATCGCTTGAGCGTGATTATGTGCGGTTGCGTCAGGCGGAGACGCGCTATCGCTTGTTGTTTGATATGGCAGCCGAGCCCGTGCTGATCGTTGATGCGACGACCCGGCGGATCCGCGAAGCCAATCCGGCGGCGCATCGTTTGTTCGGCAGCAAGGAAGGCGCGCTGAGCGATCAGCTGGTCAGCGGACTGGTCGATCCCACAGACCGCGAAGCATTTGTCGCGCATCTTGGCGCGGCAGAAGCGGCCGATGACATCGCCCCGGTCGCGCTGCGGCTGAAAAATCAGGCGATCGATGCGAGTTTTTCCGCACGGTTGTTCCGTCAGGCGCGGACCGCTGTGCTGCTCGTTCGGATTACGGCCATCGATGCGCCGACCGAGGGGCATCAGCATGATGGCCAGCTGGTCGATGTAATCGAGCGGATGCCCGATGCCTTTGTACTGGTCGATCGCAATCTGGGCGTGATGACGGCCAATGCCGCTTTTGTCGAACTCACCGAAATGGCGTCGATGGATCGGCTGCGCGGCCTGAAGCTTGGCGATTGGCTTGGTCGGCCGGGGATCGACCTTGACCTGATCGTCGGCCAGCTGCGCGAGCATGGCGCGGTGCGTAATGTCGCGGCGGTGTTCCGGGGCGCAGCGGGCAACCAGGAAGAGGTGGAGGTGTCGGCAGTTGCGGCGCCGCTTGGCGATAGCGAATGCTATGGCTTTGCGATCCGCAATGTCGGTCGCCGCCTGCCTGAAACGCCAGCCAGTAACCAGCAATTGCCCCGCTCGGTTGAACAATTGACCGAATTGGTCGGGCGCATGTCGCTGAAGGATATCGTGCGTGAATCGACCGATCTGATCGAGCGGCTCTGTATTGAGGCGGCGCTCGCCTATACGTCTGACAATCGGGCGTCGGCGGCGGAAATTCTGGGGGTTAGCCGTCAGAGTCTGTATTCCAAATTGCACCGGCACGGGCTGGGCAATCTGGTCTCTGACAACAACTGAAAATCCCCTGCTAACCGGGCGACAAAAGTGACAATTTGGTTTGACACTCTGTAGTGTCAATCATAGCTTGCCGCGATGTCCACCCCTGCCATATTGAGTGCCAAGACTCGGCCACCGGCCCCCCGCGATGTGCTCGAACTGCTCAAGCCGATCACGTGGTTTCCGCCAATGTGGGCATTTATGTGCGGCTGCATTTCCTCCGGGGAATCGCTGGCTGATCGCTGGCCCTTCGTCATCATCGGTATTTTGCTGACTGGCCCGCTGGTGTGCGGCAACAGCCAGGCGATCAACGATTGGTTCGATCGGCATGTCGATGCGATCAACCAGCCCGAACGCCCAATCCCGTCGGGCCGGATCGCTGGCCAATGGGGTTTGTGGATCGCGATTGGCGGCACGATATTGTCACTCGCGGTGTCGTTGGCGGCGGGCCAATGGGTATTCTACGCAACCTGCCTCGGCGTCGCCTGTGCCTGGGCCTATAGCGCGCCGCCGATGCGGCTGAAGATGAGCGGGATCTGGGGGCCGGGGGTCGTCGGGCTGACCTATGAAGGGCTGACCTGGTTTACCGGCGCGGCGGTGATGGCCGGCACCTTGCCGAGCACGCAAATCCTGATCGTGCTGACGCTGTATAGTCTGGGCGCGCACGGCATTATGACGCTTAACGATTTCAAGGCGGTGGAGGGTGATCGCAAGATGGGGGTCCGCTCCCTGCCGGCGATGCTGGGTGTTGATCGGGCGGCGCAGATTGCGTGCGTTGTCATGGCGCTGCCGCAAGCGGTGGTCGTGGTGTTGCTGATGCAATGGGGGCATGGCCTGGCCGCACTGATCGTCAGCGTATTGCTGCTTGCGCAGCTCTCGCTGATGCCGCGGCTGCTCTATGACCCGCTCAAATATACCCCCTGGTATAACGCGACCGGCACCAGCCTGTATGTGTTTGGGATGCTTGCAACCGCCTTTGGGCTTGGGGGAGCGGTGGGTTTATGAGCGCGAAGTTGCTGGGATGGCCGGGCATCATCCGGCTGGGGCTGGTGCAGAGTGCCATTGGCGCCATGGTGATGCTGGTGACCTCGCTGCTCAACCGCGTGATGGTGGTCGAATATGCCCTGCCAGCGGCGCTGCCGGCTGGGCTCGTCGCCTGGCATTATGCCGTGCAATTGTCCCGCCCGGCCTGGGGGCATGGTTCCGATCAGGGGCGGCGGCGGACGCCGTGGATCCTTTTTGGCATGGCCTTGCTCGCGCTTGGCGCATTGGTAGCGGTCGATTCGCTGCCAGCGATCGCGGCGGGCGGCGTTTTTGGTTATGTTTTGGCGATCATTGGTTTCAGCATGATCGGCGCTGGTGTTGGTGCGGCGGGTACGTCGCTGCTTGCCCTGCTGGCCAGCCAGGTCGCCCCGGCGCGGCGCGCGGCGGCGGCATCGATTACCTGGATTATGATGGTGTTCGGCATTGTTGTGACGGCCAATGTCGCTGGCGCGCTGATCGATCCCTTTTCCCTGCCGCGTCTGGCAATGGTGGCCAGCGGGGTCGCGCTGGCGGCGTTTGTCCTATCGTGGTTGGCGCTGCTCGGGATCGAGCAGCCCCGCGCGGCAATGCCCGCTGAAGAGAGCAGCGATGCGCCGGCGATCAGTTTCGGGGCGGCGCTGCGAGAGATGTTGGCGGAAACCGATGCCCGCCAGTTCACGATCTTCGTTTTCCTCTCGATGCTCGCTTATTCGATGCAGGACATGATCCTGGAGCCGTTTGCCGGCTTGTTGTTCAATTTCACGCCCGGCCAATCGACTCAGCTTTCCGGCACGCAGCATAGTGGCGTGCTGTTCGGCATGATTCTGGTCGGCGTGCTGGGCAGCGCCTTTGGCGGCGGCACCCCGGCAAGCCTGCGGCGCTGGATCATTGGTGGTTGTTTGGGGTCAGCATTGGCCTTGCTCGGGCTGGCTATGGCGGCGCAGGTTGGCGCCAGCTGGCCGCTCAAGGCAAACATCATGCTGCTCGGCTTTGCCAATGGCGTGTTCGCGGTGGCCGCGATTGGCGCCATGATGGGGCTTGCTGGTGCCCGGGGCCCGGCGCGCGCTGGTATTCGGATGGGCGTATGGGGGGCGGCGCAGGCCGTTGCCTTTGGTTCTGGCGGGTTGATCGGCGCGGTCGGTGTTGATCTTGGCCGTGCGTTGACGGGCGATACGCCGAATGCCTTCCTTGTCGTGTTTGCAAGCGAGGCGGGATTATTTGTGATTGCGGCGTGGCTGGCATTGGGTGTCACCCGCACGCGCGCGCCAATCGATATTTCCATGCAGCAGGAGGCGATCGCATGAACAACCGATCATCCGTCGATTTCGATGTCGTTGTGGTGGGCGGAGGTCCGTCGGGATCGGTGGCCGCCACTGACCTGGCCCGTGCCGGGCGACATGTCTTGCTGCTCGATCGAGCGGGCCGGATCAAACCCTGTGGCGGCGCAATTCCGCCCCGGTTGATCAGGGATTTCGAGATTCCTGACCATCTGCTGGTCGCCAAGGCCACATCGGCCCGGATGATCGCGCCATCAGCCAAGCAGGTTGATATGCCGGTTGGCGACGGCTTTGTCGGCATGGTCGATCGCGACGTGTTTGACGAATGGCTGCGCGCGCGCGCTGCGCTGACGGGTGCTGAACGCCGGACCGGCAATTTCGAGCGGGTCGATCGCGATCCGGATGGCTGCGCGGTGATCGTCTATACTGAACGCCGTGGTGGCGAGGAACAGCGGGTCCGCACTCGCAGCGTGATTGGTGCAGACGGCGCGCGTTCTGCCGTGGCCCGGCAGGAATTGCGCGGCGCCGAGAGTGTGCCATGCGTTTTTGCCTATCATGAGATTGTGAAATCCCCGCCTGCCAGCAGCGAGTTCGATCCGTCGCGCTGCGACGTGATCTATCAGGGGAAATTCTCGCCTGATTTCTATGCCTGGGTATTTCCGCATGGCGAAACGTCAAGCATCGGCGTTGGCAGCGCACATAAGGGCTATGAACTGCGCGATGCGATCACCCGGTTGCGGGCGGATAACGGCATGGCGGACTGCGAGACGATCCGCCGCGAAGGGGCGCCGATCCCGCTCAAGCCGCTCAAGCGCTGGGACAATGGCCGCGACGTGCTGGTCGCCGGCGACGCCGCCGGGGTGGTGGCACCCGCTTCAGGCGAGGGGATTTATTACGCGATGGCCGCCGGTCGTTTCGCGGCGGAAGCGGTTGAGGCCTATCTCGACACCGGCAAGGCGTCGGCCCTGAAACAGGCGCGCAAGAAGTTCATGCGCGCGCATGGCAAGGTGTTCCTGGTGCTGGGGATCATGCAGCATTTCTGGTACCGCAACGACAAGCGCCGCGAGCGTTTCGTCAAAATTTGCGAGGACAAGGATGTGCAGGAGCTGACCTGGCAGGCCTATATGAACAAGGAACTCGTTCGCAAAAAGCCAATGGCCCATTTCAAGATATTCATGAAGGATATGGGGCATTTGTTGGGATCGACGGCGTGAAACGATGAGCCGCGCCTGGGTATTCCCGGTCCTCACTGCCGCCCTGGCGACGGGCATTGTCGCGGTAATGGGATCGACGATCACGGTGACCGGGCCGTGGTATGATCAGCTTATCCAGCCGCGTTGGGCGCCGCCCGATCGTGCCTATGCGATTGCCTGGACGATCATCTACGCAATCAATGTTGTCGCGCTCGTTACTGGTTGGCATGCGATGCGGACCCGACGTGAGGCGGAAACCTTCATCGCGCTGTGGGCGACCAATGGCTTTCTCAACATCTTGTGGAGCTTGTTGTTCTTTCGGCTGCAACGCCCCGATTGGTCAGTCATCGAGGTGATCTTTCTGTGGCTCTCGGTCGGGTCGCTGATCGTCTATGGCTGGCGGCGATCGATGACGGCGTCAATCGTGCTGGTCCCTTATTTGTTGTGGGTGACCTTTGCGGGCTATCTCAACATGGCGGTGGTCCGGCTGAACGGCCCATTTCCTTGACCGAAGGCGCAATGGCGGCGTTGTTTGCCAATGGGCTTGCGGCAGATATCATTTTGGTCGTGATCGCCGGTGAAGCGATTTGGTTGCGCTTGCGACGACGTTGGGTGCTGCTCGCAATCCTGTGTCGGCTCATGCCCGGCATTTTGATGATGGTGGCGTTACGGGCCGCGCTGACGGGCCAGAGCTGGCAATGGATCGCGCTTCCACTGACATTGTCCTTCCCGTTTCATCTCGCCGATCTTCACTTTGGGCCTGGACGACGGACAAAAAAATAGGCGGGCCCGTTACCAGGCCCGCCTATAATCGTTGGTAGGCGTTTTACTTTTGCGCCGAGAGATAAGCGATCACATCCGCGCGTTTCTGCGCATCGGGCAGGCCGGGATAGGTCATCTTGGTGCCAGGCACGATCCGCTGCGGCTTTTCCAGATATTGGAACAGCTTTTCAGGCGACCAGGTGATGCCGCTATTCTTGTTCGCCGTTGAATAGGTATAGTTGGCAATAGTGCCCGCGGTGCGGCCAACGACGGCGTGCAGCGACGGCCCGATCTTGTTCACGCCCGCTTCAACCGCATGGCAAATCTTGCAGGCGGCAAAGGTTGCTTCGCCCTTCGCGGCATCGCCCGTGAAAGACGCGAACTTCGTGCCGTCCACGGTATCGACATTGTCGACCGCCGGTGCAGCGGCAGCGGCCGGAGCGGGGGCAGCGGCTGGGGCTGCTTCGGGTGCGGCGGTCGTTGCTTCAGCGGCTGGTGCTTCGGCTGTTTCGGTGGTTGGCTTGGACGAGCATGCCGCCAGCGCCAACGCGGAGATGGCAACGCCAAGGGCGATTTTGCCAGCGCGATTCATAGAGTTCGAGTCCATCAATTCCTGCTCCTGTATCGAGTGCCGGGATGGCCCGGCCAGCCCGACAGTCCGCGAATCAAGGTCGCTTATGCCAAGGCGTGATTACACGGAAAATCATACGTGTAACATTGCCATTGTGTGACTTTTGACGAAGGGCAAGGCCAACCGGGACCAAATCCCGTATCAATCGTTGTGCCCGAATGAAAAAAATTTGGTTCATCAGCAATGCGGGCTCAGGATCAGCCAGCCCGGATAAAGTGGCGGCGCTGGTCGAGCTGTTTGCGGGCAAGGGCTGGCATCTGATCGGGCACAGCCATTTCCCTCATGACATGCTGCCCGATGCTGCAACGCTGGATGCCGCTGGGGTTGATACCGCCATTCTATATGCCGGTGACGGCACGATCAACGCGGCGATTGGGGCGCTGCAGGGCTGGAGCGGTGCCTTTTTGCTGCTGTCTGGCGGCACGATGAACTTGCTGGTCAAGGCGCTGCACGGCGATGGCGATCCGGCGGCGATTGTCGCTGCAAGCATGACGCAGAACATATTGGTGGCGCTGCCCTTCGTCGCGGGCGGCGAATATCGGGCCTATGTCGCGCTGATCGTCGGGCCTGCGACAAGTTGGTTCCGCGCGCGCGAGCAGGTCCGCGCCGGGAAAATTGGCGGGCTGGGGCGGGCGATCGGCCATGCCTGGGCGCGCACCTTTGGGCGCGGCATACGGCTCGGCGGGGCGTATGGGCTGCCAGCAGGCGCGCAGGCTGTGCTGATTTCGCCCAAGGGCGCGCAATTGCGGCTGGCGGCAGTTGATGCGCGCGACTGGCGTTCGATTGCGGTGCTCGGCTGGGACTGGCTAACCGGCGACTGGCTGGCCGCCGCCGCCGTGACGGAGAGTGTTGCACCGACGGTCTCGATTGAGGGGGACAGACCCGTGCAGGCACTGTTTGACGGTGAGCCACAGCTGCTGTCGCCTGGCGTGCAGATCAGCGCTGGCCAAACGCGGGCGCAGTTCATCTGCACCAAAATGCCCGCATGATCAGGCTGTTTCATGTCAGTGACATTCACTTCGGCGCTGAAGACAGCGCGGCGCTGGCCTGGTTTGCCGATTGCGTGCACCGCGAGCAGCCCGATGCGGTCATCGTCACCGGCGACGTGACGATGCGCGCCCGCGCCCGCGAATTTGCGGCCGCCGGGGCGTGGTTGAGCGGGCTAGGCTGCCCGGTGACGGTTGAGGTCGGCAATCACGATTTGCCCTATTTCAACCCCCTTGCCCGTGCCTTTCGGCCCTATGCGCGCCATGATCGGCTGGCGCGGATGATTGATCGGCCGCTGGCCATTGCTGGCATCCATATTGTGCCGCTGCGGACGACAGCGCGTTTCCAGTGGCGGCTGAATTGGTCAAAGGGGAGGGTTAGCCAAGAGCAGCTATCGCGCGCGCTGGCCCGGATCGAAAGCGCGCCTGCAGGGGCGACGATCTTGGTTGTTGCCCATCATCCGCTGATGGAGATGGGGACCCGGGGCACGGCGCGCACGCGGGGTGGCGCAGCGGCATTAGCGGCGCTGGTCACGGCAGGCGCGCAGGCGGTGCTAACGGGCCATGTCCATGATGCTTTCGATGTCGCTTATCCCGTATTGGACCGGACTGTGCGGCTGATCGGGGCGGGGACATTGTCTGAGCGCGTTCGCGATAGCCGGCCTTCTTTCAACGCCCTACGGATCGACTCCGGTCAGTTGGATGTCAGCGTGCGGGAGATGGCGTAGCGGGCAATCGTCGTGCAGCGGATGGCTCAGCGCAACCAGCGGCGCATCTGCGGGAAGCGCGCCGCACCGGTCGATGCCGCCAGCTGCGCATTGGCGGCCATGCCGAACCATTCGAGCATCGGCACCCCGAAATACTGACCGTTGCCGAAATTTTCGGCAATGCTGCTGCCGCCGCCCCGATAGCCATCATCGTGGAAGACAATCGCCGGATCGATATCAATCGCGCGGAGCGCCGCATAGGACCAGGCGATCGCCGCCATTTCCTCGGCCGGATCGCTCGACACTTGTTCGAGCGTCGGGCGGATCGCCGGGTCAGTCACGGCGATATGGCCCGCTTCATGGAGCAGGTCGCCGGGGTAGGCGAGCCGATCGGGATCATAGACAATGCCGCCGTCGCGCACGGTCAGCCCGGGCATGAAGCTGTCCTCAGCGACGGGCCCGATGCGCACGGCGATGCCAATGCTTTCGATAAAGCCGATCAGACGCTGAGTCAGAGAATCGTTCACGACGATGATGTTAGTCGATTGCGGCGCAACGAAAAAGGGCGGCCCGGCTACCGGACCGCCCTTTCGCGAAACGAATAAGAAGAAGTTTAGCGCTTCGCTAACTGAAACTAATCCATATCTATATGATATTAAGCTATATTTTTCCACATAGTAAAATTCTGTTGCTGATCTGTTGCATGTCATTTGTGCGTGTTTATGTGATTTATCAGTATGTTGTCCAGATGTCGCGCCGATGTCCAGAGCATGACGGCATAAATACGGTATGAGATTTTATGAGTTCGCCACGAGGAAACCACGCAAGCCTCAGAAGCCGCACAAACCTCTGACGCCTGAGCAATCGCTGGAGGCCGCCAAAAAGCGCGAGGTCGATATGGCGAAGAAGGCACTGCAATCCGTGAAGGACCAGCACAAGCGTCGCAAGGAAATGGAGCGCGCTCGCAAGGACAGCTACATTGGGCAGCTACAGAAACGGCAGCGATCAAGCTGACCGCCAATCGGCCATCGGCCTCGAAGGCAGACTCCCATTCTACCCAAATATATCCATCGAACACGATGTCGATGCCGCCCAGGCTCAGGGAATCACTATGTAGATAATTCCCGAATGGCGCGTGTCCCACTAATAGTGAGCAAGCGCGATAGCCCCCACGATCAACAAGACCGTGAGGGCTATCAGCAGCGCTTATGGGTTATGCAAGGTCAGCAAAATGCTGGAGGTGATTGGTGTTGTTTTGTACAACCTCAATCATACCAAGCTGCCCCAAGAGCTTTTCAGCAATTTCATCCGAGTTCAAACCGGCTTCCAGCATCGAGCTAACCTGTTCACGATGCTTATCAAACAGCTTTTGGTAAAGCGCACGACCAAGGTCCATTGCTGCGCCATCCAGCTTCTTCTCAGTTTCCTGATGCTGCTCAAGGGCGACCTTCTCGGCTTCGATCATACTTTTACCACGAGCTATGACGTGCTTGTCATAAGCCGCCTGCTCCAAAGCATCATAACCAACAATCACCAGCTTCTTGCCGACCACCTTGAACATGGCGCGACCAAACTGAACGGTATCCGGCAACTTGTCCGGCTTATCCAACTCAATTACGTCGCCATTGGCGGGATTTTCACCGCGAGCCTTGTATTCGTCCCGCTGCTTAATTGCGTTTTCGCTCAATGGCTTTGGTGTGGAATTTTGACGATTGTCGGAGCGATCCTTGCTTTCGATGCCTCCCAGCTTGGCGCCATGATCCTTGTCGCTAAAATTTTCGATGAACTTTGCGGCATCAGATGGTTGGACACCGTGGTTTTGCAGAAAGCGAAAAACGCAAGCGTATTTTTCGGCAGAGCGATCATGCTCCCAAGCGTGGAATACCGTTTTCTTATCCCAATCCGCGTTGTCGTTCTCCGCGAATTCCAACAAGTTTGTGGTGTCGAGCTTTAGCTTACGCGCAAGTTTACGCTTTTGCTTGTCGTCAAGATCATCGATCTTGATCCATTTTCCGTAAAACAGCTTGGTAACGTATGTCCAGATGTTGCGAAATTTACCCTTTTCGAGATTTTCCTTTTCGTCCTGAAGGTGATGGCGGTAGAGCAACATACCAAGTTCGCGATACTGAATGGGTTGATTGGGGTGGATTACGTGACCTTGAACGAGCATCAGACCAAGTTCGTATGCATAGGCGAGTTGGTTGTAGAGAACCGTGTGACCAGCGACTTCATGCCCAGCGATTGACTGGTTATCAACCACAACACGTTGTCGAAAATTCTCAATCGTGCGCTCCCATAATTCGTTAGTTCCAGAAACCGCACTGCCAATAATGCTACGCGGGCCAGACATAAGGGTTTTCAGGGTTTCCAGAGCATCAATATCATTTAAGCCCTGAACCAATAGATGGTTTTCCCTGATTGCATCAGCGCCACTTAGATTTTCGTGGTTCTCAATAACCTGAGCACCAATGCTTTTAACAACTACTTCCATTTTACTTCTCCTTCATCGACGCCGCGACCATCGCGGTGTCGTGAGAAGTTGATATCCTGAGGTTATCCTCATATGTGAGTATCTTGATGATATGAGAATTATCAGGATAACCTTGAAATGGCGAAAAGAGGCAAGGCCCGATGGATCGACAGTGAGCCAGACGCCATTCGCGATGGCGACCGCTGGATAGCCTTCGGCACGATGAAGCAGGTTGCGACGTGGTTCGAGTTCCTGCGCTTCAGCCCCAGTTATGAGTTGGCACGGCGGTATCGCGCTGGTGAGCTTTCGCCCGGCGCCTCACTGCCAAATGATTTCGATACCGTGCTGGCCGTCTATGACGACCTGGGCGATGTTTCATGCGAGATGGCCGATTGGTGGCTGAACGGCGCTTACCGTCAGTTCGGACAGGGAGGCAAAAAGCCCGGTGTCGTGGGTTTGGGGACGGCGAGCAGTGCCAATCCTGAATTCGACAGGATCACGACCAACGTGGAGCGATACCGCCAGACCGATTGGGTCGAGCAGGGCGAAAGGACCGTGATGGTCGTGGCCATCCCCGTTGGCTTGCCCAAGGCTCAGATCGCCAGGCAGGTTGCGCTGTTGTTGGAGGAATATCCCGCCGAAGAGCGCATCTTGTCGCCTCAAGCCCCCAAATACCGGATTACGGGCAAGAAGCTCGATTGGGACAGCATCTACAGGTATAGGCGCTGTCTGGATGCCAAGGCGGATTTGGCAGGTGCCACGCTATGGCAGATTGGTCTACGGGCGAACCTGAGTTCGACCTACACAAAGCTGCTCAACGCACTGGACGAACCGCCCCACAAACAGACCGAGTATCGCCTAGCCTTGAAAATCCTCACTAGTCGTGGGCTTCATCGCGGGCATATGATCGCGGAGAATGCGGCGCGCGGGATTTTCCCCACCTATTCGACCTGTCAGAATGCGGTGCAGTTGGATTGGGAGAGGATCAGGCAGCAGCGGGGAAGTCGGGCCATCGATGAGATCGGCGAGTTTGATGCCGATCCCCCGTTCGATCCGATCTGGAAGCAGGACTCCGATGGCGAATGGTTTGACGCCTCCTTTGAGCGTCAGGAGGAATCGTGAGCCAATACCTTAGTCGATTGCTCCGCCCCGACCACGTGGCTGATAATGTGCGGCAGGATAAATACGTGCAGCAATGGGCTTGCCGACCTGTTGCGCTCTTACGCAGGCAACGATGGGCGTCGTGATGCTGAACACGGTGCCCATCGTCATTCTTGCCTAATTCCGCAATTTCCCTGCCCGGTGGTATAAATAGAATTGCGGCAAGAGCGCACATTCAACCCTCAGCATCCCAACGCTCTGGCAAGCGGCTGAGGCCATGGCCACAGGCAGGACAGGACAATGCGACCCAGTAATCCCCTTGCCCAAGATGCGGAGTTGGACCGCGACGCTGGGTGTATACCCCCATTACGCAATCGAGACGCGTGCGATCCGAGATACTGGGTCTAAGCCGATGGGGACGGTTATCCACGTCTAAGCAAGTCAAATCAATCTATCGAAAAGCAGCCAGCCCTGACGAAACACGGTCAACTGGCACGTCGCATCGAGCTACTGTAAAGGTTCAATGCGGCCACCGGCCGGAAAGGCGAAAGCCGAAGGGATATCAATCCAGCCTCAACTGCGTGGTAAAACGGCCCACCACGAAATCAGCGTCGGAAAACCTGACGCGCTCTTGTCCGCCTGACGCGGTTTGTTTGTCTACAGTGCGGTGACACGGAATGTTGCCAAGATTATCCCCGACAGGGAACGCTCTTTGGACACCCGCGATAAGGGTGTTTGAAGCTCACACGCGGCGCATCGGCGCAAGCGGAGGAAGGAATGGCGGCTGGGAAACCAGTCCATGCCTTTTGCGAACCCAGGGGTCGGGGAAATCGTGTGGCTCAACGGAATGCCGATCATCATCGATCCCAACCAAATCGACCAAGCCTGACAAACCCAGCAAAAGAAAATCATTCCGAGCCGCTGCGAGGAATGAGAGGCGATGCTGGTTTGTCAGATGCAAAGCGCGCTTGCCGAGCTTTGTGGCTGTTGAGCTATCGAACCCCAGCCGGAGACAGTTTCACTCACTACTAGTGAGCGCCGCATTCAGGTAGTCCCTGTCGTGACAGTCGCATTCCGCGCTGCGCCTGTCACATTCAGGTCGATTTCCCTCTAAAATGACATCAGATGGTCAGGCTCCAGACCCGAAAGTGACAGGAGCAAAACATGATCGTCGGCTATGCGCGTGTCAGCACCACGGACCAATGCCTCGATGTTCAGATGGACGAACTCACGGCCCACGGCTGCGAACGCATCTTTCAGGATCAGGCCAGTGGCACCAACAGGGCAAGGGTGGGGTTGGTCGAAATGATGCAGTTCGTCCGCGACGGCGATACCATTGTGGTCAGCAGGCTCGACCGTTTCGCTCGCTCTCTGACCGACCTGTTCCAGCTACTGGACGAACTCAGCCGCAAGGGCGTGGCGTTCCAATGCGTGCACCAGTCGATCGACACCAGCAGCAGCACGGGCAAGCTGACTCTCGCGATTTTGGGTGCAGTGGCGGAATTTGAGAACGACATTCGTAGGGAGCGGCAGCGCGCGGGCATCCAGAAGGCCAAAGCCAACGGCATCTATAAGGGACGCAGGGCGGGAATTGATATTGAGCGGGTCGAAGCGATGGCAGCGCAGGGCATGACTGCCAGCGCGATCGCGCGCGAGCTTGGATGCCACAGGCAGTCCATATATCGTTTGCTGGCCGCATAGAGTAGATCGATGCCGCTGGTGGCAATCACTTGAAGACTTTGCCGAGAAAGTGTCAAAGTTCTTATAGGTTACCCACTTCGTATGATTGCCGTAGTTCTGACTTCAAAATCTCGATTTCCGGTTTGTACTCTTCACACATCAACCAAGGTGGGCTTAGCTCATCGATAGCGTTCCAAATTTCCAGATCTTCTTGGGTCCTGATGCCATACCGCACATTTTCGAAGAAGTAGCGCTCGTACCCTTTGCCCTGTTTTGCCCAACCTTCGGCTATCTCATGTGGACTCGGCCTTTCATCGGCAGGGTTAGGCATGGTGGCAGTGCCGAGAATGATGTCGAAATCACTCACTGGCTCGTCTCGCTGCGTGCGCGGCCACGGGGCATTCAATTTACCGTCACTGCCAATGGCCGGAAGCGAGAAGGGCTTTGCGGTCTCAAAATGGATTTTCCATTCGTCATGGATGCCTGCGGCGATCGCACTCTGGCCAAAACGCGCTCCGATGCACCCCCAATTCTTGTGAAATTTGTTAGATCGCGCAGCGTTCGCTTCTGCTGCCCAGAGGCATTCCACTTCCTCCACCATCTGATCGAATGAATAAATTGGCGCCTTGCAGGGCACCAGTAGACCTTGCCCGTCAGCGGTATTCGAATCCAAGATCATTGTGAATGCGTTGCCCCAAGTCCCAGACCTTCGGCCGTAACGGATGGGAACGCTCACGACTTGCTTAGCAGGCAGATCGAGTCGGCTTGTCCGCCATTTTTTTCTACCGTCGTCGTCGCCATCATGCCAAAATAACGAGCCAATAATCAATACACCGCATCGTAAAGGCTGATCTTGCGTGGTCATTATGGGCCTACAATTTCGAATGATCCCCAATGAACGGAAGGAATTTATCCAAGTGGATTGGGAGGTTGTCTATTATGAAAAATTACCGACCTACCTGCTGGGAGTAAATTTACAGGTGGGAAAAACCTGAATTATTGCTTCAACCGTTAAATTAGTCGCATTAATGTGGCGACGTCCAGGAGTGTCGCGCAGGTAGGAAAAAACAATATCTTTGATTTGGTCCAAACTAACGCCCTGCGGGAAACAATTTCCTCCATCGGAATTCCTAAACTTTCCCACCTTTTCTCCTAACGAGACATCTCCAATGTAAAGTAAACATTGCAGATTGGCCGCCGTCGTATTTCCCGTCCCATCAGGGGTGCAAGCACTATATAAATCATTGCCCGTATGAATTGGCTGAAGACGCTCGGTGGCAGGGGTTGGCGTTCGTTCTGGACTGGACGGCAAGGCCTGATATTGCTGGCTCTGGCGTTCGTACTGATCCCGTTCCTGTTGGGCCCGTTGGCGCTCAGCTTGTGCAGCCTGCCGTTCCTGTTCGGCCCGTTGTCGTTCGGCTTGTGCATCCCAACGTTCCTGTTGGGCTTGCATCCGCTCCATCTCGCGCTGCGACCAATTGGGGTCCATTTGAGCAAAGGCATTGCCCGGAAAAGCAAGCACAAGAGCGGCAACGACGCAAAAAAATCGCATTTATATTCCCTGTGTGCATCGTGACGGTTCTATTGCGCGAAATACCCTTCGCAAGGCGATTGGGCAACTCAAAGTGCCCAAAAACCTGACGGGAAGGGTCTTCCGCAATAAACCAAATTCTGATCGACCGTCTGAACGACGATGCCATCGACTGACCTTGACCATAACGGCCAAGGAGCAATGAAAATGTCCATCCTCAAGACCCTCAAGCTGACTGCCGCCACCCGCAATGCGCCGTTGGCGCCTGAGCAGGTGCTGCGCGGCAAGCTGGTCAGCTACCTCAACGAGCAGAAGGCGCTCGCAGAAGCTGAAATCGGCGGCACGGCGTTCAGCGCCACCAAGCGCGTCACCCGCACCAACGAGGCGGGCGAAAAGGTCCGCGTCGATGCCCCGCGTCATGTCCGCAAGGGCTGGTTCACGGATGCTGCTGGCAAGATGTTCTTCCAGATCCGCTACGGCAGCAAGCCGCTGGAATTGGCCAAGGGCATGAATGCTGTGGAAGTCGAGAACCTCGCGGAACTGCCCAGCCTGATCGCGTCGATCATCGAGGCTATCAATGTTGGCGAACTGGACGTGCAGGCGAAGGCCGCAAATGCGGACCGCAAGACCCAGCGTAAGGCCAAGCAGGCGACGGCCTGATGCAATTGGCGGAATAGGGCGGGCCGCGTGTCCGCCCTAACGCCCGCTCACTATTAGTGAGGTGAGCAGATCGCCGAGGCCTATGCGGCGACCGTTGCGATCATAGGTGGCATTCATCAGCGGATCATACCAGCCAACAGGCGATCCCGTGGCCGTATAGCCCTTTACCTGCCGTCCCATTTGCTGCCGCCATCCCAGCAGCTTGCCCGCGCTGTCCCGTAAATCTTGCCGCATTCCAACCTCCAATTTCGAGGCTGTCGATCAAGCACCGGCCTGGCCGTGCGTCGATCTGCAACGGAAGCTTTCTGTCACAAGCAGTGAGAATGCCCTGTCAGAGCGTCTGAGCGCTGAAGACGCTTTTCAAGCTTCCGCGCTGCTGGGCGGGGGCGAATTGTCTTCGCTGAGCTGGAAAACGCAAAATTACGCAGCATCGGACTTCGCCTGCGCCGCCAGTGCCTGCTCCACCAGAGCGTCCCAGTCCAAATTGTTGGCCTGCGCTTCCTTATGTAGCCAAGCCGTTGCCCTTACGATCTCAGAGGCAGAGTAGCCGTCAAGCCTCGTGATGGCGTCCGCACGTTCCTGCGGGACGACATGGCTATAGTGCTTGCGGATTTGCTCATATGAAGTGCCCATGTTCAACGCTAAATCTTCATAGGTGACGCCAGCGAGAAGCCGTTCCGTCGCGTAGGTGTGGCGGAAGCTGTAAATGGTGCGGTTCTCGCCATCTGGCCCTTTGAGCAGGCCAATGTCGTCGAGCAGTTTCCGCAAGCTGACGTGCGGCTCCCAGCCCTCGGGCCAAACGAAATCATCATCTGCACCGCGAGGAGGCAGATAATTGTAGATGTCTGGCTGGCTGATGACGGTGCGGGTGCCCGTTTTCGTGTCAGCCGCGACGGTGATTTCCGCGCGCGATCCGTCGCCATGCGGCTTGATGCCCTTCCACTTCAAGGTTTCCATCTCGCGGCGGCGAAGACCTGTAAGATAGTAGCACCAGATGAGGCGGCGTAGCAGGGCACGCTGGGTATTGTGTAGACGGTGGCGACCATCATGCTGCCAGCCTTCCATATGCGTGGCCAATTCGAGCCATTCAAACGAGGTGAAGCCGTAGCGGCGCTGGCGGTCTGGGTCGGTTTTGACAACATGGGCCTTCAATTTGCCCATTGGGCGCATGAGGCTTTCGCGCGCTGCCCATGCCAGCGATTGCACGAGCAAGCCAAATTCGATTTGAAGCGTCTTCTTGGACGGCCTGACCGCGCAATTTTTCGGACGATCTTCGCGTTTCAGCCAAAAATCCCGCCGCCAATCCACGTAACCTTCCGCCACTAGTGTGGTGATCTGGTCGAGATTGCGATTGCCCATATAGGGCTTGAGATACAGGCGGCCCGTGATGTCGTGCAGGCGGTAGCGATGCGGAGACAGGCGCTTTTTCGCGAAGGGTAGCCACTTGCTGTCCCAGAATTCCGCGAATTTGATCGTGCGAAGTGGCAGGTCTTGGTCAACGCGAACGAGCAGCTTGCGGTAAATCTCTTTGGCCTTGTATTCCGCAACGGCGCGGTCCGTGGTTTCCAGCGACTTCATGTGGCGCTTGCCATGGCCAAGCTGGAAGTTGGCATACCACAGGCCGCTGATTACATCGTCTCGCTGGAAGACTGTAACTTTGCCCTCTTCAAGCTTTAATGCATTGATACGCTTCATTTTTCTGTGCTCCAGATCTGTTGCACGTTCCGTGCGATCTGTTGCACCATCTGTTGCAGCCAAAAATTGAAGTCGAGTTAAGGGGCGCAGAAAACTGCGGCTTTTGGAGGGCTGTTGCAGATCTGTTGCACATGAAAAAAGCGGGGCAGAACCCCGCTTTTTCCTTGATATTGCTGGCCTTTTTGCAAGGCCAAAGCAAGGCTCGCGTCAGCGCTTCGAGAACTGGAAGCTGCGGCGGGCCTTGGCCTTGCCGTACTTCTTGCGCTCGACCGTGCGGCTGTCGCGGGTCAGGAAGCCTGCTGCCTTGACCGGCGCGCGCAGGATCGGCTCATACTTGGTCAGCGCCTGGCTGATGCCGTGCTTGACCGCGCCGGCCTGGCCCGAAAGTCCGCCGCCCTTGACGGTGCAGATCACGTCATATTGGCCGGTCCGCTCGGCAACGCCGAAGGGCTGGTTGATGACGAGACGCAGCGTCGGACGGGCGAAATAGACTTCCTGGTCGCGACCGTTGATGACGATCTTGCCCGAGCCGGGCTTGATCCAGACGCGAGCCACGGCATCCTTGCGGCGACCGGTCGCATAAGCGCGGCCCTGCTTGTCGATGATCTGCTCGCGCAGGGGCATCGGCTCTGGCTTGGGGCCGGAATTGTTGACGGGCAGGGCATCGCCCATGGCGGTGTCGCGTGGCGCCTGCGGTGCACCGCCGGCAAGCGAACCCAAATCGGAAAGCGACTGACGATTATCGGACATTAGTTGCCCACCTTATTCTTGCGGTTCATGCTCGCGATGTCGAGAACCTGCGGGTTCTGGGCTTCGTGCGGATGATTGGGGCCAGCGAAAACGCGCAGGTTGCGCATCTGGTCACGACCCAGCGGGCCGCGCGGGATCATGCGTTCGATCGCCTTTTCCAGCACGCGCTCCGGGAAGCGGCCTTCGAGCACCTTGCCCGCTGCCACGCCCTTGATGCCGCCGGCATAGCCGGTGTGCTTGTAATAGATCTTGTCCTTCAGCTTCTTGCCGGTGAACCGGATCTTGTCCGCGTTGATGACGATGACATTGTCACCGCAATCGACATGCGGGGTGAAGCTCGGCTTGTGCTTGCCGCGCAGGACATTGGCGATGATCGTCGCCGCGCGACCGACCACCAGGCCGTCTGCGTCAACGATATGCCATTTCTTTTCCACTTCGTGCGGCTTGGCCGACTTGGTGGTCTTCATCAGCGCCTTCATGGGGCCAGACCTTCTTTGCTTGGCAACCGCGGCTGCCGGTAAAAACGAACACGCCGCCCCGGGCAGGAGCGGCGTCGTTGGGCGTGCTTCTACGCGGGAGCTATCAAAAGTCAAGCATCCGGGCGGGATTGCGAGTGGGTATCAGAATACCGCTTGATTTCGGCCGGGCGACGCGTCGGCCAAATTGCCAGGCGCTTAGTTACCCGATCGTACGGTGTCGCCCGAGTTGATGGGCGGCAACGATGGCAGCAATCAGCGTCAGGGCTGCATTCACTTGGTGCGCAACCGCGATCTCGATCGCGACACCGCTCATCAATGTGGCAATGCCGAGCAGGATCTGCAGCGTGACCAAACCGCCAATGGCATAGCCGGCCCGAGCCGCGCCCTGGCGGATTGCCTGCCAAGCCAGCAAGCCCAGCCCGGCGGCGGCCGCAAAGGCAAACCAACGATGAATGAATTGCACGACGATGGGGTTATCGACGGCATTGCGCCACGCTGGTGACACCATTGGCGCACCGGCCGGGAACCAAGCGTCGCCCATGAGCGGCCAGCTGGCAAAAGCGTAACCAGCGTCCAGCCCAGCGGTGAACGCGCCGAAGATGATTTGGACGCCGAGCAGGACCAGCGCAACCGCCGCGACCGGCACCAGCCTGGACGGGCGGGCAATGGCCAGATTACCGGCCATATTATGCGCGGCACGCAGATCAAGCGCAGTCCACACAATGCCACCGAGCAGGATCAGCGCTGTCGACAGATGAACAGCCAAGCGGATATGGCTGACATCGGTGCGCACCGACAGTCCTGATGCGACCATCCACCAGCCAATCGCCCCCTGCAAGCCACCCAGCGCGAGCAAGGCGCTCAGCCGCCAGCCATAGCCGCGCGGAATCTGTCGGCGGATCGCGAACCAGATGAGCGGCAGAGCAAAGGCTAGGCCGATCAGCCGCCCAAGCAGCCGATGGACATATTCCCAGAAGAAAATTGCCTTGAACCCGGCAAGCGTCATGCCTGCATTGATTTCACGGTATTCGGGGATCTTCTTGTACCCGTCAAACTCAGCCTGCCAGGCGGCATCGGTCAACGGCGGCAAGGTGCCGCTGATTGGTTTCCACTGGGTGATCGACAGGCCAGATTCGGTGAGCCGGGTAATCCCGCCGACCATGACCATGGCGACGATCATGGCCGCGACAATGAACAGCCATAGCGCCATCGTGCGCGGGCGGGTGCGAAGCATGGCGTTTGTTTGCATGAGCATTTGGGTCCCTTAATCCAATATCGCCCTGGCGTCACCACCGCCTCCGGGCCGTAGCCATCGCGAAAAAATTGCACGGGTGCCGCAATGATATATTGTAACTCCTGCCGCGACATGCCAAATGGCGGCCCATGACCAGCCGCGCCCAACCAAATTTCCCCCTGCTGAGCGATATCGGATTCGATCGCATCGCGATCGGCATTTCCGGTCTGTGTGCGGTGCATTGCTTGGCGACGGCGGTGCTGGTCGCACTTGCGGCATCGGCGGGCGGCTTGTTGCTGTCGCCGATTATTCACGAAGTGGGCTTGGTGATCGCGATTGGGCTGGGTGCGCTCGCACTGGGACGCGGCGTGTTGCAGCATGGCTATATGATGCCGGCAGCGATTGGTGCGCTTGGACTGGGCGTTATGGCTGGTGCCATTTCGTTGCCGCATGACGGCAGCGGGGAAACGCTGTTCACGCTGATTGGCGTTGGGCTGTTGGCACTGGGGCATGATCTCAATCGTCGGGCGGTTTCCTGACGGCGCTTGCCGTGGTGCCCCAGAGCACCTAAATCGCTATGATGGCCGGGCATCATCATCACGAACATGAAGGCATGGCGCTGGCAACGGCAGCGCAGGCGACGCTCGAGCGATCCGGTGAGCAATGGACCGCGATGCGCGCCCGTATTTTTGAAGCGCTGGCGGGGTTCGACAAACCGGCATCAGCCTATGACATTGCTGATGCTGTATCCAAATCGGAGGGGCGGCGGGTCGCGGCGAACAGTGTCTATCGTATTCTTGACCTGTTTGTGACCGCCAATCTGGCGCGCCGGGTTGAAAGTTCGAACGCCTATATCGCCAATGCCCACCCTGATTGCCTGCATGATTGCATCTTCCTGGTCTGCGACAGTTGCGGCCAGACGACTCATCTGGATGATGATCACATCACGCGCGGCGTACGATCGGCGGCGCAAGCCGCTGGTTTTTCTCCCGAACGCCCAGTGATTGAGGTGCGCGGCAAGTGCGCCGCGTGCGACTGACCGTTTAAAGCGGCTTGCCCATTCTGATCAGCGGCACTGCAGCACCATTGACGGGCGGGGCTTCGATGCGTTCGATCGGTTGATAGCCGCAGGCCGCGTATAGTGGCTGGCCAGCCAATGTCGCCATTAGTTCAGCCCGATCGAAACCGGCATCGCGCGCGGCTGATTCGCACCAGTCAAGCACCATCCGGCCGATCCCGCGCCGGACATAATCGGGGCTGGTGAACATCGCGCGGATTCGCGCCGGATCCTTTCTCGGGTCGAGCCGACGAGGATCGCGCAGCGCTTTGCTGTGGTTGCCCCCATAAAGCGTCGCGCGATTGCTCCAGCCGCCGCAACCGGCCAGCGTCTCACCGTCCAGAACCAGCACATAGCTGCCATCATCGATTAACTGGGTGTCGAGTCCCATGACGGACCTGCTGGCAGCGATCTGGCCGGGATCGAGAAAGTCGCGTTGCAGGTCGGCGATCGCGCGCTCCATCAGCGCGGCAATGGCAGGGGCATCTCCATGCTGGGCGAGGCGGAGATGGAGGCTGGTCATGCATATTTGTCACATTTCGGCGCAATTTGGTGCAAGCGATTTCGGATGATCGACTTAGATAAAAGCCTCGTTTATTCTGGGCTCATGGTAGATCGACCCCACACCCCGCTTTTGGACACTGTGACCACGCCTTCGGATTTGCGGAAGCTTTCACCGGAGCAGTTGCCGCAATTGGCGGCTGAGTTGCGTAGTGAGGTTAT
>LNFI01000015.1 GCA_001464615.1 Sphingomonadales bacterium Ga0077557 | reverse complement strand
CGCATCGGAACGCTACTCGACACCTTCCCGCCACACGAATGCGCAAGCTACCTCCGAAACAGCGGATACGCCTCAATCTAATCAGGACAGACTCTAGTGGGCGTCGTCAGCAGCTGTCTCCGCTGCCGCGGAGCGGGCGAATGAAATCACGACCTTCACGCCCTTGCCCGGCGCGGAATCGACCGTGATCTTGGCCTTGGCGTTCTGACGCAAGGATTGCACGATTATCGCGCTCAGCTTGCCGCGTTCGGGCCAGACGATCTGATCGGGCAGCCCCACCCCGTCATCCGCAAGCGTGATATGGCAGCCGCTATCATCGATCAGGCTGTGCATCGTGATGGTGCCGCTCTCCCGATCGGCAAAAGCGTGTTTCAGGGCATTGGTGAGGACCTCGTTGACAACCAGCCCGGCGGGCATCGCGACATCGATTGATACAGGCCAGGTATCTACCTTCATATCCAGTCGAATGCCCTCAACGGCATGGGCCTGCATCACCGCGCCAGCGATTTGGGCCAGATAGGTGCCCAGATCGATCATGTCGTCGGCGGCGTCCTTGGACAATGTGTCGTACAGCGTTGCCAGCGCATGGATGCGACCGGCAAGCCGATCAAACCGTTCGCCCGTGTCGCCATCGGGCACGTTGCGCGCCTCCAACCGGATCAGCGCCGTGATCATTTGCAGGTTGTTTTTTACCCGGTGCTGCAATTCGCGAAGCGCCGCGTCCTTCTTGCGCAATGCCGCCAACGCATCATCTTCGTCGCCGGCCGTGTGGCCTAGCGCGACCAGCCGGTAGATCGGCGTGCCGCTGTCACCCTCAATCGTGTTTGACCAGACATCGACATTGATCACCCCGGCCTCGCGTTCGATCCGGAATTCGCCGATATATTCGGAATCATCCTTCACCGCGTCGCGCAACAGGCGATCATCATCGGCAGCAGCCGCCAGGCCAGGCAAATGCCGCCAGCTTTTCCCGACGATATCGGCAACATCCTGCCCGGTGAGGCGGGCAAATTCCAGATTGGCATAGGTGACGATTTCGGACGGATGAAGTTCCGATACAGCCACCGCAACGGGCACATGATCCAGGAACTGTTTGAACCGGTCACTGCCCAGCGCAGTTGCCAGATCAGCCGATTCCATCATTGCCTCTACCCGGTCGGCATCGTCATTCGTCATTCAGAATCCTTGACCCTCGCAGCCGCCGTTACCCGTTTTTCCGCTGCAGCACCAACAGGATGTCATCGTTCATGCGGTTTGGTGGCTGAGCGGGGTGATCGGCGCTTCTCGATTGGCAATCGGCGGGTTAGGCTGGACGGCGTGAATGGGAGATTGATGGATGCGTGCTCGCCACCTTGTCATGCTGCTTGCGGCCACAACCATGCCCGTGATGATCGCTGCGCGCCCGCCGGCAGCGCCTGCGCAAGCACCGGTGGAGGCGGCAGCCCCCTTCACCTTTGAAAAGATCATGGTGCCGATGCGCGACGGCGCGAAGATGGAGACGGTGATCCTGCGCCCGACAGGGGCAAAGGGTCCACTGCCGATCCTGTTCCAGCGCACCCCCTATGGCATCCCGCAAGCTGCACCGCGCCAGGTGCCGGGCAGCTGGAAGGGACTGGTCAAGGACGGCTATATCTTTGTGTTCCAGTCGATGCGCGGGCGGTTTGGCTCGGACGGGAAGTTTACGCTGTCCACTGCTGTGCACCCCGGCCAGCCCAAAATCGTTGATGAAGCGACCGATGCCTATGATTCGATCGCCTGGCTGGTGAAGAACGTAAAGCCCAATAACGGCAAGGTCGGGATGTGGGGCGTGTCCTATCCGGGCTTTGCGGCGGCGATTGCGCTGGTCCATCCGCATCCGGCGCTGAAGGCGGTATCCCCGCAAGCGGCGTGGATCGATTATTGGACCAATGACGATCTCCACCGCAATGGCGCGCTCAGGCTGAGCTATGTCGCCGACTGGGTATCCTCGCTCCAGCTGACCAAGGATGATGGCCCCGATTTCGATTATGGTGGCGTCGATACCTATGATTATTTCCTGAAGCTTGGCGCGGCGGCCAATCTCGACAAGATTTGGGGCGGCAAGGTGCCGATGGCGACATCGCTGTTCGACCACCCCAATCATGACGGCTTTTACACCGACCAGAACTGGCACAAGGCGCTCGGCAAGACGACGGTGCCGACACTTAACGTCGCCGGTTTCTGGGATCAGGAAGATCCATGGGGGAGCTGGCAGATCTATGCCAAGCAGGAGGAGAACGACCCCGATCACCTGAACGTGATGGTCGCCGGTCCCTGGGCGCATGGCAGCTGGCATGGCAAGATGGATATGCTCGGCAACATCCCGCTTGGCCGCGATACGGGCGTGGAATTCCGCGAACAGATTGAGGAGCCGTTCTTCCGCTATTGGCTCCACGGCGTGGGCGAAAAGCCCGCTTATGAAGCGCGCATTCTGCAATCGGGATCGAATGTCTGGAAAACATATGCAAGCTGGCCGCCCAAGATGGCGACGGAGACCAGCCTGTATCTCCACACCGATGGCAGCCTGCGCTTCGACAAGCCTGCCGCGGGGGAGGCGTGTCGCAGCTATGTTTCCGACCCCGCCAACCCGGTGCCTTTCCGCGAGCGTCCGATCTCGTCCACCTACCCGCGTGCCGAATGGCGCTGGTGGGAAGCCGCCGACCAGCGCTTCGTCGATCACCGGCCCGATGTGCTGAGCTATGTCTCAGCGCCGTTGGACGCCGACCTGACCGTGACTGGAAAAATCGCCGCCGAGCTGATGGCCTCGACCAGCGGCACCGACAGCGATTTCGTGGTGAAGCTCATCGACGTGCTGCCCGATGATTACGCCAAGTTCGACAACAGCGCCCCGCTCGGCGCCTATCCCCGCCAGCTCAACGGCTATCAATGGCCAATCGCAATGGAGGTCCGCCGCGGCCGGTTCCTGACCAGCGAGACCGATCCAAAGCCGCTGGTGCCGGGGCAAGTGACCAAATGGGATGTGCCCTTACGCGACCACGACCATGTCTTCAAAAAAGGCCACCGGATCATGGTGCAAATCCAGTCGAGCTGGTTCCCCGTCATCGACCGCAACCCGCAGACCTTCGTACCCAACATCTCGCGCGCCAAGCCAGAGCAGTATCTGAAGGCCGAGCAGAAGGTGTGTGCGGGATCGGCGGTGGTGTTGCCGGTGGTGAAGTAAAGCCAACAATCCCCTCACCCCGGGCTGGACCCGGGGCTACCGGCCCCAGCATCAACTCTTCAACCGATACCCCGTCCGGAAAATCCACGCGATCGTCGCCAACGAGACGCCCAAAAACCCGCCAATCGCCACCAAACTCCACCCAATCGCTACGTCCCCCTGGCCGAAAAACGTCCAGCGAAAGCCGCTGATCAGATACACGATCGGGTTGAACAAGGTTACCGTCTGCCACGCCTCGGGCAGCATCTTGATCGAATAAAAGGTGCCGCCCAAAAACGTCAGCGGCGTCACCACCAGCAGCGGCACGATCTGCAACTGCTCGAAGCTCTTCGCCCAGATGCCGAGCACGAAGCCGAACAGGCAAAAGGTGATTGCGGTCAGCAGCATGAAGCCGATCATCGCCACCGGATGCGCGATCGGCAGCGCCACGAAGAGATGCGCGGTCGCGAAGATCACCAGCCCCAGGATCATCGATTTGGTCGCCGCCGCGCCAACATAAGCGAGCACGGTTTCAAACGGCGAGATCGGCGCGGAGAGCAGTTCATAGATCGTGCCCGACCATTTCGGCATGTAGATCCCGAAGCTCGCATTGCCGATCCCCTCAGTCAGCATCGACAGCATGATGAGGCCGGGGACGATGAACGCGCCGTACGGCACGCCGTCCACCGTCGTGATCTTCGATCCGATCGCCGAGCCGAACACGATGAAATAGAGCGCGGTGGTGATGACCGGCGTCAACAGGCTGGTCGCGATGGTGCGGCCAAAGCGCGCGAGTTCGAAACGATAAATGGCGGCGATGCCGTGCCAGTTCATGCCGGTCATTGTGCGGCTCCCCCTTCATGCACCAGCCCGACGAAAATATCCTCAAGCGAGCTTTGCGCGGTGTTCAAATCTTTGAAGCCGATGCCGAGATCGCCCATCGCGCGCAGCAGCGAGGGGATGCCGGTACGCTCGCTATTCGCCTCGAACACATATTCCAGCTCATTGCCCTCGGCCTTCAGCGTCGGGTTCCATTGCGCCAGCTCGGGCGGCACGGCGGTGAGCGGCTCGGTGAGGTTGATCGTCAGCGTCTTCTTGCCGAGCTTCTGCATCAGCGTGGTCTTGTCCTCGACCAGGATCAGCTTGCCCTTCAGGATCACGCCGACGCGGTCGGCCATCTCCTCGGCCTCCTCGATATAATGCGTGGTCAGGATGATCGTGGTGCCACGCTCGCGCAGGCGCCGGACCAGCGCCCACATATCGCGGCGCAGCTCGACATCGACGCCGGCGGTCGGCTCGTCGAGGAACAATATGTCGGGTTCATGGCTGAGCGCCTTGGCGATCAGCACGCGGCGTTTCATCCCGCCGGAAAGCTCCATGATCTTGTTGTTGCGCTTCTCCCATAGAGACAGGTCGCGCAGGATGCGTTCGATCACAGCGGGGTCGCGCGGTCGCCCAAACAGCCCGCGCGAGAAGCTGACGGTGGCCAGCACCGTTTCGAATGCATCGGTCGACAGCTCCTGCGGCACCAGCCCGATCCGGTAGCGCGCCGCGCGATACTCTTTCTGGATGTCGTGCCCCGCCACCGTCACGCTGCCACCGCTCGGGGTGACCAGCCCGCAAATGATGCTGATCAGCGTCGTCTTGCCCGCGCCATTGGGGCCGAGCAGCGCGAAGATTTCGCCCTTGGCGATCGTCAGATCGACATGGTCCAGCGCGGTCAGCCCCGACGCATAGGTCTTGGTCAGGCCTGAAACGGCCAGAATTGCGGTCATGATTGCCCCGGTATGATGATGACGAAGAGATAAGGCGGGCGGTCGCCCGGTACAATCACCCGGTACAATCACCCGGTACAATCGCCCGGCACAACGGCCCGGCGGATTCTCTCGTCAGCTCTTGGCGCGCTGCTTGGCGATCAGCCGTTGCAGTTCCTCGATTGGCAGCGCTGCCGAAACGACATGGTCGCCAATCACCCAGGATGGCGTGCCCGTCATCCCCAGCTGCTGGGCGACCCGCAGGTTGCTGTCAATCTCGGCATCAATGCGGGGATTGTTCACCGCCTGTTGCACCATTTGCGGATCGAGCCCCGCTGCCTGCATCGCGCGGGCCATCGACGTGTCGGAGATGGGCCCGCCAGCGTAGAGTGCTTCATGAAATTGCTTGAACCGGCCACGCTCGGCGGCGACCAGACTCAGCCGCGCAGCGCTGCGGCTTTCGGCCGACAGGATTGGCAATTCGCGAAAGATGATCCGCACATTGGGGTCGCTCGCCACCAGCTTGGTGATGGTGGGCAAGCTCGATCGGCAATAGCCGCAATTATAATCGAAATATTCCACCAGCGTGACATCGCCTTTGGGATTGCCGACCCAGGCATTGCCAAACGGGGTGAGGATCGCATCGCGATTGGCGGCGATTCCGCGCCCCGTTTCGCGGTCGCGCATCAGCCCCATCGCTTCGGGAATAATCTCCGGATGGGCGAGCACATAATCATGCACCACGCGCTCCATCGCCGCGCGCTGCGGCGTGGCCAGCGTACTGCCCGACAAGTGGTTCACTCCGGCAACCGCCCCGGCACCGATCACGGCGGATATCGCCGCCACGCCAAGCAACAGCCAGCGATTGCCAGAAATCATATTGAACTGGGTCACTATCGGCGGCCCCCTTTGCGCGAATCATCAAGCTCATTTTGCGCGGCCAGGGCAATATCCTGCGCGCGGATCCAGTCGACGCTGTTTTGGGTCAGGCCAATCATCGCCGCCCGCGCGCTAAAGGCGGCGGTGCGGGGGTCCCCCGTCAAGCTGGCGCGTTCGGCGGTGGCGAGCAATGATCGGGCACGATCGCCTTTCAGCTCATAAACCGTGCCGAGCTGAAACCAGGCAAAGGGGTTTTCGTAATCGCGCGCCACGGCCTGGCGCAGCACCTTTTCTGCCTCGGCAATATTGGTTTTGTCTTCCGTGGCGATCAGCGCATGGCCAAAGGTGGTGGCGATCAGCGGTTGATAATTGGTGATCTCGGTCGCCTCACGCAGGGGGACCAGCGCCGCGGCCGGCTCCCCTGATTCAAGCAAGATCTGGCCCTTAATCTCCAGGAAATAGGGATCATGCGGGGCGGCCGCGATCAGGGCATCGGCTTCGGCATTGGCTTTGTCGGGATAGCCAGCCTTGTGATAGGCATAGGCGCGCGCGTAATGCGCATAGATGCTCTGATTGCTGGTCGGATAGGCATTCAGCGTCCGCTTTGGTTCATCGACAAAGCCCTTCAGCTTCGCCTTTACCCGCAGGAACCGCGCATCAAGTGCCTGGCTGGACGGGGTGTTCCAGGCGGGCGATTGCTCCAGCGTATGCGTCAGCGTGGCGACCCGCTCACCGCTCAACGGATGGCTTTGGGCATAGGGATCGATATTGGTATAACCGGCGCGGAATTCGGCGCTTTGCAGCTTTTTGAAGAATTGCAGGAAACCGCGCCCGCTGATCCCGGCATCCTGCAGGAATTTCGCTGCCGTGGCATCGGCGGTTGCTTCCTGCACCCGGGTAAAGGCCAGGAACGCGCTCTGCGCTGCTTGTTGGCCCGCTGCCAGAATTCCCGCGCCACCCTCCGGTGAACCGGCGGCAATCGCTGCGGCGCCGAGCAACAGGCTGAGCACATAAATGCCAATGGCGGGGCGAATCCCCTCGGATTGCAGCACGACATGGCCATCGGCGATATGGCCCAATTCATGGGCAATCACGCCCTGCACCTGATTGGCGTTGTCCGCCTCGCTGATCAGGCCGGAATGGATATAGACGGTCTGCCCGCCGACGACGAAGGCATTGATCGAATCATCCTTGATCAGAATGACGCGAACATCCTTGGGGCTCAGGCCGGCCGCTTCGATCAGCGGTTTGGACATGTCGGCGAACAGCGCCTCGGTTTCGGCATCGCGCAGGATCGATTGCGCACGGGCAGGCTGCGCCATAATCAGCAGCGAAAGCGCAAGCGCAGCGATGATTTTTCTCATCTGCCCGGTATCTGCCAGTTTTGCCGATTATTCAACGGTAACACCGTGCCAGGCCGCCGCGTGAACGCTCGAAAGCGTTCACGCGGTGGATGGATCGGTTAGGCCCCGAACGTGCGCTGCCACCAGCCGCGACGTGCGGGCCCTTCGGTCGCTTGTTCGCCGCCATTGGCCGCTTCAAGCGTGGGCGCGGATTCTGCTGCCACGGCCGGTGCTGCCGCCGCCTGATCTGCTGCCGCCTGATCTGCTGCCGGCGCCGCTACCGCTTCTGCCGGGCTGTCGGCATCTACCGGTGCCTTGGCTTTGGCCCTGCTCTTTGGCGCTGCCTTGGCTGCCGTCTCAGTCTTGGCCTTGGCCTTGGGCGCATCCTTTGCAGCCGCCCGACGCTTCGGCTTGGCTGGTGCATCGGCGTCAGCGTCGGTGACAACCGCATCAGCTGGCCCCGTATCAGCACCAGTCTCGGCAGGCGCATCACTGGTCGCGGCCTTGCTGCGACGCGTGCGCTTCGGCTTGGCGGGTGCCTCTGCCTCTGCCTCTGCCTTTGCCTCTGGCGCTGTGGCCTCAACGCTGTCGCTGGCCGCTGTCGGTGCTTCGCTCGTATCGGGCAGGGCAGGCGCCTTGGCACGCGGACGACGGCGCGCGCGCTTGGGTGCCTCGCCTTCGTCACTTGCCGGTGCGCCAGCGTCCGCAGGCGTACCCGCCTCTCCGGTATCGCCAGCGGCGGCGTCAGCGGCTTCAGCGGTTACCGTTGTCTGATCGCCACGATCGCCTTCGGTGCGGTTGTCGCCCCGACGCCCGCCACGACGGCCCCGACGCCCACGCCGACGACGCGGTTCGCCATTCTCATCCGTAGGGCGCGCGGTTTCGGCGTCGCGCGGGGCGCCGGCGGTGTCATCCTCGCCAGCCTCGTCGTCGCTTTCGCTGCCATCACCGTCGCCGGCTTCGGGACGCGCCTGGCTGCCAGCGTCACGCTCGCCGCCTTCGCCCTCGGGACGACCGCGACCGCGCCGACCACGACGGCGACGGCGCTTGTTGCGACGGGCTTCGCGCTCGCCTTCCGATTCGCCCTGGCGTGGCGCATCTTCGCGCGCTTCGGCCTCGCGCTCTTCTTCGGTTTCTTCCTCGTCCTCGATCTCTTCGATCTCTTCGTCTTCGTCGATCTCGGCGATTGGCTGTTCGAAGCGTGGCGTATAGGCGGGCGGGGGACCGCTCGCCTCAACCGACATGCGCGCGCCTTCTTGCTCGCCGTCGGGCGCAACCTCGATCATCACGCCGTACCGCTCTTCGATCTCGGCGAGTTCGGCGCGCTTGCGGTTGAGCAGATAGAAGGCAGCTTCCTGGCTGGCGCGCAGCAACAGCTGCGACCCGCGACCACGCGCTGCTTCATCCTCGATCATCCGTAGCGCGCTCAGCCCCGCTGAAGATGCGGTGCGGACAAAGCCCGATCCTTCGCAATGCGGGCATGGGCGCGTCGATGCTTCCAGCACACCGGTGCGGAGCCGCTGGCGGCTCATTTCCATCAGGCCGAAGCTGGAGATACGACCGACCTGGATGCGGGCGCGATCGTTCTTCAGCGCTTCCTTCATCGCCTTTTCAACCTTGCGGTTGTTCGACGGGTTATCCATGTCGATGAAATCGATCACGACCAGCCCGGCCATGTCGCGCAGCCGCAGCTGGCGCGCGATTTCCTGCGCGGCTTCCAGATTGGTCGCGGTCGCGGTCTGCTCGATATTATGTTCGCGGGTCGATCGGCCGGAGTTGATGTCGATCGACACCAAGGCTTCCGTCGGGTTGATCACCAGATAACCGCCCGATTTCAGCTGGACGACCGGGTGGTACATCGCGCCAAGCTGATCTTCGACATGGTTGCGCTGGAACAGCGGCACCGGATCGGAATAATGCTTCACCCGCCTTGCGTGGCTCGGCATCAGCAGCTTCATGAATTCCTTGGCCTGGCGATAGCCGTCTTCGCCCTCAACCACGACTTCGTCGATCTCGCGATTATAGATGTCGCGGATCGCGCGTTTGATCAGGTCGCTATCGCCATAGACCAGCGCGGGCGCGTCGGATTTCAGCGTCGTTTCGCGAATCCCGTCCCACAGCCGGGCGAGATAATCGAAATCGCGCTTGATCTCCACCTTGGTGCGCTGCAGCCCGGCGGTGCGGACGATGCAGCCCATCGACGGCGGCAGCTTCATGTCCGCCATGATCGATTTCAGCCGCTTGCGATCGCCTGCGTTTGAAATCTTGCGGCTAATCCCGCCGCCATGCGACGTGTTGGGCATCAGCACGCAGTAGCGCCCAGCGAGCGACAGATAGGTGGTCAGCGCGGCGCCCTTATTGCCGCGCTCTTCCTTCACGACCTGCACTAGCAGCACCTGGCGGCGGCGGATCACATCCTGAATCTTGTACCGGCGGCGCAGGTTCATCCGGCGCTGGCGGAGTGCCTCTACCGCATCATCGCTGCCCCCGCGTGATCGCGGGCGTGGCGGCGCATCGGCATCGCCGCTCTCGCCGTCATCGTCGTTGTGCGCCTCCTCTTCAAAGGCCTCACCGTCATCCTCGTCGTCACCACGGGCATCGTCCTCGGCATCAGCCTCAGCACGCAGCGCTGCTTCCTCGGCGGCATGCTCGGCCTCTTCGCGCAGCAGGGCGTCGCGGTCTTCCTTGGGGATCTGGTAATAATCGGGGTGAATTTCGCTGAACGCCAGGAAGCCGTGGCGATTGCCGCCATAATCGACAAACGCTGCCTGCAGCGATGGTTCGACTCGGGTTACCTTGGCGAGATAGATATTGCCTTTGAGCTGCTTGCGCTCAGCGGATTCGAAATCAAATTCCTCGATTCGAGTTCCCTTGACGACGGCAACCCGGGTTTCCTCCCGGTGCCGCGCGTCGATCAGCATACGCATTGTCATAAATAAATCTCCGCGCGCGCGTGCCGGGGCCGTTCAGGCCGGGCCGCGCGCGATTGTGTGGCGTCAATGAAGGAGCGGCAGCGCCGCTGACTTCGATCGATCGAGTGAAGGTAGATACTGCCTCTGCCCGCAGTGCACGCCGGGACCCTTGGTCCGCGACACCCCACACGCCCACAGTCGCGCCGGAACCAGCCGGGCGGTTTGTGGGGGAGGAGAAATGCGTCATGCGAGCGTCAACCTGAAGAACCGCGCACGGGCCGGACGGCATCGCGCGGACGTTCGCCCAACCCCGCGCGGAATGCGCATGATCGGGACAGTTAGTGGCGTAGCACCACCTTTGCGCGACAGCAACCGGCAGCGCATTGCCGGTTACCGGCAAAAAAATGCCGAACGGCAAGTTAACCGCATCGTTTCACCGCGACTTGAGGCGGCGCGTTTTAGGCATGGGTGGTCAGTTTACCCCAAAGGGAGCAATCCCCTCATGCCTTTTTACTGGACCGCGCGACCCTTCGCGCGGCATTGTCGCTCTGTGAGTTTTTTGATCGCCCTGCTCGCCTGCTGGCTTTCCGGCACACCCGGCTGGGCGGCGACGGTCGAGCGAATCGACGTGCGCCCCGATCGGATCGTCATCCGCTTTGACGGTGCCGTCGCGCAGGCGTCGAGCTTTGCACTGGATGGGCCACGCCGGATCGCACTTGACGTAGACGGCGCAACCCCCGGCGGGAATGTCGAGGCGGAGGGCGTCGTCGATTCGGTCCGCCAGGCGGCGCGCGGCAGTGATGGTGCACGAATCGTGTTCGATCTCGCCGCGCCGGCGATCATCGCCGAAGGCAGGTTTGGCAGCGACGGCCAGGTCCTTACCTTGATGTTGCGCACGGTTGACGATGCCCGCTTCGCGCGTGCAGCGGCAGAGGGGCGCATGCGTTTTCTGCCGCCCTTCAATTATGGATCGGGCGTTACCCCCGCCAGCTACCGCGTTTCAACGGCGGTGCCGCCATCAAGCCGCAAACTCGCCCTGCCGCGCGTCTATGGCGATGACGACAGCCGACCGTTGGTGGTGATTGATGCTGGCCATGGCGGGGTCGATCCCGGCGCGATCTCACCCGATAGCGGGCTGCGCGAAAAGGACGTGACCCTGAAGATCGCGCACGCAATCCGTGACGAGCTAATTGCTTCCGGCCGGGTCCGCGTGGCCCTGACGCGCGAGGATGACAAATATCTGATCCTGCAGGAACGCTATGGCATCGCGCGGAAGCTCAAGGCTGATCTGTTTATTTCGATTCATTGCGACAGCGTGGGCGGCGGATCGGCGAGTGGCGCGACGGTATACACTTTGTCCGAAGTCGCCTCTGACAAGGAATCAGCGCGATTGGCCGCCCGCGAGAACAAGGCGGACATCATCCAGGGCGTCAATCTCGCGTCAACCTCGGCCGATATCTCGTCGATTTTGATCGATCTCACCCAGCGTGAAACGATGAACAGCTCGGCCAATTTTGCCCGGCTGCTCGGTCGGGAGGCTAAGCCGCTGATGCCGATCAAGCCGAATTTCCATCGTATGGCCTCGCTGGTGGTCCTGAAAGCGCCCGACATGCCGTCGATCCTGTTCGAAACCGGCTATATCTCCAATCCAGCCGATGCCGCATTTATCGACTCGCGGGACGGGCGTGCCGCGATTGCCGAGAGCATAAGGCGCGCCATCGACATTCACTTCGCGCGGCGGATGGCAGCGCGTTAAGCGGGTGCCCGCAGAGGGTGGCAAGCCGACGTAAACTTGGCTAGGGGCTCCAGTCTGTATGGCCCAGTCCTCCTCCTCTGTGAATTTTCGCATCCGCCGCGAGGTCAGCGGGCTGCAAGGTCATATCGAGCGTGCGTGGCAGCGCTGGTGGGTGAAGACCCTGGTGGTGCTCGGCGGGATCGGCCTGATCGGCTATGCGCTGCTGTGGCTGTTGTTCGCGCGAAACCTGCCCTCAGACGATGGGTTGCGTGCGTATGAGCCACCCTTGCCAACCAATGTGCGCTCGATCGAAGGCCTGCCGATCCACAGCTATGCGCGCGAGCGGCGCGTCGAGCTGGCGTATGATGAATATCCCAAACTGCTCGTCAGCGCGTTTCTCGCCGCCGAAGATCGGACCTTTTTCGAGCATCACGGCATCGACTATCCGGGCATTGTTGCGGCTTTTCTCAACAATCTGAAAAGCAGCGGTCGGCCGGTTGGGGCATCGACCATCACGCAGCAGGTCGCCAAGAACCTGCTTGTCGGCAACGAAGTCAGCTATGTGCGCAAGGCGCGCGAGGCCATCCTAGCGTACCGGATCGAGGATTCGCTGACCAAGGAACAAATCCTTGAGCTGTATCTCAATCAGATCCCGCTGGGCCGGAACGCCTTTGGGGTAGAGGCTGCCTCGCATGCCTATTTCGACAAGGAACTAAACGAGCTGACGCTTGGTCAGCTGGCCTATTTGGCGATTCTGCCCAAGGGGCCAGCCAATTATGACCCATTCCGCAACACCGAACGGGCGCTGAAGCGGCGCAATTTCGTGCTGAGCGAAATGTTGCGCAACCGATTCATCGATCAGGCGCAGTTTGATCAGGCATCGGCGGAGCCGATTGGCGCGGTCGTCCGTCAGACCCCCAAATTTGAGCGTGTCGGCGGATATTTCGTCGAAGAAGTGCGCCGCCAGCTGATCGACAAATTTGGCGAAAATGAAAAGGCCGGTCCCTTCAGCGTCTATTCGGGCGGGCTGTGGGTGCGGACGTCGTTCGATACGCGGCTGCAGCAATATGCCCAAACCGCGCTGCGGGACGGGTTACTGCGCTATGATCGCGGTCGGGGCTGGAACGGGCCGCTCGGCCATGTCGATTTAGAGGGCGCACCGACATCAGCGTCCGAGGACGAAGAGCCCGTCGCCAAGGCCAGTCAGAATTGGGCGCAGGCGCTGGCGAACACCAATATCGGCTTTGATTATGCTAATTGGCGCTCGGCAATTGTGATTGCGCGGACGGGTGATTCATTCTCGATCGGCTTTGCCGATGGAACGACCAGCACGCTCCCCAAATGGGGGGCGCAAATGCCGGTGCGGAACAAGGGCGGGAACGCCTTTGGTGCGATCATGGTCGGCGATATCATTGCGGTGGCACCGGAGGCTGGCGTTTATACGCTCCGCTCCGTACCGCGCGTGTCGGGCGGTATCGTCGTCGAACAACCCCAGACCGGGCGCGTGCTGGCGATGCAGGGCGGGTTTGATTCGCGGCTCGGCTCGTTCAACCGCGCAACCCAAGCGATGCGGCAGCCGGGATCGACGATCAAGCCCATCGTCTATTCGGCCGCGCTTGAAAACGGCATGACGCCCAGTTCAATCATCGTTGACGGGCCGTTCTGCGTATATCAGGGCGCACGGCTCGGGCAGAAATGCTTCACCAACTTTGGCGGCGGGCGGGGGTCTGGCCCGCATACGATGCGTTGGGGTATTGAGCAGTCGCGCAACTTGATGACGGTGAAGGCAGCGTCGCAGACCGGTATGGAGCGCGTGGTCGATACGATCGATCGGATGGGCGTGGGCAAATATCCGCCCTTCCTGTCCATCGCGCTCGGTGCTGGCGAAACGACGGTGCAGCGCATGGTCAACGCCTTTTCGATCATCGCCAATCAGGGGCGCGGCCATCCGTCAACTCTGATCGATTTCGTGCAGGATCGGCATGGCAAGGTGATCTGGCCGGATAATTGGCGTCCTTGCAATCGCTGCAACACGCCTGACTGGAACGGTAAGGCAATGCCGCGTCCGGTGATCCGCGCGCGCCAAGTGATTGATCCGATCACGGCCTATCAAATGGTCCATATTACCGAAGGCGTCATCCAGCGTGGCACGGCCACGGTGTTGCGCGATCTCAACCGGCCGATGATGGGCAAGACGGGGACATCGACTGGACCCACCAATGTGTGGTTCATCGGCGGCACGCCGCAGATCATGGCGGGTCTTTATGTCGGTTATGATAAGCCCGTGAGCTTGGGGGGCTATGCCCAGGGCGGCACGATTGCCGCGCCAATTTTCAAGCAATTTGCCGAAAAGGCCTATGCCGGCCTGCCGCCCATTCCGTTCCGGGCCCCGCCGGGCGTACGGCTGGTGCGGGTTGATCGCGCGTCGGGCAAGCAAGTCTATGGTGCTTGGCCCAGCGATGATCCCAAGGCGTCGGTGATTTGGGAAGCGTTCAAGCCGGAAAGCGAACCGCGCCGCAATGTGGCGCGGGCGGATGATGCCGGGTTGCAGCGCGAAGCCAAGCCTGCCCGCCGCGCGGCAACCCAAAGTGACAGCGATTTCTTGCAAAGACAGGGCGGAATCTACTAGCGCCAAGCGTCACGCGTCATCAGATTAGTGTCATGCCGGTGAAAATCGGGGTCTTCCACAAACACGGATGACACCTGCAGTCATTGGCAGGATGCATCAGGAAAAGGTTCATTCAATGCGCGCTGAGGCGCAAGCCCATGTCGACAGCATCAACGAGGCGCTGGCGTTGCTCCGCCGGTTCCTCGATTGGGACCGTGCGCTGCGTCGGCTCGATGAGCTGAATGCGCGCGTGGAAGACCAGGCGCTGTGGAATGATCCCAAGGCCGCGCAGGAGGTGATGCGCGAACGCCGCCGTCTTGACGAGGCGATCACCGCGACGCGCGCAATCGAAACCGAACTCGCCGATACCGTTGAGCTGATGGACATGGCCGAAGCCGAGGGCGACACCGGCATGGTCGATGATGGCGTGGCCGGGCTAGCCGCGCTGTCGCTCCGTGCCAATGAGGACAAGATCAAGGCGCTGCTGGCGGGCGAGGCCGATGCCAATGACACCTATATTGAGGTCAACGCGGGCGCGGGCGGCACCGAGAGCCAGGATTGGGCGGGAATGCTCAGCCGCATGTATACCCGCTGGGCCGAACGGCGCGGTATGAAGGTCGAACTGATCGATCAGCATTCAGGCGAGCAGGCGGGGATCAAGTCAGCCACGCTGCTGCTGAAGGGCGAAAACGCTTACGGCTACGCCAAGACCGAAAGCGGCGTCCACCGGCTGGTGCGGATCAGCCCCTATGACAGCGCGGCGCGGCGGCACACCAGCTTCGCCAGCGTCTGGGTCTATCCGGTGATCGACGACAATATCGAAGTTGAATATAACGAGAGCGATCTGCGGATCGACACCTATCGCGCCTCAGGCGCGGGTGGGCAGCACATTAACACTACCGATTCGGCGGTGCGCATCACGCATATCCCGACCGGCATCGTCGTCCAGTGCCAGAACCAACGCAGCCAGCACAAGAACAAGGCGGAGGCCTATAACCAGCTACGCGCGCGGCTGTACGAGCGCGAACTCGCGATTCGGGAAGCGGCGGCCAATGCTGAGAATGACAGCAAGACCGACATTGGCTGGGGCCACCAGATCCGCTCTTATGTGCTGCAACCCTATCAGATGGTGAAGGATCTGCGCACCGGCGTGGTTTCGACAGCACCCGGCGACGTGCTCGACGGCGCGCTCGATCCGTTCATGGCGGCGGCGCTGTCGCAGCGGGTAACGGGCGAGACGGTCGAGGTTGACGATGTCGACTAGGCGGCGCGCCCGTGCGTTGCTGGTTGGGCTGGCCGGAGTCGGCTTGCTTGCGGCTTGTGATGCCGGGCTTGGTTCGCGATCGGGCAGCGCGCGCAATGCGGACGGATTCCCGGCGGCGGATCGCCCGGTTGCGCATATCGTCTCTTCACGCTGGTCGACCGAGGAAGCGCGCGACCGCAAGAATGAAGCGGGCGAGGTGATGGACAAGGCCGGGATCAAGCCCGGCATGACCGTGGCCGATATCGGCGCTGGCGAAGGCTATTACACCATCCGGCTGGCCGAACGCGTCGGCAAGGAAGGGCGCGTATTGGCGGAGGATATCCTGCCCGCTGTGCGGGACATGCTGGCTGAACGGGTCGTGCGCGAACGTTTGCAAAGCGTGAGCGTTCGGCTGGGCAAGCCGGCCGA
Source organism: Sphingomonadales bacterium Ga0077557 (assembly GCA_001464615.1). Classification (GTDB taxonomy): domain Bacteria; phylum Pseudomonadota; class Alphaproteobacteria; order Sphingomonadales; family Sphingomonadaceae; genus Sphingomonas. The sequence goes on along the minus strand of LNFI01000015.1, from coordinate 33,262 downwards.
TCCCAAGCTGCCTGAAAACAGCTTCGATCGCGTGCTGATGGTGCATATGTATCATGAGATTGAGCAGCCTTATGAATTTCTGTGGCGGATGCGCCCGGCCTTGATGCCCGATGGGCTGGTGATCGTTGTCGACGCCAATCGGCCGACGCAAAATCACGGCACCCCGCCAGCCTTGCTCAAATGCGAATTTGCCGCGGTCGGCTATACCCAGGTTTATACTGAGGACATGCCGTCGGCTGGCGGCTATCTGGCGGCTTTCCGGGCACAGGGCGCGCGCCCTGATCCCTATGCCATTAAACCCTGCAAGGTGAGTTGAACCGATGCGGGCCTATCTCGATCTGATGCAACGCATCCTGGACGATGGCGTGGAGACGGCAGACCGCACCGGGGTCGGCACCTTATCGGTCTTTGGCCACCAGATGCGGTTTGACCTTGCGCAAGGGTTCCCCGCGCTGACCACTAAGAAGCTGCATCTTCGCTCGATCATCGTCGAACTGCTCTGGTTTCTGCGCGGCGATACCAATGTCCGCTGGTTGCAGGACCGCAAAGTCGCCATCTGGGATGAATGGGCGCGCGATGACGGCGATCTCGGCCCGATTTACGGCAAGCAATGGCGCGATTGGGCAGCGAGCGATGGCCGCCAGATCGATCAGATCGCCGAGCTAATCGCGCAGATCAAGACCAACCCGACGTCGCGTCGCCAGGTCGTTAGCGCCTGGAATCCGGGCGATCTCCACGCGATGGCGCTGGCGCCCTGCCATTGCCTGTTCCAGACGCATGTCGCCAATGGCAAGCTGAGTTTGCAGCTCTATCAGCGTTCCGCCGACGTGTTTCTGGGCGTGCCGTTCAACATTGCCAGCTATGCCCTGCTGACCCATATGCTGGCGCAGCAATGCGGGCTTGAGGTTGGCGAGTTCATCTGGACCGGCGGCGATTGCCACCTCTATTCGAACCACCTTGATCAGGCCCGCCTCCAGTTGACGCGCACCCCCGGTCCGCTGCCTCGGCTTGAAATCCTGCGCAAGCCGGATGGCATTGACGGTTATGCGTATGAAGATTTCAAGCTGCACGACTATGTCGCGCAGCCGCATATCGCCGCGCCGGTGGCGGTGTGATTTCGCTGCACCTTGCCCGCGCCGATAATGGCGTGATCGGCGCGGGCGGCACGATACCCTGGCATATCCCCGGTGAGCAACGCCGGTTCAAGGCGATGACGATGGGCCGGCCGATGATCATGGGCCGCAAGACCTTTGAAAGCTTCCCCAGCCCCTTGCCGGGCCGGCGGCACATCGTCCTGACGCGCGACCCCCTTTGGCAGGCGACGGGCGCCGAGGTGGTGCATGACGTGACTCAGGCGCTCGCGCGCGCAGGGGATGATGTGGCGGTGATCGGTGGGGTCGATATCTTCGCGCTGCTGATCGATCAGGCGACGCTGATTGAATTGACTGAAGTGCACCTGTCGCCCGCCGGTGATGCGGTGGTGCCGCCGTTTACTGGCTGGCGCGAAATCGCGCGGACCGATTTTCCGCCCGAGGGTGCCGTGCCCGGCTATAGCTATGTCACGCTCGCGCGCCCCTAGCGCCCCGCGCACCTGCCCCCTATAGCCCGGCACATGGAGCGTCTCGACGAGGGTGCGCCAGTGCCCCAGCGCTATCGCGGTGGCATTGTCGCGCTGGGCAATTTCGATGGATTTCATCTGGGGCACCAGGCGGTGATCGGCCGCGCGGTCGCGCTTGCCCGCGCGCGCGGGGTGCCGGCGCTGGTTGCGACCTTTGATCCGCACCCGGTGCGCTATTTCAAACCCGATCTGCCCCCCTTTCGCCTGACGACACTCGATCAGCGCGCGCGCCTGTTTGCTGCCGCCGGGGCCGATGCGATGGTGGTATTCGGCTTTGATGCAGCGCTCGCCGGGCTCACTGCGCAGGCATTTGTCGATGAACGGCTGATCGGCAATCTGGGCGTAGGCGGCGTCGTGACGGGCGCAGATTTCACCTTTGGCAAGGCGCGTGGCGGCAATGTCGCGGTGCTGGCCGCGCTGGGGCAGGCGAACGGCTTTGCCTGCGAAACCGTCAGCGCCGTCACGGCGGGCGATGATGCGGTTTCCTCCAGCCGCATCCGCGATTTGCTAAAAGGTGGCGATCCGGGGGGGGCGGCGCGGCTGCTCACCCGGCCCTTCGCGATTGCGGGGCAGGTGCAGCATGGCGACAAGGTTGGCCGCACGATTGGCTATCCCACCGCCAATATCGACATGGGCAGCTATCTGCGCCCCGCTTATGGCATCTACGCGGTGCGGGCGCGGCTGGCAGATGGACGGGTGCTGGATGGGGCCGCCAACATCGGCATTCGCCCTACCTTTGATCCGCCCAAGGAATTGCTCGAAGTGTTCCTGTTCGATTTCGCCGAGGATTTATACGGGCAAGTGATCGAGGTTCAATTGATCGCCTATCTGCGCCCCGAAGCGAAATTTGATGGTCTGGAGGCGCTGGTGGCGCAGATGGACGCCGATTGCGCGGCAGCGCGCGTGGTGCTGGCGGCTAGTTGAACCGGAAACGATAGCTGATCGACGTGCCGAGCGTGACCTGGTTGCGGCTGCCGAACGGGCTGCGTGAAATGGGCGAATCGGCGGCGTCACCCACCAGCCGCGCATAGCTGCCAAAGGCATTGATGCTCCAGTTGCCGCCAATCCGGCGCGACGCGAAGGCGGAAACCGCAACGTCGTTGACGCTTGCATCAGGCCGATAGACCGCAAGACCGCTCGTCACCGATTGGGCCGGCGTCACCCCGTGATAGGCGCGCAGATAAGTGGCATTGGCAAAGCGCACCCTGCCGCCATAGCCCAGCGTCCATTTGCCGATCAGCTTGATGCGCCGCAGGGTGAGATCGGCGAGCAAGCCATTATGTCCGCCCGCAGCCCGGCGAACCTCCAGTTGCACCGAGGTGAAGAGCGATGGCTGATAGGTAAGGAAACCGCCGATTTCAGGCGCGAAGGTGATGCGATTAAGCCCCGGAAAAACGGCAATATCGCGTTGCGTCCGGCCGAATTCAGGCCGCAGGATCGGCCCGGCACGCCATTTCCGGGTATTCAGCACATTATAGCCGATGCCGCTTTGCACCGAGGCGAAGAACTGGTTCTTGTACCGGATGTCGAGCTGCGGGATCGGCAGAATGCGCAGGCCGTCGCTGCCCGGAAAGCGCGGTACGGCGAGCACGCCCGGCCCCACATCGATTTGCCACCCGGCGGGATAAGGCCCGAAGGCGATCGGGCGGAAGGTCGTTGCCGGGGGCGATGCAGCCGGTGCCGAGGCTTGGTCGCCTTCACCAGCAGCGGCAAGATCAGCAGCAGGTTGGGCGGTGATGATCGCCACATCGCTGGCAATGGCTGTGTCGGACGGTGCGGCAATGGCGGCGGTGGCCAAATGCAGCGCTGCAATCAAGGTCGACACCTTCTCAATCCCCTATCGCGGAAAATCGCGCGGCGGTTAGCCCAGATGGCGATAAAGTCAAATTGCCAAATGTTGCTGCGTTTCGTGATGAATGGCGAATGTGCTGCGCGACAGGCCGTTCTTCGATCCAATGATCAGCTTTATGCCTGGCCTCAGCGCCGATCCCGCTGGGTAGTCGAAGGGGCTGCTCAGGACAAGCGGATCATTTTTTTAGCGCGGTGCTCAAGCGAAGAAAAGGGTGGTTCGCGCGGAGGCGCGGAGACGCGGAGGAGTTTCGTCCGTGGCTCTGTCTCGCTTCAGCGAAACCCTCATCTTGCGTGGCCACGTAGAGCATTGGGTTGGCTGCGCCGAGGGACCTGACCGCAAGCGCACCCCCTCCGCGTCTCCGCGTCTCCGCGCGAACCAATCTTCTGCTTTGTAACAAGCGCCCCCCTACGCTATTGCCCGCAACCTTATGACCGACAGCACCGCACCCGATTACAAGGACACCGTCTTCCTCCCGAAGACCGAGTTCCCCATGAAAGCCGGCCTTCCGCAGAAGGAACCGGGCATTTTGGCGCACTGGCAGTCGATCGGCCTCTATGAAAAACTGCGCGAGGCGCGCAAAGGCCGCGAGAAGTTCATCCTGCATGACGGCCCGCCTTATGCGAATGGCGACATGCATATCGGCCATGCGCTCAACCACATCCTGAAGGACACGGTCTGCCGCACGCAGAATTTGCTTGGCAAGGACGCGCCCTATGTGCCCGGCTGGGACTGCCACGGCCTGCCAATCGAGTGGAAGGTCGAGGAACAATATCGCGCCAAAAAGCTCAACAAGGATGAAGTGCCCGCGGCCGAATTCCGCGCCGAGTGCCGGGCCTATGCGCAGCATTGGGTGAACACGCAGCGCGAGCAGCTGAAGCGGCTCGGCATCAATGGCGACTGGGACCATCCCTATCTGACGATGGATTTCCAGGCCGAGGCGACGATCGTCACTGAGCTGATGAAGTTCGCCGAGAGCGGCCAGCTCTATCGCGGCGCGAAGCCGGTGATGTGGTCGCCAGTGGAAAAGACCGCGCTCGCCGAGGCCGAGGTCGAGTATGAGGACATTGTCTCGACGCAGATCGACGTGGCGTTCGAGATTGTCGAGGCGCCGAACGCGCCGGAGCTGGTCGGTGCCTATGCGGTGATCTGGACGACGACACCGTGGACGATCCCGGTGAACCAGGCTTTGGCTTATGGGCCGGAGGTTGAGTATTCGCTCGTCAGCCATAAAGGACGGCAGTACCTGATTGCGTATGACCTTTACGAAGACTTCATGCGGCGAGTTGGCGAGTTCCCATCGCATGCTGAAGAGCGCGAGATGGAGGAGCAAGCAGAGTTTGAACGGATGATGGGAATTGAAAAGCCCGTCAGTGCTGAACTAATCGAATTTGCAAAAACGGACATTTCGGATGTGCCGGTTCCGAAGACCTATAAGGGTTCCGACCTCGCCGGCGCCACCGCGCGCCACCCAATGGCCAAGTTTTTCCGTCACCCCCGCGAAGGCGGGGGTCCCGCTTCTTCTTCTGACGGCGGCGAAGGCAGCGGGACCCCGGGTCAAGCCCGGGGTGACGTGGGTAGTGGGGATGGAGCGGGGCTGAACATTGACCCGAACTCCCCGCTCGCCGAATTCTTCCTGCGGCCTCGCCCGTTCCTGCCCGGCGATTTCGTCACCACCGACGCAGGCACGGGGCTCGTCCACATGGCACCCGATCATGGCGAGGACGATTTCCTGCTGTGCAAGGCGCATGGCATCGAGCCCGTCTTCGCGGTCGATGCCGCGGGAATGTATCGGGAGGATTGGGCGTGGCTCGGGGGCCAAGGTTCGGTCATCAACAAGAAGTTCGTCGCAGCGGATGGCCCGATCTGTTCGGACCTCAGCGCCAGCGGCGGGTTGCTCGCGGCGAGCGATGATTTCAGGCACAGCTATCCGCATAGCTGGCGGTCCAAGGCCAAGGTGATCTTCCGCTGCACGCCGCAATGGTTTGTGCCGATGGATAAGGACCTGTCCGTATCCCCCTCCCGCATGCGGGAGGGGCTAGGGGTGGGCCTGTCCGCAAATGCCGCGTTTGCCGCAGAAGGCCCACCCCCGACCCCTCCCGCAAGCGGGAGGGGGGAAGAAGGCGACACCCTCCGCAACCGCGCCCTCGCCGCAATCGAGGCCACGCGTTGGCTGCCCGCCAAGGGTCAGAACCGCATCACCGCGATGGTCGCTGGCCGCCCAGACTGGGTGCTGAGCCGTCAGCGCGCCTGGGGCGTGCCGATCACCTTGTTCGTCGATCGCAAGACCGGGCACTATCTCTGCGACCCGGCGGTCAACGCCCGGATCATCGCAGCGGTGCGGGAAAACGGCGTTGATGCCTGGACCGATGAAGCGGCACAGGCGCTGCTCGGCAACGACTATAACGCCGCCGATTACGAACGCGTCACCGATATTCTCGATGTGTGGTTCGACAGCGGCTGCACCCACGCCTTTGTGCTCGAATCGGGACGCTGGCCCGATCTGCTGCGGCCTAAGGGATATAAAGGCCCGGCTGCTGACCTGTATCTCGAAGGATCGGATCAGCATCGCGGGTGGTTCCAGTCGTCGCTGCTCGAAAGCTGCGGCACGCGCGGGCATGCGCCGTACAAGGCAGTGCTGACCCACGGCTTCACGATGGATTCAAAGGGCATGAAAATGTCCAAGAGCCTCGGCAACACGATCAATCCGCTCGACCTGATGAAGGAGAGCGGCGCTGACATCCTGCGGCTCTGGGCGCTGACGGTCGATTTCACTGAGGATCACCGGATTGGCAAGGAGATCCTGAACGGGGTGTCCGACCAGTATCGCAAGCTGCGCAACACTTTCCGCTATATGCTGGGCGCGCTTGACGGGTTCGACGATGCGGAACGCGTTGACGTGGACCACATGCCCGAACTTGAGCTCTACATGCTCGAACTGCTCGGCACGATGGACGTCCAGCTAAAGGCCGCGATCGATGATTTCGACTTCAACAGCTATGTCCGCCTGTTGACCAATTTCGCGAACGAGGATCTGTCGGCATTCTATTTCGATATCCGCAAGGATTGCCTGTATTGCGATGCGCCCGACAGCATCAAGCGGCGGTCGTGCCGGACGGTCATGGACATTTTGTTCCACGCGCTGGTGCGATACCTGGCCCCGGTGCTGGTCTTCACCGCCGAGGAAGTCTGGCAGAACCGCTTCCCGAGCGAGGATGGATCGGTCCACTTGCTCGAATGGCCGAAACTCCCGAGGATGCCGGGCGACCGACCGATCGGCACCAACTGGGCCGATGTCCGTGCGCTTCGGGTGCAGGTGACCGAAGCGATCGAGCCGCTGCGCCGCGACAAGATCGTCCGGTCCAGTCTGGAGGCTGAGGTAACCGTGCCTGCACTGCCGCTGTCGGCAGAGGCGCTGGCCGAAATATTCATCGTGGCGAAAGTGACCAAGGGCGATAGCGTGGCGGTGGCGCGCACCGATTACGCCAAATGTGGCCGCTGCTGGCGGCTATTGCCCGATGTGGTAGAAGACGGTGCGCTGTGTGATCGGTGCAGCGAGGTGGTGGCATGAAGCGGTTGCCGATTATTGGGTTGGTAGCAGCAGCGATCGTGTTCGCGATTGATCAGCTGATCAAATTCATCGTCACCGGGCCATTGGGGCTCTCATCGCTCGCGGGGCCGACGATTGATGTGCTGCCGATTTTCCGGCTGCGCTTCGTCGCCAATATCGGCGTGTCGTTGGGGCTGCTCAATGCCTCAAGCGATGCCGGACGCTGGGGACTGGTGGCGCTGACCGGGGTTATTGCCACGGGCGTCCTGGTCTGGATGTGGCGCGAGCGGAACCGGCAGGACCAGTTTGCGCTGGGGCTGGTGCTGGGCGGTGCGCTTGGCAATATTCTCGATCGCATCCGCTTGGGCTATGTGGTCGATTATGCCGATCTGCACTTTGGCGAATGGAGCCCTTTTTTGGTCTTCAATCTGGCGGATTCGGCGATTACGATAGGTGTATTAGTGTTGCTGGTGCGCGCGATCCTGGTGCGCGACAAACCGGTGCCGACTGTTTCAGTGGAGAATGGGAATGCGTAAATATAGCGGGCTCGTCATGGGCCTAGGCCTGACCGTTTTCCTGAGCGCGTGTGGCGGTGGCACCGGCCTGAATCGCGCGCGGCCCGATGAATTCGCGGTTGCGCGCCAGGCGCCGCTGGTGATTCCGCCCGATTTTTCCTTGACCCCGCCAAAGCCCGGCGCGGCCCGCCCGCAGGATACTGGCCCCCAGGCCTTGGCGCTTGAAGCGTTATTCGGCGGTCCGGCAGCGCGCAGTGCGGCTGAGCGTTCGGTGCTGGCTCAGGCGGGGAGCGATTCGGCGGGCGAGGGTATTCGCTCAGAGGTTGGCGATCCGCAGACCAATGTCGTCGACAAAGGGTCAACCACCCGCGACATCGTCGCCGCGCCAGAGGGCGATGGCCAGAACGCAACGACCAGCACGCCAAAATGATTCGGCGGTCGCGGCTAGAGCGTGATGACGTTAGGTCGCTTCAACCTCATACCCGTTCGGCCCCGGATCAGGTCCGGGGGAAGTCGAAGCCCACGCGATCCGCATGCCCTTCGACTTCGCTCAGGGCGAACGGGGTTTGGGTTGGTCCAATCCAAAGTCATCAGACTCTAAGCGATCGCCCGTGACCTGTTGATCGTCACCCCGCGCGCAGCGAAGCAATTGAACGACGCGCGCGGGACACTTGGCGAGCTACGCCGCGCGAAAGCGCTCCAGCCCGGCGGCCAGATCGGCGATCAGGTCGGCTGGGTCCTCCAGCCCGATGCTTAGCCGCACTAATGGCCCGTTAAAGTCGGGCGTCGTCGCGGTGCGGTAACGCTGGGGATCAACCGGCAGCGCCAGGCTTTCAAAGCCGCCCCAGCTATAGCCAATGCCGAACAGCGCCAGCCCGTCAATCAAGGCGGCACGGGCATCCTCATCGCCGCCACGCAGTTCGAACGAGAACAAGCCCGACGACCCCTTAAAGTCGCGCAGGAAATGCGCTTGGCCCGGGCAATCGGGCAGCGCTGGGTGGAAAACCCGCGCCACCTCCGGGCGAGTTTTAAGCCAATGCGCGATCTCGAGCGCGCTTTGCTGGTGATGCGCCAGGCGCACCGCCATCGTCCGCAGGCCCCGCGACCCCAGCCAGCAATCATCGGGGCTGGCGATATGGCCAAGCTGGTGGGCGGTGTCGCGCAAGGCAGCAAAATGGCCGGGACCGGCGGTTACCGATCCCAGCATCGCATCGGAATGGCCGACAATGTATTTGGTGCAGGCCAGGATCGACAAGTCGATTCCCATCGCAATTGCCGGCAGGAAAAGCGGCGTCGCCCAGGTATTGTCGAGCAAGGTCGTCACGCCGCGCGCTTTGGCGGCGGCGATGATGGCGGGCAGATCGGGCACCTCGAATGTCAGGCTGCCAGGCGCTTCAATCAGGATGGCCCGCGTCTTGTCGCCGATCAGCGCGGCAATGCCTGCCCCGATCATGGGATCATAGAAGCGCGTGCTGATCCCGAAGCGCTTGAGCAGGCCGGTCGCCATTGATCGGCTGGGATCATAGGCATTGTCGATCATCAGCACTTCATCGCCGGGTGCCAATACCGAAAGCAGTGCCCCGGCAATCGCCGCGACGCCCGAACAATAGAGAAACGTTCCCTCCGCCCCGGGCTCGAGCGAGGTCAGCGCATCGGCCAGCGACCATTGGGTCGGGGTACCGCGCCGCCCGTAGAACAGCTTGTGATGCGTGTCGCGCGTGGCCGCGCGCAGATCGGCAACCGACTCATACAGGATGGTCGATGCGCGCCACACCGGTGGGCTGACGATACCGCTCGTCCATTCCGGCCGCCGCCCGGCATTGACGACGCGGGTCGCGTCGCCGTGCCGGTCGTCGTCCGTTTCGTTCATGCCGGGCCCATGGCCTTTGGCGTTGAGAGATCGGCACCCCATTCAGACCAGCTGCCGTCATATAGCGCGGCTTCATTGCCCAGCAGATGCGCGCCGAACACCAGCACGGCGGCCGTGATGCCCGATCCGCAGGTGCCGACCAGCGGCCGTGAGAGGTCAATGCCGACATCGGTATAAACGGCTTTCAGGGCATCGCCTTGCTTCCATGTGCCATCAGCATTGAAAATCTGGCCATAAGGGATGTTCTTTGAACCAGGGATATGGCCGGGCATCGTCGCGGGGCGGGGATCGGGCTCCTGGCCCGTGAAGCGCGCCGCTGACCGCGCGTCCATTACCTGTTCGGCGCTGGTGTCGACATTGGCCTTCATCTGCGCCAGCGTCCGCAGGCCCTTGTCGTCCGCCCACACCGTGAAGTGGCGGTGGCGCAGGCTTTCCTTGCCGCTCTTCGTTTCGCGTCCTTCCGCCTTCCATTTGGCGATGCCGCCGTCGAGAATGGCGACATCATGCGCGCCAAAGGTCCGCAGCATCCACCAGGCGCGGGCAGCGGTATGCAGCGGCGAATCGTCGTAAAGGACGATGCGGCTGCCATCGCCCAGTCCAAGCGACTGCATGCGGCTGGCGAATTTTTCGGGCGAGGGCAGCATCATCGGCAGCGTGCTCGATGTATCGGCAATCTCTGCCAGATCCATGAAAACGGCGCCGGGAATATGCGCGGCTTCATATTCTGCAGCAGCATTGCGGCCACTATCCGCCAGGAAATAGCTCGCATCGACGATCCGCAGATCAGTCGCATTCAACTCGCCTGCCAGCCATTCGGTCGTTACCAACGCGTCCATTATCTTCTCCCGGAATCCTGTTGGGCACTCCCTAGCGGTCACTATGCCCGTCGTCGAGACGATCTAGGGCCTGAGATGCAAGAACATTCACTGGTGATCAGTCTGTCCGATGGCAAGGGCATGATCGGCAGCAGCATCATTTCCTTTCGGGTTTTCCCGCGATAAGTGCATGGTGATGACACCCAAATTCCTTGGCCAGACGAGTGCATTGCCAGCATCGCCCGAGACGGCAGTGCTCGATTATGTACCCAATCCGCGATGCGACAGCACCTATATGGTGCGGTTTGCCGTGCCCGAATTCACCTCGCTCTGCCCGGTAACGGGGCAGCCCGATTTTGCGCATCTGGTGATTGATTATGTGCCGGCGGCAACGATCGTCGAATCGAAATCGCTCAAGCTGTTTCTCGGCGCCTTTCGCAATCATCAGGCCTTTCACGAAGATTGCACCGTTGGCATCGGCGAGCGGCTTTATCGCGAGATGCAGCCGCTTTGGCTGCGAATCGGCGGCTATTGGTATCCGCGCGGCGGCATTCCCATTGATGTCTTCTGGCAGAGCGGCGCGCCACCAGCTGGGGTGTGGATCCCCGCGCAGGACGTGCCCGGATATCGCGGGCGCGGCTAGGCGGTAGACTTATAAGAAACGGCCTGTCGGCAAGCGCCGCACACTGCGCCATTCAAATGATCCGATGACTGGTCTGCGGGCGGACGTTTATTGAGGTTGGGGTTCGGGCTGGGCCCGGATGCGAATGTTCACGAATGTTCGCACTGATGCGATGGTTTCGCCAGATCGTCGTCAGGGGGCAGCCCTTTGGCGCGGCAGGCAGTGCTTCCCAATGGCGAAGTGAAGACGGTCGACGGTGTGAAAGAGCCAGGGACGTGTAGCAGGACTCGCTATTGTAGGAAAGGATTGGCCGATTTCGCCCAGAGGCGGTCATCTGCGACACTAATTTGCAGCCCTGAAAGCTGTCCTCCATTCGCAACTTAGAGGGCTGGCGAGTTTAGCTTCTTAAGTGGCTGCGATCGAGTGGACACAATGCCCACTCACCACTGGCCTGCGCACTTGCGGATTGCTATGGCATAGGCATGAGCCTGATTTACGGTCCGACGATCAAGAGCCTTTCGGGACACCCGCTGCCATCTTGGTTCGACGACGCAAAGTTTGGCATCTTTATCCATTGGGGGCTGTATTCGATCCCGGCTTTTGCACCGCTTGGTGCGCATCCGGACCCGATGGCGCCCGATATGATGCGCTCAAACCGCTACGCCGAATGGTATGAGAACACCCTTAAATTTGACGACTCAAACACTGCTTCGTTCCACCGAACCCATTACGGTGACGCCCCCTATAGCGACTTTGCGAAACCGTTCGAAGCCGCTGCGGCCGCGCTACCGGTGGCTGATTGGGCGGATGCCTTTCGTGACAGTGGCGCGCGCTATGTCACGCTCGTCACCAAGCATCATGACGGTTATCTGCTCTGGCCAAGCCGGCATCCGAACCCATTTCGGAGCGGCTGGCAAAGCCCGACCGATGTCGTTTCCAAGGTCGCTTCGGCGGTTCGCGCTGCAGGGTTGCGGTTCGGCACCTATTACTCCGGTGGGCTCGACTGGACGTTCAACCCGGATCGCGTCGATAATCTTGCCGCGATGTTCGCATCGATGCCGCACGATGATGGCTATGACGACTATTGCCGCGATCATTACCTAGAGCTGATCGCGAACTACCAGCCCGATTATCTTTGGAATGACATCGGATTTCCGACCGAAGCCTCGATGCTTGAGGTCTGCGCGGCGCATTATAATGCGAACGCAGATGGTCTGGTGAATGACCGCTGGTTGGCGGCACGCGACCTGCTCGATGGCAGCGATGCTGACCGCACCGCACGCATGAGGGCGATGTTCGGGTATCTCAAGCAGCACCGTGTTCCGCCGCCCGCGCATTACGACGTGATCACGCCTGAATACGCGCCAGCGGCGACATCGTTCGAGAAGAAGTGGGAAGCGACCCGCGGTATCGGGTCGAGCTTTGGCTACAATCGGCAGGAAGCCGACACGGACCTGATGAGTGCAGATGTAATCCTGCGTCAGCTGGTCGATTGCGTCGCGCATGGCGGCAATCTTCTTCTCAATGTCGGCCCGCGCGGCGATGGAACTTTGTGCCCCATGCAAGTTGAACGACTACAGGCGGTCGGCGCATGGCTGAAGATCAATGGCGACGCGATCTATGGAACCCGACCCTGGATCGTTGCAGCGGCACGAGCCGAAGACGGAAGAAATGTTCGCTTCACCACGCGCGGCTCCGATGTCTACGCCATCGCCCTCGATTGCGGCACAGAACCGCTCTCTTTTGATCACGGAGGCCCGCTGACGGGCATCACATGGAAGCTTCTGCCCGGTTCGGGCGCGTGTAGCCCGACAGTTTATGTCCGGAGCTGAAGCGACTTTTGCCAACCTTTTCGACCTTTATTTTGGCTACCGCGCTGTGGGCATCAGAGGCGGACTCAGTTTCTACGCAGAAGTCCGTAAAATACCGCGTCGGCATAAACTTCAATCGACTCCGGTAGCGCTTCGGCCCTTGATCGGGACAGGACGACCAGACCGTGACCCGCAGCCCATATGACACGCGACAGGTGCTCAGAATTGCTGAGCGGATCGACAAGACCCGGAACGTCGCTTACGGCAGGTGAAACGCCGCAAAAGCTTGTTCGCTCGCCTCTTTTGCGAAATCTTCAGATGAAATCGATGTCGAGCCGCTGCCGGTTTACGCTTGCTGGGATAGCAGGCGGATCGATTAACAACACGCGTGTGTATATGGCGCTTCGTCGTGGCAAGCCTACTTGGCCCGACCGGTCCATGCTTGCTCGCGACGATGCAGTGGCAGCCAAGCTATGGTCTGACAGCGCCAAGTTGTTCGGGCCTTAACTCGAACTTCGACGGTTCAATGTCTAGTTGTCGCTGGTGCAGCCCAAAACCGGCCAGGCCGAAACCCGCCAGTTTCGATCATTTAGCCCGCGTGCCGAAAGCGATCGTTTATGGGTTCATGACCTCGTTCGCGTTTGGGCCGCGACTGGACCGTGATTGGGCAACGCATCACCGCAGTTTCATGCTGCGCTGCATCATAGGTGCAACCATATTGCCGTTAACCCGTTAGGTCGACTCGAGGGTTTGCAACGAAGGGTAAGTGCACCCGCGATCGTTGCGCTCTCTGAAGGGCGCGCGCATGACCGATGCAATCGACAGGATTTCGCATATCAAGCATCTGGCCCTGATCGGTAACTTCCTGCCCCGCCAATGCGGGATTGCCACCTACACGACGGATGTTTTCGAAGCGCTGAAAGCCGCCGCCCCCGATCTGGTCGTCGATGTTTATGCCATGGACGATTATCCCGGCCGATATGATTACCCCGCCGCCGTCACCGCTTCGATCGCCCAGAATGACCGGTCGAGCTATCTGGCTGCGGCCCGATCGATCGAGGCAAGCGGTGCCCAAGCGGTGTGGCTGCAGCACGAATATGGGATTTTTGGCGGCGTTGCCGGCGATTTCATTCTGGGCCTGCTCGATCGGCTCTCGCTGCCCGTTATCGTCACATTGCACACCATTCTTGAACGACCCAATGCCGATCAGCGGCGCGTGCTGGAGGGGTTGCTGCGTCGCGCCTCCCGCGTGATCGTCATGGCCGAAAAGGGCCGGGATATCTTGCAGCGTATTCACGGTGTCGGCGGCAAGGCCGTGGTGATGATCCCGCACGGGGTGCCGGATCGCCCGCTGGCTGATCCCGCGGTTTTCAAGCCCCGTTTCGGCTGGGAAGGCCGAAGGACGGTGCTGACCTTTGGCTTGCTGGCCCCAAGCAAGGGCATTGAGACGATGATCGATGCCCTGCCGGCGATCGTCGCTGCGCAGCCTGACACGCTCTATATTGTGCTGGGCGCAACTCACCCCAATCTCGTCGCGCATGAAGGCGAAGCCTATCGTGAGCGGCTAAAGGCACAGGCGGCGGCACGCGGCGTGACCGATCACGTCCAATTCATTGACGCCTTTGTCGAGCACGAACATCTGATCGATTATCTGCAAGCCGCAGATATCTATGCCACGCCCTATATCAATCCGGCACAGATTACCTCGGGCACGCTTTCCTATGCCGTCGGTGTCGGCAAGGCAGTGGTCTCAACTCCTTATGTGCATGCCACCGAAATCCTGGCCGATGGCCATGGCGTGCTGGTGGATTTCGGCGATTCTGCGGGCTTTGCGCGTGAGATCGTCGCGCTGCTCGGCAATGATGGCAATCGCGAGCGATTGGCCGCGCGCACTTATGCGCGGGGAAGGACGATGCTGTGGTCTCAGCTCGCCGAAGCCGCGCTGCGCGAGATTGCAACGATGATCGCGGCAAAGCCGTGCCGCTTGCCAAGCCCCGTCGCCCCGCTGACCCCGCTCGACCCTGATTTCGCCGCCGTTGAGCGGATGAGCGATTCGACCGGCATGTTGCAGCATTCAATCTATTCAATTCCCGATCGTCACCATGGCTATTGCATCGACGATAATGCCCGCGCGCTGATGTTAGTCGGGCGGATGGATGTGCTTGATGACGTGGCGCGCGATAAATGGACGACGATCTACGCCTCGTTCATTCAGCATGCCTGGAACCCCGAAGCGCAGCGCTTTCGCAATTTTATGAATTTCGATCGGAGCTGGTGCGAAGAAGCTGGATCGGAGGATTCGAACGGCCGCACGCTTTGGGCGCTTGGCACGACGGTTCGCTATGCGCGGCAATTGAAGCACCGCGATTGGGCCGCGGCGCTGTTCGATCAAACAGCGTCGATGGCACTCGAACTGGGTAGCCCCAGGGCGCAGGCCTTTGCGATGCTGGGCGCTGCAGAAATGCTTGACTGCCACCCCGGTCATGCGCTGGCACGGATCATCCTGGAGCGATTCAGCGCCGATCATCTCGCCTTGCTCAATGCGGCGCGGCGGCCGGTATGGGAATGGTTCGAAATCGTCCTTGCCTATGATAATGCCCGGCTGCCCGAAGCGATGATCCGCGCTGGACAAGCGCTCGGCCGGGCTGATCTTGTTGAAACTGGCGTCAACACGCTGGACTGGATCATGGCGCGGCAAACATCGCCCGAGGGGCGTTTCCGAGCGGTGGGCACCGAAAGTTTTGGCCGACCCTTTGCCCCGCCCCTGTTGTTCGATCAGCAACCTTTGGAAGCACAGGCGACGGCGGATGCCTGTGCCGCAGCATTTGAAGCGACGGGCGAACGCCGCTGGATCGACGAAGCGCACCGGGCTTATCATTGGTTCCTGGGGCTGAACGATCTCGATCTGGCGCTGGCGACGGTGCAGGACGGGGGCTGTTTTGATGGGCTGACGCCAACCGGCATCAATCGCAACCAGGGGGCTGAATCGATTTTGGCGCTGCAATTGGCGTCGTGCACGATTTCGTCGCTATCAACCTTGGCCGAATCCGTGGCAGGACCCACCAGGGCCGTTGCATAGCCATCATGTTGGGCAGCGCTTTGATGGGATCAATTTAACCGATCGGGTTGACCGGATCGTTTCAGGGGCCGCGCCAGCCAGTGTTAGACGTTTTCAATCACCGTTTGCGGCTTCACGCTGATCCGTCGCGCGTCGTTGTGCGCCCGTTCCACCTTGCCTGGCAGGCCAATGGCAGCGCCCCCAGCCGCACGGCGCGATTGGTGCAGGAAGTTTTGGCGATGAGCCGCGCCCAGACCCGCGCCGAGCTGGAAATCGTGCTCAAGGATTTTGAGGCCCGCCACTGGCAAACACGGCGCGTGTTCATGACGCGCTATGCCCAGATCGAAGCGTTGCTTGATCTTGACGGCAGCCAGATTGATGACGAGCGACGCCAGCTGATCGGTGCCTATTTTTGCCATGAATATAGCTATGCCGCCGCCGCGCTCATGAATCCCAGTGTCGTGCCGCATTTCGACCAGAGCGGCATGCCGCCTGGATCGCAACGGCTGCTGATGTCGATGCGCGCAGTGGGTGAGGGGCATATTTCGTCCATTGCCTTTCGCGAAGGGATCATCACCAACAAGAATGAACTGAAACTCGCCCCCGAACCGCCTTTTGCAACCGCCACCGATACCACCGACCGCGAGGAAATGGTGATGCCGACTGGCCCGGTAACGGTGCACCGCCACCGCGACAGCACGCTTTCGGGCACCGTCATCTTTCCGATCACCCAGGCCCAGTCAAAGGGGCTGGAAGACCTGCGCCTGGTCCAGTTTTGCCATGAAGATGGCAGCATTGAGTGGCTTGGTACCTATACCGCGTATAACGGCTCGATAATCCAGTCCGAGCTGATGCGGACGCGCGATTTCCGGGCGTTTGATTTGGTGCCGATGACGGGTAGTGCCGCGCGCAACAAGGGCATGGCGCTGTTCCCGCGCATGGTCGACGGCTGTTATATGATGATCGGCCGGCAGGATGGCGAGAATCTGTTTTTGCTGCGCTCTGATCATCTGACCCACTGGAATGAGGGGCAGCTGCTGATGACGCCGGCTTACCCCTGGGAATTGGTGCAGATCGGCAATTGCGGCTCGCCGATCGAGCTTGATGAGGGCTGGTTGCTGCTGACGCACGGCGTTGGCGCGATGCGCAAATACTCGATTGGCGCCGTCTTGCTCGACAAGGCCGATCCATCAAAGGTGATCGGGCGCACCCGCGAGCCGATCCTCGCCGCTGCCGATCAGGATCGTGAGGGCTATGTCCCCAATGTCGTCTATAGCTGCGGGGCGATGCGGCACGGCGAATCGCTGTTCCTGCCCTACGGGGTTGCCGATAGCTCGATCGCCTTTGCGTTCATCCCGATCAAGGTGCTGCTCAGCCATATGTAGCCGTGTTTCGTTTCGCAGAGGAGCGCCCGAGTGCTATCGCTGCACCGCATGATTTTTAGGGGGATATGATGAAAAGCGCCATGATTGCAGCCGCCGGTGTAATGATGTTCTGGGGCATGCCAGCGCTGGCCAAGGATGCCGCTGTTGAAGCGCCAATCTATCAGTTCGTCGATGCTTTCAACAAGGGTGACATCGCTGCCGCCGCCGCAACCCATGCCGGCGATGCGCATATCACCGATGAGCTTGCTCCCTATTTCTGGGGCGGTCATGACGTCGTGAAGCGCTGGGCCGATGATTATGCCAAGGACGCCACGGCCAAAGGCCTCACCAATCCCAAAGTGGCTTTGGGCGCTGTCACGCGTGAGCTGGTTACGGGCGATCGTGCCTATGTCGTGGTGCCCTCGACCTACAGCTTTACGCTGAAAGGGGTCGCGATGGCCGAATCCGCGCAAATGACCTTTGCGCTCAAGAAGCTGGACAGGGCCGGATGCCACGCCAGTTAAATAGGGCTGATCCCGGGTGTCAGCGTAGACGATCAGCCCAAGCGTCCAGAACGGTGCGATGGATGCGGATTGCGATTGATCGGCCCGATGAACGGCAGCAGGTAATTTCGTTCATGCAACGTTTCGCCAGCTTCGGTAGTTAGGCTTCAACAATCCAAGGAGACCGAGATGCCCCGCTTTACCCGTCTAGCCACCCTGATCGCCACGTCTTGCATGGCGCTTTCCACGCCAGTGCTCGCCCAGACCGCGCAGGAGGAGCAGCGATTTTCCACCGCGCAGCAGCGTTTCCAGAACGAAATGCAGATTTTTCGCACCGAATTTGATCGCTATCAGGCGGCGCGCAACAACCGATCGAACTTTCGCGATCCGCGCGCCAACGATCCACGCTTCGACGATCCGCGCTACAATGATCCGCGGTACAATAGTCAGCGCAATGTAGATCCGCGCTTCGCTGATCGTGATGAAAATGGCTATGATCCGGCCCGCTATTATCGTGATGGGCCCAATTATCAGGAGCGCGTGCTCTCGGCCGATGACCGCGTCTATCGCGGCAACGACGGTCGCTATTATTGTCGCCGCAATGACGGGACCACTGGCCTGATTATCGGTGCAATTGGTGGCGGTGTGCTCGGCAATGTCATCGACGGCGGCCGTTCGCGCGCGGTCGGCACGATTCTCGGCGGTGTGCTGGGTGCGGTTGCCGGCCAGGCCATTGACCAAAATAACCAGCAGGTTCGCTGCCGCTAAGCGGCTGACCGGGGCACCGCTTCTATGGGGAGCGGTGCCCCGATCTATCTGCCACCGCTAACCGATTAGCCGCTCACGACCAGCCTATAACCCGCGTCATAGGCATCGAGTGTCAGAAGATCGGCGTAACGGCGCGCCCATTCACCGCTTTCCAGATCCTGCGCTAGCAGGCCCAACCGCTCTTCTGCGTCCTCAATCGCCCAGAACGACGAACTGCCCGCGCGCAGCGTAGGGTCCAGATAGGCCGTGGGGCGTCGCCAATAGGCATAGAGAAAACCATCGGTGCAATCATGCGGCACCGGCACTGTGGTGACTGTCACCGGCCCCAGCCAATGCTGATAATCGGCCATGGCGGGCATGCGCACGTCGTCCAACGTCGCGAGGGCTGGCAGATAGTCGGTCAACCAGGGCCGCTGGGCGGGATCAAAGGTGAGCAGGACGATGGGGCCGCGCGTCACGCGACGCAGTTCGCGCAAGCCAGCCGCCTTGTCTGCCCAGTGATGGACAGTCAGGATTGCCATCGCCGCATCAAAGCTGTTGTCATCGAACGGCAACTGCTCGGCATATCCCTGGATGACGGGGGCAGAGGTCGGCGCGCGCTGGTGAATCATCGCCGAAGACGGTTCGATTGCGGTTACGTGCCGATCGTTTGGCTCATAAGACCCCGTTCCGGCACCGACATTGATGATCGTCTCTGCCGACCCAAGCGCCGAATATATGGCGCTGGCGATTCGGGGATCGGGCTTGCGTAGCGCTGCATAGTCGATCCCGATCCGGTCATATTGCACGTCCGCCATCGCTACTGCTCTCCGATTGTCGGGTGCGCCAAGCAGGCACCCAGCCGATCACCGCCCTTTGAACAGCCCGCCCAGCACGCCGCGCACCAGCCCGCCGATCAACCCGCCGCTGCTCGAACCACGCTTGCTGCTTGTCCCGAACACTTGCTTGGCGACTTCATTGGCGACGGTGCGGGTGATGGTAGTGGTCGCGGTCCGTGTCGCGGCGGTGGCGATCTTGTTCCAGGGGTTATTGGCGGCGGCGCGTTCGGCTTCGCGCGCCTGGCGGGCGGATTCCTTTTCGGCAGCGATGCGGGCGCGTTCAGCGTCTTTGGCGGCGCGGGCATCGACCTTGGCCTGGAGCGCGGCGGCCTTTTCTGCCGCCGTTGCGGCCTTGGCTTCAGCGGCGGCGGCAGAGGCTTCTTCTGCTTTGGTGGCGAGTAATTCCTCGGCGGAGTCTGCATCGATCAGCGTGTCATATTTCTCGCCGATGGCGTCGGTCGCGATCATCACGCCGCGTTCCTTGGCGTCAAGCGGGCCGACGCGGGTCGCGGGCGGTTTGATGAGGGTGCGTTCAACCGGCGATGGCGCGCCATCGGGTTGCAGCAGAGAGACCAACGCCTCGCCGACCTTCAGTTCCGTGATGACGGTCTCGACATCGACGCCGGGATTGGCGCGGAAGGTAGTCGCCGCCGATTTGACTGCTGCCTGATCGCGCGGGGTGAAGGCGCGCAGCGCGTGCTGGACGCGGTTGCCGAGCTGGCCCGCGACCGTATCGGGGATGTCGATCGGGTTCTGGGTGATGAAGTAAACGCCCACGCCCTTTGAACGGATCAGCCGGACGACCTGTTCGATCTTCTGGAGCAGCGCCTTGGGCGCATCGTTGAACAGCAAATGCGCTTCATCGAAGAAGAAGCACAGCACCGGTTTATCGGGATCGCCAACCTCGGGAAGGTGTTCGAACAGCTCGCTCAGCAACCACAGCAGAAAGGTCGAATAGAGCTTGGGGCTTTGCATCAATTTGTCGGCGGCGAGGATGTTGACGATGCCCCGACCCCGATCATCACAGCCAATGAAATCGGCCATTGCCAGCGCGGGCTCACCGAAGAAATGCTCGCCGCCCTGAGCGCGCAACTGCAGCAGCGAACGCTGAATCGTGCCGATGCTCGCCTTGGACATATTGCCATAGGTCGTCGTCAGTTCATCGGCGCGGGTGGCGCAGTGCGCGAGCATGGCTTGAAGATCATCGAGATCGAGCAGCAGCAACGCTTCCTTGTCGGCAACGGTGAAGGCGATGGTCAGCACGCCTTCCTGCACTTCGTTCAGGTCCATCAGCCGCGCGAGCAGCAACGGCCCCATTTCGCTGACGGTGGTGCGCACGGGGTGGCCTTTTTCGCCGAACAAATCCCAGAATTGCACGGGGGTGTCGCTATAGGCCCAGCCCTCATAGCCAATCTCCTTGGCGCGGGCGGCGAAGATCTCGTGCATCTTGGCGGTTGGCGACCCGGCCATGGCAAGGCCGGCGAGATCACCCTTCACATCGGCGACGAAGCAGGGGACGCCAACGGCGGAGAAGCCTTCAATAATGCCCTGCACCGTCACCGTCTTGCCGGTGCCGGTCGCGCCAGCGATCAGGCCGTGGCGGTTGGCGCGCTTAAGTTCGAGCGCCTGCGGCTTCCCGCCGCCCGTACCAATGAAGATGCTGCCGTCTGCCATATCACTCTCCCCGCGCTCTTGCTTCGCTATCGCGCGTTTGCGGGGACGACGGCAAGATATGAAAATGCCGCCCGGTCAATGCTGACCGGGCGGCATCGATAAACCATCGGCAAATGGCTTATTTTTTCAGCTTGATCGGCACAAAGGCACCCGGCAACCGCTGGCGCTGGACATAGAGCAGCACCGTCGGGCGGCCGTCACGGACCGCTTGTGCAACAATCGCCGCAAGCGCATCGGGCGTAGCAACCGGAGTCCCATTGGCCGAGACGACCACGTCGCCGCGCTTCAGCTTTTGCCCGGCATCGCTCGATGGATCGGTGCCGCTGATGACAACCCCGGTCACGGTCGAATCGACACCGATATTGCGGGCGATTTGCGGGGTGAGCGGCACGACGGCTAGACCAAGCTTGTTGGCGACGGGCGAGGCGGGGCCCTCGGTCTCGGGCTGGCCCATCGCGTCGTCATCACCACCACCGACGGCGGCCTGCAGCGCGTCTTCGGATGGACGCGTGCCGACAACAACCGAAACGGTCATCTTCTTGCCCGCGCGGATCAGCTCGATGGGGATGCGCGATCCTGGCGTTTCATTCGCCACCAGATAGCTAAGCGAGGCGTCCTGCGTCACTGTTTTGCCATTAACGCCGACGACAACGTCGCCGACCTTGATGCCTGCCTTGTCGGCGGGTTCGCCCGGGGTGACGCTACGGATCAGTTCGCCGGTGTTCTTGGGCAGGCCGAGCGCGGCGGCGCTATCATCATCGAGCGGCTGCGGGCCGACGCCCAGATACCCGCGCGCGATAACGGTGCCCTTCATCAGCTTGTCGATGACGGGCTTGGCGTCTTCCGCCGGAATGGCGAAACCGATGCCAATATTGCCGCCCGACTGGCCAGCAAAAATCTGCGAGTTGATGCCGATCACGTTGCCGTTCAGATCGAACATCGGGCCGCCGGAATTGCCCTGGTTGATGGCGGCGTCGGTCTGGATGAAGCGATCATAGGCGCCGCTGCCGGTGATGCGGTGGAGCGCCGAGACGATGCCCGCCGTCACCGTGCTGCCGATGCCGAACGGGTTGCCGATCGCGATGACCCAATCACCCACGCGGGTGCGTGTCGAATCGCCGAAGCGAACGAAGGGCAGGTCCTTGGCGTCGATCTTGAGCAGCGCGAGATCAGAGATAGGATCGCGACCGACCAGCTTGGCGACATATTCCTTGCGGTTGGTGAGCGTGACGGTGATCGAATCGACCGACGCGCCCTTCGCGCCCGGGGCAACCACGTGGTTATTGGTCACGACATAGCCGTCATCCGAAATCAGGAAGCCCGAACCGAGAGACTGTGCTTCGCGGGTCTGGGGCTGCGGCGCGCCTTGGCCTTGTCCCTGGCCGCCGAACAATTCAGCAAAGGGTGTGCCGGCAAAGGGATTGGCCGGTGCCTGCTGTACCTTGATGCTCTGTTTGGTCGAAATGTTGACCACCGCCGGCTGCAACTTGGCGACCAGATCGGCAAAGCTGACCGGGGCGCCTGCGCGGGGCGCGATGGCAGCCATCGCCGCCGGTTCATTCTGCGCTGTCTGCGCGGCGGCAGGTGGCTGGAGCGTTACAGCGGCAGCAGCGCCGCCCAGCAAAAGGGCTCCGGTAATGGCATAGGCATAACGCACGTTAGATTATTCCTCTCTTGTCCGTCGCAACACGGCAAGCTTTGCCGGTCCGCGCCTTAACGGCGATTGAATATGAACCGATTGTCAGCGGGGACGCCCAGTGAATTGCTTCAGATATTCGTTATTGGGCGAAAGGACGATCGACGTCTCGCCCTGCGGCGTGCTGCCATCGGCCCCAAAGGTCTGCCGATAGGACTGCATCGCCCGGTAGAAATCATAGAATTCCGCATCCTTGTTGAAGCTTTCGGCATAAATGCGTGAGGCATTGGCATCGGCTTCGGCGCGGATGATCTGCGCTGATTTTTGCCCTTGCGCGCGGATCGTCGCCGCCTGTTGCTGGCGCGCGGTGCGCATCCGGTTGAGTGCGCTGTCGAGCGGGCTGCCATCGGGCAGGTCAGCGTGCTTGATGCGGACATCGACGATCTGGACGCCATATTGCGACGCCAATTTTTGCAGGCCGTTCTGAATATTATCCATCACCTGACCACGCTCCGGGCTGAGCAAGGCGGCAAAGGGGCGCTTGCCAAGTTCGTTGCGCAATGCCGAACCGAGCAGCGGGCGTAGCTGTTCGGCAATTCTGTCCTCGGTTGCTGCGCTGCTGCCGGTGGACACCACCGCTTTCAGGGGATTGACGATGCGGAACCGCGCGAATGCATCAACTTCAAGCCGCAACTGATCGGTCGAGAGCACTTGCTGATTGTCGAGATCGACATCGAGCACGCGCTTATCGACCCAGACGACCTTGTCGATGAACGGGAATTTGGCCAGCA
The DNA here is from genome assembly GCA_001464615.1 of Sphingomonadales bacterium Ga0077557. Lineage (GTDB taxonomy): Bacteria > Pseudomonadota > Alphaproteobacteria > Sphingomonadales > Sphingomonadaceae > Sphingomonas. The sequence continues at coordinate 10,000 of LNFI01000015.1, read as the reverse complement.
GCCCGGCACCGGTGCGACCAAACGGCTCGTTGGGTTGCCAGACATTGACGGTATAGACCGGCTGTTCAAACCGCAGCACGACGGCCTGTTCGGTTTCGGGCACGATCACGAAGCTGCTGACCGCGAGGATCAAGGCGACCAGCGCGCCAATGCCAAGCGCGACAGGATTGCGGAACAGGGTGGCGTTCACTGGCTGGCTCCCGGCGCTGGATTGGCTAGCGGCATGGCCGGCTCTGCAACACGGCCGCGAACCCCGGGCAGCGGCAGATAGGGCACTACACCACCCGTTTCGACGATCGTCTTGTTGGTCTTGGCCAGCACGGCCTCCATGGTTTCATAATACATGCGGCGGCGGGTCACCGTGGGGGCCAGCTTATACTGGGCATAGGCCAGATCGAACTGGGTCGCCTCTGCCTGCGCGCGTGCGGTAATCTGCTGCGCATAGGTGCGGGCTTCGTTCAGGTTCGATTCGGCTTCCTGCTGCGCCGCGCTCACTTTCTTGAACTCGTCGATCACCTTGGTCGGTGGATCGGCTTGCTTGATGGCGATGCCCTGGATGCGGATACCGGCATTATATTCGTTGAGGATCGATTGCATCAGATCCTGTGCCCGCACGCCAATCCGGTCGCGACCGCTGCCGATCGCTTCGTCCAGCGTCACCGTCGCAACGGTGGCGCGCATCGCGCTTTCCGCCACCGCGCGAACCGTGTCCTTGGGGTTGCGGATCTGATAGATATAATCCTGCGGGTTGGCGATGTCCCACCGAACCGAATAGGCCAGATCGATGATGTTCTGGTCCCCGGTCAGCATCAGATTTTCGCCGCCGCCACCTTCGGGGAAATCCTCGGTCCGAATCGCCTGGACATCAACCTTGGTGACCGTGGCGACTGGGGCAGGCCAGGTCAGCCGGATGCCGGGATCGAGCGTTTGTTCATAACGACCGAAAAAGGCGACGACGCCGCGCTGCTGCGGCGCAATTTGATGCACGCTGGTGAAGATGACCCACAAAGCGACAATCAATGCCGAACCGATCAGCCAAATTGCGCGCCCGCCGCCGCCACTAGGGAAGCCGGTAAAGCTGCCGCCGCCGCCACCGCCGCCGCCCGAGCCGCGTGCACGGCGAATAAATTCATCGAGCGCGGTGGGCTTTGGCCCGCGCGAGCGATTGCCGCCAGGGGGGACCGACCAGGGGTTGCGAGGCCCCTCATTGTCATCGCCAGAATTGCCCCAGGGGCTTTTTGGCTTTTCGGTCATCAGGGTGGAGAGGCGCTGCAGCCAGGCCGGACGAGTGATCATTGGCCCTTTATAGGTGTCTTGGACGGGAAAAACAGTGGCAACCGATCAAGACCGCCCTAATGCCGTAGACATGACTGATATTGATCTCCTCACCGCCACGCTCACCGCCATTGCCGGCCCGCGTGCTACTGCCCGGCTCGAACAGGGCCGCGCTTCGATCATCCTCGACGTCAGCGGCCTTGAGCCGACGGCGCGCGACATGTTGGCGGCGTCGGTTCGCGCTGAAGTGTCGGCGCTCGTCGGCATCGACGAGGTGCGCGTCGCGATGACCAGCCAGCGCAGCCAGCGCCAGCTGATCGCGGTGGCCAGCGGTAAGGGCGGAGTCGGCAAGTCAACCGTGTCCGCCAACCTTGCGATTGCGCTGCACCAGTTGGGGCGCAAAGTCGGGCTGGTTGATGCTGATATCTATGGCCCCTCGCAACCCAAGCTGATGGGCGTCGAGGGCAGCCGCCCCACCGCGCCGGACAAGAAACTGTTGCCGGTCGAAACGCCTTATGGCGTGCCGTTGCTGTCGATGGGGCAATTGGTTGAACCCGATCAGGCGATTGCCTGGCGCGGGCCAATGGCTGCCGGTGCCCTTGGGCAATTGGTCGATGCCGATTGGGGGGATGCGGATACGATCGTCGTCGATATGCCCCCCGGCACGGGCGATGTGCAGCTGACGATGATCCAAAAGCACCGGCCGGCGGGCGTCGTCATTGTGTCCACCCCGCAGGATCTGGCGTTGATCGATGCACGGCGGGCGATCGACCTGTTCGTCAAGGCGGGCATCCCGGTGATCGGCCTGGTCGAAAACATGGCGGGCTATGCCTGCCCGTCCTGCGGCGTGATTTCCGATCCGTTTGGCAGTGGCGGGACGGAACTCGCCGCCGATCTGCTCACGCTGCCGTTTCTGGGGCGCATCCCGCTCGATATCGCGATTCGGACTGGCTCAGATGGTGGTCACCCGCCGGTCACCGGGAACGGGCCGGAACGCGCCGCGTTCATGGAGATCGCCACGATCGTGCGCGATTGGCTTGATCGAGGAGGCAACCATGCCGCTGACTTCGGATGACGACATCAAGGCGTTGCTTGAACGCGTGCGCACGATCGCGCTGGTCGGTGCGTCGGATCGGCCCGATCGCCCTTCAAATGAGGTGATGGCCACATTGCAGCACCATGGCTACCGCGTGATCCCGATCAACCCGCAGATCGCCGGCGAGCATATCCACGGCGAATTCGTGTTCGGCGATATGGCCGTGCTCGGCGATCCGATCGATATGGTCGATATATTTCGCAATTCTGCCGCTGCCGGCGCGGTGGTTGATCAGGCGATTGCCGTCGGTGCAAAAGCAGTCTGGATGCAGTTGGGCGTTATTGATGAAGCCGCCGCAGCGCGCGCCGAAGCAGCGGGGTTGGCGGTTGTGATGGATCGCTGCCCGGCGATCGAGCTCAGGCGGCTGGACATCGCCCCAATCAGCTGACCGCGAAGGGATTGCAGAAGACGGAGCTTTTGATCACAATGCCATAGGCTTGAGGGTGTGGTGATCATGCTTGTGGCAATGATGATGATGGCGGGCACGGATGTCGCCGATTTGCTCAAGACCTATCGCGACCTGACGCGAGCGGAAATTCGCTGCGAGCAAAGTGTCGATCGTGACGAGATTCTGGTGTGTGGTGCCCGCAATGCCGATCGCTATCGCTTGCCATTTATCGCTTATGATATCGGCAATCCGCGCCGCGAAGGCGTGTTCGAACAAGCCGAGCGGTTGCAGCACAAAACGACGCCATGCCAGGATATGGGCCCCTATCTGGTCGGCTGCGGCATGGTCGGGGTTGGGGTCACCGTTGGTGGTCGCGGCACCCGAGTCGGCGGATTGAGGCCGCCCGCGCCTTAGGCCAGGATATGCATCCATAACGGCGCGCCGATCAGGCTGGGCGAACCGCGCAATTTCTCCAGTGCCTGCGCAACCGCACGCTCCGGGCCTTCATGCGTCACAATCGCGACCAGCACGCTGCCATCGCTGGCATGGCCACGTTGCATCAGGCTTTCAATCGACACCCCGGCATCGCGCATCGCTGCGGCAATTTCGGCCAGCACGCCAACCTTGTCGGCCACGGTCAGCCGCACATAGGCGCGACCGAGCCGGTTGCCCGTATCGGCGGCGTCCTGCGCGGCAAGCGATTCGGCGGGCATCGCATAGGGCGGTCCATATTCGCCGCGCGCAATATCAATCAGATCGGCAACCACCGCCGATGCGGTCGGCCCGTCGCCGGCGCCTGCCCCCTGGAACAGCAAGCGCCCGACGAAATTGCCCTCTGCCACCACCGCATTGGTGGCACCGGTGACATGGGCGAGCGGGTGGCTGGTCGGCACCAGATGCGGGTGGACGCGCTGGAACAGGCCAGCATCAGTCGATTCGGCAATGCCAAGCAGGCGGATGCGATAGCCCAGTGCGGCTGCCTCAGCGATATCGGCGGCGAGGACGGCGCGAATGCCGCAAGCCTGCACATCGCCAAAAGCGGGTTGGGTGCCAAAGGCAATGCTGGAGAGAATCGACAATTTATGCGCGGCGTCGATGCCGTCGATATCGAAGCTGGGATCGGACTCGGCAAAGCCAAGCGCCTGCGCTTCGGCAAGGACATCGGCAAAATCGCGGCCCTCTGCTTCCATCTTGCTCAGGATGAAATTGCAGGTGCCGTTCAGGATGCCATAGACGCGCGCAATCTCGTTGGCGGCAGCCCCTTCGCGCAGGCCTTTGATGACCGGGATGCCGCCCGCCACGGCGGCTTCGAATTTGAGCGGCGCGCGCGCGGCTTCAGCGGCGCGGGCGAGTTCCAGCCCGTGATGCGCGATCATCGCCTTGTTGGCGGTGACGAACCCTTTGCCAGCGGAGAGAGTTGCGCGGGCGAGGGTGAGCGCGGGGCCGTCCGATCCGCCGACAAGCTCCACCACCACATCGACATCGGCCTGCTGGGCAAGTGCTGTGCTATCATCGACCCAAGCAAAGCGAGTGATATCAACGCCGCGATCCTTGGCCCGATCACGCGCGGAAACCGCAACGATCTCGATCGGACGACCGGCGCGTCGGGCAATCAGATCGCGATTGGCATCCAGCAAGCGAATGACGCCACCGCCAACGGTGCCGAGTCCGGCGAGCGCGATGCGCAAGGGTTTGGTCATTGGTCGTTCCAGTCTGTCATGCCGAAAATGTCCCGGCATCTACCGGATGGCAATAATCGCTGCCGGCGCTCTAGCGGGACAGTGGACCCAGGAACAAGCCCAGGGCGAAGAGCAAGTGCCAAGCGCGACTCTTGGCTTATTTCTTCACTAGCCCAATCTCAACCAGCCGCTCGTGCAGATAGTCATGCGCGGTGATCGGCGTTGGGTAGCGATTGGGGTTCGTGTCGCTGACGCAGCCCGGCAGCGTTTCGATCAGGAAATCGGGCGCGGGGTGGAGGAAGAAGGGCATCGAATAGCGCGGCAACGCGCGGCGTTCCGGCGGCGGATTGACGACGCGGTGCGTGGTGGAGGGCAGGACATGATTGGTCAGCCGCTGCAGCATGTCGCCCACATTGACGACCATTGCATCAGCGGGTGGCTTGATCGCCAGCCAGTGACCGTCCCGATCGAGCAATTCAAGCCCGGCTTCCTCTGCGCCCAGCAACAGGGTGATGAGATTGATATCCTCATGCGCGCCTGCCCGTACGCCCTCTGCATCGGCGGGGATTGGCGGATAGTGGAGCAGGCGGAGGATCGAATTACCGTCCTTCACCGCTGGATCAAACCAGGTCGCGGTCAGACCAAGATGGCGGGCAATTGCCGACAGGATCGTATCCCCGGCGCGATCAAAGGCAGTGAATAGCGTGGTCAGCGTTGGCTGAAACATCTCGGGCCGGGTCGGCCAGATATTGGGGGGCATGACGTCGGCATAGGCATGGCCAGCGGGCAGATCGCGGCCGACATGCCAAAATTCCTTGAGATCGACCAGGCTGGCGCCCTTGGCGATTTCGGTCTTGAAGGGGGTATAGCCGCGCTGCCCGCCACCTGCTTCGGTAAAATAGCCCCGCTTTTCGGCTTCCGGCAGCGCAAAAAATTCCTGCGTATAGCGCCAGGCGTCATCAATCAGCGTTTGATCGATGCCATGATCGGCCACAACGGCAAAGCCGAACCGTTCAAAAGACGCACCCAGCGCGCTCGCGAACCCGTCAGGATCATCGCGGTTCTGCAACAGCGACAAGGTGGGCACTTCGGCAGGCGGCGTTTCGAGCATCGATGGTCGTCCGTTAGGCAATGAAGGCCGCAACATAGGACGGCGCGCCGGGTTCGAACAGGGGTTCGCCCCCCCAGTTCGAACGGGGGTCTGCCGGGCCGCCGTTATCCTTTGCTGACGGTACCGGTGCTGTGGCCGCCCGGGGCGGGCTGGACGTCGATCCGGATCGGCTTGCCATCGGCGTCAGTGCCGGCGAGCGCGGTGCCGTCTTCTTTCAGGGTGAAGCCCTGTTTGCCCAGCGTATCGACATACCAGGTGCGAACGGTGGCCGGATCAGCCGGGCTGTCGAACGCCAAATCGATCATGTCATCCACCTCATGCGGCATGATCTTCATGTCGACCATTTTTGAACCGGGATAGAGCGGCAGCGCGGCCATATCGACGGCGCTGCCATCGGGCATCGGCATGTCCATTGCATTATTGCCCGCCATTGCCACAGCCGATGTGGGTGCTGGCGCTGCGCAACCAACCAGCGTGATCGCCATGGCTGCCAATGTCGCAACGCCAAGAGAGAGTGATCGCGTCATGCCAGCCTCCACGCTAGGTTTCCTCCTACCCTCAGAGGCGAGGCAGGGGTGTTCGGTCAAGCGTTGCTATAATTAGGCACCGATTCAGGACAAAATCGTACTTCCCACCCTGACTTCAGCCGCCCGCGACAATCACGCCGGTTGAATGGCCATTGGCAGCAGGCGTCAGTTCAAGCGCAAATGGCTTGTCCTCTTCATCGGTGCCCTTCAGCCCGGTGCCGCTTTTGGTGATCTTGAAATCTGCCTTGCCCAGCCGATCAAAAAACCAGTCGCGCACCACGGCGGGTTCCGCCGGGCTGTCAAAGGTAACCCGGACATTGGCTTTGTCGTCGCCATCCTTGCCGTCATTGGCGACAATATTCATCCCGCTGATCGTTGATCCTGGATAAAGATGGACGCCATTCATCTCGAAATCGCTGCTATCGAGCTTCAGCTTGGGCAGCGTGATTTTGCCTGAGAAGCCGGGCGCATTGATCGCCACCTCTCCAGTTTTTCCATCGACACCGGCCGTGACATTGCCATCCTCGGTCATGGAATTGAGTGAAATCGTGGTCCCTTCCTTGCCGTCGTCGCCACAGCCGGCGAGGGGCAGGACGAATATCCCCAGCAGCAACAATGAACGGCGCATCGGTCGTCTCCCACAGTGTATTGATGTTATAATACACATGACAGCCGACGACCGTCAAGCCAGACCTGATTTTGTGCCCCAGAGGCTCGACCGAGCGCCCCGCTTCGGGCATGGCAGCCGACATGACCGTTCAGCAAACCATTAGCGCCCCAGCGCAGCCGCCGATCGGTTTTGTCGAATTTGTGGCGCTGGTCGCCTCCCTCATGGCGCTGACGGCGCTTGGCATTGATGCGATGCTGCCAGCGCTGCCAGCAATCGCCACCGCGCTGAACGTTGGTGTGGCGAATGATCGCCAGCTGGTGATCGGCGTGTTTCTGTTGGGCTTTGGCCTGGCCCAACTGGTGCACGGGCCGCTTGCCGATCGCTATGGACGGCGGCCGGTGCTCGTCGCGTCGCTGTCGGCTTATGTGATTGCCAATCTGATTGCCGCCTTTTCGGCCAGCTTCATGTTGTTGCTGGTGGCGCGCTTTGCGGCGGGCATGGCGATCGCGGCGTCGCGCGTGGTGACGGTGGCGCTGGTGCGCGATTGCTATTCGGGGCGGGCCATGGCGCGGGTGATGAGCCTGGCCTTCATGGTGTTCATGGCCGCGCCCGTTCTGGCGCCAAGCGTCGGCGAGTTGATCCTGCTGTTCGGATCCTGGCGGCTGATCTTCGTGATGATCGCCGCCATCTCTGCCGTCATCCTCATTTGGTTCGTGATCCGGATGCCCGAGACGCAGCGGATCGCGGATCGTCAGCCCTTGTCGATCGAGCGGCTGTGGGACGGCTGGCGGCAGGCGCTGACCGATCGCTTTTCGATTGGCTATACGCTCGCGGCGACGGCGTTGATGGGCGGGCTCTATGGCTTCATCAATTCCGTGCAGCAGATTGTCGGCGCGCTGACGGGCGATAATCGCCTGCTGGTGCCGGTATTTATTGGGGTGGCGAGTATGATGGCCCTGGCCAATTTGCTCAATTCGCGGATCGTGATGCGGCTCGGCACGCGCCGGATATCGCATAGTGCGCTGGTCGGGCTGGTCCTGCTGTCGACGGTGCATCTGGTGATCGCTCGGCTGGGGGCTGAAACAATCTATAGCTTTGCGATCCTGCAAGCGCTGGCGATGGCCTGTTTTGGTCTGGCAACGGCCAATTTCTCTTCGATGGCGATGGAGAATATGGGGCATATCGCGGGCACGGCCTCCAGCGTGCAGGGCTTTATCAGCGTCACGGGGGGCGCGCTGGCTGGCGCGGCCATTGGCCAGTCGTTCGATGGCACCACGGTGCCGCTGTACATCGGCTTTCTGGTCGCCGGCCTGGTCGCGCTGGCGATCGTCGCGATTGTCGAACGCGGGCGGCTTTTCCGGCCGAGCTGAGCCTGCTCGCGACCAGCGGGTGGAACAAGCAGCGCCGCCTGCCGTTGGCCATTCCGAACGGCTGCACCCCGCAGCCTTTTCGGAGAGCAGCGAATGGCAAGCGGTGGCGAGCAAATCCCCGGCAACGGCACCGGCGACGATGGCTATGATGAAGATGGCTATGACGAAAGCCAGCGGGCCGAAATCCTTGAGGCCAGCGGCGGCGGCACCAGCGACGGCACGATCATGACCGATCTGATCCCCGATCTGGGCGGCGATGAGGATGTCGACAATCTTGATCGGCATGAATTCGACACACCCAAGGGCGGCGAAGGTCGCAATGATGACGACGACGACGATGACGGTGCCGACGATGACGATGACGATGACGATGATGGCGAAGACGAGGACGAGGCCATCCCCGACGATGCCGATCGCGACTCCTGACGGACCCGGCTTGACGACCCAGTGCTGCGGTCGCAGCATTGGCGGCTGGGGAAGGAAGCCGCCATGTCGATCGACAGCCGGGTTGATGCCTATATCGCCAAACAGGCCGATTTCGCGCGTCCGATCCTGATCGAGCTGCGCGCGCGCCTTCATGCGGCGGTTCCCGGTCTGGAAGAGACGATCAAATGGGGCATGCCGTTTTTCGTCCGTCATGGTCGGCCGTTCGCCAATATGGCCGCCTTCAAGGCGCATGCGAGCTTCGGCTTTTGGCAGCGCCCGGACCAGCCAACGGGGAAAGAGGGCGAAGCGATGGGCCAGTTTGGCAAGCTGACCGCGCTGGCCGACTTGCCCGATCCAGCCAGCTTTGCCGCGACAGTGGCGGCGGCGGTCGCGCTGGTCGATGATGGCGCGGGCAAGCCGATGCGACCGGCGCGCCCGCCCAAGCCCGCGCCAGTGGTGCCGCCTGAACTCGCAGCGGTGTTGGCAGCGGACCCGGTCGCTGCCGATCATTTCGCCGCCTTTGCGCCGAGCTGTCGCCGCGAATATTGCGACTGGATCAGCGAGGCCAAGCGCCCCGAAACCCGCGACAAGCGCGCTGCCGAAGCGGCTATTTGGTTGCATGAAGGCAAGCGACGGCACTGGAAACACGAAGCCTGCTGAGCGCAATCAGCGGCGCTGACCGGGGTGCCAGTGGCGACGGCCGTTGCCGCGAGGGGCGGCACGGGGCATAGGCTTGTGCCTCGGCCACACGGGGCATAGTATTGTGCCAGCATCCCTTTTCCCCTTGCAGGAGCCCCCAACGATGCGCGCCTTATCCTCGATTGTCGCCCTTTCCGGCCTGATATTGGCCGGTGGACTCGCGCTCGCCCAAACCGCGCCGATGCCTCCGAAGCCGCCCAAGCCGCCGATGCCGCCAATGGCCGGGATGTCGCACGGCGATCACGCCCGGATGATGGCCGATCACAGCATGATGGATCATGGCAAGATCGTCGCGGCGCGGCAGGCGGGGTTTCACCTGACCATCGCCGCGTTCCTGGGCATCAAGGCAGGTATTGCCCGCAGCGATGATGTAAAGAAGCTGGCGCTGCCGGCCGCCGCGATGGCGAGCTGGGGAGCGGTGATCCCGACAATGTTCCCGCCGCATAGCGACACGCCCGAAAGCGACGCGCTGCCAAATGTCTGGACCGACCGCGCCGGTTTTGAGGCCGCTGCCGCCAAGATGAGCGCTGCCGCCCGGACACTGGCCGATCTTGGCAAGGCCGGCGACGCGGCGGGTTTTGCGACCCAGTTCGACGCGCTCGCCAAGACCTGCGGCGAATGCCACACCACCTATCGCAAGCCCGAAGAGAAGAAATAGGCCTGTTATGGGAACGGGCCGCGAATGTTCCCTAATGTTCCCGCTGACCAAGTGCTGCGCCGGGGCCCTAGAGTCTGTCCTGATTAGATTGAGGCGTATCCGCTGTTTCGGAGGTAGCTTGCGCATTCGTGTGGCGGGAAGGTGTCGAGTAGCGTTCCGAT
>LNFI01000014.1 GCA_001464615.1 Sphingomonadales bacterium Ga0077557 | reverse complement strand
CGCATCGGAACGCTACTCGACACCTTCCCGCCACACGAATGCGCAAGCTACCTCCGAAACAGCGGATACGCCTCAATCTAATCAGGACAGACTCTAGGAAGAGCGCTCGCGACCCTTGTGGAGGGGGACGCTACTGGACCCGCTCTCTTCCTAGCCTTCACTGGCACCCATGGATTGGATAACCAGAGATTGGAGGCACCCAACCTCCAACCCCTCTTCAATATGACGTAACGGAGAGATAGCCAACCATGAAGGCTGGCCATTTGCGTGGATAACTATTCTCTTAGGGTGTTATCACTTCTGCGGGCGGCGGTTGTAAGCTCTAGACATTTCCAAATCGAGATCGGTTACAACATGTCGAAATCAACCACGCCATCCTTGTCGATCGCGTCGTTCGCCTCAGGCATCGGATATTTGAGCCCGGTGGCGCAGTTGAACAACACGACCTTGTCCGCCTCGCTCACCAGCCCGTCCTTTAGCGCCAGTCGGTACGCTGCCAGCGTCGCGCCGCCTTCGGGGCATAGCAGCAACCCGTCTTCGCGGGCACAAAACGCCACCGCTTCTTCGATCAGATCGTCGTCGACTGCCATGGCGATACCGCCGCTCTCGCGTACCGCACGCAGGATCAGGAAATCGCCCACCGCGCGCGGCACACGAATGCCGCTCGCGATCGTATGTGCACCCTCCCAGCGATCAGCATGCTCGACGCCGCCATCGAACGCCTTGACGATCGGCGCGCAGCCGCTGGCCTGCACAGCAATCATCTTGGGGCGCTTGCTGCCGATCCAGCCAAGCTTTTCCAGCTCGTCAAACGCTTTCCACATGCCAATCAACCCCGTGCCGCCACCAGTCGGGTAGAAAATCGCATCGGGCAGCGTCCAGCCGAACTGCGCGGCCAGCTCCAGGCCCATCGTCTTCTTGCCCTCGATCCGATAGGGCTCTTTCAGCGTCGAGAAATCGAACCAGCGTCCTTGCGCCGCGCCCTTGCCCACAATCGCCCCGCAATCGTCGATCAGCCCGTTGACACGGTACACCCGTGCGCCTTGTAGTGCGATTTCGCGCACGTTGATCTCGGGCGTGTCGTCGGGGCAGAAGACGATGGTCTCGATCCCGCAGCGGGTGGCATAGGCGGCGAGCGCCGCGCCTGCATTGCCGTTGGTGGGCATCGCGATCCGCTTCACGCCCAATTCCTTCGCCATGCTGACCGCCATCACCAGCCCGCGCGCCTTGAAAGAGCCCGTCGGCAGCCGCCCCTCATCCTTCACCCAGGTGTTACGCCCGCCCGATGCGGGGATGGGGACCAGCGGTGTCTCGATCTCCCCCAGGCTGACGACATTGTCGGTGTGCCGCACCGGCAGCAATTCGCGCCAGCGCCACATATCGGTCGGCCGCGCCTCGATCAGCGCGCGCGGGATCGCCGCCTTGATGGCACCCAGATCATAACGGACCAGCAACGGCCGGCCGACGCGCGACAGGCCGTGGAGCTGATCGGCCTCGTAGCGCTCGCCTGTCATCGAGCATTCGAGATGGGTGACGAAAGTCGGGCGATCGGTGGTGATGTTGAGGTTCATGCCGTCCTTTAGACGCAGCTAGTCGTCGAATTCCAGCGCTGCCGCCGCGCCACCGGAAAGATTGAGCGGGCGGTTTGGCTCTACAGGGCAGGCCTCGCCCTCTGGATGACCTGGGCCGCGCTTCCTGTTGATCCTGTCGATGACCGATATCAGGGTCAGCCGCAGGCCCGGGGCAAGTTTCAAGTCGACGAGCTTGGAGGAGAAGGCTGGCCGACCCAACGGCATGTCTGCGCGGGGTCGCGAAAACGGACGTTTTGAAAACAATGGGTCGGGATGCGGCATTGCAATCACTCCGGTTTTTTCGCCACTGCCACTAAGGCCGGCCGCAACAACCGGTCGCGAATCATATAACCAGCCTGCATTTCCTGCACGATCGTGCCGGGCGCTTCGTCGCTCGGCATTTCCAGCATCGCCTGGTGGCGATTGGGATCGAGCATCTCACCGACCGAGTGAATCTTGGTGATGCCATTGCGACCAAAAATCGCCTCCAGCTCACGGCCAGTCGCTTCCAGGCCAGCAACCAGGCCCTTCATCTTCTCATCGGTGCGCAGCTCGTCAGGCATCGCCGAGAGCCCGCGGGCGAGATTATCGGCCACCGACAAGATATCGCGCGCAAACGCCGTCACGGCATAGGCGCGCGCGTCGACAGCTTCCTTCTCGCTGCGGCGACGGACATTCTGCGCTTCGGCGTGCGCATAAAGCACCGCCGCTTTTGATTCGGCGAGTTCCGCCTCAAGCACGGTGATGCGTTCGGCCAGCAATTCGGCCTCTCCAAGGTGCAGCGCTCCATCGGCGACTTCCGCCGACGCTTCGGTTTCTGCCACTTCGATTTTTTCTTCTTCCATCATGCTCGTCATTCTTACCCTGTTCCGTGTCACGACATCAGCCGGGCCAGTGTCGCGGCGGTGAAATCCACCATTGGCACAACGCGCGCATAGTTCAACCGTGTCGGCCCGATGACACCCACCACACCGACAACGCGCCCATCCAGACCGTGGAACGGTCGAGCGATTACCGAAGATCCAGACAACGCGAACAGTTTGTTCTCCGCGCCGATAAAGATCCGCGTCGCATCGCCTTCGCGCGCGCTATCAAGCAATTGGGCAATCTCTTGCTTACCTTCAAGGTCATCGAGCAAATCCCTGATCCGATCGAGATCGGCCGCCGCCGCCGCATCGATCAACCGTCCCTGCCCGCGCACGATCAGCACCGGACGGCGACCGCTATCCTCGCTCCAGATGGCCAGCCCCTGATCGATCAGCGCCCGCGCCGCGCCATCGAGCTGGGCACGTTCAGCGGCAATCTCCCGCTCAATTTTCGCGCGGGCCTCAGCAAGCGTCATCCCGCTGAGCATCGCGCTCATATAATTGCCGGCCTCAATCAGCGAGGAGGGCGTCACCGCCTGTGGCAAATCGATCACGCGATTTTCGACCGATCCGTCCTCGGCGACGAGCACTGCCAACGCTTGGTGCGCGGCGAGCGGCACGAAGCTGATCTGGCGCAATACCAGTTCGCGCTTGGGCACAAACACCAGCCCCGCACAGGCCGACAGGCCGGAAAGCGCCGCCGTGGTGGCCGCAATCGCCTCCTCCACCGGCCCAGTGCGCGACAGCCGCGATTCGATCGCGGCGCGCTCCTCCATGCTCGGCTCCATTGCCTGCATCATCCCATCAACGAACAGCCGCAGCCCGATATCGGTGGGCATCCGCCCGGCGCTGGTATGCGGGGCGGCCAGCAGGCCAAGCTCCTCAAGATCCTGCATCACATTGCGGATCGAGGCCGGTGAGAGGTTGAGCCCCGACAGCTTGGAAATCGTCCGCGATCCAATCGGCGCGCCCGAATCGATGTAGTTTTCGACAACAGTCCTGAACACATCGCGGGCGCGGTCAGTCAGTTCAAGGATGGGTGGGTTCATGAGTCGTAGCTATGGTGTCGCTAGGGTTGCGGCAAGTTTTTCGGTTGGATGGGACACGCTGAGGCGCGGAGAACGCGGAGGATGTTGCGGTCGGGGAAATCTCGCCGCGCAGCGGCAACCATGAAGGAGACTTGTCCGCTTACGCGGAAGAGCAGTCCCAATCTAGACCCCTCCGCGTCCTCTGCGCCTCTGCGCGAAATCCCCTACTGCCTTTTTCCTCCGCGCCTCCGCGTCTCCGCGTGAACCAAGCTTGCCCCCGGTTGCGCCCACCCCCCAATCCGTTAAGGCACCCCCAAATCATCTCCAGGAGACACCCGACATGCGCCCATCCGGCCGCGCCCCCGATCAAATGCGCACGATCAGCATCGAACCGCGCTTCACCAAGCATGCTGAAGGATCGGTCCTGATCGGCTTTGGCGATACCAAGGTGCTGGTCACCGCCAGCGTCGAAGAGCGCTTGCCGCCCTGGCTGCGCGGCAAGGGCGAGGGCTGGGTGACGGCGGAATATGGCATGCTCCCCCGCGCCACCCACACCCGCGGCAATCGCGAGGCGGCCAAGGGCAAACAATCGGGCCGCACCCAGGAAATCCAGCGGCTGATCGGTCGCTCCCTGCGCGCGGTCACCGACCTGAAATTGCTCGGCGAGCGCCAGATCACGCTCGATTGCGATGTGATTCAGGCCGATGGCGGCACCCGCACCGCCTCCATCTCGGGTGCCTGGGTCGCGCTGCGCCTCGCCATTGACGGCCTGATGGCGGAAGGAAAACTGACCGCTGATCCGCTGACCCAGAAGGTCGCCGCGATCAGCTGCGGCATCTATCAAGGCACGCCGGTGCTCGATCTTGATTATGATGAGGATTCGAACGCCGACGCCGACGCGAATTTCGTCCTGCTCGAAAACGGCAACATCGCCGAGGCACAGGCCACCGCCGAGGGCGCAACCTATGACGAGGAAGCGCTACTCCGCCTGCTCCGCCTCGCCCGCATCGGCTGTGCCGATATCTTCGCGGCTCAGGCCCGCGCCGTCGCGAAATGACCGATCTGCCCCCGCAGGCGATCCGCAAGCTCGCCCCCGGCAAGCTCGTCATCGCCACGCATAATGCCGGCAAGGTGCGCGAGATGACCGACCTGCTGTCGCGCTATGGCATCGAAACGGTGTCGGCGGCCGAACTCGACCTGCCCGAGCCCGAGGAGACCGGCACGACCTTCGTCGCCAATGCCGAATTGAAGGCACTTGCCGCCGCTGACCTGTTTGGCCTGCCCGCGCTCGCCGACGATAGCGGGTTGTGCGTAGAGGCATTGGGCGGCGACCCCGGCGTCTACACTGCCAATTGGGCCGAGACGGCAGACGGCACCCGCGACTGGATGCTCGCGATGACAAAGGTCGAGGAAAAGCTCGCCGCACTCGGCCCCGACATCAGCCGCTCGGCGCATTTCGTCTCGACGCTCGCGCTCGCCTGGCCCGATGGGCATGTCGAATGGTTCGAAGGGCGGATCGAGGGCAAGATGGTCTGGCCGCCGCGCGGGGAACTGGGCTTTGGCTATGATCCAGCGTTCGTCCCCGAAGGCGAAACACGGACCTTTGCCGAGATGAGCTTTGCCGAAAAGCAGGCGAACAACCACCGCTCACGCGCCTTTGCGAAATTGGTGGCGGCGGTTTTCTAGGCCGGTTCGTGAGTGGGGAGCACGGTTAAGTCGACCATGATCTCCCCCGAAATGGCCTCCAGCGCGGCAATTACGGTGTCGGGGTCGACATCGTCCGGCACCGTCAGGCTGGCGCGTGCGCGGAAGATGCGTTCACCTGACCAGGCACCGTCATCCACCGTGCTGTCGAAATCCTCGATATTGACGTTCAGTCCCGCCAGCACCGTCGTCACCTCGCGCACGATCCCCGGCCGGTCCGCGCCGACCAGTTCCATCGCCAGCGCATGCCCTTCCACCGCGCCATCGGCGGCTGCGGCGATCACGGTGACGGTCAGCATGCCGGGATCAATCGCGTTGACCGCCGCCTCCAGCCGCGCCGAGTCGCCCTCGGCAATTTCGACCAGCACCGAGCCGACATATTTGCCGCCCAGCCGCGCGAGCTGGCTTTCCAGCCAGTTACCGCCGGCCGCATGAACAGCTTCGGCAAGCTTGTTGGTCAGGCCCGGCCGGTCGCTGCCGACCAGTGTCAAGATCACCGAAACCGTCATCTGCCCCTCCGTCGATTCTTTGCGCAACAGTTGCACAGCCGCGCGCAGGACGCCACAGGGCAGCGCGTGACCGACCCCCTTGCCCTTTACGTCCATTGGCCATTTTGCGTGTCGAAATGCCCCTATTGCGACTTTAACAGCCATGTTCGCGAGAGCGTTGATCAGGCGGCGTGGCGTGCGGCGCTGCTGACCGACCTGGCCTATGAGGCGGCGCAGTTGCCGGGGCGGCGGCTGAGCTCGATCTTTTTCGGTGGCGGCACGCCGTCGCTGATGCCGCCCGCTACCGTCGCGGCAATCATTGTGGCCGCCGAGGACGCCTGGGGGTTTGAACCCGGGATCGAGATCACGCTGGAGGCCAACCCGTCCTCCGTCGAGGCCGCGCGCTTTGCCGATCTGGCGGCAGCAGGCGTCAACCGGGTGTCGCTCGGCCTGCAGGCGCTCGACGATTCGGCGCTGAAATTCCTTGGCCGCGCGCATGACGTGGACGAGGGGCTCGCCGCGCTCGCCACCGCGCAGCGCCATTTTGCGCGCGTCAGCTTCGACCTTATCTATGCCCGCCCCGATCAGACATTGGCCGCCTGGGAAGCTGAACTTGCCCGCGCGATCGGCTTCGGCACCGAACATCTCTCGCTCTATCAGCTCACTATCGAACCCGGCACGCGCTTTGCGACCGACGCTGCGGCCGGGCGATTGCAGGTGCCCGATGCCGATTTCGGGGCCGATTTGTTCGATCTGACACGCGTGATGACCAGCGCCGCTGGCCTGCCCGCGTATGAAATTTCCAATCACGCCAGGCCGGGGGCGGAAAGCCGCCATAACCTGATTTATTGGCGGTACACTGACTATGTCGGCATTGGTCCGGGTGCCCATGGCCGACGGGGCGGCGTTGCCACGGTAAGGCACAAAAAGCCTGAAAACTGGATGAGCGCGATCACCCGCAACGGCAATGGCGCCGAGAGCGAAACCCCGCTTGCCCCGGCAATGCGCCAGACCGAAGCGATGCTGATGGGATTGCGGCTGGGCGAAGGCGTCGATCTCGCGCGGATCGCCGCGCTTGGCGAGTGCGCGATCGATGCGGTGATCGACGAGAATGCCGCCGCAACGCTTGAACGCGAAGGCCTGATCGTGCGGGATGGGACGCACCTGCGTGCCACGGATCGCGGCATGCCAGTGCTCAACGGGCGATGAGCGCGCGCCCGCGTTGTTATTTCCCAAATCCCGTCGGCGCGGGTGAAACCGGGCTAGTCGCGCCGGGCCGGATTTCCTGCACCTCCAGCGCGCGTTCGGCGACGCCGTCGCGACCGAAGCGAAAGGCACCGTCGATCCCGGCAAAGCCACCGCGATCGTCGAGCCGGTCCTGTGGGAAGGGCGCACCAATCGGCCAGTTGCGCATGATCCGCACTGTCAACAACACCGCATCATAGCCAAGGCTCGACAAGCGATACGGGGCGAGGCCGAATCGGGCGCGGTATTTGACGGCATATTGGCGATAGAGATTGTCCGATACGCTCGCGAACCAGGCCCCATTCAACGCCGGCTGGCTGGTGATCGAACTTTCTGTGTTCCACAAATCGGTGCCGAGCACCTGCGTCGCCCCGCCGCCATTTTTGCGGATGATTGGCACTGCGACGGCCGCTGTGCCGGCGCTGTCGGGGATCAAGACCGCATCGTATGGCGCATTTTTCGCCATCCGGGTGATTGCCGCAGTGATGGCGCCAGGAGTGCGATCATAGGTTTGCAGCGTGACCACCTTGCCGCCAGCGCTTTCCACTGCGCGCAGCAACGCCGTGGAGGCGCGTTCACCGTACAGGCCGTTGGGCACCAGCCCGGCAAAGCTGTTCAGCCCTCGACTGCGGGCATAACCAACCACACGCTCGATCGACTGAATGGGGGCATAGCCAAGCAGATAGGTGCCATTGCCCGCCACGCTGGTGTCGTTCGAAAAACTGATCAATGGCACCCCCGCCGACCGCGCAATCGGCGCAACGGCGCGCACATCTTCGGCAAGTAACGGGCCCAGAATCAGCGTGTTGCCATCGCTAATCGCCCGGCTTGCGGCATTGGCCGCCCCCAAATTGGTATCGTAGTTGGTGATCCGGATGCGATCGTTTTTGGTATCGAGCACCGCTAGTTGAGTCGCATTGGCAATCGAGAGCCCAACCCCGGCATTGCCGCCAGTGAGCGGCACGAGCAGCGCGACGCGCTGTCGCGCGACATCCTGCGGGATGCCGGCATCAACCTTGGGCTGCTGCATGGGTACCGGGCGAGTCGCCGCAGGGCGATCGACCGGCACCACGGGGCCGCGCGGCACCACTGTCTGGCAACCGGCAAGCGCCACCGCCGTGGCAACCACTGCCATTTTGCGAAACAACGATACGAGTCGTTGCGGTTTCCCTGTGGCCTCTGCCATGACTATCCCCAATGAACGCCGAACTTTCACCCGGTCTCTATATCGTTGCCACCCCGATCGGCAATCTCGGCGATTTGTCGCCGCGTGCCGCGCATGTCTTGACGCACGCGGCGGTAATCGCGGTTGAAGACAGTCGCGTGACAGGCAAGCTGCTCAACCATATCGGCGTGAAGCGGCCAATGACGCCCTATCACGATCACAATGCCGAACAGGTCAGGCCCGGATTGGTTGCGCGGATGGCGACTGAAGCAGTGGCGCTAGTGTCCGACGCCGGGACTCCGCTCATCTCCGATCCAGGGTACAAGCTGGTCCGTGATGCGCGCGCGGCGGGACATGCGGTGGTGACGATTCCCGGCCCCTGTGCGGCGGTTGCGGCGTTAACGCTGGCCGGGCTGCCGACTGACCGATTTCTCTATGTCGGCTTCCTGCCGCCCAAGGCGCAGGCCCGCGCCGAAGCGATCGCCGAAATTGCCGGCGTCCGCGCCACGCTCGTCATCTATGAATCGGGGCCAAGGCTGGGGGCGCTGCTGGCGGCGCTTGCCAAGGGGCTTGGCGACCGTGAGGCAGCGGTAACGCGCGAGATCACCAAGCATTTCGAAGAAGCGGTAACGGGCACGCTGCCGATGCTCGCTTCGCGCTATGCCGATGCGCCGCCCAAGGGCGAGATCGTCGTCGTTGTCGCGCCCCCCGGCCCGCCCGAAGCTGCCTCCGCCGCTGATGCTGATTTGGCCCTTGCCGAGGCACTGACCCGCTTGTCGGTATCGCAGGCCGCAGGTGAGGTCGCCAAGACGCTGGGGCTTGATCGCAAGGCCTTATACGCGCGGGCGCTGGAACTGCGGGGATGACCGCCGCCCGCCAAGCCGCCGAAGCGCGCGGGCGACGGGGCGAACGGATCGCGGCGTGGTATCTGCGATTAAAGGGCTGGCGGATCCTTGATCGGCGCATCCGGACGCCCGTCGGTGAGGTGGATCTGATCGCGAAACGCGGCCCCCTAATCGCCTTTGTCGAAGTAAAGGTCCGCGCGACTGCCGCTGACCTCGATTTCGCGATTGACGAGCGTCGCCTTGCCCGCGTTGCTGCTGCGGCCGAAATCCTGATGCCGCGCTATGCCACCGGCGGCGAGGATATCCGCATCGACGTCATCCTGATCGCGCCCGGTACCCGGCCCCGCCATATCGAAAATGCGTGGATCGGATGACTTCCGGCTAAAGCCGCCCTAGATACGCCCAAGCCCCCCGCAGGAACGCACGCGCATGACCCTTACCGTCGCCGTCCAGATGGACCCGCTCGACAGCATCAACATCGCGGGCGATTCAAGCTTCGCGCTGATGCTGGCAGCGCAAAAGCGGGGGCATCGGCTGTTCCATTACACCGCCGAGGACCTGAATTATGCAGACGGCCATGTCTGGACGCACGCCCATCCGGTGACCGTGCAGCGCGAGGTGGGCAATCATTTCAGCTTTGGCGAGGGGCTAAGCCTCGACCTTGGCGAGCAGGTCGATGTCGTGCTGATGCGTCAGGACCCGCCCTTTGATCTCGGCTATATCACCGCCACCCATCTGCTCGAACGGATCGCGCACCGAACGCTGGTGGTCAACGATCCCGTCAGCGTCCGGAACGCGCCCGAAAAGGTGTTCGTGCTCGATTACGCTCAGTTCATGCCGCCAACGCTCGTCACCCGCTCGCTTGACGAGGCTCGCAAATTCCTGGCGCAGCACGGCGAAATCGTCGTCAAACCGCTCCACGGCAATGGCGGCAAGGCGATCTTCAAGGTCGGCAGCGACGGCGCGAACCTCTCCGCGCTGATTGAGGTGTTCAACACCGCTTGGCGCGAACCGCATATGGTGCAGGCCTTCCTCCCCGATGTGGCAAAGGGTGACAAGCGCATCGTGCTGGTCGATGGCGAGATTGCGGGCGCGATCAACCGGTTGCCCGGCGAAGGCGAAATCCGCTCCAACCTCGCGGTTGGTGGCTCGGCGGTGAAGACCGACCTGACACCCGAAGAACATGAAATCTGCGCGGTGCTCGGTCCCGAACTCAAGAAGCGCGGCCTGTTGTTCGTCGGCATTGATGTGATCGGCGGCAAATGGCTGACCGAAATCAACGTCACCTCCCCCACGGGCATCGTCGCGATCGAGAATTTCAACGGGACGGATGTCGCGGGCATGATCTGGGATGCTATTGAACGCAAAGTCCTGACAGCGGGCTGACGCCAGCGCTGCCATCCCGCGATGACCGAATTGCTCATGCACTTGCTCGATACCGGCGGCTATCTGGGCATCTTCCTGCTGATGGTGCTGGAAAATATCATCCCGCCAGTGCCCTCCGAAGTCATTATGGGGCTGGGCGGAATTGCTGTTGCGCAGGGCCGGATGCACATCGTGCCGCTGATGATCGCGGGCACCGTCGGCAGCGTGCTCGGCAATGCCTTTTGGTACGAAATTGGCCACCGGCTTGGCCATGAACGCTTCCGCCCGTTCATTGATCGCTATGGCCGCTGGCTGGCCGTGGAATGGCGCGATGTGGAATCGCTCCAGCGCTTTTTCGTGAAGCACGGGCAATGGGTCGTGTTCGTTTTCCGCTTCATGCCAATCGGGCGAACCGTCGTGTCGATTCCCGCCGGGCTATCCCGGATGACGCGCACGCGTTTCCTGCTGTGGTCAACCGCCGGCATCACCGTCTGGAACGCCGTGCTGGTCGGCGCGGGATATTGGCTCGGCACGCGGTTCCACGATCTTGATCGCTATCTTGGCCCCGCTGCGACGGCGCTGCTGGTGCTGGCTCTGGTGGCTTATGTTTGGCGCGTGGTGACCTGGCGGGCGAGCCCTTAGTGCGTGATGACGTTAGGTCGCTTCAACCTCACACCCGTTCGGGCTGAGCGAAGTCGAAGCCCACACGCTCCGCATGCCCTTCGACTTCGCTCAGCAACCATTATCAGCATGTGTCCATTGTGAGCCTCTGGCGAGGACGGCGTTAGCGAATGTGAGGAGTTTTCTG
>LNFI01000013.1 GCA_001464615.1 Sphingomonadales bacterium Ga0077557 | reverse complement strand
CCGATAATCTCTTCCGGCTTGTGCCTCTTGCCCATTTCCAAACTCCTTCATAATCCAAAATAACAGAGATTCTGGACCACTCAGAAGGGGGCAGATCATTCAGATTCTCAAATATATTTTCACGACTATAACAATAGTACTATTTTTGATCGGGATATATTCCGGTCTAAATTACGCGAACTATAATAAGGTCGCTTATAGCCAGCACAGTTTCCTTTATAGAAATTTTGTTCAAATGATTTACTTCATTATTGCAGCTAATTTGAACCTCTTATTGGAGATGATTGCGGCTTTCTTGGCTGGTCTCGGTTGGTATATTTATTGGCTTTTCTCCAATCGCTTGACGCGGTCGATTCTTTCAAATTCGGCCTTTGGACAAGATAGCGGTTATAACATTTACGGGGTGAAGCGGACACCCGAGCATTTAGAATGCCGACAATTTGCATCGAGTGACGCAAACATAGGTGGAATCACGGAAGAGGCTCGCCAGAAAGTTGTCGCCGCCCTTTTCGAGATGGTCTTGTACAACCAAGGAATTCAGTCTTTCGCGGCGGACCCCATGGCCGAGCTCGATAAGCTGTCGGCGATCCTCTTCCACAATGCCTATTTCTCTGACGACACGATCGGTGACGTGGCCGCCAAGACAATCGCAGAGGCGCTGTCGTAAAGGACCAATTTCTCGAAGCCCGCGAAGGGTTCGCCAGTTCTCGAGGAGAATGCCAAGGACCGCTGTGATGCAGGACGACCATCTCGAAACGACTGGCCTCGAAATCAGGAAAGCGTCCCCGACCCGGCCGGTTATTTCTCAAGGCTGCACTATATGTTAAAACTACTACCTCTGCTGCTTTCGAGAGCGGCCATTCCGCGACCCCGCTAGGAATAGCGGTTACGTCCCAAGGGTCGCCGTTCGTCGAAGGGCGGCGAGCGACAAATAAGCGGCAGGTTTCAGGAAACCGAAAATCTGCGCCGAACGACTGTGATTGGGGCGCAACCCGCCACCCCTGTCCTACAACAGCGAGTCGTGCTACACGTCCTTCGCTCTTTCACACCGTCGACAGTCTTATCTTCGCTATTGGGAAGCACTGCCCGCCTCGCCAAAGGGCTGCCCCCTGACGACCATCTCGCGACACCATCGCATCAGTGCGAACATTCGAGAACATTCGCATCCGGGCCCTGCCTGAACCCCAGCCTCAATAAACGTCCGCTAGCAGACCAGTCATCGGATCATTTGAATGGCGCAGTGAGGGGCGACAGCCGAAGGGCAGCTTGATGAGGCTGCGTCCCAAGAAGAATTTGTTCGCGCGGAGGCGCGGAGGCGCGGAGAAGAAGTAGGAAGGGGTGGGCGCGGCAACGCCGCTGTGCCAAAAATGGTTTTGACAGCGCTACGCGCACCACCAAGTGCAACCCCTCCGCGTCTCTGCGCCTCTGCGCGAACCAAATCTTCGCCGCCGACGAGCGCCACCCGGCATGGCGCTAGCAATCTACCCCCGGTAAGGACCGGGGCGTGACCCTGCCCATCCACGCCGTCCTGCCCGAATTGCTCACTGCGCTGCATGCGGGCCCAAACGCCGTGCTGGTTGCGCCGCCCGGCGCCGGCAAGACGACCGCCGTCGCGCCTGCCTTGCTTGCCGAAGCCTGGTGCACAGGCGAAATCCTGCTGCTCTCCCCCCGCCGTCTCGCCGCACGCGCGGCGGCAGAGCGGATGGCGGCGCAGGCGGGGGAGGGCGTTGGCCAGATCTTTGGCTATGCCACCCGGATGGACAGCAAGCGCTCCGCAAAGACGCGGGTGACGGTGATGACCGAGGGGATTTTCGTCAATCGTATCCAGGCCGATCCCGAACTTAGCGGTGTGTCGGCGGTGCTGTTCGACGAGGTCCATGAACGCAGCCTCGATAGCGATTTCGGGCTGGCGCTGGCGCTTGATGCCCAGGCCGGGTTTCGGCCCGATCTGCGGCTGCTGGCGATGTCGGCCACGCTTGATGGCGCGCGCTTTGCCAGCCTGATGGGGGACGCGCCGGTGATCGAAAGTGCCGGTCGCAGCTATCCGCTGGCGCTGCACTATTTGGGGCGCGCTGGCGAGGCCAGGATTGAGGACCAGATGGCCGCCGCTATCCGCCAGGCGCTGCGTGAGGGAGAGGGCGGCGTGCTGGCGTTTCTGCCAGGCGTCGCCGAGATTGAGCGCGTGGCTGAACGGCTCACTGGCCTGCCCGACGATATCGTCCTGCACCGCCTGCACGGCAGCCTTGATCCCGCCGCCCAACGCGCAGCGATTGCGCCAGACGGTGGCGGGCGTCGCAAGCTCGTGCTCGCCACGTCGATTGCCGAGACCAGCCTGACGCTCGACGGCATCCGGATCGTTGTCGATTCGGGGCTGGCGCGACGCCCGCGCTATGATCGTGCAGCGGGAATGACTCGCCTCGTCACCGAACGCGCAAGCCAGGCTTCGGCGACGCAGCGCGCCGGTCGTGCCGCCCGCCAGGGGCCAGGGGTGGCGTATCGCTTGTGGGAGGAAGCGGCGACCGCGGGCCTGCCGCGCTTTGACCCGCCTGAAATTTTGGAAGCGGATCTGTCCGCGCTTACGCTCGATTGCGCGCGCTGGGGGGTGACCGATCCGCGCCGCCTCACCTGGATTGATCCGCCGCCCGAGGCCGCCGTTACCGAAGCCCGCGCTCGGCTGGTCGCGCTCGGTGCAATCGATCAGGATGGTCGCCCGACCGCGCATGGCGACGCCATTGCCGCGCTGCCGCTGTCGCCCCGGTTGGGCCATATGCTGATCGAGGCGGGCAAGTTGGGGATCGCATCGGTCGCAGCGCACATCGCCGTCTTGCTCGGCGAACGCGGTCTGGGCGGGCAGGACGCTGATCTTGAGAGTCGTTTGCGGCGTTGGCGCACCGAACGCGGGCCGCGTGCCGACACTGCCCGGCGGCTGGCGGCGCGCTGGGCGGGATTGGTTACCTCCGCAACCGCTGGGCCGAGCGGGGCGGAAGCTGTCGCCACCTGCATTGCGCTCGCCTTTCCGGATCGTATCGCGCGGCGACGCGATGCCTCGGGCGAAAGCTGGGCATCGGTCGGCGGGCGTGGCTTCCGCCTCGATCCGACGACATCGCTGGCGCGCAATGAATGGCTGGCGGTCGCCGAGACGCAGGGCATGGCCGCGGGTGCGCGCATCCTCTCGGCCGCCGCGATCGACCTCGACGCTGTCGAGGCATTGTTCGGGGACCGGATCGAAACGCGGCGGACGGTCACTTTCGATCCCGCCACAGGCGGCGTGAAGACCGAGCGCGAGCGGCGGATCGGCGCGATTCGCCTCAGCGGCGGTCCTGATTCGGGTGCCGACCCCGTTGCCGTTAGCGCCGCCCTGCTGGCGGGTCTCAAGATGCATGGCCTGGCGTTGCTGCCCTGGTCCGGTACCGCGCTCGCCCTGCGCCAGCGAGCTGCTTTTGCGGCCGCGCACGGCGCACCCGAGGTCGCGCTTGACGATGCGGCGCTGCTGGTCCGCGCCGACGCATGGCTGGAGCCTCTGCTGGCGGGCAAGCGTCGACTCGACCAGATCGATTCGGGCGCGCTCACCGACGCGCTGCGCGCGCTGATCGGCTGGGACGCGATGCAGGCGATTGACCGGCTCGCCCCGCCGCGTTTCGAATCGCCCGCCGGCAGCAGCCACGACATTGATTATAGCGCCGAGGCCGGGCCGACCGTCGAGCTTCGTCCACAGGCACTGTTCGGGCTCGCGCGCCACCCGATGATTGCGGGTGGCCGCGTGCCGCTGGTGCTCAGCCTGACGTCGCCTGCTGGTCGGCCGATCCAGACGACGCGTGACTTGCCGGGCTTCTGGGCGGGGAGCTGGGCGGATGTGGCGCGCGAAATGCGGGGCCGGTATCCGCGCCACCCCTGGCCCGATGATCCCGCCAGCGCCAATGCGACGCTGCGCACCAAAAATGCTGATGCACGCCAGCGCCAACCGCGATAAGGAAGCGCGATGACCACAGCTCGCCTTTATCAGCGCCCCAAAAACGCCATGCAATCGGGCCGCGCCCGCACATCGACATGGGTCCTCGAATATGAACCGACCGAGGCCAAGCAGCCCGATCCACTGACCGGCTGGGCGGGCTCTGGCGATACCCGCCAACAGCTGCGGATGACCTTCCCCACGCTGGAAGCAGCACAGGATTATGCGACGCGGGAGGGCATCAGCTTTCATGTCGTTCCCGCTCCCGAACGGACGCTGAAGCTGCAGGCCTATGCCGATAATTTCCGGTGACGCCGCGCGCCGTCGTCAAAGCCTGGGTCGCTGCCTTTAATGCGGCCGATCTCGATCGGCTGGCGACGCTCTATCACGAAGAAGCGATCAACCATCAGGTGGTGACAGAGCCGGTGATTGGCCGATCTGCCATCATCGCCATGTTCGCGCGCGAATTCGCGACGGCGACGATGCACTGCGTGCCTGAAAACCTGTTCGAGGACGGCGAATGGGCGATCCTTGAATGGCATGATCCCAGCGGTCTGCGCGGCTGTGGCTTTTTCCATGTGATTGACGGGGTGATCGAGTTCCAGCGCGGTTATTGGGACCGGCTGAGCTTCGAACAGGGCCAGGCTCAGGCCAACAAGGTCTGACCCAGCAGCAGCAAAAGCTTCACGTCCATCGCCAGCCCCTCGGCGCGCTTGGCCGCAACAAAATCGGGCAAGCTATCCAGCGCGACACGGTGGACGATAATGTCCTCATCGTCGCTGCCGCCACCCAGGCCGACTTGGGTCAGGCCATGCGCCCGCACCAGCGTGAAGCCTTCGGAGACCATGCCGGGGGATGAATGGAAAAAGCCAATCGGTTCGATCCGCTCGGCGCGATAGCCGGTCTCTTCCTCCAGCTCGCGACCAGCCGCCAGCTCGACCGATTCGCCGACGGTCTCATCGCCAACCAGCCCGGCCGGAAGTTCAAGGCAGCGCCGCCCCAGCGGCACGCGATATTGATCGACCAGAATGACATGGCCGTCATCGATCGCCAAAATCACCGCCGCCTGAATGCCACGCGCGCGCGACACATATTCCCAGGTGCCGTCCAGCTTGACCGCCAGGAATTTGCCCTGCCACGCGGTGGTTGCCGTCACAGTTCGATCAGCCGATCGGGGAGTTCGTTCACATCGTCAGTGGCGCGCGGCAGATGCGTGGCAAGCAGCGTGCCGACACGGCCGACGGCAGCAATCATCCCATCCGCGATCCGCCCCTCGCGCACCTCGGCGACCATCGCGGCCATCGCCTCACCCCATTCGCTGTCAGCGACTTTGGTGTGGATCGCTTCGTCAGCGATGATCTCGGCCATATGCTCGCCAAGCGACAAATAGATGAGGATGCCGGTTCGCCCGGCAGTGCGCGCTTCGGTGCCAACCTTGAACAATTCGATCGCGCGGCGTCTCACCCGGCGACGACGCGTTCCCTTGGGGGTCAGTCGCAGGCGCAATGGCATATAGTTCAGGCCGTAGCGGACAGCCAGGAACACCAGCGTCATCGTGACAAAGGCGATCAGCATCACATCCCGAATTTCGGCACCCGCCCAACCGCCCGACACGCGCTCGATCAGGCCAAGCAACAAGCCCGGCCAGCCCGCGAACAGCAGCGGCACCAGCAAAGCCGCCAGCACCGCATAATGCAGGCCGACATCATGATAGCTGTCAGATCGATCAGCGATGATCGTGACGATTTCGCCCGATGTGCCTGCCTCTGCGGCGTGCACCGCGTCGCCAACCTTGCGGCGTTCATCAAAACTGGGTTTACGCATCACCAACTCCCCGACGATCCGCCGCCGCCGAACGATCCGCCACCGCCGCCGCCCCAGTCAGAGCCGCCACCGCCGCCCCAATCGGAACCACCGCCACTGCCCCAGCCGGAGGATCGGCCACCGCTGTTCGACAGGCTGTTGAGCGCCGACCACAGGATCACCTCGCCTACCGCACCCGCGACATTGTTACTGCGATACCGCCGCCCGCGCGACCCGCTGAATGCCATGGGCAGCACGACCGCGAAGATCACCACCATGATGACGATCGCGATCACCCAGTCGCCCGATGAACTTTTCGATCGTGGCTTTTTCTTCACTTGCGCCGCCGCACGCGCCTCACCGGCTTCCAGCGGCAGCTTCATCTGCTCGGCAATCTCGGCGGCACCGGCAATGATCCCGCCGGGTAGGTCGCCGGCCTTGAACTTTGGCAAGATGGTGTTGCGGACGATCTGGCTCGACAGCGCATCGGTCATGATCGGTTCAAGGCCATAGCCGACCTCGATCCGCACCTTGCGGTCATTGGGGGCGACGATCAGGATGATGCCGTTATTGGCGTCCTGCTGCCCGATCTTCCACGCCCGGCCCAATCGATAGCCATAATCCTCGATTGTGTAGCCTTGCAGATCGGGGATCGTCGCGACGATGAATTGCCGCGTCGTCGCCTTTTCAATCTCCGCCGATTGCGCGGTCAGCGCGGCGATCTGCGCGGGGTTCAGGACATGCGCCGCATCGACGACCTGCCCGGTTATGGGCGGGAAGGTCTGCGCGGTCGCCGCGCCACCCCAGAGGAGTAGCGCGGCGATAAAGGTGAGGACGCGGATCAGTTGAAGTTGACCTTTGGCGCGGTGTCTGCGCCCGGTGTGGTGGCGGCGAAGGGCACCAGCGGCTTGGCACCGTAGATCAGCGAGGCGCCGATCGCGTCGGGGAAGGTGCGGATGCGGGTGTTATACGCCTGCACCGCGCCATTGTAATCGCGCCGGGCAATCGTGATGCGGTTCTCGGTGCCCTCAAGCTGTGACTGGAGCGTCTTATACCCTTCCTGCGATTGCAGTTCGGGATAGGCCTCTTGCAGCCGCTGAAGCGACAGGCCGAGCGCAGCCTGCGTGCGTTCAAACTGCTGCACCTTGTTTGGATCGTTCAGATCGCCTGCCGCAACCGTCACCTTGTTGGCAGCGGCACGGGCCTGGGTCACTTCAACCAGGATGCTTTTTTCCTGCGCGCCGGCGGCTTTCACCGTGGCGACCAGATTGGGGACCAGATCGGCGCGGCGTTGATATTCATTCTGGACATCGGCCCAGCGCGCCTTGGCCGCTTCCTCCGCGGTGGGGACGCTGTTCAATCCGCAGGCGGAAAGCAGCGCGGCGCTGGCCAGCGCGATGACAAGGCGAAACTTCATGGTGGTGCTTCCTCCAAACCCGTTGCACTTGACCTTTTAGCCGAGCCGCCCTCACTTGCCCAATGCAAATCGGCGGCTAGCGTTCTAGTCTAGCAATACACATCGTATCGGAGGGGTGGATGTTCAAGGCGTTTCGGGAATTTATCGCACGCGGCAATGTGCTCGATCTGGCGGTTGGCGTGATCATTGGCGGCGCCTTCGCGACGATCACCAAATCGCTGACCGAAGATGTCATTCTGCCGGTCGTCGGCGCGATCTTTGGCGGTTTCGATTTCACCAGCTATTTCATCCGGCTGGGCCCTGTGCCGGCGGGCTATGCCGGATCGCTGACCGATTATGCGGCGCTGAAAGCGGCAGGCGTGCCGCTGCTTGGCTATGGCGCGTTCGTCACGGTGCTGATCAATTTCCTGATCCTGGCCTTCATCATCTTCCTGATCGTGCGCGCCGCCAATCGGATCGTGCCCACGCCCGAAGCCGCGCCCGCCGAACCAGCAGCCGAACCTGCCGACATCACGTTGCTGCGCGAAATTCGCGACGAATTGAAGAAGAGCGGGGCGGCGTAGGGCGGCGAAGCAACCCAGTCCTTCACGCCGCTGCCAGATCCTCGGTATTGGCATCGGCCAGGCTGGTGCCGTCCAGGATGCGCGCGGTTTCATCACGCACGCGCATCATCGCGTGGCGGATTGCGCAATCGGCTTCGCTCTTGCAATCGGCGCAGGCGCGGTAAGCGGTGCGGCTGACACAGGGGACCAAAGCCAGCGGCCCTTCAATCACGCGGATGATTTCGCCCAGTGAAATCAGATGCGTTGGCCGCGACAGGCAATAGCCGCCCATCTTGCCGCGGTGGCTGTGCAGGAAACCCGCCTCACGCAGATCAGCGAGGATCAGCTCCAGGAATTTGCGTGGGACATTTGCCGCCGTGGCAATGCGGTTCATCGGAATGGGCGGAGAGCCCATCGGGGCCTCGGCCAGATAAAGCATCGCGCGGAGCGCGTAGCGAGAACGCTGCGTCAACATAATTTGACACTTATGAACCGAGTTTGTGGCGAGCGAAAGGCGGACCTTTTCATTTATTTCACAGCGCCTATATCGGGGATGCCGGGTTCGCCCGGCTATGGCGATAAATGCCAGCGTAAAATAGACGCAGCGGACCCGGGGGCAGTACCCGGCGGCTCCACCACAACCGGCCCTGATCGATATCGGTCAAGGCGGGTTATGACGGGGCCGAACCAGGATCGACGTGTGTTGAAAGGCGCTGTTTTTGCCCGGGCTGAGTAACCTGTAAAAGGCTCAAAACCACAAGTGCTAACGATAACGAAGCACTCGCAATTGCGGCCTAACCCAAGACTTAACGGTCTAGGTTAGTACGACGAAAGCGCGGTTCGGGCCGAACCGGGCAACAGAATCGGACACCAGCGGCCCGGGGGGGCCGGGCAACAGAACCCCCCACCTTTCCCGCCTATTTGATGGACGTCCCATATTCCCAGCCCCATGGCATGCCCGTTTCGCCCAGCGAGGCGCGGACCAGGGTAGGAAATTCGCGCTCGGCGCGGACGTCGTTTGACAGGATGATCACACAGCGCGCGCTGCGTTTCAGGCACACCCACATATTGGCGGTCGAATCATTATGCCCGCCCTTGAAGAACCCCGGTCCCTGCGGCCCATTAAAGGTGATGACGCTCAGCCCGGCCGCTAGCCCCGCCACGCGCTCGGTCGCTGGCGCCTCCGGCTGGAGCGACGGGAATTGCGATCGGGTCGTAATCGGCAAGTGCGGGCCAATCATCTCCGCCCAGCGAGCGGCGCTGACCCCTTCGCCGCGCATAAAACCGGCCGCGAACTTCGCGATATCGTCAATCGTCGTGTCCATCGATCCGGCGGCGCGCACGCGGCTGCGCTCGTCGTGCGGCTCGACGCTGCCGTCGACCTTCCAGCCATCGGCCAGGTTGCGCGCGAAATCGGCGCGCCAGATCAGACTGGTGTTGGTCATGCCGAACCGGTCGAACACGCGGCGCTGCATTTCGGCACCCAGATCGAGCCCCAGCCCCTGTTCGATCACGAACTGCAGCATCATCATCCCCTCCCCCGAATAGCCATAGCGGGTGCCAGGATCGAAATGGAACTTCAGCTTGCCATCGGGTTCAAGGAACGAAAAATTGGCAAAACCCGTGCTGTGGGTCAGCACCATCCGCGCGGTGATCCGCTGCCAGCGATCATCGCCTGCTAGATCGCCCCAATTGCCGTACGCGTCCAGATTGCCATAATCGGGCAGCGGCTTGGCGAGATAGGTTGCCAATGGGCGGTCGAGATCGATCTTCCCCTCATCAACCAGCTGCATCACGGTATAGGCGAACACCGCCTTGGTGATCGATGCGCCGTACATGATGGTATCACGGTCAAGTGGCGCGCCGGCCGCGTTACGCGCACCATAGCTGCGGATGAACACGGGCCTGCCCCGTTCGACAACCGCGATCGCTAGCCCGCGCGCGCCGGTTTTGGCCATCGCTGCGCGCACCGTCGCTTCGAGCGGCGCGAACTGCGGGTCTGCGGCGGCATTACCAAGGGTCATCAGCAATAGGGTGGCGGCGAGCATGCGCCCCGCCAGCATTTTCCCTGAACGCATTTGCCCTTTGCGCATTGGTGATGCTCCCCCATGCATGCCGGCTCAATCTGTCCTGTTGCAGGCATAGACCGTCCCATGCGTCATGACGAACGCTTTGTTAGCGTTAGCGGCAAAGGGTTTCCTCATGTACCTGCGTTTAGGCCTTAGGAAGCCCGGTCGGGCAAACGGGGCGATGAAAATGGGGATGCTATGACGGACTCGGTGCAGTTCATCCCGGACGAACACTCCGACCCCAACATCGATACGAACAACGCGCCGCCGAATGGAGCTGTGGGCGTACCGCTCATCCCCGCCTTCGCATCCACGCTCGCCCTTGCCGCATGCAGCGGCGGTGGCGGCTCCAGTTCCCCGCCGATCGCCATTGTCACCCCCACGCCAACCCCAACATCAGCGCCGGTCACTGCCGCGCAGGCCAGCCGATTCCTGGCGCAGGCGAGCTTTGGCGCGACCAGGGCCGATATCGCGCTGGTCCAGTCAATGGGTTATTCGGGTTGGATCACCGAACAGATCAGCCGTCCGCGCACGCAGCATTGGGACTGGCTGGTTGCGAATGGCTATACGGCCAGCACCTTCATCAACAGCCAGGCAGGTTTCGACAACACCGTCTGGCGGCAGATCATCAGTGAACCGGGCCAGCTGCGGCAGCGCGTCGGCATGGCGCTTGCTGAAATTCTGGTCGTCGGCATTGACGGGGTGAACCAGCAATGGCGGCAATTTTCGGTCGCGGCTTATCTTGATGTGCTGCTCGACAATGCGTTTGGCAATTACCGCACACTGCTGGAACGGATCACGACCAACGCGGCGATGGGGGCGTATCTGACCTTCATCAACAATCGCCGCGCCAACGCCGCGACGGGCGCGATGCCCGATGAAAATTATGCGCGCGAACTAATGCAGCTCTTCACGCTGGGGCTCAACCGGCTGAACATGGACGGCAGTGTCCAGATGGCGAATGGCAGTCCGGTCGATACCTATACGCAGGACGATGTGAGCCAGCTCGCGCGGGTGTTTACCGGGCTGGTGCTCGATTCGACCGATAGCTCGACGCCGGATCGGTTGCGGCGTCCGCTGGTGATCAACACTGGCTTGCATGAAAATGGCGCCTCCAGCTTTCTGGGCACGACCGTCCCGGCGGGCACCGAAGGGATGGCAGCGGTGCGGCTGGCGCTTGATGCTATTTTTGCGCACCCGAATGTGCCGCCGTTCGTTTCGAAACAGCTGATCCAGCGGCTGGTGACGAGCAATCCGTCGGCGGCCTATGTGGGCCGGGTGGCGGCTGTGTTTGCCAATAACGGATCGGGCGAGCGCGGCGATCTGACCGCGGTGGTGCGCGCGATCCTGCTCGATACCGAAGCGCGCAGCGATGCCCTGTTGACCAGTGCCAGCACCGGCAAGTTGCGCGAACCCGTGATCCGCTTCACCAATTGGGCGCGGGCTTTTGGGGCAACCTCGACGGCCGGTCTCTGGCCAATCGGCGATACCAGCAGTTCGAGCACAAGGCTGGCGCAGTCGTTCGGGCGCAGCCAATCGGTCTTCAACTTCTTCCGCCCCGGCTATACCCCGCCCAACACGGCAATTGCGACGGCGGGGCTGATTGCCCCGGAATTTCAGATCACCAATGAATTAAGCGTGGTCGCCTTTATCAATTACATGCAGCCCGCGATCCAGAACGGCGTCGGCGATGTGCGCGCCGATTATACCGCGATCAGCGCGCTGGCGAACGACAGTCAGGCGCTTGTGGATGAAGTAAACCTGGTGCTCGCCGCCGGGCAATTGAGCAGCGCCACAATCGCCGCCATCCGCGCGGCGGTGGACAGTATCGCGACCACTGCGACCAATGCTGCCCTTAACCGGGCCTATATCGCGATCCTGCTGACGCTCGCGTCGCCTGAATATATCACGCTGAAATAGGGGCACGGCCATGACCAATGATCAATCCCGCCGCGCCTTTTTGAAACGCACCGCTGCGCTGTCTGCCGCTGGGGCGGCGGCCCCCTTTGTCACTAGCCTGGCCGCGATCGGCGAGGCGGCGGCGGCAACCGCGGCCGATTACAAGGCGCTGGTGTGCGTTTTCATGTTCGGCGGCAATGATTACGCCAACACGCTGCCACCCTTTGATCAGGCGAGCTATAACCTTTACGCGGCGGCCCGGCAGGGGCTGGCGCATGGCCGCGATGCGCTGATGCCGACACTGCTCACGCCGTCCACCGCGCTGGCGGGCGGGCGGCAATATGCGCTAGCGCCGACCATGGCGCCGCTGCTGCCGATTTTCAATGCCGGGCGGATGGCGGTTGTCCTGAATGTCGGTACCCTTGTTCAGCCGACTACCAAGGCGCAGTACACCGCCAATTCAGTGCGCCTGCCGCCCAAATTGTTCAGCCATAATGATCAGCAAAGCTATTGGCAGGCGAGCACGCCCGAGGGGGCGACATCGGGCTGGGGCGGCCGAATTGGTGATTTGCTGCAAAGCGGCAACGGCACATCGACGCTGACCTGCATCAATGCGTCGGGCAATGCTGTTTTTCTTACCGGGCGCACTGCGATCCAATATTCGGTCAGCACCAATGGCCCGATCGCGCTGCTTAACAATGGATCGACGCTGTTCGGATCGACCACGGCAGCAAGCACATTGCGCAGCCTGATGACGGGCAACAACGCCAATCTGCTGTCGAACGAACATGCGCGGGTCAGCCGGCGTGCGCTGGACACGTTCACGCAGGTCAACACGGCGCTCGGCGGGGCCCCGGTGGGTAATTTTCCGTTGTTCCCCAGCGGCAACAGCCTGGCCTCTCAGCTGCAGATCGTCGCTCGGCTGATCTCGGTCTCGCAGGAATTGGGCGCGCGGCGGCAGGTGTTTTTCGTGTCGCTTGGCGGTTTTGACATGCATGACTCGCTGGCTGCGCAGCACCCGACGCAGATCGGCCTTGTCGCCAACGCGATCCGTGCCTTTTACGATACCACCGTTGCGCTGGGCGTGGCGGATCGGGTGACGACTTTTACCGCCTCCGATTTCGGGCGCACGCTGCAGGCCAATTCGGATGGCTCCGATCATGGCTGGGGCAGTATGCATTTCGTTACTGGCGGCGCGGTCAACGGTCGGCGCTTTTACGGGACCCCGCCAGCGATCGGCAACAACACCGCCGATGATGTTGGCCAGGGGCGCTTGCTGCCGACGATCGCGGTCGATCAATATGCCTCCACCCTCGCCAATTGGTTCGGCGTCAGCGCCAGTGATATGGCAACGGTCTTGCCCAATATCGGCAACTACAATCCGTCGAGCTGGAACCAGGGTTTCATCTGATGACCTGTCAAGATCGGCTTACTGCCTGATTGCAGCGGGGGTGCGCGCTCCCTAGCTACAGGATGCGCCGCTTTGCCCGGCGCGCCACGGCCCGATTGGAGACGCGCGTGCCCGATAACGGATTTACGGCCAAGGGCCGCGGCGTCCCGAGCGGTCGGCTGTCGCGCCTCGGCGTGTTCGGCAAGCTGGCAGGCGGGGTCGCTGGTGGGGTGGTTGCCGAAGGTGCCCGGCGGCTGGCGATCGGCGAGCGGCCGCAGCTGAGCGACCTGTTGCTCACCCCGGCGAATATCACCCGCGTGACCGATCAGCTCTCGCATCTGCGTGGTGCGGCAATGAAGCTGGGGCAGATGATCTCGATGGACGCGGGCGACATGCTGCCGCCCGAACTCGCTGCAATTCTTGGCCGGTTGCGCGATCGGGCGCACCACATGCCGCCGCCACAATTGCAGCAGGTGCTGGCAAAGCATTGGGGCAAGGATTGGCGCCGCCGCTTTGCCCGCTTTGGCGCAACCCCGATTGCCGCTGCGTCGATTGGCCAGGTGCATAAGGCCGTGACGCATGACGGGCGGACGCTGGCCATCAAGGTGCAATATCCCGGCGTGCGCGAAAGCATCGATTCCGACGTCGATAATGTCGCGACGCTGCTGCGGATGACGGGCATGATGCCCAAGGAAATCGATATCGCGCCGTTGCTGGTCGAAGCGAAGCGCCAGTTGCACGAAGAAGCCGATTACGTCCGCGAAGGCACGCAGATGGCGCGGTTCAGGTCCTTGCTCGCAGACGATCCGGGCTTTGTGGTGCCGCTGCTCGATGAAGAATTCACCAGTGGCCAGGTGCTGGCGATGAGCTTTATCGAAGGAACCGCGATCGAAAATCTCGTCGATGCCCCGCAGGAAGAACGCGATCGGGTGATGACCGCGCTGATCCGGCTGGTCTTGCGCGAACTTTTTGAATTCGGCCTGATGCAGACCGATCCTAATTTTGCCAATTTCCGCTATCAGCGCGACACCGGCAAATTGGTGCTGCTTGATTTCGGCGCAACGCGCGATGTGACCCCCAAAACGGCAGCGGGCTATCGCGGGCTGCTGAGCGCTGGGCTGGATGGGGATCGTGATGCGGTGGCCGCCGCCGCCGTTGTGGCCGGCTTTCTGGGCGATCAGACGCTCGAACGCCACCCCATATTGATCCGCCAGATGATCGACATCATCATCGCTGAAATGAACCGGCCCGGGCATTTCGACTTTGGCGACCGCGCCTTTGTCGGCGCGCTGAAGGATCAGGGCATGGCGATCGGTCAGGATCGGGGGGCGTGGCATATGCCGCCGATCGAGATGCTGTTTGCGCAGCGCAAGATCAGCGGCACCGCGTTGCTCGCAGCCAGGCTCAAGGCAAGGGTCGCCGTGCGCGAGATGGTCGAGCGCTATCGCGCCTGACTAGAGTCTGATGACTTTGGATTGGATCAACCCGTACGCCGTTCGCCCTCGTCTTAGCGGGATATCGTATGCTGGTCACTGCCGTGTAGGATGCGGTG
>LNFI01000012.1 GCA_001464615.1 Sphingomonadales bacterium Ga0077557 | reverse complement strand
CGATAATCTCTTCCGGCTTGTGCCTCTTGCCCATTTCCAAACTCCTTCATAATCCAAAATAACAGAGATTCTGGACCACTCAGAAGGGGGCAGATCAGTTGGCGAAGACCGGATTTCGCTCGACCTATCGAACTGCATTCCTTGGGCCAGCCGCGCTCCGGACAAGGTCGATCTTGGCGTGCTGACCCTCACCGCCGCCGATCCGCCACCCGCCGTTGCGATTATGGAAGTCGCGCAAATCCAGCCCGACCAATATGATCAAGCCGCGTATGAGGCGACGTCGGGCATTATCGACATTCCCCTCAATCCCGGCACCGCCGAGCTGCTCAAGAATATGAATCTGAGCCTCGTCGGCGGCGATGGCACGAAGTATCTCGATGAGGCACCGCTGCGAGCGATCCCCAGCGAGCCCAACCTTTATCTCAACGAAGGCGATACCCACATCACGACCGTTCGGGTCTTCGATCGCGGGGTCCCGGCCGGTCCTGGCGTCAACGTCACCATGTCAGAACTCGGCGCGGGCCAGAATACGGGTGTGACGCTGTCGACCGACGCGACCGGGATCGTGCGTTTTCCGCTTAGCGCCACCCAAGGCAGCGTGACGGGCCTGGTTTTTCAGCCAGGCGACAATCCCAAGCTGCCTGTCACAAACCGAGCTTTCGATACCCAGACCTATACCTATATGTACCTGCGGGTGCTGCCGGCTGAAGCCGATATCGGCGCGATGGATCCGACCTGGGACAATGTCCACAATTTCGTCCTGTCGAACTGGGAAGCGATGGCACCGTGCATGGACAATTGGTTGCTGCTCGGCGACGAGCATCAGGTAAAATCCTATGCAAACGTGATCCGCAAGCTCACCGACCCTGCCAATTTCGAGCTGTTCCGCTTCATGCCGGTGACGCGCGACATGACGATTGGCCAGCGGACATTGCTCTATAATTTCCTGAACGACGCCATCGTGACCAAAGCTGTCGTCGGCGCCAGTCCCGGCCTGATGGCCAAGGCAGAAGCCGGTCGTGACTTCGACAAGCTCAGCCGATCGATGCGCGCTCCTTGAACGACTCCGGATTGCGGCGCGCCATTGCGCGTCTTTCACTGGTCGCAACGGTGCTATTGGCGCCTTCGGTTGCCGATGCGCAAAGTAAACCGGTCTGGGATGCGGATGGCAGCATCGTCGTCACGGCGTCGCGCATTGACAATGCAACCGACGTTGCCGTCACCGACCGCGCGGCAATCGAGCGCCGCCAGGCGAGCTCGCTGCTCGATCTGCTTGATGACGTGCCGGGCGTCCGGGCATTTTCGACCGGCGGTCCTGCCGGCGGCAGTTTCCTGTCGATCCGCGGCGGCGAGCCCAATTTCACGGTCGTGTTGATCGATGGCATCCGCCTCAATGATCCGACCAATAGCCAGGGCGGCGCATTTGATTTCATGCTGCTGGACCCGTCGGCGGTCGAGCGTGTCGAGGTGCTGCGCAGCGCGGCATCGGCGGTGCATGGATCAGATGCGCTGTCGGGCGTGGTGCAGATCATCACAAGACCACCAACCCGCACCGGGGTGGATGCCGCCGCGCAGGGCTGGATCGACAGCAATTATGGCGGCAACGCTTCGGCCAATCTGTCCGGTGGCTGGGGCAGCGGCGGGGCACGCGTTTCGGGCGGCTATTTTGACAGCGGCGACGGCAACCCAGCGGGCACGCTGCGGCGCAGTCACGGGCTTGCCCGCGCGCGGCAGCAGATTGGCGGTTTCAGCCTCAACGCGATTGGGCTTTATGCCGATACCGATGGCACCGCCTATCCCCAGGACAGCGGTGGCCCCTTGCTCGCCAACAATCGCCAGCGGGAACTACGCCATGGCTCGCTGGCGGTCGCCGGGCTGTCGTTGACGCGCGACCGGTCGGCAGTGCTGCGGCCCAGTTTGTCGTTCAATCGATCGCTGCAGCGCGGGGACAGCGATTCACCCGCAATTGCCCCGGGTGCGCTTGGCGGCGTTCCCGCAACAGTCGCCAGCACCCGTTTTGAGCGGATCGAGGCCATTGCCGCCATAGTGGGCGACCTTGGCCGAGTGACGGCGTCGGCCGGCGGGGTTTTCCTTCGCGAGGATGGACGCAGCGACGGGTTTCTCGACGTCGGTTTTCCCCTGCCGACGCGGTTCGCCCGCGTGCGGACAACCTATAGCGGCTTTGCCGAGGCAAGCGCCGCCCTGCCCGCCGGCTTTTCCATCAGCGGCGCGCTACGCTATGACAGGCAGGCGGGCAACGGTAATTGGACCGGACGCGGCGGTATCGGCTGGTCGACCGGCGTGGGGGGACCACGTTTCAACGCAACGGTCACGACCGGTTATAAGCTTCCCAGCCTCTTTGCGATCGGCCACCCGTTGATCGGCAATCCCGCTCTACAGCCCGAACGAAGCCGCACCGTGGCTTTGGGCATGGAGTGGCCCTTTCAGCAGGGCCATGCCAGCGTGACGCTATATGATAATCGCTACAACGACCTCATCGACTTTGACCCCGTTGCTTTCCGGCTCGTCAATCGCGCGCGTGTCGGGACGCGCGGTGCCGATGCCGATGTGGCGGTGCGCCTGGCCAGCGAATGGTCACTTGCGGCGGCGGGTGGCTATCTCGCTATCGACAGCCCGACACCGTTGCGCGGGCGGCCGGCCTGGAAGGGCAATATGCGCCTCACTTGGGAGCGAAGGCGCTGGCAGGCGACGGCCGCCGTGCGTGCCAACAGTGCATTTAACGACAGTTCAATCCCGACCGGCGCGAGATTGACCGCGGGCCATGTCGAGGCCGATGCCGGAATCCGCTATACTGCCAGCGATCACCTGACCCTTCGCCTGACATTGCTGAACCTGGGCGACAACCGCAGCTGGGATGCCGTCGGCACCCCCCGCCCCGGCCGCAGCCTTAGGCTGACGATCGTGGTTGAATAGATCTGCACGCCACACCCGTGATGACAAAACAAGAAAATCATACGCTGGCTTCGTCACGCTACCTTCAATCAAGCTGCGGATTTCGCTTGTCGATGATCTCTAGATTGACACGATCGGCGTCGCCAGTGCGCGAACGGGTGCCAACGCAGCAAGCGCCGGGGGCAGGAAATCATCGATGCTGAGGCCTGGGTGCAGATAATGGAACTGGTTGACCGCCATCGGCAGCACGACGCCCTCAGCGAAGCCGGGCATGAAGTAATTGCCCTGATAGCGGTTGGGCCGGGTCATTTCCGTATCGCCTGAATAAACTGCGCCGATCGAAGCGTATTGCAGATCGGTACCGAAAACGGCCATCGGCGCGTTATCGCGCAGACCATCGCCAACAGCGAAACGCCCGCTTCAAGGCGCGCGACATGCCGGTGCCGAATTTCTCTAGTCTGTTACCGCAAGTCCACAGCAGGCTCTCGGTTGCCCGCCCACGCATAACCCTCACCCACGGCATGGCAGCAATGGGCACGCACCAGCCAATGGGCGGCAACATCATCCTCGACAGCGACATTGCCAGGCGATTGCCCCGTGTCTGTCGCCTCAGGAAAGCCGTGCACTGTCGCTGAGGGCATGAAAATCCTCCAGCAACTTATCGAAGAAATGCAGCCGCGGCGCATCGAACGTCACCATATAGAGCTGCCCCTTGGCCAGCGCCGCGCGGGCCTCCCCCTTGCGGGGCAGGTTATCATTGTCGACATATTCATAGCTGAACCGGATCCCGTCCTGCCCCAGGAACCGATCCGGTGCGGAACTGATCACCTTGAAACTGCCGATATCCTTTGCACTGCGATAGGTTGCCTCCAGCAGCTCGGGCAGTTCCACCAGCAAGGTGGCGCTGGTGAATTTCGGCAGGGGTTTGCGCTTCTTGCTAATCTCGCGCACCAGCGGTTCGCCCGGCGCAATGCCGCCGAACCAGGTCACGTCGTTTAGCTGCTCACCGTCCAGCGTCCATGTCTCTGCCTTTTTGCCAGGCTTGATGGACAGCTGGTTCCAGTCACGCGATGGCGTGACGATCATTGCTGCGTTGGCAACCGGCACCGGCTTGTCCTTTGCGCGATAGCCGTTTGCGGTCGCCGGCGACATGGCGAGCGCTACCGCCAACGCCATCGGAACCAATGGGCTGATCCATTTTTGAGTCATGTTCACAAAGCACCCCCGTTCGTTGCGGCCAGCAGGCCAATCATGCTTGCGTCCGACGCATTTGGTTTAAGCTCGAGATAGCGGCGCAAAGAGGCCTGCCCCTCCGTCCGCCGACCGATCTTCATCAAGGACAGCCCAAGCCCGCGATGCGCCTCTGGCAGCGCCGGTTCCAATGCCACCGCATTGCCGTAAAAATCCGCCGCATTGACCAGGTCACGCGGGTTGCCGCGGGCGCGATACAAATCGCCGCGTGCCAGCCACAGTGGCGCCGTCCAGCCGCTCCCGGCGAGCGTCGTGATGAGGTAATCGCTCCCGCCGAAATCGTTGAGCTTGACCTGATCGTCCAGAAAGATCGGCAGCCATGGTGCCATGGCTTGTTTGTACCGCGCTGCGCCATCGTCGCGCGCCGCGCCCTCTGGTGCGGCAAGGCTGGCCAATGTCGCTG
This sequence comes from Sphingomonadales bacterium Ga0077557, assembly GCA_001464615.1. Classification (GTDB taxonomy): domain Bacteria; phylum Pseudomonadota; class Alphaproteobacteria; order Sphingomonadales; family Sphingomonadaceae; genus Sphingomonas. The sequence continues at coordinate 25,309 of LNFI01000012.1, read as the reverse complement.
CGCGCTCGGCCTCAGGCGGATGCGTGGCAAAGAACGCAACCTTGTCGAACCGGGGCTTCTTCAGCCCGCGCGCTTTTGCGGAAGCTTCGGCCTCGGCGATGATGTTCTGCCAAACCACGGATGCAGACTGTGGGCGCAGCGCACTGGCGTTGAGATAGCCCACACCGAACCGATCAGCTTCGCGCTCTTGATCGCGGCTGAAGTGATAAAAACTGCCGTACACCGACAATTGAATCTGGTCGAAATTGGATCGCGCGCCATAGGTCGCTGCCGTCGCTGACAACACCGTTGCCCAGCTCAACAAATCAGTCGCACTTCGCTGCACCCTGAATTCAGCAAGGCTGTGGCGGCGCTCAAAATGCCCAAATTCATGGCCCAGTACTGCGCCCAATTCGGCCTCGTTGCGCGCCCGCAGCAGCAATCCGCTTAACACCCGCATCGCGCCATTCGGCATCATGCTGGCGTTGAAGATGGGTGTGCGTAAAATGTAGACCCGTGCGCTCTTGCAGCGTTCGGCACCAACGGTGTCGCATAACACGCGGCGGACATAGGCGTTCAGCGCCTCGTCGCGAATGACGATCGGGGCGTTGGCGAGCATCCGCTCGTCTTCATCGGCGTCCTTCCACACGCCGATCTCATCCACGCCGCTCGGCTGATAGACGCCGACATAAGGGGGCGGTGGCGGCGCGACATCCTTGGGCGCTGGCCCCGTTACTGGCACCCCAAGCATCGCGCTCGCAGCGATCATCGGGGCAATCAAAGCAATCACTGGCCAGCAGCCGCTTTGGGTTTGGCGCTGCCGGGAAAGTCCTCCAGCAGCTGTGCAACGCGCTTTTTGGCGCCTTCCGGGGTACGGACATCGCCCCCCATTGCGTTATCGGCGTTGAGCCAAAGCAAGTCACCCGTCTTCAAATCGACAAGCCCCGCATAGCCGGCATGCTCACCCGATTTGATCGCGATACCCGGCCCCAAAAGCGCAACCACCTGGAGTAACTTGCGCCCAGTCGAGCCATAGGCATCCTGATTGTAGATAAACAGCGCATAGTCTGCGTCCTTCGCCCCAGGCAACGCGGCGATACCGCTGCCCAACGACCAGTCGAACACATTCGCACTATTGTCGCGCTTCTTGGTCGGCAGCCGATTGCCGACAAAAAACTGATAGTCGATGACCGATTTCGACACCGCCGCAAACAGCGCTGCATATTCCTCGACAAGCGCCGCATCCGCCCCAACGGCATCAGGCGCCGCGATGACGCGGTTGCCAAGCGTCCCCTGCTGGTCAGCCAGTGCAGTCTCGATGTTTTTCCGCGCTTCGTCGGTCCAATCGCCATTGGGTTCGAAAAGACCACCGGTAGATTGCGCACCGACGCGAACCGACGGCCGCAAGACCAAAATCGTCTTGCCCCCGTCAGCGGGCAGCGCAAACCCGGCCCTTGTGGCGCTGCGCTCCTGCGCGGCAACGGGTTGTGCCATCACCGCCGCCGCCAACAAAGCAGCCAGCACGAAACCGGATCTCATGTGCATCCCCCTTTTGCGTTCTTAGCGACGCAAACGATGCACAAACCAAAAACAAGCTTCCGTCCAATGATTTAACTATCGCTACAGTCCAGAAATGGATGCGAATAAGCCCAAGCGCGGCGCCATGAATAAGGAAACAAGGTCGCAATCGCGCGCAACACTGAAAAGCGTCATCATCGACGCGAGCCCCGCCGATAGCAGCGGCGCGCCTGGAAAAGCGCGCACCGCGCCGTCGTGGCTAATCCCTATTCGTCATACATCGTTGCAACCCGGGCAGCGACGCCACGCGGGCCGAGCACAGAGAAGCCCGTATCGATCAGCGCCAAATCGCTTTCCACCATCTCATGCACCAGTTGATTGAACCCGATCCGCGGCGCCCAGCCAAGCACGCGCCGGGCCTTGCTGGCATCGCCGCGCAGCGCATCGACCTCGGTCGGGCGGAAATAGCGCGGATCGATGGAAACCAGTGTCCGGCCTGTTACCCTGCAACGGCCGATCTCGTCCGCCCCATGGCCTGCCCAGTCAATGCCGATCCCGACTTCACCAAAGGCGGCTTCAACAAAATCACGGATGGAGTAATCCACACCAGTCGCAAGCACATAATCGTCGGGCGTGTCCTGCTGGACGATCTGCCACATGCCTTCAACATAATCGCGCGCATGCCCCCAATCGCGGCGCGATGTGAGATTGCCCAGGACCAACCGATCCTGACGATCACGGGCGATCGCTGCTACCGCACGGGTGATCTTGCGCGTGACAAATGTTTCACCGCGCAACGGACTTTCATGGTTGAACAAGATGCCGTTGGACGCATGCATCCCATAGGCTTCGCGGTAATTGACGACGATCCAAAACGCATAAAGCTTGGCGACGGCATAAGGGCTGCGCGGATAGAAACGCGTCGTTTCGGATTGCGGCGGCGGTGACGCGCCATACATCTCTGATGTCGATGCCTGATAGAGCTTCGTTGTCCGTTCAAGTCCCAAAATTCTAATCGCCTCCAACAGCCGCAGGGGGCCAACGGCGTCGGCATTAGCGGTGTATTCAGGCGTCTCGAAGCTGACCTTCACGTGGCTTTGCGCGCCGAGATTGTAGATTTCATCCGGCAGGATCGATTGCAAGATGCGGATCAGGCTCGATGTATCGGTCAGGTCGCCATAGTGCAGAAAAAAGGGGATATCCGCCTTTTCACGTTCGATGATGAATTCGTCGAGTCGCGGCGTATTGAAGCTGGAAGATCGCCGCTTGATGCCATGAACTTCATACCCCTTGGCCAATAAAAATTCTGTGAGATATGCTCCATCCTGCCCGGTGATGCCAGTGATCAACGCCTTTTTCATCATCATCCAACCTAGGTCTGCACTGCACCGTGCTTGGCATTTGGCTTTGCCAGTGATGCCTTCGGAAGGAGATGATAGCAACCATGCGACGCTTAATAGCGCCAATGCTTCTCAGTAAAGTAACCCGATAGATCGCGCAGCCGCAAAGGAACGACACGCCACCGGACAGGTCTCTTGTCAGATGAATTGAGCGCGCGGGTATCCTTTCAAGGACACATATTCCGATAACTGATCAGGAAGCGCGACCGAAAGTTCGGCTGATACTTGCATTGCAAGTCCGACGATCATGCCCGGCAAACAAGCCGCCAATGGCATTATCTCAGCGTGAATCCCAAGTCTGCAATCGGCCCGGAAGTTATCCGCGCCCAATCGAGTAATAGGTGAAACCGGCCCGCTCAGCATCGATTGGCGGATAGATATTACGCAGATCGACCATGACCGGTGTCACCATCGTGGCGGCCAAGCGTTTCAGATCGAGCGCACGGAAGATATCCCATTCGGTAACGATCGTGACGGCATCGGCCCCGGCTGCTGCTTCATAGGCATCGGTACAGAAAACAACGCCCGGCAGCATCGCCCGCGCCGGTTCCATGCCTTCTGGATCATAGGCGCGGATCGTGGCGCCCGCGTCGAGCAGGGTCTGAATGATCGCAAGGCTCGGTGCATCGCGCATGTCATCGGTGTTGGGCTTGAAGGTAAGGCCCAGGACCGCAACTGTCTTGCCGCGCGCTTCACCGCCAAGCGCGGTGATCACCTTGCGCCCCATGGCAAGCTTGCGGCTGTCATTAACCTCCACAACCGCCTCCACGATGCGGATCGGCGTCCCAAAATCCTCAGCGGTCTTGAGCAGTGCAAGCGTATCCTTTGGAAAGCATGACCCGCCATAGCCTGGCCCGGCATGCAGGAATTTCGATCCAATCCGGTTATCCAGCCCAATGCCGCGCGACACATCCTGCACATTGGCGCCGACTGCCTCGCACAGGTCGGCGATTTCGTTGATGAAGGTGATCTTGGTCGCCAAAAAGGCATTGGCGGCATATTTGATCAGCTCCGCCGTGCGGCGTGCCGTGAACAGGATCGGGCTCTCATTCAGGTAGAGCGGACGATAAATATCGCGCATCACTTGCATTGCGCGGGCATCTTCCGTGCCGATGACGATGCGATCAGGGCGCTTGAAATCGCCAATCGCGGCGCCTTCCCGCAGGAATTCCGGATTGGAAACGACCGCCACATCCAAATTGGGCGCGATCTCGCGCAGGATTGCTTCTACCTTATCACCAGTGCCGACAGGGACCGTCGATTTGGTGACAACGACACTCGGGCCGGTCAGCGCTTCGGCAATTTCTCGCGAAGCATCAAATACATAGGTCAGATCGGCATGGCCGTCGCCGCGGCGCGACGGCGTGCCGACCGCGATGAAGATAGCATCAGCTCCCGCAACGGCTGATTTCAGATCGGTCGTGAAGGTCAGCCGCCCAGCATTGACGTTAGTGGCAACCAGCCCGCTCAGCCCGGGCTCGTAAATCGGCATCCGGCCTGCCTTCAGCGCCTCAATCTTGGCCGCATCCTTATCGACGCAAATCACGTCATGGCCGAAATCCGAAAAACAAGCGCCCGAAACCAAGCCCACATAGCCCGAGCCGATCATCGTAATCCGCATAAGTCAAAACCATCCCTATTCGCGGCGTGCCCGCCTGCAAGCGCAGGCCCATCTAACTCAATCTCCTCCGATTGCCAGTACTCGCTGCCCCTAGAAGAACAGCTTACGGACTGACAGCCGGATCGATCGGCCGACAGGATCGAGATAACCGGGCTGATAGCTGATCGGCACTAAGCCATTCTGATCGGTCACGCGTTGGCGTTCATTGAACAGATTGTCGACCGACAGCACGACGCGCATGCCCCGCATCCACGGGTATTTCTTCAGCAGATCGAGCCGCTGGCCAAGATCAGCAAACAGCCGCAGATTGGCCGTGCCCAGCGACGAAAAACGAAGCGTATCGGGATTGAGGTTGGTGCCGCTGACAACGGTCGTGCCGCTCCGCCAGTTCACCGATAGGCGCGCGCCAATGCCATTATTGTTATAGCCAGCCTGCGCCTCCAGCTCGTGGCGGACCTGCCCGCCGCGATCACCAATCGTATCACCGCGCAGGAGATCAAGCGTCGGACCAGTCGCCCCGATCTGGACGCGATTGGTGAGGTGGATGGTGTCATAAAGGGCAAATTGCAGGCGCCCCCCACCGGGACCGCCGCGACCGCCGCCGCCACCGCCAAAACCACCACCACCGAAACCGCCTCCCGGCGCGCCACCGAAACCACCGCCCCCCGGTCCACCACCAGGTCCACCACCAGGCCCGCCACCAGAGCGCGCGCCGCCGGGGCCATCGCCCTGCCCAGCTCCAGGCGGTCGGCGACCGCCCGGCGGAATCAGCCCGGCAAAGGGATTGGGGCCAGTGCCCGCGCGAAACGCCTCAATCTGCTTTTGAATCTTGGATTTCAGCACGGTGGAAAAATTCACCCCGAGCCTGATCTCCGAACGACTGGTCTGCGCAAAATTGATTGAACGCTGATCGATTGTCAGCAACCGGCCATTCCCATCGCGCGTAAATCGATCAGGAAAAGCATCGGTAATCGCCGCCGTCACGCTGGGGAAGCCGGCGACCGGGTTATTGGTGCGGCTATCAACATAATTGGCCGAGAAGGTCAGCTCCTGCTTGTCGAACGGCTTGACCGTCAACCCCAGCTTTTTGACGAGCCGATTCTCGCTGATCAGGCCGCGATTGCCCCCCGTTACGACAGACACCAGCGCATTTTCGCCGCGAACATAATCAAACACGACAATATTGGGCGTCGTGATCGCCGGATTGCCAAGTGCCTCCTGGGTTGGCGCTTCGTCCTGCTCAGTGACCGATGCGATCAGGCGAACGGGCTCAATCGGGGACCAGTTAAGGCCATAACCCAGCGTGCGGAGCGCGTTGAAATCCGAAAGATAATCATAGGCGATGTTAAAATTCGCCGACAAGTTACCCGCAAAACTCAAAAAATCAGTTTTGCGGCTGGTGATCGGGACATCGATATTGACCTGACCATTGGCCACATTGCGCGTCGACTGCGCAGGCTGCACGATACCGGCGCGGATGGCGGTAGAGGAAAAATCGGTAACGACGCCACCAACCCGCACGCTTGTTGAAATCGCGCCGGCCGGCAATTTCCACAGCGACCCGCTAAACAGCGCCGTCGCAGCTCCGCGATTGCGATTGGAGATGGACTGGATGCCAGGCAGTGGCCCGAAATCATCAGCAAGCACGGGACCGAACGGGTTCGCTGTTGGATCATTGGCGCGCAGCCGGGCCTGATAGCTCGTGATATCAAAGCCAGTGTCAGTGATCGTCTCGCTGTCATTGCGATCATAGGTGCCCGTGAAGGTCCACTGCCATTTGCCCAGCGTGCCGTTGAGCGTCAGCCCCAAATAGCCCGAAAACACCTTGTTGCGCTGGCTAAGCGGGCTCACCCCGTCAAGCAGCGCGCGATCGATCAGGACATCCTGCGAAAAAGGCGAAAAGCGATTGCCGATCGGCAACGTCAGCGCAACGCCGGGCAGGCCGAGCAACCGGTTGCTGTTTGACGTGCCAATCTGCCCGTTAAGACTGGCGCTGACATCGCCAAAAATCGTGGTCGCATACACCACGCTCAAGTTGAAATTGGTCGACGATGGCGACAGCGTTCGAAAGGGCGTGAGATCGGTGACATTGGCGCGGTTGGCTGTCGCTGCAAAATCATTGAGCGTGGGGGGCTGAGTTGCGGCACTGGCCGGCACACCAGCCACGGTAACCAGCGATCCGGCCCGCGCGCTCAACAATGGATCAATCTCACCCCCGGTGCGGCCGACAATATTGCCGCCAACGGCAAACAGATTAGGCGCAAGGGTAATGTTGCGATCAGCCTCCGTAATCGATTCGCGACCCTGCACATCGGCATGGACAGTGATGCGACCGGTGCGGTTGATCCGAAGCAAATCAAATTCGCCCTGCGGGCTGGCGATACCGCCTTCGGTCGTGAAACGACTGTTCAACTCGGTCGTCACCGCCCGAAAACGCGGGCGAAGGACGAAATTGATGACGCGTTGATCAGCGGCAAAGCCATATTTCAGCGCCACTTCTTCGGGCAGAATATCGACGCGCAAAATCGCTTCGGTTGGCAAATCGCGGATCTCGCCAAAGCCCGCCACCCGCTTGCCATTCACCAGCACCACCGGCGCGCCGCCGCTCCCGCGCCCGCTCCGCGTCTGCGGGGCCAGCTCGGCAAGCAGATCAGCGACGGAACTCACCCCATAGGACCGGATATCGGCTGGGCTAAGCTGTTGCTCGGGAGGAATATCACCAGCGACCGATCCCACCGGACGTGCGCCACGGACAACGATATCGGCATCGCCAGCTTCACCATCGTCGGCGGCTGGCGGCGTCGATGGCCGGTCCTGCGCGCGCGGCACAACCGGCGCGGTCTGGGCCGATACTGCGGCTGGCGCCACGCTGACTAAAAGAAGGAAGCTAAGTCGAGAGGTACGCATAAAATCCATTCGCAAGGGGCAAGCCGCCTGAGCCAAGACTGGCTCAGCGCCACCTATCGGCCATGTGTCGCAAAACTATGTCGGAATTGGGAAAATCGGCAATCAGTCGAGAACCGCTCCGCGCACAATCAACCGGCTGGTGGCCCGCCCCCGAAACGAACACAAGATGCCAAAGGGCCGTATTGCCATGATGCGATCTTTTCTTTCTTCGTCTCCGCCTTGAACCAAAAGCCTCGGACCTGCATTAGGCAGACACAGGGACAATCGCAGGCCGCTAGGCCGCAACCAGGGCGGATGATGCTAGCAATGTCGTTATCGAGCAGAGCAGCATGGTCGGCCCCGTTGCTGATCACCCTCATTTTACTGGCTGGGTGCGGTGGAGGTGCCGAAAAAGCGGGCGGAAAAGCGGGCAAGGGCGGCACGCCTGAAATTGGATATGTTGTCGTCCAACCGGGCGCTGTTCCGGTCATCGCCGATCTCGCCGGGCGGACGAGTGCCTATCAAACGTCAGAGGTGCGGCCGCAAATCTCCGGCATCATCCGCCGCCGATTGTTTAGCGAAGGCTCCTTCGTCCATGCTGGACAAACGCTCTATCAAATCGATTCAAGCCTTTACCGGGCGGCCAGTGACGAAGCGCGCGCAAATCTGTTGAGCGCCCAGGCAAGTGCCGATGCCGCGCGCACCAAGGCCGATCGATTCAAACCGCTCGCTGCGATCGAGGCGGTGAGCGCGCAGGATTATACCGATGCTCTCGCTCAGGCACGGCAGGCGGAGGCGCGCATTGCCCAATCTCGCGCTCAGCTTGCCACGGCGCGGATCAATCTGCGCTTCACCAATGTGCCCGCGCCGATCAGCGGGCGGATTGGCCGATCGCTATTTACCCAGGGTGCCCTGGTTACCGCCAATCAGGCTGATCCGCTGGCGGTGATCCAGAATTTCGATCCCATGTTCGTCGATATTCAGCAATCAAGCGCCGATTTGCTGGGGCTGCGCAGGGCGCTGGCGGCAGGCCAAGCGCTACCCAGCAAGGCGGCGGTGACGCTGAAGCTGGAAGACGGCACTGATTATGGCCACACCGGCACTGTCGAGTTCACCGAAGTCTCAGTGGACCAGGCCACAGGCACCGTCACCTTGCGCGCGCGTTTCCCCAACCCGGAAAATCTGCTGCTGCCCGGCATGTTTGTGCGGGCAATGTTTGTCCAGGCTGTGGCGACCAATGCGTTTCTGGTGCCCCAGGCCGGGCTCGCCCGCGATCCGCGCGGCAATGCCACGGTGTTGCTGGTCGGCCCGGGCAATAAGGTGATCAAACGCGCTGTCACTGCGGATCGCACCCAGGGGCCAAATTGGATCGTGTCTGCCGGCCTTTCGCCTGGCGACAAGGTGATCGTCGAAGGGACGGTGCGCGCCAAGCCGGGTGCTCCGGTAAAGCCGGTACCAGCCGGCTCGCCGCAACGCATTGCACCGCCCAAAGACGGCGACGCCGCCCGGCCGGGTCGCTGAATCGAGCATGATTTCCCGCATCTTCATCGATCGGCCGATCTTTGCCTGGGTGATTGCGATCATCATCATGCTGGCGGGTGTCGGTGCGATCCTGACACTGCCGATCGAGCAATATCCCGATGTGGCGCCGCCCCAGGTCAACATCCGGGCGAGTTATCCCGGCGCTTCAGCGGAAACGCTGGAAAACAGCGTAACGCAGATCATTGAGCAACAGCTGACCGGGATCGACGGGCTGCTCTATTTCAGCTCGACGTCCAGTTCGCGGGGGCAGGTGAGCATTTCGGCCACCTTCGAAAAGGGCGTCGATCCAGACATTGCCCAGGTGCAGGTGCAGAACAAGGTGCAGCAGGCAATCTCGCGCCTGCCCCAGCAGGTCCAGCAACAGGGGCTGAGCGTCACCAAATCCAATCCCGATTTCCTGATGATCTTCGCGATCTATGACACCACCGATCAGGCGACCAATCAGGATGTTTCCGACTATCTCGTCTCGACCCTGCAAGATCCCATCGCGCGGCTGCCCGGCGTTGGCGACACAAATGTGTTCGGCGCGCAATATGCCATGCGGATCTGGCTGAACCCCGAACGGCTGACCGCTTATGCGCTCCAGCCCGGCGACATCATCGCCGCGATCCAGGCGCAAAATACGGAAGTTGCCGCCGGTGAAATCGGCGGGCAGCCGATGCCTGATACGCAAATGCTCAACGCCACTGTAAAAGCGCAGTCGCGGCTGAGTACACCTGCCCAATTTTCCAATATCATCGTTAAATCCGCGCGCAATGGATCGGTTGTGAAGCTATCCGACGTTGCGCGGGTGGAACTGGGCGCGGAGAATTATACGACGCGCAGCCGCATCAACGGCCATCCCGGCGCGGGGTTTGCCGTTTCGCTTGCCCCAGGATCCGATGCGCTGAAAACCGCCGAACTCGTCAAGGCAAAGGTGACAGAGCTGACCCGCGCACTGCCGCCCGGCTATGCCGTCGCCTACCCGTCGGACAGCACGTTGTTCATCAAAGTGTCGGTCGAGGAAGTGGTCTGGACGCTGATCGAGGCGATCATCCTGGTCGTCATTGTCATGTTCGTCTTCCTGCAGAACTGGCGCGCAACGCTGATCCCGACAATCGCCGTGCCCGTGGTGCTGCTCGGTACCTTCGGGATTTTTTACCTTGTCGGCTTTTCCATCAACACGCTGACGCTGTTCGGGCTGGTGCTGGCGATCGGTCTGCTGGTCGATGATGCCATTGTCGTGGTCGAAAATGTCGAGCGGCTGATGGACGAATATCCGGAAATGAGCCCGCGTGAGGCGACGATCAAGTCGATGGATGAGATCACGATCGCCCTGATTGCTATCGCGCTCGTGCTGTCGGCGGTGTTTCTGCCGATGGCATTTTTCGGCGGATCAACTGGCGTTATCTATCGTCAGTTTTCGATCACGATCATTTCAGCAATGGTGCTCTCCGTCGTCGTCGCCTTGGTGCTGACCCCGGCGCTCACCGCCACATTGCTGCGCCGCCGCGCTGATGAGAAGCAGGATGGCTGGTTCGCCCAGCGCACTGCGGGGGCACGCCTTTGGTTCAATACGGGCTTCGAACGGATGGTCGATCGCTATGCCGGTAGTGTCGAAAAAGTCGTCGATCGGAAATTCCTCTTCCTGTTAATCTATGCCGGGGTCGCTGCGCTGCTGGTCCTGATGTTCGTGCGGTTGCCAACCGGCTTCCTGCCCAATGAGGATCAGGGCGGCGCGCGCGTACAATTCACCTTGCCGCCGGGGGCCACTCAGCCGCGCACCGTTGCGGTTCAAAAGGCGATTGAGCGCTATTTCCTCAACGACGAAGCCGCCAATCTAAAGGCGATGCTGACCGTCAGCGGCGGCGGTGGAGGCGGGCCGGCTGGCCAGAATGAAGGGCGCGGCTTTATTGCGTTCAAGGATTGGGACGAACGAACGGGCAAGGCCAATACCGCAGATGCGATCAGCGCGCGCGCAGCCAAAGCGTTTGCCGGCTTCCGCGATGCGCGCGTCAATGTGCTAGTACCGGGCGCCATTCGCGGGCTTGGCCAGTCGAGCGGTTTCACGCTCGAACTGCTCAACAGTGGCAACCTGTCACGGGAGGCGTTCAAGGAAGCGCGCGACAAATTGTTCGCCGAAGCCGATGCCGATCCCGTGCTTGCCCAACTTCGCTTGACCGATTTGGACGACCAGCCGACGCTTGATGTCGACCTTGATCAGCAGAAACTGCAAGTGCTCGGGCTCAGCCAGACTGACGTCAACAATACGCTCGCAACCGCCTGGGGCGGGCGGTACGTCAATGACTTTACCGATCGTGGCCGGGTGAAGCGCGTCTATGTCCAGGGCGACGCCCCCTATCGGTCGCGCCCGGAGGATCTGTCGCAATGGCGTGTCCGTGCCGCCGACGGATCGATGGCACCCTTTTCGTCCTTTGCCCGGACAAGCTGGTCGGCAGCCCCGCCCTCGCTGGCGCGTTTCATGGGGGTGTCATCCTATGAATTTTCCGGCCAGGCTGCACCGGGCAGAAGTTCGGGCGAAGCGATGGACCGGATAGCCAAGCTTGCCGCCAAATATCCCGGCACAACTGTCGCGTGGAGCGGGCTTTCTTACCAGGAACGGCTGACGTCAGGACAAGCCCCGTTGCTCTATGGCCTGTCCCTTCTTGTCGTTTTTCTGTGCCTCGCCGCGCTGTATGAAAGCTGGACGATCCCGGTCGCGGTGCTGCTGATCATCCCGCTCGGGCTGGTTGGCGCAGTATTCTTCGTCACACTGCGCGGGCTGCAGAATGACGTTTATTTGCAAATCGGGCTGCTGACGACGATGGGCCTCGCCGCCAAAAACGCGATTTTGATGATCGAATTTGCCGAACAAGCCGAAAAAAAGGGCAAGCGGGTGATCGTCGCTGCGATTGAGGCCGCACGGCTGCGGCTGCGCCCGATCCTGATGACCAGCCTGGCCTTCATCTTCGGCGTATTGCCGCTGGCGATTTCAACGGGCGCGGGCGCGAATAGCCGTATCGCGATCGGCACATCGGTGATCGGCGGCATGCTGACCGCGACGGTTCTGGCGATCTTCTACATTCCGCTGTTCTTCGTGCTCGTCCGCCGCACCACCCGCGACACGCTGAAGCGCTTGCATCACGAACCTAAGGCACCGCCGAGCGAGGCAGGGATATGATAGATCGCCGGCTATCGATCACGCTGCTGTTGCCGCTCGGGGCCTGTTCAATGGTGCCCACCTATCAGCGCCCTGCCCTACCCGTGCCGACCGCGCTGCCAACTGGCGCGGCCTATGGCGAGCCCAGCCCCAATAGTGCCGATGCGGCGCTGCCATCACTGCCCTATCGCGACGTTTTCCGCGATCCCCGGCTGCAAGCCGTGATCGATCAGGCGCTCACCAATAACCGCGATTTGCGCATTGCAGCCGCCAATATCGAGATCGCGCGCGCCCAATATCGCGCCCAGCGCGCCGAGCAGCTGCCGCTGATCAACAGCAACAATAGCGTCAATATCGTCGATGCCGGTACCGGTCGGACGAATATCGGCGGCTCACCAGTCACGGGCGGTCAGCGCACCAATTATGCGCTGAATTTAGGCCTGACCCAGTTCGAGATCGACATTTTCGGGCGACTAGCAGCGTTGAGCGAGGCGGATCAGGCGCGTTATTTCGCCAGCGATGTCGGCGCGCGAGCGACCCGGCTGGCGCTGATCGGCGATATCGCGACTGCCTGGCTGCAATATGCCACCGATAAAAGCCTGCTGAGCGTTGCCCAGCAAACCGTCGATAATGCCGGTGCCAGCGTCAAGCTGATCAAGGCGCGGTTGGATGGCGGCATCGCACCGCGCACTGATCTGGCCCAAGCCGAGACCGTGCTGGCAACCGCGCAGTCGGACCAGGCCCAGCAACTGACGGCGCTGGCGCAGGATATCAACGCGCTGCAATTGCTGGTCGGCGCGCCAATCGATACCGCGCTACTCCCCGGATCGATTGCTGAGGCCGCTAACGGTATTGGCGACGCCCCGGCCACGCTGGAATCGACAATATTGTTGCGCCGGCCCGATGTCGTTCAGGCAGAATATCAGCTGCGCGCCGCCAATGCCGAAGTCGGCGCGGCGCGCGCGGCACTGTTTCCGCGGCTGTCGCTGACGTTGCTGGCCGGGCTCGGCTCCAACGGCCTGTCGCAGCTCTTCACGACGCGCGCTTTCAACTATTCGGCCACGCCCGGGGTCAGCTATCCGTTGTTCGCGGGCGGGCGCAACAAGGCGGCGCTGGCGCAAGCGCGCGCGCAGCTCGATGTGGCCGTAGCGGTTTATGAACGATCGATCCAGATTGCGTTTCGCGAAGTTGCCGATGCGCTGGCGCGGCGCGGGACGATCGAGGATCAATTGGGCGCGCAGCAGCGGCTTGCGCAGGCAACGGCAGATTCGCTGCGGCTGACCGATGCGCGCTATCGCGGGGGGATCGACAGCTTCCTCGCCAATCTTGATGCGCAGCGTTCGGCCTATCAGGCACAACGCTCGCTCGCGCAGACGCAATTGGTGGCGGCGGCGAACCGGGTGACGCTGTATCGGGCGCTAGGCGGCGATGCATTGACCGATATGGGACCAAAAGGGCCGGTGCCCGCGATCAATGAAAGTCCCGCGACTTCGGAATGATCCGCACGTTGCGCGGGTGACTGCCGCGCGGCTGCGCATTGTGCGGGATCTTGCCACGCGGATGCTGGGGGTTGTCGAACTCGTCGGCGCGTGAACGTTCAACTGGCGTCTCGCCACGTTCTGATAGCGTATCGAGCATCGTAGTCCGGTCGATGATCCGGCTCGCCATCAAATGCACCACGCCCTCAACGCTACGCTGCAATTGCCCCTCGACCAGCATCAGCCGCGATGCCATCACCTGCCGCCTGAAAATCTCGAACTGCCGCGCCCAGAGCACGACATTGGTGACGCCGGTTTCGTCCTCGATCGTGATGAAAATCGCATTGCCCTTGCCCGGCCGCTGGCGAACCAGCACGATCCCGGCGGTACGGACGCGGGTATCGTTCTTCGCGGCACTTGTCTCGGCACAGCTCAATATCCCCTCGGCGCGCAATTCCTCGCGCAGAAACGCCATCGGATGCGCCTTCAGCGACAGCCGCGTCATCTGATAATCGGCGACGACATGCTCGGCGGGCGACATGATGGGCAGCGCCGTGTCCTGCTCCTCGCCCAGCTCACGCGCGCGGGCAGCGGCGAAGAGCGGCAACTCGCCGGTCGGGGTACGCCGCACCTCCCATAACGCCTCGCGCCGGTCGAGTGCGATCGAGCGAAACGCATCGGCATCGGCTAGCAAGCGCAATGCACGTTGCGGCAGGTGCGCGCGGCGGGCGAGGTCTTCGATCGAGGTAAAGAGGGCAACGGCGCGGGCGCGGACGATAGCCTCGGCCCATTCCTGCCGGAAGCCGGTGATCTGGCGGTAGCCGAGGCGGAGCGACTGGCCCGCATCCTCCAACCCATTATCCCACCCGCTCGCCGCCACGTCGATCCCACGCACCGCCACCCCATGTTCGCGCGCATCGCGGACGATCTGGGCGGGCGCGTAAAAGCCCATCGGCTGCGAATTGAGCAACGCACAGGCGAATACCGCCGGATGATGGCATTTGATCCATGACGAGACATAGACCAGCCGCGCAAACGCCAGCGCATGGCTTTCGGGAAAACCATAGCTGCCAAAGCCCTTGATCTGTTCAAAGCAACGCCGCGCGAAATCGGCCTCATAGCCCCGCGCGACCATGCCGCCGACCATCTTCTCCTCGAAAAGCTCCATCCCGCCGGCATGACGGAATGTCGCCATCGACTTGCGCAGCCGGTTGGCCTCGTCGGGGGTGAATTTGGCCGCGACGATGGCCAGCTTCATCGCCTGTTCCTGGAACAGCGGCACGCCAAAGGTCTTACCAAGCAAGTCACGCAATTCATTGGCCGGGCCATGTTCGGGGCTTGGCGAAGGATATTCCACCTTCTCGCGCCCCGACCTCCGGCGCAGGTAAGGATGCACCATATCGCCCTGGATAGGCCCCGGCCGGACGATCGCGACCTGGATGACGAGATCATAGAGCTCGCGCGGTTTAAGGCGCGGCAGCATGTTGATCTGGGCACGGCTTTCGACCTGGAACACGCCAATGCTATCGCCCTTGCATAGCATGTCATACACTGCCGGATCATCGGCCGGAATGCTGTCGAGCTGGTGATCGGCCAGCCCCTCCGCGCGCAGCATCTCGAAACTTTTCTGGATGCAGGTCAGCATGCCAAGCGCCAGCACATCGACCTTCATCAGCCCGAGCGCGTCGATATCGTCCTTATCCCATTCGATGAAGGTACGGTCGGCCATCGCGGCATTGTGGATCGGCACCAGTTCGTCGAGCCGCCCCTGGGTGAGCACAAACCCGCCGACATGCTGCGACAGATGGCGGGGGAAATGCAGCAACTGATCAACCAGCGTTTTCAGCCGCAGCATCGCTGGATCGTCGAGGCTGAACCCGGTTTCAGCGAAGCGCTTCTCCTCCATCGCGCTGGCATAGCTGCCCCAGACGGTGCTGCTGATCCGCGTCGTCACATCCTCGGTAAAGCCGAGCACCTTGCCAACCTCGCGCACCGCGCTGCGCGGGCGGTAATGGATGACGGTCGCGGCGATCCCGGCATGGTCGCGCCCGTAACGCGCATAGATATGCTGCATCACCTCCTCGCGGCGTTCATGCTCGAAATCGACATCGATGTCAGGCGGCTCGTCGCGCTCGGACGACACGAAGCGCGAGAAGAGCAGGTCATATTTCATCGGATCAACCGAGGTGATGCCGAGCAGGAAACACACCACTGAATTGGCCGCCGAGCCGCGCCCCTGGCACAGGATCGGCGGGTCGACTGAGCGGGCGAACTTGACCATCTCGTACACGGTCAGGAAATAATAGGCGTAGTTGCGCTCGTGGATCAGATCGAACTCTTCATAGAGCAGCCGGCAGAGCTTCCCGGGCAGCGCGCCGGGGTAGCGGGCTTGCGCGGCGATCAGAACGATGTGCTGGAGCCAGGCTTGCGCAGTCCAGCCATCGGGCACGGGCTCGTGCGGATATTCATAACGAAGCTGGTCTAGCGAGAAGGTGATAAGACCGAGCAGGTTGATGCTCTCGGCGATCGCCTGCGGGTAATCGCGGAACAGCCGGGCCATGTCGTCGGGGCTTTTCAGGTGGCGCTCGGCATTGGCCTCGAGCAATTTGCCGGCGGCGGCGATCGTCGTTTTATTGAGGATGCAGCTCAGCACATCATGCAGCGGCCGCGCCGCCGGGCTGGCGTAGAGCGCATCATTGGTCGCGATCATCGGCACGCCGAGCTTGGCGGCCAGCGCCGCCCGCCGCGTCAGCATCCGCCGATCACGACCGCCATAGGGCATCCGCGCGGCGAGCCAGACGCGGTCAGGCGCGGCCTTCAACAACCAGCGCAGGCGATCCACACCCCCACTTCCACGGCGCAAGCCGGGGTCCTGTGCGTCAACCGGCACATTCTCCTCGGCGACAAAACTCGTCTCGGGCAGGATGATCAGCAGCAGGTCATCGGCATGCGCGATCAGGTCGCTCAAGGCGAGCAGGCACCCGCCCTTGACCGCGCGGCGATTGCCGATCGTCAGCAACCTGCAGAGCCGTCCCCAGCCATGCCGGGTCGCCGGGTAGGCAACGATATCGGGGGTGCCATCGGCGAACACCAGCCGCGCGCCGACGACGAGTTTGAAGGCGATATCGGGGGCTTTTTCCATCGCTTCTCTCACCGCGACATGCGCGCGGACGACACCGGCGACGCTGTTGCGATCGGCAATGCCGATACCGGACAGGCCGAGCGCGATGGCTTCGGCGACCATGTCCTCGGGGTGCGATGCGCCGCGCAGGAAGGAATAGTTGGTGGCGGTGACGAGGTCAGCGAACATTGGTTTTTTAGAAGAAGAAGGGTGGTTCGCGCAGAGGCGCAGAGATGCAGAGGGGGTGCGCGGCTTGGCGATGGCCCTTTGTTAGCTTCAGAGGGCGGTGATTGCTGCAGCTGATATTAAAAGCCCGCGAAGCGGGCAGGACAGCTTTCGCCCGAAACTTGCAGTGCAAGGCTGCCCCCAGGCGCACCCCCTCCGCGTCTCCGCGCCTCCGCGCGAACCCAATTCCATTCAAGCCAGTGAGGTGCCTTATCGGCACCAAGGCCCGCCCCCCACCAACCCCACTCACGCGAATAACCCGTGCATGTACCAGCCCGGGTTGACCTTCTCGGTCCCGTACAGCCCATGCCGGAAAATCCAGAAGCGCCGCCCGCGCGCATCCTCGACCCTATAATAATCACGCGTCAGCCCTCCCCCCAATCCTGAAGGACCACCCGCCCGCTTCCACCATTCCGCTGCGATCCGTTCTGGCCCCTCGAAGCGCGTCACTTCGTGCAGCGTCCGCCGCCAGCGGAAGCGGTGCGGCGGGCCGTCGGGGACTTCGGCAATCACCTCGATCACTTGCGGCGGATCAAACAGGTGAATCGGGCGCAAGGGTGGCTCCCCCGCTTCGGGTTCAGACCAGGGCGCCGGTTCGGGCGCATCGATCGCGGGCAGTGCGAGCGTCGCCTGCTCGGGGATATGTGTGTCCTTCGCCCGCAGCCGTCGAAAATGCCCACGCCCCACCCGCGTGCTCAGCCGGTCGATCAGCGCGGTCAGCTCGCCAGACGCCACCGCCCCGCCCTCAAGCTGCAACTGCGTCGGCGCGAGCGGCTCCAGTACCGGCACCGCCAGCCGGATCAGATCGAAGCCGAAACCGGGATCGATCGGGTCGTTCAAGGACTCGATCCGCTCAGCAAACAGCCGCATCACCACCTTGGGATCGCGCAGCGGCAGGCTCACCTCAATGCCCAGATCGCGTACCATCCCATCACTGCGATACAGCCGCACAGCGAAACGCCTGCCGCCCTTGTGCTGTTCGAGCATCGCCGCCGCCGCTTCCCCCGCCAGCTCACCCAGCACCGCCAGCGCATAATCGGTCTGCGCGATCGGCTCGGCAAAGCGGCGTTCGAACAACAGCGCCGGTTCGGCGCGGCGGGGCGAGATGCGGCTGTCCGATTTGCCGAGCAGCCGTGCCAGCATATCGGTCGTCTCCGCGCCGAACCGCGCCGCAAGCGGTGCGCTCGGACGGCCCGCGAGATCACCGATCATCTTCAGCCCTGCCCGCCGCAGCGCTAATTCGGTCTCGTCATCAGCGCGCAGTGCGGCGATGGGCAGGCGCAATATGGCGGCCTTTTCATCGGTGGCTGGCACCGACTGGTAGCGCGCCAGCGCCTGCGCCGCCTCAGGCGTGCTCGCCAGCGCATAGCGCAACTGCATCCCGGCCCGCCCCGCCCAATGCTCGACATCCTCCACCAGACCGGCCTCGCCATCCTTATGCGGGCAGCCGGTGATATCGAGCGTCAGCGCCGCCTCATCGAGCGCAACCATCGGCGTGAAGCGATCACAACTATCGGCCAGCCGATCGAGCAAAAGCTGATCGGCAACCGGATCATCATCGACCGCGAGCAGATCGGGCACCCGCGCCCGCGCATCGGCAAGCGCGAGGCCCAGATGCGCGCGCGCTGCCTCATCCGCTGCGACAATCCGCATCGCGCCGCGCTGTTTCTGGGTGAAGACAACGCCGTCAGCCGGTGCGAGATTGCCCATCCGTCGCCAGCGATCCGCCGCCAGATAGGGGAACCACAGCGCGAGAAAGCGCCGCTTCCCGGAAGATGCCTTGGTCACGATCCCACTCCATTTCCCACTGTCGATCGGCACTGCCGCCACGCTGGCGCAAAAGGCGCACCGACAATGTCGGGTATCCAGGAGCCTCTGCCTCCAGCGGCACCGCCGCGGCAGAGGCAACCGACCAGCGTGTTTGTGCCGCGCTTGGCCCCGGTTCGGCATCGGCGCGCAGCATCAGCACCGTGACGCCCGATGCTTCGGCCGCCACCGCCAGCCGTCGGCTCGCGGTAAGATCGAGTACGCGCGGGTTCTTCCACAATTCGATCACCGCAACATCGATATCGGGGCAACGCACCACCTCCGCCGCCACCCGGAGCAGCCCCAACGCATCATCCATCACCCCCAAAATCGCCCGCCCCGGATCAATGCCCAGTTCGGCAAGTCCCGGCGCATGCAGGCACCCCCCCCGCGCCTCCGCCGCCCGTTCGCGCAGCCAGAAGATCGTCGCGCCAGGTCGCGCCAGCTGCATGCCAAGCATCGCCGCAAAACCAGCCGCGCTGCCGCCATCATCGATCGTTTCAGCAAAAATCTCATGCAGCCGCGCGCGCATGATCCCGCCGCCAATCGCCGCATCGACAGCGTCATGCCCCATCGGCACCACCACCGGCGCATCGCGCGCGCGCGCGCGTTCTACGTCCGCTATACGGGCGCGCAGCATCCTGATCGTCTCGGGCGAATCATGCATAATTGTTCCTGTTATGTTCTAATTCGGCGCATGCCAATGCCGAGTCAAGCGGCACAGCGCGAAACCTGATCAAACGCCCCAAGCCAAAGCCGCAGGCTACAGGAAGCTAATGATAAAATGCTGTCCCCAGAGCGGTGCCGGGATCTCTGGCCAAGAACGCTTGCCAAGACCGCTGGCTGGGGCGGCAGGGTTCGAACCTGCGAATGGCGGCATCAAAAGCCGCTGCCTTACCACTTGGCGACGCCCCAGCAGAGCGGGAGGCTTTAGGGGCAGATGGTGCGGGTGAAAAGGGGCAAGCGACGCTCTTTACCCCAAATCGTCATTTTCAATCGATGCGGTCTACCCAGCCATAGGGATCGGGCGCGGTGCCGCGCTGAATTGCCGTCAATGTTTGGCTGATACTCTGGGTCAGCTGACCCGGGCCACCGCTACCGATCACAAATTCATTTTCACCCAGCGTCATCCGGCCGATTGGCGTCACCACAGCGGCGGTGCCGCAGGCAAAGGCCTCGACCAGCCTTCCGCTCGCTGCATCGGCCTGGCACTGATCGATCGCATAGGGCGTCTCTGCCACCGTCAGGCCACGATCGCGCGCCAGCTGGATGATCGAATCGCGCGTGATGCCCGCCAGGATCGTGCCCCCCAAAGGCGGCGTCCTGATCGATCCGTCATCGAACACGAAAAAGATGTTCATGCCGCCCAGTTCCTCAATCCAGCGGCGTTCGACCGCATCGAGGAACAGCACTTGATCATGGCCTCGCCGGGTCGCCTCGGTCTGCGCCACCAGGCTGGCCGCATAATTGCCGCCGCATTTCGCCGCCCCGGTGCCGCCGGGGGCCGAGCGCGTAAATTCCTGCGACACCCATAACGACACCGCCGGAGCCTCACCCTTGAAATAGGCGCCGACTGACGAGGCGATCACGGCATAGATATATTCAGCCGAGGGTTTGACGCCCAGAAACACCTCGGTCGCGATCATGAATGGGCGCAGATAGAGCGATCCACCCTCAATCGGCGGAATCCAGTCGCGCTCGACCTTCACCAGCCGCCTGACCGATTCGAGGAACAACTCCTCGGGCAGCGGCACCATCGCCATGCGTTCAGCAGAAGCACGAAAGCGCCGGGCATTCGCCTCGGGACGGAACAGCGCCGTGCCGCCATCGGGCAGGCGATATGCCTTCATCCCTTCGAAGATTTCCTGCGCGTAATGCAGCACGCCGGCGGCGGGATCCATTTGAAAGGGCGCGCGTGGGCAAATCTGCGCGTCATACCACCCCTTGGCCTCGCTATAGCGGATCGTCGCCATATGATCAGTGAAGACGCGCCCGAAACCGGGATTTTCCAGCCGCGCCGCGCGCTCGGCGGGGGGCGTCGGCGACGGGTGCGGCAACTCGACGAAGCGCAGCTGGCCCGGCATGTCGCTGGTCGTCTGGTCGAGCATCATCCTCACCGCCTAAATTTTCAGGGCTTGACCCCTCTATGGAAGGCGGCAAAGTTGGTCAACATGGCTGCCCCACCGCCCTCCGCATCGCCGCTCTTTCTGCGCGAATCAGAAGTGCGGCGCGGGATTGAACTGCTCTATTTCGGCTATAGCAACCTCACCCGTGCCGCTGATCAGGGCCTGGCCACGCAGGGGCTTGGCCGTGCGCATCACCGCGTGCTGTATTTCGTCGCGCGCCAGCCCGATCTAACGGTGAGCCAGTTGCTTGGCTTACTCGCGATCACCAAACAATCGCTTGGTCGCGTACTGTCCGAACTCGCCGAACGCCAGTTGGTCGAGGTACGCCCCGGCGATCGTGATCGCCGCCAACGCTTGTTGCGGCTGACGCCCACTGGCCAAGCGCTGGAGGCCGAATTGTTCGATCGCCTGCGTGCAAAACTGTCTACCGCCTATACCAGCGCCGGGCAGCATTCGGTTGGCGGCTTTTGGGCGGTGCTCGAAGGGCTGATCCCAGACGAGGACAAGGCGCGGGTCGCGGCGCTCAGGGATTAACGCGCCGCCGCCGCCATCTCGGCATTGCGCCTTGTCGATGCCGCCAGCGTCTCACTGATCAGGCGGAACAGCGCCTGATCCTTATCGAGCACATTGAGCCCTTCGCGGGTTGAACCACCGGGGCTGGCAACTCGATCAGCGAGCGTGGCGGGCGGGGCGTCGGCACCTGCCGCGAGCAGCCCTGCCCCTTCTACCGTCGCCAGCGCCAGCCGCGCGGCTTGATCAGCGGGCAGGCCCAGCGCGGCACCGGCCGCAGCAAGGGCATCGATAAAGCGATAGACAAAACCTGGCCCGCTGCCGGCCAGCGCCGTCACCGCATCCAACAAGGCCGCATCGACCCATTCGACCAGCCCGAGCGGCGCCATTAGCGCGCCAACGCCCGCGCGGGTGGCTTCATCGGCGTTGTCTGTGTGCAGGGCGACCACGCCCTTGCCGATGCCGACGGGCAAATTGGGCATCGCCCGCACAATCGCCCCAGCGCTGAAACGGCGCGCCAGTGCCGCCTCCTCAACCCCCGCCAGAATCGACAGCAAGATCGGCACTCCACCCAGCCGAGTGGCCCACTGCGCCGCAATGTCGTCAAGCTGCTGCGGCTTCATCGCCAGCATCACCAGATCGGGGAGCGGCCCATCGGGCAGCGATCGGGCCTGACGAACCCCCGGTGGCAGATCGCGATCGCTTCGGTTGACGACATCGACCTGATCGGCGGCGACAGCATCGCTGGCAATCCATTGGCGGAGCATCGCCCCGCCCATATTGCCGCAGCCGATCAGCCAGAGCCGCTTTGGGGTCACGCCTCGCCCTGAGTCTCAGTGAGCGCGGCAGCAAGCGCTTCCTTGGGGCTCTTGCCGCCCCACATCACAAACTGGAACACGGGATAGAAGCGCTCACACTCGTCGATCGCCGATTCAATCAGCAATTCGGCCGCCGCCAGCGACAAGGTGCCGCCATCATCGGCATCGATCAGCGCGGCATGGCGATACAGCAAGATGCCGCTCGACGACCAAAGCTCGAAATGGCCAACCCAAAGCTGTTCGTTGACCAGCCCCATCGCTTCATAAACGGCGCTGCGCCGTTCGTCGGTCACGCGGATATCGGGGAAGGCCAGAAATTGCAGAACGCTGTCTTCCTCACGCCATAGCGCGCGCAGCTCATATTCAGTCCAGCTGCCCTTCACATGGGCAACCACCTCGTCATCCTGGCGTTCATGCGTCCAGCCATGGGCCGCAAAATAGCTTTCCAGCATATCGATCGGCGCTGCATCCTCGCGCTCGTCATCGGCTTCGTGAAGCGTCACTTAATCAATCCTTGCCAACGCACCTGTCGCCTGATGGTGCGTGCCAATATGCCCGGCGATCGGCAAGGCTGGGCGCCCGCCGGGTAACAGAAATCTGTGGACAATATTGGCGTCGCCAATCAGGCGGCGCCCGACGACTTCTTGGTCTTGGCAGGGGCCGACGCGGCTGGCTTTGCAGCGGCTTCGAGCGCGTCGAGCCGGGCGCGCAGCGCTTCGGCTTCGTCGCGGGCTGCTGCTGCCATCGCCTTGACCGCTTCAAATTCATCGCGCGAAACGAATTCAAGCCCGCCAATCCATTCCTTGGCGCGGGCGCGGGCGCTCTGTTCAGCTTCACGGCCAACACCGGCGAGCGTGCCAGCTGCCCCGTTCACAAATTTGGCGAAGTCATCAAACAGGCGATTTTCGGATTGCATCGTGAATTCCCCGATTCGGTCAGCGAATGATTTGGGTACTCGTCGACGATGGCACAAGGGTTTCCGCGCCAGGATTAAGCTCACCGATCATATAAGTGAGATAACCTGCAAAGACGATCCAGCCCAGATACGGCACCATCAGCAGCCCCGCCCCCGTCCTGATCCGGCCAAAGGCAATCATCGTTGCAAAGGTCAGCGCGAACATTGCGCCAAGCGTGATCAGCGACCAGAAAATCTGGTGGGCACCAAAAAATAGCGGCGTCCAGACCAGGTTGGTGGCCATCTGTGCGGCAAACAAGGCCACTGCTGCCCCCCGCATCGTCGATCCGCGTGCGTGGATAACCATCGCCAGCGCCAGCCCGATCAGCACGTAAATGACGATCCAGGCGACCGGGAATGCCCAATCGGGTGGGGTTTCAGCTGGCTTGACCAGGGCTGCATACCAACGATTGGCCGATCCGGTCGGCACACTCCGCGCCGACGTAAAGCCCAATAACAGGATGAACGGCACCGTCACGACCGCCCACCGCATAAACGCCAGTCGAAGCTGCTGCTTCGATGCAATTTCTCTCACACCCATTCCTTCACGACTATATGTCCGGGCAACTGGCCAAAATCCAGCACGAGACATATTCGGACATCTTTCGTGCCGCCAAATCAGCGGATCGGCAAGCACCGATAGGTACCTTAATAGGTTAAATTGACACTTCGTCGGTGATCCGATGCGCGGCAAGCAGGAATTCAACATTCCCTTCTGGCCCGGTAATCGGGCTTTGGCTGATGCCATCGACCCGCCAGCCCTGATCTGTGAACCAGCCTGCTGCCGCATCGCACACCCGCAGGTGAATGGCGGGATCGCGCACGACGCCCCCCTTGCCCACTTCGTCGCGCCCTGCCTCGAACTGCGGCTTGACCAGCACCAGGGCACGCGCATCGGCCCTGGCAAAGGTCAGCGGCACCGCCAGCACCTTGGCGAGCGCAATGAAGCTGGCATCGCAGACGATCAGATCAACCGGCTCGGGGATATGCACCGCTGTCAGGATGCGTGCGCTGGTTTGTTCATGGACGATGACGCGGTCGTCCTGGCGGAGCTTCCAGGCGAGCTGGTTGGTCCCGCTGTCGACCGCATAGACACGCCGAGCGCCCCGGCTGAGCAGCACATCAGTAAAGCCGCCGGTTGACGACCCGACATCGATCGCAACCGCGCCAGTCACATCCCAGTCAAAATGATCGAGCCCATGCGCCAACTTCACCCCGCCGCGCGATACCCAAGGATGGTCGCGCCCCTTGACCTCAATGGTGGCGTCATCGGGCACGGTCTGCCCGGACTTTTCGATCTTGCGGTCGCCGGCAAAGACCAGCCCCGCCATCACCAACGCCTGCGCCCGCGTCCGGCTCTCGGCCAGGCCACGGTCGACGAGGAGTTGATCGATGCGGATTTTGGACACCTGTCCAGCCTAGCCGCGAAAACCCCAGTTGTCAGTCTTCGCCAATGACTTTATGTTTGGGACGAAAGGTTCCTAGCATGGACGCACTCAATCTTGATCCCGAACTTGAAGCACGCTTGACCGCGATAGTCGCCGAAACCGGCAAGACCAAAGTGTTTCACATCGAAGCCGCGCTCGCCGATTATCTCGACGACCTGGAAGACCAGGCCCTGGCCGAGGAAGGGATGCGCGATTATGATTCGGCACAGAATGTCCCGCTCGACGTTGTAAAGCGCGATCTTGGCCTGGACAGTTGAGGTAGCGCCACGCGCTCGGAAGGCATTGGGCAAGCTCGATCGGCAAGTTGCCAACCGCATCATCGCGATGCTCGAAGACATCTCGGTGCTCGAAAACCCGCGCGATCGTGGTCATGCCCTGACGGGCAAGTTCCTGGGGCTTTGGCGCTATCGTGTCGGCGACTGGCGCGTCATCGTGAAGATTGAGGACGGACGGCTAGTGATCGTCGTCGTTGCAGTCGGCAACCGACGCGATGTGTATCGCGACAAATAAAGTCAGGAACGCCGAAATATCGTTGATTTCTTGTTGTGATTGAATGCCGCATTTGCCGCTTCACAAAAGGCTCACGCCCGCACTTCTCCGACGGCTTCTTCATTCCAGCGGAGCGCCTTGAGCACTTGTTCGATGATGGCGTCAGCGTCGAGTTTTGCCTCGGCGTATTGGAGTTCGGGTTTGTCGTGGTCCTGGAAAATGTCGGGCAGGCGCAAGGTGCGCAGTTT
>LNFI01000011.1 GCA_001464615.1 Sphingomonadales bacterium Ga0077557 | reverse complement strand
GCCCTCCGGTTCCGCTTCGCTCCACCTCCAGGCGGCAATGGCAACGGAGGCGATAATGCACTAACAATCAGCACGGACCACTCAGTGGGGGCCGGTCATGAAATGTACTTCGGCGCGCACTTTTTTTACTCACGAACTGATAGTTGGTTACCACTAGATTCGACAAGCTTGATATCGCTTCATCAAAATTTGAGTGGATGCAAAGCCAGCGGCGCGACAACTCTGCACGACACGCAAAAAAATTCAGACGGCCGAGAGCACGGGACACTCCAAATGTCCATGACAGCCAAAGCGTGGCACAGGTCAGTGCAAGGAGCAGCAGGAGTACATACTCTGTGGAAATGCCCTGAAACTGATCGTTGGTCGAACCTCCAAAAACGCCAAAAAACGACGGCAGCACAATTAGGAGAAGCCCCAGAATCGGAAGGCTCGTAAGGAACGCGCCTGTATAAATCATTGTAGTTGCGACGTTAACAAGCGTTCGGCGCCTTACGAAAAACGGCGTACCGACGGTAACAATCGCCTTTGGAAGCATCGGCGCCTTCCAAAAACGGAGGCGCGAGGAGAAATAGCGCAATGCGTAGTATACCACGTTACCACCGTGGCTGTGCCCAATAATGGCATATGGGATCCTCGCTGCCGAAAGGCGCGCCATCACCCCATGCAGATGGGCCGCAGCCTGTTCGCGATCATAATCGCTGTTGCTACCGCTCCAGTGGAACGGCACAACTAGGGGGGGTCGCGACGTATCGCCGCCGCCCGCGGCCTTTAGCCGATCAGTGAAGGCTGAGCCCCTCTGCCACCATCGCTCTCCGTCGTTCCCGTCAGTCGCCGCAAATGTACCATGGACCGTAACAATCACCGGTGCCCGGCTCGTGGTGATTTCGTCCCATACATCCTGAGTGATACCTTTGGGTGCATCCGTTCGCATCGATCATCCTGGTCAGGCCGCTATTGACGGTCTGCTTCGGATGCGGAGCTTGCCACGCAAGTTAACTTCCTAAAAGCAGTTTCTGGTAACCCGAATCAAACTGCTCGTGCTTTCCCAGAAACTTCGTTTCCTGACATTAAGCTATTTTCGTTCGCTGCTTACTTCCGGACTTCTTCGAACCTGCCATTCGCGGCTGTGTTCACGAACGGCGAGAATTGGGTCGGTAGCAGTCGCGACGGCGCAGTGCCATCTAAGGGCCGCTATGCGATGCTTTCCAGCCAAAAGCGGCCAGACCGCTTTCCACCCAAAGGTCCGGCATCAGATTTACGACTTCGCGGATCAATAAGCCCGCGCAATCGCGAACTCCACCGCCTCGACCATCGCCGCCTTGGCCTTGCCGTTCGCAAAACAGCCGGGCGCGCGCGAGTGTATCGTCGACGCCGCGTGATGACTGGATCAGCGCCACGGCGTGCGCCAGATCCTCATCGGTCGCGCGCCTGCCCTCGATCGCGTCCTTCCAGAATTGACGCTCTTCGGCGTCGCCGCGCGCATACGCCAGGATCACCGGCAGCGTCACCTTGCCTTCGCGGAAATCATCGCCGGCATCCTTGCCCATGGTGCCGGCATCGGAGACATAATCAATCGCATCATCGACCAGCTGGAAAGCGATGCCAAGGTTGCGGCCATAGGTATCAAGCGCGGCTTCTTCCGAATCGGGGCGCTCCGCCACCACCGCCGACACGCGGCATGCCGCAGCGAACAGCGCCGCCGTCTTCGCCCCGATGATATCGAGATAGCGTTCCTCACCCAGATCGACCCGGCGCGTCGCGGTGAGCTGATTGACCTCGCCCTCGGCGATCACCGCGCTGGCCTGGCTCAAAATCTTGAGCACTTTCTGGCTGCCATCCTCGACCATCAATTCAAAGGCGCGGCTGAACAGGAAATCGCCGACCAGCACGGTCGCCGGATTGCCCCAAATATTATTGGCGGTCCGCCGTCCGCGCCGCAAATCCGATCCGTCGACGACATCGTCGTGGAGCAGCGTGGCTGTATGGATGAATTCGACAGCGGCGGCGAGCCGGTGATGGCGGGTGCCGGTATAGCCCAGCAGCGCCGCGCTCGCGAGCGTGAGCATTGGCCGCATCCGCTTGCCGCCGCTCGCAATCAAATGACCCGCCAGTTCGGGAATGAGCGGGATTTTTGACTGCA
The DNA here is from genome assembly GCA_001464615.1 of Sphingomonadales bacterium Ga0077557. Classification (GTDB taxonomy): domain Bacteria; phylum Pseudomonadota; class Alphaproteobacteria; order Sphingomonadales; family Sphingomonadaceae; genus Sphingomonas. Next base: position 20,532 of record LNFI01000011.1, on the reverse strand, counting down.
TCCGATCGAGGATCACCGCATTGACGAGGTTCATATCCATCGCCACCAACGTCACCATCGGATCGAGCGACGGCTGCGACCGGGGGTCGATGCGGTGGATGGTCGCGGTCATAGGTTGGCGATGTGACGACTTGATGGGTCAAACGCAAGGGGATGCAGCTTGCGCGCGCGTCCCTCCCCGCCCAAAAAGGGCACCAGACCGCAAAAAAGGGAAAAATCACCGTGCCAGACGAAACGCTGCGCAGCTATCGCCAGAGCATCGACAATATCGATGCCGCGCTGGTTTTCCTGCTCGCCGAACGCTTCAAGGTGACTCAGGCGGTGGGGCGGCACAAGGCCACCCATGGTTTGCCGCCAGCCGATCCGGGGCGCGAAACGGCGCAGATTGCGCGGTTGCGTGCACTGGCCAAGGACGCCCAGCTCGATCCCGAATTTTCCGAAAAATTCCTGCGTTTCATCATCGATGAAGTAATCCGCCATCATGAGAAAATGCGCGATGCCTGAGGGGTCTTGCCTGTGCGGCGCGGTGCGGTTCATGGTGACTGAGCCGCTCACAAATATCGCCGCCTGCCATTGCGGCCAATGCCGCAAGCAGAGCGGCCATTATTGGGCCGCAGCCGAGATCGCGCGCGAATCGCTTTCGATGATCAATGACGCGACGTTGCGCTGGTACCAATCCTCCGAGAAAGCGCGGCGGGGCTTTTGCGCGACCTGCGGGTCGTTCCTGTTCTGGCAGCCGATCGATTCCGATCGCATCGATGTGGCGATGGGCGCGATCGAGGGTCAAACAGCCACGCGGCTCGATCGCCATATCTTCGTCGCGGAAAAAGGCGATTATTACGACATTGCCGACGAGTTGCCGCAAAACGCGCAATAAACGGTGTCAGCTCTCAGCCGGTGGTGCCTGCCTTAATCTGCGCACTTCCTGCGCCTGCCAGACCAGCATCGCTGGTATGCCGATCGAGATGTCGCGAGCGCGCTTGACCAGCGACAAGGCCAGGCCAGCGCTAGGCGACAAGCCAAAGATCGGGCCGAGCAGGACATAGGCCGCCTCTTGCACGCCAATCCCGCCCGGAATCGCAAAGGCCACGGTGCGCAGCGTGAAGATCAGCGCCTCCAGCGCCAATAATGCGCTCACCCGCAGCTGGAACCCCATCAGCCAAAGCGCGACCCAGGCGCCAAAGGCGGCGAAGACCCAGGCGACAAGATGCAGCAGGAACGCCAGGATCACCCTGCCCCGCAACCGGTAAATCGCATCCAGTTCAACGGTCAGCGCCGCCATCGTCGCCACTGATCCAGGCAGCAACCGCCCGGCCAGTCCTTGCGCCATTGTCAACATCGGGCGCTGAGCGAAGGCGAAGGCGGCCATAATCGCCGCGAGCACGCCCGTGCCGCCCAGCACCATGGGCAACACGTCAGGCCCCTGCCCATTGCTCGACAATGCAGTCGCGAGCATCGCTACGCCAAACAGCGTGAACGCCAGTTGTGCGGCGAGTTCCGTAGTCTGGTCAGCGATCAGCGAGGCATAGACCAGGCTTGAGCGGATACCGCCCGCAATCGCCGTTCGCGCGCCGATGACGAGACCGCCAAATTGCGAAAAGGGCAAAACGTCGGTTGCCCCCTCACGCGCGGTTCGCGCCCAGGCAAAGGTGCCGAGCTGCGCGCGCGATATCCCCGGCGCGACCGCCAGCCAGGCCGCGCCCAGCACCGTCAGGCACAAGCCCGACCAGGCCATGAAGACCAGAAAGCCGATAATGCCGATTCGCGAAATGCCAGCGGCGACCTGCGCAAAACCAGTCTGCCCGACCAGCCATATCGCCGCGGCAAGGCCGATCGCGGTGAGGATGAGCGCGAGATATTTCACCATAGTCGCGCGGTTCACCCCAGCACTACACCACTTCCACGCGCTTGGCGGGGAAGCGTTTACGCGGCCTCGGTATTGCGGTTTTTGAGGAAATCAAAAAACTCAACGCCTTCGCGCAAGCGCCGCTTGAGCATCGTCGGGCTGGTCGCCATTTCCGCGACGATCGAGCCGACTTTTGACGGACGGAAATAGAATTTCTTGTAAAATTCCGCGACCGCTTCAAAAATCTCGTCCGACGCCAGATGCGGATAGGTCAACTGCGCAATCTGACCGCCGCCATCGGCAACGAGATGATCGGTGCCATCGAACCAATTATTCTCGATCGCCTGCTTGTACAGGAAGGTGCCGGGATAAGGCGCTGCCAGCGACACCTGGATGGTGTGTGGGTTGACCTCCTTGGCATAGGCGATCGTTTCCTGGATCGTCTCCTTGGTCTCCCCCGGCAGGCCCATGATGAAGGTGCCGTGGATCTTGATCCCCAGTTTGCGGCAATCCTTGGCGAATTGCTTGGCAACCTCGATCCGCAGACCCTTTTTGATGTTGTGCAGGATTTGCTGGTTACCGCTTTCATAGCCGACGAGCAGCAGGCGCAGGCCGTTTTCGCGCATCACCTTCAGCGTGTCATACGGAACATTCGCCTTGGCATTGCACGACCAGGTAACGCCCAGCTTGCCGAGTTCGCGCGCGAGTTCCTCAACGCGCGGCAGATTGTCGGTCAGCGTGTCGTCGTCGAAGAACAATTCCTGCATTTGCGGGAATTCCTTGAGGACATATTTCACTTCCTCGATCACGTGGGGAATCGATCGCACCCGATAATTGTGACCGCCAACGGTCTGCGGCCAGAGGCAGAAGGTGCAGCGGCTTTTGCAGCCACGGCCGGTATAGAAGCTGACATAGGGGTGCTTCAAATAGCCGATGAAGTAATTTTCCATCACCAGGTCCCGCTTGTAGATCGGCGAGACGAAGGGGAGCGAATCCATGTCCATCAGGACTTCGCGATCGGCATTATGGACGATGACGCCATCGTCGCTGCGATAGCTGATGCCCTTGATGTCAGCGAAGGGGATTTCCTTGGCGACGTCGAGGATCGTGAAATCAAATTCGTTGCGCGCCACGAAATCAACGGTCGGCGCATTTTCCATCGCCCAGGCGGCATCAACGGCAACGGTCGCGCCGATGAAGCCGACCTTCAGCTTGGGGTTCAGTTCCTTGAGCATCCCGGCAACGCGGACGTCCTGCTTGAAGCCTGGCGTCGAGGTGTGGATGATGACGAGATCGCGCTCCAGCGCCTCATGCTTGATGTCGTCGAAGCTCAGATCATGCGCGGGCGCGTCGATCAGCTTCGAATCCGGGACGAGCGCGGCGGGCTGGGCCAGCCAGGTCGGATACCAGAAGGACTTGATCTCCCGCTTGGCCTGATAGCGCGACCCGGCACCGCCGTCATAGCCATCAAAAGAGGGCGCCTGGAGGAACAGGGTGCGCATCATAGTCCGTCAAACCTTTTTCACGATTGCAATCGTCCATCGCGCGTTACCCGGAATTGCGAGCCTCGCCAATCGACTTTGTGCACGAAGAAAGTGGCACAAAATAGGGCGAAGGACAGCAGATCGCGAATCGGCACCATGATGAGCGGGCCGGAAACGGTGCCGGAGGCGATGTCGATGCGCGCTCTGACCAGTACACGCGCAAACGCGGCCAGCCCGAGCACAACGAGCGATACCGTCGAGAAACCGGCCATTAGCGCACCGATCAGCGCCAGCGGCAGCGTGTGGAAAACGATGCTGCCCACGAAGCCCGCCGGATTGATATGAAAGATGGTCACAGTCCAGCGCATCTCATGCGTGATCAGCGCGATGAGGCTCGATTCAGAACACCCATGCGTGATGTAGAAGCGGGGCAGAACGGTTCGGAGCCCCAGCCCGCGCACGGCCGCGCCAATCTCATAATCATCCGCCAACACATCGCCGAATGCAGGAAATCCGCCGATCGCCTCCAGCGTTTTTCGAGTGAAGGCCATGGTCGGCCCCAGCGTCGGTTTGGCCATGCCGAGCGCAACGCCCGTCAGCACGCTGGGCATGAAGCGATATGAAATATCCATCGCCGCCAATTGCGACCAGAAACCCGCATCGCCGCGCCCGACATGCAGGCAGCTGGCGAGCCCCACGCCCGGCTCAGCAAGCGCTACGGCGAGCTGTCGCAACGCGTCGGGTGCCCAAGCAACGTCGCTATCGGCGATGACGACAATCGGATGGCGGCCAAGCGTGTCCATGTTGGCAAGGTTTGACAATTTGTTGTTCGACCCATGCCGCCTGTCGCTAATGACGATATCGATATCCGCACCTGGATGAGCGGCGCGGGCTTGCGCGATGACCGCGAGTGCTGGGTCGTCGGCATTGCGGGTGCCAAAGATCACCTGCACCAACCCCGGATAATCCTGCGCAAACAGCGATTCGAGATTGGCGGCAAGGGCCGGTTCGGTGCCGTGGACGGGCTTCAGCACGGTGATAGCCGGCCATTGGGCAAGAGGGCGAACCGCACCGGCAGGGCGCGTGATAGCACCGGCAGCGATGTTGAAGATCGCGCCTGTCACGGCCATCGCCAAAATGATGATCGATACGATCATCAGCACCATTTAATTCTGCCTTCTCATTACCCCCGCTTCCCATCGCCGGTGCCTCACGTCTAGGGAGAAATTCACTCTAAAGGGAGCGATAATGGATTTTGCGGGCGATCGAGTGCTGGTTACGGGCGCCACGGGCTTTGTCGGCTCGGCAGTTGCGCGCGCACTGGCCGCGAAAGGGGCACAGCTGACATTGCTGGTCCGGGCGGGCAGCGACAGGACCAATGTCACCGGACTCGACGCTGTGTTGGCTGAAGGTGATCTGCGCGACGAAGCATCAGTGCTCCGCGCGGCACAAGGATGTCGATATGCCTTTCATGTTGCCGCCGACTACCGGATCTGGGCGCCCGACCCGGAGGAAATCATCCGCAACAACCGTGCAGGCACGCTGGCGGTGATGAAGGCGCTAAAGGCGGCAGGCGTCGAACGAATCGTCTATACCTCCAGCGTCGCCACCCTGTTGCCCGATGATCACGGTGCGGCGGATGAAACGCGCCCAGCCACGCCTGAGCAAGCGATCGGCGCCTACAAACGCAGCAAGGTGGTGGCGGAGCGGCTGGTCGAGGACATGGCGGCGGACGGCCTGCCGGTGGTGATCGTCAACCCTTCCACCCCAATCGGCCCGCGCGACGTGAAGCCAACGCCGACCGGGCGGATCGTGGTGGAAGCCGCCAATGGCAAAATGCCCGCTTTTGTCGAAAGCGGACTCAACCTGGTGCATGTCGACGATGTCGCTAAGGGGCATTTGCTGGCGATCGAAAAGGGGCGCACCGGCCAGCGATACGTACTGGGCGGGCAGGATGTCAGCCTGGGCGTGATGCTGGCCGATATCGCCACGATCATGGGGCGGAAGGCGCCGACGGTTCGGATACCGCGCGGCGTACTGTTCCCGCTTGCCTATGCCAATGAGGCGTGGTGCCGGGCAACGGGCAAGACCGATCCGTTCCTGACGGTCGATTCGCTGAAAATGGCGGCGCACAACATGTATTATTCCTCTGCCAAAGCAGAGGCCGAGCTTGGCTATCGCGCGCGTCCCTATCGCGAGGCACTGGCGGATGCGATCGATTGGTTTCGGGCGATGGGGAAGATCGCGTGATTGGACTTGTAGCGGGCGGCATCGCGCTGGCGGTATGGCTGGTGCTGGTGTTTGGCCGCCACGGCTTCTGGCTGACCGCCGAACGCGATACGCGGGGCTTGCCGAGCGAGCCCGCGCAATGGCCGACTGTCACGGCTGTGGTGCCCGCACGTGACGAGGCGGAGGTAATCGCAAGATCAATCGGCAGCCTAGTGGCGCAGGAATATCCGGGCGATTTTCGGATCATCCTGGTCGACGACAATTCTAGCGATGGCACGGCTGAAATTGCTCAAAACATCGCCTTTTCTAGCCCCTCCCCTTCAGGAGTTCTGCCGCAGTCCCGTCCCCCGGACGGGACCGAAGGCAACAGAACTGGGACGGGGGTGGGGGGTGCCAGTCTCACCGAGTCAGCGCTTGGGGATAGCCCCCACCCCAACCCCTCCCCTAAAGGGGAGGGGCTTAAGAAATTGAATCGCCTCACCATCCTCTCCGGGCAACCCCTTGCCCCTGGCTGGACCGGCAAGCTCTGGGCGGTCTCGCAAGGCATTGCCGCTGCTGGCGAAACCCCCGATTATTTGTGGCTGACCGATGCCGATATCGCGCATGCGCCGGATACGCTGCGGACGCTGGTGACCCGCGCGGTTGGCGACCGCCGCGTGCTGGTGACGCTGATGGCACGACTGCGGTGTGAAAGCCTGGCCGAGCGATCATTGATCCCGGCCTTTGTCTGGTTTTTCCAAATGCTCTATCCCTTCGGCGCGGTTAACGCAGCCAAGGGCGTCGGCGCTGCGGCGGGGGGCTGTATGCTCGCCGAACGCGCCGCGATGGAGCGTGCGGGCGGCATCGCGGCGATCCGCAACGCGTTGATCGACGATTGCGCGTTCGGGGCGATCATGAAGCGACAAGGGCGAGTCTGGCTGGGCCTGACCGATCGCTCCGTCAGTATCCGCGATTACGACAGCTGGGGGTCGGTCGCAGCGATGATCTCGCGTTCCGCTTATGCGCAGCTTGGCTATTCGGTATTGGCCTTGTTTGGTACGATTTTGGGCCTTGCGCTGATTTACCTCGGCCCGGTCTTGCTCACCCTGTTCGGCGAGGGCTATGCGCGGTGGCTAGGACTGGGAGCCTGGGCACTAATGGCCATCGCGTTTCAACCGATGCTGCGTTTTTATCATCGATCGCCCTTATGGGGCGTGGCGCTGCCCGGCATTGCGCTGTTTTATGCCGGTTGTACCTTTGCGTCGGCCTGGGCGTATTGGCGCGGGCGCGGCGGGATGTGGAAGGGCCGCGCGCAAGCGGCTTTGGGCGCATGACCGCCTCCGCTGCGACACTCGCCTCAGGCAAAGGGCATAAGGACGAGAATTTCCCGGTCGCGAGCTTCATGCTGAAGCGCGAGCACCGGGCGCCGGTAATGGCCTTTTATCACTTTGCCCGCGCTGCCGATGACGTAGCCGATAACGAGTCCGCCTCTGCCGGGGAAAGGCTCGCACTGCTGGGTGCGATGCGATCGACCTTGGCGGGGACCAGCGACGAAAATGCCGAGGCGCTAGCGCTGCGGGGGGTATTGGCCGACTATAAGCTGTCACCGCAACATGGGCTCGATCTGCTGACCGCGTTTGAGCAGGATTGCACCGTCAACCGCCACGCGACCTGGGACTCGCTGATCGATTATTGCCGCGTCTCGGCGATGCCGGTTGGGCGCTATGTGCTTGATGTCCATCATGAGGACCGCAACACCTGGGTGGCGTCAGACGCGCTGTGTGCCGCGCTGCAGGTGATCAATCATCTGCAGGATTGCGGCAAGGATTATCGCGCGATTGACCGGGTCTACATCCCGACCGAGATGCTGGCAGCGGCCGGGGCGACGATCGAGGATTTGGGCGCAGACCGCGCTTCCCCTGCGCTGCGATCGGTGATCGTCGCGATGGCGGAAAAGACGTTGGGGCTGCTCGCCGAGTCATCAGTGTTTTCTGGCCAGATCAAGGACAAACGCCTCGCGGTCGAAGTCGCGATCATCCAACGGCTGGCCGAAAGCCTGACCCGCCGGTTGATTACGCATGATCCGTTGAGCGAGCGCGTCCATCACGGTAAGATCGAGATGGCCGGGCTCGCCGCTTGGGCTGCGGTAAAAAGGCTGGCGGCATGAACCCTGATAACACCCCCGCCGCCCTGCAATCGCAGGTCTCTGGCAGCAGCTTCTACGCTGGCATGCGTGTCCTGCCCAAGGCGGAGCGCGAGGCGATGTATGCGGTGTACGGCTTTTGCCGGATCGTCGACGATATTGCCGATGACGAGGAAGGCGACCGCGCCGACCGCGCGAAAGCGCTCGACAAATGGCGCGCCGATATTGATTCGCTCTATGCGGGCGGCGATCCGGGCCGCGCGGCGTTGGTTGCAGAGGCGGTGCGGCGCTTCGGCCTCGACAAGGCCGATTTTCACGCGGTGATCGACGGGATGGCGACCGATACCGCCGATTTCGTCCGCTATCCCGGCTTTGCGGAGTTGGACCTGTACTGCGACCGGGTGGCGTCAGCGGTCGGGCGATTGTCCGTCAAGATTTTCGGGATGGACGATGCCGAAGGGGTGACGCTGGCGCATCACCTTGGCCGCGCGCTGCAATTCACCAATATTTTGCGCGATATCGATGAGGATGCGGCGATTGGCCGCGTGTATCTGGCGCGTGAACATCTGGCGGCGGCAGGCGTCGATATGAGCAGCCCGGAAAGCGTGGCACGCTCCCCCCATATCGACGCGGCATGTCGCGATCTCGCCAAGCTGGCCGAGCAACATTATCTCGCCGCTGAGGCAATCCTGAAGCGCAAGCCCAAGGGCCATCTGATCGCGCCCAAGCTGATGGCGGCAGTGTATCACAAGATTCTGGGTCGCATGCAGGCCGTTGGCTGGGCCCCGCCGCGCGAGCGGATCAAGGTCAACAAGGCGGCGCTGATCTTCACGGTTGGGAAATTGTGGCTGTTCCGGTGAAGGGCTTGGTCCGTTGAAGGCGCATATCATTGGCGCAGGGATGGCGGGGCTTTCGGCAGCGGTGGAGCTGACGCGTGCCGGGTGGGATGTCGCGCTGAGCGACAGCGCACCGCGCGCGGGGGGGCGATGCCGGAGCTATCACGACAAGGCGCTCGATCTGGTGATCGACAATGGCAACCACTTTGTCTTTTCGGGCAATCAGGCGGTCGGCCGCTTTCTGGAAACGATCGGCACGGCCGATGCGCTGGAGGGACCCGCGCATGCCGACTTCGCCTTTCATGATATTCGCGATGACAGCCGCTGGACGCTGGCGGTGAACGATGGACGCTTTCCGGCCTGGGTGTTTGACGCGAAAAGGCGGACGCCGGGAACCGGGGTAATAGACCATCTGGCGCTGGCCAAGCTGGTGCTGGCGCGGCGCGGACCGACGACGATCGGCGATGTCATCAGCGACCGGGGGCTGTTCTGGGAACGCGTGGTCGATCCGATGATGCTGGCGGTGCTCAACTGCCCGCCAGCGCAGGGATCGGCCTGGCTGGCAGGCCGGTTCCTGATGGAATCCTTTGCGCGCGGCGGGCAGGCGTGCCGGACAATGGTGGCGATGCCGACATTGGATGCGGTGTTTGTCGATCCCGCGCTGGCCTATGTGCGCGAACGCGGCACCGAGCCGCGCTTCAGTGCGCGGTTGCGCGGGCTGGTGACCGAGGGTGACCGGGTGACGGGGCTGGATTATGGCGCCGGGGTAGAGCCGGTGGGCGAGGCGGCAGTGATTTTGGCAGTGCCGCCCTGGGTCGCGGCTGATCTGGTGCCGGGGCTGACCGTGCCTGACGCCTTTTGTTCGATCCTGAGCGCACATTTCGCTTATCCCCCACCGCCGGGCGCGCCGCCGATCACCGCGCTGATCGGTGCGACATCGCAGTGGGTGGTGTGTCATGGCGACCGGATTTCGGTGACGATCAGCGGCGCCGACGATGTGATCGACCAGGACCGAGAGGATCTGGCGCAGCGGATCTGGGGCGATATCTGTGCGACGCTGGGCCTGACCGCCGAAATGCCACGCTGGCAGGTAGTGAAGGAAAAGCGCGCAACTTTTGCTGCAACGCCCGAACAAGATGCCAGGCGCCCCAGCACCAAGACGCGCTGGCGTAATCTGTTTCTAGCGGGCGATTGGACCCAGACCGGGCTGCCCGCGACGATTGAAGGCGCGTTGCGGTCAGGGGCGACTGCGGCACGCTTGGCGATCAGCTAACATCAATGTAAGTAAGTGCGCCGGCGTTTCAGGCGATGATGTGGAATTGAAAAGGAATTGATGACGCATGGCCAGTGTTGCTGAAGCCCTGACCGACCCGCTTGCAGCGATCGACGCGTGCGCGACCCGCGCCGCCGATGCCTTGTCGCGTGCGCAACAGGATGACGGCCATTGGGTGTTCGAGCTGGAGGCGGACGCAACCATTCCGGCAGAATTCGTGCTGCTGAAACATTATCTGGGCGAACCGCGCGATGCGGCGCTTGAGGCCAAGATCGGCGTTTATCTGCGCCGTATCCAATCGCGCGACCATCATGGCTGGCCGCTGTTCCATGGCGGCGCGTTCGATACGTCGGCGAGCGTAAAGGCCTATTATGCGCTGAAGATGATCGGCGACGATATCGATGCGCCGCACATGGTCCGGGCGCGAGCGGCGATCCATGCGGCGGGCGGCGCTGCGGCGGTGAATGTGTTTACGCGGATCCAGCTCGCGTTGTTCGGCGCTGGGTCATGGAGCGTGGTGCCGACAATGCCGGTTGAGCTGATCCTGCTGCCGCGCTGGTTTCCGGTGCATCTGTCGAAAATGTCCTATTGGGCGCGCACGGTGATTGTGCCGCTGCTGGTGCTGGCGGCCAAGCAGCCGGTGGCGAAGAACCCGTCGGGCGTGAAGGTGGATGAACTCTACACGCTGAAGGCAGCGCCGCTGAAGAGCCAGGCCGAGGGCGCCAAGCGATCGTGGCAGCTGTTTTTCGGCGGGCTGGACGTGGTGCTCAAGCGCGTCGAGCCGCTCTGGCCCAAGGGACTGCGCGCGAAAGCGGTGCAAGCGTGCATTGACTTCGTTACCGAGCGGTTGAACGGCGAGGATGGGCTGGGCGCGATTTATCCGGCGATGGCGAACTCGGTGATGATGTTCGATTGCCTGGGCTATCCGGAGGATCATCCGCACCGGGCGATTGCACGCAAATCGGTCGAAAAGCTGCTCGTGATCAAGGAGGACGAGGCTTATTGCCAGCCCTGCGTCTCGCCCGTGTGGGATACCGCGCTCGCCGCGCACGCCATGCTGGAGGCTGGCGGTGAGGAAAATGAGGCACGCGCCAAGGCGGCGCTTGAGTGGCTCAAGCCATTGCAGGTGCTGGACGTCAAGGGCGACTGGGCCGAGGTAAAGCCCGATGTCCGCCCCGGCGGCTGGGCGTTCCAGTATAACAACGCGCATTACCCCGATCTCGACGATACCGCCGTTGTTGTGATGGCGATGGACCGGGCGAAGGACCGGCTCGCGCTTGCGGGCGGTTATGATGAAGCGATTGCGCGGGGCAATGAGTGGACCGTCGGGCTGCAATCAAAGAATGGCGGCTTTGGCGCGTTCGATGCCGACAACACGTATCATTATCTCAACAACATCCCCTTTGCCGATCACGGCGCGCTACTCGATCCGCCGACCAGCGACGTGACCGCGCGCTGCGTGTCGATGATGGCGCAATTGGGAGAAACCGACAGCGCCCGGATGAAGGCAGCGCTCGCCTATCTGGCCGAGGAGCAGATGCCCGATGGCAGCTGGTTCGGGCGCTGGGGGGTGAACTATATTTATGGCACATGGTCGGTGCTGTGCGCGCTCAATGCGGCGGGGGTGTCGCCAAAAGCACCGACGATGGAGCGCGCGGTCGACTGGCTGGTGTCGATCCAGAATGAAGACGGCGGCTGGGGTGAGGATTGCGATAGCTATGCCCTGGATTACGCTGGCTACACCGCTGCCCCTTCCACCGCATCGCAGACGGCCTGGGCGTTGCTCGCGTTGATGGCGGCAGGCGTGGTGGAGCATCCGGCGGTCGCACGCGGGGTGGCGTGGCTGGTCGCGCACCAGGAGGCGGACGGGCTGTGGGGGCAGGAAATGTACACCGGCGGCGGTTTTCCGCGCGTGTTTTACCTGCGCTATCATGGCTATCCGAAGTACTTCCCGCTCTGGGCAGTGGCGCGGTACCGGAATCTGAAGCGGTCGAATGAGAAGACTGTGGCGTTCGGGATGTGAGGGCGGCACGCCCCTCGCAATCCTCTCACCGTCACCCCGGACTTGTTCCGGGGTCCACCTCGTCCTTTGCCAGGCTATCGTTTTTGGCACCGTGGGCCCCGGAACAAGTCCGGGGTGACGGTCTTGGTTTGGGATGCGCCGCGTGGTGATCCTCATCGCCTGCGGGTTGCAGCGGGAAGCAAAGATTGTTGAGGGTGCCGGGATCATTCCCGTGATCGGTGGTGGTGACAGCGCCGGGCTGGAGCAAAATCTCGAAAACCATATCGAGCTTTTCCCACCGGTGGGCCTTATCATTTCGAGCGGGATTGCGGGGGCGGTTGATCCGGCGCTGGTGGCCGGTGATGTCGTGATTGATATGAAGCCCCTCCCGTTCAGGAGTTCCGCCGCAGTCCTGTCCCCCGGACAGGACGAAAGGCGGCAGAACTGGGTTGAGGTGGGGGCTGTCCCCAAGCGCGTCGGTCTCGATGAGACTGAGAGCCCCTACCCCAACCCCTCCCCTGAAGGGGAGGGGCTAAGAGCAGCCCTGCCCCACGCCCATTTCGGCCTCATCATCGGCCAGGATCACATCGCCGTCACCATCGCCGAAAAGGCCGCGCTCGCTGCCACCGGCGCACTGGCGGTCGACATGGAGACGCACATCGCCGCGCGGGTTGCGGCGCGTCACGGCCTGCCGTTCATGGCGATCCGGACGATTTCCGACACGGCGCACGAAACGCTGCCCCCTGCCGCGCTGGTCGGCATGAACCCCGATGGATCGATGGCGCTGGGCAGGGTGCTGGTGTCGCTCGCGCGGCGCCCGGGCCAGCTGCCGGCGCTAATTCGGACCGGGAAAAGCGCGGAGGCGGCGTTCAAATCGCTGGCGGAGGTGCACCGGACACTTGCGCCTTTATGGCCAGCGCTGCTCGCCTAGGGAAGCCTGTAGCAGCGAGCGAAACGCCTAAGCGCGCCCTTATAGAAGAACAGCACGCCCAATCAGCAGCAGGCAGAGCGCGACCCCAAAATTAGCGACATTGCCATCGAGCCTGCCGATCCGCGTGGCGGCGATGCCGGATGGTGCCGCGACGCTGCCGCCATAAAGCGGCGTCGCGATTGCACTGACGAAAAAGCCGCCGAGCGCTGCCAGGGCGAGCATCATGGCAAGGCAGATGCCGAGCGAGGGCTCGACCCGACCGCTCCACAGGAAGAAGAGCGCCAGCCCGCCAAGCGCGGACGTGGTCAGCACCTGCGTGACGACATGGAACCGTGCATGGCCGGGCCACGCAGGATTACCGGCATGGCTAGCATTGAGATCGGCAAAGAGCGGGATCACCGTGAATTGCAGGATCGCGACCGTCATCAGCACATAGCCCAACGACATATCGACGCTCCTAAAGGTTGGCTCGGCCTCAGGCCGCGCGCTGCACCCGCTTATAGCCTTCCGGATCCGCCGTCTTGATCCGCTCCAGCTCGCGCTCGACATGCGTCGAATGGACGTCCTCGGCCTTGCGCGCGTTGCTGATGTCGATGTCGGGCGCCATCGGCCCCTCGGTGCGCACACCCTTGCGGCCGACGGTGAACATTTTCAGCGGATTGCGGATCGCGTCGGTGGCGGCGGTGCCTTCGAAGCCGCAATGGACCATGCAGTTCGAGCATTTCTCATATTTGCCGACGCCGTACTGATCCCAGTCGGTGCCTTCCATCAGCTCTGCAAACGTGTCGACATAGCCTTCGCCGACCAGATAGCAGGGCTTCTGCCAGCCGAACACCGTGCGCAACGGCATCGACCAGGGCGTGCATTCATAGGTCTGGTTGCCGGCCAGGAAATCAAGGAACAGCGGCGAGTTGGTGAACTTCCACTTGCGGCCGCCATCGCCGCGGCGGAACACGTCGCGGAAGAAATTCTTGGTGCGTTCGCGCGTCAGGAAATGCTCCTGATCCGCAGCGCGCTCGTACGAATAGCCGGGCGAGATCGTGATCTCGACATTGCGCTTTTCCATTTCGTCGAAGAAACTGGCGAGGCGTTCCGGGTCAGCGCCGTCAAACACGGTGCAGTTCACCTGGACGCGGAAGCCCTTGGCCTTGGCCATCTCGATCGCTTCAATCGCGACCTCATAGGTGCCGTCCTGATCGACAGCGTGGTCGTGCATGCCCTTGTCGCCATCGAGATGAATCGACCAGGTGAAGAAGGTCGACGGCTTGTAATCGTCGATCTTCTTTTTCAGCAGCAGCGCGTTGGTGCACAGGATCACGAACTTCTTCTTGGCGATATAGCCCTCGACGATTTTGGGCATGTCACGGTGGAGCAACGGCTCGCCGCCCGCGATCGAAACGGCGGGCGCGCCGCATTCGTCGATCGCGTCCATGCACTGATCATAGCTCAACCGCTGGTTGAGAATCGCATCCGGATAATCGATCTTCCCGCAGCCTGGGCACGCCAGATTGCAGCGCAGCAGCGGCTCAAGCATCAGCACCAGCGGATATTTCTTGCCGCTGATATGCTTCTTGACGGTGTAGCCGCCGATGCGCGCCAGCAGGTTGATCGGAAGGGTCATGCGTGTCGTTCCTATTCGGCCGGAATCTGCACAGATGCCTGTGCGGCGGGCGTGATCACATTCCTTAGCTCGGAAGGCAGGCTAAATTCCAGTGTTTCCTCAATACCGTCAAGTTGCGAGACGGTAACGGGGCCAATCTTGCGCAGCGCGGCAATCACACTGTCGACCAATTCGTCGGGCGCCGAGGCGCCGGCAGTCAGCCCAATCGTTTCCACGCCAGCCAGCCAGGCCGGGTCGACGGCGTCGCCGTCCGCGACAAGATAGCTGGGCAGCCCGGCATCAACGCCAATTTCGCGCAGACGGCTGGAATTGGAGCTATATTCCGCCCCCACCACCAGCAGCATGTCGACGACGCGGCAAAGATCGCGCACCGCGGTCTGCCGGTTTTGGGTTGCATAGCAGATATCCGACACATCGGGCCCGACAATATCGCTGAACCGCGCGCCAAGCGCCGCGATGATTCCGCGCGTATCATCAACGCTGAGCGTTGTCTGGGTGATATAGGCCAGCGGCGCATCATCGGGCAGATCAAGCGCGGCAACATCAGCCTCTGTCGAGACGAGATAGACCGGCGCATCGACCTGGCCGATCGTCCCTTCGACTTCAGCATGGCCTTCATGCCCGATCAGGACGATCGCGCGCCCCTGGGACGCATAGCGACGCCCCTGGATATGCACCTTGGTGACGAGCGGGCAGGTTGCATCAAGCACCGGCAAGCCACGCGCCGCTGCTTCGGTCTCCACGTCGCGCGATACGCCATGCGCGCTGAACACGGTGCGCGCCCCATCGGGAATCTCTGACAATTCCTCAACGAAAATTGCGCCTTTTTTGCGTAACTTGTTGACGACATGCCGATTATGGACGATTTCATGACGCACATAAACGGGTGCGCCATAATGATCGATCGCCCGTTCGACGATCTCGATCGCGCGCACAACACCCGCGCAGAAACCGCGCGGCTTGGCCAAAACTACCTGCAAGGAATAGTCCTTTCTGTCCCTCAAACAAAGCCTTCAGAATCAAACGCATACCGATTCTTCGGCGTCTGCGACCTTCCTTGAAGCCCCGCCTCTCCAGCCTGGGGACATCATCTGACATATTACCCGTGCCGCCCGATAAGAAAAGTGGGAAATCCGGTGCCTAAAGCGCTCCGCTGCGTTGCAATGCGTCTATCTTGTCCCGCTGTGGCCCAGCCGCCACAAATTAAACTGGCCCGTCTTGCCTTACCGCTGCCATCATGCCGGTGTTGGGGGTGGACGAGGATAGTATCGCGCTTTATCCGGGCGCAGCAATCATCTGGGAGTATTCAGTGATGTTGGCTTTCCCCCGATCCCCCTTGTTGGCTGCTGCGGTCCTTGTCGCCTTGCCCACCGCCGCCACCGCGCAAGAATCCGCGCGTGCGCCTGTTCAGCAACTCAGCGATGGCCTGATCACCATCATGAAGGCTGGCAAAAAGGCTGGCTTTGCCGCGCGCGCCGGGCAGATTGCGCCGATTGTCGACAAGAGCTTCGATCTCCCCCTGCTCACCCGGCTGGCAGTTGGCCCCGCCTGGACGACCGCTGCCGCCGATGACCGGAGCGCCCTGGTCGCCGCGATGCGCAAGCTGACGATCAATCAATATGCCAGCAATTTCAACAACTGGTCCGGTCAGGCATTCGCGATCGAACCACAAATTGATGCGCGCGGAACCGACAGGGTCGTCAAGACGATGCTGACCCAGCCAAAGGAATCGCCCGTCAATATCAGCTATCGGCTGCGCCAGAGCGGCGGCGATTGGCGGATCATCGATGTCTATTACCAGAATTCGATCAGCCAGCTGGCGACGCGGCGCGCCGATTTCGAAGCCATTTTGACAAAGGGCGGCGTCAAGGCGCTGGTCGGCCATGTCAACACCCTCGCCGAGAAAGTCAGTCGCTGAAACAGGATATCGCTTCGCGCGGGACGGCGACAGCGCTGGCACTGGCCGTGTTGCTGGTTGCCGGGGCACCCCAGGTTCAGGCGCAAAGCCAGGATGTGGCTGCTGTACCATCGCCGTCCGCCGAGGCAGCGCCTGCCGCCGCTTCGCCGCCGATGGCAACCGATCAATCGGCAATGCCAGCGACAGCCGCCGCCGGGGCGGTTCCAGGCCGACACGCAAAGGGCGATCCGTGGGAGGGTTTCAACCGATCCATGTTTCGTCACCAACAGGACATTGATCGCGCCGTCTTTCGGCCATTGGCGCGCGGCTATGGCACCATCGTCCCCAAGCCCTTGCGCACCGGGCTGCGCCATCTGCTGTCCCATATTGGCGAACCGATCGTTTTTCTCAACGATTTGTTGCAGTTAAAGCCAAAGCGCGCCGTGCGGACGCTGGCACGTTTTCTGGTGAACACGACGGCCGGCATCGGCGGGCTGCTTGATGTCGCCAAAACCGCCAAGCTGCCGCACCGTGACAATGGCCTCGGCAACACGCTGGCCCGCTACGGTGTCGGCCCAGGTCCCTATCTGTTCCTACCCTTTGTTGGGCCAACCGGGTTGCGCGATCTGTTCGGTGCTCAGGTCGATGGGTTGATCTATCCAGTTGCCATTGGCCGCCCGTTCAATCGCTATGATTATCAAATTTCAAAGGCCCTGATTAGCGGGCTTGATCTGCGCAACGAATCAGACGCCAATTTCAAGGCATTGCTCGACGGCGCGGCTGATCCCTATGCAACGCTGCGGTCGGTCTATCAGCAAAATCGCGCGGCAGAAATTGCCGAGATGAATGGCCAGACAATCGATCCCAGCGGGCTCGACGATCCGCTTGTCGATCCTGAAGCCGATCCAGCAACATCTACGGTCGATCAGCCCCCATCGACCGAAGGCACGCCAAGCCCAGCGCCTGCCCCAGAACCCGAATCCGAAGCGCCCGCTAGCGCCGCTTTGGTCGACGCGACTTCTGGGGAGCCGCAGCTGGTTTCTTTCCTTTAGCCGACGGCTTTTTCGCCGGGCGCGGCGGCCCGAGCAGCGCGGGTTCAAAAATCAGCGCGCAAACTAGCGTCCAGGCGAGCGAAATCATCAAGATTTTGCCCATGCTCGCGGTGCCAGGATGAGCGGAAAGCCAAAGCGCCCCAAAGGCGCTACCCGTCGCCAGCGCGCTGAACAATACCGCGCGCGCCAGGCTCGATTGCAGCAAATCGGTTTCGCCCGATCGCCACGCCATGACGAAATAAATGTGGAAGGCCACACCAACGCCAAACAGCAGCGGAAAGGCGATGATGTTGGCGAAATTAATCGGTTGGCCGATCAGCACGCAACTGGCGAGCGTCAGAAACCCGGACAGCACGACGGGTGCCAAGGTAAAAGCCACTTCGCGCGCATCGCGTAGCACCGCAAACAACAACAGGCTGACCAAGATCAACGCCAGCACACCCGCCTGCACAAAGGCCCAGGCGACCGTCTTGGCCGCTTCTTGGGTGGCGACCGGCAAGCCGGTGGCCTCCGGCGCCACCGCCCGCACGGCTTTGGTAAAGCGCGCGAGCACGGCATTGTCGTTGCTGTCGCCTTTGGGGAAGATCTGCACCCGGGCACGGCCGTCGCTGGCAACCCAGTCCGCAGCGATTTCGGGGGGGAGCGTATCGCGCGACACGGCTTCGGCCTGTAGCAGCGCCCGGGCTTGATTGAGCATCACGTTCAGCGGCGGTACCAGCACATCGCTTGCCGCCGCGCGCATCGTCGGCGGCCCCGCTGCGATCTGCCCCAGCGTCGTGGCCAGGGCGCGGGCATGATCGGCGGCATCGCTCGGTTCGCCAGCCACGACCCGCTCAAGCTGCGCCTGGGTTGCGCGCAGCGCCGTAACGATCGCAGCATCGCTTGGCGGCGCCGCAGTGTCAAAAGGGTTCAGGGTCAAATCAAGCAGCAGTGAAGCATCGCCAAGCAAGGCCAGTTTGGCGGGTTGATCGCCGGGAATGAAACTGTCGATCGCGATGGCCTGCGCCACTTCGGGCAATGTGGCGACACGATCAGCGAGCGCTTGCGCCGAATCCGGATCGGCGGTCAGCACCGAAATGGTGTTGGGCGTGCGCAACGGATCGCGCATCAGATCAGTGAGCGATCGATAGGCCGGCCCTTGCGGATCACGCAGATGGAGCGGATTGAAATCAAACTGCACCAGCGGCAACAGCGCGATGCTGCCCAGCATCGACAGGCCGAATGCCCAAAGCACAAAGCGCCGGTGCGCATGCAGCCAGCGGTCAACCGGCGCTGCTTCGGCGAAGCCCACTTCTGCCGTTGGCTTGCCGGGCTTGAGCAGCACCAGCAGCGCGGGCAACAGGGTGACCGAAAGAACAAGCGCGATCACCATCCCCAGCCCGGCGATAATCCCCAGCTCAGAAATACCGACATAGTCCGTCGGCAGAAACGCGCCAAACCCCAGAAAAATCGCGCCCGCCGCCAGCGCCAATGGCGCGCCCAGCGCCACGGCGGCACGCTCCAATGCTTGCGGAATGGCCGCCCCTTCCAGCCGCTCGGCATTGAAGCGCACGCTGATCTGGATTCCGAAATCGACCCCCAGCCCGACAAAGAGCGGGATGAATGCCACTGATATCAGATTGAGCGTGCCGACCGCCGCCAGGCCGACCGCCGTGGTCACCACCAACCCGGCGATGATCGTCACGACAATCGCGGCCACGATTTTGGCTGATCGGGTTGCGAACCACAATGTCACCAGCATCGCCAGCGCCATCACCAGCCCGACAAAGCCGATATTTTCCTCAAGCGTTGAAAATTCCTCATCGGCCAGCGGCACTTCGCCCGTTACCTGGACGCGGACGCCGTGCGCGGCATCAAGCTTGAGATCGGCCGCCGCAGCGCCAATCGCGTCGACCGCTTTCTCGCCAGGCTTCAGCGCGCCGAAATCAAGCTTTGGCTGCGTCAGGAGCAAGCGGCGCAGCGGCGGCTGTGGCCCACCACCATCGGCAAACAGGTTTTGCCAAGAAAAATAGGCAGGGCGGCCCTGCACAACCTTACCCAATGCATCATCGAGCGCGCGGATCGGGCGATCAATGTCGCTGAGCTTGGCGGATCGGCGCTCTACGCCGGTCAGCATCGTCCCCAACGCGCCGGCAACACCGCGCAGGCTGGGATCGCTTGCCAACGGCCCAAGCAACGGCTGGGCAGTGATCAACGACTGGGTTGTCGCGCGAACCTCTTCAAGCGAGCCGAACATCACCCCCTGCCGGGCAAGATAATCGCCGCCATCGGGCCGGCGCACATTCTTGAAATGCGCGGTGTCGGCGGTCAGCCGCTCGGCAAGTGCTGCCGCACCCGCTTCGGCCAGTTCTGGGGTCTGCCCGTCAATGACCACCAATGTTGTATCGGTGAGCTGCGCAAAGGCGGTGTTGAGCGCGGTTTCATTCTTGCGCCAATCGACATCGGCTGAAATCAACGCACCGGTATTGGTCGTCATCGCAAAATGGGTGGCCGCATAGCCGATCGCCAGCAGCGTGAGCGCCGCACAAAGGGCCAGCAACAACCAGGGCCGGCCCGCACTGAACGCCACGGCGCGAAAGATCAGCCCCGTTGTCTTGCCAGTGCTTTTCATGGCGATCAGTTCTTCGCCCCACCGCCGATGAAATAGCGCAGCTTGAACGCAATCCCCTTGTCGTCACCCAGTTGGAACTGGGCATCTTTCCATTTGGGCGGCCCGAGCCGGATCGGGGCATCATTCGAAAAGCCAACGCCTTCCTTGGGAATGCCGAAAAGGGCGCGATCAACCTTGCCATTGTGGTTTTCATCATGAAAAGCCTGCACTGCATAAGTGCCGGGCTGGACATTGCTGATCGTTACAATTGTTTTACCGGCCAGCGCAGGGGCGCTCGCCTGCACCGGGCAATCCTTCAGAAATTCGGCTTCGCGGCAAAGGTCGACATGCACCACGCCCTTGCTATTGCGCACGCCGGTAACCTCGATCTGCAAAGTCGCACTGCCGAAAACGCGCGCGCCACTCCGCGCTGCCGTGGGGCAGAGGGAGAGGCTGACCATGGCAACACCGATCAACACATTAGCGGTGATTTTCACGCCCGCACTTCTCCGACGGCTTCTTCGTTCCAGCGGAGTGCTTTCAGCACGGCGTCGATGATGGCGTCAGCGTCGAGTTTTGCCTCGGCGTATTGGAGTTCGGGTTTGTCGTGGTCCTGGAAAATGTCGGGCAGGCGCAAGGTGCGCAGTTT